>CAWHTU010000010.1:0-46781 GCA_963832305.1 uncultured Alphaproteobacteria bacterium | reverse complement strand
CGCGCCCCGCCAAGCGCTGCGACAGGGCTTTGTTTAACGGCGGCGCGCCTGCGATACGTTGCCCGCCGGGAAGCTTTCCGAATTCCGAGGTATTCTGCTGTGAAAATCAGAAAGTCATGCTCCGCGATATCGTTAAACCCGGGAAGTCCTCCGACTAAGGGCCGCCACTCGCGCCTTTTTGACAGCCGTGCGGAGGGCCCGAGGAGACGCGCGATATTCCTAGCTTAAGCCCTTGAAAAATCTAGGCTGGAGGGCCGGAGACTGCTTTTGGAATTCCTACCGCGGGGATTCGGATTTCCTTGTTTTTTCTTGTGTTCCCTTCGACAGGCTTGGTTTTCTGCGTCTGGATTTAAAAAGGGCTTCTGCTGCGCCAGCGAAACGCGGGCTCGCAGGTCGAAAGCCGCGGTAGTTATCGGGAGCTATCGCCTAACTATGGCGCGGCGCCGACCCGTTCGGCTTGAGTCAGGCCCCCGGGAGCCTCGACCTCGGTCTTCAAGAAGTCCTCGAGCCAATGGATATTGTACTGCCCGTTTTGCACGGCCGAGTTTCGAACGAGGGCGCGAAAAAGAGGCAGAGTGGTCTCGATCCCGTCGACGATGAATTCGTCCAGGGCGCGTCGCAGTCGCATGAGAGCCTCAGTTCGGGTTCGTCCATGCACGATGAGCTTGCCCACTAGTGAATTGTAGTAGGGCGGGATCACATAACCTTGATACGCCGCCGAATTGACTCGAATGCCGAGACCACCAGGGGGATGAAAGTAAGAGATTCGACCCGGAGAGGGACGAAACGTGGTTGGATTCTCGGCGTTGATCCTGCATTCGATCGCGGCCCCAAGGAATCGAACGTCGTCTTGCGTAAAGGAGAGGGGGGAACCCGCTGCAATTTTGATCTGCTCATTGATAATGTCGATCCCGGTGATCATTTCCGTGACCGGATGCTCGACCTGCACCCGCGTATTCATTTCGATGAAGAAGAACTTCCCGTCCTCATAAAGAAACTCAACTGTGCCAGCGCCGACGTAGCCCAGTTCGGCCATGGCCTTGGCCACGATTCCTCCGACTGTGTCGCGCTGCTCAGGGTTCAAAGCTGGGGATGGACCTTCCTCCCACACTTTCTGATGGCGGCGCTGAAGGGAGCAGTCGCGCTCACCGAGGTGAATCGCATGACCCTGGGTGTCGCCGAGCACCTGGACCTCGATGTGGCGCGGCCTGGCGAGATATTTCTCGAGATAGACGGCGTCGTCGCCGAAGGCGGTCTTGGCCTCGATCCTGGCGGAAGCGATCGCGTCGGCTAGCTCATCAGGGCTACGCGCGACTTTCATTCCGCGGCCGCCCCCGCCGGCCGCAGCCTTGACGATGACCGGGTAGCCGATATCAGCTGCGATCTGACGCGTATCGCTTTCCTCCCGGACGTCGCCATTGGAACCCGGAACACATGGGATTCCGAGACGCGCTGCGGTGCGCTTAGCCTCGATCTTGTCACCCATCGTCCGAATGTGTTCCGGCTTCGGACCGATGAATGTGATTTCGTGCTCTTCAAGAATTCTCAGCGAAACGAGCGTTTTCGGCCAGAAAACCATAGCCGGGATGAACAGCGTCGGCGCCGGTGATCTCGCACGCAGCGACAATGGCGGGGATATTGAGATAGCTGTCGCGCGCGGGTGGCGGACCAATGCATACGCTCTCATCGGCGAGCTTGACGTGCATCGCGTCTCTGTCCGCGGTCGAATACACTGCGACGGTGGCGATGCCGAGTTCTTTGGCGGCGCGCATCACTCGTAGGGCGATCTCGCCCCGATTGGCGATCAGGATCTTATCGAACATCGAGGCGAGTTCCCCGTTCGCCTGTAACGCGCCCCGCGTGACCCCGCCTCGCGGTCATTCGATGATCATCAACGGCTGGTCGTACTCGACCGGCGCGCCGTCAACGACCAGAATGCTGACGACTTTGCCCGCCCGCGGGGCGACAATATCATTGAAGGTCTTCATCGCTTCAATGAGCAGGAGCTTGTCTCCGATCTTCACCCCAGATCCAATCTCCACGAACGGTTTGGCCTCGGGGCTCGGCCGCAAATAGGCGGTGCCGACCATCGGCGATTTCACTGCGTCGGCGAGATCCACCGTTGACGGCTGCGCAACCGGCGGAGCGGCGGGCCCCTGGTGAGGAGCGCGGATAGCAGGCGCCGCTTCAAGGGCCGCCGTGGTCGCGTGAGCCGATGGCGATCGCTGGCGCGCTAGCCGAACCCGCAGGTCTCCCTGGCTGATTTCGACCTCGTTGAGATCGTATTGCTCCACGATCTTCGCGAGCCGGTCGATGGCGACCGCGTCAACAAGGCTTAGCGCTGACCCGTCGGATGGCGCGCCGGACGGCTTCTTCATTTCGTTTCGCTCGCGCGGGGAAGGGGCGTGCTCGTCAACAATTGGAACTTCGTATATCGCGCCAATCCCGGCAAAGAAAGTCCGGTAGCGCGCAGCCGTTCACGCTCGGCGCGCCCATACGCTGACGTCATGAAAGGCAACGCCGCCATGCGGAGCCACGCTGTCGTCGCCGACGAGAGCGTTGATTCCCCACCCGTCGATGAAAGCTGAGGGCGGCCAAACACCTTCGCTGACCAGGATTCCTGGGTTCACTCCTTCGAAAATCCGCACATGCAATCGCGTTCTTCCGCGCTCATTGCCGAGTTCCACGAGATCGCCTTGCGCGAGCCCGAGCCGAGACGCATCGGACGGATTCATGAGCACTTCTGGTCGCCGTTCGCGTGAACGCGAGCTTTGGGTCTCGGTGAAGCTCGAATTCAGAAAATTTCGGGCGGGCGAAGTCGCGAGTTTGAAGGGGCGATCCTCGTCTGTATCCTCGTTTATCGGCCAGTGGTCTGGCAGACTCGGCATTTCGCGCCAGCGGCCGCGCATCCCGTCATTGGGGACCGGAGCGTCCATCCAATCCGCCTTGAACCGAAACTTTCCATCCGAATGGCCAAAGCCGTTTAGGAAGTGCGCCTCCTCGAAAGGCGGCTGCAGGTCGAGCCAGCGCTCCGATTCGAGCGTCGCGAGATCGCCATAGCCGGATTCACGCAGGGTCCAATCAATGATCTCCCGCGGCGACATCGAAAATGCCGGATGAGAGGCGCCGACCCGCTCAGCGAGACCGGCGATCACTTCATGAATTCGAGCGGCAGCCCTCCGGTGGTTCGACCACCTTCGGCGCGAACTGCAAGTGCTGGTGACCACCGGCGGTATAAAGGTCCTCATGTTCGAGGAACATGGTCGCCGGCAGGACGATATCGGCATAGCGCGCGGTGTCGGTCATGAATTGCTCGTGAACGCATGTAAATAGGTCGGCGCGCGAAAATCCGCGCCGGACCTTCTCTTGGCGCGGAGCCACCGCCAGCGGGTTGGTGTTTTGAATCAACATGGCTCGCACCGGCGCGCCCCCTTTCAGCGCCTCGGCGTCGCCAGTAAGTATCGATCCGACGCGCGACTGGTCCAGACAACGAACGCTCGAATTGCGGACGTCCAAACCCTCAATCATCGTCTTTCGAAGCTTGTAGACACCGCTACCGCTGTGGAATGCCCCGCCGCCCTCGTGCGCCCAAGCCCCGGTGACGGCGGGAATGCAAAGGGCCGCGTGCATGTTCGCCGCGCCATTGCGCTGACGCGAAAAGCCATAGCCCAGGCGAAAGAAGGTTCGTTTCGTCCCCCCGACCAGCGCGGCGAATTCCTCAATTTTGGCGGCGCTGACGCCGGCGATGGCGCTCGCCCAGTCGGGTCCGCGGCTCCGTACGTGCGCCTCGAGTTCGTGTGGCGCGTCGGTATATCGCTCGAGGTAGTCCCAATCCGCAGCACGGTCGCGAAACAAGACGTGCATCACTGCGCAGGCCAATGCGCCGTCGGTCCCTGGCCGGATGCACAATGCGAGATCGGCCTGGCGCATCGTTTCCGTTTCATAAATGTCGATTGCGACAATCTTGGCGCCGCGTTCCTTGCGCGCGCGAATCGCGTGGGTCATGACGTTGACTTGCGTGGCGACAGCGTTGGTGCCCCAGATGACGACGCAGTCCGACTTCCCCATCTC
The DNA here is from genome assembly GCA_963832305.1 of uncultured Alphaproteobacteria bacterium. Taxonomy (GTDB): domain Bacteria; phylum Pseudomonadota; class Alphaproteobacteria; order Rhizobiales; family Beijerinckiaceae; genus Roseiarcus. The sequence continues at coordinate 42,710 of CAWHTU010000010.1, read as the reverse complement.
CCGCGGATCGGCACCCATCAGCCGGCCCGTCCCAGCGACATATCCCGGCCAGGCGATCCCAACGCAAATGGTCCCGTGGAAGCGGGAATAGCGTTTCGCGTGCGTGAGGCGTTCAATTCCGTCGCGCATCACGAGGCCCATGGTACCGGCGTAGAAGTACGGCCACACGCCTTCGGGCCCAATCTCGCGCTCGACCGCCAGGAAATTCTCAGCAACGCGGTCAAGCGCCTCATTCCAACTGATCGGCGCAAATTGACTGCTTCCCTTGGGGCCGATACGGCGCAAGGGCTCGGTAAGCCGATCCGGATGATGAATCCGCTCCCAATAACGGGCGACTTTGGCGCAGATTACACCCGACGTATATGTCTGATCGCGCGCGCCACGGATGCGGCCAATGCGCTTTCCCCCAATCACCTCGACGTCGAGCGCGCATACGGAAGGGCAGTCGTGCGGGCAGACTGAGGGATGTCTGGTGACTTCGGTGACCGCGTTCATCGGCTCTCCACGTACCGCATCATCCGATAAAGCGCCCGCCACTGGCAATATCCTCGCGTCCCTTGCTCTTGACTCTTATGCAACTATAAGTTGTAGAGGAATCTCAGGACGGTCAATGGCGATTCGCTTCTATGTCGCAATCGGTGCGGGGCTGATTTTGCCGCTGACATCATGGGGCCAGAGTGGAACCCAGATCGAGATCCACTATGCTCCCCGAGAAAATCTTGAAAGCGTCGACGTTCAGGAAATTAGCCGCGCCGAACTTTCTATCGATATGGCGGCCTATGTCCTCTCCGATCCGCCCATCATCGAGGCGCTGACCGACGCCGCAGAACGCGACGTGGTCATTCGCCTCTATCTCGACAAGTCCGAATTCGCCGAGCACGGAGCCATTCGAGGCGGTCTCGTTGAAGCGCTGCTGGCCCACCCGAATGTCGTCGCGCGCGTTAAGGGAGAGGGTGTTCTGATGCATTTAAAAGCGTACGTCGTCGACGGTGGGATATTGCGTACGGGTTCTGGCAACTTCTCTCATTCCGGGCTCGCCAGTCAGGACAACGATCTCGTCCTGATTACCGATCAAGCGATCGTCGATGCGTTCGAGGCCGATTTTGAGCACATGTGGACCCGCGCGCAAAATATCGGCGCCTTCGATCCCCGGTGAGAACTGGGAACTTATAAATCCATGTGACGAACCGTCGCTTCAAAGCCTGCGGAAGCGGTCCACGCGCGGAGTTAGGCTCGGCTAGCAGCACAAAAAGCAAAGCCTAATTGCGACTTTTTGAACGAGTTGTGGTGAAAAATAAAATCCCCGTCTCCTTTCCGGTCCCGTCACCCAACGAAACCGGGCGAAGTCGGGCAGCAGTTTTTTCTGAACTCCGCAGAGAGCTTCTGCGGGCGGTTCACCGAATGCTCAAAATCGCCGGACCTAGCGCGAATCGCCCCGCGTCTGCGGCAAACCTAGCGGCGTGTAGCGCTCATAACGCTGGTTGAACGCGTCGGCGTCCAGAACACCCACGGTTTCAAGCCGGTGCGATGTGGAATCGGTCTGATGGGCCAAGATTGAAGTCACCTGCCACCGCCAAGTGGACGGATCGTCCATGCTAGGACCCGTCGCCAGCGCCGTCACTCCCGCGGCGTAGCTCGCTCCGCCGCCAATTGCGATGAGAGGAAGAATGAGGGACTTCCGCATCGTCTCCTCCGCGATGACGCCTGAATTCTTCGCCGACGATTCACGCATCTCCCGCGCAGCCGGCACTTATTGTTGAAGCATCTAACTTATATTTGTGGCCCGGCTAAGGCGGTTGGCTCTTCGAGGCCATCTCACGCAAAGCTTCGCTCGCCATGGTGCGGGTCACTCGCCGACCAAGCGTCAACGCTTCGTTGTCTAGCGCGGCAACAATCTCGCGCGCAGCTCCAAGCGAACGTTCGATCCTCAGAGCAATGTAGGCGACCACATAGGGCTCGACCTGAAGCTGACGATCGCTGAACAACTTGAACAGAACCGCCTCAGTCAATTCAATATCCGGCGCGGCCAGGCGCACCACCGGAGCCAATCGGAGTCGCGACAACAGGTCAGGAGTGTTGAGTCCCCAGGCGTCCGGCGCTGCGCGGCAGGTCAGCAGCAGCCACACGTCGTTTTGGAGAGCCGTATTCATGAGGTGAAAGAACAGCGCTTCCGACTCTGCAGCGCGGTCTGCGTCTTCGAATAGCACTGCGTGCGCGCGTTCGCACGCCCGGACGCTTTCCTCGTTCAACGCCTCTCCGCGGAGCGTGATGGCGCCAGAGAGGCCGGCCCATATTGCTCCAAGATGGCTTTTTCCCGCGCCTTCTGGCCCCACGAGGGTCAACATTCGACCGGCCCAGTTCGGCCAAAGCCCAATGGCATTCAAGGCCTCGCGGTTGGACGCCGCAAGCAGAAAATCTTCACGCGCGAAGCTTGGCGAGTGGGGCCAGTGAAACGTCAATTGGCGAGGCCGAGAAATCATGGGCTCCCCGGCTCCGAGCGGCCTCGATAGAGCCGGCTCGTCAGGTAGAGCGCGATGAGATGACGGGCGACAACGCCGATCGCCGCGGCCGTCGGAACAGCGATCAGGAGCCCGAGAAATCCAAACAATTGTCCGAAAGCCAGCAAAGCGAACATGATCCAGACCGGGTGAAGTCCGACCAATTCGCCGACAAGCTTCGGCGACAGCACATATCCCTCGAGAAATTGGCCGACCCCGACAACGGCGAGCGCCAGGAATAGAAGCCTGAGACTTGGCCAGCCCTGAACAAGCGCGACCCCAAGCGAAAGGACGAGTGCGGTCAGCGATCCCACATACGGCACGAAGCTCAGGAAGCCACCCAACACGCCGATCAGGAAGCCAAAATCGAGACCGATCAGCGTCAATCCGACGCCATACCAAAGGCCCAGGAAGAGGCAGACGATCGACTGGCCCCTGATGAAGCCTGCCAAAGCGTGATTTATCTCTCGGGCGATTTTTCGCAGACTGTCGCGATAGTCGAGCGGGAGCCAGCTGTCGATTTCTGAAATCAAGCGGTGCCAATCGATCAGAATATAAAAGGCGACGACAGGCGTGACGATCAAGAGCGACAGGAAACTGAATACCGCCGCGCCGCCCGACACAAGCGACTTGAGGGCGTTGAGAAGCCACTGCGCGCCCTGGGCGACAAAATCGCTAATAGAGCTATGAATTTGTGCGCTCGACAGCTGCTGGCTGAGACCCAAAGCGTGCAGCCAGCCGCCGCCGTATTTGGCAATGAGGGCGTTGCCCTCCTCCACGGCGAGCGTCTGGAGGCGCGTAGCGTAGTCCGGTAGGCGCTGGGAAAAAGCTATGAATTGATCGCTCAAAATCGGCGCGACGAGAATGAGGACAATCACGACACCCAAGGCGAATGCGATCAGAATGAGCAGCGAGGCGCCGAGGCGGTTGAGACCCAAACTCTGGAGCTTGAGCACGACCGGGTCGAGAAGGTAGCCGAGCACAATGCCAGCCGCGAATGGCGTTATCGTGGACCCAAGCAAATACACGACGTATAAGACGGCTGCGACCGCGGCGGCCCAGAAAAGAACTTGGCGCTCAAGGCTCACGGGGGCAGTCTCACGGGATGTGACCTTCTCCGTCACCTGGCTGTAGCAGGTCCCACTTGCCGCCCCAGGGATCGACGAAAACTGCAACCAGCCCATAGGGCTCGCGGCGCGGCGATTCAAGGAATCTAACGCCGCGCGAGCGCATCGTTTCATAGTCGCCAGAGAAGTCCGCGGTGTGAAGGAAAAAGCCGACCCGGCCCCCGGTCTGCTCGCCGAGACAAGCCCTCTGGCGCTCATCATTTGGAACCGCAAGTACAAGCGCCGCCCCCGCATGTCGCGATGCGGCGACCACAATCCAGCGTTTGCCGGCGCTCAGCTGCGTGTCTTCGAGAACTGCGAAGCCCAGGACGTCGCGAAAGAAATCCAGTCCCTCGTCGTAGCTGGGGACAAGAACGGTGACGGCAGCGAGGCGCTGGAGCATGAACTGGACGCTAGCGGGTCATGTGATCCAGCCATTGGGCGATATAGACGCCGCCGGAGGCCAGGGTGGTCCCAGCGACTGCCCATTCCAAGTAAGTCTGCATCGGCTGAAGGTCGAGTTCATACGCACGAACCCCAAGGGCGAAGCCGGCCAGCGCGATCTGGGCAACCGTATTGAGCTTCGACACCCAGACAGGGCGAATCTCGACCGGCTTATCGAGCAGCCAGGAGACCAAAACGGCGAACAGAATCATGACGTCTCGCGAGACGACGGTGACGGCGATCCAGGCCGGCAAGCCGGCGTAGATGGCGAGCGAAACATAAATCGAGATCAGCAGCGCCTTGTCGGCGAGAGGATCAAGGTAGGCGCCAAGCTCGGTGCGCAGATCGAAATTCTTTGCGATAAAGCCGTCGATTGCGTCCGAGACGCCGGCAAGGATAAAAATTAGAAACGCCGGAAGGAATCGCTGCGAAATAATCATCATTACTGCCAAAGGTGTCATCAGCAGTCGCGCCAATGTGACCAGATTGGGTAAATTTTTGAAAACCTGGCCGATCTCCATGAAGTGACGCCCCTGGAGTTGCCGCCCAAGCATCCCCTCCCAGGACGTCGCCACTCACGCGGATAACGGACCAATGGCTAACACGAATTGCCCAGGGTTGGGAAACCACGTCCGACCCGCAGCCCTTGCGCGTTTCCCAGCGGGCAATTACGCCGGTCGCGCCCGAATGCCCCCGGAGCCTCGATGTCCGAAAGCCGTAAACCCCTCACTTACGCCGAATCGGGAGTCGACATCGATACCGGCAACCGGATCGTCGATCGGATACGTCCGCTGGCTCGCGCCACGCGCCGCCCGGGAGCCAGCGCGGAGCTTGGCGGATTTGGAGGACTGTTCGACCTTCGCGCGGCAGGCTTTGTCGATCCGATCCTGGTTGCGGCGAATGACGGGGTCGGCACCAAGCTGAAGATTGCCGCCGAGAGCGGCATTTACGACACGATCGGCATCGATCTCGTCGCGATGTGCGTCAACGACATTGTTGTCCAGGGCGCCGAGCCTCTGTTCTTCCTCGACTATTTTGCGGCCGGCAAGCTCGACGAGGAGGTCGTGGCGGCCGTCCTGCGAGGTGTAGCCGAGGCGTGCGCGCAGTGCGGCTGCGCCTTGATCGGCGGAGAGACGGCGGAGATGCCCGGCATTTACGCCGCCGGCGATTTCGACATCGCGGGCTTCGCCGTCGGCGCCGCCGAGCGTGGGACGCTGCTGCCCCAGCCGGGGTTAAAGGCAGGCGACCTGGTTTATGGCCTGTCGTCTTCGGGGATCCACTCGAACGGGTTTTCGCTGGTGCGGCGCGTCGTTGCGCGGTCCGGCCTCGGCTGGAATGCTCCAGCGCCGTTCGATTCGTCGCGCTCTCTGGCCACGGCGTTGCTGACGCCGACCCGCCTTTATGTGCGCCCGCTGCTCCAGGCGCTGGCGCGAACGAGAGGCATCTACGCGCTCGCCCACATCACCGGCGGCGGCTATCCTGACAATCTGCCCCGCGTGCTCGACACCAGCCTCGCTGTCTCCCTCGATCTCGACGCCTTCGGGCCGCCACCCGTCTTTTCGTGGCTCGCGGCGGCCGGCGGCCTCGAGGAAGAGGAGATGCTGCGGACCTTCAATTGCGGTTTCGGGATGGCGGCCTTCGTTTCCGCCGGCCTTGAGGCCGGCGCGCGGGAGGCGCTCGCCGACGCGGGCCTGTCGCCGGTCCTGATCGGGGAGCTTGTTCCCGCCACCGGCCGGCGCATTGTCACGCGCGGAAGGCTCAAGTTGTGAATCCTCGAGTCCGAACCGTCGTCCTCATCTCGGGTCGTGGCTCAAACATGGGTGCTCTTGTCGAGGCAGCGCGAGCGCCGGACTTTGCGGCCGAGATCGTGCTCGTGCTCTCGGACGACCCGGGCGCGCCCGGTCTTGCGGTCGCGCGCGACGCAGGCGTTGGCGCGGAAGCGATCGACTTCCGGGCCTACCCGGGGAAGCCGGCGTTCGAGGCGGCGCTCGGGGCGCGGCTTCGCGCCGAGCGGGCCGATATCGTCTGCCTCGCCGGGTTCATGCGGGTGCTAAGCGCGTCCTTCGTGGAAGGCTGGAAGGGCCGCATGCTCAACATCCACCCTTCGCTGCTTCCGGACCTGCGCGGGCTCAACACCCATAAGCGGGCCCTGGCCCAAGGGCTCGCCGAGCATGGGTGCACGGTCCATTTCGTGACCGCCGAACTCGACGCCGGGCCGGTCATCGCACAGGCGCGGGTGCCGGTTCTGCCCGGCGACGACGCCGAGGCGCTCGCGGCGCGCGTCCTGAGGGAAGAGCGCCGGATCTATCCCGCCGCCTTGAATGGCGTCGCCCGCTCGCTCATTGCAGCCGCTTCGGAGACCCGCGGCGGATGACACCGCTTATGATCGAGTTTGGAAAACCTTGTCTGGACGCGCTCGAACCGGCCTGGAGGGGCGTCCGACCAAATTTAGCCAAATAAAAGGCTTTGATTTCCTTGGACTCCCTCGGTCGAATTGAGCGTTTTCACGTATTCTGATTTTCAGCAATATCGACTGCGAATTGCGGGCTCGGCGCGGCGGTCAGCTGAGGCGCTGCAACGCCGCGCGAGCTTGACCGTTGTTGGGATTGACCTGCACGGCGCGCTGGTAGGATTCGACCGCCTTCGCGTGATTGTTCAATTTTTCGTAGCAGAAACCAAGACCTGCCCAGGCCTCCGAGTTGTTGGCGTTGACGTTCAGCGCTGCGTTGAAGTCCTCGATCGCCGCATCGAATTTGCCGGTGGCCATCAAGCTCTGGCCGCGGGCCTGGTACGGCTCGCCTGCGAATGGATCGCGATCGATGGCATTGTTGAAGTCGGTGATCGCCTGGACGTTGTCGCCCTGGCGTTGATAGATCAGCCCGCGCGCGTGGTACGCCTGCGCGCCCTCGGGATTGAGTTTGATTGCCTGGTTGAGGTCATTGAGCGCGGCAGGATAGTCGCCGTGAGACCGCTCAAGATTGCCACGGCCGAGATAGGCGGCCGCGTCGTTCGAATTGACTGTGATCGCCTGATTGAAATCCTGCATCGCCAGATCGTCCTTCCTGGTCTGACGATAGGCGAGCGCCCGGTTGGTGTACGCGCCGGAGAAATTCGGGTCGAGCTCGATCGTATGGCTGAAATCCTCGATCGCATTCGAATATTGGCCGAGCTTGGCGTAGACCACGCCACGGGTGTTGTAAGCGGCGGGGTCACGCGGATTACGCTCAATGACTTCGGTGAGCGACGCGATATTTCCGGCGTTTGACGCCTGAGCCGCGGCGCCGGCGTCGACCTCGGCGACATGGGTCGTCGGATTGAAGCCGCCAATCGTTTCGCTGCATGCGGCAAGCATTAGCGTCGTTGCCGCTAACCCCGCTGGCATCCATCCGCCTTTCAGCATCGATCGTTCCATCATCGGGCGCCGGAGTTTGCAGCAAGCTCGGAGGGAAAAACGGCGCACGCCTCTATGGATGGTTGGCGACGCCATTGTCCAATCCCCGCCGGTTAGGCGTGCTTCCCCCAAAGCTACATCGCCACGGCCACGGAAGGGCCGACGCAAATCAGCCGGCGGACCGCGGCGCCCCGGGGACCGGCTTGGGCTTCATAGGAAGTAGACCCTCGCGCTGCAATTTCTTGCGAGCGAGCTTACGCGCGCGCCGAACCGCCTCGGCCTTCTCGCGCGCCCTCTTTTCCGACGGCTTCTCGTAATGTCCGCGGAGCTTCATCTCGCGGAATATTCCCTCACGCTGCATTTTTTTCTTCAGGGCCTTGAGGGCTTGATCGACGTTGTTGTCGCGAACGAGTACCTGCACGGATAATCCTGTGTGTCGAGGCAGAGCCTCATAAGAAGTGAAGATTGGCGCCAACCGCAACAACGCTCGCTCTATGCAAGCAAACGCCGCGGAATTGCGCGCGCTTTACCAGAGAGGCCATTTCTTGTCCAGAGCGCCCGGCGTCCGCGGCGACAATCCGGTTTCCTCGGCTTGTCGATCGTGGCATAAACCGATCCAGGGAACTCGTGATGAACAGATTTGAGCGGCGTCCCATCGACGCAGGCGAAGCGAAAATTGAATATATGGATGGCGAATACCGCGTCATTCGACCCGGCGCCTTCGTGCGGTGCGCCCTCACCGGCGAGCCGATCCTACTCGAGGAACTACGCTATTGGAGCGTCGATTGGCAGGAAGCCTATTCGAGTCCGACTGCCTCGATGAAGCGGGTATGCGAGCGCGGCTATGGGCGCAGTGACGGCGACTACATGCGCGGATGAACCACTGTCAAAGCGCGCCCCTGACGGGTGGCGCCGAAAAACAGCGGCCGCGCGATCGATGGTCCAATCGGCCCGCCTTCGGCGGCGTTCTATCGAATTGGCGGGGCGTACTGAATGCCGCCGGAGTTCCACAACTGATTGAGTCCGCGCGGAATGGCTAGCTGGGTCTTCGAGCCCAGATTGCGCTCGAAGACTTCGCCGTAGTTTCCAACATATCGGACAATGTTCGCCGCCCAATCGTTGCTGAGCCCGATTTGCTCGCCGAAGTCCCCGCTCGTGCCGATCAATCGCATCACCTCGGGCTTCCGCGATTTCAGCGCCTGATTGATGGTCTTCGAACTCACGCCGAGCTCCTCAGCATTGACCATGGCGAAATAGGTCCACTTCACGAGACTGATCCATTGCAGGTCGCTGTCACGAACCACCGGGCCCAAGGGCTCCTTTGAGATCACGTCCGGAAGAATGACGTGATCCCTCGGATTGGCGAGGCGTAGCCGCAACGCATAGAGCTGGGAAAGGTCGCTGGTCAGGACCGAGCATTGACCGGCGTCGTAATCCTTGATCGCCTGGTCCGTTGACGAGGCGACGACCTCCTGAAGGGTCATGCCATTGCTGGTGAAGAAATCGGCGAGATTGTCAATCGTGGTGGTGCCGCCCTGCACGCACACCTTCGCGCCGTCGAGCTCCAGCGCCGAGTTGATCCGCATGGCGCGGGGGGCCATGAATCCCTGCCCATCATAATAGGTGATCCCAACGAAAGTCAGGCCGAAATCAGCTTCGCGCCCCATCGTCCAGGTCGAGTTGCGCGACAGAACGTCGATCTTGCGGTCTCTCAACGCCTGGAACCGGGCGTCGGCCGAAAGCGGCACGAGCTTGACCTTGTTTGGGTCGCCAAAGATGGCAGCGGCGATCGCGCGGCAGAAATCGACGTCGAAACCCGTCCAGATCCCCCGCTGGTCGACGAACGAGAACCCCGGCAGTCCCTCGTTCACGCCGCAAATCAATGACCCACGCGCCCTCACCTCGGTCAAGGTCGGGGAAGACGCGAATGCGGAGGCGCTGATCGTCATCGCGAACAGAAACGTCGAGAGCGCCCATTTGAGGGCTATTCGACCTGTCCCCGTTGCTCTGTCTGGAGGAACCATGCGGCAGCTTACCGTCGACCTCGTCCGATGACAGTAGCTCAGAGACAAGCCCGAGAAAACTGGCGCCGTTCCGCCGAGATCCGCCGCGAGTAGCGCAGTTCTCACATAACGGCGGCGGTCAAGCCGTGGCAAGCCGGCGAACTTTGGGGAATCAGATTGCGGCGCGTTGCAACGCGATGTACGAACTCGTCGTGCTCGGATTGGGGATTTTCCGGGTTGGCGCGATCAGGAAGCGAGGCAATGGTCGAGTGGTTCGATGATCTCGTTCTCGGCATGCGCTTCAAGAGCCCGGAAAAGCGGGTAACCCGCGAAGAGATCAAGCGTTTCGCGTCCGAATATGATCCCCAGCCCTATCATCTCGACGAGGCCGCCGCTCAACGCTCGGTCTTCGAGGGCCTCGCCGCCTCAGGCTGGCACACGGCGGCTATGGCGATGCGCCTCGCCGTCGAAACGCACCCGTTCGGGCCGCATCCCCTTCTTGGGCTTGGCGTGGATGAGTTGCGATGGCTTGCGCCCGTACGCCCGGACGATGTGATCCATCTCGAGGGCGAGGTTGTTGAACTCACGCCGTCGCGGTCGAAGCCGCAAGGTATCGTTAGGGTCAAATGGACGGCGTTCAACCAACGGGGCGAACCAGTTTACACCTTCAATCCGATTGCAATCGTGCCGCGCCGTCCCGCCTGAACAAGAGGCTGGATGGCGATTTTGCTTGCATTCAGCCGGAATAGTTCATATATGAACCTTCTCGCGGCGCTCATGCTGCGGCCGCCGTTCGGCGGCCTTCCGTTTGCCCTTCGGAGAGTGCGATGCCGACATATAAGGCGCCGGTGAGCGACACCGTTTTTCTGCTCAACGACGTATTCGACTACACAAACTACGCCAACCTTCCGGGCTTCTCGGAGGCGCCGATCGACGTTGTCGAAGCTGTCCTCGGCGAGGGCGCGAAATTCGTCGAGGAGGTCATCCAGCCTCTCAATCGCGCCGGCGACATTGAAGGCTGCAAACGGCACGACGATGGCAGCGTGACCACCCCCAAGGGCTTCAGGCAGGCCTACAAGGCGCTGGTTGAAGGTGGTTGGGTCGGCCTCGCGGGCGATCCGGCCTTCGGCGGCCAGGGTCTGCCGGCGTTCCTGTCGGTTCTATTTAGCGAATACGCCAATTCCGCCAACGTCGCCTTCTGGATGTACCCCGGCCTGACCAATGGCGCGGTCGCGGCGCTGACGGTTCATGGCGACGAAGACCTCAAGTCACGATATTTGCGGAAGATGACCACTGGCGAGTGGACAGGCACGATGTGCCTAACAGAACCGCATTGCGGCACTGATCTCGGCCTCATCAAGACCCGCGCAGTCCCGCAGCCCGACGGCTCCTACGCCATCACTGGCCAGAAGATCTTCATTTCCGCTGGTGAGCACGACTTGGCCGACAATATTGTCCACTTGGCGCTGGCGCGAATCGACGGCGCGCCGGCAGGGGTCAAGGGCATCTCGCTCTTCCTTGTGCCAAAATTCCTACCCGGCTCCGATGGAGGCGTCGGCGAGCGCAACGGCGTCATGTGCGGATCGATCGAGCACAAGATGGGCATTCACGGAAACGCGACGGCGGTGCTCAACTTTGACGCCGCCAAGGGCTGGCTGGTCGGCGAACCGCATAGAGGCTTGCCCGCGATGTTCGTCATGATGAATGGCGCCCGGCTCGGGGTCGCGGTGCAGGGTCTGGGCGTCTCCGAGGTCGCGTATCAAAACGCCGCGGCCTACGCCAAGGAGCGACGGCAGGGCCGCTCGCTCAAAGGCCCTGTCGAACCGGAGAAGCCCGCCGACCTGCTCCTGGTCCATCCCGATGTCCGGCGGATGCTGCTCGAAGTGCGCGCCTTCAACGAAGGGGCGCGCGCACTTCTGGTCTGGATCGCCCTCACCCAGGACGAAGCCCGTCACGCGCCGGACGAAAGCGCGAGGCGGGCCGCCGACGACCGGCTCGGCCTGATGACGCCAGTGCTCAAGGGCGTGTTCACCGATTACGGCTTCGCCAATGCGGTCAAGGCGCAGCAGGTGCTGGGCGGCCACGGCTATATCGCCGAATGGGGTATGGAGCAGTTCGTGCGCGATGCCCGCATCGCCATGATCTACGAAGGCGCGAATGGCGTACAGGCGCTCGACCTCGTCGCCCGCAAGCTGCCTAAGGACGGCAGCCGCGCGCTCATGGCCTTTCTCGCCGAGGTTTCGCAGTTCCTGGCGGCGGAAAAGAGTGACGGCGCGCTCGCCTCCTATCTCGGCGGGCTGCAGGCGGCCTTGGGTCATCTGCAGCAGGCGAGCCTGTGGCTGTCGCGCAATGGCGTTGCGGATCCCAACAACGCCGGCGCGGCGTCGACCGACTACATGCATCTCTTCGGATTGACCGCGCTCGGCTATATGTGGGCGCGCGTGGTCAAAGCGGTTTTGGCTCGCCAGGCGAAAGGCGAAAGCAGTTCAACGCTTGACGCGAAATTGATCCTCGCCAAGTTCTTCAGCGAGCGTATGCTGCCGGAAACGGCGGCGCATCTGGCGAGGCTGAGCTCGGGCGCTTCGACGCTGATGGCGTTGCCGGCGGAAGCGTTCTGAGAGCGCGATCGAGGGAGGTCGGGGACGATGGCGATCGATGCGGCGGCTGGCTTGGCGGGAGGCTGCCAGTGCGGCGCGGTGCGCTACCGGCTCATTGCCGAGCCGACCGGAGTTAACATCTGCCATTGCCGAATGTGTCAAAAGGCGAGCGGCGGACCGTTCATGGCGTTCGGCGGCGTCCGGATGACGGAATTCGTCGTCACCCGTGGCGCGATCTCGACCTTCGCCAGTTCGGACATCGCCGAGCGCGGGTTCTGCACGCAATGCGGAACGCCCCTGACGTACCGAGGCTTGGCCAGCGACCACGTCAGCGTGACGCTTGGCAGTCTCGACGATCCGAACGCAGCGGAGCCGTCGGCGCAGCTCGGAGTCGAATCAAGAGTGCGCTGGCTCGAGCGGTCTTTGCGGGCTCCGGAGACCCGCACCGAGCAGTGGCTCGCACGGAAGAAGATCGCCGCTGTTCAAAATCGGCAGCACCCGGATAGCGAAGCTTGAGCGCCGCGCGGCTCGCGCGGCAGGGAGAATTACAATGGCTGACGCCTTCATTTACGACCATGTGCGAACGCCGCGGGGACGCGGCAAGCCGGACGGCTCGCTTCATACCGCGTCCACCCTTCACCTTGCGGCGACGGCGCTGAAGGCGATCAAGGACCGCAACCATCTCGACCCGCTCGAGGTCGACGACGTCGTCATGGGCTGCGTCGATCCCGTCGGCGAAGCGGGCGGCGACATCGCGCGGATGGGCGCGCTGGCCGCTGGCTTTGGCCAGACTGTGCCGGGCGTGCAGATCAACCGCTTCTGCGCATCAGGTCTCAACTCGGTCAATTTTGCCGCCTCGCAGGTAATGAGCGGCCAACACGACATGACGATCGGCGGCGGCGTCGAGTCGATGAGCCGGGTCGGGATCGGCGCGTCCGGCGGCGCGTGGCCGGCCGATCCCTCGCTCGCCATTCCAGCCTATTTCATGCCGCAGGGCGTCTCGGCGGACCTGATCGCGACCAAGTACGGCTTCTCGCGCGACGACGTCGACGCCTACGCGGTAGAGTCGCAGAAGCGGGCCGCGGCGGCGTGGAAGGAGGGCCGGTTCAAGCGCTCGATCGCGCCGGTCCTCGACGTCAACGGCCTCTCGCTGCTCGACCACGATGAGCACATGCGGCCGAATACGGACATGCAGTCCCTGGCCTCGCTCAAACCCTCGTTCGTGATTCCGGGCGAGCAGGGCGGCTTCGACGCGGTGGCGATCCAGGCCCATCCGGAAGTGGAACGTATCATCCATGTCCATCACGCCGGCAATTCGTCGGGCATCGTCGACGGCGCCGCCGCGGTGCTGATCGGCTCGCGGGAAGCTGGCGAGAGGGCGCGCCTCAAGCCCCGCGCAAAAATCCGCGCTTTCGCCAATATCGGCTCCGAACCTGCGATCATGCTGACGGGCCCGGTCGACGTGACCAAGAAGGTGCTCGCCCGCTCGGGCATGAAAATGAGCGACATCGACCTCTTCGAGATCAACGAGGCCTTTGCTTCTGTCGTGCTGCGCTTCATGCAGGCCTTCGACGTCGATCCAGCAAAGGTTAACGTCAACGGCGGCGCGATTGCGATGGGTCATCCGCTCGGCGCCACGGGAGCGATGATCCTCGGCACCGCGCTCGACGAGCTCGAGCGCACCGGCAAGGGGGCGGCGCTCATCACCTTATGCATTGGCGGCGGCATGGGCACGGCGACCATCATCGAGCGCGTCTGACCCGAGCGGAGATCCTGATCATGACCCTGACCAATTTCCGTTTCGAAGCAGACGCCGACGGCATCGCGCTCGTGACCTGGGACATGCCGGGCCGGTCGATGAACGTCATTACACCGGAAGTGATGGCCGAGATGAGCCAGGTGGTCGACAAGATCGCGACCGACGCGTCGATCAAGGGCGCGGTCGTGTCGTTCGGCAAGGGCGTCGGCGGTGCGGATCTCACATTCCTCAAGGCCGCCGGCGACGAACTCGAGCGCAGAGCGAAGGCCGAGGGCAAGGAAGCGGCGATGCGCGCCTTCGTCGAAACGACGAAGCAGCTGAACCTGATTTATCGGCGGCTTGAAACCTGCGGCAAGCCGGTCGCTGCGGCGATCAACGGCGTATGCATGGGCGGCGGGTTCGAGCTAGCCCTCGCCTGCCACTATCGCATCCTTTCCGACGACGAGAAGACCCGCGTCGGCCTGCCGGAGATCAAGGTTGGGCTCTTCCCGGGCGGCGGCGGCACCCAGCGCGTCGCGCGGCTGATGCCGACGCCGGACGCGCTGCAGATGTTGCTCAAGGGCGACCAGATCCGCCCGGCCGCGGCGAAAAAGATGGGCCTCGTGCAAGAGGTCGCGCCTGCCGATCAGATCGTCGCGCTCGCCAAGGCCTGGGTCAAGGCCAATCCGAGCGCCAAGGCGCCGTGGGACGACCCGAAGTTCAAGCTGCCTTCGGGCAAGGTCTTTTCGCCCCAGGGCATGATGATCTGGCCCCCGGCGAACGCCATCTACCGCCGCGAAACTTATGACAATTACCCGGCGGCGAAAGCCATCCTGACCTCGGTGTTCGAGGGCATTCAATTGCCGATGGATCTGGGCCTGGCGGTCGAGAGCAAGCATTTTGCCAATATCCTGCTATCCAAGGAAGCCGGGGCGATGATCCGCTCGCTGTTCCTGTCGATGGGCGAGCTCAACAAGGGCGCGCGCCGTCCGGCCAACGTCCCGCCGACGAATTTGCGCAAGATCGGCGTGCTCGGCGCCGGACTCATGGGCGCGGGCATCGCCCATGTCTCGGCCAGCGCTGGACTGGAGGTGGTGCTCATCGACCGCGACCAGGAATCGGCCGACAAGGGCAAGGCCTATTCGGACAAGATCATCAGTTCCCAGATCGCCAAGGGGCGCGCAAAGGCCGCCGACAAGGACGCGCTGCTGGGGCGTATCAAAGCGACCGCCGACTACGCTGAGCTCAAGGGCTGCGATCTCATCATCGAAGCGGTGTTCGAGGATCGCGCGGTCAAGACCGAGGCGACCAGGAAGGCGCAGGCCGTCGTCGGACCGGACGTCGTCTTCGCCAGCAACACCTCGACGCTGCCGATCTCTTCGCTCGCCGCAACGTCGCTCAAGCCCGAGCAGTTCATTGGCGTGCATTTCTTCTCGCCGGTCGAGAAGATGATGCTGACCGAGATCATCATGGGTGAAAAGACCGACGCCAAGGCGCTGGCGACGGCGGTGGACTATGTGCGCGCGATCAAAAAGACGCCGATCGTCGTCAACGACTGCCGCGGCTTCTATGTCAACCGCTGCGTCGGCGCCTACATGGTCGAGGCCCACGCGATGGTGATGGAGGGCACGTCGCCGGCGATGATCGAGAACTCCGCCAAGATGGCCGGCATGCCGGTCGGGCCTCTGGCGCTCAACGACGAGGTCGGCATCGATCTGAGCTGGAAAATCCTCCAGGCGGCGAAGAAGGATCTCGGCGCGAACGCCGTCGACCCGGTGCAGGAGAACCTCATCGAGTCGATGGTCGTCAAACAGGGCCGGCTCGGCCGCAAGAACGGAAAAGGCTTTTACGACTATCCAGCGAACGGACAGAAGAGCCTGTGGCCAGGACTGGCGTCGATCGTCGGCAAGCGCCTCGACCCTGACACGATCGGCGTCCAGGACCTCAAAGACCGATATCTGTTCACGGTGGCTATCGAAGCAGCGCGCTGCCTGTTTGAAGGCATCGTCACCGATCCGCGCGAAGCGGACGTCGGTTCGATCCTCGGCTTCGGCTACGCGCCATACACCGGCGGGGCGATCTCGTTCATCGACGGCATGGGGCTCAAGGCCTTCGTCGCTCGCGCCAAAGCTCTGGCGACGAAATACGGGCCCCGATTTCGAGCCCGGAGAGAAACTGGCTGCAATGGCCGAGCGCGGCGAGACGTTCTACGGAATCTACGGCGAGCGGCAAAAAGCGGCTTGAGGCCGCGAGGCGCGCGTGGCTTGGTTTTTGACCTCAAGCGTCAGCACTCGACTATATCTGCTGCTAACAGATTGATTTGGCACGAGTTTTGCGGAACGAACGGTTGCCAGGAAGCGTTGGGAATGACACCATCGCTCACGGAATCAGGAGAATCCGCATGGCCAGCGCCGACTTCCGCCGCCAACTGGAGGGCTACGGTCTCACCACCGCCAATATCCTTTACCACCTACCCGACCATCCGGGCATCCTGCAAAACTACATCTGGCAGCAACACGACCTACATCCCCATTTTCCCGAGCTGAGAAAGTTCCTCGATTTCTGGTCGCGCGAGCTCGAGGGCCTCCTGCACTCCGTCACGGTCGCTCACGCGCGGCTCATCAGGCCCGCGGAATTCAAGGCGATCGGCGCGGAATTCAGGCTGCACTGAGCCCGGCGAAAGATGCACGCGGTCGCATTTGGGCGCGCTATGCCCGCTTGGCTGTCGGTCCAAGCACAGAGGCCGCTTTCTGATCGCCGATCGCATCGAGAAATGAGCGTCGAAACGCGGCGCGCGAGAAATGAGCGCGCGCATATTCGAGTTGGAGATGCGATGCGTTCCGCCAAAGGTCGTCGTCCTCGAGCAATTTCACTGCCGAATTGGCCAGACCTGGCGCGTCGTCGGCGATGGTGACGAGTTCTTCGATGCCCGGCAGGCCTTGGGCGCCGACGTGCGTTGTCACGAGCGGCAATCCCTCTCGCAGCGCTTCGACCACCTTAGACTTGACGCCCGCGCCCATTCGGAGGGGCACCATCGCGATCCGAGCCCGCGCGTAACGGGCCCTGAGCTCGTCTTCACTCACTCGGCCCCTGACCTCGACTCGGGCGCCCGCGAGTGAGCGCACAGCCTGGGTGGGATTTGCGCCGACTAAAGACAGTGTCGCATCCGGGACCCGCTCCCAAATCAATTTCATTATGTCGCCCGCAAGCCACACGGCCGCGTCCACATTCGGAGGGTGGCCGAATCCCGCCACAAAGAGGACCTCATGATTGCTCGCGGGTTCGCGTTCGCCGCCAAATTCCTCGTACGCATAAGGGATGATGGTCTTCGCCTGAGCCGCCATGGGTAGCGCCACGGCGGTTTCTTCCGACGACGGATAGAGCACCACGTCCACACGTGGCCAAATAGACTTTTCGATTCCTTCCATGATCCCCGCGTCGATGGCTAACTGCGCGTCGCCGGTCCTCTCAGCCTCCATGCCCATCCGCCGGAAATGAAGGTCATGGCCGTAGTAGACGATTGTCGCCTTGGAATGCTTTCTCAATGGCCCGATGTATCGGGTCGCCAACGCCGGTCGGCTAAGCACGGCGACTGAAATCGCATGGCCATTCTGCTTGATCCAGTCGTCGAAATAGTAGCCAAATCCATAAAACACCTCGACCCCCAAGCTTTGCAGGGCGATTGTGTATTCCGGATCGTATGCGAGGTTATCGGGCCAAAATTTGACGATATATCCTGCGTATTGCAAGCTCTCTATGATCGCGAGCATCGTCCGCGAGCCAGCGTCCTGGTCGGGTTGCGGAATATAATGATCGACGACCAGCGCGGTCTTGCGATCGAGACTTCGGTCACGGGCGCGCATGACCTCGGCGCCGGGACTAAAATTCTCCTTTGATAAAGTCTCACGCCATCGTTCATAGAGTTTGTTCGTATTTGTGACCTGGTAGGTCTTGATACCAGACGTCACATCCTTGCCGAGACTCAATCCCTCCAAATGCACGATCATAGAGAACGGACAATAATAGACCTTTCTGCCTGCCGCTCTTATCCGGAGAGCTAGGTCGCTGTCCTCGCAATATGCGGGCGCGAAATCCTCGTCGAATCCACCGAGCCGCTCCCAAAGCGCGCGAGGCGCCAGGATCGCGCAACCCGAGATGTAATCGGTTTCTCTGACATAATTATACTCAGGTTTGTCGGGATCATCGGATCTACCGTAGTTCCAGGCAGAACCATCGTCCCAGATGATTCCGCCCGCTTCCTGAAGAGTTCCGTTAGGAAATAGCAGTTTCGATCCGGCCAAGCCCGCGTCCGGGAATCGATCGAAGATTGCGAGCAAAGGTTCCAGCCAATCTTCGCAAACGAGCGTGTCATTGTTCAAGAAGAATAAGTAATCCCCTTTTGCCAGCTGCGCGATTCGGTTGCACGATTTGGTAAAACCGAGGTTGGTCGGGTTGACCTCCAGCCGAACCCCCGCCACATTTTTCAGGAGTTCTACGCCTGCGTCGCCCGAAGCGTCGTCTGCAACGATGACTTCGAACGGCGCCGCCGGCGGAAACCTAGCGATGGATTTCAGACACTGCAAAGTGAACCACGGCTTTGCAAAACAAGGGATGATCACTGATACAAGCGGACGATCGCTGGTTGGCAGGCGGAGGCCCGCGACATCGGTGTCGCGCAGCGGCCGTTTAGGCTCCAATGTCAGGATTGGTCCGAACGTCATTCGCTTCGGCGCAGGCGCGCCGGGCGGCGCGAAGTACTTGTCGAAGCGCCTTGGGCTGCGGCTTTCGGCGGAACTCGCGAACCGCGCCGACATTCGCTCGGAGATTGGCGCGGTCGCCGAACTGAGCATTCTCAGCAGGCGGTGGTTGAAAGCGTACTTGATCGGCCTCCACGGCCGTTCGTAGGTTCGCTTGAGCTGTCCTGCGAGATCAGCTCGCTCGCCCATCAAATGCGCCACCACCCCTCGGAGTGATTCGCGAGCCGCAATTGCTGAATCCCGTTCCGCCTCATATTGCGAAACTTGGGCTTCCGCCTTCGCCTGCGCCTGGCGGGCGGCGTCCCGCTGAGCGACGAGGTCGGCGGCGGCGCCGCCGGCGCCTCTCTCGGTCGAATTTTTCACGCCTTCAATCCAACTGCCTCGCCAAAGCTCGTAAGAATCGGTCATATCCGATGGCGTCCGCGCTGTGAATTGCAGCGAGGCGTTCAAAGATTCCCAAGGTCATTCGCCGTGGCCCGCAAGAAGCTCGTTATGGAGGCGACGCAAGGAACGGCAAGCGATCTTGTTTCGCAATCTCAATGTGACTATCACATCGACGGGCGCCCTATGCATTGGCGGCCTGTTCCTTCGAGGCCGTTGGATGAACACGTCGCGCCAGCAGGGAATCGGCCCATGAACCGATCGGCTCCGACACGGGTCGCGCTCATCGATCGCGATGGAACGATCATCGTCGACAAGGTCTATCTCTCGGATCCGGAAGGAATCGAGTTTGCGCCCGGCGCGATTGAAGGATTACGATTACTGCGGGACGGCGGATTCACCCTGGTCCTGGTCACCAATCAGTCGGGGATCGCGCGCGGATATTTCGACGCAGCGCGTCTCGAACAAATTCATGATCGTCTCCGGTCCATGCTGGCTGAGGAAGGGCTGAAGCTGGAGGCGATCTACATCTGTCCGCACGGCCCCGACGACGGCTGCAATTGCCGCAAGCCGGCGCCGGGAATGGTAAAAAGGGCGATGCGTGACCTGGGCTTCGGACCGGATCAGGCGGTGTTTATCGGGGACAGCGACGCCGACATGGGCGCTGCGGCGGCTGCGGGCGTCACCGGCTTGCAGGTTGCGGTCGGCGGAAAGTCCGCTAGGGCTGGTTTCCTCGAAGCCGCCCGGCGCGCCTGCGTCCTTCTGGCTGAGCGGGACGGCGGACAAGCGGCGCGAGCGTGATGGATGCGAGCCTCAGGATCCTTCTTCGCGGTCCCGCCTTACTTCGTAGCCGTCACTGTCCGCAAGCTTAAAGCCGGAGACGACGGCCGAGGTCGTGAACAGGCGCTCGGTTGCATGCTCCAGGCCCCCGTCCAGCAGTCCTTTTTCCTCGGGGAAGGCGCAGGACAGTCGGAGGTTCCGGAGCGGCCGCAGCGCTTCCGGCCGAACCCAGAACATGGTTCCGCCGTAGAAGTCGAGGCGGAACTCACTCGCGGCGACGCCCATTTTCGCGGCGAGCTCCAACACTTTCGGCCGGGTCTTGCCCCAGGACGGCTCGAGCGGGGAGGTTTTGCTCGGAAGACGAAAGGCGCGCGGGCCGATGATCCCGACACTCGGGTCGGCCTCGAACGCACGAACGATCAACTCCGCGATCCCCGCGCCGGCGAGGAGATCGAACAGCGACCGGCGTCGCCACAGTGCGCCGAGATACGAGATGCGGCCACCATCATTCGATTTCTTCCCGTGGATCTTGCAGACGTAGCGGTAACGATCGAGCCGGCCCGCCTCCAGGAGTTCGAGGAAAGGACGGACGTCACGGCCGCGATTTTCGGTCATGACGACCTCGGCGTCGGGAAAGTCGCGGTGGGCTGCCGCGACGAGCGAATCGCGTCCGGTTACGGTGGTGACGATCAGGTCGAAGGGAATGGTGAGACGTTTCAGGACATTGGCGATCTCCGGCCAAGTGTCGTCGTAATAGACATGTGCGACGATAGCGGCGGTGGGCCTCGAAGCGGCCGCCGGAGGCCGCCTGTCGCTCTCGATCGGCGACCAGCCCTGCAGAAGTTCTGGATGGGCCGTGACCAGACGGCCGTCGAGCGCGACTCCAGTGTTGAACATGTGCTGATTGAAGGTAGTGAAGCGCTTTCGCTCCGGCTTGACGCCGTAGCAGAACAGCGTGAATTCCTGGAACTCTAGGTATTTCTTCTTCTTGAATATGAGGGCGAGCCGCAGGCGGACCCAGAGCGTGAGCAAGCGGCCAAGCCTCTCCGCCCGGAAGTCCTCGCCTTCGATCGACCGGATCGGCCCGCCGGTCGGAACGATGAAGTAGCCGAGGCCCTGGGAATAAGGCAGAAGCACGATCTGGCTGGTGCTCGCGCCGCCAATTCGTATCTGCGAGACATGGTTTTCGAGCGCGCCCCGGCTCGGCGTCAACCGGGTAACGCGCTCAAGGCTTGTTCGAAACTTGCTCATCGGGTCAGCGCTGCATCCTCTAGCTTGGACGCAGGCGGCCCGCAATCTATAGGCGCTTCACCTTGAGCGACGCGTTCCCTGGCCCGACCGCCTCGACCGGGCTCGGTCGCGGCGTGCATGACCGGATGTTGGCAGGGCGAGCCTAAAAGGAATGGGCGCGCACGAGGGAGGCGCGATAGACAGAGCGAAGCGAGGGTTCCCGCCGATGACCGCCAAAGCGCCCAACATTCTAATCGTCATGGCTGATCAGATGGCCCCGGCGTTCCTGCCGATCTACGGCCATCCCCTGACCCTCGCTCCAAACATGGAGGCGCTGGCGAAGAGCGGCGTCGTATTCGACAACGCCTATTGCAATAGTCCCCTATGTTCGCCCTCGCGCGCCTCCTTCATGTCGGGCCTGCTGCCGTCGCGCAGCCGCGTCTACGACAATGCGGCGGAGTTCGGAGCCGACGTCCCGACGTTCGCGCATTGCCTGAGGCTTCGAGGCTATCGAACCCTCCTGTCGGGAAAGATGCATTTTTGCGGGCCGGACCAATTGCACGGGTTCGAAGAGCGGCTGACGACCGACATCTATCCCGCCGACTTCAACTGGACGCCCGACTGGGATCATCCCGAGCATCGTCCGAGCTGGTACCACAACATGAGCTCGGTCCGGCAGGCCGGCGTCTGCATTCGCTCGAACCAGCTCGACTTCGACGACGAGGCGGCGTTCATGGCCGAGCGCGCGATTTTCGATATTGCGCGCTCCCGGGATCGGCGGCCGTTCCTGCTCGTAGCGTCATTCTCGCATCCGCATGATCCCTTCGCCGTGCCGCAACGCTACTGGGATCTCTATCGCGATTCCGACATCGACCGGCCGGCGCCCGCAATTGCGCCCGCCGCGCTCGACGCCCACTCGCGCCGCCTGCGCCAGGTTTGCGCGATGGACGCCGAGCCGGTGACGGCGGCGCAAGTGCGCGATGCGCGCCACGCCTATTATGGCGCAATCGCCTATATCGACGACCTGCTCGGCCGGCTGATGGCGGCGCTGCGCTCAGCCGGCCTTTCGGAGGAGACGATTGTCGTTCTCACCAGCGATCATGGCGAAATGCTCGGCGAGCGCGGGCTCTGGTACAAGATGAACTTCTTCGACGGGGCGAGCCGCGTCCCGCTCGTGGTCGCCAGCCCCGGCCGCTTTGCGCCGCGGCGGGTCGGGGCGAGCGTCTCGCTCGTCGATCTCATGCCGACCCTGGTCGATATCTCCGGCGGGAACGCGCAATCGCTCGGGATCGCCATCGACGGACGCAGCCTTACGCCCCATCTCGACGGCGGCGCGGGTCACGACGAAGCGATCGGCGAATATCTCGCGGAGGGCACGGTCTCGCCCATGGTGATGATCCGCCGCGGCGAATTCAAATTCATCCACGCGCCGGCCGATCCGGACCAGCTTTATGACCTCAGGCGTGACCCGCACGAGCGTCACAATCTCGCAGTCGAAGCGGCGCAGGCGCCGCTTGTCGCCGCCTTCCACGCTGATGTCGCCAAGCGTTGGGACTTGGCGACACTGGACGCCGAAGTGCGCGCGAGCCAGCGGCGGCGTCGGCTTGTCGACGCCGCGCTCAGCAAGGGCGAGAACCGCTCCTGGGATTTCCAGCCTTTCCGCGACGCGTCGAAGCAATATATGCGCAACAACATGGATCTCGACGACCTTGAGGCCATGGCGCGATTTCCAGGCGCAGGCCGGTCGCCGAATTAGACCGCAGGAATCGGGCTGGCGCGGCGAACTCGCGATGTTAGACGCGCGTGCAAGTCAACTTTCGGAGCTCGACGATGACCGTTGCTGCACAGCGCGCGATGACGGCGCGCGAATGGGAACTTCTGGCTCTGCTCTCGCTGCTTTGGGGCGGCTCGTACTTCTTCGTCGGTGTGGCTGTGAAAGAGATCCCGCCACTGACGCTTGTCACCCTGCGGGTCGGGTTGGCGGCGGCGCTCCTTTGGGTGGGCGCGCCAATTCTCGGCGTCGCCCTGCCCCGGAGCGCGAAGGCCGTTGCGGCGCTGGCGGTGCTAGGCTTCGGCAACAACGCCCTGCCGTTCGCGCTGATCACATGGGGCCAGACGCATCTAGCGAGCGGGCTCGCCTCGATCCTGATCGCGGCGACGCCGCTCTTCACCGTCCTCGCCGCGCACGTCCTCACGGCGGAAGAGAAGCTCAGCGGACTCAAATTGTTCGGAACGCTGGCAGGAATGGCGGGCGTCGCCTGGCTCATCGGTCCCGACCTGCTGTCAGGCGGCGCCATGAACAATGGGCGGGCGGAAGTCGTGGTTCTCGCCGCGGCGCTCTGCTACGCCTTGTCCGCCATCTTCGCCCGCCGCATGCGCTCTTTTGGCCTCAAACCAATCGACGTCGCCGCCGGACAGTCGACGGCGGCGACCCTCTTTCTTGCGCCGCTTGCGCTGATCATCGACAAGCCCTGGACCCTTCCCATGCCAAGCGCGGCGGCCGTCGCGTCGGTGCTCTCGATCGCGGCGTTTTCCACCGCGCTCGCTTTCATGGTCTACTTCCGCATTCTGGCCGGCGCGGGCGCCACCAACGTGCTGCTGGTGACCCTACTGGCCCCGGCGACAGCGGTGATTTTGGGCGCGTTGTTCTTGCACGAGCGGTTGGCGGCGCATCAGTTCCTGGGCTTTGCGCTGATCGCGATCGGTCTCGCATTCATCGACGGCCGGGCGCCCCGCGCGCTTCTCGGCGCGCGCAATAACCCTAATCCGGCGCCGGACAAATCCCGGCTCCCCATCGGCGAGAAATCGCGCTAACCTCTCGCCGAGGCGAGAGTAGCGGCGGCGATGGAGACCAAGAAACCAAGCGAACTTGCCGCGCGCGTCGCCGAGCGGCGCAGCCGTAACCGAGGCTCCGGCGCGACCGAAGGCGCTTGGCGGCGGGAAAGCTTTTGCCTGCCGCGTCACGAAGCGCGCGAGAAGGCGCGCGAATGGTTCGAGCGGTTCCCCAAGGCGGCCTACATGACCGAGATCGAATCGTGGCGCGAGCTTGCCGACGACCGCATCGAGTTCGTCATCCGCCGGCTGCCGTCCGCCGACTGACCCAAACCGGCGCAACAAAAGCAAAATCCCGAGCAACAAAAACCAAATCCAACGCAACAAATGCCAAGCCCGGCGCAACAAAAACAAAACGGCCCTTTCCAAGATAATCAATATTTTTCACTTACTTAAGCGAAACGGCCGTGAACAGGACGAGTCTTTGCGTTCAAGACGGGCGGCGAAGCCCCCGAACCGACCGACCGCTCAACCCGACGACAGCCGGCATCATAGCACGGCCTTCTGATTATCGCAAACAACTGCCGCTTTTCTCACGTCCATCTCCGCGCGACCCTTTTGCGGCGCCTTGGAAGGCGATTGCGTGCGCACGGCGCGCGCTTCAGCACGCCCGCGCCCGTTGTCGCGGAACATCGACCCCCATATAAGGGCGAGGTTTCGAAGGCGCCGATTGGGCCTGAGGAACAGCCCAGTTTCGGGGGTCAAATTGTCTTCGTCCAGGATTGCAACCGAGCGGATCGTCATTATCGGCTCGGGGCCTGCCGCTTACACGGCGGCAATTTACGCCGCGCGCGCGCTCTTAAAGCCGCTGGTGCTCTCGGGCTTCGAGCCGGGTGGACAATTGATGACCACGACCGACGTGGAGAATTACCCCGGCTTCGCCGAGCCGATTCAGGGACCCTGGCTCATGGAGCAGATGCGCGCGCAGGCGGAGAATGTGGGCGCGCGCGTGGAGGGCGAGCACGTGACGGCGCTCGAACTCGGGAGGCGGCCGTTCATCATCCGCTGCGACAGCGGCCGGACCCTTGTCGCCGAGGCGATCATCCTGGCGACGGGCGCCAAGGCCAAGTGGCTTGGCCTCGCGAGCGAGGATGCGTTCAAGGGCTTCGGCGTCTCGGCTTGCGCGACCTGCGACGGGTTCTTCTTCCGCGGCAAGTCGGTGGTCGTCGTCGGCGGCGGCAACACCGCGGTCGAGGAGGCGCTCCATCTCTCCAACATCGCCGCCCATGTTACGGTCGTGCACCGCCGCGATTCCTTCCGGGCCGAGAAGATCCTCCGCGAGCGTCTGGCGTCCCGCCACAATGTTTCGATCCGATGGAATAACGTCGTCGAGGCCATACTCGGCGAAGGGACGCCGCTCGGCGTCACCGGCGTCCGGGTCAGGAATGTCGTCACCGGCGCGCTCGACGATGTGGCGGTCGACGGCGTCTTCGTCGCAATCGGGCATGAGCCGGCGACCGAACTGGTGCGGGGACAGGTCGAGCTCAAGGTGAACGGGTACGTACAGACATCGCCCGGTTCGACGGCCACAAGCGTCGAGGGGGTATTTGCCGCGGGCGACGTCGCCGACGACGTGTTCCGTCAGGCGGTGACGGCGGCGGGCCTCGGTTGCATGGCCGCGCTGGAAGCGGAGCGCTGGCTCGCGGCGCAGGAGCCGAAGCGCGAGGCGGCCGAATAACGGCAAGCCGGCAAGCCGTCCTCGACCACGGCGGATCAATCAGCCGGACGCGGCCAGGGAAACGTCTATGGATTGGGACAAGCTGCGCGTGTTTCAGGCTGCCGCCGACGCGGGGTCGTTCACTCATGCCGGCGAGACGCTGGGGTTGAGCCAGTCGGCTGTCAGCCGCCAAGTCGGGGCGCTCGAAGCCGACCTCGGCGCGCCGTTGTTTCATCGCCACGCGCGGGGGCTCATACTAACCGAGCAGGGCGAGATGCTGCTCGGCGCGGTGCGCGACGTGGTGCTCAAACTCGACGCCGTACGAAGCCGGCTCATCGACAGTCGCGAGAAGCCGCACGGCGAACTGAGGGTCACGACGACGCTCGGCCTTGGCGCGAACTGGCTGGCGCCGCGGCTCGGCGAGTTCGTCGATCTCTATCCTGAAATCCAGCTGCAACTGCTGCTGTCGGACGACGATCTCGACCTCGGGATGCGCGAAGCCGACGTCGCGCTGCGCCTGCGCGAGCCGATCCAGCCGGACCTGATCAGGCGCCGGCTGTTCACCGTCCATTTCCACGCCTACGCCTCGGCGGACTATCTGAGGAAGCATCCGCAGCCGCGTAAGGTCGAAGACCTCGACCAGCACCATCTGGTCGCGTTCGGCGCGCCGACGGCGACCCATCTCCTTTACGATCTGAACTCGCTCCTGAGCTTGGGGCGCGACCCGAAGGCGCCTCGCACGGCGCAGATCACGGTCAACAACCTGGCGGCGATGACCCATGCGGTCGAACATGGCGTCGGCGTCGCCGTGCTGCCGGACTATTGCGTGCAGCCGGAATCCGGGCTGGTACGCCTGCTTCCGCAGGCCGACATGCCGGAGATGGACTGCTTTCTCGTCTATACCGAGGAAATGAAAACCGTCGCGCGGGTCCAGGCGTTTCGCGACTTCCTGATCACCTCGGCGCAGCGCTGGCGGTACTGAAGGCGGCATTGCGTCGCTGGCGGTCTCGGCTCCCGGTCCGTGTGTCTGGAACTACTTCTCAGACGAGCCCAGGACAGCGCGATGCGCGATCAAAAATCGATACATGCGGATCTGCACCAGGGCGCCGACCGCCAGGATGCGGTTCCTCGTTCCGCTCAGGCGTTTCGAGGCCATCGCAACCAGCGCATGGGGCGCGATCGAAAACAGGACGGCCCAGTGGCGCGCCAGCATGAAGATCGGTCCCTTGCCTTCGCGCCGCGCCGCTTCACACCACTCGAGCGTCAGCCGCCGCGATTTGCGCTTGAGCTCCGGCATGGTCCTGCGGGCCGGATGCTGCACGATCGATCTCGACGCATAACCGATGCGAAATCCCTTGAGCCGCGCCCTTTGGCACCAATCCAGATCCTCCGGGACTCCATTCTCGAACCCGCCGACCTCATTGAACACCGAGCGCCATACGAACATCGACGCCGTGACCGTGAAGTTGAGGTTTTTGACATATCGCTCGTTCTGGAAGGCGAAGACGCTCTCGAAGGCCTCGGCAGCCGTCATCCGCCGCGGATCCTGGACCAGGACGTCGACCCGGCCGCCGGCAAAATCGGCGGATTGCAGCTCGGCGACACCTTCCTCGAGCCAGCGCCGGTCCGGCCGACAGTCGCTGTCAATGAACGCGATCGCCTCGCCCCGCGATGCGCGAACCCCGGCGTTGCGGGCGGGTCCCGCGCCGCGATCGGCGACCTCGACGACCCGGCCGCGAGTTCCCACGATCCGCCGCACGACGTCGAGCCCGCCCGAACTCCCATTATCCGCGACGATGATCTCGATCCGATCGTTTGGAAAGCTCTGCTCGGCAAGCAGAGTTAAACAGGCGTCAAGATTATCGTAGTCGTCAAGATGCGGCACGATCACCGACACGAGGCCGATGGTCGATGGCCGGCCGCCCGCCTCATGCGGCACGGCTCGCACATTCCCAACCGCCACGACGACCGGTCCCTGATCCAGGACGCTAGGGGCCATAAATCTTAAGTCCGCATCATCCAAACACGCACGCTCTTGCCTCAGGCCTCATTGGCGTATTTGCTCATGATCGACACCGTCTTGTCGAAATTGCTCATTTCGAGAATGTCGTCGGTCTCGAGCATCGTGTCGAATTCCAACTCAAGAGCGGCGACAAGAATCATGTGACCGATCGAAGTCCAGGCCGGGTAAGCTTGATAAACAAGCAACGACGTATCGGCGCCGTCGTCGAGGTCGAAGCTCTCCTTGAACGCGCTATACACCCGGTCCCTTACCGTCATTGAGTCAACTCCACATCAGAGGACGCTTCGAGCCCGCCCGACGAGCCGAATGTCGCCTCGCCTTGGGCGCCCGATCATCGGCCCGGATTGCCCTCCCCGGATCGACCCCGATAGAATCGACAAATGCCGCGAAAGAGCGCAGCGACGAAGGAGCGGTCGCCGTTTCTCCCCGCAGTCCGCGTTGCCTGCCCTTTTCGCCGCTGCCGCTAAGGGCCGAGTTCGCACGAATCGCGAGGCCGTGCAACCCGCGGCCGAGGACCAAGCAAAGGCGACATTCGCCGCATAATCTATCACGGTTGAGCTTCGGATGGGCGATTGTTCATCGTGGCATCCTCGTTTATGGAGTCTCTCCGCCAAGCGCGTTGGCGGCAACGATAGAGGGCTTCGTTGGTTGATCCGTTGGCGGCATCGCCGGAGTTGCGCTTGCAGCGTGGCGAGATCGTTGATCCAATGGGCGCCGGGCGCGAAATGCTGACCGATATCGAGGTTCCGATCGTCATCGTGGGATTCAGAAACCCCCGGGATGTCGTGACTTGCCTGAAGGCGATCGGAATGCAGCGGGGCGCCCCGAAATTTCAGGTCCTTGTCTGCGAGAACGGCGGCTCGTCGGCGTTCGCGGCGCTGGAGACGGCCGTGCTCGAAACAGAAGAGCACGGCCCGGGCGCCGCCGAAACGGTTGACCCGCCGCCGGGCGAATTCGTGCGGGTTCGCCGGCTGCGCCTCGCCGGCTTTGAGGCGCCGGTCGTCATCGGCGAGGCGCGCGAGAACCTCGGCTATGCGGGCGGGGCCAATGCGTGGATTCGGCCTTTCCTTGCCGAAAAGGGCTGGACGGCGGTCTGGATCCTCAACCCCGACACTTTGCCTGAACCCGACGCCCTGGCGGCGCTCGTCGACTACGCCAAAACGCGAAGCAAGGGCATGATCGGCAGCCGTTTGATGATGCCGGGCCGGTCCGACGTCGCCTGGTCGCGGGGTCTCAAGTGGAACAAGTGGAGCGTCAAGCTGACCGCGCTCGACATCCTGGCGCCGATCTCTCCTGCGCCCGACCCTGGAGACGTCGAAACACGCATGGACTCCCCGACCGGATGTTCGATGTATGTCACGAGAGAATGCATAGAACGGGTCGGGCTGATGGACGAGACCTTCTTCCTCTACTGGGAGGAGACCGACTGGGGCGTTCGAGCCAAGCCGACCTGCGGCGTCGGCTATGCCCATAATTCGGTGGTTTCCCACGTCGGCGGCACCACAACCGGCGCGGTCAGCAAACGCGCCGAGCGGTCGGCGCTCGCCGTCTATCTGCCGTATCGAAATCAGCTTCACTTTGTCCGCCGGCACCACCCCGGCTGGTTCGCCTGGACGGTGTTCGTGTCCTTTCTGCGAACTGGACAATTTCTCGCCGTCGGGTCGAAGAGCAATTTCATTGCCGCGGTTCAAGGGCTGGCGGCTGGATTGCGCGGCGAGACTGGAAGACCGGACCATCTCATCGAGCGTCTCAACCGGCAGAAATGAGCCGCCGCTGGAGCTTGATTCGTTATGAGGGCAAGCCAGGCGGCGGTTCGGATCGCGATCGCCCGCTAACGCACGCTCGAGAACGATGTCGGTTGCAGGATCGAGCTTACGACGTTGGCGACGATCGGGCCATCCTTCTCACTCTCGTCGCGCGCCTTGACCCATTCCGGATCGCTGATGAAGGCGCTCCATTTCTGCTCGCGCTCGGCGAGCGATTCCCACGCCAGAAAGTAGGTAAGCTCGTGATTGGACTCCCCGATCATCGTCGTCCAGAAGCCGGCCTGGCGGATCCCATGCTTCTGCCATATCCCCAGCGTCTTCGTCTCGAACCGTTTCAACAAAGCCGGCATCCGATTTGGAACGCATCGATAAACGCGAAGCTCAAAGATCATTGCAGGGGCCCTCTGTCACAAGCCGGCGTTGGCACGCTGCCCGGCGGGCCAGCATGGCATGGGCGGAGCGGTCTGTCGCGTCCCCGGGCGATTCAGCTCGCGATTGAAGCACGACCTACTTGGACGACTTGCTCGAAGGGCTGCGAGTCGCGCGGCGCGTCGTCTTCATGAGTCTCGGCGGGGCGCAGATGAGCGGCCCGAGCGTGCGGCAAAGCCCGTTATATTCGACGCGCCAGCGGTCGTATTCGGCCTGCAGCACGCCCGCCGAGCGGACGGCTTCGGCGACGGGCATGCCCTCGACCGTCAACGCATCGATCATTTGCAACCGCTGGACAATTTCCCGCGGGCTGAGCTTCGGCTTTGTCATTGCGCGCCCTCCGCAGACGGCAGATCCTTGCCGTGAGCGAGCGACCGCATCAAGCGGTCAGGATGGTGATCATGCGCTTCAGCGCCTATCCGGACTTTGGCCGGCGGATTAAGCCTTTTTCACAATGGACGCGCACGCGAGCGACGCCCTGCGGCCGGTTCAATGTGCGCGCCCCATGAACAAAAATTAATTCGCCGGCCAGCGCGCTGTTACGCGCGGCGTGCTTACGATCGCGCAAGGCGTGAGTACGCCCGGGAGGTTACGCGCTTTGGCGTAGTCACGCTTCTTGTCAGAAACGGAGAAGCACTATGCGAATGATTGCAGGCGCCGCTTTGGCGGCAGCGCTACTCGGTGCGGCGTCCGTCGCCTATGCGGCCGACGCGACCGGCACGATCAAGAGCCTCGACATGTCCAAAGATATGATCACCCTGGACAACGGCTCGTCCTTCATGGCCCCGAAGAGCGTGAAGCTTTCCGACTTCAAGGTCGGCGAGAAGGTGACGGTAAGCTACACCAAAGCCGGCGACAAGATGGACGCAACGTCAATCAGGCCTGCGACCTGACGGCGCCATCGCTTCTGGCGTGGTTGAATGCGAGCCGCCGGTCCAGACCGGCGGCTTGTGCGGCTTGGCTTGGTTTGTCCCAACCAGAAACTTCGGCGGCGCCGATTTGACGAAACGCGATGAATGACGACGCCCTGGTTCGAGCCCCGCAACGCAGCCAAGCGCCAAACGATCGATTGAGGGCGGCGCACGATCTGATCCGCCGTATACCGGCTTGCGCGCCGCGCCGCATCGCCGACGTCTTCACCGGCCAGGGATCGATGGGGCCGCTCCTGGCCCGGCGGTTTCCCGACGCCGAGGTCGAGACCTTCGACCTCTCGCAATCGACCGACCGGGTCGAGGAAAGGCGCCCCGAGCGTATTTTCGGCCAAGGCCCGCTCTTGCGAGCCGGAAGAAAGCCTGACCTCATCTGCTTGAACGGTTCGCTGGATCTCCTGCCGGCGCTGCCGCGCTTGCTGCCCCAATTCGTCGGCATGCTCGCCGCGGGGGGTTGGGTCGCGGCGCAAATTCCCAACGATCTTTATGAGCCGAGCCGGGCGCTGCTGCGAATGATCGCCGCCGAGGAACCATGGGCGAGGAGGCTGCTGCCGATCGCCAAGACGCGGCCGTTCAACGAATCAATGGAACGTCTCTACGCGCTCCTCAGCCCGATCTCGGCCAGCCTCGACATCTGGGAGGCGACCTATCTCCATGTGATGAGCAATGTCGCGGCAATCGTCGAATTGATGGAGGCGACAAGCCTCTCGCCGTTCCTGGCGCCGCTTGACTCGGCCGATCGGCGCAAGTTTCTCGCCCGCTACGCCGCCGAGCTCGATGAAGCCTATCCCGCCGCGCCCGACGGCCGCGTGCTGCTCAGGTTGCGACGTCTGTTCGTCCTGGCGCAAGCTTAAGCGCGCGGCGCCCGGCTCAAATCCTCGGCTTTGCCTTCACCGCGCGGGCGTAGAGCGCCTCCTCCATCCGCTCGGCGATTTCGCGCAAATAGGGGTTGCGCGCCTCGCGGCCGGCGCGGCCGGAATCGAGGTCGCTCTGGAAGCCGTCGCGCTGCGGCCAATGTTCGGCCAGGAGCTCGAAGCCCGCGTCTTCGATCGTCTCCACCGCCTTCGAAAACTGGGTCTCCGAGCGGCCGACCTTCGACAGGACAAGCACCAGGCGGCCCTCCGCGCCGCGGCGGGCGAGCTTGCGGGCGAGCGAAAGCGTCGGCCTCAGATCGTCACCCGTCACTCCCGTCGGCAGGAAGACGACGTCGCTGTCCTCTGCGATCTCGGTCGAGAGATCGTCGGCGAGTCCGCGCGTGTCGGCAACAATGAAATCGGCGACGCCATCCTCCCGGCGCAGTTTCTTCAGGCTCTTGAAAGCGCGCGCGTCGACTTCCGGTTCGAGGCCGGCGCGCAGGCGCAGCGCGCCCCATTCGACGCAGGTCAGTTGGTCGAGATCGAAATCGGCGAGCAGAGTTTTGCGGCCGCGATGAAGGGCGCCCACCGCGAGCAGGCGCGCGAGCGCGCTCTTGCCGACGCCCCCCTTCTGGCTGACGAACGCAGCCGTGGTCGGTGCCTTTGCCTTTGTCATGCTCGCGCCTCTCGACCGCGCGCCTCGAGGCGCTTCTCCGGTCACCCGCTCTGGCGACGGGGCGGGCCTTTCTTGATTCGCATGCTAGCCACCCGCGCGCCGATGGCAAGCGAGCCGGGCTCCGTCGCCGCCGCTCAGCGGTCGATTGTCTCCATCACCCAGTCTGGGTAGCGCGCGCCCGCGATCTTACCCGGTGCCAAGGCCTCGTCGAGCGCCTCCATCTCGGCAGGGTCGAGGGGGATGGCTGCAGCGGCGACATTCTCTTCGAGATACCCCCGCCGCTTAGTCCCGGGGATCGGCGCGATGTCCTCGCCCTTGTGCAGGATCCAGGCGAGCGCGATCTGGCCGGGCTTGGCCTGTTTCGCCACGGCGATTTGCCGCACGACCGCCGCAGCCCGTTGATTGGCGTCGTAATTCGCGCCCTGATAGCGCGGATCCAATCGCCGGTAGTCGCCTTCCGGATAGTCCTCCGCGCGCTTTGCCTCCCCGGTCAGAAAGCCTCGACCGAGCGGCGAAAACGGCACAAGGCCGATCCCCAGCTCACGCAGCACGGGGATGACGTCGGCTTCGAGATTGCGTTCCCATAAGGAATACTCGCTCTGCAAAGCCGAGACCGGATGCTCGGCGTGGGCGCGGCGGATGTTGGCGGCTCCGGCCTCGGACAGACCGAGGAATCGCACTTTGCCTTCCTGGATCAGATCGCCGACGGTCCCGGCTACGTCTTCGATGGGGACCGTCCGATCAACGCGGTGCTGGTAGAGGAGATCGATATGGTCAGTCTTCAGCCGGTTGAGCGAGCCATCGACGGCCTTGCGAATTGTCTGCGGCCGGCTGTCCCGTTCGGCCCCGACTTGCTTGCCGCCCTCGACGCGGAAGCCGAATTTGGTCGCGATCACGACCTCTTTGCGGCGGCCTTTCAGCGCTCGGCCAAGGAGTTCCTCATTGGCGAAGGGCCCATAGACCTCGGCAGTGTCGAGGAAGGTGCAGCCGAGCTCGATTGCGCGATGAAGGGTGGCGATCAACTCGCCCTCGTCTGCTGGGCCGTAGGACTGGCTCATGCCCATGCAGCCGAGGCCGATGACAGAGACCTCCAGTCCCTGACCACCCAGCTTGCGTTTGCTCAGAAGTCATAAATCGCCCTCTTCCGATCTGGCGGGTTCAGCGCCATGCGGGCGCGTCAGGCGAAGTCGTCCATCTCGAACATCTCGCGAATCTCGATGACCGAAGGTCCGGGCATCGGGTTGGGACAACGCTTGGCCCACTCGATCGCCTCATCGACATCCTTGACCGTCCAGATCCAGTAACCGGCGGCGAGTTCACCGACGTTTGGGAACGGCCCATGGGTTACCGTGCGGTCGTTGCCGGAGAAAGCGACCCGCGCCCCCTTGCTGCTTTCCTTGAGCCCGCCCGCATCGACGAACAGCCCGGCGTTGATCAGCGCCTGATTGAACGCGCCCATGTCCGCCAAAAGAGAAACCGGCGGTTTGCCGCCGGCTTCGGAATCCGTGGTCGCTTTGACGATGACCATCACGCGCATCGTATTCCTTCCAACAGTTCAGGGGCGCGGCTAGACGTAGTCGAGCTTCGGATACCAGTCTAGCCCTCGCCCCTCGGGCGTCGAGTCGAGCACCATCCACAGCGGCGCTGGATCGGGCGCGCCGCGCGGGTCCTGGCCCGGATCGGCGGTGACGTCCGCCATCTCGCCTGACCAGAAATGGCGGATGGTCCCGTCGCGACGGGTGAATACATTGAAGGCCGGGATCTCGGAGCCGTTCGGCAGGACACCGAAATAGTCGCGCGAATAGGCGCCGTTGAGATCGCTGTAGAGGCGAAGGTCGCGCCAGCCGCGCTCCTTTTTCCAAGCGATCAGACGCTCGATCGGCGAACGCGCGACCACCGCAAGCGAGATCTTCTGCCCGATGTCAGCCGCATTTCCCTCCCACGCGCCCAACGTGTTGGTGCACATCGGGCAGGGGCGGTCGCGCTCGGGCCCGAACATGTAGCTGTAGATTGCGAGGGTCTGCTTGTCGCCGAACAGGCCGACGAAATCGATCGGCCCTTCTTCGCCCTCGAAGCGGTAGTCGCCGACCACCGGGCCGCCGGGCGGCAGAGCCCGTCGCTGGGCGGCTACGCGCTCGATATGACGGCGCAATTCGATCTCCTCGGCGAGCAGCGCCCTGCGCGCGGCGCGATACTCCCCGCTTTCGTTGGGGATTCGCACGGGGTTGTCGCGGGCGAGTTCGGCGGCGGACTTCAGAGTGCGGATTTCATTCATAGGACTCCCTCCCCGCGATATCGAGGACCGAAGGATCGCTTGATGCGCCCCGACATTGTCACTTTTTCGGCGCGACCAGCGCGAACATCGCGCCTTGCGGATCGAGACCATTGATGATCCAGCTGCCGCCGGGAACCTGCACCGGCCCATGAACGACCTTGCCTCCGGCGGACTTCACGCGATCCCCGGCTGCGTCGATCGCGTCAACGGTGACGTAATAGAGCCAGTGCGGGGCGGGCTCTTCGGCCATCTTCTTCATCATGCCACCGCCCTGCTGGTCCTTGGTGGTGAAGATCTGGTATGTTCCCACCGCGCCCATGTTGATCGCCTCGCCTTTCGTCCAGCCGAACAGGCCGGAGTAGAAAGCAAACGAGCTCTCCGGATCGCCGCCATGCAGTTCGTGCCAGCCGATATGGCCGGGCTTGGTCGGATCCTGGACCGGCGCCTGGTCGCTGTTCCCCTTGAACAGAAGAAAGCCCGCGCCGCTCGGATCGCCTGCGATGGCGAACGTGCCGACGTTGGGAATTTCGGTCGGCGGGCGATGGATGGCGCCGCCGGCGGCCTTCACCTTGTCGGCGTAAGCCTTGACGTCATCGACCGCGATATAGCCCATCCAGGCCGGGCGCACGCCCATTTTTGCGGCCTCCTCGGGGATTAGCATGAGCCCGCCAACCACCGCGTCTCCAGCCTTCAGCAGCGAATAGCGCTGGGCGTTCATGGTGTTGGGGGCGATCGTCCAGCCGACGACCTTCGAATAGAACTTCTCGGCGCCGGCAAGGTCGTTCGACATCTGGTCGTACCAGATGAACTTGCCAAGCACGTTCGAAGCGGACGGGTTGGTCATGGCTTTCTCCTTCAGTTCGGCCCGACGGCCGCTTGAGTGCTGTCGCCCTCAGTTCGGCGCGAACGCTTGCCGCAGTTGGGCGATGTCCAGCTTCTTCATCGTCATGACCGCCCGCATGAAGCGATCTGTCTGCTGGGCGTCGCGGCCGGACAGGAACTCGGGCAGCGCACGCGGGACGATTTGCCAAGACACGCCGAACTTATCCGTAAGCCAACCGCACTGCTGGTGTGAGCCGCCGTCCGCGAGCTTGTTCCAGAGCGCATCGATCTCGTCCTGGTCGTCGCAATTCACGATGAGCGACAACGCGGGCGTAAACTTGAATTGCGGCCCGCCGTTCAGCGCCAAAAGACGCTGGCCGTCGATCTCAAACAAAATCGTCATCACCGCTCCATTCCTCTCGGGAGCGAAATCGCCGTAGCGCGTGGTCGATATGACGCGGCTTTTGGGGAAGATCGCGAGATAGTGGTCGATCGCCTCCTCGGCGTTGAAATCGAACCAAAGACAAGGCGTGATCTTCTGCTCGGTCATGGTCGTCTCCTCTTTGGTCAACCTGTCAGCGCGAAGGGTGTTCCGGGCCGCCGGTTGGCAGCAGCGTCTCGAAATAGCGCTTGAGATGATCGAGGCAGTTCGCGGCGACTTTCGGGCCCTGCCTAGCCTTAGCGAGAATGAAGGCGCCCTGGAGGACAGCTTGTGAATAAAGCGCGGCGCTTTCTGGCGTCCAGGCGGCGGCGGGATCATATCGCGCCTTCGCCTCGGCGATATCGGCTTCGAGCCGCTCGGCATGCTCGCTGATGTAACGGTCGCAAGCGCCGCGGATCGCCGGGTGGGAATCGTAAGCCTCCTGCACCATCGTGCCGAGGAGGCAGGTGAACTGCGGCAGCGCGCCCTGAAGGATGGCCTTGCGGAAATCGACATAGCCGAGAACGCGCGCTCTCGCGTCGGCCAAATGGCTATATGGCGCAGCGTCGAAAAGCGCCTCGGCGTTGGCGGCGAAATGCGCCGCCGCGGCGATTGCGCAGGCCTCCTTGCTGGCGAAATGGTGGAAGAACGCGCCCTTGGTCAATCCGGCCTCGGCGCAAATGTCTTCAACCCGCGCGGCCGAATAGCCCTTGGAGCGGATCACGTGGACCGCCGCGTCGAGCAACTTGACGCTCGAAGTTTGGCCCGCCTGCGTTTCCGCGCTTGTCTTCATGGAACGGCACATACCAACTGGTCGGTATAATTGTCAAGCAGAGGCCCACCTCACGGCGGAAGGCGCGGGAGGACCGGATTACCCTTCTTGCGGCCTCAGCATTCCACCCGGGCCAGATCGACATTGACCTTGCAATGCTCGACGATCGAATGGACCGCCCGCACGAAATCGGGATCGGCCTCGAGCTGGCGGGATTTCATGCCGGCAATGGCGGCGCGCGACGGCGAAGAAAAGTCGAACGCCATAACGGCGAGATTAAGCGCCAGCAGCAAAACTGCGAGGGTCGTGGCGGCGGTCAGCGACATTTCGGGCTCCTGTCCGGTCGACAATCCGGCCTCAGACCGGAGCCGCAAGGCTTAGCCCGGCGCGGTCTCGCGGGCCAGTCGGTCGCGCCGGCGTTCAGGATTCCTGCCCCTGCGTGAGCCGTCGCCTCGACCGCGCGTCCGATCGGGAACCAACCGCTTCCAGTTGCGTTGACTTTCGGAACGCAGCCCAGGAGCAATTCGTATGGATATCGACCAGGAAACCACGGCGCTCATCGCTGCCAGCAAGGTTCAGGGCACGGAAGTCTACAACAACGCCGGCGAGTCGTTAGGCTCGATTCACGACGTGATGATCGACAAGATCTCGGGCAACGTCGCCTACGCGATCATGTCGTTCGGCGGGTTTCTCGGCATCGGCAACAGCTATCATCCACTTCCATGGTCCCTGCTGCAATACGACACGGGCAAAGGGGGGTATGTCGTCAATCTCGACAAGACCCAATTGGAGGGAGCTCCCTCCTATGACGTCGGCGTCGAGCCGGCGTGGGACGATCCCGAATACGAAAGCGAAATTCACGACTATTATGGCGTCGGCCCTTACTGGGGCGCGCCTCAAGCCCGTCACCCGGCCAGTCCTTTACCGTAAAGCGCAGAGCGCGGAACCTCTGGATCGGGGCGCGACAGGAGGCGGTGAGGGACACAGCTCGCCGCCTGCTGTCGGTCCATTTTTTGTGAGGGGCCGCGGGGCTCAACCACCCATAATCCGTGAACCGTCGGCGCTCGCTCCTGCTCGCGGACCGCGCGGCGCAATTCGCGCCCCGTTCCGGTTGCTGTGCTACTCTGCACGCCGGAGAGCCGGGATGAGTGACAGGATGGCAGGTTCGGCCGAATTTTCGACTTGGGCGGCTTTGGCGGGCGCCGCAATTGTGGCCGGGCTGGCCGCCATCTATTCGTCGTCCCTGTGGGTCCTGATCCCGGCGGCGCTGATCGGCGCTTTTCTTGGTTATGGAGCCGAGCGGGTCGGCCTAAATTATGTCGAGCGGGCGCTCGCTCGAAGCCGGTTGCGGTGAAGTAGCCGCGCAGCGACGGCCTCTATTGCTTGCTGAGACAGATCGACCGCTGGGTTACTCCGCCGCCCGTCGGCCGCCCTTCCCCTTCCGCGCCAGCACCGGCTTGAGATACTGGCCGGTGTAGCTCTTCGGGTTCCTCGCGATCTGCTCGGGCGTGCCCTGGGCGACGACCTCGCCGCCGGCGTCGCCCCCTTCAGGGCCCATGTCGATGATCCAGTCGGCAGTCTTCACCACCTCGAGATTGTGCTCGATGACGATCATCGTGTTGCCCTGGTCGACGAGCTCGTGCAGCACGTCGAGGAGTTGCGCAACGTCGTGGAAATGGAGACCCGTCGTCGGCTCATCGAGGATGTAGAGGGTGCGGCCGGTCGATCGGCGCGACAGTTCCTTGGCGAGCTTGACCCGCTGCGCTTCGCCCCCCGAGAGAGTCGTCGCCTGCTGCCCGACCTTCACGTAGCCCAGGCCGACCCGCTTTAGCGTCTCCATCTTGTCTCGGATCGACGGCACCGCCTTGAACAGGTCCGCCGCCTCCTCGACCGTCATGTCCAGCACGTCGGCGATCGACTTGTCGCGATAGCGCACTTCGAGCGTCTCGCGGTCGTAGCGCTTGCCCTTGCACACGTCGCAGGTGACATAGACGTCGGGCAAAAAGTGCATCTCGATCTTGATCACGCCGTCGCCCTGGCAGGCTTCACACCGGCCGCCCTTGACGTTGAACGAGA
Source organism: uncultured Alphaproteobacteria bacterium (assembly GCA_963832305.1). Lineage (GTDB taxonomy): Bacteria > Pseudomonadota > Alphaproteobacteria > Rhizobiales > Beijerinckiaceae > Roseiarcus. The sequence goes on along the minus strand of CAWHTU010000010.1, from coordinate 4,253 downwards.
ACCGCCCCGGCAGATAGCCGCGCGCCTTGGCCTCCGGCAGGCCGGCGAACCAGTCGCGGATGGGGGTGAATGCGCCCGTATAGGTGGCCGGGTTCGACCGCGGGGTCCGGCCGATCGGCGACTGGTCGATGTCGATCACCTTGTCGATCTGGTCGAGGCCCTCGATGCGGTCGTGCGGCGCAGGCGGCTCGCTCGCGCCGTTCAGACTGCGCGCGGCGGCCTTGTAGAGGGTGTCGATGACGAGCGTCGACTTGCCGCCGCCGGAGACGCCGGTGACGCAGGTGAAGAGCCCGAGCGGAATCGTCGCCGTCACGTTCTTCAGATTGTTGCCGCGCGCGCCGACGATCGCGAGCTCACGGCCCGGCTCGGCCGCCCGGCGTCTCGACGGGATCGCGACCGTCCGCTCGCCGGACAAAAACTGGCCGGTCAGCGAATCGGGATTGGCGGCGATCTCGGCCGGCGTTCCCCTGGCGACGATCTCGCCGCCGTGCACGCCGGCGCCCGGGCCGACGTCGACGACATAGTCGGCGGCCCGGATCGCGTCCTCGTCGTGCTCGACGACGATCACCGTATTGCCCAAGCCCCGCAGGCGCCTCAGCGTGTCGAGGAGGCGCGCGTTGTCGCGCTGGTGGAGGCCGATCGACGGCTCGTCGAGCACATAGAGGACACCGGTGAGGCCCGAGCCGATCTGCGAGGCGAGCCGGATACGCTGGCTCTCGCCGCCCGACAGCGTGCCTGAGGCGCGCGACAGCGTCAGATAGTCAAGTCCGACGTCGCGCAGGAACGTGAGCCGGTCGACGATCTCTTTCAGGATTCGGTCGGCAATCTCGTTGCGCTTGGGGTCGAGCTTGGCCGGCAGGCCCTTCGCCCATTCGATCGCGGCGCTGACCGAGAGCAGGCTGACCTCGCCGATGTGCTGGCCGTCGATCTTGACCGCCAGCGCCTCGGGCTTGAGGCGAAAGCCGTGGCAGGCCTCGCAGGGCGTCGCAGTCATGTAGCGTTGGATCTCCTCGCGCGACCACTCGCTTTCGGTCTCGCGGTAGCGGCGCTCGAGATTTTCGACCACCCCCTCGAACGGCTTCTTCACTTCGTAGGCGCGCAGCCCGTCGTCATAGGCGAAGCGGATCTCCTCCTCGCCCGAGCCGTGCAGGATCACCCGCCGCGCCTGCTCCGGCAATTCGCTCCATGGGCGGTCGAGGCGGAACTTATAGTGCCGGGCCAGCGCCTCGAGCGTCTGCAGATAGTATGGCGAGCTCGACTTGGCCCACGGCGCGATCGCGCCCTGGCGCAAAGTCAGCTTCGGATTGGGGACGACGAGCGAATCGTCGACCCTGAGTTCCGAACCCAAGCCGCCGCAGACCGGGCAGGCGCCGAACGGATTGTTGAACGAGAACAGCCTCGGCTCGATCTCGGCGATGGTGAAGCCCGAGACCGGGCAGGCGAACTTGGACGAGAACACAATTCGACGCGGCTCGCTCTCGCCCTCGGCCCTATCAGCGAATTCGATCACGGCGAGGCCGTCCGCGAGCTCGAGCGCGGTCTCGAAACTCTCGGCGAGGCGCGCGGCCATGTCGGGCCGTACGACGATCCGGTCGACGACGACCTCGATGTCGTGCTTGAGCTTCTTGTCGAGCGCCGGGGCGTCCGCAATCTCGTAGAACTGGCCGTCGATCTTGAGCCTTTGGAAGCCGCGCTTCATGAAGTCGGCGATTTCCTTGCGGTATTCGCCCTTCCGGCCCCGCACGACCGGCGCGAGTAGATAGAGTCGCGCGCGCTCGGGCAGCGCAAGCACCCGGTCGACCATCTGGCTCACCGTCTGGCTCTCGATCGGGAGGCCCGTGGCGGGTGAATAGGGGATGCCGACCCGCGCCCAGAGCAGGCGCATATAGTCGTGAATCTCGGTTACCGTGCCGACGGTCGAACGCGGGTTCTTCGATGTCGTCTTCTGCTCGATTGCGATCGCCGGCGACAGGCCGTCGATCTGGTCGACGTCCGGCTTCTGCATCATCTCGAGGAACTGGCGGGCATAGGCCGAAAGCAACTCGACATAGCGCCGCTGCCCCTCGGCGTAGATGGTGTCGAAGGCGAGCGAGGACTTGCCCGAGCCGGAGAGCCCGGTGAACACGACCAGCTTGTCGCGCGGGATGGTCAGATCGACGTTCTTGAGGTTGTGTTCGCGCGCGCCGCGGACCACGATCGCCCGGCCGCCGAACAGGGCGTCGACGGGTTCGGGCGGGTTATCGGCCGCGCGAAGCGGACGCCCGTCGGATTTGGGTCCAGCCATGACGGCTCCTGGAAGCACGTTCCATAACGGCGAGGGGAGCTGAGCGCAAATCGCGCTTGCGCAGGCCGCCCGCCGATGCTAGAACAAACACAGAACACGGGAAAGGGGCTTCTTCGAGCGCCGGGACCCGGGGTTGTTGGTTAATGTAGTTGCGATGGCGCCGGTTCCCAAGCGGCCGGCGCGGCGAAGTGTGGATAAGCGCCGCTGGCGGACGATCGGGCGCCCAAGCGCTCGCCGCATTCGGCTATTATGTTGCGTGAAGACCGTGCGCCCTCCGGGGCGGCGGCGAGGAGAGGATCATGGCGGGCAGCGTTAACAAAGTCATTCTGATCGGCAATCTGGGCAAGGACCCCGAAGTCCGGCGGCTCAATTCCGGCGATCAGGTCGTCAATTTCACTCTCGCTACCTCCGAGAGCTGGCGCGACAAGAATTCGGGCGAGCGCAAGGAAAAGACCGAGTGGCATAATGTCGTGATCTTCAACGAGAATCTCGGCAAGGTGGTCGAGCAATATTGCAAGAAGGGCTCGAAGGTCTATGTCGAGGGCCAGTTGCAGACCCGCAAGTGGCAGGACAAGGACGGCGCCGACCGCTATACGACCGAGGTCGTGCTCCAGCGCTTCCGCGGCGAACTGACCCTCCTCGACTCCCGCGGAGGCGGCGCGGACCGCCAGAGCTTCCCGGACGAGGAGCGCGCGGAGCGCCCGAGCTTCGGCAAGTCCTCCGGCGCCGACCGCCGCCCCGCGCTCTCGACCGGCGGCGGCGCAGGTCCGATCGACGACGACATCCCGTTTTGACGACGGCCGGTCTACGCGGACTTCCGCTCCCGCTTCGCCTTCATTGGCCTAGTTTTTGCCGTCAAGCCGCTCTTGGCCTTCACCAGCGCGGCATGGTCCTCGACGGTCTGCTCGGCGTAGGCCATCGCGAATGAAGCCAACGCGTCGTCGAACGCTTCGTTCTTTCCCATATAGCCCGCCATGACGGCAGGGTCGCCGGAGCGGGCGTGCGAGCGGGCGAGTGTGCGGCCGCAGAGGCGGGCGTATTCCGACAGCGCCTTCTGCTCCGCGAGATCGCTGACCGCGCCGAGCCGGCGGTTCTTGAGAATGCGAACATAGAAGTCGATCCCCAGGGCCTTATCCGACGTCCAGCCAAGAAAAATGTCGCTCGCGGCCTGCATCATCCGCTGGCCCTCGACCACACGTTTGCCTTGCGGGCCCCGGTAGGCAAGCTTTCGCGACAGCCGCTCCAGGACCGAGCGCTGGGCCTGCTTGACTTGCAGGAAGAGCGGGTCTCCGTCCCCGCTCAGAAACAGGCCGACGACGCAGATCGTGCCGACCGAGCCGACGCCGACCGCCTTGAAGGCCACATCCTTCAATTCATAACGGTCGAGAAGAACGCTCCGGTCGGGCGTGAGGGTTTCCCGGTAGCTGGCGAAGCCACGGGCAAAGTCGATCTTGCGCGCCCCGAACGTCTTTGGAGCGATATGGAAGATTGCCGGCGGCTTGTCGGCGATTTTCGGTTCTCCATGGGCGACGAGATGCGGAAAGTTGTCGTCCTTGTCCAGACCGCGAAGCTGGGCGCGCCGGATCAGCGTCGAAAGGTTGCTCCGCAGCTCGGCGCTCTCCATCTGCTTGAGCTGCTCTTCGAGATCGATCCGGCTGTGCCAGATTTCGAGTGGAGACAAGCCCATGAGCCCGAACATGTGTTCGCGATAGGCGGTCACTGTGCCCGCCGCGAGGCTGCGCGCTCGTTTGTCCGACATGTTCGCCGCTGTGGCCGCGACCGCGACGCTGGCGGAGAGACGCTTGACGTCGACGGTGAAATCCACCCCTGGTAGGGTTTCGTCGAAATCGTTGATGTCGAAGAGGATGTTGTCCTCGGGCGAGTTGAATGCGCCGAAATTCATCAGGTGACAGTCGCCGCAGGCTTGAACCGGCACCCCCGCCATCGGCTGGCGGGCAAGATCGCTCGC
>CAWHTU010000009.1:0-89787 GCA_963832305.1 uncultured Alphaproteobacteria bacterium | reverse complement strand
CGATCGAAGGCGGAGAAGCGTCTCGTCGAAAGCGAGCGCGCGCTTGCTGAGGCGAGCCTCGACGCCCGCAGGCTTACGCGCCCCGATGCCGACTGAGGCGCGCGTCGTCAAACGCTCGCTGGTCATCGCCGGCCATCGCACCAGCATCTCGATCGAGGACGCCTTCTGGCGCAGGCTGCGCGCAATCGCCGCGAAGCGCGGGCTATCGCTCAATCGGCTGGCGGCGACTGTCGACGCCTCGCGCGGCGACGCCAATCTGTCATCGGCGATCCGAGTTTTTGTGCTCGAGGCGGCGAGTGACGCTCGCCCCGATCAGTAGAGCCCGCCCGGGCCCTTTCACCAGCGAAACGAGCGGCCAAGGCGCACTTATTTCGCGAATGCCTGCGGCTGCAAGAGGGGTCTCACCGCCTGTCTTTGTTGTTAATATCCGATTAATCTTGCTTGATAAGGTGTTAACCATACCGTTACGGTGACGTACTAGAGGGGACGAATATGGGGCGCCTATTTAGAGTTGGCTATAACCCGGACAGTGGAGAGGGGATCGGCGGCCATTGTATCGTCGACTTCTGGGGCGCCAGCCATCTTACAGACGCCAAGGTGCTGAGCCATGCGTTGGAAGCAGCCTCCACCGCGGCAGGGGCGACGCTGCTCAACATTTTCCTGCATGAGTTCCCTTCATCGGGAGGCATCACCGGGGTCGCGCTGCTCGCTGAATCGCACATGTCCATCCACACTTGGCCTGAGACGGGATATGCGGCCATCGACATCTTCATGTGCGGCCGCGCGGATACAAGGCGAGCCTTGGACGTACTCATTCTGCAACTTAAGCCCACGCATACTCTCGTAGAGCATTTCATACGCGGCGCCGACCCCGCCGTTCGCGTGCGTTTGGAGAAGCAGACGAGCGCGCTTGATGGTCGGGCATACGTCGACCGCCAACCACCTAGCGCGCAGAGAATGCGATGATTTGCGATGTTTTGCGGTCGCCCTGCCATTGGGAACACATTGGGAAAAACGCATGAACCTTAGCGTCCGGTATCATTGCGCAGCTAGGCTTACATTCGCTCTGGTTGGGCTCGTCGTTCTGACTGACCACCCGCACATGCGATACCTCATGGTTTCAAGTGCGCATGCGGAAGCCAGCGCCCCTCCCGCAGTCGGGAACCTGCCTGCGCGTGCGGACCTCCCCGCAGCGGCGAACCCGCCCGCAGCGGCGAACCCGCCCGCAGCCGCGAACCCGCCCGCAGCCGCGAACCCGCCCGCAGCCGCGAGCCCCCCCGCAGCCACGAGCCCGGCCGCAGCCGCGAGCCCGGCCGCAGCCGCGAGCCCGGCCCCAGCCGCGAGCCCGGCCCCAGCCGCGAACCACCGCGCGAACGGGAGCCGTCGCGTAGTTGGCAAACACCAAGCCAAGCAGACGGCCGATGCCACGCCCGCCCCCCAAATTCGCTCCGTTGTAAGCGTATGTGTTTGGGAGGGCCTCGACTGGAATCAAATGTCCGAAGACGAGAGGAAAGCATGGGAAACTCTCGGATGGTCCCGCGCTCTCTGGGAAACGGACAATTCCGATGGCGCGACATCGTCGCCAAAAGCTTGGTCCGAGCTGACGGACAAGGAAAAGAACGCTGCAGCATGGCTTGGCTACACCGCGCAAAATTGGGAAGTCATTTGTCCGCCTGTCCTTGCTGGACCCGACGAAGAATAACCCCCGCCTAACCCTCGCTCCAGTTGCCGACCGACGCCGCGAGCCCGCGCGTCGTCAAATGCTCGCTGGTCATCGCCAGCCATCTCGATCGAGGACGCCTTCCGGCGCCACGTGGCGAAGCCAATCTGTCGTCGGCGATCCGAGTTTTTGTGCTCGAGGCGGCGAGTGACGCTCGCCCCGATCAGTAGAGCCCGCCCGGGCCCGGTTCGCCTGTCGTCGAGCGCGCCTTCGGCCTCGCCGGGGGCATCGGCGCCGCAGGCGCGGCGGCGCCGAGTTCGTCGCTCTTCGGCGGCGCCGGCGCGGACGCGAACGGAGCCTTGGCGGCCTCGCCGTCGGGTGTACTGGCCCTGACCGCTTCCGCGCTGTCTGCCGCTGCCTTGTCTGCCGCCGCTTTGTCCGCCGCCGCTTTGTCGGCGGCTGCTTTGTCGGCGGCTGCTTTTTCCGCCGCTGCCTTCGCGGCTGCGGCTTCCGCGGCTTTCCTGGCCGCCTCGAGCTCGGCCGCCTTCTCCGCCTCCTCCATCGCGCGCAAGTGCTCGGCGAGCCCCTTGAGCCGCGCCTGCTCGACCTCGAAATCCTCGATTTCCTGCCGCCGGTGATCCATGAACCGCTCGCCCTTGAGACGGCGGTTGAAGAAAGCGCGCTCGCGAATGTCGGCTTCCATCGTGGCGATGCGGTCGGTCTCGCGCGCGATCGCCTGCGCCGCGAGCGCAGCGGAAAGGGAGCTGACGTCGAGCTGTCGCTTCGGCGCCTCCAGGATGTTGTCGACCACGACCGTCGCGCTCGGCGGCGGCCCGGACCAGAACTTCAGGGCGCTGGCCGACGAGACGAGCGCGAGGCGCGTCCCGGCGGCGAATTTGCGCAGATCGAGGTCGGCGTTCAGCGCGTCGTCGCTATTACGCCCGGGAATCCTGATCGGCCCGACCTTCATGACGCCCGCGTTGAGCGCGACCGGCGCGGACCCGTCCGGAACCGCCAGAGGCGCCCGGTTGAGCTCGGCGCCCAAGCCGAAAGCGATGTTGGTTTCGTCGAGCGGCGCATCGGGCGCCTGGGCCCTGGCGACGACCCGATCGAGAGCGGCAGGATCGCTTCGCGCCAGCGCCGCCCCGGTGAAGTTCACCGTCCCGGCGCCGGCGAGCCCGTCGATCAGCGTCGCGGGACTGCGCCCGGTCGAAGCGAAATCAAGCGTTCCCCCGAGGCGCCCCGAAAATCCAGGCCGTTCGACAGCGACCGAGTCGACGGTGAGCGACCCGGTCAGGGTCGCGGCGTCGCCGTCGCGCCGGATGGTGGCATGGCCGTTAGCCGCGCCTCCCGCGATCTGCATCCCAAGGTCGTCGAGATCGAGCCTGCCCTTGTCGAGGCGCAGCATGGCGGCGAACCCTTGCGCAGAGAGAGCGTCGGTCAGGTCGAGCGTTCCCGCCTTGAGCCTCACGGCGGTGGACGGCGGGCGCAGCGGCGCCGGGGCGAATTTCGCCTCCGACCAGCGCGTTCCCGCTTTGACCGGCTGCGGCGACCCGAGCGCAAGCGCCAGGATGTCGCTCATCGGCAGGCGATCGACAGCGAGCTCGCCTTGGATCTCCGCGGCCGGAGATTGTCGCGACCCCGCAACCGCCGCCCCGGCGCCAAGCGCCTGCTCCGCGCCGGAGATCGCGGCGCTCGCCTGGGCGGCCGGCGAGGGCGCGCCGACCGGCGCATAGGTCAATTCGCCGCTGGCCTTGACCCCGCCGATCGTCGCGACGAGCTTCGAGAACCTCCACCGATCGCCGCGCAAGGTCGCATCGAATCCAATGTCGGCAGGTCCGAAAGCGCCGGCGGCGGCAGGCGCGAGACCCAGCGCGGCCGCGACAGGGGCGAGGTTCGGCGTCTTGACCTTGGCCGCGCCGAACAGCTTCGCGTCATCGCCTTCCGCTTGAGGCATGAAGCGGCCGCGCCATGTGAGATCCGAGCCGGCGAGCGAGGATGTCGCATCGAGGTCGAAGCCCTGCGCCCATCCGCCGCGCGCGCCAAGCGCGATGCGCCCGCGGCCCCCTCCCGCCGGCGCGCCATGCATCCCAAGTTGCCGCAGCATCGCGCCCGAGTTTGGGGAATCGAGGTTGGCGGTCAGAGCGCGGCCGCCGTCCTTCGGCAACGGATCGAGCGCGATCGTGAACTGGGTATCGCCCGCCGATCCGCTCGCGCGCAGGGAATCAAGGGCGGGCGTGTCGCCGCCGCCAGCGCCGCCGTGAGCCTCGAAGGTCAGCGCCGACGGCGAGAGCTCATCTGCCCGATCGACCAGAAGCCGGCTCCATTCGCCCGGCGCGAGGCGCGAGACGAGAACGGCGAAATCGCGCAGCCGGTCGGCTCGCAGATGGCCTGTCGCCGTGAGCGAGTCGCGATCCGCCGCTCCCTGCATGTCGAGCGAGGCGCCGCCCAGACCCGCCACGCTCAGGCGCTCAAGAACAACCTTCGGCCCGGTCTTGGCCACCTTCAGCACGACCGAACCGCTATCGATCTGCGCTTCGCCGACACGGGCGATGTGCAGGGAGCCCGCATTGAGCGAAATCGAAAAGTCCGTATCGCCGATCATGTTTGCGACGGCGAGGCTCGGCACCGTGTCGACGTCGAGCGAATCGGTTGCGAGATCGAGGGCGAGGCGGTCGGCTTCTGCGCCGGCCGGACTTGTGAAGGCAAGCGAGCCGGTCAGCGTCGTTCGATCCAACCCAAGCTTGAGATTGCGCAGCGAGACCCCGGTCGCGGACGCTTCGACCTCGCCCTTGAGCGAAGCGCTGCGATAGGCGAGCGCTTCGGCGATTGCCCCGACCCGGCCCGCGCCCTCCGGCGCGCCGAGGCTCGCCCAATCGCGAAGCAACCCAAAGTCCGGGCTGGCGAAGTCAACGTCGCCACGGAACTTCGCTGCGCCGATGTCGAGATCGCCTTCGCCGCCCACTCGGCTTTGCCCCGGAAGGCCGAGGCTGAACACGAGATGCAGCGGCGCCCCCGGCTCGGTTCTCAGCGCCACGCTCGCATCGGACAACGTCCGCGCGCCAAGAATGATCGGCGCCGCCGAGGCTTTGGCGTCGATCGCCATCCGGCTTTGCCGGCCTTGAAGCGCCGCCGAGGCGATTCGCGTCAGGAGCGCCGCCGCGCGCGCCGGCGCGACGCCGTCCTCGCCTTTGCGGCGCATGAGCGAGTCGACATTCGCCTGTTTGGCCTTGACGTCGATGCTGAGCCGGGGGGGCGAGCCGAAAGCGAGGGTGGCGTCGCCAATCGCGCGGATCGCCCGTTCCTCCGGCCCGAGCCGGAACTCCGCCCCGCGAATGGCCGCCCCCTTGAGATCGACGGTCATCGGCCCTGCGACGCGCCATGGCGTCGGCTCGCCGTCGCCCGGCGCGGTTCCGGTCAATGTGGCGGCGCCCGCCAGGCGAAGGTCAGTGAACCCGCGAGCTGCGTCGCCTTCGAGCGCGCCTTCGAACTCGCCGGCCGGCCAGCTCGGCCCAGCGTCAACCTCGACACGGAGCGGCGTCCCTTCCGGCCCCGGCTTTTGCGATGCGAGCCTGAAGACGACCGGCGCGCCGTCGGGACCGGCGAACTGCCCGGCAAGGCGGGCGGGCCCGTCGAGAGACGGAGCCGTGGCGTCGATGTCGAAGCCTTCGATCTCCGATGCGGGCGCGCCCGCGGCGCCGGCGACCCGCACCCGGCCATTCCGCGCGATCAGACGGTCGACCCCGGTCGACTGGAGCCGCGCGATCGGCAACGTCGGCAACCGGAGCGCTCCGTCGGCCCCGCGCCCGATCGTCAGGACTGGCCTGTCCACGCTGATGTCCGAGAACCGGACCCGGCCGCTCGCGAGTTCGAGGAGCGCAAGCTCGAGCCGCGCGGAATCGAACGACAGCTTCGGACCGTCGGGGCCCGGCGCGGACAACGAGCCGGCGCCAAGGGCGAGATAGGGCGTCGGCAGGAGCCTGAGCTCGACCGGTCCGGTCAGCGAGACGTTCGCGCCGCTGATCGCGTGCAGCCGCGCTTCGATCTGGGCGCGGTGCGCGGACCAGTCGATGAGCATCGGCGCAACGAGCGCTGCCGACATCACGGCGACGAGGGCGACCGCGATGATGGTCAGGACATTGCGCACGGGGAAACGATTTCCACTCCGCCTCGGCGAACTGCCGCGGCAACGGTCGGGCGACCATCGCGGTTCAAAATGGCGCGAAAGTATGACCGTGACAACAAACGGCGCTCAAGGCGGTTCGAGCGCGGCTCCTGGCCGCCGCGCCCGAGGGGCCTTGCCTCGACCCCGTCGAGGCAATATACATGTGCCTAGTGGTCTTTCCAGAAAGAGTCGCAGGGCTCAGCCTCGACGGTGAGTTCGCTCAACGCAAAATTGAGAACTCTCGCGTCGCCCGCGGGATTCGTTTGGGACGGGGAATAGGATTTTTCCGCCTCGAAGGTGAGCGTAATCGGCCGGTCGGATGGAATTGCTTCCCGCGGAATGCACAGGGTCAGCGGCTGGCGATCATGGGACAGGGTCCAGGTCGCGAGCGGATCGGCGGAAACCGGCGGATCGGTGAGGTAAACCTTTAGCGTCTTCGCGCCGGCGCCGGCCGGCAGATACGCCCATGTCGGGAAGACCATCTTTGCTCCGCCCGCTGCGAAGGCGTCGTGTTGCAGCCTGACCGTCAAAGTCGAAATGAGCCCAGTCGCCCATGTTCCCCAGTCCTCGGGCGACGACCATCCATCCGCAAGCATCGGGACGCCGGGCTGACCGTCGCCGAACTGGATCCGGTCGCCGGCAACCAGTCCCGCGCCGAGCGGATGCGTGCGCGGCGCCGGCGGCGGGCCGGTCACGATCCGCCATGTGTTCTCGGTCAGGTCGAACGCGCAGAGTCCGTCGAGCAGGCCGTGTCGCCAAGCAAACATATAGGCGCGCAATTCATAGTCGCCGTCGAGCGGCGAAAAAAGAGTGTGACCCGGCGGGTAGAAGCTATCCATGCCGTTCAGCGTCGGCACGCCGACGGTGGTCGCGATCAGCATGGCCTGAGTGGTGTGGAGGATATACTTGATTGCCGTGCCGCCGTCGCGACTGCGCGGCGGCGGATGGGTGGCGAAGAATGCTTTGCATGCTCGCGGGGGCGCGAGAGGCGCGATGGCCGTCGCGACCTCCGCCCGCGTCAGATGGGCGATCGAATCGACATTGATCTGCTCGATGAGGAGCGCCACCCCGATGCCGATGGCGGCGAGCCTGCGCCCGGCCCCGCCCCGCGCAAGGCGATCGAGCGCGACCGCGCTGACAATCGCGCCCGTCGCCAGGAGAATGAGCTGATACCGGGCGACGACCCGTACGCCGCGTCCGCCGGGCACGAATTTGTACACCAATGTCCAAAGCGACAGATCGCCGACCTTGACCTCGAGCAGCAGGCCCAGGAGCACCGCGATCGCAAGCACGCGCAGTATGGCGCTGTTCAGCGATCCGCGCTCGGATCGCGCGACGCGGTTGCCCGCGAGGGCGATCGCAACGACGAGGGCGAGCTCGATGTAGGTGAAGCCCATTCGGTGCTCGTTTCCATGCTCGCCGATCCGGGCAAAGGCGCGCAATCCCTCCGACAGCTGTCCCCAGATGAGATTGCCGGACCCGAGATCAATGAGATCGGCTGGAATCGGCGCGTAGAAAAGCACTTCACCGAGCGGATGCATGCCCGTAACCGCCGCCGCCGGAGCATAGGTCAGAGCGAAGGGTACAAGCCCGACGACAAAAACGCCGGCGGCGATCAGAAGCGAGCGCCATCGGCCGTCCTTGACGAAGTCCCCCAGGAGTCGGGCGCACGACTGCGGGTCGTAGATGGCGAAAACCAGCGTCGCCACAAGCACGAACACCCCGCTCATGAAGATCGTGTAAAAGGCCGTCATCATCCAGCTCGCGACGAGCGCGGCGAGGCCAGCCGCAGTCGCTCCGGCCGCGAAGCGCCGCCCGCTGTCGAGGAGCTCATGCACGCGCGCGCCCATTAGAAGCGCCAGCGGCGCCAGCCCCAGCGTGGCGAGCTGGGTGTGCCCGGTCGCAAGGTAGATGCCGTTCGAAAATGTCATCAGGGCCGAGCCAAGCGCGGCCGCGGGAATTCCGGTCCCGAAATAGCGGCGCAACAGCAGCCATGTGGAGAGGAAGCCAATCGCCCGGAAGACCGCGCTCGTCAGCTCCATTGAAATGAGCTGGTCGAAGCCAAAGGAGCGGTAGCCGGAGTAGAGGACGCCATAGAGAAAATAAGCGTCGTTGTACCCGAGGACGTTCTTCTCCGGATAGAAGAAGATTGGGTCGCGCCAGTGATATCTGCCGCGGAAGACCCCGAACCAATGTTCGAGGCGCGCCGCCTGAATCAGCGCGTCCGCGAAATCTCCGGTGAAATGCAGGGGGCCGGCGAAAAGGTGATGGCGATAGAAAATGAGCAGCGAGAGGCAGCAGCAGATGACGGCCAGGAAAATTTCCAGCGCCGGCGCGAGTCCATGATTTTCTTTCGCGGCGGCGCTCTCCGAATTCATCGCTACCCTTGATCGGTCCGCAACGGCCAGCAGGGTCAGTGTTAGCGGTGAACCGGCTATCGCGCCATCCAGGCGAGGCCGGCTTCTGTGGTTGTCAGGGGCCGGTATTCGCAGCCGACCCAGCCCTCGTAGCCGAGCCGGTCGATCAGCGGCAGCAGGAACGCATAGTTGATCTCGCCCGAGCCCGGCTCGTGCCGGCCCGGATTGTCGGCGATCTGGATATGCGCGATTTCGGGCATTGCCGCTTCGAGCCGGCGGGCGAGATCGCCCTCCATTATCTGCATGTGGTAGATGTCGGCCTGCAGATAGAGATTGTCGGAGGCGACACGTTTGATGAGCCGCAGGGCTTCGTCGCTGCGGTTCAGGAAGAATCCCGGCATCTCATAGAGGCTGATCGGCTCGATCAGGAGCTTGACGCGGCGTCCGCGCGCCGCCTCCGCGGCGAAGGCGAGATTGGCGGCGAAGGTCTCTTCGAGCGCTCGCCGATCGGCGCCCGGCGGCGCGATGCCGGCGAGACAGTTGAGGCGCGCGCAGCCGAGTTCGCCCGCATAGTCGAGGGCGCGCGAAACGCCGTCGCGGAACTCCGCTTCACGGCCGGCCAGGACGGCGATTCCACTCTCGCCCGCCTCCCGGTCTCCAGCTGGCAGATTGAACAGCGCCTGCGTCAGGCCGTGGTCGGCGAGCCGCCGGGCGATGTCGCTCGCGGCGTGCTCGTAGGGCGAGGCGTATTCAACGCCCTTGAACCCGGCCCGCGCCGCCGCGGCGAAGCGGTCCAGGAAAGGCAGTTCAGCGAAAAGAAAGCCCAGGTTGGCGGAGAATTTCGGCATGCGGGCTCCGGGCTGAATCGGAGACGCGCGCCTTTCCCCGGTCCTTTTCCCAGGTTCGGGTCAGTGCGCCAGGGTCGAGGCCCGACGCGCGGCGCGCTCGCCGGCGGCTCGCATTTCATCGGTCGCGAGGCTTGCAAGACCGAGTCGCGCGTAGTCGACGCGGAAATACCCGTCCGCGCCCGCTTCGACCGCGTCACGATTGTGCTCGTCGGCGAGCAGCTCCTGCGCCATGACGCCAAGGAACTCGCGATCCTCGTCGAGATAGCGGAAGCTGTACAAACCCAAGCCGCCGGCTGTCTCGCCGGCGCGTGTGACATGCGTCTTCAAACGCAGGTCGGATGGCACACTCTCCTCGTGCCCCGCTTGTTCAGCGCGAGCCCGACGGCGTCTTCGGTCGAAGTCGAAGAGACGGGCGCAGTCTCGATATGCTCGAAGCCGAGAAGCTCGGCGTCGTCGAGGTCCGCGGTTTCGGACGTCGCCTTTTTTTGATTCTGAAGTTCTGCCATCTGGATTCTCCGCTTCGAGGTAAGTGGCTATCCGCCGGGCCAGCCTATCCCGGTCGCCGGGGCGACCCGGCGCTTTCTGTGACCCGTCGATCCAATGTCCGGATCAATGCGTCAGGCTTGGGGCCCGGCGCAGAACGCGCTCGCCGGCGGCAAGCATCTCGTCGGTCACGAGGCTCGCAAGGCCGAGCCGGGCGTAGTCGACGCGATAGTATCCGTCCGCGCCCGCTTCCACCGCGTGGCGACTGCGCTCGTCGGCGAGCAGCTCCTGCGCCATGACGCCAAGGAACTCGCGATCCTCGCCGATGTAGCGGAAGCTGTACAAGCCAAGGCCGCCGGCGGTCTCGCCGACACGGTTCACATGCGTCTTCAACCGGCTATCGGAGATTGGAAGCTCGCCGCGCTTGTTCAGCGCGAGCGCGACGGCGTCTTCGGCCGAAGTCTGCGCGTCAGGCTTGGCCTCGATATGTTCGAAGCCGAGCAGTTCGGCGTCGTCCAAGTCCGCTGCTTCGGGCGTCGCCGTCTTTTGATCCGCAAGTTGAATCATTTGAGTTTCCTCTCCGATCCCCGATTGAAAACATGAGCCTTCGGCCCCGACTACAATCGTTCAGTTGGCGGGCCTCACTTGATGATGGGGCCTTCCCCAACCCTCTCTTGTTGAAGGCTACGCCTATCGCTTGCTCGGTCCGGCCTCTTCGCCCGGCCCAAGACATTCGAACCCGAGCAGTTCCGCATCGTCGAGGTCCGGCATCGCGGACGCCTCCGCCTTCTGATCCCGAAATTCCGCCATCGTCATCTCCCTGGTTATCGAAAGGCAAGCAACTCCGCTTCGGCGTCAGAGCGCCGGCAGCTAGAGGCACGACGGGGAGCCATCGCCTTGATGCGCGAAGGCCTCCGTCTTTTTACCTGGAGTCAGCAGGACCTTCTTCGATTTGTCTCTGCATCGGAGGACCTTCTTCAATTTTCATCTCTAAAGGCCCTTCCTCTATTCTCACCATCGGAACAACTTCCTCAACTTTCGCCATTTGAAGTCCCCTGCAATAAGAATTTATACGCGTCAGCTCCCGCCCCGCCACCCGACGCTCGCGCGCCTCGGCCGTTCAGTGTCCAGGAGGCGTTTTCCGTCACTAAACTGGAGGACCCTCTTCAATTTTCATCCCCGGAGGGCCTTCCTCGGGCCCATCCTCTATTCTCACCATTGGAACAATTTCTTCAACCTTCGCCATTTCGAAGTCTCCTGCAATAGGAAATTATACGCAGGTCACGCTTACCCCGGCCCGCTGGCACTCGCGGATCGTACAGAGGAGGCTGTCGTCTCAACTCATCGAGCTTGCGCCCCACGCCCCAAAATCTATCGCCTCCCAGCCTGCTTTGGCGCTTGCCGCAACGTTTCGGCGCCCGCACGCCGCAAGTTGTGATTCTTAAGATTGACGTTTACGTGAACGATAGGAAAATGTAAAGAGATGTGTCGAAATTACGACAAACTTCCCCAGAGGACGCCATGATTGGGGCTCTGGGCTCCTCCTCGACGCCGGGTTTGGAGGCGACCCAATCCATGGAGCTATTTCTTCCACAAAGCCAGGACGTTGTCGTCGACCTCGACCGCAGAATGCGGACCAGGCTGGCGGCAAGCCTCAAGCATATCTTCGGGCGGGCGGCCACGACGGTCGGCATCGAGGACAGTGAACCTGGGCCGTTGCTGTCCGAAATCGTCGCCCACCGTCAGGCGCCGTCGGTTTTCGGCTGCTATTTCGAGCTCGTATTCGCGCTCAAAGCAAAGCGCTACGAGGAGGCGTCCCATCTTTGGCGGCGAATCGCCGCGGCGGCGGGCGATACTCCGACCCTGCGTGTCGCTCCGCTCGCCGCCGAGACGCTGGGCGAGGACGCCGCCCGCTTCGTTCGGCTCTTGAATGCGGGCGAGAATGGGGCGATTTACGGGCCCCCCGACCCTGCGCGGTGGCCCGCCTTCGCCGCCGGGGTCGCGGAGGCTCTTTCCCTGCTCGACGAGACGGACGCCGCGCTCGCGGCCGAGATTCGCGCTCTGGTTGTGCTCGTGCTCGGTTCGGCGCCGCTGACCCCGGAATTGTCGTTCGGCGGCGTCACCTCGCTCACCCTTTGGGGCGCCGTCGCCTTGAACGCCGAAGTCTACCGAACGCCGTTGCAGATCCTCGACGGACTTGTCCACGAGGCGGCGCATACTCTCTTGTTCGGCTACGCGTCCGACGAGCGGCTGGTCTGCAATCCCGATTCGGAGCGCTTCGCCTCGCCGCTCCGCCCCGATCCGCGCCCGATGGACGGCGTCTTCCACGCGACGTTCGTCTGCGCGCGGCTTTATCTGCTATATCGCCGGTTGCTCGAACGTCGTCCCGCAAGCCTCCGCCCCTTCGATCCGCGTGCGATCGAAAAGAAGATGGCGGAGCTCGCGAGCCGTTTCGACGACGGCGCCCGGCTGATTGCCGACAAGGCCAGTTTGACTCCATTGGGGGAGAAGATATTGCGCTCGACCGTCGATTATGTGTCCCATGACGCTGCTGCTTGATCCGAAGATCCGCGAGGCGGTCATCCATGGGCCGCTGCGCAAGCTCGTCGAGGGCGCGCCGGCGACGGCGATGGGAAGTATCGCCCGCAGGGTGGCCGAGGCGCCGGATGGGCTGATTCGCAGCTACCAGGCCGACGGAACGCTGAGGGAGGAGACCTTTGCCGAGGTCTGGCGGCGGTCCGGAGAGATTGCCGCCCGATTGCGCGGGCTAGGCGTCGGCCCCGGTAGCCAGGCCGTGTTGCTCCTGGGCGACATTCTGGACTTCGTCGCCTCTTTCTGGGCGTCGGTGCGCGCCGGCGCGAGCGCGATCCCGTTCACCGGCGTCGCCCATAGCGCCGAGGCCGGACACCTCAAGAACCTGGTCGCGCGTCTGGAGCGCCCGGCGCTTGTCGCCGACGCGTCCACCCCGGACCTCGATCGGCTCGCGGCTTTGCTGCCCAATGCGCCAATTCTTCGCCTTTCGTCGCTCTCCGCCGATGGCCGTCAAGTCGCGAAGGAAGAGCTCGATCCCGTCGACGAGCCTGACATCATCTGCCTGCTCCCGACCTCGGGCTCGACCGGGAGCGTGAAGCTCGTGATGCTCGACCGTCAGGCGATTCTTTATCGCAATTTTTCGGAGAACTATTCGGTCGGCCATCTGGCCGCGCATATCCTCAACGTTTTCCCGTTCGAGGGCATCAGCGGGATGCGCGCCTTGTACCCGACTTACACCAGCCTGACGCAGCTGCACCCGCGCATCCTCACCGCCCGGCCGCTGGCGATCTTCGAGGCGATCGAACGTTTCGCGATCACCCATGCCTACATGACCAATTCAATGGCGGCGCGTCTCGTCGAGGATGCGTCCAAGGAGGAGCGCGGCTTCGACCTCAGCTCGCTGAAGATGGTTGGACTCGGGGGCGAAACGGTGACGCGCTTCGTCGCCACGCGCTTCACTGCGCTGCTCAATCGGCATGGCGCCGCGAATGTTCTGCGCGCAGGCTATGGAGCGACCGAGACGAGCTCTCTGCTTGTCGGCGCGGACCCCGCCGCCTGTCCGCTGGACGACGCGGGCGCGCCGATCCTCGGCGGCCCGGCCGCCGGCATCTCGCTTCGGATCGTCGGCGACGACGGTGCGACGCTTGACGAAGGCGAGGCTGGCCACGTCGAGGCTCTCGCGCCGCGGACCCTGTTCGCCGGCTATTGGAAGGAGCCGGAGCTGACCCGTGACTGCATGACGGTCGACGGCTGGTATAAAACGGGAGACCTCGGCGCGATCAACGAGGCGGGATTTTCCTTTCGCGGCCGCGCAAAACAGCTCCTGGTCGTTGGCGGGCGAAAATTCTCGCTCGACGACATCGACGCCTGCCTGCAAAGCGACGCGGACATTGGCCGCCAGACCGTGTCATTCGTCGCTCGTGTGAGCTCCGACGCAACCGACGGACTCGGAGTTGCCGTCGCGGTCGCGGACGGCGCAACCCTCGACGGCGCCGCTGCCGACAAGATTCGCCAGGTCGTCGTTCGCCGCTACGGTTTCGCTCCCGCGGTCTTGATGCCGGTTCGGCCGGGAGATATGCCGCTTACGGCGACCGGCAAGGTCGACCGCAGGGCGCTCGCCGAGCGGGCGGCGAAGGCCGGTCAAACATCGAAGGGAGAAACGCCGTCCGCGGCGCCGGAAGGCGACGAGGAAGCGACCCTTGCTTCGCTTTGGCGCGAGGCTTTGAACCTCCCGACCGATTTCGGCCGCGACGACAATTTTTTCGACTTGCGGCGGCGATTCCCTGCGCGCGTCGACCCTGCTGATGGGCGTCGAGAAGCGGTTCAAGCGCCAGATCGCGCTGCGCGAGTTTTTTGAGCTTCCGACCTTCAACACTCTTCTGCGCCTGGCGCAAAGCGCCTCGGCTTCGCCGGCAGGCGATCAGGAAAAGAGGCTTTGGCCGCTGCCTTATGAAATTGGCCGCGGGATACTGTCTTATGTGGAGGCCTGGAGCGGCGAGCGCGTCTCCGACGATCGCCTGATGCTCGGCGCGAATCGGAATGGTTCGGCGCCGCCGCTTTTTTGCGTCGTCCAGGAGGATTACGAGTTTCAGTATCTGGCCACGGCGCTGGGCCCCGAGCAGCCGGTCTACGCTTTTCGTTCGCTCTTTCACGTCAGCGACAATTACGCCGAGGACGAGGTCCAGGCGCTCGCGCTACGCTACGTGAAGGACATCGAACAGATCCATCCGGACGGCCCGCTGTTTCTCCTCGGCCATTGTCAGGCCGGCAAGATCGCCCTCCCGATGGCGCAACATCTCCTTCGGCGCGGCCGTCATCTGCCGCTGCTTGTCCTTGTGGACTTTACCTCGGAGCCCGAACCTTATCCCGGCGACGTTCTGCTCGTCTTCGCACGCGACAGTCTATTCCAACCGAAGTATTGCTCGATCAATCCCGAACCCGCCTGGCGGCGGATGTTCGGGGAATTCTCCTGCGCCTGGATCGATGGAACGCATGAAGGGATTTATCGTGACGCCCATCCGCCGCTTGCCGGCGAATTGACGCAACGCTTCGCGGACGCTCTTCGTCGACCGCGCAACTTCTCGCCGCTGGAGGAGTGCGCCGCTGAATTCGCCGTCGACAGACAGGCCATGCGTGCGCCGCCCGGCGCGCGTCTGCCCTTCGAAGTATCGGTGAAAAACATCGGCAGGGCGCCGATCGGCGGCGAGTTCTCGAGCCTTCGCCTCGGCGGCCGCTGGATGCGCGATGGCGCGATCGCCGGGGCTCGTTTCGTCGAGGCCGCGCCCTTGCCGGCGATCGCCCCTGGAAGCGCCTCGACTGTAAGAATCAATGTCGCCGCGCCGGAGAATGAGGGGACTTTCGAACTCGTCCTCGACCTGTTCGAGGAGCGCGGACATTCGTTGACGGGACTTGGCGCTGCGCCGGCCTGCGGGACGGTCAAGGTCACGCGCAGAGCGACGCCGTTACGGGAGTCTTTGCGTCCCTATTTCGTGCGGCCAAAGCAAGCCGCCGCGACGAGGCGTTGAGGGCTCCGCCAAGCGCCTCCGCGCGCTGGCCGAACAGGCCAAATTCCGCCGTTTCGATTCGGTTTCGCCCGATAAGGGCCGCGATCGCGGCTAGATTCTCCCCGCGGTTCCCAAAATCTCGCTTCGACGCAATTCAGCCTCGTGTTTGCCCGAACCCGAGCCGGAGATGAACATGCAGCCAGACAGTCAAAAGACGAAAAGGCCGCCCGCTGCCAAGGAGCCGGAAGGCGTGAAAGTGGCGGCGGCGGATCAGCCGTTCGCGATCGGCGCCGCGTCTTCGATCCAGGACCTGCGCCCGCTGGTCCTGAAGCACGGCAATTCCTTCGCCGTATTCGATCGCAACGGCGACGCCTCTCCTGGCGGGGGGACCGCTCAGGGCCTTTATCACTGTGACACCCGCCATCTTTCCCTGCTGATCGTGACGCTCGATGGCGCGCGGCCGATTCTGCTCAGTTCCACCTTGCGCGACGACAACGCTACGCTGACTTGCGATTTGACCAATCCGGATCTCATCGGCGCGGCGGGGCGCCCTCGGCTCGATCATGACCTGATCCACCTCAGACGGTCGCGATTTCTATGGAACGCCGGCTGCTTCGAGAGGCTGAATGTCCGCAATTTCGACGACAAGCCGCGCCGTGTGGAACTGGCGGTCGCCTTCGCCGCCGATTTTGCCGACCTGTTCGAGGTACGCGGGGCCCAAAGAGCGCGACGGGGAGAGACCCATCCGCCTAAAGTCGGCGCCAGTCATGTGACGCTGAGCTATACCGGGCTCGACAACCGGCGCCGATCGACGACGATTCGATTCAATCCCGCGCCGACGCATCTCTCGGCCAAGGGCGCCATCTTCCGCCTCGATCTCGCCCCGCGCGAAGGACGCTCGCTGTTCGTCGAGATCGACTGCCGCAACGAGGGACGAACGGGCGATCCGCCCCGGGCGTTCTTCATCGCGCTCCGCGACGCGAGGCGCGCCCTGCGCGCGTCTTCCTCGCGCGCGGCGTCGATCAATTCCTCCAACCAGATCTTCAACGAAGCCGCCCGCCGCAGCATCGCCGATCTCTACATGCTGATGACGGACCTCCGCGAAGGGCCATATCCTTACGCGGGCATCCCCTGGTTCAGCGCCGTGTTCGGACGGGACGGAATCATCACTGCCCTGGAGACGCTCTGGCTCGACCCGTCGATCGCCCGCGGGGTGCTTGGGCACCTTGCCGCCAGCCAGGCAGTCGAGGTCGACGCCGCTTCGGACGCGGAGCCAGGCAAAATCCTGCACGAAGCCCGTCACGGCGAGATGGCGATCCTCGGCGAGGTGCCTTTCCGCCGCT
The DNA here is from genome assembly GCA_963832305.1 of uncultured Alphaproteobacteria bacterium. GTDB lineage: Bacteria > Pseudomonadota > Alphaproteobacteria > Rhizobiales > Beijerinckiaceae > Roseiarcus. Next base: position 73,394 of record CAWHTU010000009.1, on the reverse strand, counting down.
ACTACGGCAGCGTGGACGCGACGCCGCTGTTCGTCGTGCTGGCGGGAGCCTATCTCGAGCGCACCGACGATCTCGACGCCATTCGCCGCCTGTGGCCGCACATCCGGTCGGCGCTCGACTGGATCGATCGCTACGGCGACCGCGACGGCGACGGATTCGTCGAATATGGCGCCCAAACCAATCACGGTCTCGTCAACCAGGGCTGGAAGGACAGTCACGACGCGATTTTCCACGCCGACGGACGATTGGCGCGTGGCCCCATCGCTTTGGCCGAAGTGCAGGCCTATGTCTACGCGGCGTGGCGGGCCGCCGATCGGATCACCCGGCGGCTGGGCGATCCCGAGCAGGCGATCGTGTTCGAAAAGAAGGCGGATGCGATGCGGCGCCGGTTCGACGAGCGCTTTTTCGACGAGTCCCTCGGGACCTACGTTCTGGCGCTCGACGGCGACAAGCGCCCTTGCCGGGTGCGGGCCTCCAACGCCGGTCACGCGCTGTTCGCCGGGATCGCCTTTCCCGAACGCGCCCCCTCGGTCGTCCGCATGCTGATGGGGAGTTCCTGCTTTTGCGGGTGGGGAGTACGCACGATCGCCTCAAGCGAAGCGCGCTACAATCCGATGAGCTATCACAACGGCTCCGTCTGGCCGCACGACAACGCGCTGATCGCCGCGGGCTTTGCGCGATACGGCTTTCGGCGCGAGGCCGCGCGAATCTTTGAAGGGCTGTTTGACGTTTCCACCTATGTCGATCTCAGGCGCCTGCCGGAGCTGATCTGCGGCTTCCCGCGGCAGCAGACGCGTGGACCGACATTCTATCCGGTCGCCTGCTCGCCGCAGGCCTGGGCGGCGGCTTCGCCGCTCTATCTCATCCAGTCGTGCGTGGGGCTTGCCTTGGACGCCGCCGCGCGACGCATCACGTTCCGTGAGCCGATACTGCCCCGCTTTCTCGACGAAATCGTGCTGCGGGGCCTGACGGTCCAGGGGGGTTCGGCGGATGTCGCGCTGCGGCGCTCGAACCGCCATGTCGTGGTGGACGTCTTGGACAAGAGCGGACCGGTCAGCGTGCTCGCGGTCAATTAGGACGACCCGCCACGCGTTCGGTCCGACTATTGAAGCGAGCCGCCGAGAACGGTCAGTCGTCGGTGGCGGACTTCACAAGTTCCAGAGAGCCGAGGCGGCTCGCCACGACGCCGTTGAGCCGCCCTGGCTTCAGCCTGATCGGCTCCTCGAGGTAATTTGCCGCCGCGATCAGCCCGAGCCCCAGGTCGTCGCTCTGCAAGGCGCGATTGCGGCCGATCCGCGATCCGGAAAGGTTGCGATAGATCCTCAGATAGTCTGACGCGACGCGCTCGATCGCGAAACGGCGTTCGAAGACGGCGCGCGCTTTCGCGCGATCGAGGGCGCCGACGCGCCCGGCCGCTGCGACAGCGCCGGACATGTCGTCGACGAGAAAGCCCGTCACGCCGTCGTCGATGACTTCCGCCGCCGAGCCGCGGCGAAAGGCGATGACTGGCGTGCCGCAGGCGATCGCCTCGACCATGACGAGGCCGAAAGGCTCGGGCCAGTCGATCGGGAACAGCAACGCGGCGGCGTTGCCGAGGAATTCCGCCTTCTCGCGCTCGTTGATCTCGCCGATGAATTCGACGTTCGGCGCCGCCTCGATCATCGGCTTGATCACTTCGTTCCAATAGGCTTCGTCCACCCGGTCGATCTTTGCGGCCATCTTCAATTTCGCTCCCGCGCGCTTTGCGATCTCGATTGCGCGGTCGGGGCGCTTCTCGGGCGAAATTCTGCCCAGGAAGGCCAGGTAGCCGCCTTGCGGCGCCGGGTTGAACGGCAGGAGGTCGCGGGGAAGGCCGTGATGGACCGTTCCCGCCCAATTGGATCGTGGAATCGGGCTGCGCTGATCGTTGGAAATCGAGACCAGGGGCGCGCCGGCGAAGGTCGAGTAGACTGGACGAAGCTCCTCCAGGTCGAGACGGCCATGCAGCGTCGTCACCGTCCGGTCCGCGAAGTCGCGAATAAGCGGGTAATGGAGGACGTCGATATGGAAATGCAGGATGTCGAACCGGTCCGCCATCGTCCGGACTTTCTCGAGCATGACGATGTGGTAGGGAACAGAGTCCTTGACGCGCGGATCAAGTCGCAGGGCGACCTCGCAGCCGGGCTCGAGCCGCGCGGACGTTTGCGAGTCTCCGCTGGCAAACAGGGTCACATCATGTCCCCGCCGCACCAGTTCTTCCGTCAAATACGAAACAATCCGCTCTGTCCCGCCATATAACTTGGGCGGACAGCTCTCCATCAACGGGGAAATCTGGGCAATCTTCATCGGGCGTCCTGCTTTGCTCCCGGCTAAACTCTGCACGCGGCGACTCGTTCCATCGCGAGTGGGTGGCGCAAGCGCGCCGATGCGGCATTCGGCCGCGTATTGACGCCGCCGCGTCGAGGCTTGACACTGGGGGTCAAAGCGCGAAAGCCGCGCCCCGGGCGCCTCGCGCGTTCAGCCAAACGGGAGGCGACCCATGGATCTTCGATTGACCGAGGAGGAACTCGCGTTTCGCGCCGAGGTGCGCGCCTTCGTCCGCGACAACCTGCCCGCCTCGATCCGCGAGAAGACCGTCGCCGGCCGGCGCCTCTCGCAAGGACGACTATGTGCGCTGGACGCGCATTCTCGCCGCCAAGGGCTGGGCGGCCCCGCACTGGCCGCCGGCATGGGGAGGAACGGGCTGGAGCCCGATCCAGCTTTCGATCTTCCTCGACGAAACGCAGCGCGGCAACGCGCCCGAACTGGTAGCCTTCGGCGTCAGCATGGTCGGCCCGGTCATCTACACGTTCGGCTCCGAGAAGCAGAAAGAGCGGTTCCTCCCCCGCATCGTCGATCTCAGCGACTGGTGGTGCCAGGGCTTCTCCGAGCCCGGAGCGGGATCGGACCTCGCGAGCCTCCGGACAACCGCCCGCCGCGACGCCGACGGCTGGGTGATCTCCGGCCAGAAGACCTGGACCACCATGGCCCAATACGCCGACTGGATTTTCGTCCTCGCCCGCACCAACCCGCAGGCGAAGAAGCAGGAAGGCATTTCGTTTTTCCTGGTCGACATGAAGTCGCCTGGGATCACGGTGAAGCCGATCCAGACGATCGACGGCGGCCACGAGGTCAATGAGGTCTTTCTCGACGACGTGCGGGTTCCTGCCGATGCGATCGTCGGCGAAGAGAACAAGGGCTGGGACTACGCCAAGTTCCTGCTCGCCAACGAGCGCAACGGCATCGCTCGCGTCGGCTTGTCGAAGGCGCGGCTGGACCGGGTGCGCGAGCTCGCCTCGATTCCGGTCTACGGCTCGGGGCCGAAGATCGAGGACCCCTTCTTCCGCGCCAAGCTCGCCGAAGTCGAAGTTGAGCTGAAGGCGCTCGAAGTCACCCAGATGCGCGTCATTTCGAACCGCCGCGACCGCCGGCAAGCCCGATCCGGCCTCCTCAGTCCTCAAGATCAAGGGCTCCGAGATCCAGCAGGCGACGACCGACCTCTTGATGGAGGTCGTCGGACCCTACGCCCTGCCCTACCAGGAGCCGGACGCGATGACCAATGAGCCCCCGGTCGGCCCGGATTGGGCGGCGCCGCTGGCCCCGACCTATTTCAACACCCGCAAGGTCTCGATCTACGGCGGATCGAACGAGATCCAGCGCAGCATCATCGCCAAAGCGATCCTGGGGCTCTGAGGCAAATGGATTTCGAACTCAGCCCCGAACAGGAACAGTTGCGCGACAATGTCGCGCGCCTCATGCGCGAGCGCTACGGATTCGAGGCCCGCAAGGGCTATCGGGCGAGCCCTTCAGGATGGAGCGACGCGCTATGGCGCGACTATGCCGACATGGGGCTGCTCGGGGCGCCCTTCGCCGAAGCCGACGGAGGCTTTGGCGGCGGCGCGGTCGAGACGATGATCGTGATGGAGCAATTCGGCAAGGCGCTGGCGCTCGAGCCCTATCTTCAGACCGTCGTCCTCTGTGGCGCGCTGCTGAAGCACGGCGCCGGCGAACATCAACGCGCCGAGCTCATCGGCGCGATCGCCGCGGGAGAGACGCGGCTGACCTTTGCCCATGCGGAAAAGCAATCGGGCTTCGACCTCAACGACGTGGGCTTGAGCGCCGTCAAGGACGGCGGCGGCGGCTTTGTGCTCAATGGAGAAAAGACGCTGGTCGGCCATGGCGACAGCGCCGACAAGCTGATCGTCTCGGCGCGAGTGGGCGGCTCGCGGCGCGATCGCGAAGGCATTGGCCTTTTCCTGGTCGACGCCGACGCTCCCGGCGTCACCCGGCGCGGCTATGCGACCCAGGACGGCCAGCGCGCCGCGGAAATCGCCTTCACCGAAGTCCGCGCGGCGCCGCATGACGTCATCGGCGCTCCCGACGGCGCGTTTCCCGTCATCGAGCGGGCGGTGGACGAGACGATCGCGGCGCTTGCGGCGGAGGCGGTCGGCGCGATGTCGGAAGCGCTGACGATGACCGTCGAATATCTCAAGACGCGCAAGCAGTTCGGCGTCACGATCGGCTCGTTCCAGGCGCTGCAGCACCGCGCCGCCGACATGACGGTGGCGCTCGAACAGGCGCGCAGCATGATGTATCTGGCGGCGATGATGGCGAGCGAGAACGATTCCGCCGAGCGCGCCAAGGCGATGGCGGCGGTGAAGGCGCAAATCGGCCGCTCCGCCAAGTTCATCGGCCAGCAGGCGGTGCAGATGCACGGCGGGATCGCGATGACTTATGAGTATAAGGTCGGCCACCTGTTCAAGCGCCTGACGATGATCGACGCGGCCTATGGCGACGCCGACTTTCACCTGCGCCGGTTGGCCGAGCGCGGCAGCCTGTTTGCCTGAGGACCCTTGTCGAGCGCCACGCGAACGATCCTCGTCACCGGATTCGAGCCGTTCGGCGGCGAGGCCGTCAACGCGTCGTGGGAAGCGGCGCGGAAGCTCGACGGCTGGCGCGTGGGCGAATTCGCCACAGTTGCGCGCCTCCTGCCCTGCGCCTACGACGCCTCGGTGAAGGAGCTCATCCGGGCGATCGAGACCCTCCGGCCGGAGGCAGTCCTGATGACTGGCCAGGCGGCGCGGCGCGGCGTCGTCTGCGTCGAGCGATTCGCACGCAACCTCGACGACGCCGCGGCGCCCGACAACCTTGGGGTGACGCGGATGGCGGCCGCGATCTCCGCGGGCGCACCCGAACGGCTCGAGGCGGCGGCGCCGTTGAAGGCGATCGCCGGCGCCATACGAATGGCGGGAATTCCGGCGCGGGTGTCGAGGAGCGCGGGCGGCTTCGTCTGCAATCATCTCTATTTCGGCGCGCTGCAATACCTGCGCGACAAGCGAAGCGCGACGCCTGCTGTCTTCGTGCATCTGCCAGCGACGCCCGGACAAACCGCGCCCGCGGCGAGCGCGAGGCGGCTAACCGCGGCCGAAGCGGCGAAGGCGCTCAAAGCAGCAGCGACGACCCTTCTCGACGTTCGGGCGAAAGGGGCATGACCGGCGCTCCTCTGGCGCTCGGCATCGACGGCGGCGCCACCCGCTGCCGCGCGAGGTTGCGCGACGCCGATGGCAAACCGCTCGTGGAGGCGAGCGGAGCGGCGGCGAACATCCATGTCGATTTCTCCGCCGCAATCGCGGCCCTGAGCCCGCTCGTCGACGAGGTCATAGGCAAGGCCGGGCTCGCGGACGCCGACCGGGCGAGAATCGCGATCGGCTTCGGGCTTGCGGGAATCGAGGACCCAACCGACGCGGCGCGGGTCGTCGAGGCCTTTCCGGGTTATCGGCTCGTACGGGCGGCGAACGACGCGGTGACCGCGTGCATCGGCGCCCATGCCGGCGCCGACGGCGGACTGGTGATCGCAGGCACCGGATCGGCCGCGATCGCCCGGGTGAGGGGAAAGGAAACCATCATCGGCGGACGCGGGTTCACCATCGGCGACGGCGGATCGGGCTCCCATATCGGCCTCGAGGCGATGCGGGCGGCGATGCGCGCCTTCGACCGCCTCGGGCCGGCGAGCGCCCTCACCAGCGACATCATTGGCCATTTCGACGGCGATTTAGTGGCCATGATGCGCTGGGCGCGCCACGCCACCCCGGGGGACTTCGGCGCTTTCGCGCCCGGCGTCTTCAGCCGCGCCGCCGAGGGCGACCGGATCGCGCTCGACATCGCCGCCCGGGCGGCGCGCGCGATCGGCGCGCTGGCGAGCGGCGCAGTCATGCTCGGGGCGCAGCGGGTCGCGCTGGTCGGCGGCGCAGGCGAAGCGATGCTGCCCTATCTGGAGCCGGAAGTCGCGGCGCTGCTTTCGCCTCCGCTGCACGACGCGACCGACGGGGCGATCCTGATGGTCGGCGGGGTCATCGCGGCGCAGAGGGAAGCCGCGCAATGAAAGTGCTCGCAGGGGCGCGCATCTTCGACGGCGAACGGCTCCGCGACGACCGCGCGCTGGCGATCGAAGGCGATTCGATCCAGGCGCTCACCCGGTTCGAAGACCGCCCCCGCGGCGGCGAGCAGCAGGATCTCGGCGGCGGAATTCTCGCCCCCGGCTTCATCGATTGGCAGATCAACGGCGGCGGCGGCGTGCTGTTCAACGGCGACCCGACCGTGGAGGGGATCGCTGCGATCGCGGCTGCGCATCGGCGCGCCGGCGTCACCGGGTTTTTGCCCACCGTCGTGACCGATGCGCCGCGGGTGCTGACGCAGGCGCTGGCGGCGGCGCGCGAGGCGCTGAAGCGGGTTTCCGGCGCGTTCGGGATCCATGTCGAAGGACCGTTCATCGACCCGCGGCGCAAGGGCGTGCATCCGGCCGAATTCATCCGCCCGATGGAGGAAAAGGACGCCGACGCCCTGGTCGGCGCGCGGGCGGGCGCGATGGTGGTCACGCTTGCCCCGGCCTCCGTGCCGCTCGAGCGGATCGCGCGCCTGGCGAAGTCGGGGATTGTCGTCAGCCTCGGCCATTCCGACGCCAGCGCCGAGGAAGCGGCGAGCGTATTCGACGCCGGGGCGAGCGCGGTCACCCATCTATATAATGCGATGAGCCAGCTGTCGTCGCGCGCGCCTGGAGTCGTCGGCGCCGCGCTCGCCGATCCGCGCATCGTCTGCGGCCTCATCGCCGACGGCGAGCACGCTCACCCCGCCGCCTATCGCGCGGCAATCGCCGCCAAGGGCGCGCGAGGCATAGCGCTCATCTCCGACGCCATGCCGCCGGCTGCCGGCGGTCCGGACGTGTTCGAACTGCAGGGGCGGCGGATGAGGCGCGTCGGGCATAAGCTCGTCGCCGAGGACGGCACGCTCGCCGGCGCGGCGATCACGATGCGCGACGCGGTCGAGTATGTCGTGCGGACGCTCGAGATTCCGCTCGCTGAGGCGCTGATGATGGCGACGCTGACGCCAGCGCGACTTTTGCGCGTCGACGACCGGATGGGCCGGCTCAAGGCCGGCTTCCGCGCCGATCTCGTCCATCTGACCGACGACCTTCAGGTGGTCGAGGTTTGGGCGGGCGGGCGCTCCCTCGCGGAGATGGAAGCCGCGGCGCCATGACGGCGCCCGATCGGCGCGCCCTATTGCGTTCGCTGTTCGACGCCGCCGTCGCGGCAGCCGATCCGGCGCTGATCGTGCCGGAGCACTTACCCAAGCCGCCGAAAGGGCGAACGATCGTCGTCGGCGCCGGCAAGGCGGCGGCGGCGATGGCGGCGGCGGTCGAGAAGCATTGGCGGGGGCCGCTCGAAGGGCTGGTCGTCACCCGCGTCGGCCATGGCGCGCCGACAACGCGGATTCGCGTCGTCGAGGCCGGGCATCCGAATCCGGACGCCGCCGGGATGGCGGCCGCAAGCGAAATTCTGGCGATGACGCATGGCCTCACGAGCGACGATCTCGTCCTCGCGCTCATCTCCGGCGGCGGGTCGGCGCTGCTCACGCTGCCGGGCGGCGAAGTCACGCTCGCCGACAAGCAGGCGATCACCCGCGCGTTACTTAAGAGCGGCGCGCGCATTGACGAGATGAACGCTGTGCGCAAGCACCTTTCGGCGATCAAGGGCGGAAGGCTCGCCATCTCCGCCGCGCCGGCGCGGGTCGTGACGCTCATCATCTCCGACGTGCCGGGCGACGACCTCTCGGTGATCGCGTCCGGGCCGACAGTCGCAGATACGACGACGCTGGCGGAGGCGCGCGACGTGCTGGCGCGATACCGAATCGACGTCCCGGCGCGCGTCGCCGCCCATCTCGCCAACCCAATGAACGAGACGCCGAAGCCGGGCGACCCGCGGCTCGCCAAGGTCGAGAACCGCCTCATCGCGACGCCGCGCGGCTCGCTCCTCGCCGCCGCCGCCAAGGCGCGCGAGGCGGGCTATCGCTCCGCTCATCCTCGGCGACGCGATCGAGGGCGAGGCGCGCGAATGCGGCATCGTGCACGCCGGCATTGCGCTCGGCGCCGCGCGGGACGGCGATCCGATCCGCCCGCCCTGCGTTCTCCTCTCCGGCGGCGAGACGACGGTGACGATCCGGGGCAAAGGCCGCGGCGGCCGCAACAGCGAGTTCGCGCTTGCGCTCGCGATCGCGCTCGACGGGCGGGAGGGCGTCTACGCGCTCGCCGCCGACACCGACGGCATCGACGGCGGCGAGGACAATGCCGGCGCGATCGTCACGCCCGAGACGCTTGCCCGCGCCCGGGCGCTCGGGCTCGACCCCCGCGCCCGCCTCGACGACAACGATTCGTATTCCGTGTTCGCGGCGCTTAGCGACCTCGTCGTCACCGGGCCGACGCTCACCAACGTCGACGATTTCCGGGCGATCTTGATCGAGCCGCCTTCGCGCCAGCCTCACACCCTGAGCGGCATCAGCACATAGAGCGCGGGCGCGCCGTCGCGGTCCTGGATGAGGGTCGGCGAGCCGGGGTCGGCGAGGCGGATCAGCGCGGTGTCGGACGAGAGCTGGCCGACGATGTCGAGCAGGTAGCGGGCGTTGAAGCCGATGTCGATCGGCGCCGAATCGTAGTCGGCCTCGATCTCCTCGCTCGCCGAGCCCGAATCGGGATTGTTGACCGAGAGCGTCATCTTGCCCTCGGCGATCGCGAGCTTGATCGCCCGGCCGCGCTCTGAGGAGAGCGTCGATACCCGGTCGACCGCCCTTTCGAATGGCTCCTTGTCGACCACAAGGCGCTTGTCGTTGCCGGTCGGGATGACGCGCGCATAATCGGGAAACGTGCCGTCGATCAGCTTGGTCGTCAGCATGACGTCGCCGAACCGGAAGCGCGCCTTCGCGGTCGATATCTCGATCGCCACGTCCTGGCTCAAGTCCTCGAGCAATTTCTGCACTTCGCTCACCGCCTTGCGCGGCACGATGACGCCGGGCATGTCGACCGACCCTTCGGGCGCCGGCGTCTCGACCCGCGCCAGCCGATGGCCATCGGTCGCGACTGCGCGCAGCATCGGCTTGCCTTCGACGTCGACGCTGTGGAGGAAAATGCCGTTGAGATAGTAGCGCGTCTCCTCGGTCGAGATCGCGAACTGGGTGTTCTCGATCAGCCGCTTGAGCTCGACCGCAGAGAGCGCGAAGCGGTGCGAGAACTCGCCGGAGGTGAGATCGGGGAAGTCGGACGCCGGCAGCGCCTGAAGGGCGAAGCGCGATCGGCCGGAGCGCAGGATCATTTGCCCCGCATCGCCAGCGGTCTCGAGGCTCGCCTGCGCGCCCTCCGGCAGCTTGCGGACGATATCGTAGATCACGTGCGCCGAAACCGTGGTCGCGCCGTTCTGGGCGACGTCGGCTGGAACCGACTCGGACGCCTCGAGGTCGAGGTCGGTGCTCTTCAGCGACAGCCGGCCGTCGCCGGCCTCGAGCAGCACATTGGCGAGGATCGGAATGGTGTTGCGCCGCTCGACGATGCGATGGACGTGTCCCAGAGCCTTGAGCAGGACCGAACGCTCGATGGTGACCTTCATCGCATGAAATCCCAAGTATCCCCGACGCCCAACGCGCCCCCCAAGCGGGGCCGCGGACTCTGCCAAGGCGTCTCGACCGGCGCAAGGGCGCGGGGGTCCGTCTCCTCAGCGATTTTCGCCATTTCGTCAATTCTGGCGCAAGCTTTACCGGCCCTTAAACCGCCGGGCTTACGTTCCTGGACCTGGCGGGGCGCGTTTCGCCCGAGGCTCCTTATCGGAGTGGCCGCGAACGGGATCAGCGATGTTCGGCCGAGGGGCGAAGAAAACCCGTAAGCGGATCGAGCCGCGCCTCAATTGGCGCGGCGGGAGCGCCCCCGACGACCTTCGCGCCGACCCCGCCGACCGCCCGCCGAGCAGCCGCCGGACCAAGAAATCCGCGTCGCGACCGGCCGCTCGAGCCGGCCGGAAACGCCGCTCATTACTCGGCCGCTTCGTCTACTGGAGCGTCGTGCTCGGGGTCTGGGGCTTGATTTCGACGGCTGCGCTCGTTGTCTATTACGCGAGCCAGCTGCCGCCGATCGATCAGCTCGCGGTGCCCAAGCGGCCGCCGAACATCGCGATCCTGGCCGACGACGGCTCGCTCATCGCCAACCGCGGCGACACCGGCGGCCCCGCCATCAGGCTGATCGACTTGCCGCCCTACCTGCCGAAGGCCTTCGTGGCGATCGAGGATCGCCGGTTCTACGACCATATCGGCATCGATCCCCTCGGCGTCTCGCGCGCGCTGATGCGCGATGCGGTAGGCGGGAGGAACATCGAGGGCGGCTCGACGCTGACCCAGCAGCTCGCGAAGAACCTGTTCCTGACCCAGGAGCGCACGCTGTCGCGGAAGATCCAGGAGGCGATCCTGGCGCTGTGGCTCGAGCGCCGGTATTCGAAGGATCAGATCCTCGAGCTCTACCTCAACCGCGTCTATTTCGGTTCGGGCGCCTACGGGGTCGAGGCGGCGGCGCAGAAATATTTCGGCAAGAGCGCCCGTTTTGTGACCCTGCCGGAAGCCGCGCTGCTCGCGGGGCTGATGAAGTCGCCGAGCAAGCTTGCGCCCAACCGCAACCTCAAGGGCGCCAACGAGCGCGCGGCCGAGGTCATCACCGCGATGGCCGAGCAAGGCCATATCAACGAGGCGATGGCCAAGTCTGCGCTCGCCAATCCGGCGCAGGTGATCCACGACAAGGGCGCGGGCTCGATCAATTACGTCGCCGACTATGTGATGGACGCGCTCGACGACACGGTCGGGGCGATCGACGACGACATTGTGGTGACGACCACGATCGATCCCAGAATGCAGGCGGAGGCCGAGCGCGCGCTGACCGACGAACTCACCGCCAAGGGCGGCAAATTCGGCGTCGAGCAGGGGGCGCTCGTGGCGCTCGATCCTGCGGGCGCGGTCAAGGCGATGGTCGGCGGACGCAATTACGCCGACAGCCAGTTCAACCGCGCGGTCGCGGCCAAGCGCCAGCCCGGCTCGTCGTTCAAGCCGTTCGTCTATCTGGCGGCGCTGGAGAAGGGCCTGACGCCGGACACCATCCGCGAAGACGGGCCGATATCGGTCAAGGGGTGGAATCCGGAGAACTACTCCCGCGAGTATTTCGGACCTGTGACGCTGACCAAGGCGCTCGCGCTCTCGCTCAACACCGTTGCGGTGCGTTTGGGTCTCGAAGTCGGACCGAAGGCGGTGGTCGCTGTCGCCCACCGGCTCGGCATCACGTCTGATCTCGATCCTGTCCCTTCGATCGCGCTCGGGTCCTCCGAAGTCACGCCGCTCGAAATGGTTTCCGCTTATGCGGCCTTCGCCAACGGCGGCATCGGCGTCCAGCCACATGTGATCTCGCGCGTGCGCACCGCCGGCGGCAAGCAGCTCTACGCGCGACGCAACGCCAGTTTCGGCCGGGTCATCGACCCGCAATATGTGGCGATGATGAACCAGATGATGCAGGAGACGCTGCTCACCGGCACCGCCCACAAGGCCGAGCTGCCGGGCTGGCAGGCCGCCGGCAAGACCGGAACCAGCCAGGATTGGCGCGACGCCTGGTTTGTCGGCTACACGAGCTATCTCGTCGCTTGCGTCTGGCTTGGCAACGACGACGGCTCGCCGACCAAGAAGGTGTCGGGCGGCAATCTGCCGGTCGAAATCTGGAGCCGGTTCATGAAGTCGGCGCATGAGGGCGTGCCGGTCGCCGGCTTGCCGCTCGGGACCTGGCGCAACGCCGAGACGCCGAACCCGGACGCGCCGCTCCTGCCGCCGCTCGACCTTACCGGAGCGCAGGCGCCGACGCCCCCGCCGGGCGGGCGGGGCGGCCTTGCCTCGCAGCCAGGTCCCGCATCCCAAACTGCCGCGCCGCCGCCCGCGCCGGTCTCCATCCCGCGCGGCGGGGGTGGCCCGGCCGCCGACTGGACGCCGATCCCGCCCGCGTCGATCCCGAACCCCGTCCCCGCGTCGCGCGACAAGGGGCCTCTCAGCAAACTTCTTGGGACGCTCTGAAAGCAAGCTTCTGAAGCGGGTCGCGATTGGCCTCGATCGGCGCTCATGCGCGGTCCGCCGGGGTCGGGCCTGCGTGCGCAAACCAGCGTCAATCCTCGCTCATATTCTGCCTAACCGTCTTGTCGAGGTCCTTAGAGGCGAGGGCCGAATACGGACAGCCTTCACAATGTTATCGACCCCAGCGCACCCGACGGCATCCCTCCGGTGAAGATTCGTGCACGTCCATACTCGAAATGTGAATGTTCTGTCTCGGCTAACAAAATGATCAACGGAATATATACTACACGACTAAGTGCATACGCACTTGCCGCACCTGATCAGGCATAGCAAATCTGTCAAACGTTCGTCGTTGAAAATATAATTCGAATCGTGATACTATCGCTTTCGAAATTGTACGTACTTAAGAAAGACTTTTGCGGGGAAGTACAATGACACGTCTATTACGTCTTATAATTCTTCTTTTTGCGTTTTTTCCTGCGTTCGAGATCTCAGCCAGAGCAGCCGGCACGTACCCTGGCTGTGCGGTTCCCCCGACCAGCTTCGTTAAGGAATTCGCGGCGACGCCCGCGACTTTGAACTCAATTCTGAGCACCGCGGCGGCAGGCGACGTTATTTATCTGGACTCAAGCAACTATGGGGCGATCAACATTTCCAATCGAAAATATTCGCAGTTCTTAACGATCGAAGCGGGCTCGGGTCAGACGCCGGTATTCTCGTCTCTAATAGTCAATTCCGCGAGTCACATAGTATTTTCTGGGATAACCATCAATGGGAATGGCGTTAGATCGAAATCACCGGGTGGAGTTCTGGTCAACTTGGCTTCGAGCAATAACATTGTTTTTCAACACAACATTGTCGAATCGACTGCTGGCGCCTTCCCGTGGGTATCAATGGGGACGGTCCTCAACGCGTCCCTTGCGCCCAGTGATGGCATCCTCGCCACCCAAGACTACTGCGTTGCGCTGGACAGCAACCAAATAAGGAACGTTTTTGGCGGAATCGGTGTTGGCGGCGATCAGGTTGGGACGGACGGACAAAACTATATGATCGCGGGTAACACGATTGATCATTTCGCCGGGGACGGCATTGATCTTTCGGCAACCAATATCATCATTCAGGGTAACGTCATCACAAACGGACTGGATACTTGTGAGTCAAAATGCATTCATAATGACGGAATTCAGGGTTGGAACTGGAACAACCAGCTCGGCATCACCAACAGGAACGTCGTAATCGACAGCAACTATATTCAAAGTCAAACTGTCGCAAATCTTCCTTTTGCGGTCCAGCTGCAGGGTATCTCGATCTTTGATGGCTATTGGGCAAACGTGTCCATCACAAACAATATCGTTCTTACGAGCAGCATTACCGGGATTTCCATAGCCGGAGTCAATGGGCTCAATATTATCAATAATTCTGTGATGAATATTCCGATCAACGGCGTGTCGCAAAATCGCACCTATTGGATGTACACCGGAGCGACATGGATAACGGCGGGAGGCACAACCCATGAGGGAGGAACCACCACCAACGTCATCGTCCGCAATAATATTGCGCCGTTGATCGTCCCGACTGCGGCTGCAAGCGGGAATTGTCCGATCACCGAAAGCTTTTGCAGCCATACCGCCAACCCAAACGTCGAACTGGATCACAATTTAAGTCTCTTCCAAACGACCTACGCTGCAACCAATCTCTTTGTGACCTTCAACGACAGCACGGCTCAATACAATCTCGAATTGAAGGGTACGGCGCCAACCAATCCAGCGATCGGGACTGGAAGCTCTTCATTGATGCCCACGACCGATTTTTTGGGCCATCCCCGTAGCGCCAGTTCACCCGAACTGGGGGCTTACGCGGTTCCCCCCTAAGAAATGAGCCGATTTGCGCTGGCCATATGCCCGCCTCCCGCCAAAGCGCTGATCGCCGTGGACGGCTTGAGTTTCGACGCTAGGCTGGAGAGAGACCGGCGGCTGACGCAGGATGTTCGCGATTCCGGTCTCCGTCCCCGATCGGGTCGGTCACCGCCAAGCCATGAGCATGACAGAGCGCCTCAAGGTAGGACCCGCGCGGAGGCGAGGCGCCCGTCTTCCGGGTCAACACCGAGCGCCAAAGGTGGACTGTCCTCGTTTCGGCTGTGAGCTCGGCTTTGACGAGCTCCGGCGGGCCGCACAGCAGTTTCCAGTTGTGATGCGTGACCGGATAGAAGACGGAGCGTTGCTTAGCCCGTTTCGCAACTCTGTACTTCCGCGCCAGATAGGTCAGGAACATAGGCCCGAATGTGCCCCAGCGGTAGTTCTCAGGCCGGAGGTCGCCCTCGGTCAGCCTCCTCCAGTAAAAGATGGCTGTCTTTCTGGGCCCGTAGAAAGGCGGCCGCCAGTTTATCTGGGGGATCTTGCAGAGCTCCCGAACCATGTCGGAGTTTGCGGGGAGCCGCAAAACGGCGCCGTTGATCGACGTCCGGTGCTCCCATCCGAAGAGATAGTCGTCCTCGAAGTCGATCGGCCGGATGAAATAGAGATCGAGATCGACCCAGGCGCCCAGTCCCTTCGCCTGCATCGCGTAGCGAAAGAAATCCGTGCCCAGCGCGGCCGAACCTCCCTCAAAACAATGCGCAAGCTCCTGATAGGGAACCACTTCATTCGCGTCGCGAACCTCGACCGCGCGCGGAACTCCGCGAAGCTTCCGGGGCGTATACGAATAAAGAGCGAATGAATGACCGACGGACAGCGCCGAGGCCAACGTGAGCTTTTCGATGTAGCCGAGCTCGTCGCCGATCCAGAGCGAGTTCAAGCGAGGAAGCATTCTTGCCCTTTCTCTCCTGCCCCTCGATCCACCCCGGACCGCTCAAAGTCAATCGGCCCACGGGCGTCCACGCGAGGCTATCAACATCGCAGCGCGCGGCCCACGGGGTTGCCCCTCGAGGGCCGCTGGGCCAATCTCTGGTTTGGCCGAGCAGGCCGGTGGGTGAGATTGATGTCGAAGCTGCTTGTCGCGTGCGCGACGTTCGTCCTGGGACTCGCGGCCGCCGGCGCGAATGGCGATACGCTGCCGCTGCCGCAGAACCTGTCGGGCTTCAGCACTCATGACGGCGAGGTCTATTTCGCCGAGAGCGATGCACGCGAGGCTTATTTCCCGCTCGCCAGCAACTTCCTGACCCAGAAAACCCAATCCTATTGCGGCGTCGCCTCGATCGTTATGGTCTTGAACGCGCTTGGCGTCCCGGCGCCCCCGGTTCCCGAATATACTCCCTACCGCACCTTCACCCAGGACAACGTGCTCAACGATCAAACGGACGCGGTGCTCCCGCGCGAGACGCTCGCGCGGCAGGGCATGACGCTCGACCAGATCGGCGGCATCCTCGCCACTGTGCCGGTCAAGGCGGAAGTCCATCACGCCTCGGAAAGTTCGGTCGACGAGTTCCGCCGGCTGGCGATGAGCTATCTTAGCGAGCCCGGCCACTTCGTGATCGTCAACTACCTGCGCAAGGCGATCGGCGAGGAGACCGGCGGTCACATCTCCCCGCTCGCGGCCTATGACGGCAAAGCCGACCGCTTCCTGATCCTCGATGTCGCGCGCTACAAATACCCGCCGGTCTGGGTGAAGACGGCCGACATCTTCGCCGCCATGAACACCTCCGACGCCGCAAACGCCAACAAGAGCCGCGGATTCGTGCTGGTGACGGCGGCGCCTGTTCAGTAGCGCGCCGGCGCAATCGATTCTGCAACTTGCTGAAGTCCATCTTTTCGACTTCATCCCCGGTCCGGCACGGAACCGAAACATCGGGCGGGCGGTTTCCCTCCGACCGGACCCGATCCCGCCGCAGCCTGTCCACGCGGCTCCTTCCATTTTCCGCGACCAAGCTCGATCCCGCGACGCAAGAGGTTGGGTTCATCCAAGATGCAACTGCTGCCCTCGTCGGGACATCGAGTAAACTACAAGCTTGGAAGCCTCTACGCGCTTATCACCGCGCTCCTGCTGTCGACCCAAGAGCCGTTTTCGTTTCTCGCGGCGAAGCGGCTCGGCGTTACGCAGTTTGTATTCTTGACCCAAGTCGCTCTGCTGATGTCAATTCCTCTCCTGATTGCGCATGCGACAAGCCGGCGCGACCTGATCTTGTTGCTGAAGGATACCGGCAATTATGGCAAGCTTGGAGTTCTGTTTGCCGCCGGGATGACCGGCTTGTTGACGTTCAAGCTTGGACTGAGCAACGCGCATCCCATAATCATCTCGGCGATCATCAACCTCCAGCCCTTTTGGGCAGCGGCGGTGGCGTTCCTCATAGCCAGAGTGCCCATTCCGGTCTCTCCAGCGATGTTTTTCGGTTGCCTCATCGCCGCATTTCTTGGCGCGATGGCGGTTGCGTGGAGTCAGGTCGGCGTGACCGACCGGCCCGACTTGCGCCAATTGGCCGATAGCGCCCTTCATGGGTCCTGGCTCTATGCCATCCCGGTGCCGATCTGCTCGGCATTAAGCGGAACGCTGGTCTGCAAATGGTTCGCCAAATACGACGAGTCCGCGGCGGTCTCGGCGAACTTCCTCGTCTCTGCTCTGGTCCTGATCCCCATATCCGGATTCATGTTGTATCAGAACGCGAATCTGGATTTCGGGCAGGCGTTTCCGGTAGTTCTGATGATCATAGGCACGATCGTAGCGGCATCCCTAGGCCGCGTTCTTTATCAAACCGCGCTCAGCGTCACGGCCAACGACAATGGGTTCGTCACGATGTTCTTTCTGTTGATCCCCGCGCTCACCGCTCTGATATCGCTTCTCTTATCCAGGTGGATCAGCGATCTGCATTTTTCAGTGAGTCTGATGTTCTTTGTCGGGCTGGCAGTTGTCACGGCATCCCTCCTGCTGTTTTCACTGAAATCCTGGGGACAGCCATCTCGGTAATTGAAGAGGGAGCAAGGCGCCCCGTATTGGAGCCTCCACGCCGACCGGTTTGGGGTCGCCTGGCTCTTCGCAGGGCGAGTGGAGCCTGCGGCTCGGCGCGGGCAGGCTCGATCAACTGACCGACAGGATGATCGAGGACCATGCCCAGCGTCGACACGGATCTTTCTCAAGGCCCTCGCGCCGGAAGCAAAGCGGCGGTAGGCCTGCCCGGGCCTGGCTAGACCACGGCCACGATTATGTGCGCCTGTATCTTGGCGGCAACCTCGCCGCTGCCATGCTTGTCTGCAATCACGGATGCGACGTAGTCGGTTGCGGCTTCGAGTCTCCCAGCGTCTCTGGCCTCGATTTCGTTGCGGAGAGGAGTTCCCTGACAATAGGCAACGGCCGGGAGGCGCGCCGAGGATGCACGGCTTTGTTCGGCTCTCGTCTCGATCGCCACGTGGGAGAAGCCTGCGTCCTTGAGCTCGCTGCGGATCAGCGCGGTGTCGTGGTAGCCGTGCGGCGTCCGCGCCAGAAAGCGCGGCGGATCACTCGGAAAGACATTCGCCAGAGCATTCGTCACATCATCCGCAAATACATTCTCCTCGATGCGATCCCAGACGCTGAACAAGAAATGTCCTCCGCGTTTCAGGACCCGCTTTGCTTCGCCGTAGGCGATTGGTCGGTCGGGAAAGAACATCGCGCCGAACTGACAGCAAACGAGATCGAAGGCCGCATCTTCAAACGGTAGCGCCAGAGCGTCCGCTTGGCGCCACCTGATGCGACTGTCGGGCGCTTGTCGTGAAGCGGCGTAGTCGAGCATCGGCTGGTTGAGGTCGGTTACGACATAGCTCGCGCCGAGGGACAGTTTCGGCGCCAATGCGCGGGTGACGACCCCGGTGCCTGCGGCGGTTTCCAAAACCGCGGCTGGCGACAAGGCCGCGGCTCGTCGTGCAAGATCTGCGGCGAACGGCTCGAAAATCAACGGCGCCATGTAGCGGTCGTAGTTTTCCGGAATCGAACCGCTGAACACCTTGTCCGTTTCCGGCATTGCCGTCACCCGCCATCCTTTTGATGGCTCCGAGACTAGCACATCTTTCTGTGCTCTCTGTCGTTTCGACCGAGAGGCGACGTTGGCTTGATCCAGCTTGTGTCAATCAAGCTATGGTTGCGTGGCGATGAGCGCGCGCCCTAGGCCCCGTTACGAACCATGAGGAGACGTGCATGCCGGCCAACACCCAGATCCTGCTCGACCACCGTCCGGCCGACAAGGTCTCGCCCGCCAATTTCCGCATCGTCGAAACCCCGGTTCCCGCGCCGGGGCCCGGCCAGCTTCTGGTGCGGCACAGTTTTCTCTCGCTCGACCCCTACATGCGCGGGCGGATCAGCGACGCGAAGTCCTACGCCAAGCCGCAGGAAGTCGGCGCGGTGATGGTCGGAGGTACGGTCGGAATCGTCGAAGCCTCGATGAACCCGCGCTTCAAGGTCGGCGACGCGGTCGTCGGCGCGGGCGGCTGGCAGCGCTATTCGGTCAGCGACGGGCGCGATCTTCGTGTCGTCGATGCGAAGTCGGTCCCGATCCAGGCCTATCTCGGCGCGCTTGGCATGCCCGGCGTCACCGCCTGGTATGGCCTCAACAGGATCATCGAGCCGAAGAGCGGGGAAACAGTGCTCGTTTCGGCGGCGACCGGCGCGGTCGGCTCGGTGGTCGGCCAACTGGCGAAGCTAGCCGGCGCGCGGCCAATCGGGATCGCCGGGGGGAAAGAGAAATGCTCCTACGCCGTCAAGGAGCTCGGATATGACGTTTGCGTCGACCACAAGTCGTCGAACTTCGCGGAAGAGCTGAAGGCGGCGCTGCCGAACGGGATTGACGGCCTGTTCGAGAACGTCGGCGGGGAGCCGTTCCAGCAGGCGCTGCGGCGGCTCAACGACTTTTCTCGCGTCGCCGTATGCGGACTCATCGCCTCTTATGAGGGCGCGCCCACCGCTTTGCCCGACATGCGCATTTTCCTCATCAAGCGGTTCAAGATTTAAGGCTTCATTGCCTCGGACCATCTGGACCTCTGGCCGAAAGCAATCGGCGAACTGGCCGGCCTCGCCGCGGCCAAGAAGCTGACCTGGCGTGAGACGGTCCGCGAAGGACTTCGAAAGCGCGCCACAGGCGCTGATCGACCTCCTGCACGGGAAGAATTTCGGCAAGATGCTTATTCGAGTTGATTAAGTCCAGCTAGACCGCGAGCGCCAATCATTGAGTTGCGCAAAGCACGACGGGCGACTATCTAGCGAACGTGAAACTCGGCGACTGGCTTAAGCGGAAAAGCATGACGCGGGCGGATTTCGCCCGCCGGATCGGCGTCTCGCCCGGCGCGGTGACTTTGATCTGCCGCGAGCAGGGCTCCTGGCTCTCCCGCGAAACCGCCGAGCGGATCTTCGCCGAGACGCACGGCGCAGTGACGCCAAACGATTTTCTAGCCGCCGGCGCGCAGGCGCAGATTGGGCTCGACATGCTGAATCCCGTTGCCGACGCCATCCAGGCTTTCGCCCATGGCGAGATCGTCGTCGTCACCGATGACGACGACCGCGAGAACGAGGGCGACCTCATCGTCGCCGCTTCGCTCTGCACCACCGAGAAGATGGCCTTCATCATCCGCAACTGCTGCGGCATTGTCTGCGCGCCGCTGACCGGGGACGACGCGCGGCGGCTGAACCTTAACCCTATGGTGGCGATCAACGACGCACCGCTCGGCACGGCGTTCACCGTCTCGGTCGACGTGCGCCACGGATTGACCACCGGCATATCGGCCGAGCAGCGGTGCAACACCGTGCGCGCGCTCGCCAATCGCAACATGGGCGCGAGCGATTTCGTCCGTCCCGGTCACGTCTTCCCGCTGGTCGCCAAGGACGGAGGCGTCCTGATGCGCTCCGGCCATACCGAAGCGGCGGTCGACCTCTGCAAGCTTGCCGGTTTGCCGCCGGTCGCCGTCATCTGCGAACTCGCCAACGACGACGGCACGGTGATGGTCGGGCCGCAGATCGAGGCCTTCGCCGACAGGCACAAGCTCAAGCGGATCTCGGTCGCCGACCTCATCGCCTATCGGCAGGCGCGCGAGAAGCTGGTGGAGCGGGTCGCCTGCTTTCCGGTCAAGTCGCGTTTCGGCGCATTCCAGGGCTACGCGTATCGAACGCCGTTCGATTCGGTGCTCCACTTCGCTTTTGTGCGCGGCGAGATTGGCGATGGCCGCGATATGCCGGCGCGTCTGCATCGCGCTGATATCGTGAGCGATATCTTCGGTGGCGTTATCCCCAAGGTGCTAAGTCGCTTCGACGCGGAGGGGCGCGGAGCGCTCGTATACCTGCGCGACGGCGCGGCCGGGGTGCCGGCGAACCTGAGCGGCGCCCAGACGACAACCTCCGACGACGCACGCGCGACCCAATGGCGCGAGATCGGACTCGGCGCCCAAATCCTGCGCGACCTCGGCGTGACCTCGATCCGGCTGCGCACGGATAATCCGCGCACCTATGTCGGGCTCTCCGGCTTTGGCATCGAGATCGCGGCGGTGGAGTCGATCGACCGGTAGGCGGGCGCGTCGAGCAGGGCGGGTGAAATCGAACGCCGGCCGCAGAAAGCTTGATTTAAGTGGACATCGGACCTTGAACTGGTCTATTCCTAAACTCGCTGCTGGCCCAATCATCAAGTAAAATATGCAAACGGCGAAAATGAGCGAACAGTCCGTCGCTCGTTAACCCGTGAATGCCGTGCTTGTTAAGCTCCTGATACTTTCCGTGTGTTATGGATAGCGCTTTCGGAGAGAAAATTCCTATGCCGCCAGACCTTCAGGGGTTGTCGTTCCAGACCGGGTTGATCTTCACGCCCGGCGCGCCGATCAACGAAAAAGACCTGTTCGCCGGACGGTCAGAGCAGGTCGAGAAGATCATCGACGCGGTTTCGCAGCGCGGGTGCCACGCGATCCTCTACGGCGAGCGAGGCGTCGGCAAGACCTCGTTGTCGAACATGATTTCCGCCTTTCTCGCAAACCGCCTGTCTTTCGTGATATCCCGGACCAATTGCGACATATCGGATAGCTATTCGTCATTATGGGCCAAGGCGCTCAAGGACATCGAGGCGTCGAAACGTCAGCCCCAGCTCGGATTTCCTAGCCGACAACCAGTCGCGCACACCGCGCCGGCCTACGACGCGTTGACGCCCGACAGCGTGCGACGCGCCCTCCAGGACTTGTCGACGATGGCTTCGCTGATCGTTATTTTCGATGAGTTCGATCGGATCAAGAACACCGAGGTCATCACCGCGATGGCCGACACGATCAAGGCGCTCTCCGACAATTCCGTCAACGCGACCATCTTGCTCATCGGCGTCGCCGATTCGGTCAACGAGTTGATACGCGAGCACCAATCGATCGAGCGGGCGCTGGTCCAGATCCCGATGCCGAGAATGTCCGATGACGAGATCAGAACCATTATCGACAAGGGGCTCGCCCGCTTGACGATGGGAATCGACGACGCGGCGCGCGAAGACCTGGTGTTGTTCTCGCAAGGGGTGCCGTACATCGCCCATCTGCTCTGCATCTATACCTGTCGCGCTGCGCTGGCGACAGGCCGGAAGACCATCTATTGCTCGCATGTCGAGCAGGGAATGCACCGGTCGCTCGATCAGTGGCAGCAATCTATCAAGGCGCTCTACAATGACGCGGTGCAAAGCCCGCGCCCGGGACACATCTATAAGGAAGTGCTGCTTGCGTGCGCGCTGGCGGAGGTCGACGACCGTCGCTTTTTCACTGCCGGCGCCGTCAGGGCGCCGCTGTCCAGAATCGCCGGCAAGGAGTTTGACGCGTTCCACTACGCGCGTCACTTGAAAGAGCTCAGCGAACCCGGGCGAGGCCGCATTCTTCAGCGTGTGGGAGAATCGTTCCGCCTGCGCTATCGCATCTCGAACCCGATTCTGAGGCCTTACATCATCATGCGCGGCATCAAGGACAAATTGATCACCAAGGGCCAGATTCTGGACCGAAGGAACGCGGCGCACGAGCGCGCAGCACGCGCATCGCCGGCTGAGCGCGAGTATCAGCCGGAATTGTAAAGCACGAGGTTCCAGACGCGACCTGGACGGGCTTCGGCCTTCACCCCTCCATCAGGGTCGTGACATGTACGGCGACCGACCGCGCGAGCCCGTCAAGGTCGTAGCCGCCTTCGAGCACCGAGACGACGCGTTCGCCGCACTTCCGGCGTGCGATCTCCATCAGCCGCCGCGTCGCCCAGCCGTAATCCGCCTCGACCAGATTGAGATTGCCGAGCGGATCGCGGTGGTGGGCGTCGAAGCCTGCCGAGACGATAATGAGGTCGGGCGAGAAAGCCTCGACGCGGGGCAGGATCACGACCTCCATCGCCTCGCGAAAAGTTTCACCCGAGTTGCCGGCCCTGAGCGGCGCGTTGACGATCTGATCGTGCTCGCCGCGCTCGCCGACCGCGCCGGTCCCGGGATAGAGCGGCATCTCATGGGTCGAAGCATAGGTTACAGTCCGGTCGTCCCAGAAGATGTGCTGAGTGCCGTTCCCGTGATGGACGTCGAAATCGACGATCGCGACCCGCTCGGCGCCGTGCGCCGCCTGGGCGTGGCGCGCGGCGATCGCCGCATTGTTGAAGAAACAGAAGCCCATCGGGTTTGCGACTTCGGCGTGGTGGCCCGGAGGACGGGTGGCGACAAACGCGTTGCGCACCTTGCCGCTCATCACTTCGTCGACGGCGAAGAGGGCGCCCCCAGCCGATCGCAGGGCGGCCTCGTAGCTGCCCGGCGACATCGACGTATCCTGATCGACCGCCGTCAGACCCTGCTTGGGCGCCGCAGCGCGGATCGCTTCGACATAGTCCCGGGGATGGACGCGGGCGATCGCCGCGAGGTCGGCGCGCGGGGCGAGGTCGCGCGCCAGCATCTGATAGGCCTCGCTCTCCAGGGCTCGCTCGATCGCCCGCAACCGGTCGGGCCGCTCGGGATGGCCCTCGCCCATCTCATGCGCCAGGCAGGCCGGGTGACTGATGACGAGCGTAGTCACGGTTTCGCTGTCCCGCTTCGCGATTTGCGTTTCCCGGCTAGAACGGCACTCTTGCGCCAACGCGAAGGAAAGTCCATGAGCAGACAAGTCAACCGGACATAGGGCCTGAAGCCGATCCCATGAGGGTGAAAGACCAGCCTGCAGCGCCTTTCTGGCGAGTGAAGACGCTCGAGGAGATGAGCGCGCCGGAATGGGAAAGCCTGTGCGACGGCTGCGGCCGCTGCTGCCTCGTCAAGCTCGAGGACGAAGATGACGGCGAGATCCATTTCACCGACATCGGTTGCAGGCTGCTCGACGCCAAGACCTGCCATTGCCTCGACTATCGGCAGCGTCATCGGCGGGTGTCCGACTGCGTGAAATTGACGCCGGCCGCAGTGCGCGAGCTGAGCTGGCTGCCAGTGACCTGCGCCTACCGGCTGGTCGCTGAAGGCCGCGACCTGTTCGACTGGCACCCATTGGTTTCCGGTTCGCCCGATAGCGTGCACGAAGCCGGAGTTTCCGTGCGCGGCCGGGTCTCGGCCAGCGAGACTGATCTCGCGCCCGAACATTGGCCGGAACGGATCGTCACATGGCCGAACCGCAAGCCGCGCCGGCGCCGTTGAGGGTCTGGCCGCCAATCAATCCGTCCCCGGATTAACCTTTTCCAAGACATCGCCGGCGCGCACGAAGATCATTCAGGCGCCGTTCAACGACGGCTTGCTAGAAGCTCGGACCCTGACGAATCCAAACGTGATATCATGCACGAAAAGCCGGCGCCTCACGCCGTCGCGCTCGGCCGCGCCTTCAGCATCTCGCGCCAGCGGTTGAGGTTGGCAAGTTCGGGCGGGATTGCGATCCGCGCGGGTCTTGCGAAGTCGAGCGCGACCAGTCCGGTGATGTCGGCGACAGTGAAGCGATCGCCGGCGATGAACGGCCGCTCGCGCAGCGCCTCATCGACGATCGCCATCGCGCGGAGCGCCCTTGGCCGGTTCGCTGCCGCCCATTCGGCAACCTGCGGGTTCTCCATTTCCGCCATATGCGGATGGCTGTGACGCAACGACCTGCGCGACCGGCAGAAGCAGGCGCAGTTCGAGCTGGCGCTGCCACATCTCGATTATCGCCTGCTCGAGCGGACTTCTGCCGAACAGGTTCGGCTCCGGGTGCAATGCCTCGATATAACGGCAGATGGCGATCGACTCGGCGATCCGCGTCCCATCGTCGAGTTCGAGAATCGGGATGGTCTGGAAGGGATTGACGGCGGAGAATTGAGGCGTCCTTTGCTCCAATTTGGCGAGATCGACCTCGATGCGCGGGATCTCGACGCCCTTCTCGGCCAGAAAGATTCGCACCCGGCGCGGGTTCGGGGCCAAATTGGAATTGTAGAGCTTCATGCCGCCCTCCTCCCGCCGGGCGCCGCCTCCCTAAGTCCACCTCGTCGGCGGGTTAAGAAATTCCTACGCCCGACATCGAGCGGCAAGAACCGGCGCCTGGGGAGTTAACGACGCTAAACGAAATATCCTCAACAATCTCTCAATTCCGCGGCATCGCGTCAGTCGCTCGTTAAGCATTTCGGCCGCATGATTGACGTGAGTAAGGGCGTGCGTGTCAGGCGGTTCATGAGTGACGTCGGGGCCGATCTGGCGGGGAGCGGGCACAGAAGCGACCCCGACGCGGCCGCGCGCCGGCGCAAGATGAACGTCCAGCTCCGCCAAGCGCGGCGGTCGCTCTCCGAACCCGACGCTGTCCCGAGCCATTCGGCGGCGATGGTGCGGTTGTTCGCCGAGATCAATCGCAGCGCCTCGCCCATGCTCGGCATCATCGCGCTCGGCGTCTGCGCGACCGCCCTGGCGTGGGTCGACGCCGGTCCTCTGGTGACCTGGGTCACCTTCATCGCCTGCGCGATTGCGATCGGCTATGCGCTGCCGATCGCGTTCCTCGACAGCAGCGAAAAGGAAAAAGCCGCCGGCGCGTGGCGGCGCAAGTTCGTGCTCTCCACCACGTTATGCGGCTCGGCCTGGGCCTATCTCATCGTCGTGCTGCTCAAGTCGGGCGATCCCAACGCGCAGGCGTTCGCCATTGTCGTGATGCTCCTGGTCTCGACCGTGATGTCGCTTCTGGCGGCGGCCATTCCAGCGGCGTTCGTGGCCGGCATGCTGCCGATGATCATTGGCGTGATTATTCTCTACGCCCCCCGTCTTCAGGGGGCGGCGCTGCCGACGGCTGCGCTTGCGGTGGGCGTGATCGGCTACTTCCTGGTCGTCGCGCGGCGCCTGCACGCCGCCGCGGCGCAGAACATTTCATTTCAGGCGGAAAAGGACTCGCTCATCGCCGAGCTCGAGCAGGCCAAGCTCAATTCGGACGAAGCGCGCCGGCGCGCCGAGGGCGCCAATCTCGCCAAGTCGCGCTTCCTGGCGACGATGAGCCATGAACTCCGGACCCCGCTCAATGCGGTCCTCGGGTTCTCCGAAGTGATGAAGGCCGAGCTGTTCGGTCCCCATACGGCGCCAGTCTACAAGGAATATTCCACCGACATCCACGCGAGCGGCCAGCATCTCCTGATGCTCATCAACGAAATACTCGACCTCTCCCGAGTTGAAGCCGGACGGTACGAACTGAAGGAGGAGCCGGTCTCGCTCACCGGCGTGGTCGAGGAATGCCTCCGTCTCATGTCGATGCGGATCGAACGGCGGCATCTCGCCATCACCGAAGCGCTGGAGAGCGACCTGCCGCGCATCTGGGCGGATGAGCGCGCGGTGCGCCAGGTGACGCTCAATCTACTTACCAACGCCATCAAGTTCACGCCCCAGGGCGGCTCGGTGGTTATCAAGGTCGGCTGGACCCGGACCGGAGGGCAATATCTCTCCATCCGTGACACCGGGCCCGGCATTCCGCCGGAGGAAATCCCGATTGTGCTGTCGTCTTTCGGCCGCGGCACGCTGGCGCAGAAGAACGCCGAAGAAGGCACCGGCCTCGGCCTGCCGATCGTCAAGGGACTGGTCGAACTGCACGGTGGCGAATTCCGCCTCAACTCGACGCTGCGATTTGGGACCGAGGTGATTGTCATCTTCCCGCCGGAACGGGTCATGGACACCCTGCCCGCGCTCGATCCCGATCCGGTGCCCGAAACTCCGGAACGGCGTCGACGGCGCCTGCGCCGCCGCCGCGATCCGGTCCGCGCGGCGTGAGGCCTGTCGACAAGGGTCAGGCGCCCGTCTCCTCGCCGAAGCCCGCGGCCTCAATCGCGAGATGGATCCTGTTCTGGAAGCTCGCGTCCTGGCCGGCGACCAGGAGCGGCGTGGCGTCGGCGATCGCCCGGCAGACAACCTCGACCCAGGCCCTCTCCGACTTGGCGAAGTCGCTCAGCACGTAGTTGTGGACCAACGCCTTGTCGCCGGGATGGCCAATCCCGATGCGCACCCTTTTATAGTCATTTCCGACATGGGCGCTGATCGAGCGCAGGCCGTTATGGCCGGCATTGCCGCCGCCGATCTTGACCCTCACTTTGGCCGGCGCGAGGTCGAGTTCGTCGTAAATGACGATCAGCGCGCTAAGGTCGAGCTTGAGATAACGCAGCGCCTCGCCGACGCTTCGTCCGGAGTCGTTCATGTAGGTCTGGGGCTTGAGCAGGGTCGCCCGCGTCCCCTCGATCACGCCCTCCGCCGCCAGTCCCTGCCAGCGCGCGCGAAACGGGCCGAAACGGTGCGCCTCGGCGATCGCATCGACCGCCATGAAGCCGATGTTGTGACGGTTGCGGGCATGACGCGCGCCGGGATTGCCGAGTCCCGCGATGACCAGCATGGGGCCCCCAATCGATCAGCATGAGGGACAGGCTCGGCTGCGTGGGCGCGAGCCCGCCCGCTCGGGGCGCGCGCGCGAGCCTTATTTCTTGGCGGCGGCGGGCGCGGCCGCCGCTTTTGCCGGAGCGGCGGCGCCCTTGGCGGCGTCAGCCTTGGCCGGGGCGCCCGCCGCAGGCGCGGAGGCGGCGGCGCCTGGCGCAGGCGCGGCGGTGGACGCCGCCGTCGCAACCGGCGTTTCCTCGACCATCACTGTCGGCGGGACGATCGTGACCACCGTCTGGTCCGATTTCGAGCTGACGGGCCGGCAACCCTCCGGCAGCTTGACCGCGGATACGTGGACGGAATCGTGAAAATCGAGGCCCGAGAGGTCGATGGTGATCGATTCCGGAATTGCGTCGGCCGGCGCCATCACCTCGACCGTGTGGAGCACGAGATTGACCGCGCCGCCCTTTTTCAATCCGGGCGACGCCTCGCGATTGATGACATGCACCGGCACGCCGATGCGCACCCGCGATCCCGGCGCGAGCCGGAGAAAATCGACATGGACCGGCCGGTCGGTGACGACGTCGAGCTGATAATCGCGCGGCAGAACGCGCTCCTTCCGGCCTTCGACCTCGAGCTCGAAAATCGAGGTCAGAAAGTGGCCCGAGTAGATAAGCTTATTGACGTCCTTGTAATCGACCGAGATCGGCTCGGGCTTCAGGCCGCCGCCATAGATGACGGCGGGAACGCGGCCTTCGCGACGAACGGAGCGGGCGGCCCCCTTGCCTGTCCCGCTGCGCGTCACGGCCGCGAGTTGCTTGATCGCTGCCATGATGATGTCCTTGTTTGCTATGCAGTGCGCGCCCTGCCTCCAGGGGTGTCGGAACCGGCGCGAAGCCGCGGCTTATAGAGAAGCGGGGCCGGGAGAGCAAGAGCGGCCGCATCTCCTTGCTTTCGCCTGCCCGTGGCTTCATTGCTATCCCCGGAGAACAGAAAGATGGCGAACGATCCGGCGACGAACAATCGGTTTCGCGTCGAAAAGGACGCGCTCGGCGAAGTGCGGGTGCCGACGAACCATCTGTGGGGGGCGCAGACCGAGCGGTCGCGGCAGAATTTCACCATCGGCGCCGAGCGACACCGCTGGGGTCGCCCCGTGGTTCACGCCTTCGGGCTCCTCAAGAAATGCGCCGCGCTCGCCAATCTCGAGCTCGGCCATTTGCCAAAGGACAAGGTCGACCTCATCGTCCGCGCCGCCGAAGACGTGATCCATGGCAAGCTCGACCATGAGTTTCCGCTGGTCGTTTTTCAGACCGGGTCGGGCACCCAGTCGAACATGAACGCCAACGAGGTGATCGCGAACCGAGCCATTCAAATCGCCGGGGGCGTGGTCGGCTCCAAGAAGCCGATCCACCCCAACGACGACGTCAACCACAGCCAGTCGTCCAACGACGTGTTCCCGACCGTCATGCATATCGCCACGGTCCACCAGATCAAGCAGTTCCTGCTGCCTTCGGTTGCGCAATTGCGCGATACGCTCGACGGCAAGGCGGCGGCGTTTTCGACCGTCGTGATGGTCGGCCGCACCCATTTGCAGGACGCAACGCCGCTGACCCTCGGCCAGGCGATCTCAGGCTGGGCGGCGCAGATCTCTCACGCGATCGAGACGGTCGAGAGGGCCTGCGACGGCCTCCTGCCGCTCGCGATCGGCGGCACGGCCGTTGGCACCGGGCTCAACGCCGATCCCAGGTTCGGCGACACGGTTGCGCGAAAGCTCGCGGAGGAAACCGGAACGCCGTACACCTCGGCGACCAACAAATTCGCGGCGCTCTCGGCGGACGACGCAATGGTCAATATGAGCGCGGCGTTGCGCACGCTCGCGGGCGCGCTGATGAAGATGGCGAACGACATCCGCCTCTACGCCAGCGGGCCGAGGGCCGGCATCGGCGAGTTGAAAATCCCCGAGAATGAACCCGGCTCCTCGATCATGCCGGGCAAGATCAATCCGACCCAATGCGAAGCCTTGACGATGGTCGCGGTCCAGGTGTTCGGCAACGACGCATCGGTCGCTTTCGCCGGTTCGCAGGGGAACTTCCAGCTCAATGTCTATCGGCCGGTCGCCCTGCACAACGTGCTCGAGTTCGATTCAGCTTCTGGCCGAAGGCTGCCGCTCCTTCGATGAGCATTGCGCCCGCGGCATCGAGCCGAACGAGAAGCGGATCAAGGAGCACCTCGACAATTCGCTGATGCTGGTGACGGCCCTCAATCCCCATATCGGCTACGAAAAGGCGGCCGAGATCGCGCTCAAGGCCTATCGCGAGGACACGAGCCTGAGAGAGGCCGCGCTCGCGCTCGGCTTCGTGACCGCCGACCAGTTCGATAAATGGGTCCGTCCGGAGGACATGATTCACCCGCTCGAGAAGACCTAGGCAGAGAGCTTGCTCGTGCGGCCATCGGTCCCGCGGCGGCGAAGCCCGACCTCGCCGAGTCGACTTTCCTGCGCCGCCTTTCGGGCGGCGCATTTTTCTCATCGCGCCTAAAATGGGAGCTTGGGCAAGGCGACCGCGCGGATGCCGATCATGCCCGCGAACTGTGCGAGCGTGAGATTGAGGTCGGCGATGGTGAGTGCGCACGCCTGCACCAAGCCATCGGGAATTTGGGACTTGGCCGATTTCAAGTTGAACGTTTTCTGCATGAGTTGAGCAAGGCCCGGTCGCGGAGGCACAACCGCCTCGAGTTTGAAGTTCTCGACAACGGGAATAGCCGCTTCCCAGCACTGGGCATGTCTGGTGTCGGGTGGCGTCTGCGCGTTGGCGTCGGCCAACGCGGCTTTCAGATCGTCGACGGTAAAAGTTTGCAGACTGGGGACGACTTGCGGTCCAGCCAGCGCGGGGGCCGAAAGCAGGGTCAGGGCAAGAAGCGCGCTCGACGAAAATTTCAACATCGCATTTTCCTTTCCTTCATAGACGCGGGTAACTCGACACCAAGGGATACCCGGAGCGTGAGCCGCCCTCATGAATGAGAACTCTGCGGTTGGACGACTTACGCTCGGGCTGGAATCTCCTGCTCGCTCACTGGCGCGGACGCATCTAGCTTGCGGCCGCCCTGTTGGTCGCTTTTTCCTCGGGACTGGGCCCCGCGCCCCTGAGGCGAACGATCGATTGGAGCGCGTCGAACCAGAACGGCGCGCCGAACAGCGCGGCGATGGCGGTGATGAACCAGCCGAGCAAGGGGCGGTACCAGATCGAGAAAGGCTCGTTCCAGATCGCTTGCCAATGTCCCGCATCGTCCTGGACGTCCAGGAAATGTCCCGGAGGCCAGCCGACCGGGAAGCCATCCTGCGCAAGGCTGTCGATGAGTGCGATCATCTGTTCGGTATTGGCATAGACCCCATCGACGGTGGTTGGCGCTGACGACGGAATCTGGATTGCCTTGAGTTTGTCGGCGAGAGCAGGCTGGCCCCATAGGAGAGTGCCGACCCGTATGGTGTCCAGATTGATCACGAACGCGGTCACGAGAGCGATGACAAAAGTCATCACTTGCGTGCGTCGTTTGAAATGGCCGCTCAGGCGATCCATCCCGTTGTCGAACCAACTCGCAAGATCTGCTTTCACCCGGCTGATGTCGCCGCCGCTTCGACTGATGATTCCCTGGAACAAGTCCTTGAGCCGGGGATTGGAAATATTTGCGATTTGGCTGTTGAGCGCGTCGAGCTGCGTTTTGAGCGCAGCAGCCGCCTGCACGCCTGGCGCCTGCGCCGCGGCTGTCGCGGTCGCCGCCGACAACCCCGTAATGTCGAGCAGGGCGTCGGCGAACTGCTCCTTGTCGACATATGCGGGTGCGTTCTTGAGCGGATCGGCGCCTCCCGGACCGAGCGGGCTGATCAGGGCATGCTGATAAAGCTGCTTCGCGAGGCCCGTGAAATTGGGATCATTGACGAGCGCCATGATCCCGGTTCGCAAATTTCTGACCCGAACATTGAAGAGTGAATTGATCGCCTCGACGGCAGCGCTGGTGAACAGGCTGATCGCCAGGAAGCCAAATATGACCCCCGCCGCCACGTCGAGAATTGTGCTGCCAAACATGAAGCCATCCCCCCACTGCGTTCCCCTTGAGCCGGTTATACCGAAGCGACCCAGGGCACAGTGAGGCGGATCACAGTCAAAATCGCGCTTCCGGACGCCAGCGAGGAGGCCGCGCGCAACAGAATTCCCGCACCTTCCGGACGACGTCGCCGCCTGAATTTCAGCGACCAGCTGGATCGGGCAAGGCGGACCCCTACACAGGGCGGGGGGAGGCGCCGTAAGCCCTCATGAAAACGTCGACGCCCGCCTTGACCGAGGCTTCGATGTCTTCACGGCTGATCGAGTCGACGACCCCGAACAGGAGGCGCTTGTAAACGTAGCTTTGGCAGAGATCGACGAACTGCCACGCCGCGCGCTCGGAATCCGGGATCTCCAGCGCTCCCGACTTCTCGAGGTTTTCGAGTTCCGCAGCAAGCCGGGTCGCGCCGTAAAGCGGGCCGGCCTCATAGAAGGCGCGCCCCACATTGGGGAATTTTTCCGCCGCGGCAATGACGACCCGGGCAAGCGCGCGCGTTCCAGGTTCGGCCATGCGGCTGATGAGCCGGACGCCAAAGTCCATAAGCATCTCGCGCACGTCGCCCTCGCGCCTGAAGGTGCAGAGGCGTTCGGCTGACTGTGCATATTCGCCCCGGATGATCGCCTCGAACAATTCGTCTTTAGAATTGAAATAGGCGTAAAGCGTGCCCTTCGAGACTCCCGCGGCGCGCGCAATGTCGTTCATGCTCGCGCCGTCGAATCCGGAGCCCAGGAAGACCGAACGCGCTCCGTCCATGATCTGACGTCGTTTCGCGCCGCCGTCATTGCTCGAGGTCGCCTCCGCCGCCAACACCTCCGATTCCATGCCTGTGCGCCTTCTGCCGCCGAACCACTGACCGAACGGTTCGGTTCGATTCTTGTTGCAATACCTCCCGATTTGCGCTAAGTCAACAAAAAATGACCGAACCGTTCGGTCAACATTTTTTCAGGGCGGCTATTTCCGATGAACGATACTTCCAAAGTCGCGGAGGCGGGTGCGACGACCGTGTCGCGGGCGATGACGGCTCCCCCTTCACCCGGTTTTCCCACTCCCGCCAACCCTCCGTCGGGCGCGCTCGCGCATCCGCCGAGTGGCGGGGCGGCGGTCGCAAAGCCGGCGCCTGCCAAGCGCGCCGGCCTGCGCCGATTCGTCGTTCCGGTCTTGGTTCTCGCCGCGCTCGGCTATGGCGGCAAGACCGCCTATGACTATTTCGTCGAGGGGCGGTTCCTTGTCTCGACCGACGACGCCTATGTCGGCGCCTTGACGTCGATCATCGCCGCCAAGGCGACCGGGCACATCACCGAGGTTCCGGTGGTCCAGAACCAACTGGTCCACAAGGGCGACCTTCTGGTCTCAATCGACGACGGCGACTACAAGAACGCGGTCGATTCGGCCCGGGCTCGCATCGGCACCCAGGACGCAACCGTCGCCCGCTTCGCACGGCAGATCGACGCCCAGGCCGCGATTATCGCCCAGGCCGCGGCCCAGGCGACGGCGACGGGCGCGCAGGTGAAGAGCGCCGAAGCCGATGTCGAGCGGGCTGCCCTCGAGTATGACCGGTCGTACAAGCTCGCGCAGACCAATTTCGGCTCGCAGCAGCGCCTCGAACAGGCGACCGCCGACCGCGACCGCACCGTGGCCGCGCTCGCCGCCGCGAGAGCGAGCGTGGCCTCGACCGCCGCGGCCCTCGACGGCGCGAAGGCCAATCTCGACGTCCTCAAGGCGCAGAAAGACGAGGCAACCCATCAGCGCGCGGAACTTGTCACCGCGCTTGAGATGGCGGAGCGCAACCTTTCGTTCACCCGCGTGGTCGCGCCGTTCGACGGCACAATCGGCAATGTCGCCGCCCATGCCGGCGACTTCGTGCAGCCCGGAACGAGGATGATGGCGCTCGTGCCTGTCAACGCCGCTTACGTCGACGCCAACTTCAAGGAAACCCAGCTCGGCGACATCAAGCCCGGCCAGATGGTCGACGTCGCCATCGATGCGCTCGACGGGCGGGTGGTCGAGGGCGTGGTGTCGTCGATTTCGCCTGCCTCCGGAGCGCAGTTCTCGCTTCTGCCACCCGACAATGCGACTGGCAACTTCACCAAGGTCGTCCAGCGCGTCGCGGTGCGCGTCACCTTCCCCGACGATGTGCAGAAGCAGGTTACGCTTCGGCCCGGCCTCTCGGTTGTCGCTACCGTTCACACCCGCGATCCTGCCGCGCCGAAGCCGACGCTGCTCGGCGCGCTCGGCCTCGAAGCTCTGGGCGCAAGAAGCGAGAAGCCGTGAGCGACACGCTCGCCGCGATACGGCCCGGCGGGTCGGCGCCGGCGACCGACCTTGTCGTCGCCCCAGCGGCCATCGCGCAGCGAAGTTTCTCCGCGCGGCGAGTCGCGGCGTTCATCTTTATGGTGTTCGGGATGTTCATGGCGATCCTGGACATCCAGATCGTCTCGGCCTCCCTGTCCGAGATCCAGGCGGGGCTCTCGGCCTCGTCCGACGAAATCACCTGGGTCCAGACGAGCTACCTCGTCGCCGAAGTGATCATGATCCCGCTCTCGGGCTTTCTTTCCCGGGTGTTCTCGACTCGGCTGATCTTCACCATCTCGGCCGGCGGCTTCACGCTCATGAGCTTCATGTGCGCCCACGCCAGTTCGATCGAGGAGATGATCCTGTGGCGAGCGCTGCAGGGCTTTATCGGCGGCGGCATGATCCCGACTGTTTTCGCCTCGGCGTTCACCATCTTTCCGCGCGACAAGCAGCCGATCATCGCGCCGATCATCGGTCTCGTCGCCACGCTCGCGCCGACGATCGGGCCGACCATCGGCGGCTATCTCACTGACTGGTTTTCCTGGCACTGGCTGTTCCTGGTCAACCTCGGGCCCGGCGTCATCGTCACCGCCGCCGCCTGGCTTTTGATCGACTTCGACGAGCCGGACTATTCGCTTCTGACCCACTTCGACTACGTTGGCCTCGCGACCATGGCCGGTTTCCTCGGGTCATTGGAATACGCCCTCGAGGAGGGGCCATCGAAGGATTGGTTCGAGAGCCAGCCGGTGACGATCGCCATCCTCGTCTCGGCGGTGAGCGGCGTCGCCTTCTTCTGGCGGATGGCGACCGCCCGACAGCCGATTGTCGACCTGACGGCCTTCCGCGACCGCAATTTCTGGACCGGCTCGATGTTCGCCTTCGTGCTCGGCATCGGCCTCTACGGCCTCACCTATATCTATCCGGTCTATCTGGCGGTGGTGCGCGGCTATTCGTCGCTGATGATCGGCAAGACAATGTTCGTGACCGGCCTGTGCATGTTTCTGACCGCCCCGCTCGCCGGGCGGCTGATGACGCGCGTCGACCCGCGGATCATGATCGCGGCCGGCTTCGTCTTCTTTGCGGTCGGGACGTACCAGGCCTCCTTCGTTACGGTGGACTGGGATTTCTGGGAGCTGCTGTGGCCGCAGGTCTTCCGCGGCGTCGGGCTGATGCTGTCGATGGTGCCGATCAACAATCTGGCCCTCGGCACGATGCCGCCGCAGAAGATCAAGAACGCCTCCGGCCTCTTCAACCTGATGCGCAATCTCGGCGGCGCGGTCGGCCTCGCCCTGATCAACACGCTGCTCGACAAGCGGATGGACCTGCATCTCGAGATGCTGCGGGAGTCGGTGAGCTGGGGGCGCCGGGTGGCGGAGGACACGCTCGCCAACATGACCGCGGCGCTGGCCGCCCGCGGCTCCGACGCCCAGCTTGCCGCAACCCGCCAGCTCGCGCTCATCGTGCGCCGGCAGGCGGAGGTGCTGGCGCTCGCCGACGTGTTCCTGGCGCTGACCGTGCTCTTCCTCGGCTGCGTCGGCCTCGCGGCGTTGATGCGCCGCCCGGTCGCTGCGGGAGGCCCCGGCGGGCATTAGAAGCGTCGAGGCGGCCGGCGTGCTTACCAATCGGTAATGACGCGGCAATCCGGTCTCCGCGGATCGCCCTTGCGAAGGGGCGCCCTGCGGCCATATTATGCGCGATGGGCGCGTGCCTGGGAGACCGGGCGAGCGCCGACCCCTGACCCAAGAGGTTTCTTCCATGTCCGACTATGACCGCTACGCCAATACGCGTTACGGCGCGGGGCTCGCACGGTCCGGCGTCGCCGTCGATCAGGGCCTCCGCGCCTATATGATCGGCGTTTACAACTACATGACCCTCGGGCTCGGCGTGACCGGGCTCGTCGCCTGGGGCGCGTTCCAGCTTGGGACGGTCCAGTCGGAAGGCGGGCGCCTGGCGCTGACCGACTTCGGTCACGCGATCTATGTCTCGCCGTTGCGCTGGCTTATCGTGCTCTCGCCGCTGGCGCTGGTGTTCTGGCTCTCCGCCCGCATCAATTCAATGTCGGTGGCGACCGCCCGCAACGCCTTCATCGCCTTCGCGGCGCTGATCGGACTGTCGATGTCGGCGCTCCTGGTGGTCTACACCGGCGCTTCGTTCGGGCGCGCGTTCTTCGCCACCGCGGCGGCTTTCGCGAGCCTCAGCCTCTACGGCTACACGACTCAGCGCAGCTTGTCGGCGATGGGCTCGTTCATGATGATGGGCGTCGTCGGCCTGATCGTCGCGAGCCTGCTGAACGTGTTCCTGCTGCACAGCACCGGGCTGCAGTTCGGCCTGTCGATCCTCTGCGTCGTGATCTTCGCCGGCCTCACCGCCTGGGACACCCAGTCGATCAAGGAGATGTATTTCAGCGGCGACACCTACGAGATGGCGCAAAAGAAGTCGATTCACGGCGCGCTGCGCCTCTACCTCGACTTCATCAATATGTTCCAGGCCATCCTGATGCTGACCGGCTCGCAGCGCAACAACTGACACACCGTCGTCAATTTGACGATCTAGGTTCCCCCGGCTCCGCTCATCGCGGGCCGGGGATTTTTTGCAAAAGTTACATTCCGCAGCGTGAGGGTGGGGGTCATGAGTGCGTTTCGAGTGATAGCTGCGGCCGCATCCCTGGCGCTCGCTGGCGCCGCCGCGCAGGCCGCCGAGCTCAAGATCATCGACGTCAAAGCCTACGCCTTCCTCGAACACGCCGGCAAACTGTCCGACGATCTCGTCGGCAGCGGCGAGAGTCTGGTCGACGCGCCCAGGGGCGGCGCGCTGGGAGGCGATACGGCGACTGGCCTTTTGCTCGACTTCACCTTCGAGGGAGACAAGGACGCCTCGCCCAAATATGCGACCGCGGTCGTCGACCTGACCCAGACCGGCCATTCCGGGCAGCCCGTCGTCACCCACAAGGCGTTCACCAATTTCATCTTCGGCCCCGACGGCATCGAGCACAAGGTCGTGTTCCTGGAAGGGGCGATGTGCATGCCGCTGGCCATCCAGGTCCATGCCGGCAAGACCCAAAAGACGGCGAAGCTTGATCTTTCCTGCACGGAAGTTCGAGCCGAGAAGTGACGGCGCCCGGGCCGGCTCAACCGTCGCCGAGGCCCAGCACGTCCGCCATCGAATAGAGCCCGGGCTTGCGCCCATTTGCCCATCGCGCCGCGTGCAGCGCGCCACGCGCAAACACCGCCCGATCCTCGGCGTGGTGGCTCAGAACCACCCGCTCGCCCTCGCCGGCGAAGACAACGCTGTGATCGCCGACGACCGTGCCGCCGCGAAGCGCCGCGAAGCCGATATCGCCCTTGCGGCGCGCGCCGGTCAGGCCGTCGCGGCCGCGCGCCGAATGGTCCTTGAGCGCGACGCCTCGCGCCGCGGCCGCCGCTTCGCCGAGCAGGAGCGCGGTACCCGAGGGCGCGTCGACCTTCATCCGGTGATGCATCTCGACGATCTCGATATCGAAATCGGGTCCGAGGGCCAACGCTGCGCTCCGCGTCAGCGCCGCGAGCAGGTTCACGCCGAGACTCATGTTGCCCGACCGCACGATCGGGGCGTGGCGCGCTGCGGCGTCGATCTTGTCGAGATCGTCGTCGCTAAGGCCAGTCGT
Source organism: uncultured Alphaproteobacteria bacterium (assembly GCA_963832305.1). Classification (GTDB taxonomy): domain Bacteria; phylum Pseudomonadota; class Alphaproteobacteria; order Rhizobiales; family Beijerinckiaceae; genus Roseiarcus. The sequence continues at coordinate 36,234 of CAWHTU010000009.1, read as the reverse complement.
CCCGATCACATCGGCGATGCGCGCTTGCGCAGCGAGCCCCGCGAGCTCGACGCTCGCCGCGGATGAGGAAAAGTCGATGATCGCGTCGGCTTCGAGCAGGAGCGGCAGCGGGTCGGCGACGATTGCGAGGCCGCTTGCCGGCGAGCCCGCCAGCACGGCCGGGTCGCCGCCGAGCCAGGGCGAGTCCGGGCGCTCGAGGGCGCCGGTCAGCTTAAGGCCTTCCGTCTCGTGGATTGTCCTGACGACCATGCGCCCCATGCGGCCGGCGGCGCCGCTGACGATCAGCCTCATCTCGGCCATTGCGCTCCCTCGTGCTCACCCTGGCTGCGGGCCGTCGTAGCCTTCGACAATCACCAGGTCCACGGCCGCCCCGGCGTCGCGCAGTTTCGCCGCCTCGCGGTATTCAGGAGAATCGTGGCAGGCGAGCGCGGTCTCGTAGTCGCGGAACTCAATGACGACATTGCGCGCCGGCGCCTTGCCCGAGGCGACGACATGCTTGCCTCCGCGCGTGAGGAAGCGCGCGCCGTATTTGGCGAATGCGACCGCGTTGGCCCGGACATATTGCTGGTAGATCTCGGGATCGCGCACGTCGACATGCGCGATCCAGTAGCCCTTCGGCATCGTTCAGACTCCCTCGACCAGAACCATTTCGATCTCGGCGGCGCCCTCACGCAGCCCGCGCGCCGCCTGGTATTGCTCCGAATGGAAGTAGCGGCGGGCCGCGTCGTAGCTCTCGAATTCGAGCACGACATTGCGCGCCCGCGCCTTGCCCTCGAGCGCCTCCCATCGCCCGCCGCGCGCGAGCGGCTTTCCGCCATGATCAGCGATCGCCTTGGTCGCGGCGGCGGCGTAGCGCGCATAGGCGTCGGGATTGGTGACATCGACGCGCGAAATGACGTAACCCTTGGGCATGACGGCTCCTTTGAGGCAATGTTACGACCCTACCGCGGCTTCGCGGCCGATCAAGCGAGGGCCCTCGCAATTTCGGCGGCCACCGCCTCGGCGGCCGCGCCCGGATCCTGCGCCTCTGTCACCGGGCGGCCGACGACGAGGTAGTCAGCGCCGCTCAGGATCGCCTCCGCGGGGGTCGCGACGCGCTTCTGGTCGCCGGCCGCCGCGCCCGCCGGCCGAATGCCGGGCGTGACGAGAACCATGGTCCGGCCGACGGTTTGGCGCGCCATCGCCGCCTCGGCGGCGCTGGCCACCAGCCCGCCGACCCCAAGCGCGAGCGCCTGCTCGGCGCGGCGCCGAACAGTTTCGACTACCCCGAACCGGTAGCAGGCGTCGATGAGATCGGCGTCGTCGTACGAGGTCAGGACAGTGACGGCGAGGATGCGCATCCCCGTGCCTTTCGCTCCGGCGACGGCGGCGCGCATCGTTTGCGGATAGGCATGGACGGTCAGAAACGTCGCGCCGAGTTTCGCCGCCAGGGCCGTCGCCCGCTCGACGGTGTTGGGAATGTCGTGCAGCTTGAGATCGAGAAAGACCTGTTTTCCCGCCGAAGCCAGTTCCGGCGCGAGCTTGAGGCCGCCGGCGTAGGCCAGTTCCATGCCGATCTTATAGAAGCTCGCGCGGTCGCCGATCCGCTCGACGAGACCCCGCGCCTCGGCCACATCGGGCGTATCGAGCGCGATGATCAGCCGCTCGCGTGGGCTCAGATCGCTCAATTCACGGACGCCCAGCATGGCTCTCGAGCCGATAAGTCCACACCCGGGCAGGCGGCAGGTTGAAGAGGATCGGACGCGAGCGAACCGCGGCATAGCGATTCGCGCCGGCCTCGCGTGGAACCGGCGACCCGAAACCGTAAGTGAACTGGACGAACCGGCCCGCTGGCCCCATGAGCGCGAAGGCGTCGCTGACAAGCTTTGCGCGCCGCTCGGGCGGCTGATTGAGCAGGGGCAGGCTGGAGACGACGGCCCCGATCGGCTGGCCCGCAAATTCTGCGAGCGTCCGGGGAAGGTCGTAGGCGTCGCCCTGAATGACCTTGACCATTGCGAAGCGTTGCCTCAAGAGCCGGCAAAAGCCGGGATCGTATTCGACCAGCGCGAGCCGCTCGGGCTGAACGCCGGTCTCGATCAGGGACCGGGTCACAGGACCGGTGCCCGGCCCAAGCTCGACGATGAGCCCATGCGGCGGCGGACCGGCCGCCGCCGCCATCGCCCGCGCAAGCGCGCGTCCTGACGGGGCGACCGCGCCGGTGAGCCTCGGCGCGGCGATCAGCGACTTGAGAAAACGGGCGCTGTCGGCGAGCCCCCGCCGATGCGTCTTGCCAAACGCTTGACCCTGCATTCCGGCTTCCGGCGGATGTGCGGCGGCGAGCCTAAAGACCGCGCGGCGTTTATACGGGAGCCAATGGCGGCTGGCAAAGGCGTCTAACTGCGGCCCTCGAAGAACTCCTTCATCTTGGCGAAGAAGCCCGCGCTTTCGGGGTGGGTCTTGTTCGACGACTCGGCGGCGAACTCGCTCAGGAGCTCACGCTGGCGCCGGGTCAGGCTTTGCGGGGTCTCGACGTTGAGCTGAACGAAGAGGTCGCCCGAGTCGCGTGAGCGCAAGACGGGCATCCCCTTGCCGCGCAGCCTCAGTTGGCGCCCGGATTGCGCGCCTTCGGGAACGCTGACCCTCGACTCGGTCCCGTCGAGCGTGCGGACGGTGAATTCGCCGCCAAGCGCCGCTTGCACCATCGAGATCGGGACCCGGCAATAGAGATCCGCGCCGTCGCGCTGGAAGATCGCGTGCGGCTTGACGGTGAGGAAAATGTACAGGTCGCCCGCCGGGCCGCCCCGCATGCCCGCCTCGCCCTCGCCCGTGAGACGGATGCGGGTGCCGTCCTCGACGCCGGCGGGAACGTTGACCGACAGCGTTCGCTCCCGGGTCACCCGGCCGGCGCCGGCGCATTTGTCGCACGGGTTCTCGATCGTCTGCCCGCGGCCATGACATGAGGGGCAGGTGCGCTCGATGGCGAAGAAGCCCTGTTGCGCTCGCACCCGCCCATGGCCGCCGCAGGTCTTGCAGGTTATTGGCTTCGAGCCCGCGCGGGCGCCGGAGCCGGCGCAAGCTTCGCAGGCGACCGACGTCGGCATGCGGACGTTGGCGGTCTTGCCGCCAAATGCTTCCTCGAGCGTGATCTCGAGGTTGTAGCGCAGGTCGGCGCCCCGCTCCCGGCCCGAGGACTGACGGCCGCGCCGGCCGCCCATCATGTCGCCGAACAGGTCGTCGAAGATGTCGGACATCGATGCGGCGAAACCGTCGTTCATGCCGCTCTGATCGAACGCGGCGTGACCGTAGCGATCGTAAGCCGCGCGCTTCTGCGCGTCCGACAGATGCTGGTAGGCTTCGTTCAGCTCCTTGAACCGCGACTCGGCCTGATGGTCGCCGGGATGCCGGTCGGGATGACACTGCATCGCCGCCTTGCGGAAGGCAGACTTGAGTTCAGCGTCGCTCGCCGTCTTGGAAACGCCCAGGGTTTCGTAGAAATCGCGCTTGGCCATTTTTCAGCGCGTCCGCAGCCTATGCATGCCTCAGACCTGCTTCTCCTGCGCCGCCTCGCGCACGGGCCGGTTCCATCCTCGACTTCACGGCGCGCGACGCGCGCTGCCGACAGCCAAGTCCCCATCCGCCATTCCGGCGTCCCCAAAACCCAGGGCCGGCCGCTTGGATGCGGCCGGCTTCAATCGTTCAGGACGACTTCTTCTTGTCGTCGTCGACTTCGCGGAATTCCGCATCGATGACGTCGTCCTTGGCCTGTCCGTCGCCGTCGGAACCGGCGCCGGCGTCGCCCGGCGCGCCGCCAGCCGCCTGCTGGGCCTTATACATGGCCTCGCCGAGCTTCATCTGCGCCTGCATCAGATCGTTGGTGCGCGCCTTGATCGCCTCGACGTCCTCGCCCTGCAGCGTCGTGCGCAGGGAAGCGACCGCCGATTCGATGGCGCTCCGATCGGATTGGGCGACCTTGTCGCCATAGTCCTTCAGCGCCTTCTCCGCGTCATGGGCCAGCGCCTCGCCGCTGTTCTTGGCGTCGACCAGTTCGCGCCGCTTCTTGTCCTCGGCCGCATGGGCTTCCGCGTCCTTCACCATCCGGTTGATGTCGGCTTCGCTCAAGCCGCCCGACGCCTGGATGCGGATCTGCTGCTCCTTGTTGGTCGCCTTATCCTTGGCGGTGACGTTGACGATGCCGTTGGCGTCGATGTCGAATGTCACCTCGATCTGCGGCACGCCGCGCGGCGCGGAGGGAATCCCGACCAGGTCGAACTGGCCGAGCGCCTTGTTGTCGGCGGCCATCTCGCGCTCGCCCTGGAAGACGCGGATCGTGACCGCGGTCTGGTTGTCCTCGGCGGTCGAGAACACCTGGCTCTTCTTGGTCGGAATCGTCGTATTGCGCTCGATGAGCCGGGTGAAGACTCCGCCGAGCGTCTCGATCCCGAGCGACAGCGGCGTGACGTCGAGCAGCAGCACGTCCTTGACGTCGCCCTGCAGCACGCCGGCCTGGATGGCGGCGCCGACGGCGACGACTTCGTCCGGGTTGACGCCCTTGTGCGGCTCCTTGCCGAAGAACTGTTTGACGACTTCCTGCACCTTGGGCATGCGGGTCATGCCGCCGACCAGGACCACCTCGTCGATCTGGGCGGCCGCGAGGCCGGCGTCCTTCAGCGCCTTTCGGCACGGCTCGACCGTGCGCTGGATGAGGTCGTCGACCAGCGCCTCGAACTTGGCGCGCGTCAGCTTGAGAGCCAGATGCTTCGGCCCGCTCGCGTCGGCGGTGATGTAGGGCAGGTTGATCTCGGTCTGAGTCGCCGACGACAGCTCGATCTTCGCCTTTTCGGCCGCCTCTTTCAGCCGCTGGAGCGCGAGCTTGTCCTTGGTCAGGTCGATGCCCTGCTCCTTCTTGAACTCGCCCGACAGATATTCGACCAGCCGCATGTCGAAGTCCTCGCCGCCGAGGAAGGTGTCGCCGTTGGTCGACTTCACCTCGAACACGCCGTCGCCGATCTCGAGGATCGAAATGTCGAACGTGCCGCCGCCGAGGTCGTAGACCGCGATCGTGCCGGCTTTCTTCTTGTCGAGGCCATAGGCGAGCGCGGCCGCGGTCGGCTCGTTGATGATGCGCAAGACCTCGAGGCCGGCGATCTTGCCGGCGTCCTTGGTCGCCTGACGCTGGGCGTCATTGAAATAGGCCGGGACCGTAATGACGGCCTGCGTCACCGGACCGCCGAGATAGGCTTCCGCGGTCTCCTTCATCTTCTGCAGGATGAAGGCCGAGATCTGCGAGGGCGAATATTGCTTGCCGTCGACTGCGACCCACGCGTCGCCATTGGGGCCGCGAACGATCTTGTAGGGGACAAGCGCCATATCCTTTTTTGAAATCGGATCGTCGAACGACCGTCCGATCAGCCGCTTGATCGCAAAGATCGTGCGCTCGGGATTGGTTACGGCCTGCCGTTTCGCCGGCTGGCCGACGAGACGCTCGCCATCGTCGGTGAACGCGACGATCGACGGCGTCGTGCGCGCGCCCTCGGAATTTTCGATGACCTTGGGCGTCGAGCCCTCCATGACAGCGACGCACGAGTTGGTCGTGCCGAGGTCGATGCCAATTACCTTCGCCATATCTTTCTTTCCCCTATTCCTTCGCGGGACCGCCGGGCCCCAAAGCGGCCGAGCTCTTAAGGAAGCATTCCGCCGCGCCGTTCAAGCCGTCGGCCTCGCTCTTCCGATCCCCGTTTCTCATCGCCAGATTTCCGCTGGTTCGGCGCGAATTTGCGCCCGAACCCGCCAGTCCCGGCGTATATAGGGGGGGCGATTTGGCGGCGCAAGGCGCGGAAGCCGCGGATTTTTCAAGCATTGGGCTCATCGTCGCGGGGACGTCCGGCGTCTTCCCCTTTCTCCCGAACGCTCCTAGACTTGGCCGATGACTCGACGGTTTTGCCCCCTGTTTTGCAGCCTCGTCGCCGCGGCTCTCGCAACGAGCGAGGCCCCGGCGCAACTGATGCTTCCCGGCGCAGGTCCGGCCGAGCCGCAAGGGGCGGTCGCCGCGCCCGCCAAGGCCCGAAGCGCGGGCGGAGGGAAAGCCGCGGCAGCGGGCGCCAAGAGCGTCAAGCCCGGCGCTGTCCCCGGCGTCGCCGGCCTTGCCGGGCGCCCGCTCATGCTCAACGGCAAGTCGGGCCTTCTGCAGATTTCCGGCGACGACAAGGCGGCGACGATCGACAAGCTGCAGCTTGCCGGCGAGAGCGTTTCGGATTCCTCCCAGCACTGCGTGGTCGATATCGTCGGCGAGAACCCGATCCGGGCGACCAGCGTCGGCCGCCCCGACGGGTTGGAGCAATTCGAGGCCGCCGTCCCGGCCTGCCCGTTCTCGTTCGACGTGCTCGACGGCGCGGCGCTCGCGCCGTCCCAGATCACCGCATGCGTCTTCAAGGCCGCCGATTGCCAGACCGGTCCCGGCGGGCTTTGGGGCCCCGATGGCGCCTCGCTGGTCGGCGACGCCGCCAAGTTCGGTAAAGAACGCGCCGAGGCCGACAAGGCAATGGCCAAGGCGGTGCGCGCGATCCAGGACCGCGCTGCGAACAGCCCGGAGGCGGCGGACCTGATCCGCGATCAGAACGGCTTCGCCGGAGAGCGCGACGACATCTGCCGGGATTACGTAAAGGAGAGCATCCACGGCTATTGCGCCTTGCGCGTCACCGAAGCGCGGACCGCGCTCCTCGAGACCCGATTGAGCGAATTCAGCGCCGCGGCCGCCGGCAAGGCCGCGAGCGAAAAGCCCGGCAAAACGAAAGTGAAGAAGGGCGCTAAGGAGCCTTAAGGCGGGCCAACCGGCAGCGCGGCTGTCGGCCATACTTAGGCTTTATCTTGGCGGAGGGCTCGGCTAGCTTTCTGCGGGGCCGAATCGACGGCTCACGCCCCCGAGGACGATAGCCATGTGGAATGAGTTCAAGGAATTCGCCCTCAAAGGGAATGCGCTCAGCCTCGCCATCGGCGTGATCATCGGCGCGGCTTTCGGCAAGATCGTCGACGCACTGGTCAGGGACATCATCATGCCGATCATCGGCATCGCCGGACATGCGGACTTCTCCAACTACTATATTCCGCTGTCGAGCGCCGTCAACGCGACCAACCTGGAGGACGCCCGGAAACAGGGGGGCGTGCTCGCCTACGGCGACTTCATCACCGTCGTCATCAACTTCGCCATCGTCGCCATTGCGCTATTCATCGCGATCAAGGGGATCAACATGCTGACCCGGCAGGCGGCCAAGGAGCCTCCGCCGCCCGCGCCGCCGACCCAGGAAGTCGTGCTCCTGACGCAAATCCGCGACGAGCTCGCGAAGCGCTGAGCCGGCCAGCGCCGGCTGCTCAGAGCGCGAGGCGCCTGAGCCTCAGCGCGTTGGCGATCACGCTGACCGAGGACAGCGCCATCGCCGCGGCCGCCACCGTGGGAGACAACAGGAGACCGAAGGCCGGATAGAGAATGCCCGCCGCAATCGGCACGCCGGCGGCGTTGTAGATGAACGCGAAAAACAGGTTCTGCCGGATGTTGCGCATCGTCGCCTGCGACAGCCGGCGGGCGACGACCAGGCCCTGAAGGTCGCCGCGCAGGAGCGTGACCCCCGCGCTTTCGATCGCGACATCCGTGCCGGTCCCCATCGCGACCCCGACATTGGCCGCCGCGAGCGCCGGCGCGTCGTTCACCCCGTCTCCCGCCATTGCGACGATCCGCCCCTGCTTGCGCAGCCGCTCAACCACTTTGCCCTTGTCCTGCGGCAGCACTTCAGCCTCGATCTCGGCAATGCCGAGCTTCCGAGCCACGGCTTCCGCAGTCGTGCGATTGTCGCCGGTGAGCATCACCACGCCGACGCCCGCTTCGGTGAGGGCGCGGACCGCGCCAGCGGTCGTCGGCTTGATCGGATCGGCGATGGCGATCACGCCGGAAGCCTTGCCGTCGATGGCGACGAAGATCGCCGTCGCGCCGTCGTTGCGCAGTTCGTCTGCCGGCCGTTCGAGGTCCGTGACATCGATCCCCGCCGCTCGCAGCATGACCTGGTTGCCAAGGACCACTTTGCGCCCGTCGATAGTTCCGGTGACACCCTTGCCCGCGGGCGAGTCGAAGTCGTCGACTTTGCCAAACACGAGATTGCGTTCCGCCCCCGCACGCACCACCGCCGCAGCCAGCGGATGTTCGCTTGCCCGTTCGAGGCTCGCGGCAAGCCTGAGTAACTCATCTTCGCCGAGGCCGCCAAAGGCGCGCACGGCGACAACCTTGGGCTTGCCCTCGGTCAATGTGCCGGTTTTGTCGACGACAAGCGTATCGACGCTTTCAAACCGCTCCAGCGCCTCGGCGTTCTTGATCAGGACCCCGGCCTGCGCGCCGCGCCCGACGCCGACCATGATCGACATCGGCGTCGCCAGCCCAAGCGCGCACGGACAGGCGATGATCATGACCGAGACCGCCGCCACCAGCGCATAGGCGTAACGCGGATCGGGACCCCATATCGCCCAGGCGATAAAGGCGGCGACCGCAGCCGCGATCACCAGCGGAACGAACCAGCCGGAGACCTGATCGGTAAGCCGCTGGATCGGCGCCCGGCTGCGCTGCGCCTCAGCGACCATTTCGACGATCTGCGCCAGCATCGTGTCGCGCCCGACTTTGTCGGCCCGCATCACGAAGCTCCCGCTCTGGTTCATCGTCCCGCCGATCAGCTTGTCGCCGACGGTCTTCACGACCGGCATCGACTCCCCGGTCACCATGGACTCGTCAACCACGCCGCGCCCGTCGATAAGCTCGCCATCGACCGGCGCCTTCTCGCCGGGGCGCACCCGAAGGCGATCGCCGACCGCAACCCGTTCGAGCCCAACGACCTCGTCCGCGCCGTCCAGGTCGACGCGGCGCGCCGTCTTGGGCGCAAGATCGAGAAGGGCGCGGATCGCGCCGCCGGTCTGTTCGCGCGCGTGGAGTTCCAGCACCTGGCCCAACAGGGCAAGCGTGGTGATGACCGCCGCGGCTTCGAAATAGACCGGCGCCGCGCCGTCCGCGCCGCGGAACGCCGGCGGAAATATGCCTGGCGCAACCGTGGCGACGACGCTGTACGCCCAGGCCACGCCGACGCCCATGGCGATCAGCGTGAACATGTTGAGGTTGCGGGTCTTGAGCGAGCCCCAGCCGCGTTCGAAGAACGGCCAGCCCGCCCACAGCACGACCGGCGTCGCAAACGCCAATTGAATCCAAACGGAAGCCGCTTCCGGCAAGAGCGCACGCAGATCGACGAGATGCCCGCCCATTTCGAGCACAACGACGGGGATGGAGAGCGCGAGCGCGATCCAAAAGCGCCGGGTCATGTCGACAAGCTCCGCGCTCGGACCCTCGCTAAGAGTCGCGACCTCCGGCTCGAGCGCCATGCCGCAGATCGGACAATGCCCGGGGCCGGCCTGGCGGATCTGAGGATGCATCGGGCAGGTGTAGATCGTTCCCGAGGGCGCCGGCTTCGGCTGAGCTTCATGCTCCGCGGGCGGTTCCGCTCCGGCAGCCGCATAGCGGGCGGGCTCGGCGACGAACTTCTCCCGGCAGCGCGCACTGCAAAAGCAAAAGGTCGCGCCGTGGTGTTCGGCCTTGTGCTTCGCTGTCGCCGGATCGACCGACATGCCGCAGACGGGGTCCTTTACAAGCCCGGGCGGGGCGGGTTCGCCCTTCGGCGCGTGCGCGTGGGAGTGATCGTGAGTCATTCGATCTTTGCTTGTCTTGCGGTCTTTGCTTGTCTTGGATGGAGCCGCAGGGTAAACCTTCCCATGGTGGGAAGGTCAAGCAGGTTTAAGAGTCAAGCAGGTTTAAGACATGAAGATCGGCGCGGCCGCGGCGGCGAGCGGCGTCACCGCCAAGATGATCCGCCACTACGAGGCGATCGGCCTTCTGCGTCCAGCCGAGCGCGGGGGAAACCTTTATCGCGACTATGGCGAGCGCGACATCCACGAGCTCAAGTTTATCCGGCGGGCGCGACGGCTCGGCTTTTCGATTGCCGAGATCGGCGCGCTGCTCACCCTCTGGCGCGACCGCGCCCGTCCGAGCCGCGAAGTCAAACGGATCGCGGAAGCGCATATCGGCGAGCTTGAGGCTCGCGTCACCGATATGCAGGCGATGGCGAAGACGCTTCGTGAGCTCGTCGCCTCGTGCCACGGCGACGATCGGCCGGACTGCCCGATCCTCGACGATCTGGCGCTGGGCGGACGCTGGAGCCACTCGCGCTGAGGCTTCCCTGCCAAGCGGCGGGGCGGGGAACGCGCCAAGTTCGTTCGCCAAAGCGGCCCGAATCACCCGTATCCGGCCCCTTGTTCAATTGCTGACCAAAAGTGGGCGCCGGCTCCTTCGCGCAGCGCGCTGACGATCTCGATTCTTCGGGCGCGGGCCGAGAAAAGCATCACCTCTGACGCAGGGGAATCCTGGTGGTTTCCCTAACGGATCAGCTGACCGACCGCATCACATCGCCGATACAACCTGATGATCGCCAGATAAGAAGTGATAAACATCTTGACAGTATGTTCCACGCCAATAATGTACCTATCTGTACGGGTCAAAAAATGGTGGGAGAACCATGGTGAAACTGGGATATACAACTCTTGGAGCGATCGGACTTGTCGCCGCGCTCGCGACGCCGGCCTTCGCCGGCACGAACCTCATAACGAACGGCAGTTTCGAATTCAGCAGCGGAACGACGCAACAGACGCCTTGCCAGGTTGGCTACAATTGCTCGGGGACGGGAAATTCCATTGCCGGCTGGACAATGGATACGAGCAGCACTTACCCGCAGCCTGGGCCTCCGGTGCAGCCGGACACCAATTCCTGGCTTCCCGGCTATACGTTCGTGATGGACAGCTCGACCTCGGTCACTGGCAACGCCGGCGCCCTGACGCTCTATACCGCGCCAATCTCGCCGGAAGACGGCCTCAATTTCCTGGCCCAGGACGCGGTCTATCATCCCGACGCAATCCAGCAGACGGTCGACCTGGTCAACGGCCAATCGTATGACCTCGGCTTCTATTGGGCCACCGGGCAGCAGGTGAACTTCAGCGGCGACACTTACGACCAGTGGCAGGTCTCCCTCGGAGGCTCCGTGCTCACGACCACTGGCCTGACCTTCAATCCAAGCCTCAGCTCCACGGGTTGGGTGTACTACGACTTCCCATTTACCTGGACCGGCGCGACAGGCCCAACGGTGATCTCCTTCCTCGATATCTGCCCGGCAGCCAGCGCTCCAAGCGCCTGCGGCCTCGGAGCGGACACGAGCAACGGCCCTCCGTTCTCGCTGCTGGACAACGTGTCCTTGACCACCGTGCCGGAGCCGTCGACCTGGGCGATGCTTCTGATCGGCTTCGCCGGTTTGGCCTATGCGGGCTTCCGCGGCCGCGGCCGCGCGCCGGTCTCGATCGTCTGACCGCCTCCGCTGAGGAGGCCGAAAACCCAAGCCGCCCTTTTGAGGGCGGCTTGGTCATGTTAAATAGACGGCGCGATCTCTCCGCCCGGCCCCGCATTCTGCGAGCGCGCCGAACGGTCAGGACCCGACGAACTTATGGCCGCAGATCATCTCATTCGCCACATCGAGGTCGTCCTCTGGACCGTCGGCCGGCTTGCCGTCTGGCTCGCGGTCTTCGCTGCGATTTTCGTGCCGATCGAGCGGTTGTTCGCCCTGCATCCTCAGAAAGTGCTCCGGAGGGGAATGGCGGCCGACCTTGGCTTCTACTTTATCAACGGGATCGTCCCCGGATTGGTGCTGGGCCCGCCGATTTCGGTCGCTGTGCTCGCGATCCACCGGGTCATACCGGGCGACGTACTCGCAACGATCTTCGCCTGGCCGGTGTGGCTGAAGGCCTGCGCGGCCATGCTGGTCGGCGAGACCGCGTACTACTGGGCGCACCGCGCAAGCCATCAGATTCCATTCCTGTGGCGATTCCACGCGGTCCATCACAGCGCCGAAGAACTCGACTTTCTCGTAAATAACCGTATGCATCCGATCGACATCGTGTGGTCCCGGATGATCATGCTGACCCCGATTTTCGCTCTTGGGCTCGCAAATCCTCTCAGCTATCGGGACGGGCTGGTTGCGACGATCGTCCTGCTGACCGGGTCGATCTGGTCGTATTTCATCCATTCCAACGTCCGCTGGCGGCTGGGACCGTTCGAATGGCTTCTGACAACGCCGGGCTTCCATCACTGGCACCACACCTACGGCGGCAAGCGGCGCGACTGCAATTACGCTTCGATGTTTCCGTGGCTGGACCGTGTTTTCGGCACCCACTATCTGCCGAACGAATGGCCGGAACGGTACGGCATCGAGGAGCCGATGCCGGAGACGCTCGCCGGCCAATTTGTTCAGCCGTTCGTTCCGCGGCGCCCGGTCCGGCCAGCGGATGGCGTTTGCGCTCCGGACACGGTACCCGAGGACGGCCGAATCAGAGTTGGCGCCGAGTGATTTTAGCGGGGCCGACTCTGGTCATCCCGCAGGACAGTTCCTCGTCGCCGCCCTCTTGCCCAGTCCCCCGCGCTCGTCCATGACGCGGACATGAACGTCGCCCCGTCCCCGCCCAGCCCAAACCGGCTCGACCAGATCCGGCCGTCGATGCGCGACGTCGCCTCGAGCGGCATTGTCGAGGTGTTCAATTATGGCCGCGGCCGGCAGGGCCTGATTCCGCTGTGGGTCGGCGAGGGCGACCTGCCGACGCCGCCCTTCATCTGCGAGGCGGCCAAGGCCTCGCTCGACCGCGGCGAGACGTTCTACACCTACCAGCGCGGCGTGCCGGAGCTGCGCGCGGCGATCGCCGCCTACATGACCCGCGTCTACGGCGCGGCCCCGGGAGGCGGGGCTTTCTCGCCCGAGAATTTCTTCGTCACCATCGGCGGCATGCACGCAATCGAACTTGCGACCCGGATGATCGTAGGCCCCGGCGACGAGGCGCTCGTCCCGACCCCAGCCTGGCCGAATTTCATCGGCGCGATCGAGATTTCGGGCGCGCGGCCCATGCCGGTCCAACTCGACCGGGGCGAGCGCTGGAGCCTCGATCCGGACAAGCTCGCCAAAGCAGTGACGCCGGCGACCCGGCTCATTTTCTTCAACAGCCCCGCCAATCCGACCGGCTTCGTCGCCACCCGCGAGGAGATTGCCGCGACGCTCGCGATCGCGCGCCGCCATGGGCTTTGGATCATCGCCGACGAGATCTATGGCCGCCTCACCTATGACGGCGCCCGCGCGCCCTCGTTCCACGACGTGATGGCGCCTGACGACAAGATCCTGTTCGTCCAGACGCTGTCCAAGAACTGGGCGATGACCGGCTTCCGCGTTGGATGGCTCGAAGCCCCGCCTGCGCTCGGCGACGTGATCGAGAACCTGGTCCAGTTCACGACCTCGGGCGTCCCCGTCTTCACCCAGCGCGCCGCGACCGCAGCGCTCGAAGAGGGCGAGGCGTTTTTGGCCTCGCAGATCGAGCGGTGCCGGCGTTCGCGCGATATCCTATGTGCAGGGCTCGAAGCGACCGGGCGAGTGCGCTTCTCCGAGCCCGAGGCGGCGTTCTATCTTTTCTGCTCGGTCGACGGCTTTGACGATTCGCGCGCGCTGGCGCTGAAGCTCATCGACGAAGCGGGCGTGGGCGCTGCGCCCGGCGGCGCCTTCGGCCCCGGCGGCGAGGGCCATCTGCGCCTCTGCTTCGCCCGCGATCCCGACCAGATCGCCGACGCGGCCCGACGGATGGCGCGGTGGCTGAAAGGTTAACGTTGCGGTAGCCGCCGCCCCTTAAGTCAAATGCTGCTCCTGCGAAGAGCCCTCTGGCGCCGCAGCAAGCTTGGCGTTAAATTCGGCCGATAGGTCAGGAGATTCCATGCTCGCTCGCCCGCGCCGAAGCGTCCTCTACATGCCCGGCTCCAACGCCAAGGCGCTGGCGAAGGCCGAACCCTACCCGCCGACGCCCTCATTCTCGATCTCGAGGATTCGGTCGCCCCCGACCAGAAGGTCGCGGCGCGCGGGCAGGTCGCCGAGGCAGTGCGCAAGGGCGGCTTCGGCGGCCGCGAGGTCATCATCCGCGTCAATGGGCCGCACACGCCCTGGGGAGAGGAGGATCTCGCCGCCGCTTCCGCCGCCGGACCGGACGCGATCCTTTTGCCCAAGGTCGATGGTCCCGGCGCGATCATGGCCGCCGCGCGGGTGCTGCGCGAAGCCGGCGCGCCCGAGAAAACCCGGATCTGGGCGATGATGGAGACGCCGAACGCGGTTCTGAACGCCGGCTCGATCGCGGCCGTCGCCGCCGACTCGGCCTCGCGCCTGACGGTGATGGTGATGGGGCTCAACGATCTCGCCAAGGAGACCCGGGCGCGGCTGACCCCCGGGCGCCCGATGATGACCGCCTGGCTTGCGAGTTGCGCGGTCGCGGCGCGCGCCCACGGCGTCGATATCATCGATGGCGTCTACAACGACATCAAGGACCTCGATGGCTTCCGCCTCGAATGCCTGCAAGGGCGCGACATGGGCCTCGACGGCAAGACCCTCATCCACCCGAGCCAGATCGAGATCTGCAACGAAGTCTTCGCGCCGGCGCCCGCGGAGGTCGAAAGCGCCCGCGCGATCATCGAAGCCTTCGCGCTGCCCGAGAACGCCGGCAAGGGCGCAATCCAGCTCAACGGGCGGATGGTCGAACTGCTGCACGCCGACATGGCCCGCCGGACGCTGGCGATCGTGGATGCGATCGAGGCGCTGCACATGGCGGCGGCTTGATTGAGCGGCCCCGGTGCGTGGCCCTCGGGTGGAAGCGTCCGTGCGAGTGCGTCAGAACGCGAACCAGGCGTACGCGAACACGGAGTTGTTGCCGCGTGCGTTATGCGTTCCGCCCAAATAGGAGCCGTCGAAATTCGTCGAGCCGCCGTAGAGGTGCAGGTACTCCGTGAACTGCAGGCCGATACGCACGTTCCAGGTCGCATAGGGAAATGGGGCGCCGTGGCTGAACGGGAGGTAGGCGATGTCCTGGATAAGGCCACTGCCGCTCGGGCTGCTGATGTAGCTGTTGTTGGAGGAGCCGATGCTGGCGGGCGTGCAAAAGACGTTGTTGCCCGATCCGTATAGGTTGCAGTCGCCGGACCCCGCGACGTTGAAATAGCCAACGCCAAGACTATAAGTATGATCCCATACGAATGACGCGTTCGCCTTGAAGCTGTTGAGGGTGTTGTTCAGGTTCGACGATATTCCTTGGCCGAAGGACGAGTTCAACCGCTGCCATTCCATGATATCGGTCAGCTTCAACGTTATACTGTATTGGTCGCCGGCGTATTGGATCTGCGAGTCAAATCCGACGTCGAAAAAATTATCCGTCCCATAGCCGTATACTCGACCCGGGGTGACCTGCCCGTACATGCCGAAAGTGCCCGCCTCCCAATAAACGTCGCCCCAATGCGGCTCGATCGCAACCCGCCAATAGGGCGCGACGTTGTTTAGCGCGTCGGTCGTCGAGTTGCCGACATTGAACGCCTGCAGCGCGGGGACCGGAAGACCCTTATAGAAAGTCAAGTCGGCGTAAAGCATGTCGTTCCAGAACACGTACGCGCCGGCGCCGCCGACAATCGAGGTGTAGGAGCCTTCGAGATGAGTCAGCGGCGGAGCGAAGGCGGGCGCAATGGTCGATGAGATCTGCGGCCACCCCCACGATGGCGTCGTGTTCCACGGATCTTCGACCGTCGGCGAGTTGTTGGCGTCGATGCCCCAGATCGTGTCTTTGCCGAACAGTTTGAGCGTGTCGGCATATCGGACATCTGAGGCGTCCAACCCGACCGTTCCGTCCACCGGATTGCCGGTTATCTGGATGAACGAACCGAGATTACCGTAAAGCTGGCCGGCGATGAAGCCAGAGACCTGCTGCGAGGCCAGATTGTCGTTGACGTGCAGGCCCGGGGCGGGCGGCGTGTCCTGGTCGGACTGCGTACGGGTAAACCCGGGCATGTACATCATGGAGACCGGTGGGCCCTTCCAGTCGCCGCCGCCAAGGGTGTAGCCCCCGATCTTGAACCGCCGGCCGAACGGCGTCAGTTCAGGAAAGGCGGTGTGGCAGGCGGCGCAGGGCTGTCCGGTTTGACGCGCGTAGCTCGGGAGCGCCTCGGCTGGGCCGACGCCGGCGAGGAGAAACGCCGCCACTATCGTCGCGGCGAGAGCCGCAGGGTTTGGAGCGATCGCGGACCGGGACTTGCTTCGAACGATCGCGCTCAACCTCCTCACGGCTGCGTTCATAGGCGCCCTTCCAGCTTCGCGCCGTCAACGCCCTTCTAGCTACGGGCGCCGCGGTCGAATTATCTCGTCGTTATCGATCGGCAGATACGTCGGTGAATCGCCCCACTCCCGGCGGGATCGCCATCAGGCCTTCTTGACCCACAGCGTGCACCAGCCCGAGGGCGCGATATCACCCTCGACAGACTTGCAAGCATTCGGAGCGACGAAGATATTGCAACCGTCGCACCGCTTGCCGTCCTTGGGCGTGGGCTGATATTTCACTGCGCCTTGGGAAAGCTTGGCCGCCTTGGCTCCCGTCGCGCCAAGCGCCAGCAAAGATCCCGCCCCCGCTCCGGCAATAATGACGGAGCGGCGACTGTAACGCGCCAGCCTCTTTCGGTCGCTCATCTCGCCTCCCTGACGACAATTCTGCTAGGGAAGCGGATCACCGATCTCGGGGCCTGTCATTGATCTGGGTCAAGAACGATAATTTCGCTGGCGCGGAAATGACGACGCGGTCCGCGACAATGCGACTTGAAAGCCCGCCCTCCGCCTCAGATCTTCTTCAGCCGCACGATCACGTCGACCGCTGCGATCGACGTGCCGTCGGGAGCGGGGATCTCGAATTCCGGCACCCATTCCTCGGGAATGTCGGAGAGTTCCTCCGTGTCCTCGCGATAGAAGTGGTAATGCGGCCCGGTCTTGGTGTCGTACCAGAGCTTGGCGTCGTAGATCGCGATCTCGCGGAGGAGCCCGCAACGCGCGAACTCGTTCAGCGTATTGTAGATCGTGCCGAGCGTCGGCGCGAAGCGGATCGCGCGCGTCTCGTGGTAGAGCATTTCCGCCGTGAAGTGCCGGTTGCCCGCGCCGAAGATGGCGCGCGCGAGATCGAGCCGCTGCCGGGTCGGCCGCACCCCCGCGGAGGCGAGCTTCCGCAACAGGACGCCGGTGCAGACTTCAGAATGCGCTGAGCTCTTCGTTTCCATGACCATCGCATGCCGCTGGCTCGTGGCGAAAACGGCCCTGCCAGACGATCGAGAACCTGATTGAGGCCCCTGTCTAATCCGGCTCGGCTGCGTCCGCAACCTAAACCTTCGCGGGCAGGTGTGACGCAAAGTCGCGTCTGAAGCTCCGATTGCTGGCGGGCGCGTCCGGTTTCTCCTATGGTTCATTCGGCGGTTTTCATGGGAGCCTTCTCTTGGCGATTGCGGGCGGGTGTCTGTGCCGGGCGGTGCGGTTCGAAATCAACGCCGACGCGCCGCTCGGCGCCCGATATTGCTGGTGCCGCGTGTGCCAATATTTGGGCGCGGGAACCGGAGCGGTCAGCGCGCTCTTCCGCAAGGAGGACGTCTCCGTTTCCGGTCCGCTCACCGACTATGTGTGCCAGGCCGACAGCGGCGCGACCATGCACCGGCGCTTCTGCGCCCGCTGCGGCACGGATCTGTTCAGCGAGGCCGAAGAGCGGCCGCAGTTCATCTTCGTGCGCGCCGGCGCGCTTGACGATCCCAGTCTGGCCCAGCCTACGGCGACCATCTGGACCAGATCTGCGCCGGAATGGGCGTGCTTCGATCTCGATCTTCCGCAGGTGGAAGGTCAGCCGCCTCCGCCGCCGCCTCAGGCGACGAGGTAAGCCGGCTTTGCTCCAGGAGGCCGCGCGAGGCGATCAAATGCTGTTCATGGTGATCGAGCGGTTCCGCGACGACGACATGGTCCCGGTCTACCGGCGACTGCGCGACGGCGGCCGGGCGCTGCCGGAGGGCCTCGACTATCTCGACAGCTGGGTCGAGCCCAACTTCTCCCGCTGCTTCCAGCTCATGCGCTGCGACGATCTTCGCCTGATCCAGGCCTGGATTCTTCAATGGCGCGGCTGCGGAGTGACGTTCGAAATCATACCCGTCGTCGCAAGCGGCGAGACGCGCGCGGTCGTCGAGCCTCATCTCGGCGGACGGGAGCCGGAGACCTGACGGGGCCGACGCGCCAAGTTGATATCGTCACATTTTCCGTGCATGCATTGCCTCCCACGGCGGACGCCACGATATTTCGGAGGAAATTGAAGCCCATGCCGCTTTCGCTCTACCAATGCAGCGTGCCGGTTTACGAGCGCGGTCTCAACGCGTTCCTCGCCGTTCTGGACAAGGCGGAGGAGCATGCGCAGGCGCGCAAGTTCGACCCCGCGAATTATCTTGCCATCAGGCTGAGCCCCGACATGTTTCCGCTCGCCCGGCAGATCCAGAGTTTCTGCGATCACGCCAAGAACTCATCGTTCCGCCTCGCGGGCCAGCAGCCGCCGGTCAAGGAGGACAAGGAGACGACCCTCGCCGAACTGCGCGAGCGCATCCATGCGACGCTCGCGATGCTCAAGTCGATCGACCCCAAGGCGATGGAGGGCGGCGAGACGCGCGAGGTTGTCATTCCCGCCGGCGCCAGCAAACTCAAGGCCGACGGCGCCAACTATCTGCTGCATTTCGCCATGCCGAACTTCTACTTTCATTTGACGACGGCGTACGACATCCTGCGCGCCGGCGGCGTCGAGATCGGCAAGCGCAACTTCATCGGCGCAGTCCCCGGCATGGTCCGGGTTTGAGTCTCGGTTTCGAGAGCAGCGATCATGACCATCACCAGACTGCAAGCGGGCCCGCGCATGTCGCAGGCCGTCGTTCACGGCGCGACCGTCTATCTCGCCGGCCAGGTCGCCGATCAGGCCAAGGGTAAGAGCGTCGGCGATCAGACGGGCGAGATCCTGGCGAAGATCGACGGCCTGCTGGCCGAGGCCGGGTCCGACAAGACGAAAATCCTTTCGACCACCATCTATCTCGCCGATATCGCGACGTTCGCCGAAATGAATGCGATCTGGGACGCATGGGTTCCGCCCGGCCATGCGCCCGCCCGCGCGACCGTCGAAGCCAAGCTCGCCGCGCCTGCGTACACGGTCGAAATCGCCTGCATCGCGGCCAAGACGTAAAGGGCCGGGTCCGCGACGCCGGCTTGATCTGCCTGCCGAGGAGTCCGCTTCGGTGCTTATCCCGTCGATCGACAACGTCAGAGGCCCGTTCGAGCGGGTGACGGGGCCCGACGAGGCCGTCGACCGTCTCGCCCGCCTCTACGACGAGGCGACGCAGGCGTTGCGCGGCGCGGTCGAGCGCTTTCTCAAGGATGGCGAGCCGCCCTCGGCGGCGACGCGCGCCCTGTTCCGCTATCCCGAACTGCGTCTGACCTATGCGCCCAATGGCCCGGCGCTATCGAGCCCGCGCGCATTCGCGAAGTTCAGCGACCCCGGCACATACGCGACCACGGTCACCCAGCCGCATGAGTTTCGCGCCTATCTGCTCGAGCAGCTCGAGCCGCTCGTCAGCGAATACGGCGCCACGATGGAGGTCGGCGTCGGCGCGCCGGAGATCCCCTACCCCTACGTGATCGAAAGCGGCGACGAACTGACGCGCGGCGGCGCCGACGCCGCCGAGCTGGCGCGCTTCTTTCCCGTGCCCTCGCTGGCGACGATCGGCGATGAGACCGCGGACGGCGAGTTCGACTTCGGCCCCGAGCGGCCGCTCGCCCTGTTCGACGCGCCCAGGGTCGACTATTCGCTGCGGCGGCTCGTCCACTACACCGGCTCCGACTGGCGGGCGATGCAGCCCTGGGTGCTGCTCACCAACTACCACCGCTATGTCGACCAGTTCGTGCAGTGGGGGCTGAAGCAGCTTCACGCCGGAGCAGGCGTGCAGAAAGTCGTTCTGCCGGGCAACATCGTCATCGACTCTTCGGTCTCGCCGGCGGAGGCGGAGGCGCGCGTCGGCGCCGTCGCCTGGCACCGGTTCCAGATGCCCGCCTATCATTGCGTGCGCGCCGACGGGCGCGGAATCAGCCTCGTCAACATCGGCGTCGGGCCATCGAACGCCAAGACCATCACCGACCACATCGCGGTCTTGAGGCCCCATTGCTGGCTGATGGTCGGCCATTGCGCCGGCTTGAGGCAGTCGCAGGTCATCGGCGACTATGTGCTCGCGCACGCCTACCTGCGCCAGGACCACATCCTGGACGACGCGGTGCCGCTGATGACGCCAATCCCAGCGCTGGCCGAAGTCCAGGTGGCGCTGCAGGAGGCGGTGGCCAAGGTCACCGGCGACCGGGGCGAAGCGCTCAAGCGCCGGTTGCGCACCGGCACCGTCGTCACCAACGACGACCGCAATTGGGAATTGCGCTGGTCGCAGGAGCGGCGGCTCATCAACATTTCGCGCGCCATCGCCGTCGACATGGAATCGGCGACCATCGCGACCCAGGGCTTCCGGATGCGGGTGCCCTATGGCACGCTCCTGTGCGTCTCCGACAAGCCGCTGCACGGCGAGATCAAGCTGCCGGGCGCCGCCAACGCCTTCTACGAACGCGCGATCGCCGAGCATCTGCAAATCGGCATCGCGGCAATAGGCCTGCTGCAGGCGCAGGACGATACGCTCCATTCGCGCAAGCTCAGGAGCTTCGACGAGCCGCCGTTTCGGTGAGGCGCTACCCGATCACCATCACCGGCGTGCCGATGTGGACCCTGCTGTAGAGGTCGATCGCGTCCATGTCGCGCATGCGGATGCAGCCCGAGGACACGTGGCCGCCGATCTCCGACGGCTCGTTGGTGCCGTGGATGCGGATGAGCGTGTCCTTGTTGTCGACAAAGAGGTAGAGGGCGCGCGCGCCGAGGGGGTTGTCCCATCGGCCTTCGAGCGGCCCGTGCTGCTTGTAGACCTGGAACTGCGGCCAACGCTCCATGATCGACTCGGTCGGCATCCAGGTCGGCCATTCCTTCATCGCGCCGACCTCGGCGCGGCCGGTCCACCCCATATATTCGGCGCCGCTTGCGATCCGGTATTGGACCGCCTGGCCGTGCGGCAGAACGTAGTAGAGATAGTTCTGACCCGTATCGACGACGATCGTGCCTGGTTTCTCGGCGGTCTGGTACTGGACGATGCTGCGCCGCGTGGGAATGGTGAATTCATCCGGCTCGGCAAGCGCCATCATCTGCTTGTCGCGCGCGGTAAGCTGCGGATCGGGAAGCCCGGATTGGATGACCGGCGTGCACCCGCTGAGAACCGCCGCCGCCGCCAGCACAATTCCGACAAAAAACGCGCTCGTCTTCATCCCCACCCCTCGCCGTCAGACCACTAACCGTTTTGTTACCATGAGACTTAACGGTTTAGCGAAGGTTACCGGACGGAAAACGCCCCGGCGGGCCTTCACATAAACGCGAGCGCGGGTCGCCGCAGCCGGCTCACTCCACGCGGGAATCTCTTTATCTGAACACATTCGCCCCGTCCAACGCCTTTTTTTGGCCCTATCGCCGCCTCAGCCGTTTACGCTGAACTCGTTTGCGGAACGCTAAAAACCAAGGCAAAAACGCGGGCGAAGCCGAGATCGTTCCGGCGCCTCGCAGGGCAATTGGCGGGAGTTGAAGATGACCCAATGGCCGGCGCGCCTCGTCCTGGTCGGGGCCGGCAAGATGGGCGGCGCGATGGCGCAAGGCTGGCTCGACGCCGGCCTGGACCCGTTGTCGCTGACCATTCTGGAGCCCAACCCGTGCCCCGAGATCGCCTCGCTCGCGGCGACCAGCGGCGTCGCGCTCAATCCTCAGATCGCAGCCCCGCCCGAAATGCTCGTGCTCGCGACCAAGCCGCAGAGCCTCGATCAGGTCGCGCCGACAATCGCCGCCATCGCCTCCGGGCGTACGCTCGTGCTCTCGATCCTCGCCGGCAAGACCATCGCCAACCTCATGGCGCGGCTGCCGCAGGCGCGAGCTGTGGTGCGGGCGATGCCCAACCTACCGGCGGCGATCGGCAGGGGCGTCACCGCGGCCTTCGCCAATGCGCATGTCACTCAGGAGCAGCGCGGCTGGTGCGAGCGCCTACTCGCGGCTATCGGGGCGTTCTACTGGCTTGACGACGAGAGCGGGATCGACGCGGTGACGGCGATCTCGGGCTCCGGCCCGGCCTATGTGTTCGCCCTCACGGAGGCGCTCGCCGCCGCGGCCGAGCGGCTGGGCCTCAAGCCGGAGCTTTCGATGGGCCTGGCGCGCGGCACGGTCGAGGGCGCGGCGGAGCTGATGCGCCGCGACAGCGCAACCTCGCCGGCGACGCTTCGCCGCAACGTCACTTCGCCGGGCGGCACGACCGCCGCGGCGCTGGCGGTGCTCCAGAGCCCAGGCGGGCTCGAGGATCTCATGATTCAGGCGACGGCCGCGGCCCGCGCCCGGGCGGCGGAGCTGGCGGGATAGCGCGGCGGCCGTCCTTGTCGCTGCCCGCTATCCCCGGCGTCGCCGCTCCTGCGGCATCCCGTTCACTCTGAGGCTCCTGAGATCCGCCGCCACGATCTCGGCGATCGCCGTCTCGTCGAGGTCGAGGTCGCCGCGGGCGGCCATCAGCATGCGCCCCGCAAGCTTGTCGAACCGGCCTGAGCCGATCTCGATGCTCAGCCGCGCCGCAAGCGTCGGCGGCACGTTGACCCCGGCTTCAAAGAGGCGCGGGATATTGGGGAGATAGCTCTTGCCGGCGTCGCTCATGAGCTGATGCTCGGTCATTGCGGTCCGCACCAGGCCAGGGTCCATCGCAAAGACCAGGACGCCGCTGCCGGCAAGCGTATCGGAGACGCATTCCGTGAACCGGAGAAGGCCAGCCTTGCTGGCCGCATAGCCGGAGCCGTTCGGGAACGAAGCTGCGGTCCCGCCGCCGGTCATATTGATGATGCGGCCACGACGCCGCGTCATCATCGCCGGTATCGCCGCGCGACAGCAGTTGAAGGTCCCGCGGACATTGACTTCGATGTCGCGCCACCAGGCGTCCGGCTCGACCTTCCAGACCGGCCCGATCGCAGCGAAGGCGCCGGCGTTATTGATGAGCAAGCTGACTGGACCGAGATCCTGTTCGATCGCCGCGATCGCCTTCGTGACCGAATCGAGGTCGACGACATCGACCGCAAAAGCGCTTGCGACGCCCCCTTCCGCAGCGATCGCCTTGGCGACGGCGTCGATCTCCTTCGCGGTTCGCGCGAGCAGCGCGACCTTGGCGCCTTCCCTGGCATGCGCCTCCGCGATCGCCCGGCCAATCCCGCGGCCGGCCCCGGTAACAACAGCGACTTCGCCTGCGAGCTTCATGTCGGTACGCCATTCCGGGGAGACACGGGGTCAATGTCTTGTCGCCGGGCCGTCCGTCAAGAGCCGCCGTCGCGGCCCCCAATTTTCCCTGCTTGGCGGGGCGCAGGCGAGCGCCTACATTAGACCAGACCGTTTCACGGGGGAGACGCCGCATGGCGAGCAAGCCGAAGAGCGAAGCCAAGCCCACCGACGCACGCGGCAAGATCGTCGACGCGCTGATGGAGCTTGCGGCGGAGCGGCGCTTCGAGGACATCTCGGTGCGCGACATCTGCAAGACGGCGGGCGTGTCGCTCGCCGATTTTCGCGACGCGTTCCCCTCGAAGGGGGCCGTGCTCGCCGGGTTCTCGCGCCGCATCGATCGCGCGGTGCTGAGCGAGCACGGTGAGGAACGCGCCGACGAGAGCCCGCGCGAGCGGCTGTTCGACATTCTGATGCGCCGCCTCGAAGCAATGGCGCCCTACCGCGAGGGCGTGCGCGAGGCGGTCGCATGGCTCAGGCGCGAACCCGCCGCGGCGTTGGCGATGAATCAGGTGGTGATGTCCTCGATGCGCTTCATGCTCGAGGCGGCGGGCATCGAGGCGCACGGCGCGGCCGGGGCGATCAAGCTCCAGGGACTGGCGCTCGCCTGGGCGCGGATGATCCAGGTTTGGCTCGACGATGAAGAACCCGCCCTGTCCAAGACCATGGCGGAACTGGACCGCGTCCTGACCCGAGGCGAGCGGGCCGCCGCTGGCGTCGATCGTATAAGCGCGCTGGCGAGCCCGTTCGCCGCACTCGCGCAGGCGGCCTTCAATGCCGGCCGCGGGGGGCGGCAAGGCGGCGCCCGCCCGTCGTCGCGCAAGAACGACGGCGGCGGCGAGGACGCAGACGCCCTCTGAGCGCGTTAACGAAACACGGGCGAAGCTTTGCGGCCGGCCATCCATTCCGAGATTCTTTGGGCGCTGACTGCGTTCGCCTTCGTCGCCTCGATCACGCCCGGGCCGAACAACCTGATGTTGATGACTTCAGGGGTGAAATATGGATTTGGCCGCACCCTGCCCCATCTCGTCGGCGTCGTGCTCGGCTTCGCGCTGATGATCGCCATTGTCGGGTTTGGGCTCGGGGTCCTCTTCGAGCGCATTCCGCAGATCCTGCCGGTCATGCGAATTGCGGGATCGCTCTATATGGTCTGGCTGGCGCTCAAAATCGCGCTCGCCAAGCCGATCGGCAAGGCTGAGCCGGGCGGGCGGCCGATCGGCTTTTTCGCCGCCGCGGGCTTTCAATGGGTCAATCCGAAGGCCTGGGCGATGGCGCTGGGCGCGCTCGCCGCCTATGCCGGCGTTGTCGACAGCTACGCCGGCGGCGTCCTCCTGATCGCTGCGCTTTGCGCCCTGATCGCGATTCCCTGCTGTCTCGCCTGGACGGTGTTCGGAGCCTCGCTGAGCCGCCTGCTCATGGATCCACGCGTCGCCCGCCCATTCAACTGGACCATGGCGGCGCTTCTCGTCGCCTCGATCGCGCCGGTCATCTTCGAGTAGGCGGACCGGGCGCCGCTCAGGCCGGCGCCCCCGCGCCCCCGAGATTCACCATCACGACTTCCGGCGGCCGGAGGATGCGCACTGGCGCGTATGACGTTCCGAGCCCTCCCGAAACGATCATCCGACGCTGGCCCAGCGCGTATTCGCCGTAGATGTATCTCGCCGAGCGCGCCTTGAGAAGGCTCACCGGGGAGCCGATGATCGGAAGATTGACCTGCCCCCCATGCATATGGCCCGAGAGCGTCAAGGCGATGCGGTTGGGAACCCACGGAAAGAAATAAGGCTCGTGAACCAGCAGGATCGCCGGCGCGTCGTCGCTGATCTGGCGCATCGCCGCAGGAAAATCGTCGGCGCCATGGCCGCGCCGGCCGTGCTGCGATTGCGCCAGCAAGTCGCCGAGCCCGATCAGCCAGAACGGCCGGCCATGCTGGGTCAATCGCACCGATTGATTTTCGAGCAAGGGAACGCCGCCCGCCGCCAGCGCCCGGCGGACGCTGCGCGAGCCGTCCGGGGGGTCGGTCGGAATGGCCGCCGACCACCAGTCGTGGTTGCCTAGAATCGCGTAGACGCCGAGCGGCGCTTCAAGACGCGCCAGTTGCTCGGCCCAGGCGCCGGGCGGCACATAGCCCGAAACGAACGGATGCGTGCAGACATAGTCGCCGAGCAGCACGGTGAGATCCGGCTTCTGGGCGTTGGCGAGATCGACGATGTCGCCGACGCGCTCTTCCGACATCCAGGGATAGCAGGCGTGAATGTCGGCGACGACCGCGATCTTGAGCTCGAGGTCTTGGGGCCAGTTGGGGAGCCGCGGCGAGTATTCGGCGAGCGAAAGCGCCGAGCCCGTCTCATAAGCTGTCGCGTAACCGGATAGCGACAGCGTCGTGGCGGCTGCGACGCCGGCGCCGGCGAGAAACCGGCGCCTGGTCAAGAGTGCCATCGATCATGCTCGCGCCGGGCGCTCGTTCGCCCGCAGCCGTCTTACGCGCCCGTCCCAACTTGCGCAAGCTCACGTCGTGGGCGAAGCAGATAGGACTCGCCGCGCTCGAGCAACTCGACCATCTCCGGCTCGAAAATGGCCGACGGCAGCCTCAACGCCTCAGCGACCGCGGCAAGACCGATGTCGTGATATATGCGGGCAAGAACGCTGCCGGCCCTTCGCTCGTCGTCCGCGTCGGGGATAACGTGAAAATCGTTGCGCATGAGGGCTCTTCAACTCCGCGTTCGCTTGCACGCCCGGGCAGCGCCGTTACGCGCGCGCCCTCCGATGACGTTGAGTGAAACGGGTTAACAGCGAATTAATGGCGCCCTCGGGATCGATCGGAGGTCGTCCGCCACCCCGCCGCCGCTTTTTGGCCGCAGAGCGAAGCTCGTCCGCGCCCGACTCGATGTCGCAATCGTGACGCTGCGCCGGAATTGCCACTTGCCCCGATCCGGCGTAGGGGAACGTGGAATTGCCGCCGTCGGAGGTTTGGCCCGCCAATGGCGCTCGATCGTCCACCGTCCGCTCCCGCTCGGGTCCATTGCAGCGGCGCGAGTTGTCGTCCTTGAAATTCCCTGGCATTTTCGGCTTGAATTTCGATTCGTGGCATGAGTCGCCGTCGGCGCGCCCGGTCGCTCGCGGCGGCCTGGAAGGAGGCGTTCAAAGCATGCGCCGAGCCTTGGCGTGGGGCTGCGCCGGCGTGCTGATTCTCGCGCTGGCCGTCGCGGGTGGGTTTGCGCGCTGGCCATTGTCAGCCGCGCGGGTCGGCGACAGCCTGAACGCCGCCTTCGGCGCTTCGCCGCGGCTGCATTGGAGAGCCCCGCAGGCGGCGGCGTTTTCCGTTCTGCCCTGGCCTGGCGTTTGGATCATCGATGCGCGCCTAGACGACGCAGGCGGCGTCAACCTTCTTACGGCGCCGACCGCGCGGCTCGACCTGTCCCTGGTCGAGCTTGCTCGCGGGCGCTTCATCCCCACGCGCGCCATTCTCGTCAGCCCGACCGTGACGCTGGACATCGACCGTCCGCCTTTCGCCGCGGCGGCGGCCGGGTCGGCTGCGCCGGCGAGCGTTGCCGGAGCGCTCGCGCCATTGACGAGCCTGAGCCTTTCGAATGGCCTCCTGCGCATCGTTGGCGCGAGGCGCGGCCTGGACACGCTGATCGCCAACGTCCAGGGTCGCCTCGATGGGCTTACGGTCGGCAATCAGCTGCGTTTCAACCTGTCGGCGGAGTGGCGAAACGCGCCGATCACGATCGCGGGAGCGCTGAGCGATCCGGAGGCGGCGGCGAAGGGCGCCTTGAGCCGATTCCAATTCGCGCTCGATTCGTCGCTGGCGAAATTTGCCTTCGACGGCGCGATCGCGCTCGGAGACAAGCCGAGCGGCGAAGGCGACATGACCGCCTCTGTTCCCTCGATCACCCGGTTGGCGGGCTTCCTCGAATCGCGCCCGCCGCTGTTCCTTGCCGCCGATGACATCGCCGTGTCCGGCAAGCTCAAGGCGGCGCCGGACGCGCTCACGCTCGGCGATGCGACGATGACAAGCGCCGAGCAAACGTTCGAGGGGGCGATCGAGATCGCCGACCCCGGAGGGCGCCCGACCGTCTCGGGCACGCTCGCCGCTGAAACGCTGGCGCTCGAGCCGCTGCTGGGGCCGCCGCCACGTCTGTTAGACTCACGCGGCGTGTGGAGCGCGAAGCGGTTCGCGCTCGCTCCACCGAAGTCCTTCGACCTCGACTTACGCCTGTCGGCCAGCCACGTCGACGTCTATGGCCGAAATCTCGCCGACGCGGCCGCGTCCCTCATGGTCACGGACGGCAAGCTCAGCCTGAATCTGATCGACGCGGCGGCCTATGGCGGCCGCGTCAACGGCCAAGCCGCTCTCGCTTGCGTCGACGATGACCTCAAGCTCAGCGCCCGCGGCGAGTTGACCGACGCGGACCTCGGCGCGGCGCTCTCCGATTTCGGACGGTCCATGGCGACCGGACGCGGCGCGGCGCGATTTTCCGTCGAGACCTTCGGCGTTTCGCCCGCCGCCGCCGTCGCCGCCCTGACCGGAACAGCGGCGCTGCAGGCAGCGGACGGCGGCATCGTTGGCGTCAACCTGGAGGAGGCGCTGCGCCGCAGCCAGCGCCGGCCAATCGACGTTGCGCGCGACATGCGCCTCGGCGGAACGGCGTTCGACAAGCTCGCCGTATCCCTGAACCTCGGGAACGGCCGCGCCCAAGTCACGCGGGGTGCGATGGAGAGCCGCGGCGTGAGCGCCGGATTAGAAGGGGTGATCGATCTCGTCGCCCAAGAATGGGCTTTGCGCGTGAACGCGGTCCAGACGGACGCCTCCGGCGCGGAATCGCAAAACGCCGCCCATTTGACGCTCGACATCGAGGGGCCATGGGTCGCACCGACGATCCGCGCGATTGGCGACGGCGCAGAGCCTGTGGCTGAACCGTCGCGTTGAGCCGCGACAAACCGGAGCCAACGCCGACCGGCAGGGGCGTTCGGAAACGCGGCCGGCGGCGTGGACCGGAACGCGCCGGCAACGTTAATGGCGAAAGACCGAACTCCTTCCGGTCATCGCGCCGATTCGCTCGCATCTTCACTAAATTTACACGTCGAATATAACAGCCGAGTAACGGCTTCGCGCGCAAGATTTGGCCGCCAAAACGAGGTTGCGGTCAGCGCTAATGCAGTCAAAAAGCAAATTCTTCGCTGGCGTCCGCCGCCTGGGGCGAAAGCTGGCCGATGACGAGACCGCCTCGCCGGCGGTCGAATTCGCGTTGGTCTTTCCGATCTTCATCGGCATTGTGCTCGCGACCCTCCAGGCGGCGTCGCTCTTCCTCGTCAAGGCGTTCTTCGAAACGGCGGCGGAAGAGGCGGCGAGGGTCGTCCTGACCAATCAGACCCAGTCGCTGACGGTGGCGCAGTTCCAAACCGAGGTCTGCAACCAGCTGACGGCGCTCTTCAACTGCTCGCAGGTGACCGTCGAGCTCGAACCGCTCCCGGCCGGCACGACCAACCTCACCTCCATGCTGCCGACCTTCGACTCGAAGGGAAACCTCGTCGGAACGCCGCCGGTCGACGTCGGCGCCAACGCTGGCTCCTCCGGGACCGACATGCTGCTCGTGGTCATGTATCCGTGGCCGGTCTACGGCGGCCCGCTCGGCCTCAACTTCGCTAACCTTGGCAATGGCAAGATGCTGATGGCGTCGACCCAGGTGTTCCGGATCGAGCCGCTGTGATGATCCGCCGTTTTGGTTTTACCTGCGGGAGCGGGCGCGCGTTCCTCGCCGACGCCGGAGGCCTGGCGGCGATCGAGCTCGCGCTGATCATGCCGTTCGCGGCGATGCTGATGAGTCTCGTCGTATACGGCGGCCAGGCCTATTCGGTGCAGCGCAGGGTGACGCTCTCGGCGACCACGGTCGCCAATATCTTCGCGCAGGCCAACAACACCAACACCTCCACGATCACCGCGGCCGAACTCAACCAGATTCTCGCCTATCCGAATCTAATCCTTTACCCCTATAGCCCGACCGGCGTCGCGGTCGAAGTCTCGCAACTGCTCGTCACCGTCAACGGCAACGGCACGGCGACCGGCACGGTCAAGGGCAGCTGGGCCAACGCCAACGGAACGGTCCGCCCGACCGGCCAGCAATTGTCGATCGACCCCTCGATCGCCGCCGCCTTTTCTGGGACGGGCAACAATTACGTCGTTCTCGGCGAGGTGCAGTACCCGTTCCAGCCGACCGGACTCTATTTCGCCGTCAGCACGATGACGCTGCACGACTCGATCATCATGATCCCGCGCGTCGCAAGCCCGATCACCGTGCTGAATTGACGGCGGGCAAGGCCACGTCCGCTTGGGGCCAGAGCCGACATTCGACAACGGCTGCGAGCTTCGCCAGTTCGGCGGAAGCGCGGACCGGCAACCGCCCAAAGAGCGGCGTAGCGTCCTGGCGCAGAAAGACAGGCAAACGGCGAGTTCGTTTCCGGCTGTGCGCCCGAGAACATCGGCGCTCAGCCCGGGCGCGCCGCGATGCTCGAAGCGCTCGCCGGCTCCGGCGCCAAGCGCCGCGCCGAAATGCCTGGGAGCGAGCACCAATTATGCAGAAGCAAGAAGCGGGTATTGCTTCTCCGCAAGTAGCGGCAACCGTTCAATCAAACCACCCATATCACCGGAAGTCAGAAAGAGTACGGCATCGTCCTTGCGTAACTCGGCGCCAATTTTGGCAAGGCCCTCGTCGCAGGAATGTACGGGCATGGCGTCCACGCCGGCAGCGTGCACTCGCTCCATGATCTCGCTGAGACTTGCTTGCTCATGGGCGCCAGCTCCCTGAGTCGCCGGCTCAAATATGAAAACGCGATCACAGCCGCTAAACACGTCATCATACCATTCAAGCTTGTTGCGATTGCGCCACGAAAACGTGTGAGGCTCGAACACGACAAGCAGGCGTCGCTGCGCGAAATGCTTTTTCATCGCGGCAATCGCGCTCTTCGCCTTGTCATAGGACGATCCGAAGCCTTCGAACATTTGCACGCTGGTATGATCTGATTTCCGGTCGAGCCGGCGCATTACGCCGCGAAAGCTCGCCATCGCCGCTGTGTATTGCTCGACGCTGGCAAGGCCGCGGGTCAGCACGAACGCGCCAATCCCAACCATGTTTTCGATATTGTGCGCGCCGAGCTGGGTGGTCTCTACGCGGGCGATCTCACGGCCTCGCTCAGTCAATGTGAATTGGGAGACTGCGCCATACTCGATATTTTCCGCGCGCCAGTCGCCCCTTGTGAGCCCGAAGGTCACGACATCGCGTTTCGCTTCGGCCAGAAATCGCTCGCTGAGTTCGCCTGAGGTCGCCGCAACGATGAGCCCATCGCGCGGGACCAGATCAAAGAGCTGATGGAAGGGCGCGAGATAGGACTCGATCGTTGGAAAGACGTTGACGTGGTCATGCGCCAGGGGCGCCAGCAACACGTGCGCAGGACGATAGTGCAGAAATTTCGACTGATTGTCGGTGTTGGAAGACGGATATTCGTCGCCTTCAAGCAAGAATAGTCGTCCCGCGCCGGCATTGGACGCCCGAGCAGGCGACAAAGGCACGGCGCCGATCATCCACGAGGGATCGAGCCCTGCGCTCGCGAGGCAATGCGCCATCATCGAAACGCTCGTCGTCTTGCCGAAAGATCCCGCCACCACAATGTTCTCGTGTCCACGCGAAAGAAGCGCGAGCACTTCGGCGAAGGACAGAATTTTCGGCCCTCCGGGTCTCGCGGCGCGCGCGAAAGCCTCCGCCACCTCATCATTCTCGTTCGGAACCAACCGCGCGTTTTTGCCGATGACGATAAGATCGGCGTCGTCAGGAATATTCTGCGCCGCGTAAGGCGCCCGGCAGGCGAATTCTTCACGAGCCAGCACCTGCGAGATCGGCGGATAGATGGCTTCGTCGGAGCCTGTTACGGCAACGCCGCTGTCGCGCAGCAGGATAGCCGTGGCGCTCATGCCCACGCCGGCAAGGCCGATAAAGTGGGCTCTACGAAATGGAAATGCGGTCATTGTCGCTTTGCCTGGAAGCTCCCGGATCATGCGCCGCCCAATTCATCGAAATCAGAGCGGCGCACGGCTGCGAACACCTGCGTTATGCCAGCGGCCCCAGCAACAAGGAATGTGCGCGCTCCGTCGGGCCTACGGCCGCAGCGCGTCCGTCGCGAGACGTCGACAAGCCGCAAGCTCATCTCCTCGTCGCACCCGATCGGAGCGATGACCCGAGTACCGAGGAGCGCCGTCACCGCCCGTCGAGAAACGCCAGCACCTCGCGCGCGAACGCTGCGGGATTGTCGACATTGGACCCGTGCGACGCTTTGGGGATCACCGCGCGCCGCACGTCCCTGATCGCCGTCTCAAGTCCGTCGAGGATGCGGTGGAACGAGGCCGGAGAGCGTTCGCCGGCGATCAGGAGGGTCGGCGCGCTGATCTTCTCGGCGTCGGCGCGCGCGAACGGCTCGCGCTTCTCCCTGATCTGGCCGAGCATGGTGCGGGCGTTGTCGCGAAGCATCTGCTTTCGCGGTTCCGGCGTCCGGTCCCAGGTCCCGGGGCCGCCGATCACGTCGATCGTGGGCTTGAGACCCTCATCGATCTCGCCCGCCCGGATCCTGTCCGCAGCTGCGGCGTAGAGCGGACCCAGCGCGATCAGCGGCGCGCCCGGCGGCAGCCCCGCTTCGAGGTCGGGCGCCAGCACGCCGCCGGGCTCGACCAGGGTCAGGGTGCGAATGGAAGCGGGAAAATTCTGCGCCACCCGGAACGCGATATGTCCGCCGCGCGAATGCCCGAGCAGATGAACCGGGCCGGCGTCGAGCGCCGAGATCAAGCTCGCCACGTCGGCGGTGTGCTGCTGCACGGTGAAATCGTCGCCCTCGCCGTTCCAATGTTCGGGCCAGCAACGCCTGAGGCTCGGGGCGATCGTTCGGTAGCGCGCCCCGAACGGCGCCATCTGCCCGGTCCAATGGCGGTAGTCGCAGAGCGTGCCATGCACGAGAATGAGGGCTGCGCCGGCGCCGCGCTCGACGAACGCCATGTCGTAGCCGTTCACGTTGGTGCTCGGCATCGGCGCCTCGCCTCGGGACCAATTTGGATGGACCCGGCGCGCCCGCCCGGTCGCGCGGCCCATCGGCGGGATTTGGCATTCGGGCGATGAATTGTCGATGCCCGCCTCTCTCGCGGCGACGACAAGTTTATCTTTCTGTTTTGCTGAAGCCGTGCTATGCTCTGTCTGTTTTATCAAATCCTGCGCAGCGCGATCCGCGGGGCCGGACCCGAGCCTAGGCGGAGGACGCGCGTTCGCCGGCTGCGTTTGCCTATCGTCTGGAAAGGCGCCGGCCGCCTCGCGGCCGAACGCGGCGAGGTCGGGGGCGCGAACAAACGGGCCGGGAGTTCGGCGTAAAGCTTTGAAAAGGCTCGATCCCGACAAGGCGATCCAAGAGAATCAAAGGGATTTCCTTTGATGGCCTTGGCCGGGGCTTTGAACGACTTGGCCCGGGTTTGGCTAAATTCGAGCCGGGCTTTGATCGGCCCGGCTCCCGGGCCGCTACTGGGTGAGGTGGCCCGACTGGGTCACCGCGGCGAACAACGCCGCCAGCGCCTGCCCAAGGTCCGACCCGATCGCCGCGTCATAGAAGAGACCCGGGGAGGCGCAGGCCTGCAGCGCCGGGCCAATATCCGATTGGATCGGCGCGATATGGCCCTGGTACCAACTGTCGGTCGGGACTGCCAGATAGTCGGTATAGAGGATCGCAATCTTGATCCCGCGATTTTTGATCGTCGTGCACCAGTTTGTCCCTGACGAATTGCCGTAAACCGAATTGCCGAGGTCGTTGAGGGCCTGCTCAAGACGGCTACCGCCGCTCTGTTCGTCCTCGACGCCGTCGGTGACGATGAACAGCACCTCCTGCGGCTTGTCGCCGCTCTGGTTGGTGCCGTTGCCTGGATTTGGGATGTAGCTCGCCTGACTGAGCTTGCCGAGCGAGTCGTCGTAGTTTGTGGCGACGTCGCCCCCCGGCGACGTCGTGCTGGAGGAGCAGGCGGAGTTCGCGCAATCGTTGTTGTTCGAATACATCTCCATGACGCCGAAATTGGCCGAGGCGGTCGTCCAGCTGCTGATGTAGTTCGTTGTAAGCGACACGAGCTGGGTGAGGCCGATCGACCACAGCGAGTCCATCGAGTAGATCGAGAACCGATATTGCGGTGGGGTGGAGAACTGCGTCGACTGCGCA
Organism: uncultured Alphaproteobacteria bacterium; assembly: GCA_963832305.1. Taxonomy (GTDB): domain Bacteria; phylum Pseudomonadota; class Alphaproteobacteria; order Rhizobiales; family Beijerinckiaceae; genus Roseiarcus. The sequence continues at coordinate 2,640 of CAWHTU010000009.1, read as the reverse complement.
GTCGTGGATGCGGTCTGAAGCAAGGTCGACACGCCGCTGTTCAGCTCGTCAAGGCGAAGCATGATGTTGTTGTTGCGGGCGAGCTGATAGTTATCGATCTGCGCGCCATGCTTGGTCGTGTCGCAATAGAGGTTGCCGCTTGTCGTCGACGGCGGGGGAGACTTGAGGGTCGGCGCAGTCCCGTCGGCGCAAGGATTGCCCGCCGTATCGGAGTTCGCGTTCGTATGTGAGTGATGGCAGGCGAAGGCGCAACCGCCTGTCTCTTCCGACGTCGTGAGACTTTCCATCTTTGTGATGCCGGCCGTGGTCGCTGGCAGCGCCATCGAGGGCGAATTGTCGAGGAGCACGTAAAAGTCGATGTTGGGCGGCACCTGCGCGCTCGCCTCCGAAACGCCCTGGACGGGCAACGCGCTCACCCCCAGCACCTGGGCGAAAATCGTATTGACCGAGGTCGCGTAGTTGACTTCGACATTGCGCACGAGCGCTGTCGAGCCGACGGTGATCGTGACCGTGACCTGGGTCGCGCCGGCGGTCAGGCCAGGGATGCCCTTGGTCAGGCCGTTGAACATCGACACAGCGGCGGCCTGGGCCACCGTCGCGGGCTGCTGCAGCATCGCCGGGGTCAGCGCGGCAAGCGCGGCGGCGTCGGCGGCGGCGTTCAGCTTGGTGTAAATCTGCGCCGCCCGGCCGTAGTCGATCGCCGCTCTGGCGCCGAACACCAGCACTGGAGCCACCAGCGCATACATCATCGAGACATTGCCGTTGCGACTGCGCAACAGACGAGCAAGACCGAATGTCGACACGGGGAAGGCCTACGGTTGTCGGGGCTCGCTTCTCCTGATGAGACCGCGCGCGCCCTAGTAAAACTTCCGTCATCAAACAAGGAGCGGGTTTATGTCTCCCTAACGGAACTTCGTACAATTTCTCGGACTGCTGAAGATTTTGTGCGCTGCGGTCGGGCTTTTTTCGCCTTTCGTAGCGTGAGGAGTCGCCTCGACCGCCCGGGGGCACGGAGGATCGCTGGCGAGTGACGTTTGCTGTCCCACGGGGCGACGTCTTCCCGCAAAACCCATATATTTCATGGCCTTTCCGAGATGGATGGCGCGTCGGGAGACAGCGGCGGGTCGGCCGCGCGGGTTTGCCAAACTCGCCAAAGTCAGGCAAACTTGGCAAGTGAGCGACTGCGAACGTTGCGCCCGCTGCTAATCGGGGAGTAACGTTGACCAGCGGTGGCTCCCGGGGGTGTGATGGAACTCGGCCTGCTTTCCAATTCGTCAACCAATCCAAGCGTCTATTGGACGACGCTGCTTCCGCCGCTGTTTTCCGGGCTGACCCGGCCGCGCCAGGGGTTTCAGTCCGATGGTGATGCGGTATTTTGAAGGGTTGGCCGCGGGGATTCGCCTGCTCGGAGTTCTTGCCCCGGAGCGGCGAATTTAAGTCCATCCTGTCGGCCGATGCCTTCTGCCAGGTGTTGCCGGACGGTTCCGATCTGGCCAAACGCCTCGACGAGGACCGAAGCAACCCGAATAACCAGCGCACCGTGGACGCCATCAGCGAGTTCGTACGACAACATCATTCCTGGCGACGGCGCGCCGAGCAGGTTTTCAACTACCTCGCCAACGGCGCCACAATTGGCATCCGCCCGATGGCAGGATAAGTCCTGGCTCGCCACGTTACCCGCGTCCCGGCGCCACGAGATTTACTGCAGGAGGTGCGGACAACCGAGCGATTTTGGCTGACCCGCGAGGGGCGCAATCATCGCTAGGCCTAACAAGATTTAATGAATGCCTCTCCCCACACTACGCTGCCTGCCTGGCGCCGAGAAAAAAGCGAATTCAACTTCTAAAACCCTCAGGCAGTTTATCGCTCTGAGTTCTTTCGCGGCTCCGCGATTGTGTAGGCTGGACCCTTCGATTTTGCCATGTTATGACGATGGGGCAATAATCGCAATAATTTCGTGAAATGGGCGTGTTGCGATTTCGAGTTGGTCATTGCCACTCGGAAATCGAAGAACGCGCTCTGCATAATCCGTTGGGCGGCTCGATTTTTCAGGAGGAACCTCAAAGAGCGTCTGGTGTTTGGTCTTCGGCCTTAATTGGGGAACGGCTTCAGTGATCAACGTTCCCGATCCCCGCTCCGGATCAGCTTTTTCGGGGGTGGGACCGACTACCCGACGTATTTCAATCACCACCCAGGCGCTGTCCTTGGAGCCTCAATCGACAAGTACATCTATACAATCGCGCTGCCGATGGCGGACTTCGCCGAGAACCGATTTCGCATAACCTACCGCATCGTGGAGGTCGCCGATCGGGTCGAAGACATCAAACACAATGTGATTCGCGCCACACTTCTGAACATGGGTTACGATAAGCCCCTGAACGTCGCCATTATTTCTGACTTGCCCGGTAACTCGGGATTGGGGAGTTCATCATCATTCACGGTTGGCTTCATCGCGCTCATGGAATATCTGAGCGGCCGTTCGATCACAAAATACGACCTCTTCAAGCGCGCGGTGCACACGGAAAGGGTATTCCTGAAGGAAAACGTGGGGATTCAGGATCAAATCCACGCTGCCTTCGGCGGCCTCAACCTCTACCAGTTCCACAAGGAAGATTTGACGATCCGGCCGGCGCAGATGGC
>CAWHTU010000008.1:0-144114 GCA_963832305.1 uncultured Alphaproteobacteria bacterium | reverse complement strand
CGGACCCGGCCGGTCGGGCGCCAGCTCACGGACGTTCTCCGACGCGCGGGTCTGCGCTTCGAAGCGATGGCGACCGGGCCGGCGCTCCGGGTCTATAACGTCATGCAATCGGAGAACCGGCGCGTCGCGGCGGCGCTGATCGCCGCGCCGTGAGCGGGCGCCGTCCGCGGGGCGACGACGCGCTCGGCGAGGCCCACCGGTATTGCGCCGCGCTCGCGCGCGCTCAAAACCGCGATCAGTGGCTCGGCGCGCTCTATGCCGAGGCGAACGCCCGCGACGCTCTCAACGCGCTCGCGGCGTTCGACCACGAGATCCGACACGCCCTCGCGCGCGCGCGCGATCCCAATCTTGCGGCGATGCGGCTCGCGTGGTGGCGCGGCGCGATTGCCGGCGAGCGGCAAGAGGAGGCGGCCGGCAACCCCGTCGCGCTCGCGCTTTCCGCCGCAATCGAACGCTTGGCGCTCCCCCGCGCCTGGTTCGAGGCGATGCTGGATGCGCGCCTGCAGGAGATCGCGCCGCAGGACGACTTCAGCCTCGCGGCGTTTCGCGCCTTCGCAGACGAGAGCGAGGGCGCGCGGCTCAGGCTCGCGACGCTGATCGCGGCCGGCGGCGTCGAACTCGATGAGGCCGATGCGCATGCGCCCGCCGGGATGGCGCTTGCGCTGACGCGGCTGCTCGGTCAATTGCCGTTCAAGGCCGGCTCGGCGCCGACGCTCATTCCCGCCGACGTCGCCGCTCGCCACGGCGCGAGCGCCGCCGACTTCGCCGCCCGCCGGGCAACCGCCGGCGTCATTGCCGCCTGCGCCGAACTGCGCGAAGTCGCGCGCGACGAGCTCGCCGAGGCGGAACGCCGGCTGAACGGCTCAGACCCGGCGATCCTGCCGGCCTTCATTCCGCTCGGGCCCCTGCGGCTCGATCTCGACCGGCTCGATCGCAACGCCGCCCGCCCGTTCGATCCCGTAGGCGAGGTCTCGCCACTGCGCCGCCAATGGGCGATCTGGCGGTGGGCGCGGCGGTTCTAGACTTCCAGATCGGAGCCGGGGCGAGCGCGACGCAACGACCCAAAGCCCCGACCGGGAGGCCGGATGAGCAGACCCTTAGGGATCGAAGGACGCTACTTGAAGTTCTGCATGTTTTCCTTCGTGACGAGCGCCGCGCCCGTATCGATCGACTTGTCGACCGGCTCGCCCTTGATCGCTTTGAGCAGACCGTCAAGGCCGAGCTGCGACATCTTCTTTGGGAACTGCGCGACCGAGGCGTCTTCCTCACCCTTGGCGATTGCGTCTTCCTCGCCACAGCAGAAGTCGAACCCGACCAGGATCACCTTGTGATCGAGCTTGGCGTTCTTGATCGCCGTCGCGGCGCTCGCGGCGGGCGGGCCGCACGCTGAATAGATCGCCTTGACGTCCGGATGGGCGGTCAGGATGTCTTCGGCGATTTGCTGGCCCTTATCGGGTTCGCAAGCGGTGCGGCCGCGGCCAACGATGTCGACCTTGAGGCCGCCGAGCCCCTGGAGCATGCCCTGAACGCGGTCGTTGAGCGGCGCGACGTCCGGCTTGCCGTCCAGGATGCCGATCTTGTCGCCGTCCTTGAGAAGCGTCTTCAGGTGGGCGCCGGCGATCTTGCCCGCTTCCAGATTATTCGTCGTCGCGAGGGCCGAGCGGCCTTCCCAGCCTGGAATGTCGTTGTCCATAAGGACGATCTTGACGCCCTTGGCGAGCGCCTTGTCGAGCGCCTTCGAAACCGACGGATCGATGGGCGTAATGGCGATGCCCTTCACGCCCTGGGCGACCATGTCCTCGATGAGCGCGACCGTGCCGTCGATGTCGTCGTTGTTCTTGCCCTGGCCGTAAATGATCTCGACATCCGGGTGCGCTTTGCCCCAATCCTTCGCGGCGTTCTCCATTGTCGCGAAATACGGGACAGGGAATTTCGTAATAAACCCGACTTTGATCTTGTCCGCCGCCACGGCGGGCGCCGTCGCAAGCGCCAGCGCGATTCCGCCAAGCAAGAGCCTGATTGTCATATTCTAATCCTCCCGTTGTTTGATCGGCTCCGGGTGGGCCGACCTCTTTCTTCACCGATCCGATGATCGGCGATTTCTTCACGCATCTGCGCCGACGATCATCGAGACCAGCTCCTGCCGATTGGATTTGTCAGGTTTCAGTTCGCCAACCTTTCGGCCCTGGCGCAGCACGACCGCACGGTCCGCGAGTTCCACGACGTGCTCCATGTTGTGGGTGATCAGAATCACCGCGTTTCCCTCGGCGCGCAGCTGCTTGATGAGGTCCACCACCTTGCGCGACTCGCGCAGGCCGAGCGCTGCGGTGGGTTCGTCGAGCATGACGACCTTGCGCGCGAAGACGGTTGCGCGCGCCACGGCGATCGCCTGGCGCTGTCCGCCCGACATCAGCGCGACCGGCGCGTCGAATTTCGGCAGGCGCACTTTCAGCCGGTCGATCACTGCGGCGGCTTCGCGGTCCATGACGCGCTTCTTCAGGAAGCGGAGCCCGCGCGGCAGCCACGTCGGAACGGCGATCTCACGGCCGCAATAGAAATTCTGCGCTGGGGTCAGATTGTCGAATAGCGCGAGGTCCTGGTAGACGGTCTCGATCCCGGCCCGCCGGGCGGATGCGGGCGAGTGCAGCGGCGTCAATTCGCCTTCGAGCGCGATCTCGCCTTCATCGAGCGCGTAAACGCCGCTGATACACTTCACCAGGGTCGATTTCCCGGCGCCGTTGTCGCCGAGCAGCGCCAGAACCTCGCCGCGATGTGCATCCAGGCTCACGCCCCTGAGCGCCTGGACCGGACCAAAACGCTTTTGGGCGTTTCGAACGGAGAGAACCGCCGACGGCGCGCCCATCAGGTTGTCGCCGCCTGAACGGCGCGAGCCCGCGACTCGAGGTAGTTACGGAGCACGTCCGCCTCGACCGCGACAACGATGACCAGCCCGATTGCGATCATTTGAATGAAAGCGTCGAAATTGTTGAGGTTGAGCGCATTGCGGATCACGCCGATCATCACCGCGCCCATGAGCGCGTGGCCGACATGCCCGCGCCCGCCGAGGAAGCTCGCGCCTCCGATGATCACGGACGCGATCGTGTCGAGCTCGAGCAGGTTGCCGAATAGCGGGGACGACGACTCGGTTCGGCCGGCGAGCACGACGGCCCCGATGCCGCAGCAAAAGCCCGCGACGACATAGGTCGAAACGAGCACCCATTTGACCGGGATGCCCATTTCAATCGCCGCGTCCGGCGCGCCGCCGACCGCGTAGATCCATCGACCCCAGACCATCGCCTTGGCCATAAGCAGCATGACGCCGGCGCAGGCCACCACCACGATGAAGGGATTCGGGACGCCGAACGTATCTCCGCCGCCGATGGCGACGACGAAGTCCGGCATGCCGCGCATGGTCGTGTGGTTTTCGGATATCGAATAGGCGATGCCGCGGCAGATGCTGAGCGTCGCCAAGGTGATGATGAACGGGTGCGGCAGGCGTCCGAACACGTAGACCGCACCGTTCACGAAGCCGACCGCAAGGCCCGTCGCCAGCATTGCGGCAACGATGATCGCCGAGGAATCCGTGACCTTGAAGAGCAGGCCGCCAATCACAGTCGCCAGGGCGAGGTTCGCGCCGACAGAAAGGTCGATGCCCCGCGTGAGGATGACCAGATGCTGGCCGAGCGCAACGATCGCGATGACAGATGTCTGCGCAAGGATGTTGCCGATATTGGCCGGTTTCAGAAAGACGGGCGTCGTCATGCTGACGATACCGATCAGGATGAGAAGGATGAGGAGTGGACCCGCGCTCAGTAAATGGAGGGCGAGGGAAATCAGGTTCGCTCCCACTCCGCGCTCGCCCCTCTGGGCGTCGAGCGTCATCGCCGGCCGTTCCTCCACTAGCTTCCCCTAAGTATGTTTCTTATTGATAAAGATAGCCATCTGCAACGCAGTCAAGCTGTTTTTTATGGGTAAAATCCACCACCGGGCGTCGAGGTCGTCGTATGAAAACGGACACGGTGTTCAAAAAAGCCTTCAATGACGCATTGGATCTCGTTGCGAAACTAAAAGATCGCGAGCCGCTTCCGTCTGAGAGCTTGCTGGGCGCCCGCCTCGGAGTCAGTCGGACAACGGTCCGCAAGGTCCTCTCGAAACTATCCCGGTCAGGGTTGATCGAGGGCAGCGGGGCTCAGCGCATCGTTCGCTTGACCCGTCTGCAGACGCAACGATTTCCCGAGGCCGAAACCATCCCGATGGCCGACCAGGTCGAACGGCTCTTCATGGAATGGACCTTACGCGACAACATGAGCCCGGGCGCAGTGATCAATGAACTCGATCTGGCGCGGCGATTTGGGGTGGCGACCACGAGCATTCGCGAGTTCATGAACCGCTTCCAACGCTTCGGGCTCATCGAGAAACGGCCAAATGCAGGTTGGGTGTTCAAGGGGTTCACCACCAGCTTTGCGCTTGAGCTTTTCGAGATACGCGAGATGTTTGAGTTGCGGTCGGCAAAGACCTTCGCCGCCCTGCCCGTCGCCTCTCCGCTCTGGGAGCAGCTTGAGACGCTGCGCATGGAACACATGACATTGTTGGAGAAAATAGACGGGCGCTACCACGATTTTTCCGACCTCGACAGCCGGTTTCATCGCCTTGTCAATTCAGCCGCGCCCAATCGATTCATCGATGGGTTCTACGACCTTATCACCCTCATTTTTCACTACCACTATCAATGGAACAAACGGGACGAGCGGCGGCGCAACGAGGTCGCCATCCTGGAGCATCTCACCTACATCGAGGCCTTGCAGGGACGCAGTCTCTCGATCGTCGAATTGGCTTGCCGCTCCCACCTCGCGTCGGCAAAGGAAACCCTGATTCGGTCTACCGCGGGAGACGAGCCGCCTTCGCCAAAGCGAGGGCGGCGGCGAGCTGTTGCTGGCGCGCCCGGCTGATACAGGCGCGAGCGCCCAAGCGCTGAAGGCCGTGACCACCGATTCGCATCGATTCCATGCCCCCTTCCACGCAGGTCCCGCCAAGGCCGGTTGAACTTGCCTCCATCTTGTGTCCACTTGCCGCCCCATGCGCAAAGCCTCCAATCTCGCCGGCATCGCCGCCATGCTCGCCGGCGCCGGATCTTTCGTTGTCTGCGACACCTTCATGAAGCTGGCTACGGCCGATCTTCCGCCTTTCGAGGTGCTGTTCCTGCGCGGCGTCGCGGCCAGTTTCGTCTGCGGCTCGCTGGTCGTCCTGCTTGGAGACGGGCGCGCGATCGCCTCCGCCCTCCACCCTCGTCCGCTGCTCAGGGCCGGCGCAGAGACGCTGAGCGTGCTCTGCTACATCGTGGCGCTTGCTCGCATGCCGATCGCTGATGTGATCGCCATCATTCAGACCACGCCGCTGATCGTCATCCTTGCCGTCGCCCTCCTTCTCGGAGAGCGGGTCGGGATCGCGCGCGTCGCGCTTGCGCTGGTTGGATTTGCTGGGGCTTTCCTGGTCGCGCAGCCTGGACCAGCGGGAATTTCAGCCGCGGTTCTGCTCGCTTTCGCGTCCGCGGCGTTGGGCGCGGCGCGCGATCTGATCGGGCGCTCGGTGCCGGCGCACATTCCGGTGATGGTTGTGACTTTCACGACGAACGTCATGGTGATGGCCGCCTCGGCCGCGATGTCGCTCGGTTTCGAAAGCTGGCGCGCGCCAACCGGCCGGCACCTCGCCTTTCTCGGCCTCGCCGGCTTCTTCGTCACATTCGGGCATGTCGGGCTCCTGCTCGCCTATCGGCTCGGCCGCACAGCCGCTGTCGCGCCTTTTTACTATAGCTTCGCGCCCTGGGCCGTGTTGTCGGGGGTGTTCGTCTTCGGCGCCTTGCCGAACGCGCTCGCCCTTGCGGGGATCGCTCTCATCGTCGCGAGCGGCGTCGCCATCGTGCTTCTCGACCAACGCCGCGGCCGGGGCGAGGAGATCGCCTTGACGGAAGCACTATGACGCCTGCCGAGGGGCGCCCTAAAGATACCGCGCCCCGGCTTCGCTCGCGAACCGGCTCGGGTCTCCTTCCCAGGCAATCCGGCCGTGTTCGAGCACGTAGACCCGGTCGGCGTGGGGCAGGGCGAAGGTCACGTTCTGCTCGCCGAGCAGCACCGTCATCTCCGTCGCCTGCCTTAGCCGCTCGAGGGCCTTCGAAATCTGCTCCATGATGACCGGGGCGAGGCCCAGCGTCGGCTCGTCGAGGATCAGGAGGTCGGGCTTCATCATCAGCGCCCGGGCGATGGTCAGCATCTGCTGCTCGCCGCCCGAGAGCGTGGCCGCGGTCTGGCTCTGCCGCTCCTTGAGCACCGGGAAAAGGTCGAACAGCCATTCCCGCCGCTCGGCCCTGGCATTTTCGGCTAGCCTGTGGCCGCCCATGTCGAGATTCTCGCCCACCGTCATCGCGCCGAACAGTTCACGCCCTTCCGGGCACTGGACGATCCCTTCGCGCGCGACCGTCGCCGCCGTCTTGCCGCGCAGCGTCCGGCCCTCGCGGCGAATGTCGCCGGCATAGGGGGTAAGCCCCGAGACGGCGTTGAACAGTGTCGTCTTGCCGGCGCCGTTCAGCCCGACGACGGCGACGAATTCGCCCCGACGCACATGGAGCGAGACGTTCTCCAGCGCCTGAGCCTTGCCGTAAACGACGTTGAGGTTCTCGATCTCGAGAAACGGCGTCCTCGCGTCGCCGAATGCGGTCTCCGGGCGCGCCGCCGTCTCGAGCGCGCCGCCGAGATAGACCCTGCGCACGGTCGGGTTCGCCATCACCTCCGCAACCGTGCCCTCGGCGATCCGCTCGCCGACATGCATGGCGTAGATGCGGTCGACCAGCGTGGAGATGCTCTTCACGTTGTGATCGACGATCAGCACCGCCCGTCCATCCGCGCGCATCTCGGCGATGAGCGCCGCGAACGAGGCGGTCTCGCGCGCGGTCAGGCCCGCGAACGGCTCGTCGATCAGCACCACCTGCGGATCTCGCGCGATCGCCTTGGCGATCTCCATCTTCCGCAAGTCCGCGAATGGCAGCGTCGCGGGCCGACGGTCGAGGACGCCGGCCAGTCCGACGCGCTCGGCGATCGCCCGCGCCCGCGCGTCGGTGGCGGCGAGGGGAAGGACGTCAACCAGCCGGTCGGGCAGGAGCCCGAGGATGATGTTCTCGATGACCGTTTGCCGATAGAGCGGGCGCGAATGCTGGAACACCATGCCGACGCCGAGCCTGGCGATCCGGTGCGGCGGCCAGCCCGAAACCTCCCGGCCGTCGACCCGGACCGATCCGGCGTCGGGCCGCTCGACGCCGAGGATCGATTTCATCACCGTTGACTTGCCCGATCCGTTCGGCCCGATGAGGCCGAGAATCTCGCCGGCGTGAAGCGAGAAGCTGACGTCGCGCACCGCCGTCAGGCCGCCGAATCGCTTCTGGAGCCCCTCGATCTCGAGCTTTGGCGTGGGGGCGCTCATGTCGCCTCCCGGACGCCCTTGACCATGCCGAGCAGCCCTGCGGGGAAGAAGAGAACGACGAAGAGCGCGACCGCCGAAACGATGAAGGTCGCGAGATCCCCGAGCGGCCTCAAGCTTTCGCCGAGGACGACCAGGAACACTGCGCCTAAGACGGCGCCGAGGATCGTGCGCCGGCCGCCGATGACCGCGCCGATGATCACCTGCACCCCCACGGTGATGTCGATGAAGGTGCCGACCGACGCCGCGCCGAGATAGAACGCCATCAGCGCCCCCGCGAGACCGGAGAAGAACGCGCTGACCAGGAACGCCGCGAGCTTGTGCTTCACGACGTTGAATCCGAGCGCCCCGGCCTGCACCGGGTCCTGGCCGCTCGCCTGCAGGATGAGTCCGACCGGCGAGCGCGAGAGCCCGTAGAGGATGGCGCCGCTCACGCCCATGAAGCCGAGGGCGATCCAGTAGTTGACCTTGTCGTCGATCGAAATGACGTCGGGCACGGTGAGGCCGATTTCGCCCCCGGTCAGGCTCGCGGCGACGACGACGAAGTTCTGCAGCATCAGGACGGCGACGAGGGTGGTGAGGCCGAAATAGGGTCCCCGGACCCTCAGCGCCGGCAACGCCAGCACGAGGCCGCCGGCCATCGCCGCGACCACGCCTGCGGCGACGCAGAGCGCGATCGGCGGCTGGTAGAGACTGTCGAGGATGCCGGCGGTATAGGCGCCGAGGCCGATCAGGAACGAAGGGCCGAAGTTCACTTCGTTGGCGAAACCGAACAGGAGATCCCAGGCCATCGAGAACACGCCGAAATAATAGGCGATGGTGAGAAGCCCGAGCACGTAGCCCGACACATAGAGCGGCAGCGTCGAGGCGAGGAGGATCACGATCAGGCTGATCAGGACCGGGGGCGAGAGGAGCGCGCGGCGCAGCATGACCTATCGCCGGCCCATCAGTCCGCGCGGGCGCACGTACATCACCGCTACCAGAAGCAGGAGCGCGGGAATCGCGCGATAGGCGGGCGACACGAGATAGGCCGTGAGCGTCTCGAGATAGCCGACGACGTAAGCCGCGATGAGCGAGCCCGAGACGCTGCCGAGGCCGCCGAGGACGACGATCGAGAACGCGCTCGCGGTGAGCGGCCCGGCGCTGTACGACGAGACGCCCAGGAACATGCCGAGCAGCACGCCGGCGACGCCGGCGAGCGCGCCGTAGATCGCCCAGACCCCGACATAGACGGTCGAGAGCTCGATCCCGAGCAGGGTGACGCCGCGCGGGTTCATCGACGCGGCCAGCACCGCCTTGCCGGCGAGCGTGCGGTTGACGAATAGCCATAAGCCCCCGATCGTCGCCCAGCAGACGAACGCGGTGAAAATCTCATTGGCCGGCGTGCGCACGCCGAGGATCGTCACCACGCCGTCGACGATCGGCAGCACCGTCTTGGCGTTGTTGGTGAACAGCCAGGCGATTCCCTCCTGGATCATGATGCCCCACAGCAGCGTCGCGGTGAGGATGAAGATCTCCTTCTCCTCCTCGCGCACCGCGCGCGACAATTGCAGCCGCCGGACGACGAGATAGTAGGTCGCAAGCGCGAGCAGAAGCGCGACGACGACGCCGAAGACGGCGGCAAGATAGGCGCCCGCGCCGAAATTTCCCGAAGCCGCCCAGGCGGCGACCGCGGCTGCGACCATGATCGCGCCATGTGAGAGGTTGAGCACCCCGGTGACGCCGAAGATCAGCGTAAAGCCGGTCGCGCCGAGGGCGTAGAGCGAGGAGATCGCGAAGCCGTCGATCAGGATTTGCCAGATGAGCATCGATGACCCCCGCCGCCTCCAGCGCTATGTTGGATGGCGGCGGGCGCGCCCGCCGGTCAATTGCCCCCGGCTGCGATCTTGACGAAGGACGGGAACTCGAGCTTGCCGTTAGCCAGCGCCGCCGGCCACATGTTGACCTGCTTGCCATTCTGCCATTGCAGCATCAGGCCGGTGATGAAGCCGGGGCCGGTCTTGAGCCCATGCACATGCGGGTCGCCTTGCGGCAGGAACTGCACCCGGCCGATCGTGCTGACATAATCGGTCTTCTCCATCGCATCGACGAGCTTGTCGCTATCGAGGCTTCCGGCGCGCTTGATCGCGTCGGCGATGATGTAGACGTCGTCGTAGGCCGTATAGCCGCAATAGGACGGATTGTTGCCGAATTTCTTCACGAAAGCGTCGACGAACGGCAGCGTCTTCGGCGTGACCGCGACCCCCGGGCCCGACACGCCCTGGTAGATCACGCCTTCGGTCGCGCCGTTGGTGTCCTTCCAGAACGTCGAATTGGTCGCCTGCGAGGCGATGCCGAACATCGGGATCGGCACCTGCTGGCTCTTCCACTGGACCGTCGGCTGCACTCCGACATGCGAGACGCCGGTGATGATCACGTCCGGTTTCTGGCCCTCGATTTTGTTGAAGATCGGGGTGAAGTCGGTCGTGTCGGGCGAGAAGCGGATGTGGTCGAGAACCTTAAGCCCGATCTTCGGCAGGCAGGCCTCGTATCCGGCGTCGAGCGGCGTCGTCCAGGCGGCGTCCTCGCTCATGATGACCGCCGTCTTCATCTTGAGGCCGTCGACCAGCATGTCCTTGGCGGCGTCGCAGACGAGCCCGGAGAGCGCGCCCGAGGTCAGGTAACCGTGGAAGGTGTATTTGTTGTGCTCGTAGTCCTTGGCGATGTTCTGGGTGATGACGTCGGACGCCGCGCCCGGCGTGATGAACACGGTCTTGAGCCGCGCGGCCCACGGCTCGAGCGCCAGCACGACCTCGCTGATGTAGCTCCCGATCACCGCATTGACGTGATCCTCGTTGACGGCGCGCTGGAACGCGCGCACCGATTCGGCCGAGGACGAATGGTTATCGTAGGACACGATCTCGATCTTGCGCCCGTCGACCCCGCCTGCGGCGTTGATCTCGTCGGCGGCGATCTGGGCGGCTTGCGGGATCGAGGAGCCCGCGACCGCTTGCGCCTCGGCGATCACGCCGATCTTGATCGGGCCATCGTCGGCGGCGAAAGCCGGCGCGGACGGCGCGAGCATGAGAGCGACGGACGCCGCGGCGAAGAGGCCTGCCGCGCGCGACGCGGCGATTTCGTATCGCGCCATTTTACCTTCCTCCCTGAACCTGACATTGTCTGAAGCGTCGCCCCTTGAGGCCAAGCTGCCGCGTCCGCAATCCGTAAGCAAGCCGCATTTCTGGTCAAGCCGCGGATGCCCGGAGCGGGCGCGCTCAACTCCCGCCCGCCGTTCCCTACGCCAGTTCCCCGAGCAATGCCTTTGCCTCCTTCAGGTCCAGCGTGTCGAAGCCCTCGGTAAACCAGCCGTAGACCGGCGTGAGAAGGTCATGGGCATCTCGACGCTTACCCTGATTGCGCCACAGCCGCGCCATGCTCATCGCCGCGCGCAGTTCCGGTCCTTTGGCGGATTGCAACACAGCGGTGTCAATCGCGTTGCGAAGGCTTGCCTCCGCCGCCTCGGCATTATGGGCGCCCTTTTCCATCAGCCGGGCGCGGATCATATGAATCCGAGGCAAACACCATGCGTCCCCCACCTCAGAAGATGTCGCGAACGCGAGGTCAGCTTGCTCCATGCTCTCCTCATATCGCCCTGAGAGGAAATAGGTCTCCGCCAGCAGGCAAATCGAAAGGCATAAATTCGATCGCATCCCCAGATGATTGCACGCAGATATTCCCTCCTCCAATTGCCGAAGGCCATGCGCGATATCTTTGGTGTGACCTATGGCCCAGCCGAGGTATACCGATGCAACAGCTCGAGTCTGTGGTAAGCCGTTCTGCTCGGACAATGCGAGCAGTTCATTCGCCGTCTCGACAACCTTCGCGGCGTCGCCACGCGCGATCTGACCCTGGCAAACGAACCACAACGCGTGAGCCAACGACGGCACGTGTTTCAACAGTCGCGCCAACTCCAGCGCTTCGCGTTCCAAGCGCAGTCCTTGCGTTGGGCGGCCGAGGAGCCATTGCAGGATCGACTTGATCGATAAAGCGCAGACCGCCGGATCATGGCCGTGATACAGGAAGCGATGTCTCGCATGTCGGGTCACATCGTAGAGTCTTATTCCGGCGTCCGCATGCGCCTCGGCGTCTGCGAACGCCCCTCGAAACCATCGAATTGGCCAAGAGCAATGATGCGCTTGAAGCAACAGATCTGGATCACCCAGATCGTGAGCGACTTTGAAAAGTTCGTTGGTGATCTCCTCTGCGCGGGAGAACTGCCCCCGAGTGGTGCGAAACAGCCACAAGCCTGCCAGCGGCGGCGCGAGGTCCACGGAGCTTTCAAGCTGACGCGCCAGATCTTCGGCGCGCTCGAAGGCCCTACCCACCTCCGGCGCCGACCAGCCGTGGACGCTCATCAGCGCGGGGCCGAGATGAGAAAGGATGCCCAGTTCACTGCGCGAGCGGCTCATCCCGAGCGGCTGTTTGTCCAGTAGAGCCAACGCCCGACCGAAATGCCCAATGGCCTCACGGTTGCTCGCACGACGTACCGCCTGCTCTCCGGCTGCGCGCCAACATTCGATAGCCTTCTGGTCAAACCCCGCTTCCGCACAATGTCTTGCGAGTATCTCCGGCTTCGTCTCCATGATTTCGGGATCTTCCTCCTCCAGAGCCTTGGCGATTAGGGCGTGGAGTTGCTGGCGGGAGCTGCGCAGGAGCGTGCCGTAGGCGGAGTCCTGCACCAGCGCGTGCTTGAACAGATAGGTCGCATGGGGTGGCGTGCCCTGGCGGGACAGCAGTCCGGATTGAAGGAGCCGGTCGATCGCCGACTTCAAGTCCGCGTCGGGCTGGCCCGCCACCCAGGCCAGAAGGGCATGAGAAAACTCTCGCCCGATCGCCGCGCCGATCTGCGCCACGCTCTTAGCCGATCCCAGACGGTCGAGCCGAGCCATCAGCGAGGCATGAAGGCTGGCGGGAACGGCGAGTGCCGGAGACGGGACTGCAGCGACCGTGCGGGCCGCCGCAACCTCGGCCTCGGCCTCCAGCACCGCCTTCGTCATTTCTTCTACGAAGAGAGGAATGCCGTCGGTGCGCTCGACAATGTCCTGCCGAACATGCTCCGGCAGCGCCTTGTTGCCGACGACGCTATCGATCAGGGCCATAGCCTCGCGCTGCGTCAACCGATTGATGGTCAGCGTCGCGACGTGGGGACGCCCGACCCAGGGCGCCGCAAATTCCGGCCGGAAGGTCACGAACAGCAGAGCCCTCAACGCGTCGATCCGGTCCACCAGCCGGCCGAACACTTCCAGGCTCGAAGGATCGGCCCAATGCGCGTCCTCGAAGATCATCAGGACCGGAGTTTCGCGCGCGATCGCTTCGATCTGCCCGATCAGCGCCTCCATCGTCTTCTGCCGGCGCTGCTGCGGGGAGAATTCCAGCGCGGGATAGCGTCTGTCGTTCGGCAGAGACAGCATCTCCGCTATGAGCGCGGCGTCCTCGCGTGGGGTCGCGGACCGTGCGAGCAGCGCGTCGAGCTTGTCGAGCCTCGCCTTTGGCTCGTCGTCACGCGCGAACCCGGCCGCCCGCGCCATGTGGCCGATGATCGGATAGAGCGCGCTGTCAGTATGCTGCGGGGAGCAGAAATAGCGCATGCGCACATGCGGCTCGCCGGCCAACCGCTCCAGCAACGCCGCGGCCAGACGCGACTTGCCGACGCCGGCCTCGCCCGAAAGGAGCACGACCTGGCCCTCGCCCGCCTTAGCCTTGGCCCAGCGTCGCAGCAAAAGCTCCGCCTCTTCCTCGCGGCCGACGAGCGCCGTCAGGCCGCCCGCGTGCAGCGCCTCGAACCGGCTCTCTTGCACACTCTCTCTCAGCGCCGCATAGGCGCGGATCGGCGCAGCGACGCCCTTGAGGGCGCGGGGGCCGAGATCGGCAAGCTCGAACAGGTCGCCCAGCAGTCTTCGCGTGCCTTCGGCAATGACGACGCTGTCGGGCGCAGCGATCCCCTGCAGCCGGGCGGCGAGGTTCGGCGTATCGCCGACAATGCCGCGCTCCTGCGATTCCCCCGAGCCGAGGAGATCCCCGACGACCGCCACTCCGGTCGCGATGCCCACGCGAACATGCAGGGACGCGTCCGCGGCTGTCCTGAGCTTCGGGGCGGCGTCGACGATCGAAAGTCCGGCCCGGACCGCGCGCTCGGCGTCGTGCTCGTGCGCCAGCGGATAGCCGAAATAAGCGAGCACGCCGTCGCCCATGTATTTGGCGACGAAGCCGCCGTTGCGCTCGATCAGACTCTGCGCAGCATTCGTGATAGGCGGCGATGATCTCGCGAATATCCTCGGGATCGAGCCCAGCGGCGAGCGCCGTCGAGCCGACGAGATCGCAGAACATGACGGTCAGCTGGCGGCGCTCCGCGGCGTCGGCTTTGAGGCGCGAAACCGGGGCGGCCGAAGCAATTGACCCGTTGACGGGCGCGCCCAGGCCGGCGATCGCCTTGAGAAGCCGCTTCCGGTGCCCGAGCGGCGCCCCGAGCTTTTCGAGATCGGCGTCCGTCAGTTCGGGGAGGACTTCGGCGTCAATTTCGTTTTCGCGAAATGCGGCCTCGTATTGCCCAAGCCCGAGGCTCCGCAGCCAGTCGCCCACGTCCATCATCGCGTTCCCGGCGGCTTTGTGCTGATTATCAGCGAGATTGGGCAAGCTGTCCACGGCGGGCCGGGAAGAAAGAGCGACCGGCCGGGACTCGGCATTTACAACATAATAAGTTAGTGGTTATGTACGCTTCAGCGGGTCGTTTCGAGCGACAGAAAAAGGCGGCTAAGGGATTGAAAGGATGGAGTTGCCGTGAGAATCGAATACCGGGCTCGCGCGTGGAATTCGGCCGGCGCCCTCAAGCCTGGAACAACTGCGCCCGCTCACGGGCGCCGTCCATCCACCGCGCCAAGTCCTCGCCCGCGCGCGCGGAGAGCGCGCGCTTGCGAGCGAAACCGCGCTCCGGCCCCGTGAGGCGCCGGCCGGTCTTGTCCGCGCGCGCCTCGGCGATCGGCGGAAAGAGGCCGAAGTTGACGTTCATCGGCTGGAACGAGCGCGGGCCGCCGTCGATCGATTCGATGTGGCCGCCGGTGATGTGGTTCAAGAGCGCGCCGATCGCTGTCGTCGGCGGCGGGGCGTCAAGATCGAGGCCGAGTCGCTCTGCGGCGGCGAAGCGGCCGGCGACAAGGCCGATCGCGGCGCTCTCGACATAGCCCTCGCAGCCGGTGATCTGGCCGGCGAAGCGCAGGCGCGGGCTCGCCTTGAGGCGCAGGCGGGGGTCGAGGAGACGGGGTGAATTGAGGTAGGTGTTGCGGTGGATGCCGCCGAGGCGGGCGAACTCCGCATGTTCGAGCCCCGGAATCATCCGAAAGATGCGTCCCTGCTCGCCGTATTTGAGCTTGGTCTGGAAGCCGACGATGTTGAAGAGGGTGCCGAGCGCATTGTCCTGCCTGAGCTGGACGACGGCGTAAGGCTTGACCTTCGGATCGTGGGCGTTGGTGAGGCCAAACGGCTTCATCGGCCCATGGCGCGGGGTTTCGCGGCCGCGCTCGGCCATCACCTCGATTGGCAGGCAGCCGTCGAAATAAGGCGTGCCTTCGAATTCGCGAAATTCGGCCTTCTCCGCGGCCATGAGCGCATCGATGAACGCCTCGTACTGCTCGCGCGTCATCGGACAATTGACGTAGGCCTCGGCGCCGCCCCCGCCCGGCCCCTCCTTGTCGTAGCGCGATTGCATCCACGCCACGGTCATGTCGATCGAATGACGATGGACGATCGGGGCGATCGCGTCGAAGAAGGCGAGCGCGCCCTCGCCCGTCAGCCGGCTGATCGCCTCGGCGAGCGCTTGGGAGGTGAGCGGCCCGGTGGCGACGACGACATTGTCCCAGTCCTCGGGCGGCAGGCCTGCGATTTCGCCGCGTTCGACCTCTATCCGCGGATGGCCGAGGATGGCGGCTTCGACGCCGCGCGAGAAGCCATCGCGATCGACCGCCAGCGCGCCCCCGGCTGGCACCTGGCAGGCGTCGGCGTTGCCGAGCACGATCGAGTGAAGGGCGCGCATCTCGCGATGCAGGATCCCGACCGCGTTGGTCGAGGCGTCATCGGAACGAAAAGAATTCGAGCAGACAAGCTCGGCGAGATGGGAGGTCCGGTGCGCGGCGGTCGAGCGATTGGGGCGCATTTCGTGCAGCACCACCGGAACGCCGAGCTCCGCCGCCTGCCATGCGGCCTCCGAGCCGGCCAGTCCGCCGCCGATAATGTGAATGGGCCGCATAGGCGCGCTTTTCACAAAGCTCTACGCCAACGTCAACTTGATTGGTTTTGGGGCGTCGTCGAGGAAGAAAAGCCCCACCCGGGGGCCGACGCGCCGCTTTACGCGGCGCGTCCCGGCTGGTCAGAACGTCGCGATCAGGCCTCGACCTTGCTCGCGACCGAGCGGCGCACGATATCCTCGATATCTCCGCGGCGAATGCCGATGTCGTTCAGCTCGCGATCCGAGAGCTGCGACAACTCGCGCACTGCGTCGCGATATCGGCGCCAAGCGCTCAGCTTCTCCGAAATCGATTTGAGAGGGCTCATTTCATACTCCAATTCTAGCAGGTGTGTTGCCTACCGCAGTGCAACATAGTCTCGCGGAACAACGAGCGGTAGGCATAAGATGGGAACGCAGTCATGCGTTTTTCGCATCTCTTTGGCTGGATCAAGAGCTGCGAAATGTCGAAAAATATGAGCGATTATAGGATGACTCGTCCTTGCAAAGCACACTTGCCGGAAATGTTATTTCGGCTTTACATATGTGTTCTCATCATGCCAAATTCGTGACGCGGCGCCACAAAGAGCGCTTGAGAGCACAGGAGAGCCGGGCCGGCGGCGGCTTGTTCAAGAGTCCGAAAAACGTGCTAGAAATAAGAAAGAATAAGCGCGGTGGGGCCCAAATGACTGATCTCACGCGACGATTCGCATTTATTGATACGCAAGAGGACGGTTCGCAAAACTTGGTTCTGGCGGACGAAGTGGAATCCCGAGGATTTCCTTCTCACACCCTTTCCCGTCCTCGCGTCATCAACACCCCTCTGGTCCCTGACGACGATCTTTCGGAGTCGTATTCTGGACTGACGACATCGCCCTCCAACCGCTACCTGGCGGCGTCCAGCAACTTATCGGACAGGTCAGACGATGGCGTCGTGACGAACTGGCTTAACAACACCATTTACAGCATGCTGGATGGGAGCAGGTTGTGTACGGTCAACCAGCGGGATTTCTCCGGCCTCAATAGATGGAACACGCATAGCGCCGCCTACGACGCGCTCCTTGCCCTGCAGGCGAGCCGGGGAATGGATTCGAACATGCTCGCTCAGGACACGTTCCAAGTGTCGATCGATCCCCGCTTTGCGCCCGCTACGGCTCAGGTCGTCGGTCCGGTTTGGTTGCAAGACGAAACGTTCCTTCTGGGCTACAGGCTCAACATTTTCAGCCTTTTGGACCCTAGCTGGGTGGGTGTTGACACGTTCGTCCTCGAGTTTGGCGTCGAGGGCAAAATCCGGCGCCACAACGCGGATATGTATTTGAAACCGCCCCGGCGCCAAGCGGATCCGTTCGAAATTCGCACAACGGCGGCGGGCGCGAGCGCTGTATTCTATCGAGGCTCGGAATTGGAAGTCCGCATACACTCCCCGAGTCGTCATCCTCCACCAAATTTCCGCTCGGTCGTTCCCGTAACGGCGGAGTTCGTGGCGGGCTACGCGCCCCTGGCGTGAAAATCCAGAAGCGCCAGCCCCATGGGAGTTCGAGCGCGCGCCCGCGCTTTCGGCGCCGGGGCCGGGCGATGAAAGAAGACGATCGTAGAGCGCGCTTGATTTCGCCGCCGCGAGCGGCGAGACAACCAACGCCGCGGGCCGTTTTCCGCGCGACCAGGGAGCGTCAAATGGATAATCTGATAGCGCGCGTCGCCACTGCGGCGGATACGACTCCCGAGGTCGCGCGCAAGGCCGTGGCCCTGATTGGCGATTTCATCCAGCGCGAGGCGCCCGAGGAGGCCGTCCGTGACCTGTTCGAAAAGGCGCCGGCCTTTCCGGCTATCATCGCTTCGAGCACCCAGACCGGGGGCGAAGGCATGGGCGGCGGCCTTAAGGGCTTGATGGGCGTCGCCGCCGGCGCCATGGGCGGGGGCGGGCTGATGGCGCTGGGCGCCGAACTGATGGGCCTTGGCCTCGGTATGGAGCAAATCCAGACGGTCGGGAAAGAGGTTTTCGGCTATGCGCGTGAAGTCGCGGGCGATCAGGTCGTGGGGGAAATCTCCGCCTCGATTCCCGGGCTTTCCCAGTTCATCTAGCAGGGGTCGGCGGTGGGCGCAGCGGCCAGCCTTTTTCCTGCGTTCACCGAAGCCGACTGGCGGCGAGCCGCCGAAGCGGCGCTTCACGGCGCGAGCCTCGAAACGCTTACTACCAAGACCGCGGACGGCATCCGAATCGAGCCCGTCTATCGGCCGGCGGAGGGCCCGAGAGCGCTTCGACCCTTCGGCCGGTGGCGTGTTATCGCGCGTCTCGACCATCCTGATCCCGGCGACGCCAACGCCCAAGCCCTCGACGATCTCGCCGGCGGCGCGGATGGCCTTCAGGTCGTCTTTTCTGGCGCGCTCGGCGCCCACGGCTACGGCCTAAGGCGATTCGATCCAGCGACCCTTCATAAGGCCTTTGATAGTGTGCGTTTCGACGCCGGGGTCCATCTCGAGCTCGATCTCGGCCGCGACGGCCCGCGGCAGGCGCTCGCATTCGCAGATCTGATTGAACGCGCAGGCGCAAAGCCAGCGGACTGCGCGGTGTCCTTTGGCCTCGATCCGCTCGCCGTCTCGGCCCGCGGACCGCTCCCGGCCGATTGGACCGGCCACGCGGCGCGGTACCTCGAGCGCGCGCTCGAATTGCGACGGGTCGGCTTCCGTGTTCCGGTCATGGCGGCTGACGCGCGCGCGGTCCATGCGGCGGGCGGGAGTCCGGCCCAAGAGCTTGCCTTTGCGCTCGCGGCTGCCGTCAGCCTGTTGCGACTGCTCGACGCCGGGGGGACACCGCTTGCCGAAGCCCGTGAGCTCATCTCATTTCGTTTGGCTGCCGACGCCGATGAATTCGCGACCTTATCGAAGTTCCGCGCGCTGCGGATCCTCTGGTTGCGGGTCGAGGACGCGTGCGCCATTGAGCCTCGCGCGGCGCATGTGCATGCCGAGAGCGCCTGGCGCATGATGACGGCGCGTGACCCGACCGTGAACGTCATGCGCGGGGCGATGGCGGCGTTCTCGGCGGGTCTGGGGGGCGCCGACAGCGTCAGCGTGCTTCCCCACACGCTCGCCGCCGGTCTTCCCGACAGTCTCGCCCGGCGTCTCGCCCGCAATGCGCAGCTCATCCTCTTGGGCGAATCCAATCTTGGATTTGTCGCCGATCCGGCCGCCGGCTCTGGCGTGTTTGAGGCGCTGACAATGGCGCTTTGCGAGCGCGCGTGGGTGCTGTTTCAGGAGATTGAGAGCCAGGGTGGTCTGCCCTTGGCGCTTGCCAGCGGCGCCTTCCAGCGCCAAGTCGCCGTCAACGCGGCGGCGCTGAGGCGCGACGTCGCGCAGCTCAGGTCCCCGATCACCGGCCTCAGCGCCCACGCCGATCTCGCCGAGCGTGGGGTCGAGGTCGCCCTTGGGGCCCCGGAGCGTGAAGCTTCGAGGCATATCGAGGGCGCGCTTGCGCCGTTTCGGCTAGCCGAGCCGTTCGAGCGCTTGCGCGATAAGTCCGACGCCATCATGCGGCGGACGGGTTCACGGCCGCGGGTCTGTCTTCTGGCGCTGGGGCCGGAGCCCGCGCATCGGCGCCGCGTCGCCTATGTGCGCGAATTGCTCGAGACCGGCGGCTTTGAGGCCGTCTGCGACGGCGCGAGCACAACGCCTGAAGAGGCGGTCGAACGTCTGAAGGCGAGCGGCGCCATGCTCGCGTGCCTCTGCGGCGACGACAACGCCTACGCGGCGCAGGCGGAAACCTTCGCCAGATCGATCAGGGCCTCGGGTGCGAAGGGCGTCGCGCTCGCGGGCCGGCCGGAAGACCACGAGGCGGAATGGCGCGCCGCAGGCGTCGACGATTTCATCTTCGCGGGAGAAGACGCCGTCGGCGCCCTTGAGGGCCTCTATCGCCGGATCGGGGCTTGAGCCGAAGCGCCGGAGATTGATGACATGAGCCAGATCCCCAATTTCTCGGTCGTTCCTTTCGCCGTCCCCCCGAACCCGGTCGGCGCAGCGGCGCCGCGAATCTGGACAACGCCCGAGGGCGTCGACGTCAAGTCGCTCTATGGACCGGGCGACCGCGAAGGGCTCGAACTCGCGAATGAGTGGCCCGGGCTACCGCCTTACCTGCGTGGGCCATATCCGACCATGTACGTGAAGCAACCCTGGACAGTGCGGCAGTACGCCGGATTTTCTACCGCCGAAGAGTTCGAACGCCTTCTATCGCGCCAATCTTGCCGCCGGCCAGAAGGGCCTCTCGGTCGCTTTCGACCTCGCGACCCATCGCGGCTACGATTCCGATCATCCGCGCGTTGCCGGCGACGTTGGTATGGCAGGCGTCGCGATCGACTCGGTCTATGACATGCGCACGCTGTTTTCTGGCATCCCGCTCGATTCGACAAGCGTCTCGATGACGATGAACGGCGCGGTGCTGCCGGTCATGGCTTTGTTCATTGTCGCTGCGGAAGAACAGGGCGTGCCGATGGCCGCCCTCTCAGGCACCATTCAGAACGACATTCTGAAAGAGTTCATGGTCCGCAACACGTACATCTACCCGCCCGCCGCCTCGATGCGGATCGTGGCCGACATTTTCGCGTTCACCGCGGCCAATATGCCGAAGTTCAATTCGATCTCGATCTCCGGCTATCACATGCAGGAGGCGGGCGCGACGCAGGATCTCGAACTCGCCTATACGCTCGCCGACGGTGTCGAATATTTGCGCGCTGGCGTCGGCGCCGGGTTGAGCGTCGACGCCTTCGCGCCTCGCCTGTCGTTCTTCTGGGCGGTGGGCATGAATTTTTTCATGGAAATCGCCAAGCTGCGCGCTGCACGCACGCTCTGGGCCGGCCTTGTCAAAGGCTTCGGACCGAGATCGGACAGGTCTCTCCCGCTCAGGGCGCACTGCCAGACGTCCGGCTGGTCTCTGACCGCGCAGGACCCCTTCAACAATATCGTGCGCACCCAGATCGAGGCGATGGCCGCCACCCAGGGCCACACCCAGTCGCTGCACACCAATGCGCTTGATGAGGCGCTGGCGCTGCCGACGCCGTTCTCCGCCCGAATCGCCCGAAACACCCAGCTCTTTCTGATCGAAGAGAGCGGCACGACTCGGGTCATCGACGCCTGGGGCGGCTCGTATTATCTCGAGCGCCTCACCGCCGACCTCGCTGCGCGTGCGCAGAGCCACATCGACGAGGTTGAGATCCTCGGGGGGATGGCGAAAGCGATCGAGAGAGGCGTTCCGAAGCGCCGGATCGAAGAGGCCGCGGCGCGCACGCAAGCGCGAATCGAACTCGGGCCGCCAGACCGTGATCGGCGTCAACGCCCATGCGCCGACGATCGAGCGCGAGCTTAGCGTGCTGAAGGTTGACTCTGCCGCGGTGCGCGCGCGGCAAATCGAGAAGCTCGGGCGCCTCCGCGCCGAGCGTGACGAGGGCGCGACGCAGGCCGCGCTCGCGGCGCTTGCCGACGGCGCGCGAGGGCGGGCCAATCTCTTGCAACTCTCGGTCGAAGCCGCGCGGGTGAAGGCTACAGTTGGCGAAATCTCGCTGGCGCTCGAAAGGGTCTTCGGCCGTCACGTTGCGGAAGTGCAGGCCATTTCCGGTGTTTATCTGTCCGAGGCTGGCCCGGCCGCTGAGGCCAACGAGCGGGTAATTGCGATGACTCGCGCGTTTGCCGAGAACGAGGGTCGCGCTCCCCGGATTCTGGTCGCCAAGATGGGCCAGGATGGACACGATCGCGGGCAGAAGATCATCGCCTCGGCGTTCGCCGACCTCGGATTCGACGTCGAAATCGGGCCTCTGTTCGCGACTCCTGAGGAGGTGGCGGCGCTTGCCGCCCGGAAAGAGGCACATATCGTTGGGGTGTCGTCGCTCGCCGCCGGCCATCTCGCGCTCGTGCCGGCTCTCAAACGGGCCCTCCGCGAGCTCGGCCTAGACGAAACGATGGTCGCCGTCGGCGGCGTCATTCCAAGCACGGACTTCGCGATGCTGCGCGCCGCGGGCGCCGAGGCGATTTTTCCGCCGGGCACCGTCGTCGCCGAGGCTGCGCAAAGCCTCATGGAGAAGCTCAACGAGCGACTCGGTTACAGCCAGCGCGCGCCCGCGTAGGCCGCTGATTTAGTGCCTGGGCCATTTCGGCACATCAGTCCGGCAGTCCCATATTGGCGCATGCGGAGGGCCCGCGGAAACCTCTTACGTTGGGTGAGAGCCTTACGAGGCCTGGGCCAAATCGGAACACGCGCGCGTTGACGTAAACGGCGCCGGATTTGCCGCCTCCGATTGCAGGTAGTCGTAGACGGAGAGGCGGCGGGCAGTTGAATGGACCGCTTCATAGACTTGATTGTGCGCCGGGCGATCCGCCACGCGAAGCTGATGTTGAAGCAGGGGGCCTACGATTGGCCAACCACACGCGGGGCGCTGAGAAAAATTCTTGCCGATCTCGAGTCGCGGTCGCCGCAACATCAGAGCTTGCCACGCCTTCGCGCATTCATCGCCTCGCGGGATCGCGCATGGCTCAGCGAAAATCCGCAACTTGCGTCGCGTGGCCAGCGAGCATGTCGTTGACGCAGGCGCTCCCGATTTGTTGAGCATCGCTTGACTTGCAGTAAGGACTACTGAAGATTTAGTAATTCATTTGGCAAGAAAGCATCGTTGCACAGGCCTCGGTCCTGCTAGCCGGCGTCGAGGTCGGTTGGTGGGGGGATTTCGGCGCGGGCGCATCACGCACCACGATGGCGCGCGAGGCCGACAAGGACGTCATTCAGTCGTCCGCTCATTGGGGAGGAGCAGATTTTATGGCGGCGTCCGCGAATGCGCGCAGCGCGCGAGTACGGAAGTTCGTTACGCGCCGCGGAGTGGAACTGCAATTCACCGAGCTGGGTTTCGGCGGCGCGCCGCTCGGGAATCTCTATCGACCCATGACGGAAAAAGAAGCGCGCGTGATGCTGGACACCGTCTGGGCGGCGGGTTGCCGTTACTTTGACACCGCGCCGCTCTACGAACTCGGACTCTCCGAGACCAGACTCAACGGACTGCTTCGGCCGAAGCCGCGCGCCTCTTATCTGATTTCGACCAAGGTCGGCCGGCTTCTCGATCTCTGCGAGCCAAATGAGCGCTCGCGGCAAGGCGCCTTCTTCGAGACGCCGTCGCGGCGGGAACGGTACGATTATTCCTATGACGGCGTGATGCGCTCGCTCGAATTCTCCCTCGAGCGCCTTGGTCTCGACCATGTGGATATAGTCTTTTGTCACGACGTCGACGTTGTCACGCACGGGAGCAAAGAAGCTGCCGACGCGCGGATCAAGGAATTCATGAACAGCGGCTATCGCGCGCTCGACGACTTGCGCGCTTCCGGAGCGGTCAAGGCGATTGGGGCGGGGATCAACGAAACGGAGATCGCCGAGAGGCTGGCGCGCGCCGGCGATTTCGACGTCTTCCTGCTGGCGGGACGCTACACCCTTCTCGAACAGGAACCGCTCACCACCTTTCTGCCGCTGTGCGAGGAAAAGAAGATCGCCGTCGTGGTCGGCGGCCCGTTCAACTCCGGCATATTAGCGACCGGCGTCAAGGCCGACGCGCACTATAATTACGGCGAGGCGCCGGACGAGGTTAAGGAACGCGTCCGCCGTATCCAGCATATATGCAAGAGTTTCAAAGTAAGTTTGCCAGAGGCCGCGCTGCGATTTCCCCTCGGCCATCCATCTGTCGTCAGCGTCATCGCTGGCGCGCAACGCGCGAGCGAAGTCAGACGGAACGCGGCGATGATGAAGGCAAAGCCGCCTGCCGCGCTCTGGCGAGCTCTGAAGGCGGAAAAACTGCTGCGTGAGGATGCGCCGACGCCTCGCTGAGCGCCGTTCGCCCGTCTCAGAAGAGGCCGTCGATTTCGCCGTTGACGACCCGGATTCTCTCTGCTGCGGGGCTCCGTGGCAGGCCAGGCATGGTGCGAACGTCGCCCATCAGCACCACGACAAATCCTGCGCCCGCGCGGAGACGAACGTCGCGGATCTTTGGAACATGTCCGGCCGGCGCGCCCATCAGCGAGGGATCGTCCGAGAACGAATATTGGGTTTTGGCTACGCAAATCGGCAAGCGGCCCCAGCCCGCGCTCTCGAGCTCGCGGAACTTCGTCCTTGCCGACGCGTCGGCGGCGATGTCGTCAGCGCCGTAGATTTCGCGAGCGATGGTCCGGGTCTTGTCCCACAGGCTCATGTCGTCGGGATAAAGCGGCCGAAAGTCGGCTTCCCCTGAATCTGCGAGAGCGGCGGCGACATGGGCGAGCGCTTCTGCGCCTGCGCTCCCGCGCGCCCAATGATCGCACACGATCGTCTTGACCCCGAACTCGCGGGCGACGGCGTTCTCAACGAAGCCGAGCTCGGCCGCAGTGTCGGTCGTGAACCGGTTTATGGCGACGACGACCGGGACGCGGAACTTGCGCAGGTTGGCGATATGCCGGGCCAGATTGGCCAGACCGGCCTCCAATGCGGGAATGTTTTCCGCGTCAAGCGCGTCTTTGGCCACCCCGCCGTGCATTTTGAGCGCCCGCACCGTGGCGACGAGCACCACGGCCGCCGGCTTCAATCCGGCTTTTCTGCACTTGATGTGAAAGAACTTCTCCGCCCCGAGATCGGCCCCGAAACCCGCTTCGGTGACGACGTAATCGGCGAGCTTGAGCCCTGCCCGGGTCGCCACCAGGGAGTTGCAGCCATGAGCGATGTTGGCGAATGGGCCTCCGTGCACGAGCGCGGGCGATTCTTCGAGGGTCTGCACCAGATTGGGCTTGAGCGCATCCTTGAGGAGCGCCGCCATCGCCCCTGCGGCGTTGAGGTCGGCCGCGGCGATCGGCCGCCTGTTCGCGCTTGCGGCAACCACCATGCGCCCGAGTTGCTCCTCGAGATCCTCGAGGCTGGAAGCAAGGCAGAAGGCGGCCATCACCTCCGAGGCCACGGTGATGTCGAAACCATCCTCGCGCGTAAAGCCGTTCCCGCCGCCGAGCCCGATCACGGTCTCGCGCAGCGCCCGGTCGTTCATATCGACGGCGCGCCGCCAGGCGATGCGCCGCTGGTCGAGGGCGAGCGCATTGCCCCAATACATGTGATTGTCGACCATTGCGGCGAGGAGATTGTGCGCCGATGTTATGGCGTGGAAATCCCCGGTGAAATGAAGGTTGATCGCGTCCATCGGCATGACTTGGGCGTAGCCGCCGCCCGTCGCGCCCCCCTTCAAGCCGAAGCACGGACCCAGAGAGGGCTCGCGCAGGCAGATGATCGTCTTCCTGCCAATGCGGTTGAGCGCATCGCCGAGGCCGATCGTCGTCGTCGTCTTCCCCTCGCCTGCCGGAGTCGGGTTGATGGCGGTCACGAGAATGAGCTTGCCATCTGGCCGGTCGGCGAGAGAGCGAAGAAAACCATATTCGAGCTTGGCGATGAACCGGCCGTAGGGGTGCAGGGCGGATTCCGGCGCTCCGATCTTCGCGGCGATCTCCGAGATCGGCCTTAGGCGCGCGGCTTGCGCTATTTCGATGTCAGACCGCATGAAAGCCTTACCCCCGCAATTCGCTCGCTCGACGCCGGCAACGAATCCTCTGCTCTGCAGCGATTTGCAAGCGCGAATACCGGCGGCGCGCCCGCCGCCCGTCCGGTGGGCCCGTGACTTCATTGCGGGCCCCCGGTCGTTGTGGCGAATTTGCCTCCGCCTCCCGCCTCCCATAAACCAGCGGCGGCTTCTTGCCCGAGTGAAGAGATTCCATGATCCGCTCAGCCCTGATGACCGTGATGACCAGCGCCGCGATCAAGGCTGGGCGGGGTTTGAAGCGCGATTTCGGCGAGGTCAGCGAATTGCAGGTCTCGATGAAGGGGCCGGGCGATTTCGTCAGCCTCGCCGACAATCGCGCCGAGAAGACCCTCTACGCGGAGCTCGCCAAAGCGCGCCCCGGCTACGGCTTCGTCATGGAGGAAAGTGGGCGGGTCGAGGGCTCCGACAAGAGCCATACCTGGCATATCGATCCTCTCGACGCGACGACCAACTTCCTGCACGCGATTCCGCTATTCGCCATTTCAATTGCGCTCGAGCGCGATGGGCAAATCGTGGCCGGCGTCGTGTACAATCCGGCCAACGACGATATGTTTGTTGCGGAGAAGGGGCAGGGCGCGTTTGGCGGCAATCGCCGATTGCGGGTCGCCGGGCGGAGCGAATTGTCGCAGGCCATCTTCGGCTGCGGGATCCCTCATCTCGGCAAAATAGCGCAACATCCGCGATTCTTGGCCGAGCTTGCGACGGTAATGGAGCGCGTTGTCAATGTCCGCCGGATGGGTTGCGCCGCGCTTGATCTCGCCTACGTCGCCGCCGGCCGCTTCGACGCTTTCTGGGAGCGCGGCCTCAATTCCTGGGACATTGCGGCTGGCGCGCTTCTGGTCCGCGAGGCCGGCGGGTTCGTCACCGGCGCCGACGGGGAGCAGAACTACCTCCAGACGGGCTCGATCTGCTGCGGTAACGAAATCATGCATCGCGAGTTGCTCGTGCTTCTACGCGGGGTCAATTGAGGCGCCTCCAGACCCGTCGCTCTCAAGCCCCCATTAAACAGAGCGACGACGCGAGAGAGCTCGATCCGGGACTATTTGTACTCCCATTGTGCTCCGACGCCTGCGCTCGATCCTCCACTTGCATCGACGCCGGCCTGAAGCCGAAGATTGCGGGTGACGTCAAGATCGACATTGACGCCATTGTCCTGTGGCCGCGCCCCTGTCGTTACACCCACGCTTATCCTGTCGTTGATCGCGCGCGTCGCGCCGACCAAGGCGCCTCCAGTCGTGCTGGTCGAGATGTCCAGGCTGTCGACGCCGAGCGTCTTGCGAAGCCCCTCGAGGGCGTCAACATTCCCGGAAAGAGTCGCGACCGCGTTGGCCAGCTCGAGCGCCTGGAAGCCGGACAGGCTTCCGGACGGTCGCTCGAACAGAATGCGGGAGAGAATTTCATCCTCCGGCAGGCTGGGCTGCGACGTGATCGCGAAGGTTGGCTGGGTCGCGGGACCGGTCACTGCGATGCGCGCCGTGACGTCCGCCGCCGTTGTTTCGGCGACGAGATTGAGATCGGGGATCACGTCGCCGTGAAATCGGACACGCCCCTGCGTGAAGACCAGGCGCTTGCCGAGCAGCGACAGCGAGCCGCGCAGGAGGTCGAAGCCGCCGGTCACCTGCGGATCGCGCGCCGCGCCGGCGACATGGAGATCGCCGCCGACCTCGGCATAGATGCCGCGGCCGCGGACGAAAATGCGGTTCGCCGCCGAAATCGTGAGGTTCAGCATCGCGTCGAACAAGGGCGCACGACCGTTAGCGGATTTGGCTTTGGCGATCATGGCGAGGCGTGCAGCGGCTACAGGCGTCGGATTGACATGCTTCGTGCCGGGAATGGGAGCGGAGACGCTGCTGAACCGATCCGGCACAGTGATGTCCATTGAATCGATCGTGATCCGGCCGCTGACATCAGGCTTCTCGGCGAGCCTGCCGTCGATGGTGAGCGCAAGGTCGGCTGTCGCCGCCACAGTGCTGTTGGCAACGATCTGAGCATGTTTTCCGGTCACGCGAATCGAGCCCGGAAAGCCGGCAGCGAGGTCGAACCGAACATCGCCGACCGCCGAGATCGTCCCGCCGTCCGGCGTTGAGCCGCTGAGCCGATCGATGCGTATCGTCTCTCCGTTGGCGACGAGGACGCCGGTGATTCCGGTGAGCCTGAAGCCCGTCTGGTCGTCGCGAAATTCGCCGTTCGCCAGCCGCACCGATCCTTGCGCCTGAGGCTTTGCGATGGTCCCGCGCAATCCGAGCGCCAGTGTGACTGCGCCGGTCATACGGCGGCCGGATGGGGACAAGACGGTGTTGGCGAGACCGGCGTCAAGCCGACCCTCGAGCTTGAGATCCAGCGCGCCGTCGCTCGAGAGCGGCGCCGACCCGGTTACGTGAAGGGAATTGGCGCCGCCCGCAGTGGCGGTGACGTCGACCGAGCTTCGCCCGCGAGCGAGCCGGCCCGCGCCCATGATGTCGAGCGGCGGCAAAGCGTTGCTGCGCGTCTGCGGAAGGCTCACCCGCCTCAGCCTGACGCGCCAGTCGCCGGATGGATCGCCCGGCGTTCCCCCGATGGTCGCTTCGCCGTCGGCTGTTCCAGACGCGCCGAGGCCCGGCGAAACGAGATCGAGCGCTGCGAGCGGCAGCCCAGCCGCAGTTGCGCGGAGGTCAAGCGTCGACCCGGCGCGGCCTGAGATCGACAGGCGGCCGGAATCGACGCGCAAGGCGAAGTTCTCGATGGCGAGGCCGTCCCTGCCGTAAATGAGCGTGGCGGGGCCGGCCAGCGCAATCGTCCGCCCAGCGCCCTGCGCGGTGAACCGCGCAAGGTCGAGCCGGATCGGCGAGCCGCCTGATAGGCGGCCGTGCGCCTTGACGGCAAGACCGCGCGCGGAGCCGCTGAAGTCGAGGTCGCTCGAATCGCCTTGCCCGGTCGCCGTCAGCCTGATGTCTGAGGCGGATTGGCCGGCGACTTCGGCGCGGCCGAGCCGCGCGAGGCCGGACACGCTTCGCGCGCTCCAGAGGTCGTCGATCTTAAGATCGACCTTGAGGCCTTCGAGCTTGTTTGCGCCGACACTCATTCGGTCACTGTTGGCATTGATAGCGACAGCCTGCTTTCCATCGGCGGCCGAGGCGCTGACCTTCGCCTGGAGCGCGCCGCTCATCTTCATGAGCACGAGCGGTGACAGGTCGTCGAGGTTGGAGGCGCTGAAGTTGAGGTCGCCATCCGCCAGCCGGTCCGCGCCGATCGCGAAATGGCCGTCGAGCCGCACCGAGGCGAGGATCAACATGAGATTGTCGGCGCGCCAGCCTCCGTCGGGCGTCTTGGCGACATGCGCGGAGCCTTGCAACTGGTGGCCGTCGATGTCGCCGGAGGCCGAGGCCGTCGCCTCGACCTGCCCGGTGATGTGGGCCACGTTGGCTTCGAGCGAGAGGCCGGAGGTTTTGCGGTCAAGCAGACGGCCTTCGCCCAAACTTGCCTTCAGCGCGGCGTTGAGGTCTTCGGGCGTTCCCGTCAGCGCCGCAACGATCTCGGCCTTGCCGGAGACGCGGGGATCGAGAACGCTTGCCTGCGGCACGTCCACGTTCGCGTCGAGGCTCACCTTCTCGCGGCCGAATTCGCCGTCGAGCCTCGCGGAGCCACGCGCCCCGCTCGCGGTGAGATCGGTGAAACCGAAGCCGCCGCCGGTCGTCGACCGCGCGGCGCCGGTCAGGTGAAGGCCGCCGCCGGTGACCCGGTCGAACATAGGATAGGCGGTGGCGAGATGGTTCGCCTGCGCGTCGATTATCGCGGTAAGCGCGCCATAGCTTGGCGCCCCGTCGAGATCGGCGGTCCCGCGCGCTTCGCCCTTGAGGGCGCCGCCGGCGAGCGCCGCGAAGCGGCTGAGATCGCGCGCCTCTACTTCGAGCCGCCCGTGCACCTTTTTCGGCATCAGCAGGCCTGAATACTGCGCGTCGAGATCAGCCGACGTCAGGTTGAGCGTATCGAACGATACGTCCCCGCCCACGGCCGCCGTCCCGCGCAACGCCAGCTTCGCCTGGCTCCCAATTGCGCGGGCAAGCGCAGGGTCGGCCAAGTCGAGGCCGCTCATCGCGCCTTGGCCTTCGAAGGCGATACGCGTCGACTCCTGATTGAGCGGTCCATTCGGGACCGCGCGGAAGCTCGCGGAGACATGGTCGAGCGAGCCCTGCTCGAGATGGATGTCGCCGGCGTCGAACGAGCCTTCGGTGATCGGGCTCAGGACGGGCCCGACGATCGACGCGTCGAGGTCGAGCTTTCCGATCTGCGTCGCGCCCGGAATGGCGCCGGCGTGGATCTTCAAGCCGACTACGTCGTCCGCCGACCTGCCTCCCACGATGTCGAGGCGGGCATTGGCCGAGACCAGGTGCAGGCCGGGTGTCGCAATGGTGGAATTGTCGTCGAAGAAGAGATCGCCCTTGAGCGTCGTCTCGCCCGCAAAGACCGGGCGGACGATGGGAGGCGCCATTGCTTCGAGCCGGGAGTTGAGGTCGAGCGTGAGTTTCCGCCCAACGCTTTGGCGCAGGACCACGACGTCGCCCCGCGCCCAGACGTCCGCCCCGGCGGCGAAATCGAGCTTGGCGTCGAAATTATCGAGCGCGCCGACGCCGTTGAAGGCTAGCTTCACCGGCGGCAGGCCAGGAAGACCGGCGAGATGGGCGAACACGCCGCCCGCAGGCTCATCGGAATTGATGGCGACGGCGAGCTTGTCGGTGGCCGGGACATAGGTCATGATGGCCTTGAACTCGCCTGGCGCGTCGAGGCGCTTCGAGGTCAGGCTGAGGTCGAGACCCTCGGAGGGCGGCCCGAGCGTCGCCTTGCCGTCAATCTCGAGGCGCGCGGCTACGCCGACCACCGGCTCGCCGAGCGCCAGCTCTTGGACGCCGAATTGCTTGACGATCACCTTGAGCGGCAATTCCGGCAGGATCGAGCGCGGGCCGCTGTCGGGAGGCGGCGGCGTCTCCGCGGGAAGCGGCCGGCGCAGAAACTCAATGTGGCCGATGGTCAGCCGATCGACTTCCAGCCGCCGGCTGAACAAGGCGAGTCGGTTCCAGATGAGCCGGACCTTGTCGACCTTGAGCCAAGGCCCGTTGCGGTCGGAAAGGACGATGTCGCTTATCGAGGCGTCGGAGGACAAGACGCCGTCGACCGCGCCGATCGAGACGCTGGTCGCGTCCGAGGACAGCGCTTTCGACAGCAGATTGGCGAGGATGCCCCGGTCCTCCTCGGCCGCCCGGGCAGGGGGCCAGAGGGCAAGAAGCGCGACAATCAGCGCCGCAAAGCCGCTTATGGGAACGAGACGTCGCATCTCAGAAAGCCTGTCCGATGCTGATATAGAAGGCGACACGCCCGGTGCCGGGGCGCTGTTGGAACGGAAAGGCGACGTCGGCCCGGATCGGCCCGATCGCCGTGTAATAACGCAGACCGACTCCGACGGCCTTATAGAGCGGCGCGCTGAAATTCGGAAAGTTTGAGGCATAGGCGTTGCCCGCATCGAAGAACGGCACGATTCCGATCGTGTCGGTCACTCTCACCCTGAGTTCCGCCGAGATCTGGAACAGGCTGCGGCCGCCGATCACCGCGCCAAACGGACCATAAGGTCCAAGGCTGTTATAGGCGTAACCGCGCACCGAGCCGCCGCCCCCGGCATAGAAGCGCCAATTGGCCGGGATGTCCGCGAGTTCCGCGCCGCCCATCGCGCCGGCTCCGACGAGGCCCGCGAGCACGTAACGCGAATCGGCGTCGATCGAATAATATGCGGAGGCGCGCGCCTTCGCCTGGAC
Organism: uncultured Alphaproteobacteria bacterium; assembly: GCA_963832305.1. Classification (GTDB taxonomy): domain Bacteria; phylum Pseudomonadota; class Alphaproteobacteria; order Rhizobiales; family Beijerinckiaceae; genus Roseiarcus. Next base: position 113,041 of record CAWHTU010000008.1, on the reverse strand, counting down.
GAGATCGACGGTCGACCCGAACGCGGTCGGAAATCCGTCGACCGAGGCGTTCATCCGGACGCCCCGCGTCGGGTCGAGCTTGCTGTCGGTCGTGTCGTAATTGACCGAGACCGGGACGCCGACCAGCGTGTAATTGACCCGTCCGAGCGCGTCGGTTGCGACTCCGGTCTGGGCCTCGACTCCGGCCTGAACCCAAAAATCCTGGTTGAAGCGATGCCGCAGGGCAGCGGTCACATCGGCGTCCTCCGCCTCGTAGCCGAAAAAGCCGGCGCCGCTTGTGCTCACACGTTCGCCGAGCGCGTCGACCAAGAGGTCGTTGGGCGTCCCCCACAAAGCGGGTTTGAGAAAGCTCGCCGAGAAGCGCCATCCGATGTCGTCGATCGAAAAGCTTCGGATGTCCTGCGAGGTCACATACCAGGGCGGCGCATAGAAGATGTCGGCCTGAAGCCGCAGCCGCTCGGCGCCGCCGAAGACATTCCTGTCCTCCCAATAAACCTGACCCGCGGGGCCGTTGGTGGTCGAATATTTCGCGGAGGCGCCGATGGCGTAGGGCAGCCGATCCTCGACGTCGACCGTATACGGCAGGCGGCCATAGGCGTCGAGCGCCGTCCCCTCGGTGATCCGCACCCCTCCCACCGCCGGGATCTGGCGGATCGAATTCCGGGCGTCCGCGACCGCCTGCGGCGAGTAGGGCTCGCCGGGATAGATATAGAGAAATGAGCGTGCGATCGCCGGATCGAAGTCGTGCGGCCCGTTCATTGTCGCTTCGCCGAACGGGGCGATTGGCCCCGGATCGACCGTGAATGTCACATCCATCACATGGGCGGCATGGTCGACGACGGGGGCGATCGACACGACCTTGGCGAGCGGCCGCCCCTCCTTGCGGAAATAATCGATGATCCGGGCCTGCGCCGCGCGCAGTTCGGCGGCCGCCGCAGGGTCCCCTGGCTTGAGGCGGACGTTCCGCGCCGGCAATTCCGCTTCCGAAAGCGCCGCGCCGTCGCCGCCGACCACACGGATCGAGCGGATGCTGAACAACGTCCCGGCATTCACGTTTATGGATACTGGCGCCGCTGAGCGGTTGCGGAAGCTTTCCGCGGCGCGCGCAAAGCCCGCGATGTCGCTTGACAGGATGGTCATGCTGACGCGGTCGATCGAGATCGTGACCGCGGCGTCGTAGTAGCCTGCGCCCCACATCGCATCGATGATGGGCCCGAAATCACTTTCCGCGCGCCGGGCCAGCGTGTCGCCGTCGGGGGGCGCGTCCATGCGGAGCTTGTAGAGCGATGAGGCGTCCTGGACCGCGTTCTTGAGTGCGCCGTCGCCGCCCTGCACGTCGACCGTTATCGCGTAGGAGATCGCCGCCGGAGAGACGGGCGGCGGGCTTTCGCCCCAACTCCACAGGCCGAAGAAGTCGAAAGCTTGGGCGCTGTCCCAGTGACTGCAAGCGACCAAGCCCGCCGCCAGCGCGGCGGCGACACGCACGTTCACGCGATCGAGACGCCACATCCAACCATCACCCGTACGCCTTTCCCCCGGCTGATGAGGGACATACCCGCCGATCGTTCCGGATCGAACAGCTTTGCGTGTCAAAAGTCGAGCCCGCGGATTCGGCGGCCAAGCATCCGGGCGATCATCAGCTGAACCAACGTCGGCCGAGCGAGTTCCGAGAGCGTGACCATTAACCCTACCGCCGGCGAACTGTATGGTCGCGCGAGGCCGTCGTCGTCGGCGCCAGGTCGGGCGAACGCACGCCGGAAATCCCGCGGTCTTTTTCCTGCTATGTGTTTTCTGGTCGGCGAGATGGAACGGGCCTCGCCCAGCGTCAGCGGACGAAAGGACCGGGAATATTGTTCATTTTTTCGCCGTAGCCCGCTGGGAAGCCCTGATTTTGTAAAACAGAAAACACGAGTGAAGCAAACGAATTTGCTTTAGCTTGCGCGGACTTTTTCTTGCTTGCCGCTATTTGGGTCGCCGAGCCGGACCTGCGGCCTCGCGGGTGCTTGCCTTCGCGGCGCTCGGCGGGGTTTCGTCAAATCGAATCACGCTCTAACCTCGCGGCTTGCTCCCGCCACGAAAGGCCTCTCCATGTCCTCCGCCCGCTACCCATCGCTCATCGACCGGGTCGTTTTCATCACCGGTGGCGGCTCGGGGATCGGCGCCGCGATGGTCGAGGCCTTCGCTGCGCAAAAGGCCAATGTCGCTTTTGTTGACATCCTCACTGAGCCGTCCAAGGAACTGGTCGCGAAAATCGGCGCCTCCGAGCCGCCGCCGCTTTTTCTTCACTGCGACCTGACCGACATTGCCGCGCTCGAGGCGGCGATGGAGGAAGTCAAGCAGCGACTGGGGCCGATCGGCGTCCTGATCAACAACGCCGCCAACGATCAGCGCCAGGACGTGGACGGGACGAGCGAAGAGGATTGGGAGCGGACGATGGCGCTCAATCTCAAGCACCAGTTCTTCGCTGCCCAGATCGCTCGCCGGTCGATGCGAGAGCTCGGCGGCGGCGCGATCGTCAATTTCTCCTCAGCCGCGTGGATGGTGGGGATCACTCGGCTTGCCGTCTACTCCGCCGCCAAGGCGGCGGTTGTCGGCATGACGAAGAGCCTTGCGCGCGAATTCGGACCAGACAATATTCGTGTCAACGCCATTGCGCCGGGCGCAGTGATCACCGAGCGGCAGCGCCGTTTGTGGATGAGTGAAAAGGACATCGCCGAATTCCGCGCCCAGCAGTGCCTCGATCGCTCGCTGCTTGCCGAAGACGTGGCGCGTCTGGCGCTGTTCCTCGCCGCGGACGACAGCGCGATGATCACCAAGCAATGCTTCCTGGTCGACGGCGGGCTGCGCTAAATTTCTGTTTAACCAGGACTTGATCACGCCAAATTGGCGGCGCATCCTGCCGTTTCCGCGGCGGCCCGCCACAAGACCGCCCGCACAGGGGAGACGACGATGACAGTTGCGCGGATTCTGGACGACAAGGGCCGCGATGTGTTCACCACCCAGCCGCACCGCACCCTCAAACAAGTCGTAGAGCTCCTCGCCTCGAAAGGCGTAGGAGCGGTGGTCGTCTCGGACGCTTCGCAGAGTGTGCTCGGCATTCTTTCTGAGCGCGATGTGGTCCGCGTTCTGGGAAGGCATGGAGCATCGGCGCTCGAGGATCCAGTCTCGCGTCACATGACGCCCAAGGTCGTCACCGTAACTCGCGACGACACGATCGAGCATGTCATGCAGACAATGACGGACGGCCGGTTTCGCCACGTCCCGGTTGTCGAGGACGGACGCCTCATCGGCATCATTTCGATCGGCGACGTTGTCAAACGGCACGTCAACGCCCTCGATAGCGAACGCCAGGCGTTGCGCGAATATATTGCGACCGCCTGAAAGCGCATGCCGCCGAGGCGTCACGCCCCGGCGTCTATCCGTACGGGCTCTGCCTCGCGCGTGATTTCAGCGGCCGCCTTGCGGACCGCCTCGCGGCCGAGGGAGATCAGTTCGTCGGCGCGATGAAACTCGAACATGCCGATCTTGCCGACCTTGAGCTGCACCAGGGCGTCGGGCGGATCGCCGGCTAGCCGCGAGCGCATGATGCGGTCCTGGAGAATATCGAAGGCGCTCACCATCGACGTCACGAGCCCAGGCGCCGAAGCATCGGCGTTGGCGTCGGAGCGGGACCAGACGGCTCCCCCGCGCCACCACCGCGCGATCACGCCGCTGCTGTCGCTGGCCGGCTCCTCGGCCGCGGGCGGCCCCTCCAAACGGCCGAACGGATCTTGAAGGGCCGTGCCGCGCCCGACACTGTCGCTGGAAACGTTGAGCGCGATGACGCGTTCAGCGCCAAGCGCGCGCGCCACGCTGACCGGGACCGGATTGACGATCGCCCCATCGAACAGCCAGCGTCCGTCCACCTTGACCGGCTCGAATACGCCGGGCAACGCGTAAGACGCTCGGATCGCCTCGACCAGCGAGCCGCGCCTGAGCCAGATCTCGTGCCCGTCGCCGATCTCAGTCGCGACGCCGGCGAATCTGATCGGCAAATCCTCGATCTGGATCCCACCGAGCGCCGCCTCAAGCCGCGCGCGCAGCCGCTCGCCGCCGATGAGGCCGCTGCCGGCGAAGGAGAAATCGAGGAGGCCGAGCACCCGCCTCCTGGTCAGCGAGCGGGCGAAAGCCTCCAGCATCTCAAGCCGCCCGGCCGCATAGCAGCCGCCGACCAGTGAGCCGATCGAAGATCCGACCACGACATCCGGCCTGAAGCCGAGCGCGTCCAGTTCCTGCATTGCGCCGATATGGGCCCAGCCGCGCGCCGCCCCCGCGCCAAGCACGACGCCCACTTTCGCCCGTCGGGACCGTCCTACGCCCGGCACAGGGTCAGTATCGTTTCTGCGATAGGCCGCCCTGAACATCGCCCAACTCGCCTGCAAATGGCCGCATGCCTCGCCTTCCGCTGCGAAACTTAAGCCTGCGCGCCAGATATCGCCAGATAATTAACGCCAACTCGTTCAATTCGCCGCGACGGCCGCTGGTTCCCAATGGCGCGGCCCCACCGTCAGCGGCGGGTCATCGACGATTCGATGAACGCCAGCCGAGCGGCGTCCCCGTCCGTCTCAACCCGACGATAAAAGCAGGAACGGCGGCCCGTGTGGCAGGCGCCGCCGTCGCCGCCAACCTCTACCAGGGCTAAAAAGGCGTCCTGATCGCAGTCGACGCGCAATTCGATCAGCTTCTGGGTTTGGCCGGACGTGTCCCCCTTGCGCCAGAGCGCGTCGCGCGAGCGCGACCAATAGTGGACAATGCCGGTCGTGAGCGTCGCCCGCAATGCGGCCTCGTTCATGTGGGCGAGCATCAGCACGTCTCCGCGCGACGCGTCGACCGTGACGCAGGTCGCGAGGCCGTCTGCGCCGAACTTTGGCCTGAACTCCAACCCCTCCTCGCGATCGCCTGTCTCGCCAGCCGCAGGGCCGGCCTTGGCTTTGTCTCCAGCACTATCCATCCGCGTTTCTCTTCCGCGCCCGGCTCTCGCCCGCGCTTTCCCAGGGCCTCGATTTCGACTTTCCCGTCACTTATATAGGGCGGACAGAGGTTTGGGACAGGATGATCGACGAGATCTACAATCGGCGTGTCCTCGAGTTGGCGGCGAATATTCCCCGGCTTGGGCGGCTCGCAAATCCCGACGCCACTGCCAAGGCGCATTCGCGGCTCTGCGGCTCGACGGTCGTGGTCGACGTTTGCGTCAAGGACGGGCGGGTGGTCGATTTCGCCCATGACGTGAAGGCTTGCGCGCTTGGTCAGGCTTCGTCGTCGCTGATGGCGCGCCATGTGGTCGGCGCGACGTTCGAGGAGCTGCGTGCTCTGCGCGATCACATGACGCTGATGCTCAAGGCCGACGGCCCTCCGCCTGTCGGTAAATGGGCAGATTTTGCTGTGCTCGAGCCGGTGCGCGGCTATAAGGCCCGCCACGCGTCCACCTTGCTGACGTTCAACGCTGTCGTCGACGCCCTCGGTCAGATCGCCGCGCGCGAAACGGCTCAAGAGGCGGCGCCGGCGTCGTGAGCGCGCTCGTCCTCGGCCCGCGCCGCGCCGCTCACGCGCTGATCCGCCTCTACCAGATCACGCTCTCGTCGCTGCTCGGCCGTGAGTGCCGGTATTTGCCGACCTGCTCGGCCTATACCGACGAAGCGATCCTGCGGTACGGGCTGTGGGCGGGCTCGTGGATGGGCCTGGCGCGGGTGTGCCGCTGCCACCCGTGGGGCGGCTCAGGCTACGATCCGCCGCCGGCGCGGCTCGCCCTGCGCGCTTCCTGGGCGCAACCGTGGCGCTATGGTGTCTGGCGCTCGCCCCGCGAGTGAAGGGCGGCGAACCTTGCCTCTCCCGCTCCCGACCATTAAGGACTGACGCTGTTCCAAAGCCAGCCCTCGAGAGATTTGATCCATGGCCGAGCCGCGCCGGGCCGCCGCACCCGCGCCTCATTTCGAGGGAGGCCGCTTCCTCATCGTCGAGGCGCGCTACTATGACACGATCGGCGCCGGCCTCTTCGCCGGCGCGACACGCGCGCTGGAGGCCGCCGGCGCGACCCACGATCTCGTGAGCGTAGCCGGAGCGCTTGAGATTCCCGCCGGCTTGGCGATCGCCCTCGACGCTGCGAAGGCGGCCGGGCGACCTTATGACGGGGCGATTGCGCTCGGCTGCGTCGTCCGCGGCGAGACCTTCCATTTCGAGATCGTCGCCGGCGAGTCGGCGCGGGCGCTGATGGACATGTCGGTCGCGCGCAGGCTCGCGCTCGGCAACGGCATTCTCACCACCGACACGATCGGCCAGGCCGAGGAGCGCGCCGATCCGGAGCGCGGCGACAAGGGGGGCGATGCGGCGCGGGCTGCGCTCGGCCTCGCGGCGCTTCAGCGCCGCCTCGCCCGGCGATGAAGAGATCGGAGCGGCGCTCGGCCGCGCGCCTGGCCGCCTCGCAGGCGCTCTACCAGATGGAGATCGCCGGCAAGGGGCTTGATGACATTCTGGCTGAATTCGAGGCGCATTGGATTGGCCGTGAGATCGAGGGAGATTCGTATACTCCGGCCGAGCTCGTGTTCTTTCGCGACGTGGTCTCGGGCGTGCTGCGCGACCAATTGCCGATCGACCGCGGGCTGGACGACGCGCTGGCCAAAGGCTGGCCGCTCAAACGGGTCGAGGCGCTCATGCGTGCGATCCTGCGCGCGGCGTTCTACGAGTTGCGCAATCGGCCCGATGTGCCGGCGCGGGTCGCGGTGACCGAGTACGTCGATGTCGCCGCCGCTTTCTTCGGTCCGGAGGAGAGCGGCATGATCAACGCTGTGCTCGACGCGCTGGCCCGCCAGACTCGCCCGGCCGAGTTCGCCGCTGGACGGTGACTCTTCCAGTCGAGCCTATCCAAGCCCGATCCAAATTTACCCAAATCGACCCGGGCTCCAGCAAAATTGAGCAAAGACTTTCCAAGAAAAAGTCTTTGATTCCCTTGGATCCCCCTTGTCCGTTTTGAGCCTTTTCAACGAGTTGCGGTGACTCGAGGCCATCATTTTGTTTTTCGCCCTGATCGCCGCCGCCGCGGTTGCGAAAGCCGCTCGCGGCTCCGGGCGGATCGGTCGCCGCCGGTCGTTTCAAAGTCGCCGAGGATGTGCGTCATGTTGAGGCCACCCTACCCGAGATTCTGATTTTCCGCAAGCGGACGCTGGCAAAAACTTTGCGAAGGCCCCGCCGGCTGGCCGAACCTCAAGCCCCGTGATCGCGCAGCGTTCGCGGCCCTCCTCTGTCCAGATGGGTGATTTTTGATTGGACATGGGGCTGCTTCACGCAACAGTCGGAGGGAGATGGCGGCCCGTTCACACGATTGGCCCGTTTGACCCGACTCGATCTTCTCAACGGCGCCGTCGTCTTCCCTTACGCTAGGTCAAGCAAAAAGAGCGCCTGCCGCGGAGATTTGTGTGGATAACCTGTTTGCGGGGATTCATAATATGTTAACGATAATGAAACAGTTTGCGTGCCGTTTCGCGTGGCCAACCTCCTGATTCGCGACGCGAAACGAGCCGCCAAGGAGTCGCCGCCATGCCGTGGGCCGACCTGTCCGAGGGCTTTTCCGGTCTTAAGCAATGGTCGGAGCCGGTCATTTACGATCGGCTGATCGCGGCCTACCGCAAACTGATCAGCGACCACGAGCTCGCCCGCAATTTGACCCGCCTCCACGCCCGGGTCTGGCGCGCGCTCATCCGCGGCGACATGGCGGAGTTTGAGGACATGCGCGGAAACCTGGTCGGCGCGCTCGATCCCTGCGCTCTTACGCTTGACCATCTGGCCGAGGTCGACGGCGAGATCATGATCGAGCTGCTCGACGTGGTGATGGCGCGCTACAACCGCTCCCACCGGACCGCGCGCGCCTATCACCTCGCGCTCATGGATCTTGCCGGCCGGCTGCGGCCGATGCGGCTCGCGGCGTAGCCCTCGCCTCGGCTCTAGGGTCACAACCCCGATCGTCTAACGAGGCGGCGACCGGTTTGGGCGGGAAGCGGCTCTTTCAATGCCGACCCAATGGCGACCGCAATGCGCGACATTGCGGACGTTCGCTGAGATGGTGGAGGAGGCATTGAGTTCGAACTCGAGCGGACGATGATTGCTGCGGCTGTAGTTCTATTTCCACCACTCGAACCGAAACACCGGAATCATCTCGGCGAAGCCCTTCAGCTGCCACTCCCCGAGTGGCTCGAAGCGCGCCGCATCCCCCTCGCACAGACCCCGCACCAGTTCAGAGACAACGATGCTGCCGCCCTCCGCGCCGCTACATAGCCGGTTCGCCAGTTGCACTGTCGCGCCGAAAAGATCGTTGTGGTCCGCGACCGGCTCGCCGGCATGAATGCCGATCCGGACCCGCAAGGGCTCGGGCGCGAGGGCGTTGTATGCGACAAGCTGGCGCTGCACTTCGGCGGCCGCGAGCACGCTGTCGGGCGTCTTGTCGAAGGCGGCCATGATCCCGTCGCCAGTGTGCTTGATCTCGCGGCCGCCGTGGGTCTTGAGCGCTCGCCTCACCAGTTCGTCGTGCGCTCGCACCAGTTTGAGCGCGGCGTCGTCGCCCAGACGCGCCGTCATCTCCGTCGAGCCGACGATGTCGGTGAACATGACCGCGCGCATCGTCCGTTCGGACAACGGTGAGGCTTCGCTCGGATCCTTCGTCCGGCCGAGGAAAGCCTCGACCGCCGCAAGATCGACCGGAATGATTGTAGACGGAACGCCGGCCTCGCCATGCGACTCGCGATGACACTCGATGGCGGCGGCCGCGTCGGGCGCGTCGATGAGGCAATAGACTGCGCCGCACTTGTGATCGAACCAGTACGTCCGGATTTTTACGCCGAACTTGGCCTGATTTTCGACGTCTCTCTGATGGCCGGCCGCTACCAGCTCCGCCGTGATGCCGGGCGCTGGGTCGTGGCGGTCCATGAAAATTGGCATGGGCTTCCCCCCTTATGAAACGACGGCTCAGGCCGCTGGCCGAATATTCTGGTTCACCCGGAACAGATTCATCGGATCGTATTTCTTCTTTACCGCCGCGAGTCGTTCGTAATTCGGACCAAAGGCTGCCCTGACCCGCGCCTCGCCTTCATCGTCCATCATGAAATTCGGATAGGCGCCAGGCAAATTGTACGGGTGGACCGCACGCCAATAGGCCAGCGTCCACTCCTTAAGGGTTGGGGCCATCGCGGGATCGGGATCGATGCCCGCAATGATCAGCGACCAGGAAGCGTCGCGATGACCCCATGCGGTTGAGGCCGGCTCTACCCGATGCACGGCGCCGTCGATCGGATAGAGATGCACCGCCGAATAGTCGCTCGGCATCTTTGCGGCGAAAGCGACATGCGCCTCGATTGAAGCGTCGGGCAAGTCCTTGACGAAGTCGCCTCTCAAATACCATTGGTTGCCGGCCGGCGACATTTCATCGAACATCGACTGCATCGCCGCATACGGCATCGGCTGCGCCCAATCGATCATCGGTTTTGGCAGGGCCGCCCGCATCACGCCAACGGCCCGTTCAGCCTCCGTGAGCGAGCCCGCATGCGAAAGGACAAGGACGCACGTCTTCTTTGACCAATGCTCCTTCGGGGCAGGATCCTGGGGCAGCACGATATGGAATCCCAGAAACATAGAGAACTCTTCCGGGAGCTTTGGCTGATTGTCGCGGAACCACTTCATCACAGTCGGCGCTTCGGAAAGCTCGAAGAAAATCGGCCCGCCATAGACGGTCTCAACCGGATGCGTGCGGAACAGGAAGCTGACGACGACGCCGAAATTTCCGCCTCCGCCGCGCAGCGCCCAAAGTAGATCGGGATTGTCCGCTTCGGACGCCGTTACAAAGCTGCCGTCGGCGAGCACCACGTCCGCTTCGATGAGATTGTCCGCCGTCAGGCCATAAAGGCGGCTGAGATAACCGTGCCCGCCGCTCAAGGCGAGCCCCGCCACACCGGTTGTCGAGATGATCCCGAATGGCACGGCCTGCTTGAACGCCTGCGTCGCATGATCGACGTCGCCGGTGGTGCAACCCGGACCCACCCTGACGGTCCGGTTTTTCGGATCGACTCGGACACCCTTCATCAGCGACAGGTCGACGACCAAACCGTCATCGACGCTGGCAAAACCGGGCGTGTTATGCCCGCCTCCACGAATAGCGATCGGCAACTTGCGCGAGCGGCCGAAATTCACTGCCGCGATGACATCGGCCGCGTCGACGCATCTGGCGATGAAAAGCGGCCGCTTGTCGATCATCGCGTTGTGGAGCTTTCGCGCACCGTCGTATTCCGGATGGCCGCGTCCGATCACGGGGCCGCGCATGGTTTCAGCGAAATTGGCGGTGATTTCGGGATTCATCGGACAGTCCTGACGACGGCGGCGCGGGCTTCAAATGAGGAATTGCTCCTCCATCCATAGCATGCCGTCAGCGTTGGCCTTGGTGACGACGGGGCCGTCGGTGACGACGCTCTTTGGTATGTCAGTTCCCGTCTTTGCCCCGTTTATCACCGCCGACACGCCCGCGACAATCGCCCCGCCGTGGATACGGCAAGACGGGTTGCGGACAGTCGCGTACATCTGGCTTGCCTGAACGGCCTTAATCGCGGGGGGCATAGCGTCGACCCCGCCGATCTTGGTCTCTGTCCGCCCCTTGTCCTGCATGACCTTATAAGCGGCGAGCGCCATGTCGTCGTTGTGAAAGAACGCGGCGTCAATTTTCGGATACTTGGTCAAGAGTGATTCCCAGATCCGCGCGACCTTCGTCACATCCCAGTCGGCTGGCTGTTCGTCGAGAACCTGCACCTTGGGGAACTTCGAGACCACCGAATGGAAGCCTTTTGCGCGGCCTTGCGCGCCCGTGTGTCCAAGCGAGCCCTGAGTCATGACGATCGTGCCCTCGCCATTGATGGCGTTGACCAGCGCCTGGGTGACGGACGCACCCATGAATTCGTTGTCGGGCGCGAGGAAAGTCAGGACATTAATGGTGTCGAGTGGGGCGATCAGCGTATCCATGTCAACGACCGGAATTCCGGCGTCGATCATCTTGTTGACGGGCGCCGTCAGGGTTCCGATGCCGAACGCCTGGATCGCGACGAAGTCCCACTTCTGCGAAGCCATATTGTCGATCGCGGCGCGCTGCGTGACGTTGTTGAACACGCCATCGAACCATGTGACGTCGACGTTGAAAAGCTTGCCCCAGTACTCGGCCGCCTGCTTGCCCTGCGCGCACCAGGTCGCTTGCAGGCCGGCGTTTGAAAATGCCGCCTTGAGGGGTCGGGTGGCCTTGCCCGCCTCCTTCGCTATCGCACCGGCGACCATGGGATTGACACCGAGCCCTGCGAACGAAGCTGTAGCGCCCGCAAGGCCCTTTAGGAGGTTGCGTCGGCCTTGTGAAGTCAACTTCGACTTGTCGGACATTTTCTCCTCCCTATGACCAACGGTCTTGCGCCGCTGGATCAAACAAAAAGAATGACACAAAGAGGGTCTGAGCATCAACGGCGGAGCCGAAATCGGCATGTTAGACGGGGACCGACAGCAAACGTGTCAGAAACCCCAAGAGGCGTCCGAGCATCCGATCGAAGGACCGTTTTCTCGCGCATTGCGCCCGGTCATAGGGCCGATCTTGGAAGTCGGCTTCGGGTCGAAACCGGGCCAAACGATTGAGTTTCGGCCCCAGAGCGAGATGGTGCTAGTCTAGAGCTGCTCCTGAGCGACTTGCCCCGGAACTGGCGAAAGAACGGGCGCGGCCCCGTTTGTCGAGGCCCACGCCCAGCGCGTAGGCCAGGCCGTCCTTCGCTCAAGCGCGGGAAGCGGCTCTTCCCGCGCCTTGACGGTCCGTCCAATGCTCTGATGAAGCGAGATTGCTTGCCGGCGAAAACCCCTCAATGGAGGATAGGCGGCGAGCCAAGACCGCTCATCACGAACTGGAATTTCTCGTTGTCCGAAACAACGCTACGGTCGGTCGTGAAGAATACCCCCTCCGGCGCCTGATACTGACCGACGAAGAACCCTTTGATGGTCTGTATCGTGTACTTGCAGTTGCCGAGGTCGGTGATCGTGAATTTCTCCCATCCCAGAACCTGCGTCGCATCGGTGTGGAAGATATCGGTGATGCTGTCGATGCAGGCGCCCGGAAAGCCGGGATGGCAGTGTATATATTCTTGCACCTCGCCGCCGCCGCCCAGCGCGGTGACAAAATTCGAGCCGTTCGATGTCTGCAGCGCGTAGGTCCCGTCCGGCTGGCGGATCAACTTGAACCGCGACTCCGGCCATCCGCCATATCCCGTCGCGACCGCGTCGCTGACGGCGCCGCCGCCGCCCGGCGCCGAGAGCGCCCAGCCGTCGAAGGGAACGACATTGGGGATGATGAAATATTCGATTCCCGACCCCAGGTCCCCGCACTTCACCGGCCTGAACTCCTCCCATGTTCCGACATTCGTGGCGTCGGTGTGGATGGCGTCTTCGTATTGTCCTCCGGCGCCGACGGCGGTGACGTCCCTTTTGCCGATGGTAAAGAGCTCGTAGTAGGTAGCGCCGGAGCTTATCAGGCTTAGATCGTTCATACGGAATTGCTCCCAGCCCCGAATCTGAGTCGCATCGGTATGCAGGGCGTCCGAGGTCATGCCGCCGCCGTTGACCGCGGTGACGAAATTACCTGTCGCTGTCTGGAAGCTCTTGTCGAACGCGGTCGCCGCCGGGTCGGCCACGACGATCCTGAATTTCTCCCACGGCCCGGCCGAAGTCGCTTCGGTGATGATCGTCGGAGCGTCGGAACGCCCTCCGCCGCTGATAGCGGTGAGGTAGTACCCCTTCTTGGTTCGGAATGCGAATTCGCCTGGAAGGGTGGATGACTGCGCGTAGGCTACAGTGGGAAGGCCCGCGAGCGCCACGATCAGCGCCAGGCTCGGCAGGATTGTTCCAAGCAGAAGCCTTTTCCTTCCACACGGCGGGCCGGCGGACGTGAGGCCCGGGAGCGGCCGACCATGTCGATGGCGCGGTTCAAGACCTTGGCGCGGTAAACGCCAGTTCCCGAGATCGGGATGTGCGATCGCCATGCTGTTCTCCTCCAAGGACGAACTGACCCCGGGACACCGCTACTTCCGCCCCGGCGGCTTGCACTGTGAGCTCAATCACCTTTCTGCAGAAGAATATCAGCCGCGGGCTTTGACGCCTGCAAGGCGGCTCTTCAAAGGACTGTGACGGGTGCGCGCGCGGCCGTTCCTGATCTCGTTTCGATCCTACAGCTGCTCCCTGAGCCGCTTGCCGCGCAGCTGGCGATAGAAGGGGCGGGGGCGGCGTTTGTCGAGGCCGCCGTCGAGCGCGAGCGCGAGGTCGGCGAGGGCTGCGCGGGTGATGTCGGGGAGGTCGAGGTTCAGCGCCTCGTCTAGCGGCGTCCAGACGAGCTCGACCAGTTCGGCCTCGGGATGGATAGCCCCCTCGACACGCCCGGCGATTGAGTTCGCGTCGGCGATCAGGAAGCGGGCGTCGAAGCGCCGGGGGCGTCCGGGCGGGGTGATCGCGCGGGCGAGAAAGTCGATGGCGTCGAGCGATGGCGTGACGCCGGTCGCCGCGAATCGGGACCAGGCGCCCGGCGGCGGATTTGCCGGCGCGCCATGATCGGGAGCGCCGATCGCGAGGCCTGTTTCCTCGAAGGTCTCGCGGATCGCCGCCAGCGCCAGGGCGCGGGCGAAATGCGGCGACGGCCGGCGCACGCGAGCGTTGAGCTTCGCCTCGACATTGGGATCGAGCGCGCCGGCGGCGGCCATCCTCCGGTCCTCCGGCTCGACCCGGCCGCCGGGAAAGACGAACTTGCCCGGCATGAACCGGTGCCCCGCGTGCCGCTTGCCCATCAGCACCCGCGCGTGGCCGCGCTCCGCTCGTTCGACCAGGATGAGCGTCGCCGCGTCGCGCGGGCGAAGCGCCCGATCGGACCTGGCGGCGTCGGTCACGTCCGGTCGCCCTCGGCGCCGAAGCCGTGCATGCACATGGCCCACTGCTGACCGATGACGGCGCCCTTGGCGCGAGGCAAGATGATAAGACTGGCGACGACGGTCGCCGTCAGCCAGAACGCGATGACCCAGAACGCAGATGCCTGCGGCCAGAGTTCGTCGGAGAGCAGAATGCCGGCGCCGACCATATGGGCCACAAGGAGGAGCGTCAGATAAGCCGGCGCATCGTCGGCGCGCTGATGACTCATGTCTTCACCGCAAATCTTGCAGGCGTTGACGACCTTGAGATAGGAGCGGAACAGTTGGCCCCGCCCGCATGCCGGGCACCGGCCGAAGAAGCCGCGGGTGATCGCCGTGCGCAGCGGACGCTCGGGCCGGGGCGTGGGAATGCGCCAGAAGCGCGTCATGTCGTTCATCGCCGCTTGTCCCTGCGGATCGCCTTGAACGGCGTCGGGGCGGTCGATTTGCGCCGGGCGCCGGGCTCGGCGCCGGCGCGCACGATCTCGAACCTGAGCGCGCCGGCGAATGGCGCGGCCTCGACCAGTCGCACCTTGACCCCCCCGCCCAGGCGGAAGGCTTCCTTGGTCCGCGACCCGACGAGGGCGCGGTTTGCCTCCTCGAAGCGATAATAGTCGTCGCCGAGGGTCGAAGCCGGCACGAAGCCGTCGGCGCCGGTTTCGCTCAGCTTCACGAACAGGCCGGCGCGGGTCACGCCGGCGATGCGGCCTTCGAACACGGCGCCGACCTCGTCGGCCAGATGGGCTGCTATGACGCGGTCGACGGTCTCGCGTTCCGCCGCCATCGCGCGGCGTTCGGCGGCCGAGATATGCTCGGCCACCTGCGCCAGTTCGCCGGCGCGCATGTCGTTGAGGCCGCCCTCGCCGAGGTTGAGCGCCCTGATCAGCGCGCGATGGACGATAAGGTCGGCGTAGCGGCGAATGGGCGAGGTGAAGTGTGCGTAGCGGCGCAGGTTAAGGCCGAAATGGCCGTAGTTCTCGTGGCTGTATTCGGCCTGCGCCTGGGCGCGCAACACCACTTCGTTGACCAGAGCCTCGACCGCCTGCCCGCGCACGCGGCCCAGGACGCCGTTGAAATGCGACGGGCGAACGCGCTCGCCCTTGGCCAATTTGACGCCGATGGTGCGGAGGAACTCGATCAGGTCGTTGAGCTTCTCGACGCTCGGCGCGTCATGGGCGCGATAGAGGAGCGGCGAATGAGCGGCTTCGAGCGTCTCGGCGGCGGCGACATTGGCGAGGATCATGAACTCCTCGATCAGCCGGTGGGCTTCCAGCCGCTCCGGCCAGCGCACGTCCTTGAGCCGGCCCTCCCGGTCGAGAACGAGTTTGCGTTCCGGCAGGTCGAGATCGAGCGGATCGCGCCGCTCGCGCTCAAGTCTGATCACCGAATGGGCCGCGTAAAGCGGCCTCAGCACGCTGTCGAGGAGCGGCGCAGTCGTTTCGTCCGGCCGTCCGTCGATCGCGGCTTGCGCCTGCTCGTACGAAAGCTTGGCGGCGGACCGCATCATGATCCGGTGGAACTTGTGCGAGCGCTTGCGACCGTCGGCGCCGAGCACCATGCGCACCGCAAGCGCGGGGCGGTCCTCGAGGGGGCGCAGCGAGCAAAGGTCGTTCGAGATCCGCTCCGGCAGCATCGGCACCACCCGATCGGGAAAATAGACCGAGTTGCCGCGCTCGAGCGCCTCCCGGTCGAGGGCCGAGCCGGGGCGGACGTAGGCCGCGACATCGGCGATGGCGACGGTGACCACGAACCCGCCGGGGTTGCCGGCGTCGGTATCGGGCGCCGCATGAACCGCGTCGTCGTGGTCCTTGGCGTCAGGCGGATCGATCGTGACGAGCGGCAACGCGCGCCAGTCCTGGCGCGGGGGTCTGAGCTGGACGGGCCGCGCCGCTTCCGCTTCCTTCAGCGCCGCGGGCGAAAAGACATGCGGGATGTGATGGGTCGCGAGCGCGATCAGGCTCACCGCGCGCTCGGACTTGACCGACCCGATCGTTTCGACGACGCGTGCGTGGGGAGGCCCAAAGCGCCCCTCCCGCAAGGGCTCGATAGCGACGAGGTCTCCGTCCCGCGCGTCGCCCGCCATGGCCGCCGGCACAAAGAATTCGCGCGCCGCTCCGCGCTTCTCGACCGGCAGCGCCCGGCCCGAGCCGTCCGCCGCGGCGCGATAGACCGCGAAGGCGCGCCCCTTGAGCTTGTCGAGGATCTTGATCACCCGGCCGGAATAGGCTGGGGCGCCGTCCCCGGCGCTTGGGTCGAACTCGACCCGCATCAAGACCCGCGCACCGAGACCCGGCGCCGGCGCGCGCTCGCGCTTGGCGCGGGAGCGGCGGACAACAATGCGCGGCGCGGGCGCGTCCCCGCTCCATTCGGCGGGCCTCGCGATCAATTCGCCGTCCTGGTCGCGCTCAGTGATGTCGGCCACGACGAGCGAGGGAAGGCGGCCCTGGACGGTGAGCGCCTTGCGGCCGCGCGCGACGGCGCCTTCGGCCTGCAAATCCTTGAGGATGACCTTCAATTCCGCTTTGGCTTCGCCTTTGACGCCGAAGGCGCGAGCGACGTCGCGCTTGGTGACCCGCGCGGGAGCCCGCTCGCCATTGGGCGCCGGCGCTCCGCTGATGAAGGCCATAACCTGCTCGCGCGAAGGAAGCGCAGCGGCTCGCGGTTCAGCCGCGTTGCGGTCGGCCTTCGGCGTCGCGCGCCGACGGATTTTTTGATTCTGCAAGGCTTCCACTTCTCAAGGGCGATGGAAGCGCCCTGGTGCGAAGGTAAGTTCGACCGCCCGAGGAAACAAGCCATCCTTGCACAATGGCGGGCTCGATGCTGACGCGCGGCTTCGTCACCGTCGTTTGGCCTTCTCGATCCTCAGAAGCGTGAACAAATTCATCGGCGCAAGCTCGCTCCGCTCGACGATTCGCGCGTCGGGGCGGGCATCGATCCAGTCTCCGACCGCCGAGTAAGGGAAGTTCGGGTGCCAGCCGAGCCAGCCGGCTGCGGTCTCCATCCGACGCTCAACCCCAGCCCGCAAACCCGCGGAGGCGGCGAAGTGGTTCATCACGATAAGGGCGCCGCCTGGCCTCAAGACCCGCCAAGCTTCGTCGAGCGCCCGCTCGGGATGGGGAACGACGCTGATCACATAGGGCGCAAGCGCGACGTCGAACGCGGCGTCGGGAAACTCGAGCGCGCCAGCGTCCATCATATGCAGGCCCTTCACCTGCGCGAGCCCCATGCGCTCGACGCGGGCGCGCGCCGCGCGCAACATCGGGCCAGAGATGTCGATGCCGGTCACGAGCACATCCGCCGGGAGCAGCGGCAATTCGAGCCCGGTGCCGACGCCGACGACCAGGATCTCGCCGCCGGGGCCGGCGGCCTTGGCGGCCGCGCGCGCCGCGGCGGCCCGGCCCGGATGGAAAGGCAGATCGAAGATCAGGTCGTAGACCGGCGCCCAGCGGCCATAGGCCGCTTCCGCCGTCTGTCCCGCATGAGCCTGCGTCGCGTTGACCGGATTCATCGACGGGCCCTCCTGCAAGCCCGCGCTTGCCCGTCCTTCGCCTGGAGTTGCCCGGAATTATAGCACAGAATTGAGCCGCCGCGACGAGGCTGCGACGACGCCCCCTCCGAGGGCTTCATGGGCAATCTTCCCGGTTCTCGCTTATGCTTGCGAGGCGAGCTTGCGCCCCGGGCGCGCCGCCAGATCGGAGAGCTTTGACATGATTGATCACATCGGCCTTTCAGTAGGCGACATCGCTCGGGCGAAAGCCTTCTATTTGAGCGCGCTGAAGCCGCTCGGCCTCGGCGTGATCATGGAAGTCACGCCGCAGGAAACGGGCGGCTATGCGGGCGCCGGTTTCGGGGCCGATCGAAAGCCTTTCTTCTGGATCGGCACTGGCTCGAAGCCCAAGGGCGGAACGCATGTCGCCTTCACGGCGCAAACGCACGCCGAGGTCGATGCGTTCTACCGCGCCGCGATGGGGGCGGGCGGCCGCGACAATGGCGCGCCGGGTCCGCGGCCCCACTACCATGAGCACTATTACGGCGCCTTCGTCCTCGATCCGGACGGCAACAACATCGAAGCCGTGTGTCATAAGCCGGGATAGCGAGCGCGAAGGTCTGGCAGGCTTCCCCGATTGACGGTTGACGACTTTTGAGGAACCTCGCCGCGCTCAAAGACCCGCCGTCCGAATGCGGCCGTTCATTGGGCGGGGAGGAAACCGATGTGCGTGATCTGCGCCCTTGCCTCGGCGGAAGGCGGGACAAGCCGCGCCTTCGCGGCAAAGACAGGTGGGGAACCCGCCGGGGCTTACCGGGTCGCGGAGCTCTTGCCCTTCGCGCTTGACGCCGCGGGCTTCTTGGCTGGAGCCGGCTTTCCGGCTCGCGCTGAGGCGCTCTTGACGGCCGGCTTTGGCGGCCGACCCTTTGTCGATGACGGCGCAACCTTGGCTTTCTGAGGCCTGGCGTTGGTCTTTGCCGGCGCGCCCGCCCTCTTGCGCGGCTGGGCCGCAGGCCGGCCCTCGCGTTCGGCGATGAGGTCCAGAGCCTGGGTCAGGGTGACGGAGTCCGGCGTCGTCCCCTTAGGAATCGTGGCGTTGACTTTGCCCCAGTTGACGTAGGCGCCATAGCGCCCATCGCGCACGGTGACAGGCCCGCCGTCCGGATGCTGGCCGACGAGGCGGCCGATAACGCCGCCGCCCGCCGCTCTCGCCTTCAAGAGCGCGACCGCCTCGTCGAGCGTGACGCCCGCCGGGTCGGTCCCCTTGGGGATGGTGGCGTTGACCTTGCCGTGATTGACATAGGTCCCGAACCGGCCCTGCTTGACGCTGACCGTGCCGCCCTCGGGATGTTCGCCGAGAACGCGCGCTGCAGCGCCGGCTCCGAAGCGCGAAGCCCCCGCGCCGCTCTCCTTGGCGACGATGAGATCGATTGCCCGATTGGCGCCGATCTCGAGCACATCGTCGTCGCGGCCGAGATTGGCGTAGGTCTTGCCGTGCTGGACATAGGCGCCATAGCGGCCGATGCCGGCGAGGATCGGCTCGCCGTTCGCGGGATGGCGCGCGACCTCGCGCGGCAAAGCGAGCAGCGCGAGCGCCTTCTCGAGCGTCACGTCATCCGCGGCGAGGCCGCGCGGCAGCGACGAGCGGCGCGGCTTCTCCTCCGACCCCTTCTCCGCTTCGCCTTCCTGCACATAGTCGCCGAATCGGCCGCTGCGCAGGGTAATTTCCAGGCTGTTCTCCGGGTTGATGCCGAGCAGGCGCACGCCCGGCCGGTCGCCCTCGGCGCTTTCGGCGCCCGTCGGCGCGAGAACCCGAGAGAACTTGCAATCCGGATAGCGCGAACATCCGATGAATGCGCCGTATTTGCCGAGTTTCAGCGAAAGCTGGCCCTGGCCGCAAAGTGGGCAGAGGCGCGGATCGGCGCCGTCCCCGCGCGCGGGGAAAATGTGCGGGCCGAGCAGCTCGTTCAGGCTGTCGAGCACCTGCCGGGTGCCGAGGTCCTTGGTGCCGTCGACAGCGCCGGAGAAATCGTTCCAAAATTCGCGCAACAGCGTCTTCCAGTCGATTTCGCTGTTCGAGACCCGGTCGAGCTTCTCCTCGAGATCGGCGGTGAAATCGTAACCGACATATTTGGCGAAGAAGGATTCGAGAAAGGCCGTCACAAGCCGGCCTTTGTCCTCCGGAAAAAGGCGTTTCTTGTCGAGCCGCACATAGGCGCGATCCTTGAGCACGGCGATGGTCGAGGCGTAGGTCGAGGGACGGCCGATGCCAAGCTCCTCCATCCGCTTGACCAGCGTGGCCTCGGTGTAGCGGGGCGGTGGCTCGGTGAAATGCTGCGTCGCGTCGATCCGCTCCTTCGCGAGCTTCTCGCCCTGGCGCATCGCCGGCAGGCGGCTGGACTCCTCGTCCTCCTCGTCGTCGCGCCCCTCCTGGTAGAGGGCGAGGAAGCCCGCAAAGCGCACGACCTGGCCGGTGGCGCGGAATTCAAGCTTGCGTGCGCCCGCTTCCGCCAGAATGTCGACCGTGGTGCGCTCGAGCTCGGCGCTCTCCATCTGGCTGGCGATGGTGCGCGTCCAGATCAGTTCGTAGAGTTTAGCCTGCTCGGGCTCGAGATGACGGGCGACGTCGCGCGGACGCCGCGTCATGTCGGTCGGGCGGATCGCCTCGTGCGCTTCCTGCGCGTTCTTGGCCTTGGCGGTGTATTTGCGAGGCGCGGCCGGCACATAGGCGTCGCCGAAATCCTTGCCGATGAGGCGGCGCGCCGCCGCGACCGCCTCGGGCGCGAGGTCGACGCCGTCGGTGCGCATATAGGTGATAAGGCCGGCCGCGCCATCGCCCACGTCAACGCCCTCGTAAAGACGTTGGGCAATCTGCATCGTGCGCGCCGGCGCGAGGCCGAGCTTGCGCGAGGCTTCCTGCTGCAATGTCGAAGTGGTGAATGGGGGATAGGGGTGGCGCTTGACCGGCTTCGACTCGATTGCCGCGACCGAGAAGCGCGCGGTCTCCAGCGCGATCTTGAACGCCTCAGCTTCAGGTCCGGAGCCGACGTCCAGGCGGTTGATCTTCTTGCCGTCGGCGCCGACCAGACGGGCGGAGAAAGGCGCATCGGCCTCGGTCAGCAAATGCGCGACAATTGACCAATATTCGCGCGGGACGAACCTCTCGATCTCAAGCTCGCGGTCGCAGATGATGCGCAAGGCCACCGATTGGACGCGCCCGGCCGAACGCGCGCCCGGCAGCTTGCGCCACAAAACCGGAGACAGGGTGAAGCCGACCAGATAATCGAGCGCTCGGCGCGCCCGGTAGGCGTCGACCAGCGCCTCGTCGATCTCGCGCGGGTGGCGCATCGCCTCCTGGACCGCGTCCTTGGTCACCGCGTTGAACACCACCCGGTCGACCCGCTTGTCCTTCAGCAGCTTCTTGCCCTTGAGGATTTCGTGGACGTGCCAGGAGATCGCCTCGCCCTCGCGGTCCGGGTCGGTCGCAAGAATCACTCTGTCGGCGTCCTTGACCGCGCTGCCGATGTCGCTGAGCCGTTTGGCCGCCTTGGCGTCGATCTCCCAGCGCATGGCGAAATCGTCGTCAGGATCGACCGAGCCGTCCTTGGCCGCCAGATCCCGCACATGACCGAACGAGGCGTAGACGCCGTAGTCCTTGCCGAGGTATTTGTTGATGGTCTTCGCCTTGGCGGGCGACTCGACGATCACGACTTTCATTCAGGAAGCTTTCTTTGGGCAGCCGGCGCGTCCCGTTTGCCCCCGGCTTTTGGCCGCGGGATATGGAGACGCAGAGGCCCAGTGTCAAATCGAGGGTCATGGTCAATGTGCACAGGCTTCTGGAAAGCCACGCACACAATTGCGCCCCGCCGTCCGCCCGTGCGAGAAACCGCCTTCTCCGCTTTCGTTGCAAACCTTGAGGACGCCGATGGCCGCCGATCAATCTTCCGCTCACCAAAAACCGGTCTGGCTGATCACCGGCTGCTCGACCGGATTCGGACGGGAATTGTCGAGAATCCTGCTGTCGCGCGGCTATCGCGTCGTGGTGACGGCGCGCGACAAAGCGAAGGTCGAGGATCTCGTCCGCGACCACGCTGAGAAGGCGCTGGCTCTCAAACTCGACGTCGAGAAGCAGGCAGAGATCGAAGCGGCCGTCGGGGCCGCCCAACGGCGCTTCGGACGCATCGACGTCCTCGTCAACAACGCCGGCTACGGCTATCTCGCCGCGATCGAGGAGGGCGACGACGCCGATATTCGGGCGATGTTCGAGACCAATGTGTTTGGCCTCGCAGCTTTGACTCGCGCTGTGCTGCCGATCATGCGCGCGCAAAAGTCGGGCGCCATCGTCAACGTATCGTCGATGGGCGGTTTCATTGGTTTTCCCGGATCGGGCTACTACGCGGCGACCAAATTTGCTGTCGAAGGCATGTCTGAATCGCTTTCCAAGGAGGTCGGACCGCTCGGGATCAAAGTCATTATCGTCGAGCCCGGCCCGTTCCGCACCGACTGGGCCGGGCGTTCGCTCAAAGTTCCGAAACACCCAATCGACGCCTACGCCGACACGGCGATTGCGCGCCGCAACTTCACCCAGTCGATCAGCGGCAAGCAGCAGGGCGATCCCGTCCGCGGCTCCGAAGCGATCATCGCCGCCGTCGAACAGGAGAAGCCGCCGTTGCGGCTCGTGCTCGGCAGCTTCGCCTATGAGGCGATGGGCGCAGAGCTCGACGCCTTGCGCAAGGAATATGTGGCGGGAGAGGCGGTCGCGCGCGGCGCGGACTACCCGAAGGGAGGATGAGAGCCGCATTCGCGATTTCCGCGAAGCTGCGGGCATCGGCGCAATAATGACCGATCGCTTTCCCCTGCAACGCTTTGTCGATGCTCAGGACCCGGTCTATGACCAGGTCCGCCGGGAGCTTCGGGCAGGACGGAAGGAAAGCCACTGGATGTGGTTCGTCTTTCCGCAGATCGCAGGATTGGGGCAGAGCCCCATGTCGATCCGTTTCGCGATCGCCTCCCTCGCCGAGGCCAGGGCCTATCTCGCCCACCCCGTCCTCGGCCAACGCTTAAGGGAATGCGCGGCGATCGTCGCCGGCGTCGAAGGACGGACGGCGCGCGAGATCTTCGGACCCACCGACGAAATGAAGCTCCGCTCGTCGATGACGCTGTTCGCGCGGGCCGCGACCGGCGAAGACATGTTCCAGCGCTGCCTCGACAAATATTTCGCCGGCCATCCCGACCCAGCCACGCTCGCGAGATTGAACGGCTAACCCGTGGAGATGGGGTTTGCGGGCGGGACAAGAACTCGAAATGCTTTTGCCGGACTTGCCAAAATCAGAAATATATGCTATGGCTTTCCCAATCGCCGGAATTGGCTGCGTTGCCCTGCTTCTCCGGCGAGGGTGGGAACAGAGAGGAGAGGAGACTGTGATATTCGAGACACAGTGCGGCGGGGAAGAAAGCTTATTGATTCCTTCGTAACCCTATGAAAAGTCCAGATTCCGAAAAACATATGAAAACAAAAGAAAGCCATTTCGTTTTCGTGGGCTTTCGCCGGCTTACGCCGGCTCATATCGATTTGGCTGCCGGCTCCCGCCTCTGGGGCCGGGGCGCAGCTGGTTTGAACGCCGCCTCGCGCATCTTGTGTCATGGCTCAGGATTGGCGCCGGCATAGATGACCGTCTCACCGCCCGTCTTCGCCCAGCGCCACCTGCTTGGCATCGAGCATCTCACGCGCGAGGAGATCGTCGCGCTGCTCGATCTGTCGGACGAGGCGGTCACGATCTCGCGCCAGGTCGAGAAGAAGCGCGCCACGTTGCGCGGGCGTACCCAGATCAATCTCTTCTTCGAGGCCTCGACCCGCACCCAGTCGTCGTTCGAGCTCGCAGGAAAACGGCTCGGGGCGGACGTGATGAACATGGCGGTCGGCGCGTCGAGCGTAAAAAAGGGCGAGACGTTGATCGACACCGCCATGACCCTGAACGCGATGCGGCCCGACATCCTCGTCGTCCGCCACCATCAGGCGGGCGCTGTCCATCTCTTGGCGCGAAAGGTCGACTGCTCGGTCGTCAACGCCGGCGACGGAGCGCACGAGCATCCGACCCAGGCGCTGCTCGACGCCTTGACCATCCGGCGCAATCTCGGCCGCATCGAGGGCCTCACCGTCGCAATCTGCGGCGATATCCTCCATTCGCGGGTGGCGCGCTCGAATATCCTGCTCCTCGGCAAGCTCGGGGCTCATGTAAGGGTGGTCGGCCCGTCGACGCTAATGCCGGTGGGCGTGCAGCGCATGGGGGTTGAGGTCGCCCATGACATGCGCTCGGGGCTCAAGGACGCCGACATCGTCATGATGCTGCGCCTGCAGCGCGAACGGATGAGCGGCGCCCTTGTGCCCTCGGCGCGCGAATATTTCCGCTATTTCGGTCTTGATCAGGAAAAACTTGGCTACGCCAAGCCCGGCGCGCTGGTCATGCATCCGGGGCCCATGAACCGGGGCGTCGAGATCGACACCCTGGTCGCCGACGGTGCGCAATCGCTCATCCGCGAGCAAGTCGAAATGGGCGTGGCGGTGCGCATGGCGGTGCTCGAGGCGCTGGCGCAGAACATTCCGAATGCGTGAGGTCGGGCCGCCACCCAGCAACACGCCGTTGCCTTCACCCAAGCACATATCGCGAGAACGCAAGGGCCTGCCGCGCAGCTTCGTCCATCTGCGCTTCGTTCGCGTTGTCGCTCAGATCGCGCCAGACCCGGATGTCGTTGCCCACCTGGCCGCCCATCTTGACGAAGGGCTCCATGACGACCGCGCCGCTATAACCGATCTCGCGCAGCGCTGCTCCGATTTCGTGCCATGGCAGCCGGCCCTTGCCGGGAACGCGCCGATTGTTCTCGCCGGTATGGAAATGGCCAAGCAGCGGACCAGCGGTGCGGATCGCTTTGCCGAAACTATCCTCCTCGATGTTCATATGGAACGTATCGAGCATAACCTTGACATTGGGCTTGCCGATCTCCCGGACGAAGGCGACTCCCTCTTCTGCGGTGTTCAGGACGTGGTTCTCGAACCGGTTGAGCACTTCCAGGCACAGATCAATTCCGAGATTGGCCGCAAAATCCGCAAGGCTTGACATGCCCTCCAGGCCTCGCGCCCTGTCCCCTGGTTTGTCGACGGGCTTGGAATAGTCGACCGGCCAGTAGGAGTGGAGGGCGCCGCCAATGACGCGGATATCGAGTTTGGCGAGGTTGGTCAGCGTCTCTTCGAAAAAGGCCCGCCCCGCCTTTCTTACCGCGGGATCGGCGGAAGACAGGTTTCTTTGCGGGGACGGACCCAGCCCGGCCGTGATCGTGATGCCGTTCTCTCGCGCCGTGCGGCCAACTTCGGCGATATGCGCGGGGCTATAGCTGTTCAGATGATGTGCGGCGATTTCGATGACGTCGAAACCCAGCTTGGCGACTTTCTCCACGTACTTAAGGCAATCGGCGCTCCACTCCTGCTCCCAATACGAGTAGTAAATGCCGAATTTCAATTGCGCCTCCGTTCTTGACGGAAAGCGGTATCGAAACGGATCATTGCGGTGCTCCATGCGGCGACGCGTCCGCCGCGCCAACGATATGGGCGACGACGGCGTTCATGCTGGTTTCGCGGGTTGCGTCATCGGCGATGACCTCTCCCTGACGGAGGACGACGATACGGTCGCAGACCGAAAAAACGTCGGTCAGGCGATGGCTGATGAGGATGACGGAAATACCGTCCCTCTTGAGCGTGCGGATGAGATCGAGCACGTGCTCAACCTCGCGCACCGCAAGCGCCGCGGTCGGCTCGTCCATGATGACGAGCTTCGGGTTGAAGGTCAGCGCGCGGGCGATCGCCACGGATTGCTGCTGGCCGCCGGAGAGCTGGCCCGTCATCTGCGCAACGGAAGGAATGCGGGCGCCAAGCCGTGCGACCATCGCCTCGGCTTCGCTGCGCATCTGCTTTGCGTCGATGAGCCTGACACCGAGGACCGAGCGCGTAAGCTCCCGGCCGAGAAATATGTTCGAAGCGACATCGCGCATCCGGGCGAGCGCGAGGTCCTGGTAGATCATCTCGATTCCCGCCTCGCGGATTTCGCCGGGGTCCTTACCGACGATGGAAACGCCGTCGAAGCGGATGTCGCCGCGGTCGGGCCTGTACACGCCGGTGATCGTCTTCATGAGCGTCGACTTGCCGGCCCCGTTGTCCCCGACCAGCGCCACCGCGCTGCCCGTCTCGACAGAGAAGGTGACCCCGCGCAAAGCCTCGATCGCGCCGAAAGTCTTGCGTACGTCCTTCAGCTCGAGAAGACTCATCGGCGCCAGCCCTCCCTGCTGTTGATGCGATCGAGCCAGACGGCGAGGATCAGCACTGCGCCGATGGCGATCTGCTGGTAGAAGGGCCGGACGGCGAGCAGGTTCAGCCCGTTCTGAAGCACCCCCATGATCAGGGCGCCGATCAGCGTACCGATGACGCTGCCTCGCCCGCCGAACAGGTTTGTGCCTCCGAGAATGGTCGCGGTGATGGCGGTGAGCTCGTAGCTTAGGCCGGCGGTCGGTTCGCCCGAATTGATGCGCGCGGCAAACAAGAGCCCGGCAAGGCCCGACAGCAGCCCTGACAGCGTGTAGAGCAGCACCTTCATCCGCTCGACCCGGACGCCCATCGCGCGCGCGGCGCCCTCGTTGTCGCCGATCACCTGTGCGTAGACGCCGAAGCGCGTATGCGCGAGCAGCAAATGGGCGACAAGCGCCGTGAGTAGCAGGACTATCACGGGCACAGGGACGCCAAAGGGCCGGCCCTGACCGAGCCACACGATTTCGGGCGGGAGGCCATAAATCGATACGCCGTTGCTCAGCACGAGCGCGATCCCGCGGGCGACCCCCAGCATGCCGAGCGTCACAATGAACGGCGGAATAGCGCCCTTGGTGATGAGGAAGCCGTTGACGGCGCCAGTTGCCGCCCCGGCCGCAAGGCAGCCGAGAATCCCGATCCACCAGGGAAGATCGAGATTGGACGTGAGCATCGCGCCCACGACCCCGGAAAGAGCGAGCATGGAGCCGACCGACAGATCGATGCCGGCCGATGAAATGACAAACGTCATCCCGATCGCCAGCACACCGAATACCGACGTCGAGAGAAGAATGTTGAGAATGTTTGAGACGGACAGGAAGGCGCTCGACAAGATCGCCATCGCCGCGCACAGCACGGCGAGCACGATCAGCGATTCGAGTCGGACGGCGCCTCCGCCAGCGAAGCGCGCACGCCACGACGCAGGGGCGGCGGTGGTCGGGTCGAGTCGAAGTCATGGAGCGTTGCTCGAATGAGGCGGCGCCGTCCGCCAAGAGCGAGGTGCGGGTGGCGCCGTCCGGTCTACTTGACGTACTGCAACATCGGCTCCTTGTTCGCCTCGATGACCTCCTTGGTCAGAACAAGGGTCGGCACGTAGGTCATCTCCGGGACCTTGTCGCCCGCCAGCACTTTCTTGACGTCCTCGACCGCCTGCATGCCGACCAGATAGGGCAATTGCGCGACCGAGGCGTTGAGCCGTCCTGCCTTGATCGACTTGACGGCGTTGCTGTTGCCGTCGACGCCGATGACGACGATCTTGTCCTTGCCGGCCGAGCGCGCCGCCTCGACCGCGCCGAGCGCCATGTCGTCATTGGCGCAGAAGATGGCGACGAGGTCCGGATTGCGCTGCAGCGTGTCGTTAGTGATGTTGGCGGCCTTCAGACTGTCCCAGTCGCCCGGCAGAGAGGCGACGATGTTGAGGCCGGGCGCCTGCTTCTTCAGTTCTTCGGCGAACCCCTGCGCGCGCTTCTCCCCGGTGATGTTGCCGGAAAGGCCTTCGATCACCAGCACGGGACCTTTCGCATCCTTGCCGAGCGCGCTGACCAGATAGTCCGCGCCTTTCGCGCCCGCCGCTTCGTTGTCCGAGCCGATATGAAAGGCAATATCAACCCCGGCCTTCTTGGTGATCGCCGGATCGAGGTTGTTGTCGAGGTCGACGACCGGAATCTTCATCCCGTTCGCCTGCTTGAGGCATGGGAGCAGGATGGTCGAATTGATCGCTGCAGTGATCATCGCCACGGGCTTCTTCTGCAGCATGGTGTTGCATGCGTTGAGCTGCGGCTCGGCCGCCTGGTCGGATTCGACCGCCTCCAGGAAGATCTCGACGCCGGCGTTCTTGGCGCCCTCGTCCACGCCCTTCTCCATCGCGCCCCAGAACGGGTTGGACAGCGTCTTCATCAAGACGCCATAGACTGGCTTGTCTTCGGCATAGGCCGCCGACGCGGCGAGGCCGAGCGCGAGCGCCGCGATCGAGGCGCCAAAGCTCAGACGTTTCAGCATGATTCACTCCCTGTTGCTTTCTGGTTCAGGCCTCCGCAACGGCTTTGAGCCGAGGGCGGGCGGGCCCGGTGGATTCCCGCACCCTGAGAGTGCAGGGAAGTTCGACCCGCTCGACGCTTTTTTCGCCGGCGGATAGCCGGAGCATCAGCAGGCGCCAGGCGACGGAGGCGAAATCCTCGACCGGCTGGGCGACGGTGGTCAGATAGGGGCGCAGCGCGAGCATCCAATCGAAATCGTCGAAACCGATGATCGACACATCGCCCGGGATTTCAAGATTGAGCCCGCGCGCGGCCTTGATCGAGGCCAGCGCGCAGACATTGGTGAGGGCGAAGATCGCGGTCGGGCGGTCGGCGCGGTGAAGCTCAAGCTCGATCGCGCCACGCAGGGATTCGAGGTCATCGCCGCCGTAGATGACGCGCTCTCGCCGCTCGAGCCCGGCTTCGACCAGGGCGCGCCGGGCGCCGGCGATGCGCTGCTCGACATTCTCGAGCCGTTTTGAATGGGCGAGAATGGCGATGTCGCGATGTCCGAGGTCGATGAGATGGCGGGCTGCGGCGTAGCCGCCGGCGTCGCAATCGGCGCGCACGGCGTCAAATCCAGGCGCCCGATCGCCCCGGTCGACCAGCACCGCCGGCGGCAGGCGAACCGTGGCGGCGTCGTCCCTGACCGCCGCCATCGAGTCGTCGCTGGCGGGCACGATGATCAAGCCGTCGATGCGGCGCGCGATCAGCGCCTCGATGCGGCGGCGCTCTTTCGCCGCATCTTCGCTCGAGGAGACGATAAGAAGATCGTAGCCATCGCGTTCGGCGAGGGCTTCGACCCCGTGAACGAGGCTGGCGAAGAAGACATTGGTGATGTCGGGAACGACCATGCCGACAAGACGAGTCGATTTGCCGCGCAACGCGCTCGCCGAGCGGTCGAGCCGGTAGCCGAGCGCCGCGATCGCCGCGACCACGCTGCGGCGGCTCGCTTCTCCGACCGGCCGATTGCCGTTGACGACGTTGGAAGCAGTGGCGACCGATACGCCGGCGCGTGACGCCACATCGCGGATCGTGGGCGCTCTCCCGGCCATCGCTCGCTCCAAGGCGTCGCCGACGTTCGAGCCGAATTCTTCGCCGGCCTCTCTATAACGTTATAGGCTATGTCTCGCCGCCGCTCGATGTCAAGCCGGCAAACCCCCTTCAACTGCGCTCGATCGGCTTCGACCGGGATCGAAGCACGGTCTCGCGCTGGGCGCGCCGGCAGGAAAGCGGCGGCAGGCCGGCGAGGATGAGGCCGGCGTCGGCGACCGTCTGCCGGCCGATCTCGAAGAGGGGATCGCGCATGGCGCCGGCGCGATGGGGCGACAGCAGCAGACCCTCGATCCGGCGCGCCGGGTCGCCGGGCGGCGCGGGCTCAATTGGAAAAACGTCGGTCGCGGCGCGAAATCGTCCGCTTTCGACAGAGCGCAGGAATTCGGGGAAATCGACCACTCCCGCGCGGCTCATCAGCAGGAAGACCGATCCCGGCGCGATGAGGTCGAACTCGCGCTTGCCGAGGAAACCCTGGTTCTCGCTGGTCACGGCGGCGAACACGACAATGACCTGGCTTCCGCTCAAGACCTCGTCGAGCGAGGCGGCGGCGACGCCGAAGCCGGCCATGTAGTGCTCGGAAACCCACGGATCGTAGGCTTTGACCGGGCAGCCGAACGGCGCGAGCAGGGGAACGAAGGCGCGCGCGAGATCGCCGAAGCCGATCAGGCCGACCCGCGCGCCATAGAGCGAGAAGCACCCTTCCGCGCCGTCGAGCAGCCATTTCTCGCGGCCCGCGCGCATGGCCCGATCGGCTGCCGTGACGCCGCGGCAGAGGTCGATCGCCATGCCCAGCGCCATCTCGGCCACCGGCTTGGCGAAGGCTGAGCTCGGAGCGAGCACGTGGATTCCGCGCTCGAAGCAGGTTTCGTAGTCGACGTTCTGGAGGAAATTGGTCTCGACGTTGACGATGGCGCGCAGCTTCGGCGCCCGGTCGAGCCTCGCCTTCGGCATGTCGCTCTGTCCGATCAGGAGAACCATCTCGGGCAGAAGGGCTTCGAAGCGTTCGGCCGGCATGCGGCCGGCCCCGTCGTGAACGCCAAGCTCGCCGAGGCTCTCGAGCCGCGCCCAGACCTCCGGCTCGAAAATCTCATCGAGACCTCGCGGCTGCGGATCGATCACGATCAGGGGTCTCGCCATGGCTCTCCTCCGGAAGCGCTGCTTCGGATCAGACCTAGATCGATATAGATCGCGCAGCAACCAGGTCGCGGCGACCTGTCTCGCGCCGCTATGCGCAAGTCCCGCCCATGCCTTCAAGACAGGGCGCGTTGTCCGCCGGAGCACGCGTCATAGCCAGGCGTCGATCACCGCGGAACGCTTCTCTTCGACCACAGCGCGAAGCGCGCTGCGGATCGCCGCCTCCGCCTCGTCCGGCCGTTTCACTGTGAGCGCCAGGGCGCCGCCCGCGGCCGCGGCGATACCCGCGTAGTCGGGCGGAGGATCGAAGCTGAGGTCGAGATCGTTCGCCCGGCTCGCATACCCGGACGGGTGCACGGCCAGCGCCGAGAAGCGCGGCGCGTTCCAGCCGCGGTTGTTGTAGACGACCTGAAGGAAGGGCGTTCCGTGGCGCCGCGCCAACCAATGAACCGCCGACGGCGTCGAGAACATGTACGAGCCGTCGCCGGTGAGCGCAACGACCATCCGGCCGGGCGCCATGAGCTTCATTCCGATCGCGGCGCCGCCGCTCCAGCCGAGCGAGCTGCCGCCGCTGGCGAACATCGTTCCGGGAACGCGCCGGCCGGCGTGGTTGTGGATCGCCGGATAATTTGTCACGCCTTCGCTGAGGATGATCGCCTCGTCGTCGACGGCGCGGCGCACGCAGGCGGTGAGCCATTCCGGCGTGATGATATCCGTTCGCGCCGCCTCGCGTTCGGCGAGCTCGTCGGCGCGACGGCGATGCAGCGCGCTGAAATGACCGCGCCGCTCCGCAACGACCGATGCCTGCGGCGGCCGGGCGTCGAGCCAGGCGTTGATCTGTTGCAGGGCGAGAAAACTGTCGGCGCGGAGCGATCGGCGCGCCCTTATGTACCACAGCGGAATCGTTTCCTTCATCGGGTCGACGTCGATGTGGAACACCGCCGCGTCCGGACGAGGGGGCATTGACGCTCGGAATCCAGGGAACGTCGCTGTCGATGACGACAACGACGTCGGCCTCCGCCAGGACCGGATTGCGCACGGGTTCGTTCCAATAGGCGCCGAGATGCATATCCTCGTCTTGCGGGTAATTCATGTAGTAGGGCGCCGATTCGAGGACGCCGACCGCATGGCCGCGGCAGAGGCGCGTCAGCTCGGCGACAGCCGCGGCGTTGCGTCCGAGATAGGAGGTCACGATTACCGGTCGCCGGGCGTTCGCGAGCGCGACGGCGATCTCCGCGACGGCGTCATCGCGAAGCGGGGCGGAGGGGACCGGCCGCCAAAGCGACGGGTCGGATGAGAGGGGCTCAGCCGTCGCCTCCATCGTCTCCCGCGCGGCGACAAGATAGACGGGCCCTTTGGGGTCGCTTTCGGCGATCTGCAGCGCGCGATGGACGATTTGCGGGACGTTGCGGCTCGACCGGATCTCATGGTCGTATTTCATGTACTGGCGGAGGATGCCACGCTGGTCGGGGACGTCCTGGAGCCAATGGATGAATTCGTTGCGTCCGCCGAGGAGTTCGCTCTCCTGGGTCGCGGGCGACATGCCGGCATAGATGAGCACCGGCGCGCGGCACCGCGCGACATTGTGGACCGCGCCTCCGAGCGACAGCGTGCCGCAATCGACATGGACGACGACCGCCTGCGCGCGGCCAGAAAATTGTGCGCACCCTTGCGCGCAAGTCAGCGCCAACATCTCGGTGGGACAAGCGATCACGCGCGGGATCTCGCGGCTTTCGGCGCGCGCCTCGGCGATCGCCTCGATCAGCCCGGGATGATCGCTGCCGAAGTTGGCGAAGATGAACTCCACCCCCGCTTCCTGGAGCGAATCGAGAAAAGCGGTGCTCGCCGTGTACATCCGTTTGTCTCTCCGGGCGCTGACGCTCGCCGCGCGCGTCATCCGAGCGCTTTGGCGATCGTCCGCGACAATTCCATAAATTGCGGCCTCGCGTCGCCGACGATCTTTCGAGCCTGCGACTATGCGCGCCTGCCGTCCTCCTCGGACGCCCGCCGCTCGATCAGTCCGAGCCGGAGGGAGTTGTTTGATCATCGCGCCGAAGAAACGTCTCCTTGACGTGGCGTCGCGGCGCTGGAAAGAGTGCGCACGGCCCGGCCGAACGAGTTGGGACCGCAGAAAAGGGGCTCCGATTCAAGACTTTAGATTTTCCGTGGCTCCTATGATGGACTGGACCGACCGGCGCTGCCGGGCGTTCCATCGCCTCCTCACGCGCCGGGCGCGGCTCTACACCGAGATGGTGACGGCGGACGCGGTCGTGTTCGGGCCGTGCGAGCGCCTGATCGGCTTCGAGCCCAGCGAGCATCCGGTCGCGCTCCAGCTTGGCGGCGCAAATCCTGCGCGTCTCGCCGAGGCGGCTCGGATCGGGGCTGGGTTCGGCTATGACGAAATCAATCTCAATTGCGGCTGCCCGTCCGACCGGGTGCAAAGCGGCCGGTTCGGGGCCTGCCTAATGCGCGAGCCGAGGCTGGTCGCCGACTGCGTCGCGGCGATGGCCGCGGCGGCCGACGTTCCGGTGACCGTGAAATGTCGCATCGGCGTCGATGAGCAGGAGTCGCGAGAGGCGCTCGGCGCCTTCGCCGAAGCGGTGAAGTCGGCCGGCGCGGCGGCGCTCATCGTCCACGCGCGCAAAGCCTGGCTCGACGGGTTGAGCCCCAAGGATAACCGTACGATTCCGCCGCTCGACTATCCGCTGGTGCATGCGTTGAAGCGCGCCCATCCCGACTGGCCGATCATCCTCAACGGCGGCGTCGCCGATCTCACATCGGCGCGCGCCGAGCTTCGGCATGTCGACGGGGTTATGGTTGGGCGCGCCGCCTATCAGACGCCCGAGATCCTGATCGGCGTCGATCCTGAGCTGTTCGGCGAAGAGGCGCCGGCCGCCGACGCGTTCGAGGTGATTGAAGCCTTCATGCCCGCGATCGCGCGCGGGCTTGAGCGGGGCGAGCGCTTGCACGACTACACCCGGCATCTCCACGGCCTGTTCGCTGGCCGGGCAGGGGCGCGGGCTTATCGGCGGACGCTGGCGAGCGAAGGAGTGCGGACCGGCGCCGGGCTCGATGTGCTGCGCCGGGCCGTCGCCTGGGTGGATCGAAGCTTTGCCCCCGCCGCAGGGCGTCCAGAAGGACGCTCGTCTTTCGAACGCCTACAGGCGGCCGAGTAGCAGCTGCGGCAGCGCGCCCACCACCATGCCGGGTCAAAACTCAATTGGCGTCAGAAGACGGCCAGCCTGGCGCGTTGTAACCTTTCGCAGGACGGCAGGAATGGGGGGTAGCGATCATTCGAGGCCGGCACGACGTACGGCCGGAAGGCGCAAAGAGCGGACATTCTCCGACGGTGTTCCACCGGCGACCCAATATCTGGTTCTAGGTTCGGGGACGAGCCCGATCCGCGGTTTGCGCGCCTGATGCTGATGCAGCGGCCAGCACGTCGCCCGCGTTGGGAGTAGACAGGGCGGCCGGCGAGCCGTTGGCCGCACTAGCGGTCATACGTCAGCTGGTTGCGCAGGGACGACTCGGCGGTGCTCCAACTGGGCCTTTCCGAGCCGCGGCGCTATGTCGGCGGAGATACCCGCTAGGGCCGTTGAGCAACGACAACTTCCTTGCGAGCATGGCGCAATATGGACATGACGACATGACAACACGCGGACAAGAGACGGGGATTTAGTGGATCTCTATGAGCGGATCGCGGATGCTATCCAGCGTGAATCCACCATAAGGCCCTAGACGCGCGTCTGCAGAGGAATAAAAGCCACCAAAGAGTTGCGCGTGGCCGCCCATGGCGTGGCCGCAGTTCCGTCGAAATTTCGGCATTTGTCAAAGGCGCTTGTATCCCCGGCGGCTGCAACCGTTGGGCTAATCGAGGAGGGCGAGCGATGTCCACTCCGCTGACGCGCCGTAGTATGTTCGGTCTCGCCGCCGCGCTTGCCTGCCCGCTCTGCGCCAGAGCCTTCGCCGCCGACGCGCCGCATTGGGGCTACGAAGGGGCGAGCGGACCCGAGCATTGGGGCGATCTGGAAGCCGATTTCCGCACTTGCGAGATCGGAACGCAACAATCGCCAATCAATCTAACCGGCGCGGTCAAAGCCTCATTGAGGCCTATCGGCATTGATTACCAAAAAGTGCCGCTGCGCGTCTGGAACACAGGGCACTACATCCAAATCAATGTGCCGCCCGGCAACCAGGTGAACCTGGCCGGCGTCAATTATCAGCTGCTGCAGTTTCACTTCCATCATCCGAGCGAGCATTTGCTCGACGGCGAGCGCTTCGACATGGAGGCACATTTTGTGAACAAGTCGGCCGACGGGTCGTTATGTGCGCTTGGCGTGTTCATCACGCGCGGCGCGGCTAACCCGGCGCTCGGGGCGGTCGTGGCGGCGATGGAATCGCAGCCGGGGCCGGATATTGCGGTTGCCGGCGTCACCGTCGACCCAAGGACCCTGTTTCCGGCAGACCCGTCGTACTTCGAGTACGAGGGCTCCGTGACCACCCCGCCTTGCCCGGAGACAGTGAATTGGGTGGTGTTCCGCGCGTCGATCGAAGCATCGCCGGAGCAGATTGAGCGCTACGGCGCGGTGTTTCCAATGGACGCACGGCCAATCCAGCCGCTGGACCGACGCTTCGTCCTTGAGGGTGGCGGCTAAGCCGCCTTTAGATGATGCCTCGATACATAGGGACGATGGCGGGGGCGACGCACATCCCCCTCTTTGCGTCATCGGGCCGTCAGTACGAGCCGCCCGCGCTCGACCGCGTAGCTCTTGAGCCTGCCGAGAAAGCTCATGCCGAGCAGGCTCTCGTCCAGCGCCCCGGGGCGGGCGACCAGGGCCGCGACATTGCGCATCACGATCGGCCCGACGGCGACTCGGTCGAGACGGACCTCGGCGGCCAGCGCCGCTCCGTTGGCGGTCGAGACCGGCGCGTCATATTCAAGTCCGGCGGTGTTGATCCCGGCGCGCCGCGCGTCGGCGGCGGTGAGCACCACGGCGGAAGCGCCAGTGTCGAACAGGAAGATCACGCGCGCGCCGTTGACCCGCCCGGCAATCGCGAATTCGCCGCCGAGCCGCTGGTTGACGATCACTTCGCCGCCGCTGCCGACCTCGGGCTCGGACGGAAAAAGCTCGCCGGCAATGCGCCCGGCGATGTCGGAAGCCTCGTAGCGATAGGCGTAGACGCCGGTCAGCGCGAGCAAGAGCGCCACCCAGATCGCGGCCGCGCTCGCGATGCGGGCGACGTCGCTCGGCTGCGCCGAACGCAGGCCCGAAAGGAGTAGCCACGACAACACGGCCGCGCCGATCGCAGCGCTGGCGAAGCTTTGATGGTCGAGCCCGAGCAGGGTCGACTGCGGCGGGGCCATGAGCAGCGCAGCCAGCGCCGCCGCCAGAATCGCAACGGGGAGAATGAAGCGCATCAGCGGACCCGGCGGCGCGCCGCAAGACCGCCGCCGCGCGCTGCGCGCGATCGCGCCTGGGCCAAGCGCTCGCCGAGCTCCGCCATGACGGCCAAGCAGTCAGCCTCGCTCATCGTCGTCCAAGCGGCGATTTCCCCAACCGTCCGCCCGCAGCCGATGCACAACGCGGAGAGGGGATCGATGACGCAGACTTGGATACAAGGGGTCGATCGAGCAGGGGCCGGCATGGCCCTCACTTAGGGGGCCGCGTGGCCGATGAGAAGGCCGCACCACGCCGCGATCTCGGACAATTGCTGCGCCGCTCCGGCGACGTCGCCGGTCTGGCCGCCGATCGCGCGCCGGGCCAGCGCGACAACGACCCAGGCGCCTGCGCCGCTCGCCAATGCCGCAACGACGGCGTGCGCCAGTCCGAGCGAAATGAGGCCGAGCGCGAGAGCGATCACCAACGCCAAGCCCCACGCGGCGGCGAGCGCGTCGGGCTCGAGGCGGCCAGCCGCGGCGCCTGCGCCGTCGGCGCGCGCGGAGCCAAGGAATGCGAGCGGCGTCAGCGCGCCGGCGCGCGAGAGCGCGGCGGCGGCTATCAGGCTCGCAGAGGCGCGCCAGAAGCCGTCGTCGAGCGCCGCGGTGAGCGCGCCGACGCGCAGGATGAGGGCGAGCGTCAGCGCGATGGCGCCATAGGCGCCGATGCGGCTGTCGTGCATGATGTCGAGCTTCATCGCCCGCGTGGCCCCGCCGCCGAAGCCGTCGGCCACGTCGGCGAGACCATCCTCGTGCAGAGCGCCGGTCGCGGCGACGAGGACGGCTGTCGCCAGGCTGGCGCGAATGAGATGCGGCAGGCCGATGAGCCCGGTCAGCGCCAGCGCCAGCGCGCCGACAAGACCGACTGCGGTGCCTGCGAGTGGCGTCGCCCAAGCGAGGCGGTTGATATCGAGCGGCGCGCTGGCGCTGACGGGCATGCGCGTGAAAAAGCCAAGCGCGTCGCCGATGTCGCGCGCGGCGGGAGCAAAGCGGCGCGACGGATCTCGACCGGTCATGTTCGAGGCTCGTCTCGGATCGATCGATGCTGCTCGGGCGGCGAGAGGAGAGGGGACATCAGCGCCGCCGCTCAAATCACCCATGCGAACAGGGCAACCGCCGCCAGCCCGAGTCCCGTAAGGCCGGATTCGACGAGGCCCCATTGGCGAACGAGAGCCCGCGCCGCGGCGACGTCGGAGCCGCGCAGCCCCCGGATCTGGTTGTCAAGCGGCGTCATGAGAAAAAACGCGTAGGGCCAGCTCAGGATGATGACCAGCGCGCCGAACGCCCACCGCACGTCCTGCGATTCGAAATAGGCGAAGAAGCCGGCGATCGCCGCCAGGAGCGCATAAGCCGCGAGAAGCGCGATCCCCCGGCTGTCGCTTGGCCCCCATTCGCTGAGCAGCGCGTCATCCTCGAGCTTGAGCCGCGCAGGCTGCTCGACCCAGTTGACGTAGAACGAGGCGCCGGTGAAGGCGGTAGCGAAGATAAGCGCGAACGTTCCCCAAATCATGACGGGTCCACTTTCAGAACGCGCTCATCTAGCATGAAGCGGAGCGGAAAGCGCGGAGCCGGAGACGATCGGCGAGGAATCACGAAGCGTCACGTCGGCGCGCCCATGGCGACCCAGACTCGGAGGCGCTCCGGCGAGTCCGTAAATGCGAGAAATTGAAGCCCTTAACTTTGATGCCGACAAATCAAGTCGTGGAACAAAAATGGGCATTATGCACTTGACAAACCGCCAGACGTTCGGGTAGTGTTCCTACCCTTGGAGGCGTCCAGTGAAGATTCGAAAGCAACATTTTGTATATGGTCAGTCTGCGACCGGCTATTTGAACGGCGAAAGGCCAGATTGTGGATACGTAAAGATCGAGAATGAAACTGAGGAATGGATTGTTGAGATTCCCCTGTCTGAGTTTCGGAGACTGGGCAGAAAAATAAATGACGCATCCCCCTCACAACAAACTGGAATTCATCCTCCGTCTCCGGGACACAATCCAAAGTAATCTTCACGGAACCGCCCATGTCTATCAATCTCACTGACCAGATTTTCCATAATGAGGACGCGGCCCGCGCCTATTTCGAAGCGCTGCATTGGCCGAACGGTCCAGTCTGCCCGCATTGCGGCGTTGTGAACGAGGCGACAGCCCTAAAGGGCGAAGCTCATCGCGCAGGCGTCTACAAGTGCCGTGCGTGCGATGGGCAGTTCTCAGTGACGGTCGGAACCGTCATGGAGTCCTCGCACGTCCCATTGCACAAGTGGGCGCTTGCCTTCCGCCTTATGGCTGGGTCAAAGAAAGGCGTATCCGCTCACCAGCTCATGCGTGAACTCGGGCTCGGCTCCTATCGCACCGCTTGGTTTTTGGCGCACCGCGTTCGCGAGGCGATGGCGGATCGCGACCCCGAGCCGCTAGGCGGTAAGGGCAAGACGGTCGAGGTTGACGAGACCTATATCGGCAAGCCCGAAGACGTGTTTGTGTCTGGCAAGGGCTGGCAGGGCCAACGCGGTACCGGGACCAAGCGCAAGGTTCTCACGATGGTTGAGCGCGGTGGTCGCGCCGTCTCCGTCAAGGTCGAGGACTTGACGATCCCGACGATCAAGAAGGTTCTGGGCGCGCACGTCGTACTAGATTCGACACTCAACACGGACGAGGCGCAGTTCTACAAGCAGCCCGGCAACGCGTTTGCGGCCCACGAAGCAGTCAACCACGGCTCGGGCGAATATGCGCGCGGCGAAACGACCACGAACACGGTTGAAGGCTATTTCTCAATCTTCAAACGCGGCATGGTCGGCGTCTACCAGCACTGTGGCGAGCAGCACTTGCACCGCTACCTTTCTGAGTTCGATTTCCGCTTTTCAAACCGCTCAAAACTTGGCGTCGAGGACACGGAGCGGGCGATACTCGCGGCCAAGGGAGCCCGCGGTAAGCGCCTTATATACCGCAGTCCTCGTAACCCGAGAACGCAACAACCGAGCGCTTAAGAATCTTCGTCGCCTTTTGGCGTTGCTCGACGCCCTTTAAGTTCTCGACTCTCACGCTGCACCTTGGCACGCTCCGTTTTTCCAACCAGCTCGCTAGTTGGGGAATGAGGCGTGGCAAGGGCGCGGCGAACAGCCGCGCTCATGCGGCGTTTGATTTCCTCTTCGCTCAATTCCTCGCTCTCCTTGGCGACCATGCATCTCGATCCCTTCGACAGTCCGTTTCTGCTTCTGAATCGCGCTCGGGAAAACCGAGAGGAACTTAATACACGAGCAAAGGACTTTTTCGACAACCATACATACACCCAGTTCACAGACCGCGACCCGAACACCGGCCGCTATTCCAGAAAGGTTAGGCTGTCCGCCGAATTGCCCCCCAATCTTTGGCCTATCGCCGCCGATGCCCTCAACAATTTGAGGGGCGCTTTGGATCAAGGGGTGTGTGCCACGGTGTCGGCCCTTACTCCCGACACTAGCTTGGACCAAGTGTATTTCGTCTTTGGAGACTCCCGGTCTCATTTTGAAAAATCCATCTCCCGGCTGGCCACGAAAGTCCACCCTCGGGTTCTCGGTGTTATGGGATTTTTCCAGCCGTACAAGGGAGGGAATGAGAGGCTCTGGGCCATTAAAAACCTCACCAACAGTAACAAGCATCGATCGCTTGTTGGCTTTGGCGCGTCCGTCGATAACATCGACGTTAATACCCTCGAACTCCCCGGACACGGGCCGATCCTTAGACCATATTGGGACCCGGTAAAAAACGAGATCGTAATCAGTAACACAGTCGATAATGTTGAGCCTCGCTACGATCTCAATGTCGCCTTTCATATATCGTTCGGCGACATTGATGGACTCCGGGGGAAACCGGTCATTGAGGCGATCGATTATCTCTCTGTAGTAGTCGAATCCTTCCTTACCGGCATAGAGTCCGACACCAAGCGAATTCTCGTCGGAGAACCATTCTAACTTACCGTACACCATCATATTCTGTCCGGTTTGCGAGGTGCATAATGCGGACAAAAATAGAACTTGCGCCCGAGAACAAATCATGTACATAGTCGCGGCACCAGTGGGGGGCGCGCAAAACCGCGATTGCGGATCGGACGCTGCCCGTGAGAGAAGGACGATGGTTATGACCCAACCGAATCTTCGCCTCGTGGAAGGGATCAGCGTGGACAAGACCAAGGCGCTCGACGCCGCCCTGTCGCAGATCGAACGGGCGTTCGGCAAGGGATCGATCATGCGCCTTGGCAAGAACCAGAAGGCGGTCGAGATCGAGACGGTGCCGACGGGGTCGCTCGGCCTCGACATCGCGCTTGGGGTCGGGGGTCTGCCGCGTGGACGGGTGATCGAGATCTACGGCCCCGAATCATCGGGCAAGACCACGCTGACGCTGCATGTGATCGCCGAAGCGCAGAAAAAGGGCGGGGTTTGCGCCTTTGTCGATGCCGAACATGCGCTCGATCCGATCTATGCGCGCAAGCTCGGCGTGAAGCTCGACGATCTCCTGATTTCCCAGCCCGACACCGGCGAGCAGGCGCTCGAAATCACCGATACGCTGGTGCGTTCAGGGGCAGTCGACGTGCTGGTCATCGAACTCGGTGGCGGCGCTGACGCCTAGGGCCGAGATCGAGGGCGAAATGGGCGAATCGCAGCCGGGATTGCAGGCGCGGCTGATGAGCCAGGCCTTGCGCAAACTCACCGCCTCGATCTCCCGTTCGAACACCATGGTGATTTTCATCAATCAGATCCGGATGAAGATCGGCGTCATGTACGGCTCGCCCGAGACCACATCCGGCGGCAACGCGCTTAAGTTCTACGCTTCCGTCCGCCTCGACATCCGCCGCATCGGCGCGATCAAGGAACGCGAGCAGGTGGTCGGCAATCAGACCCGGGTCAAGGTGGTCAAGAACAAGGTCGCGCCGCCGTTCAAGCAGGTCGAATTCGACATCATGTATGGCGAAGGCGTCTCCAAGGCGGGCGAGTTGATTGACCTCGGCGCCAAGGCGGGAGTGGTGGAGAAGTCGGGCGCCTGGTTTTCCTTTGATAGCGTGCGGCTCGGTCAGGGCCGGGAAAACGCCAAGGCGTTCCTGAAATCCAGCCCGGAGACGGCCGACCGAATCGAGCGCGCCATTCGGGAGAACGCCGGCCTGATCGCGGAGCGCATTCTCGAAAACGACGGTCCTTCTCCCGACGACGACGCTGAGGCCTGACCCGCTTTCCTTTGGGCCCGCCTAGCGTCCCCCGCCTTTGGCGCGGGTCCATCCGCCAGGAAGGCGTCTGGCATTTGCGCGTCCGGGGCGGCGCGAGAGCGGGTACCTCCCTCCGCTCTTGCGCCGCCGCTCGGAGTGATGCCCAAGCCCATAGCCTTAAGCCCTATCTTCCTACCGGAAGGGAGTCGAATGAGGTCCGTTTCTCTCGGCGGGCAAAGGGCGCCCGCGAGGGCCCCGCCTCTCGACCCCTCAAAAGAGCGCCCGTCCGCATAAGCGCATAGGCCGGCAATCCCTTTTCTTCCTCCTCCGCCGATGCCCGCTGGCCTTCCCTTGCGTGGGCGGGCGCAGGCGCCGCGGTCCCATGCTCCCGACGCAAATGCGGGCGGCCCGAGCCGATAGTGCTTGTTTCCCGTTGGCGCTTTTGGCGACCTTGCTCTAGAACGCGCGTCAGGCCGCATCCGGCCCAGGCGATATGCGTAGATGAGCGGCGTCAACGAAATTCGGTCAAACTTCCTCCAGTTCTTCGCCAGGAACGGGCATGAGGTCGTTCCGTCGAGCTCGCTCGTGCCGCGCAACGACCCGACGCTCATGTTCACGAACGCCGGAATGGTGCAGTTCAAGAACGTGTTCACCGGGGTCGAGAAGCGCGCTTACGTCCGCGCGGCGACGGCGCAGAAATGCGTGCGCGCCGGCGGCAAGCACAACGACCTCGACAACGTCGGCTATACCGCTCGCCACCACACGTTCTTCGAGATGCTCGGCAATTTCTCGTTCGGCGATTATTTCAAGGACCATGCGATCGAATACGCGTGGAGCCTGCTGACGCGAGATTTTGGCCTGTCGCCGCGGAAGCTTACCGTCACCGTCTATTATGACGACGACGAGGCGTTCAATCTGTGGAAGAAAATATCCGGTCTGCCTGAGGAGCGGATCATCCGGATCGCCACCAGCGACAACTTCTGGGCGATGGGCGACACCGGCCCCTGCGGCCCGTGCTCGGAGATTTTTTACGATCACGGCGATCACATCCCCGGCGGGCCGCCCGGCTCGGCGGACGCTGACGGCGACCGCTTCATCGAGATCTGGAATC
This sequence comes from uncultured Alphaproteobacteria bacterium, assembly GCA_963832305.1. GTDB lineage: Bacteria > Pseudomonadota > Alphaproteobacteria > Rhizobiales > Beijerinckiaceae > Roseiarcus. The sequence goes on along the minus strand of CAWHTU010000008.1, from coordinate 71,300 downwards.
TGGTGTTCATGCAGTTCGAGACCTTGCCGGGAGGTGAACGGGTCAATCTGCCTCGCCCGTCGATCGACACCGGCATGGGCCTCGAGCGCATCGCCGCCGTTCTCCAGGGCGTGCACGACAATTACGACATCGACCTCTTTCGCGCCCTGATCCGAGCCAGCGCCGATCTCACTGGCGTCGATCCCGACGGTTCGCAGCGCGCCTCGCATCGGGTCATCGCCGACCATCTGCGCACCTCCGCCTTCCTCGTCGCTGATGGGGTACTGCCCTCGAACGAGGGCCGCGGCTATGTGCTCAGGCGCATCATGCGCCGGGCGATGCGCCACGCCCAGATTCTCGGCGCGCGCGATCCTCTGATGTGGCGCCTCGTCCCGGCGCTGACCCGCGAAATGGGCCAGGCTTATCCGGAGCTGGTGCGGGCCGAGGCGCTCATCTCGGAAACCCTTAAACTTGAGGAGACGCGCTTTCGCTCGACGTTGGCGCGGGGCTTGGCCATTCTCGAAGATGAGACGCGCTCGCTGCGTGATGGCGGCGTCCTGAGCGGCGAGACCGCATTCCGGCTCTACGATACTTTTGGCTTTCCGCTCGATCTGACCCAGGACGCGCTCCGCGCCCGCGGATTTTCGGTCGATATCGACGGGTTCAACACCGCCATGGAGCGCCAGCGCGCGGAGGCGCGCCGCGCCTGGGCGGGTTCCGGCGAAGCGGCGACCGAGGCGGTCTGGTATGCTTTACGCGAACGTGCGGGGGCGACCGAATTTCTCGGCTATGAGACCGAGACCGCCGAGGGCGTTGTCAGGGCGATCGTCAAGGACGGAATCGAAGTGGAGCGGCTCGGCGCCGGCGAGCGGGGATCGCTGATCCTCAATCAGACCCCTTTCTACGGCGAGGCTGGCGGGCAGGTCGGCGACGTCGGTGAAATCACCGCGTCCGGTTTCCGCGCCAAAGTCGTTGACACTCGCAAGAAGCTCGGCGACCTCATTGTCCACGACGTCGCGATCGTCGAGGGCGCGGCGATTCCCGGCATGGCGGTCGAGCTTCACGTCGATCACGCCGCCCGCGCGGCGACCCGCGCCAACCATTCGGCGACTCATATTCTGCATGAGGCGCTGCGCCTCGTGCTCGGCGATCATGTGGCGCAGAAAGGCTCGCTCGTCTCGCCCGAGCGGCTCCGGTTCGACATCACCCATCCGAAGCCGATCACGCGCGCGGAGATCGAAGCGGTCGAGGATATCGCCAATCGTGTGGTGCTCGACAATGCCGAGGTGACGACTCGGCTCATGGGCATCGAGGATGCCCGCGCGCTCGGCGCCCGGGCGTTATTCGGCGAGAAATACGGCGACGAAGTGCGCGTCGTCAGCATGGGCGAGATCGAGGATGCCGCCAATCGCGAGCGGACCTATTCGATCGAGCTCTGCGGGGGCACCCATGTGCGGCGCACCGGCGACATCGGCCTCATCACCATCATCGGCGAGAGCGCAGTCGCGGCGGGGGTGCGACGCATCGAAGCCAAGACTCGGGACCAGGCGCGCAAGCGTCTCGAAGCCGATTCTCGCGCCTATTCTGATCTCGCGGCGCTGATGCACGCGCCGGCGGGCGAGGCCACTCAACGGCTGGAGGCGCTGATTGACGAAAAGCGCAAGCTCGAGCGCGAGCTCGCCGAGGCCAGGCGCAAGCTCGCGATGGGCGGGGGCTCATCCGAAGCCGACGCGGCGCGCGACGTCGCCGGCGTCAAGCTCTACGCCCGAGCGGTGAGTGGGGTCGACATGAAGGACTTGAAATCGCTGGCGGACGAAGCGAAGCAGAATGTCGGCTCCGGGGTGGTCGCGATTGCGGCCGCGAGCGAGGACGGCAAGGCGAGCATCGTCGTCGCGGTGACCCCCGATCTTACGGGTCGCTTCAACGCGGTCGAGTTGGTGCGGCTCGGCTCTGCCGCACTCGGCGGCAAGGGCGGCGGCGGGCGGCCCGACATGGCCCAGGCCGGCGGCCCAGACGGCGCCAGGACTCACGAGGCATTGGCAGCGGTCGAAGCCGGGGTGCGCCGGGCGGCCGGGGCTTGAGCGTCCGCGTCACCATCGCGTAATCTTGGTCTTCGCTGGGCGGGGACCCGCTACGCCATCGCCTTCTTCAGATTCTCGTCGATCTTGTCGAGAAACCCCTCGGTCGAAAGCCACTTTTGCTCCGGGCCGACCAGGAGCGCGAGGTCCTTGGTCATCGAGCCCGCTTCGACCGTTTCGACGCATACCCGCTCGAGCGTCGAGGCGAATTTGGCGAGCGCCTGATTGTCGTCGAGCTTGGCTCGGTGGGCGAGGCCGCGGGTCCAGGCGAAGATCGAGGCGATCGAATTGGTCGAGGTCTGGCGGCCCTTCTCATGTTCGCGGTAGTGGCGGGTGACGGTTCCGTGCGCCGCCTCGGCCTCGACGGTCCGCCCGTCGGGCGTCATGAGCACGCTGGTCATGAGGCCGAGCGAGCCGAAGCCTTGCGCGACCGTGTCCGACTGCACGTCGCCGTCGTAGTTCTTGCACGCCCACACGTAGCCGCCCGACCATTTCAGCGCCGCGGCGACCATGTCGTCGATCAGGCGATGCTCGTAAGTGATGCCGAGCGCCTGGAACCGGCTCTTGAACTCGGCCTCGTAGACCTCCTGGAAGATGTCCTTGAAGCGCCCGTCATAGGCTTTCAGAATCGTGTTCTTGGTCGAGAGATAGACCGGATACTTGCGCATGAGGCCGAAATTCAGCGACGCATGAGCGAAGTCGCGGATCGAGTTGTCGAGATTGTACATCGACATCGCCACCCCGCCGCCCGGGAACTTGAACACTTCCCGCTCGATCACCTTGCCGTCGTCGCCCTCGAAGCGGAGGGTGAGCCGGCCCTTGCCCGGGACCTTGAAATCGGTCGCGCGATACTGGTCGCCATAGGCGTGGCGGCCGATGACGATCGGCTGGGTCCAGCTTGGCACGAGCCGCGGCACGTTCTTGCAGATGATCGGCTCGCGGAAGATGACCCCGCCCAGGATGTTGCGGATCGTGCCGTTGGGGCTCTTCCACATCTCCTTGAGATGGAACTCTTTGACCCGCGCCTCGTCGGGCGTGATGGTCGCGCATTTGACGCCGACGCCATAGACCTTGATCGCCTCCGCGGCGTCGATGGTGACCTGATCGTTGGTCGCGTCGCGATTCTCGACCGCGAGGTCGAAATACTTGAGGTCGATGTCGAGATAGGGGTGGATCAGCTTGTCGCGGATGAGATGCCAGATGATGCGCGTCATCTCGTCGCCGTCGAGTTCGACAACCGGATTGCTCACCTTGATCTTGGGCATCGGCGGGGACTTTCATTGGTGGGAGAAGCGCGGCGGAGAGCGCGTTTCGCCCCTATAGCATCGGCGCTTTGGGGGGCAAAGCTGTTGTGCGCGTCGACGACATATGAGAATCCGGGAGGGTGGAAGAGCGGACGCGAATGGGGGTTGCATGGGGTCTCTGACCGCCGCCCTGCGGCGAGACGGATTTGTCAAAGGCGTGGCGATTGCGCTCGCCGCCCTCGTCCTTTCGCTGAGCGGCTGGCCGGCAATGCCTGACGCCGGTCCCGAGACCGACAATGCACTCGCCACCCTATGCGGGATCCTCGAAGCCTCGGCCAAGTCCGAGGGACTGCCGGCGGGATATTTCACCAAGCTCATCTGGCGCGAAAGCTCGTTCCGGCCGGACGCGGTCAGTCCCGCGGGCGCGCAAGGGGTGGCCCAGTTCATGCCCGGCACGGCGTCCGCGCGCGGGCTCGTCAATCCGTTCGATCCGGCGTCGGCGATTCCGGCGTCGGCAAAATACCTCGCGGAACTCGTGCACAAGTTCGGCAACCTGGGACTTGCGGCGGCCGCCTATAACGCTGGCGAAACAGCGGTCGATAAATGGCTCGACGACAAGGGCCAGCTTCCGTTCGAGACCCAGGACTACGTCCTCGCGCTCACCGGCCACGCCGCCGAGGAATGGCGCACCCCGACGCCGCCCGAGCTGGCGGCGCCCGCCGGCCCGTCATGCCTGAGCCTCATCGCCACCCTGCGCACGACCGCGGGCGTCTCGCCTATCGTCTCGGGCTGGTTTGCGCCCTGGGGCGTACAGATCGCCGCTAGCTTCTCGCGGGGGTCGGCGATGCGCGCGTTTGAGCGCGTGCGGCACGATTTCTATTCGGTCGTTGGCGGAAAGAACCCGTTCGTACTCGGCTCAGTCGTGAGAAGCCGCGGCTTCCGCCCGTTCTATCGGGTGCGGCTGCCGGCGCAAAACCGTCCGGAAGCCGAGCGGCTATGCGCCGCGCTCGAGGCCGCCGGCGGCGCCTGCGTGGTGCTGAGGAGCTGAGCGACGACGTTGCCGTGTTAAAGAGTCACGCTTCGGGCCGCGCTCACTGCCTCTCGCGCCCGGCGCGGTCGAGCGTCGCGAACTCCTCATCGCTGAGCTTGATCGCCGCCGCCCCGACGTTCTCCTCGAGATGCGCGACCTTGCCGGTGCCTGGAATGGGCAGCATGACGGGGCTGCGTTTCAAAAGCCAGGCGAGTGCGATCTGGCCTGGGGTCGCCTTGTGCTTGCGGGCGATCGCGTCCAGCGCCGAGCCCGGCCTTGCTGATGCGCCGGCGTCGAGCGGCGCCCAGGGGATGAAGGCGATGCCGTTCTTCTCGCAATGGTCGAGCACGGCCTCGCTCGCCCGATCGATGAAATTATAGCGGTTTTGCACAGTGGCGACGGGGAAGACCTTCGAGGCCGCCACGATATCGGCGACGCTCACTTCTGAGAGGCCGGCGCAGCGGATGACTTTGTCCTTGATGAGCGAGGCGATGGCGTCGAACTGCTCTTTCGCCGGCACCTTCGAATCGATGCGGTGCAATTGCCACAGTGAGATCGTTTCGACGCCGAGCCGCCAGCGGCTCTTGTGAGCCTGCTGGGTCAGATATTCCGGTCGGCCGAGCGGAATCCAGATGTTCGGGCCAGTGCGCGCGAGGCCGCTCTTGGTCGCGATATGGATCTTGCCATAAGGCGCAAGCGCTTCCCGGATCATTTCTTCGGAGAAATCGGGGCCATACGAATTGGCGGTGTCGATGAAGTCCACACCGAGATCAGGTAGGCGCCGAAGCGTCTTCATGGCCTCGGCGCGGTCCATTGACGGGCCCCAGATTCCTTTGCCGACGATGCGCATCGCGCCGAAGCCAAGACGGTTGACGTCGAACGCGCCGCCAATGCGGAAGCGGCCGGACTCGGCAGCGTTGACCATGGTCAGTCTCCGAAAGTTGTTGGTGGGATGGGCTCAGGGCCAGCGGGCGAGCGGCGGCATCGAGGAGAGTATCGAAGCGATGTTGCCGCCGGTTTTCAAGCCAAAAATTGTTCCCCGGTCATAGATCAGGTTGAACTCGACATAACGTCCGCGCCGGATCAATTGTTCCTCGCGCTCGGTTTCGCTCCACGGCTTTCCGGCGTTGCGCCGTACGATGTCGCAATAGACGCTGATGAAGCTCTCGCCGACGTCACGCACGAAGGCGAAATCAGCGTCGAAAGCCGAATTGCCTTCATCTCCTGCGCTGTTGAGGTAATCGAAGAAGATGCCGCCGATCCCGCGCGGCTCATTGCGATGCTTGAGAAAGAAATACTCGTCGCACCATTTTCTAAGACGCTCGGCGTCGGCCACTCCCGAATGACGCTCGCAGGCTGCGCGCATCGCGGCATGAAAGGCTATCGCGTCCGGGTCGTCCGCCTTGCGGCGCTTGTCCAGCATCGGGGTGAGATCCGCGCCGCCGCCGAACCAGGTCCTTGTCGTACGCACGAGCCGGGTGTTCATGTGCACGGTTGGCACGTGCGGGCTCCACGGATGAGCGATCACCGAGACCCCGGCGGCCCAGAAGCGCGGGTCACCGTCCGCGCCCGGAATTTGCGCCGCGAATTCCGGCGGGAATGCGCCGTGGACGACGGAAGTGTGGGCGCCCATCTTCTCGAACAGGCGTCCGCGTAGGATGGCCATGCCGCCGCCGCCGCCGGGGGCGCCGCTGGCGTCGGTGCGCGTCCAGGGGTTAATCGCGAATTGGCCGGGCGCCATAGTGACGCCCGCATCGGCGAACTCGCGCTCGAGCGCCTCCATCGCCTCGATGATCCGCCGCTGGATGGTCTCGAACCAATCGCTCGCCCTGGCGAAGCGCGCATCCGTATCTGTCGGGGTCGAGATGTTCATGACGACCTTTGCCCCCGGACCCTGGCGACCAGGCGCTCGACGTGGCCCACAGGCGTTTCGGGCAGCACACCATGGCCGAGGTTGAAGATATGGGCGCGCGGGCCGGCGAATCCCTCAAGGACGCGGTCGGTTTCCTCGTCGAGACGGGGTCCGCCGGCGACGAGCGCCAATGGATCGAGATTGCCCTGGAGCGCGAGCCGTCCGGGCAGGGCAGCATCGGCGATCTTCGGTTCGACAGCCGTGTCGAGACCGATCGCGCCGATGTCGGTCAGGGGAGCGAACTTCGCCAATTGGGTGCCGGCGCCGCGCGGAAAAGCGATGATCGCTGCATCCGGCGCCCTGGCCCGGACCCTGGCCGCCAGAGCCGTCATCGGCGCGACGCACCAGCGGTCGAATTCGGCTGGCGGCAGCACGCCGGCCCATGAATTGAAGATCTGCACCGCTTCCGCGCCGGCCGCTACCTGACGGACGAGATAGTCGGCCGAGGCGTCGACGAGCCGGTCGATCAGATTCGCGAACAGGTCCGGATGGCGGTAGGCGAAGAGGCGCGCCGGCGCTTGATCTGGCGTGCCGCGCCCGGCGATCATGTAGCTCGCCACTGTCCACGGGGCGCCGCAGAAGCCGATCAGCGCCACCTCGCTCGGCAGCGCGGTCTTGAGCCGGTCGAGAGCTTCGAAGACCGGCGCGAGGCGGGTCCAGTCGGGCTCGCGGCCGAGCTTCGCCAGGCTTTCAGCGTCGCCGATCGGCTCGAGGCGAGGACCGTCGCCCGATTCAAAGGCGACGCGCTGGCCGAGCGCGTCGGGCAGGACGAGAATGTCGGAAAACAGGATCGCCGCGTCAAAACCGAACCGGCGGATCGGCTGCAGCGTCGCCTCGACCGCGAGGGCGGGGTCATAGCAAAAGTCGAGAAAGGTCGCGGCCTTCGTGCGAAGCTCCCGATATTCTGGCAGATAGCGCCCTGCCTGGCGCATGAGCCAGATCGGCGGCGTCGACCGCCGCTCGCCGGCGAGCGCCGCCAGGAGCGGCTTCTGCGCCCTCATCCGGTCCGATCGCGCTTCGACGCCCTTTGCGGAAACAGGCTGCGGCGAGGGGCGGCCCTGCAAGGCGGCCGCCTATTCCGCCGCGCGCTTCATCTCCGGATACGCGCAGTGGGTATCCTCGTTCGCATTGGCGCGGAAGAGCGGGATTACATGCGCCTGCTCGAATTCGAGGCCCAAAGTCCGCCACACGTCCACCAGCGCCTCGACGAGCTCCGCGACTTGCGCTTCGCTGTGGGCTGGGGTCGGGGTCACGCGCAGCCGCTCGGTTCCCTTGGCGACGGTCGGATAGTTGATCGGCTGGATGTAGACCGCGTGGCGCTCAAGCAGCATTTCGCTGGCCGCCCGGCATTTGCGCGCGTCTCCGACGAACACCGGGACGATGTGCGAGGGATTGTCCATCACCGGCAGTCCGGCGGCGCGCAAGGCATGCTTGACCAACTTCGCCATGTGTTGGTGGCGCTCCCGCTCGACCGTCGAGCGCTTCAGATGCCGCACGGCGGCGGCGGCGCTCGCTGCGACGCTTGGCGGCAGGGTTGAAGTGAAGATGAACGAGGGGGCGAAGCTCCTGACCGCATCGACGATCGCCTCGCCCGCCGCGATATAGCCGCCGAGCGAGCCGAACCCCTTGGCGAGGGTGCCCTCGATCACGTCGATGCGGGCGGCGAGGCCCTCCCGCTCGCTCAGACCGCCGCCGCGCGGCCCATAGAGGCCGACCGCGTGCACCTCGTCGATATAGCTGAGGGCGTTGTACTTCTCGGCCAGCGCCACGATCTCGGCGATCGGCGCGATGTCGCCGTCCATCGAATAGAGGCTCTCGAACACGATGAGCTTGGCGCGGTCGATCGGCTCGGCGGCGAGCAGCGCCTCGAGGTGATCCACGTCGTTGTGCCGCCACACCCGTTTCTCACAGCCGGAGCGCCTCACGCCTTCGATCATCGAATTGTGGTTCAGCGCGTCGGAGAGGATGAGACAATCGGGCAGGAGGCCGGCGATGGTCGAGATCGCCGCGAGATTGGAGATCCAGCCGGAGGTGAAGGCCAGCGCCGCCTGCTTGCCGTGCAGGTCGGCAAGCTCGGCCTCGAGCTCGACGATCGGATTGTGGGTGCCGGAAATGTTGCGGGTGCCGCCGGCGCCCGCGCCATGGGCGCGCGCCGCGCTGACCGAGGCCTCGATCACGTCGGGGTGGCCGCCCATGCCGAGATAATCGTTCGAGCACCACACGGTCACTTCGCGCGGATCATTCTCCGCGCCCGCCGGGCGCCATTGCGCCATCGGGAACCGGCGCGCGTCGCGCTCCAGATTGGCGAAGGTGCGGTAGCGCCCCTCCGCCTTCAGGCGCGCTGTCGCCTCCTCAAAGCTCCGGTGATAATCCATCGACGGTCCTTTTCGGCCCCTCGTCCTTTTAGCCCGGCGCCGCTTTTCCCTTCGCTAACCGGACTGCCGAAACTTGTCCAGTGTCGGGGGCCGGCGAGGGCGCGGCGGATTGTCCCAGACGCCAAAGCCACCCTCCTTGCGGAAGCCGGGACCAATATCACACCCCGAATTTCCTCTTGCCGCGCGGCTCCTCCAGCTTACAGCAGGAAATTATACGGCGATGAAAGCGAAACGCTCAATTGTACAGAAGTATGAGCGCCCTCATCATCGTTGGACAAGAAGGCCCAATCTTGACGGCGAGGATATGGGGTCGAAAATCACCGCGCCAGTTTCGACAGATCATGGCCCAGGAGATCCGCGATCCGATCAACCGCGATATCGACGGACGTCCCGTCGCGCGGCGGCTCCTGCACAGCATAGTGACCCTGCTTCGGAAAGATGGTCGTGACCCGGGCGCCCCAGATCGCCTTGACCGCGGCAAGAATGCGCGCCTTGTCGTCGATCAGGACATAGTGGGCGGCGGGATGCCACCGCTCGACGTCGGCAAGCTCATTTTCCTTATGCACGTAGATCAGCACCCTGCCCGAGAAAGCGTCCCACAAGCCGGAGCGCGCGACCTTGCGCGGCTGAAAGATGGCGTCGCCGTCGGAGAGAATGACGCCCTGCCCCCATCGCTGCACATGCTCGACGACCTGAAGCGCGCCCGGATAGAGGCGGTCGGCGAACGGATAGTCGATGAGCCAGTTGGCCGTGGGCAAGAGCGTCGGATCATGCAAACGCTCGATTCTCAGGCGCTCGAGCGCCCCGAGATAGTCGGCATAGCCCAGTTCGGCGCGCAGTTCCTCGAAGATCGCCCAATACCGGTCGCGGGCGCTGACGCCATGCGCACGCTCGAGCTCCCGCCTCAGGTCGTCCTGAAACCGGTCGTTGTCCAGAAGCGTGTTGTCGACGTCAAACAGAAAGACGGTCTGGGACGCTCCCTTCATGGCGATCTCCCCGTTCCGCGTGGGTCGCGTCAGCCATCATGTGCGAGCGCCGCGCCCGGTCAAGCCGAGCGCCTCATTTCCAGTGCGGCGGCTGAGTGTGCTGGACGATCGGGAGCGTGCGCATCCGATCCATCCAGCCCGAAAGGCGCGGGCCTATGAAGTCGTTCGTGACGAAGTCCGGACGACGACCGGCGATCCGCACGAACAGCGCCATGAATGGATACACGGTGAGGTCGACCGCCGAAAGCTCGCCGGTCAAATAGTCGTCCGTCACCGCGCCCTCCCACTGCTGCGTAAGCTCCTGCTTGAGATCCTTGGCGTTCTCTTCCGACGGAGCGGTCGCAAAACGCGTGCCGATGTCGGCAAGATAGTGGTCGGCCTCGCGAACCATCCGCCGCTGGATCGCGCGCTTGCGCGGTTCGTTTGCGAAAAGCGCCGGGCCGTTCGGCCATCGGTCCTCGATATATTCGACGATCGCCCCGGATTCGGTGAGGACGAAATCGTCGTCGGCCAGGACCGGCACCCGCCGCCGTGGATTGAGCGCCGTGAATTCCGCCGTCTTGAGGTCGCCGGCGTCGAACGACAGGGTCTTCAAATGATAGGGAATGCCCTTGCGCTCGAGCGCGAGCCAAACCCGCCACGCATATGGCGAGCCCGAGGCGTAGTAGAACCTGACCGCCACGTCAGTGCTTGACGGTCGAGGCGCGAAAGATCTCGTCGATGGCCTCCTTGAGCGCCTTGTCGAATTCAGCCTCGGTCATCGAGCGCCTCAAATCCTGGGCGAGCGCACGCGAGAAGCTCGCGATCATGCCGTGATTTTCGGACAGCCGCTTGTCGGCCTCGGCTCGCGTGTAGCCGCCGGACAGCGCGACGACCCGGGCGACGCGCTTGTCCTTGATCAGCGGCATGTAGTGGTCGGGAGTTCTCGGGCAGCGTCAGCTTGAATATCACCTTGCGCCCGGCGGGGAGGGAGTCGAGTCCCTTGGTCAGTTCGTCGAGCAGGATCCGCTCGGCTCCGGCCTTGTCCGGGCTCTTGATCGAGATTTCCGGTTCGAGAATCGGCAAGAGCCCATGGGCGGCGATGTGCTCGCCGAACTCGAACTGCTGCTTGGCGATCGCCGCGATTCCGGTTTTCGACGCCAGGTTGATGACCGAGCGCATTTTCGTGCCGAACACGCCGAGCTTGACCGCTCGGGCGAGCAGCTTGTCGAGGTCCGGCATCGGCCTCATCAGGCTCACCCCGTCCTTTTCCGCTTCCAGTCCCTTGTCGACCTTGACGATCGGGACGACGCCCCGGTCCTCCCACAGGTAGGATGGGACCGGCTTGCCCTTCGCCTGGCCGTCCATGGTGCGCTCGAACAGGATCGCGGCGATGACCTTGTCGCCCTTGAAGGCCGGCGAAGACATGATGCGAACTCGCATCTCGTGCACAAGCTCGTACATTTTGGCGTCGTCGCCTTTGTATTCGCTGTCGGGAATGCCGTAGAGGCGCAGCGCCCCCGGGGTCGATCCGCCGCTCTGATCGAGCGCGGCGATGAAGCCGGGCTTCGTCGACATTTGCGCCATCATCTGCTCGTTGGCCATGACCGTCATCCTCGCCTAGAAAGTTCGCCGCGCTGGGGCTTGGGTCTGGCTCATGCAATGGAGCCGACCGGGCGCGGGCGTCAAGAGCGCAAAGTGACGCGCTGGAGCCAGTCCGACTCAAGCGAAGTCGTCGAGGCGGTGTCAAGAGCGCGATGTGATGACCCGGAGTGCGTCCTGGCGCACCGCTGTTGCTCCGGCTGGCGCCTCGCTCAGCGGCGCTTGGGCGGAGGGCGCCCTTGTGGGCCGCTATTCACATTCGGGACGTCGATGCCGAGCGCGGTCGCCAGGTCGATTTGATGATCCTGCTCCTGCGTGAGGATCTGGCGAATCTGTTCGGCGAGGGCGTATTCTCCGAGCGCCTCGCATTGTCGGACCCGGTCGCGATAATTGCGAATGGTCTCGTTCTCATTGTCGAGATCGAATTGAAGCATCTCTTTCGCGTCTTTCGATGTGCGCACCGGCTTCGGGGTGACCACTGGCATTTTGCCGAGATAGTCGATCTGCCGCGAAAGGATCAGGGCGTGATCGAGCTCCTGCCTGGCGTGAATCTCAAGCTGGGCCGCGATATCCATGTACTGGGCGCCGGTGAGCACCTGGGAATAGACCACGTAGGCGATGATCGCCTGGTATTCGCGCGCGAGGTCTTCGTTCAAAAGCTCCGCGAGGCGGTCGCGAGAGATATCGGTTTCGTCAGCAGGGGGTGCGAGATCGGCCATTCGATTCCCTCCTTAGTTGGATCGCCCTGATGGGATTGGCGCATGCTTCGGTCAGGTTTTTCAGTCTGAGGCGCTGCTTGGGGTCTCGATTCGACAGTGTCGATGGGCAGGGCGCCGCGCAAGGGCGCCCGCCAACGAGCCCACTTAAATCGCATCGCGGCCCTGCAGCCCGGATTGCGTGCATTGTCATAACCCCGCTGCGCGCCCCCGGCGCCACCCAGCATGTTCGTCGGCTACGGGTTTCACAACCGGCGGCCGCGACGAGAGAGATTCCCGAGATTTGGCGCGGTCAATTCCTTACGCATTCATGGGACTGTAAACCGGCGACCCGCGCCAAGGTTCCTTCCTTCCGGCAGCAGGGCGCCGGGAACCAACGAGAGGTCATAGGACGGTGGCACGGTTTGGGTGGGAGCTTGCTGGAACAATCTCCGGAAGCTCGCCGCCGAGACCACCTGGTTGTTGTTGCCGGTGAGCGGCGTGCCGTCGCTGCCTGTGGCGGAGTATGGGCCCCTTCCCGCCGGTCCATACCATCCCGGCGCCGTGAAGGTGGTTCCGGTCGCCTTATAGCTGCCGTCCGGGTTTCGCAGGTTGTAGAAGAGCCGGGTCGTGACGTTGTTGTCTCCCGTCACCCCCGGCTGATTTGAGGGATAGTAAATGGCCGGCGCGATGTTGTTGACGATCCGAACATTCGAATTGCCGGTCAGCCCGATGCCGATAGACGGCAAGGGCCACTGGGCCCAAGACGCAGGAACGCAGGTGTTGTTTCGAATGATCGAGTTCGTGATCTGAAGCTCCATCAGGATGCATGTGCCAGAGCTAAGATAGACGTTGTTCTCAATCAGCAGATGGTCCCACCAGATCGTTCCCTGCCCCGAGTAGTCGTCCATCATCGTCATGGCCTTCGTCGGGAAAGGCGCGGTCGGATCATAGTGATCAATCAGCCGATTGCCGTTGAAATGAATTTGCGTGTAGGTCTGGCGGGTGTCGCCGGGCAACAGCGGGTAGCCCTCGAGCTGCCAGCCATCGACGTGGTAGCCCAGCCCGACATCGACCGGATCGTGGACGAAGTTGAAGAAAAAATCCTTGTAGCTTCCGGCGCCGCCGAAGCCATTGTCGGTGAACCAGCGGCTCTCGTTGTAAGCCGCGATGGAATGCGCGGCGTTGATCGACGGGCCTTCGTGAACGGAATGAGTCACCGATGCAAAAAGCCCAACGCAATAGGTGTTGTCGCCGTAGTGGCTTCCGAGCGCGCTGAAACTGTTCCCCGCGAGGCTCGCCCATTGCGTCTGCGTCCAGGTCTTCGAAACCGCGTCGTCGGCGCTCGACATGTCGATATGAGAAAAGACGATGTCATGCGTCGTCAGCGCGCCGCCGCCGCCGTCTCCGATGCTGACCATGTTGCCGCCCTGGACCTTGAGGCCGAGGAACTGCCACAAATTCGTGTCGGCGATCGAGAGTCCGGTCAGGACCGGCGTCTGCCCCGGAGCGGCAGTGACCGTGATCCACGCGCTGTTGGCGACCGCGGTTTTGGGAAGATTGATGGCGACATTCCCGTAGTTCCCGCCCATCAGCAGGACTTCATCGCCCGGCTGGATCGGACCTGACTGCTGGACCCCACCCGGCATGCCGCCGGTGAGAAACCCGTAAGCATGGGTGTTCGAATTGAGCTGGTAGGTCGGCACGCTCGTCACCAGCGGATAGTGGTAGGGCTGCTTCTGGTTGTTATTGGCCCAGGCGAGCGCGCTGAGATTGTTCCATGGCGCGGCCTGCGAGCCGTTGCCGCCGTTGGGAATGACCTGCCCCGCCGTGAAGGTCACAAGCGGGCTTGACCATACGCCGTTGGTCAGCGTGGCGATATACGCCTTCATCACCTGCCCGGCCGGAACCGTGATTGGGGCCATGATCATTGCGCCCGCCTGGGTATAGTTCGGCGGCTGGCCGCTCACCGGGTCGAAATACCAGACGTGACTGAACGTGTCCGTTAGCTGCGGAGGGACGGCGCACTCGGGGCGAACCGGAAGCGGGCCGGCCGGCATGGCGGAAGGACCGACCTGGGCATGGGCGCCGATCGTCAGCGCCAGGATGGACGTGGAGGCGAGAAGCGAGCGCATATTATCGCTTCTTTGTTGATGGGTGGATCATTGCGACTTCCTCCTGCCGACGGCCGTCACGGCTCGTTGCATTCGCTTAAGCTGCTCAGAGATCATAAGCCAGCCTTGTGCTGCGGCTTGGTCTTCGACGACGCTGCTTTGCGAGGCGGTGAGAGATGGGAGAGCGGTTCATACCTTCTTTGAATACTCGGTCAACTTTGCAAACCCCTCTCCCTGCGTTGGAGTACTGATGTTTCCACCACAGGCTTTAGTCGGCAGGCTTAAGCCGAAATTCAAAGGCATCGCATCCAGATCGCGAGCCGTAGTAAACCGTGCGGAGCAGGGGCCTCTGGAAGTCAGCATAACAAATTGAAACGTCTCAATTCGGACAAGCCGATCAAAGGAAACCCAAGCCTTTTCCTTTGATGGGTTTGGTTTGGGCGCTGCCCAGGCTTTTGCTGGGTTTTGATAAGTTTGCATTTGGCTTCGAGAAAAGACAAACAAACACCATCCGTGGTCGTTAAGTCAGCGAGTATCCGCCAACACCCCTTCGGGCAGGCGGGCTTTGAGTTCGCGTCCAGCTTCCCGCCCAAGCCGGTTGGCGTCGGCGGAAGCGCCCTCTATGGCGATGTCAAAGCGCTCGGAGCCATCCGCGCGCAGCACCTCGCCCCGCAGCCGGAGCCTCCCGGCCTCAAGCCGGGCAAGGCCGGCGATCGGGGTGCGGCAGGACCCTTCAAGCTCGGCCAGGAAGGCGCGCTCCGCAGTGATCTCCGCCGAGGTCTCAGCGTCCGAGATCGGCTCGAGCGCCCGCAGCGCGGGCGCATCGGCGCCGCGCGCGGTGATGGCGATCGCGCCCTGGCCAGGCGCGGGCAGGAACGCGTCGAGGTCGAGCACTGCGCAGGCGCGCTCGGCGAGGCCGAGCCGCTTGAGGCCCGCGAGCGCCAGCAGCGTCGCGCCGATCTCACCGGCCTCGGCCTTCTTGAGCCGCGTCTCGACATTGCCGCGCAGCAATGTCGACTTCAGATCCGGCCGCAGCCGCAAGGCCTGAGCCTGGCGGCGGAGCGACGCGGCGCCGAAGGTCGCCCCGTGCGGCAGGCCCTCGACCGTGTCCGCGAACGCCGAGATGAGAGCGTCGCGCACATCCTCGCGCTCGAGACAGGCTGCCATCGCCAGCCCCTCGGGCATGACCGACGGCAGGTCCTTGGCCGAATGAACCGCCGCGTCGATCACGCCGGCGAGGAGCGCCGCGTCGATCTCCTTGGTGAAAAGGCCCTTGCCGCCGGCCTCAGCCAGCGGCTGATCCTGGATGCTGTCGCCGCTTGTGCGGATGACCTGAAGCGCGATCCGCTCGACCTCCCAGCCGTGCGCCTCGGCGAGAAGCCGGCGCGCCTCGTTCGCCTGCGCGAGCGCCAAGGGCGAGCCGCGAGTTCCGAGGGTGAACAGGACGGACGCGGTCATCGCGGGGCCGTGAGCATCGAAGACAGCGCCTTTCTTGAGGTCTTTGCAAGGCTTGCGGGATCGAGGAGCGGGCTCGCGCGCTGGCGGAAGGAGTGAGATTCGAACTCACGGTGGACTTGCGCCCACGGCGGTTTTCAAGACCGCTGCCTTAAACCACTCGGCCATCCTTCCCAAGTCTGAAACGACGCCTCGCCGGTCCGCCCGAAAAGGTCCGTCCCCGCCGGACTACGGCGGTTCGGCGAAAAGGGGTCTATAGCCGCGCGGCTTGCTCCGTCAACCTTTGGCGGCCTCCGCGACACGCGACAGTCATAGAAGGCCCGCATGATCCTGTGCGGCGCGGACCCCTCTCGCCGGGAGGGGGCGGTCGCCGCATGTTGCAACCCCTATCTCGGACCCTCTCAATGAAGACCATCCTGCTTCAAACTGCAGCCATCGCGGCCTTGGGCCTGTTGGCGACGCCGCCCGCGTTCGGCGGCACCTTCACCATCAGCAACGCCTCGACAACCGCGCAAACCCTTGGGTCCGGCGCCGGGCAGACCGGCACAATCACGGATACCGGGTCGCTCACCGTCAGCGGCGGTACGACCGCGGTGACGATTTCAGGCAATGACGCGACGCTGACGAATCTGGGCGCGCTCAAGCAGACGGGAACCGGCCGGGCGATCCGCGACAATACCGGCGTCACCGGCCTCACGGTCTACAATGGCTGCGCCTCGGGCGTGGTGGGATGCGGCGGCGTCGCAGATTCGACCGCGCTGATGCAGACCACCCAGGGAGACGTGATTCAGATGAACAAGTCGCCGGCCAGCGTCACCCTGAATAACTACGGCCAGATGATCTCGATCAACAATCCCGTGGCCAGCGGAAACCAGGTCGTGGACTTTAACGCGATCACCTCGGGAGCGAATACGGTCAATAATTATGGCCTCATGCAAGCGAACGAGGGCGACGCGGTGCGCCCCGGCGTCAATGGCGTTGTCAACAATTGGGGCACGATCAAATCCACGACGACCACCAGCAGCAGCAGCGACGGCGTCGACGCGCAGAACAACAGCGGCGTGCAAATCACCAACTATTCGGGTGGGCTGATCGAAGGCGGACGGCACGGAATCACTGGCGGCCAGCTCGACGCGACCAGCACTTTCACCATGAGCGTCACCAACAACGCCGGAGCGACAATTCAGGGCGACAATGGGTCCGGCATCAATATTGACGCCTTGAACGGCGCTGGAGCTCTCGAGACGGTGACTGTCGTCAATCACGGCCTGATCACCGGCGACGGGGTAACCGGCGACGGCGACGGCATCGACGTGGACGGCCTCGTGAATATCACCAACACCGGCACGATCCGCTCGATCAACGCGGTTGGTTCGGCAAGCGAGGGCTTGTCGGTCGGCGGCGGCACGATCGTCAACTCCGGAACTATCCAGGGCTCTGTCGCTGCGGGCAACACGACCGCTGTCGGACGTGGCATCACGCTCACCGGCAACGACATCACCACCGGTCCGGACGCGGGGAAACGCGAGCCGATTTATGGCGACACGACGGTCACCAATCAGGCTGGCGGCCTGATTCAAGGCGACAGCGACTCCGGAATCGCTGTGATCGGCGACCAGGCGTCCGGTCACACGGTGGCGATCAACAACGAAGCCGGCGCCACCATAAGGGGCGGCGGCGTGACAACCGCGGCGATCGACGCCACGTCCAGCTTCGATCCCGTCACGATCACGAACGCCGGAACCGTCGACGGCTCGAGCAGCGGCAAGGCGATCGCCTTGGGCGCCGGGAACAATACGGTGACAATATCCGGCGGCGCGGCTTCAGTCCTCGGCGATATCTCCGGCGGCGTCGGAGGCGTGAACGAGATGTATCTCGACATCGGCAAGGGTCACAGCTTCAGCTACTCCGGCGCCGTGTCGAACTTCGCCGATGTCGAGGTCGTCAGCGGCGCAGCGAATATGGGAGGCGCGATCTCTGGGCCAGTGACCGTGGACGCGGGCGCGCGGCTGTCGCCGGGCGCGAGCGGAGTCGGCGCGCTGAACGTCGGCGACACGACCCTCAAGGCGGACAGCGTCCTCATGATCGATCTCGACCCGACCAACTCGCAGGGCCAGGGCTTGAACGACGTCCTGAACGTGACCGGCGCGCTCGCCTTGAACGGTGCGAACCTTGTCCTCGATCTTTTGTCCGCGCCAACGCTGGGCGAGGGCTTCGACATTGTCGCCAACGACGGGACGGACCCCGTATCTGGTTTGTTCAGTGACGGGCAATTTGTAAACGCCGCTTTTGACGGGACCTGGTATCGCTTCAGCATCGATTACACGTACAACGCCGATGCCGGCCTCGTGGGCAACGACATTCGCTTGACGACCGTCCCCGTTCCCGAGCCGGCCACTTGGCTCCTCATGGGCCTCGGCGGACTCGGCCTGGCAGGATTTCGGGCGCGGCGCCACGCGATGGCGTAATCGAGAGCGAAAACGGAATTGCCGCGGGCACGAGCGCAGAATGGCCGCGTTTTCCAATTCCGGCCGCTGCCGCGCCTTACACCAGCCGGCTCTGCGCTTTCGCGGCGGCGATGAAGCTCGCGAACAGCGGGTGGGGCTCGAACGGACGCGACTTGAGTTCTGGGTGGAACTGGACGCCGATGAACCACGGATGATCGGCGAATTCGACCGTCTCTGGCAGCAGCCCGTCGGGCGACATGCCTGCGAATACGAGGCCCTTCGCCTCCAGGCGCGCCCGGTAGGCGGTGTTGACCTCGTAGCGGTGGCGGTGGCGCTCCGAGATCTCCGTCTCGCCGTAGATGCCGGCGATCCGCGAGCCCGGCTTGAGATCGGCGCGATAGGCGCCGAGTCGCATTGTGCCGCCGAGATCGCCGGCGGCCTGGCGCCGCTCGAGCTCGTTGCCGCGCAGCCATTCAGTCATGAGGCCGACGACCGGCTCGGGCGTCGGGCCGAACTCGGTCGAATTGGCCTCGGGCAGTCCGGCGAGTGAACGGGTGGCCTCGATGACCGCCATCTGCATGCCGAAGCAGATGCCGAAGTAGGGCACCTTGCGCTCTCGCGCGAACCGCGCGGCCAGGATCTTGCCCTCCGCGCCACGCGCGCCGAACCCGCCCGGCACGAGAATGCCGTTGACGCCCTCGAGCCGTGGCGCCGGGTCGGCGCTTTCGAAAATCTCGCTTTCGATCCAGTCGAGCTTGACGCGAACATGATTGGCCATTCCGCCGTGGGTCAGGGCCTCGATCAGCGACTTATAGGCGTCCTTCAAGCCCGTATACTTGCCGACGACCGCGATCGACACCTCGCCCTCGGGATTGTGGTAGGCCCGGGAGACGCTGTCCCAGCGGCGCATGTCGGGCTTGGGCGCGGGCTCGATGCCGAAGGCGGCCAGCACTTCGCGGTCGAGGCCGGCTGCGTGATAGAGCGCCGGCACGTCGTAGATCGACCGCGCGTCGCGCGCCTCGATGACGGCGCCTTCGCGCACGTTGCAGAAGAGGGCGAGCTTGCGCCGCTCCTCGCGGGGGATCTCGCGGTCGCACCGGCAGAGCAGGATGTGCGGCTGGATGCCGATCGAGCGCAATTCCTTGACCGAGTGCTGGGTCGGCTTGGTCTTGAGCTCGCCAGCGGTCGGGATGAAAGGCAGAAGGGTCAAGTGGATGAATACGACATGCCCGCGCGGCAGGTCGTTGCCGAGCTGCCGGATCGCCTCGAAGAACGGCAGGCCTTCGATGTCGCCGACCGTGCCGCCGATCTCGACCAGGACGAAATCGAAGCCCTCGTTGCCCTCGAGGATGAAGTCCTTGATCGCATTGGTGACATGCGGGATCACCTGCACCGTCGCGCCGAGGAATTCTCCGCGCCGCTCCTTGGCGATGATCTCCTGATAGATGCGGCCGGTGGTGATGTTGTCCTGCCGGTTGGCGCTGCGGCCGGTGAAACGCTCGTAATGGCCGAGGTCGAGGTCGGTCTCGGCGCCGTCGTCAGTGACGAACACCTCGCCGTGCTGGGTCGGGCTCATCGTGCCGGGATCGACGTTGAGATAGGGGTCGAGCTTGCGCAGCCGCACCGTATAGCCGCGCGCCTGCAGGAGCGCGCCGAGAGCCGCCGAAGCCAGACCCTTGCCAAGTGAGGAGACCACGCCGCCGGTGATGAAGATAAACCGCGCCATGGGGCTTCTCTCCTAACCGATCGCGTCCGATTCGGCGAGGAGGAATTTCCGGACCGCCGCGTCCCTCAAAGCCGCTTTGGAGCGGCCTTAATAGGCGATGCGAAAATGTATATTAGGCCTCTTTCTTGGAATTTCTTGGTTACCCGCGGGTTGGCCCCTGGAACACCCCTCGAGCGAGGGATGCGGAAGCTTGGATTGTCTTGGATTCTCTCGTCGTAAACGAGCGTTTTCAGTGGCATACGAGGCCGTAGCGCCGGACAAAATTTCCGTCTCCAACGGGCGGACTTTGGGGAATACGGCAAAATCCTTTCCACGCCAGCCGAGGTGATTTCATGCTGGGAAACCTAGCATGACTTCTGTTTTACGGCAAGCACTCTCTCATCGTCTGATAATCGGAATAGGCCTCGCGCGCTGGCGGCCGCCTTTCCGACAGGCTCTGGTGCGGCTCGGCGAACACATCAAGTCGACTGGCAGCGGGCTCTGAGGGCTGCCGTCCGAGGATTGGCGAGGGGATGCCGGCGACGGAGTTCGAACTCGGCGCCGAGGACGGGCGGCTTCGGGCTTGCCGAGCACAGCGCCCGCTTAGGAACTCAGAGCGGCGTCGGCGATCTTTTCCGGCACTCCAGAGACGATCAGTTCGAGCACTTCCTTTTCCGTCGTGTCGGCAATGGCTCGCTCGCCGACATTGCGTCCCCGCTTCAGCACCATCACCCGATCGCCGACCTCGAAGATGTCGGTCAGGCGATGCGAGATGATGATTTGCGACACGCGGTGTCTTTTCAGCTCGAGGATCGTTTCCAGCAAACGGTTGGTCGCCGTCACCGACAGGTTGGCGGTGGGTTCGTCGAAAATCACGACCTTGGGCTCGAAGGAAATGGCCCGCGCGATGGCCACGGACTGCTGGCGCCCGCCCGAAAGGCTTTCGACCTTCTGATAGACCGAGGTCACGTCGACCTTGAGGCGGTCAAGGATCGTTCGCGCGTCCTGATGCATGCGGGGGCGGTCGACGAAGATTCCGAAGCGGCGAGGCCACCGGCCCAGGAAGATGTTCTGGCTGACGTCGAGGTTTCCGCACAGCGCGAAGTCCTGGTAGATCATCTCGATGCCGAGATCCCGGCTCTCGTGCGGGCTCCTGAAGTGCACGGGCTCTCCGTCGATGAAGACTTCGCCCGAGTCCCGCTGGTAGGCGCCGGTCATGATCTTCATGAGCGTCGACTTGCCGGCCGAGTTGTCGCCGACGAGGCCGAGGACCTCGCCCGGCATGAGGGACAGATGGACCTCGACCAGCGCCCTCACCGGACCGAAGCTTTTGTCGATCGAGCGCATCTCAACCATCGGACGGGTCATGCTTCTGCCTTTTTGACCGGCTCGGCCAGGGCCGGGCCTTCCTCGCGCGCTCGTTTCCGGCCGAACCACCGGCCGAGGATATTGTTCTGGCGGAGCCAGATGTCGCCGACCACCGCGACGATCAGAATGAGGCCGATGAACACGTTCTGCCATTGCTGCGGCAGGACGAAGGATGAGCCGTCCTTCAGGATGATCTGCAACGAGAGAAGCGAACGGATGAGCGTGATGACGGCGGCGCCCGCAAGCGAGCCGATCATCGTGCCGTAGCCGCCGAAGATCGATCCGCCGCCGATGATGATCGAGGAGATGCTGTCGAGCTCGCGCAATTGCCCGGCGGTCGGAATGAAGCTGCGATAGAAGGCGTCGTAGATGATTCCCGCAGAGGCGGCGCAGATCGATGAGATCAGGAAGGACGTGAAGCGGACCCGCCGCGTGTTGATGCCGGCGAAATTCGCAGCCCGTTCGTTGCCGCCGATCGCGTAGACCTTCT
Source organism: uncultured Alphaproteobacteria bacterium (assembly GCA_963832305.1). Taxonomy (GTDB): domain Bacteria; phylum Pseudomonadota; class Alphaproteobacteria; order Rhizobiales; family Beijerinckiaceae; genus Roseiarcus. The sequence goes on along the minus strand of CAWHTU010000008.1, from coordinate 49,841 downwards.
CGCCGAAGGTCGTATGGGCGAGCACGACCCCCGCAATGAGCGCGACGAAGAGAACGAAGATTGTCTGCACGCTGACCGCCTTGGCGATCGCAAGCCACAATCCGCCGGCGGGCGCCATGCCCATGACGTCGAGGAGCTCGTAAAGGTTTCGTCCAATCAGGTTGAACGACTCCGGAAAGCCGTTGAGCTGGGTGCCGGCGACGATCGACGAGCCGATGCCGCGCGCCCAGTAGAACGTCCCGAGCGTGGCGATGAAGGCGGGCAAGCCGACGTAGGCGGTGAGCCAGCCGTTGATGAGGCCGGCGATCACGCCGGCGAGGAGTCCGCCGCCGACCGCCGCCAGCGGTCCCCAGGTCGTGTCCTTCATGATCACCGCCGCGACCGCGCCGGAGAGCGCAAGCACCGAGCCGACCGAAAGGTCGATGTCGCCGTTCGCCATCACGAAGGTGAGGCCGACGGCGAGCAGCGCGATCTCCGAAAAGGCGAGCAGCGTCGCAAAACTGTTGTCGAGGCCGGCCCAGAAATCGGGCCGCGCCCACCAGCCGAACAGCCAAAGCGCGACCATGAGGATCACCGCAGCCGCATCCCGGCGATAGAAGAAGGCTGCGATGCCGCGTTTGCCCAGTCCGCGCGCCTGCACCGTTGCGCCGCGGGTCGGAGCGCTGGCGATCGCAATGCCGCCGAGATCGGGAACCGGAGGCGGCGGCCGGCCGCGGAGCCAGGCCCAGAGGCGGGGAATGGCGCGGCGCCTGACGAGCCAGGGCTCGATGAGAACCGCGATGATCAGGACGACGCCGAGGAAGGCGGGAACCGCGCCGGGCGGCAATTGCGTCACCGCCGCCACCTGGGCGGTGTCGCCGTTGCCGAGATCGATCGTGCGGGTGGTGGGCACGCCTTCGCGCAGGACCTTGTCGATGAGCCCGATGAGAATCGCGCCGAGGCAGGAGCCGAGGATCCGCCCGCGGCCGCCGAAAATGGCCGCCCCTCCGACGATGACCGACGAAATGGCGATAAGCTCCAGGCCGAAGCCGGCCAGGGGATCGGCGTCCTTGTTCTGGGCGACGCTCATGAGCCCCGCGGTCACCGCGCAAAGCGACGAAAGCACGTAGGAGCGCATCCGCACGAAGCGGGTGTTGATGCCGGCGTAACGCGCCGCCTGCTCGTTGCCGCCGACCGAATAGGTCGTCCAGCCGATGGTCGTATACGCGAGGGCGGTGGCGGCGATCGCGGCGATGATGACGAAGAGAATGATCTGGTTGTTGAAGCCGAACGCGTTGATTTCGCCGAGATGGAAGAAGGCCGGAAATTCCCCCGCCTTGATCTCGAACGCGATGTTCTTGCCTCCGGTGACGCCGAGGATCACGCCCCGGCCGATGAACAGCATCGTCAGCGTGGCGATGAACGCCGGCACTTCAAGGACGGTGACCAGGAAGCCATTGATCAGCCCGACCGTAAGCCCCATGACGAGGCACCAGGCGACAGCCGTCCATATCCCCATGTCAAAATAGGTCGGAGCGAAGATCACCCCGAAGATCGCTGCGGTGAGGCCGAAGGTCGAGCCGACCGAGAGGTCCAGCTCCTTGTTGACGATGACGAAGGTCATGCCGATTGCCAGCACGCCGTAGCGAGAGGCGTCGCGCAGGACGGAAAAGAGCGCGTCGGTCGAGCCAAAAAAGGCGGGATTGAGATAAAGGCCGGCCGAGTAGAGGATGGCCATGATGGCGAGGAGGCCGACCTCCCAGCCGCCAAAGATGAGAGGAGCCTCGCGGCCGGCGTCGCGGACCCTGCTGTCTTCGGCGACGGCGGTCATGCAGGGAGCCGGGTCGAACGAGGCCTTCGCGACGCCAGGAAAGCGGCGTCTCTTCGCGCCCGGAGGCGGTCGCGCCAGGTCAAGCGAGGGCCTCCTTCTGCGGCGCGGCCGCCGCCTTGCGGGCGACGGTCCGCGGGATTTGAGCGCACGATATTGGGGTCGCAAGAGGGGGCCCGGGCGGGCCGCAAGGCCCTCCCGAGCCGCCTGCGGCTTGGTGGGTCAGTTCTCGAAGCGCTTGCCGACCTTCTCGACATTGTCCTTGGTCACGAGCTGGGCGCGGGTGTCCAAATTCGCTGCCGAGATGTTGCGGTCAATCTGCAGATAGAGCTGCACGACCGGATAGAAGCCCTGCAGGAAGGGCTGCTGTCCGAGAGAGCCCTGCAGCGCGCCGGTCTTGATCTGCTCGAGCTGTTTCGGGCCAAGGTCGAAGCCGAAAGCGCAGATCTTGCCGTTGAGCTTGAGCTGCGAGATCGCGTCGCCGATCGCCGGGGTCACGCCGCCGTTCGGTCCGAAGAGTCCGACGACGTCCTTGCGGCTTTCGATCAACTGGACGATTGGCGCGGGCGTGATATCGGCGCCGACGTCGACCCCGATGTTGTTGGGCCCGGCGTCAACCTTGAAATCCTGCAGCCGGTTCGCGGCCTTGAGCGCCTTGACGGTCGCCTGGAACGCCGCGGTCACGCGATTGTTGACCTCGATGTTGCCGACCGGCACTGTATTCGGGAACAGGATCGAACCGCCCTTGATGTTGTTCTTGATGAGGCATTTGACGATCGCTTCGCCGCCAATCGCGGCTGCCGAGGCGTCCTGGCCGGTGTGGCTGATGTTGCTCCGGTCGAGCAGCGTCCCGTCGAACGAGTTGGTCGTCGCCACGACGACCCCGCGATCCTCGAGCTTCTTGACGAGATCGTTATAGGCGCCGACCTGGGGCGTCGTCATGATCACGCCGTTGATCGTCGGATCGTTGACGATCTGGTTCAGAATCTGGATCTCGCGCGGGATGTCGTCCATCGGCGCTTCCGACCCGAGCTTGATCAGGTTGATGCCGAAGGCGTTGGCGGCCACCTGAGCGCCGACATAGACCGGATCGAAGAAGCCGTTGCCCGCGGTGTGGGTGATGATCGCGAAGGTGAGCGGCTTGCCGTCCTTCTTGGTGGTCGGCGCCTCTTTCGCGGCGTCCTCCCAGGTATAACCGCCGACCGCCTTATTGATCGCGCCCGTCTGCGCGAAGGCGCCCGAACTCCAGAGACCCGTTGCAGCGACAATCGCGGTGACGCCCAGCCATTTTTTCATAGCGCTCCTCCTTTTGTTCAGCTCTTGCTCGCGCTATCCCCGGACGGTCGGAACGCCTCAATTCGGGGAGGCCGCCTTTTCCGATGCCGCCCAGTCGGGGCGCGAGAGATCGACTGTGACCGATCCAATCTGAGTAGAACGACAATTCTTGGATTTGGCAACTGGGGTCGCGACGTCTCGATCCGAATGCGATCATCGGCGGCCTCGGCCGGTCGTCACGGCCTGCTTGACGCGGCGGCCCTGGGCGGGCGAGCGTGGCCTGAAAGGCGGGTTTTCTCAGCCTGGGTTCTGAGGAGAGGCGATGCCGGAGAGTGAGTTCGAGCTTCGCGCCGACGATGGCCAGAGCCTTCTGGCTCGCCGCTGGCTGCCGGAGGGGCGGCCGCGGGCGGTCGTGCAGATCGCGCATGGCCTCTCCGAGCACAGCGCCCGTTACGCGCGCCTCGCCGCGGCGCTCAACGCCGCCGGCTACGCGGCCTACGCCAACGACCATCGCGGGCACGGGCCCAAGGCCGCGCCGGCTGATCTCGGCCATTTCGCCGACCAAGGGGGCTGGGGCAAGGTCGTCGACGATCTCTGGACCATGAATCGCTTGATCGCCAGCGAGCAGCCGGGCGTTCCGATCATCTTCCTCGGCCACTCGCTGGGGTCGTTCCTCGGACAGGGGTTCGTCGCAGAGCACTCCGACGCGCTCGCCGGCGCGGTCTATTCGGGTTCGAGCGGCAAGCCGCCGGCGATCGCGACGCTCGGACGCCTGATCGCGCGCCTCGAGCGGCTGAGGCTCGGGAAGCACGGCAAAAGCCAGCTCATCGGCCAGATGTGGTTCGGCGCCTACAACAAACCATTCGAGCCGGCGCGAACCGCGTTCGACTGGCTGTCGCGCGACTTGAAGGAGGTCGACGCCTACGTGGCCGATCCTTACTGCGGCTTCCCCTTCACGAACCAGCTCGCCATCGACGTCCTCGACGCGCTGCCCGGCCTCCTCGCGCCTGAACGCCTCGCCCGCATCCGGAAGGACATGCCGATCTACGTCTTTTCCGGCGAGCGCGATCCGGTCGGGGCCAACGTTACGGGCCTCATCGATGCACTGAAGAGCGCAGGCCTCACCCGGCTCACGACCCGCATCTATCCGGACGCGCGGCACGAGACGCTGAACGAGACCAACCGCGACGAGGTGACGCGCGACCTCATCGCCTGGCTCGACGGGGTGGTCGGCAAGTGACCGCCTGCGGCATGCGGCTCAAGGCCTAGCCCGCGCCCGCCTCTGGCTCCGGCCGGGCGGGGCCGGATTTTTGCGAGCGCAGTCGCGCCGCGCCTCTCGCCGTGCTGAGGTTATGGGCCGCATTGATGAGCGCAAGATGCGAGAAAGCCTGCGGGAAGTTGCCAAGCTGACGGCGGTTGTGGGGATCGTACTCCTCCGCCAGCAACCCGACGTCGTTGCGCAGCGCCAGCAGACGCTCGAACAGAGCTTGAGCCTCGTCGTACCGCCCCAGCAGCACATAGTTGTCGACAAGCCAGAAGCTGCAGGCGAGAAAAGCGCCTTCGCCTGGCGGCAGGCCATCAACGCCGGCGCCGGTGTCATAGCGCAGCACGAATCCGTCGCGAAGGAGCGTGCGTTCAATTGCCGCCACGGTGCCTTTGACGCGGGGATCGTCAGGCGGCAAAAAGCCGACGATGGGAACGAGCAGCAGACTCGCGTCTAGAGTCGTATCGCCGAAAGATTGCACGAACGTGTCTTGCTTGGGATCGTACCCGCGCTCGCACACCTCCGCATGGATAGCAGCCCGGACTTCCTGCCAGCGCTCGAGCGGTCCTTCGAGTCCGAATTCCTCGATTGAGCGCACCGCCCGATCGAACGCAACCCACGCCATGACCTTCGAGTGAGTAAAGTGACGCCGTCCGCCACGCACTTCCCAGATGCCTTCGTCGGGCTCCCGCCAGATCTTCTCGAGGTGCGAAATCAATGCGCATTCGAGCGCCCAGGTCGCCTCGCTGGTCGAGAGACCCGCATGGCGCGCGAGATAAAAGGCGTCCAGCACTTCGCCATAGACGTCGAGTTGGAGCTGCTTGACCGCCCCGTTGCCGACGCGCACCGGCGCTGAGCGTTCGTAGCCCGGGAGCCAGGGAAGTTCATATTCCTCGAGCCGTCGCTCGCCCGCGACGCCGTAAAGTATTTGCAGGTCGTCGGGCGCTCCGGCCACCGCGCGCAGGAGCCACTCGTGCCATGCCTTGGCCTCATCGAGCATGCCGGCGCCAATGAGCGCATAGAGGGTGAACGTCGCGTCCCGAAGCCAGCAAAATCGGTAGTCCCAATTGCGCGGCCCGCCCAGCTGTTCGGGCAAGGATGTCGTCGCCGCCGCGACAATCCCCCCGGTCTCCCAGTGCGCGAGCGCTTTCAAGGTGAGAAGCGAGCGAAGAACGGCGTCGCCCCAGCTGTCCGCCGGCTTGAAGTGAGCCGCCCATCCCGTCCAGAAGGAAGTGACTTGATGGCGCGCCTCAGCGAGTTCCTCCCCTGAGAGGGGCGGGGGAGCTGTGCGAAATGACGCGGACCAGTTGAGGACGAAGCTCGCCTCCTCCCCCTCGCGGACTGTGAAATCCCCTACAGTGCGAAGATCCTCCCCGCGCGTCTGAACATTGGTGTCGAGCAGAAGTTTGTTGGGACCGGCAATGAATTGAAGCCGGCCATCCTCCTGTTGGAACACCCACGGCACGATAGAGCCGTAGTCGAACCGCACGATGAGCTCGGTCCGCATCGAGACTTGGCCCCGAAGGCCCTTGACGATGCGCACGAGCTCCGAAGACCCGTCGCGCCGGTACATGAAGTCGATCAGAGAAACCGACCCGTCCGCCACTTCGAAGACCGTTTCGAGGATCAGGGTATCGCCACGGTATTGTCGCGTGATCCGAACATCGTCTTGTGTCGGCGCGATCAGCCACCTTCCGTGCTCCGGACCGCCGAGAAGCGCGCAAAAACATGCGCCGCTGTCGAAACGCGGCACGCACAGCCAGTCAATCGAGCCGTCGCGCCCGACCAAGGCTGCCGTCTCGCAGTTTCCGATGATGGCGTAGTCTTCTATTCGAAGCGGCATCCGGGTCTCGCGCGAGGAAGCTGTGCGTCGAGCAACTCTTGAAGCGCGCGCTTCAAAACTTCAAGCTGGCCCGGAAATGTCGATGAATGGCTTCGCGCCGAGCGTTTCAGCCTGACGCCGGATTGTCGTCGACCAACGCATGACGACCGCATCGGCAGCGTAGCGTTCTCTGTCTGTCGGCGGGGTCATGCCAGTGCTGCATAGCCTCGAGGCAACGATCTTCGTCCTGCTCGATCTCTGCAAGGCGAGGCGGTCGCAACCCACGCCACAATCTATCGAGCAGGCCGGTCTTCCGCTCCGGCAGGCGCCATAGCTCATGGGCGATCAAAGTGAACATCGGCATTCGCCTCCGTTCCCCGCCGGCTAAAGAACGCGCCGCCGCCGTCTTCGTTCCCCTGCGAAGACAGTAATGCGCCTCAATTCGAGCGAAAGTATTGCGCGTGCCGCGAATTGGACCGCGATTACCGCAAATGACCTGGATCCGCGTTATGCGGCTCCCGGCTCCTCAAGGCCAGCGCCTGGCGACTGCGTCGCGAACCGGCGTCTGGACCTCGGCCGGCGCCTTCCGGATATAGTCGAGCGCGCGGTCGAACGCCTCGGGGTTCTTTGCCTTGAGCGCCTCGAGATATCGGATCGCCGCCGTTACGGAAAATGGCTCGCCGCCCTTGCCCCACTCGTCGAAGTTGCTCGCGAGCGCGGTCCAGATCGCGGCGTCGTAGCCGCTCGAACTCCACCCAGGCGGCGATCGTCGCGACAGCCTGCGGATGGCGCTCCGCCGCGACCTCGCTTTGCCGGTCCGACGCCGGCTCGACAAACCCGATGTTCGATGCGGATGTCCCCTCCCGAAGCCGAAGGTTCTCGATCGCTTGATTGAGATCATCGAGCGCGCATGGGGCGGAATAGCTCGTGCACACGTCTCCGAACCTCTCGTCGATCGCGAGCGTGAGGCGTCCGTCCTTCGAAACCCGGCAGAATTCGATCGGCAGCAGCGGGCCGTTCGGAACGAATTCGGCGGCGGTCTTGAGGTCGCGCGGATCCCACACCAGTGATCCCCACGCCAGAATGGCGATTTTCACTGTTCGCCTCCACATCTATTGGCTCGGAAAGAGAACTCGCGCCGTCGATCGGCGCCCATTTCAGGCGAAAAACACCTTGCCCGGATTGAAGATGTTCGTCGGATCGAACGACGCCTTGACGCGTCGCATGAGGTCGAGCGCGATCGCGCCGTGTTCTTCGTCCATGTAGTCTCGTTTCTTCTGGCCGACGCCGTGCTCGCCGGTGCAGGTGCCGCCCATGGCAATGGCGCGATGGGCGAGTCGGGCGGTGAAGCCTTCCGCCGCATCGATCTCGGCTGGGTTTGCCATGTCGATCAGCGGACTCACGTGGAAATTGCCATCGCCGACATGGCCGACGATCGGCGCGACGAGGCCGCTGCGGGCGATGTCGGCGAGCGTCTCGTCGACGCAGTCGGCAAGACGCGAGATCGGCACGCAGGCGTCGGTAGCGAACGGCCGCGCGCCGGGGCGCAGCGTCATTTGCGCCCAGTAGGTGTCATGACGCGCCTGCCACAGCTTGCTGCGTTCCTCGGGCCGGGTCGCGGAGGCGAACGGGCCGGCGCCGTGGCCGGCGGCGATCTCGCCGAAACGGCTCGCCTGTTCGGCGACGCTCGCCTCGGTTCCGTGGAACTCCACCATCAGCATCGGCTGCTCGGGCAGCGAGAGCTTGGAGTAGGTGTTGAACGCGTGCACCGACAGCGCATCGACAAGCTCGACGCGGGCGATCGGCAGGCCCGACTGGATGGTCTCGATCGTCGTCTCGCAGGCCGAGCGCACGTCGGGGAACGAGCATGTGCCGGCGGCGATCGCCTCGGGGATGCCCGAGAGCCGAAGCGCGATCTCGACGATCACGCCGAGCGTGCCTTCCGAGCCGATGAAAAGATGGGTGAGGTCGTATCCGGCTGAGGACTTCTTCGCCCGCGTGCCGGTGCGCAGGAACGATCCGTCGGCGACGACGACGCCGAGCGACAGCACCACGTCCTTCATCGTGCCGTAGCGCACGGCGTTGGTGCCCGAGGCGCGGGTCGCGGCCATGCCGCCGAGCGAGGCGTCGGCGCCCGGGTCGATCGGGAAGAAGAGGCCGCTGTCGCGAAGGTGCTCGTTGAGCTGCTTGCGGGTGACGCCGGGCTCGACCACGCAGTCGAGATCGTCGGCGTTGACGGCGGTCACCGCATTCATGCGCGAGCAGTCGAGCGAGACGCCGCCATGCGGCGCGTTGACGTGACCCTCGAGCGACGAGCCGACGCCGAACGGCACGATCGGCGCGTCATGCCGGGCGCAGAGCTTCACGAGGTCGATCACGTCGTCCCTGGTCTCCGCGAAGACCACTGCGTCCGGCGGCTCGTTCTTGAGCCAGGTCAGCGTGTGCCCATGCGCCTTGCGAATCGCTTCGGAGGCGGTGAAGCGATTGCCGAAGCGGGCGGCGAGATCGGCGTTAAGCGCGGCGACCGTCTCGCTCGACAGACGGCCTTCGCGCTTGCGGACGGAGAGTGGAGACACGGGTGGACTTTCCTTTGCTGCCGCAAAGACTAGGCGGACGCGGGCGGCGTGGCTACTCCCTTCGCCAGCTTACGGAGGCAGGACTATGGCTGGCCGACGCCGACCACGCGGAATGTCAGGAGTTCCCCGTCTTCCTCGCGCACCGACACGTACTCGCCGACCTTGAAAGCGTGGTCGCCGAAGCGGAAACCTTCCTCCTCCTCGGCGTCTTTGGTTCCTCCCTTCCATTCGAAGGCCCAGGTCGAGCCGCCGCGGCCCCCTGCGTGATGAATGAGGAGGCCGCGCATCGCCGGCTCGTCGCCCCAGAAGCGGTGAGCGAAACATTCGCCGCGATGGCTCTTCCAGGCTTCAAGGTCGATGTGGCCGCCGGCGGTCAGGGGGGCGACAAAGTCATAGCCGTGCCGGATCGATCCGTCGGGGAATTGCTTCGAACGCGCGGCGTTCAGCGTCACCTTGCGCAACACGGCGTGACTTTGGGACGTCATCGACCATCCTCCTTTTCCCTCGGCTCGTCATGCGAGCCGTTGAGCCCTCTCGATCGTATATCGGATCGGGCCGGCGAAATCGCCAGTCTCGCCGCCCGTTGGTGGGACGATCAGACGCGCTCGAGCGCCAGCGCCGCGCCCTGGCCGACGCCGACGCACATCGTGGCGAGCGCGTAGCGGCCGCCGCGGCGTTTGAGCTCGAGCGCAGCGGCGCCCGCCATACGGGCGCCTGACATGCCGAGCGGATGGCCGAGCGCGATCGCCCCGCCATTCGGATTGACGCGATCGGAGTCATCCTCAAGACCGAGGCCGCGCAGGCACGCGAGCGCCTGCGAGGCGAACGCCTCGTTGAACTCCACGACGTCGAAGCTCTCCGGCGTGAGCTTCAGCCGCTCGCAGAGCTTCGTAACCGCCGGTATCGGCCCGACGCCCATCACCCTCGGCGCGACCCCGGCCGACGCGAAGCCCAGGATGCGCGCGACCGGCGTGAGCCCGTGCGCTTCGGCGGCTTCGGCCGAGGCGACGATCAGCGCGGCCGCGCCGTCGTTGACGCCCGACGCATTGCCCGCGGTTACGCTGCCGTCCGGGCGCACGATCCCGGCGAGCTTCGCCAGGGCCTCGAGGGTCGTGTCGGGGCGGAGATGCTCGTCCTTCTCGATGCGGGTCACGCCGCCCTTGCGGTCCTTGATCTCCACCGGCGCGATCTCCGCCTCGAACGTTCCCTTCGCCTGGGCCGCGGCCGCCCGGCGTTGCGACCGCAGCGCGAATGCATCCTGGTCGGCGCGCGAGACCTGGTATTCGTCGGCGACATTCTGGGCCGTCTCGGGCATCGAATCGACCCCGTAGAGCTTTTTCATCATCGGATTGACGAACCGCCAGCCGATGGTGGTGTCGAAGACTTCGGCCGAGCGCTGGAACGCGGTTCCCGCCTTTCCAATCACGAACGGCGCGCGGGTCATCGATTCGGCGCCGCCAGCGACGGCAAGCTCGATCTCGCCGGCCTTGATCGCCCGCGCCGCCGCCGCGACCGCATCCATGCCCGAGGCGCACAGGCGGTTGATGGTCGCGCCCGGAATCGATTCCGGCAGGCCCGCGAGCAGAAGCGCCATGCGGGCGAGATTGCGGTTGTCCTCGCCAGCCTGGTTGGCGCAGCCGAGGAAGACCTCATCGATCTTTTCGCTCAAGCCCGGATGCCGGCGCATGAGCTCGCGGATCGGCGCCGCAGCGAGATCGTCCGCGCGCATTGGCGCCAGCGCTCCGCCGTAGCGCCCGATCGGGGTGCGGACGTAGTCGCAGATGAAGGCTTCGGCGGTCATGGCTCAAGCCCTCGCAGGTTCAAATGAGCACAATGGGTCGAGGGCCCGGCTCACGCGAGGCCGCCTCAGGATGAGGTCGTGCACAACCGTCGGCGCAACCAACGCTCCATCGTCCCATTGTCGTCTCCGCTCGCGTGCGTCTAGTATAGACACTCGCGCCCTGTGACGGCGATAGACGAATTCAGGGGAGAACGCCTGTGACAGCAAGCCCCGAGGCCTCGTCTCCGCCGGTGCTATTGGAGCAGCTCGAGGCCGGTGTCCTGACGCTGACCCTGAACCGCCCCGAGCGCCTGAACGCCCTCAATATTGCTCTCGTCGAGGCGCTCAAGGCGGCGGTCGGACGTGCGGCGGCTGAGCCCGGCTGTCGCGCGGTGCTCATCACCGGCGCGGGCAGAGGCTTCTGCGCCGGAGCGGACCTCGTCAACCCGCGCGTTCGCCCCCGGCGAAGCCCGGCCCGATCTCGGCCAATCGCTCGAAAAGGGGATCAATCCGCTCATTCGCGCGATACGCGGTCTCCCGAAGCCGGTCGTCTGCGCGGTCAACGGCCCGGCTGCGGGGGCGGGCGCCAATATTGCGCTCGCCTGCGACATCGTGCTGGCGGCCAAGTCGGCCAAGTTCCTGCAAGCCTTCGCCCGGATCGGCCTCATTCCCGACGCCGGCGGCACTTTTCACCTGCCGCGCCTCGTCGGCGACGCGCGCGCCCGGGCGCTGATGATGCTCGCCGATCCGATCGGCGCCGAACAGGCCGAAGCCTGGGGGATGATCTACCGCGCAGTGGACGATGAGGACCTGATCGGTGAGGCGCGCACGATCACCGAGCGCCTTGCGGCCGGCCCGACGCACACGCTCGGCCTCATCAAGCGCGCGCTCGCCGCCTCTCCCGGCGCGAGCCTCGACACCCAGCTCGACCTCGAGCGCGACTTGCAGCGCGAGGCCGGGGGGCGGGACGAATATGTCGAAGGCGTACGCGCGTTTCTGGAGAAGCGGCCGGCGAATTTCAGCGGCAACGCCGCCCGCACATAAATCAGGCGGTCCGACAGGACGCCTGTTGAGCCGCCACCAAATGGCATGCGACGCGGTCAGCGACCGCGCCGCAGCGCTTTGTCAGTTCGAGCCCGCGTTCGGCGCCGGTTGGGATTCGGCGGTTTGCGGCGTATCCGTGGTCGAGGTCTGGCTCGGATCGGGAGTTTGCTGCGACTGAGCCACCGTCTGATCGGTCTTCACCGTCTGCTTATAGAACTCGCACGCCATCGTGGGCGCCGCGAACGCCGCCGCCAGTCCGCAGCCCAGGACCAGTTTAACCAGTGTGGAGCGCATGATGTCCTCCGTTCAGGCCCGCCAGAGGACAGGAGTGTAGCACCGCCGCAGTCGGGCGCAAGACGCGTCGCGCGGCGGGCGGGATTCCCATCCGCCCGGATCCCGCCATCTTGACCCCTTCATCGCAGCATGGCGGCGACATTGCCGCCGTCGACCGTGACGACCGCCCCGGTGCTCGCCCGGGCCTTGGCCAGATGAACGAAAGCGGCCGCTACGTCGCTTGCCAGCACCTCGCGCTTCAAAAGGTTGCCGCGCATATAGGCGTCCGGAGTGACGCCGCGCGCCTTGCTGCGTTCCGCAACCATCTCGTCGGTCATCAGCCCAGTGCGGATCCGATCGGCGTTGACCGCATTGGAGGTGATTCCCGACGCGCCGTGCTCGACGGCATATTGCCGCATCAGCGCCATCAGCGCCGCCTTCGAGGCGCCATAGGCTCCGAAATCCGGCCCCGGATTGACCGCCTGTTTGGAGACGTTGAAGACCAGCGCCCCGCCGGTCTTCTGCGCCTCCATGACCCGGACCGCGGCCCGCGCCACGTAATGATGGGCCCAGAAGTTGACCGCGAAGGCGTTCTTGAACGCCTCGTCGGAGACCGTCATCAGCGAGCCCTGGACCGCCGTTCCGGCGTTGGAGATAAGGATATCGACCCCGCCGAAGGCCTGCACCACCTCGGCCACCGCTCGATCGACTGCAGAAGCGTCAGTGACGTCGCAGCCGAGGCCGAGCGCGCCGATCGACTTCGCCGCCTTGGCGACCGCGTCAGCCGCGATATCGAGGATGGCGACCTCCGCACCTTCGTCGCGCAACGCCTTGGCGACCGCGAACCCAAGACCGCTCGCGCCGCCGGTCACGATAGCGATCTGCCGGGAGAGCGGCTTCTCCACCTGATTGGCCAGTTTCGCCTGTTCCAGCGACCAATATTCGACGTCGAACATCTCCGCTTCCGGCAGCGGAACCCAGCCATGCACGCCTTCCGCCTTGGCCTTCACCTCGACGGTCGCCTCGGCGATGTCGGCGGCGATCTTCGCCGCCTTCGCCGAGCCGCCGGCGCCAAAGATCCCGAGGCCGGCGACGTAGAACACCCGCGGCAGCGGATCGAGCATGATCCGGTCGCCGCCGACGCGCGCGTTGTTGCGTTCGAAATAGGCGCGGTAGTCGGCAATGTAGTCGGCGAGCGCCGAGTTGAGCTGGGCGGCGAAAGCGTCGAGCTTGCCGGCCTCGGGCGCAGGCAAGGCCACGCCCTTGCGCTTGATATGGAGCACATGGTCGGGCGTCGCATTGCCGCGCGAGGCAAGATCGGCGGCGTTCTCGGCGTTGCAGAAATCGAGGATCGCGGGACTGGTGCGGAAGGTCAGAATCATCCGCTTCGGACGGCCTTCGACTCCGGTCGGCTGCGCCAGACGGCCGCGCAGGATCGGCATGATCTCGGCGGGCGTAGCGAGATTCTTCGGCTGCGGCGCTGGCGTGAACGGCCGCGGCCGCCCCTGAGCCAGCCGGCGCTCGGCGCGGTCGACAAGTTCGATCATCGACTCGTAGCTCTTCCGCGGGTCGTCGGACCAGGTGAAGATCCCGTGCTGCATCAGGATCATGCTGGTCGCGCCGGGCGATGCGGCGAGCGCCTTGGCGCAAGCCTTGGCCAGGTCGAAGCCGGGCATCACATAGGGAACGACGATGCTGTCGGGGAAGACCTCGGCCACCAACGCCTCGCCGTCCGGCTGGTTGGTCAGCGCGACGATGGCGTTGGCATGGGTATGATCGACGTGCCTGGCGGGGATCAGCGCATGCAGAATGGCCTCGACCGAGGGGTTGGGCGCCGCCGGATCCATCAACAGCCGGCGCTGCTGCCGCACCATCTCGACGTCCGACAGCGTGTCGAAGCGGGCGAGCGCGGCGAGTTCTTTCAGTCGCACCGCCGGCAGGCCGGGAGGTTCGATTGTCCCCATGTCCCAGCCGCTGCCCTTGACGCAAATGACCGGGACCTCGCTTCCGTCTGCGTCCGCCGCGTTCGTTTTGACCGACGTGTTGCCGCCGCCATGCAGGACCAATTGCGGATCGCCGCCCAGCAGGCGGGTCGTGTAGACCCGGGTCGCCAGATCGGGGTTCAGGCCGGATCTGACGTAGCCGTCGACGACGGATCGAAATTCTGAATCCGACCAACGCGATTTCATCGGGCTTAGCTCCATCTTCGGCATGTTGTAAAATTGGCGAGGCGAGCGGACATAACCGGCGCCACGGGTCTTGTCACGCGTAGCGCTTGTCGCAGCCTTGACGGCGCCCCGCGCATGCGACCTGATGGGCTGGCCTCGAGCGGTCGAGAGCATGCTTGATAGGGAGCAGACGATGACTCGCGCTTCGCTTGTCGGCCTGGCGGTTTTGATGGCGTCGGGGTCGGCGGCCCTGGCCGGCGATGCGACCGGCGAGTGGTTGCGCGATGACGGAGCGGCGAAGATTCGCTTCTCGGCCTGCGGAGGCGAAGCGCTGTGTGGTTTCATTGCCTGGAAGAAGGACCCGAAAGGGCCAGGGCAAAATCGGCGAAGAGGTGTTCTTCGACATGAAGCCGAACGGGGCCGACGCCTGGGCCGGAACCGCCTACAATCCCGAGGACGGCAAGCGATACACCGGCAAAATTACGCTCTCCGGCGACCACCTGACCACCGCCGGCTGCGTGTTCGGCGGCCTGATCTGCAAGTCGTTCGGCTGGACGCGAGCGCGGTGACCTGCGCTTAGAGTTGCGGGCCGAGGCCGCAAGGAGAATAGTCATGCCGAAACCGGAGGTCATCGGGTCGAAGCGGTCGTCCTATACGCGGGTCGTACGCATGGCTTGCGAGGAGAAGGGGATCGACTACGTGTTCACCGAGGCTTTGCTCGGCGCGCCGGAGATCTTCGCCATTCATCCCTTCGGCAAGATGCCGGTTATGCGCCACGGCGATGTCGAGCTATTCGAATCAAAGGCCATCGCCACCTATTTTGACCGTTCTTTTCCGGGGCCTTCCCTGTTTCCGTCCGAACCTGTACCGGCCGCGCTCGTCGAGCAATGGGTCTCGCTCGTCAATACGCTGGTCGATCGCACCCTGATTCGCACCTATCTGCTCGCCTATGCCGCGCCGAAGACCGCGGATGGAAAGCCGGATCGCCAGGCGATCGAAGCGGTGACTCCGGCGCTTCGCGAGCAAATCGAAGTTCTGGACAAGGCGGTCGCCAGAACCGGCTATCTCGCCGGCGATCAGTACACGTTCGCCGACATCAATCTGATGCCGATCCTTTATTACATGCGGCTCGTCCCCGAAGGCGCGGAGGCGTTGGGCCGCGCGACCCATCTCGCCGCCTACTACGGCCGGCACGCGGAGCGGCCGAGCTTCAAGAGCACCATTCCACCCGAGGGCTCGCCGCGCCGCTCGGCTGCGAGCTAGCGAATGCGCATTCGCGCCGCCCCGACGTTGAGATACCGGCGAAGGGTGGCGCTCAAAGGGCGTCCGGCGTTGACAAGCCTCCAGCGATAACGGAAAGCGCGCCCGGGTCGGCGGAGGCTTGAATGGGAGCGGCGGAGAAGTTTGCGTGCCTGGCCGCGCTCGCCGTCTTCGCCGGCGGCGCAGTCGGCCTCATCCTTGAGCGCCTGCTGCCCGACGATTTCACGACCGGCGGCCCCCGCGACATGATCGGCGCCGTGGTCGGGCTCTTGACCCTGCTCTCGGCGCTCGTCCTCGGCCTTCTGATCTGGACCGCCTACGGCGTCTATAACGGGCAAAATCTCGCCGTCCAAACCCTGGCCGTCAAAGTCCTGCAGCTCGATCTCGCGCTCGCCGATTACGGCCCCGAGGCGAGGGGAGGACGGGCGCTTTTGCGGCAGGAACTGGCCAAGACCCTCGACGCCATCTGGAACGCCGATTTCAGCGACAACCAGTTCGCGGCTCATAATTTTGCGGCGGCGATCAACAACTTGCGCCATCAGGACAGGTTGCTGAAGTCCCTCGATCCCTCGACCGACCGGGAGACCCAGGCGCTTGCGGCGGCGAAGCAGACGATCGATTCGATCGGCCAGTCGCGGCTGCAAATGTCGTTCGCGCTTTACGGCGTCGTTTGCTATCCGCTGATCTATGTCGTGGTCGGCTGGGCGGTGGCGCTGTTCTGCGGTTTCGGCCTGATGTCGAAAGGCAATGCGATGAGCGTCGCCACGCTCGTTCTCGGCGCCCTGGCGGCGGCCAGCGCCATCTACCTCATCCTCGATCTGAGCTCGCCCTATTCGGGGCTGTTTCGCACTTCGCCGGCGCCCCTGCAACAGGTGCTGGCGGAGATGAGCGAGGGCCAGGGCGCCGTCGGCGGCAGCCGGTGAGGCGGGGCGGGGTCTAGCGATCGCCGCGCGCGCGGAGGAACGCCTCGAAGGCGTGCAGCGTCGCCGCGGAGACATAATGCTCGATGCCCTCGGCGTCCGCCTCGGCCGCCTCGCGCGGCGCGCCTACGGCGACGAGGAGATCGACCACCAGCCGATGGCGCTGGCGCGCGCTTTTGGCCATCGCCGCGCCCGCCTCGGTGAGAAATATGCCGCGATAGGGCTGGGCGCGCGCGAGACCCTCGCGCTTGAGGCGCGCGATCGTCTTGCTGGCGGTCGGATGAGCGACGCCGAGCCGGCGCGCGATGTCGGTCGTGCGCGCCTCGCCGTTGGCCGCGATCAGATCGGCGATCAATTCGGTATAATCCTCGAGCATCGAGGCCGACCGGGCCGAGCGCGCCTTGCTGAAGCGGTCGGCCTGCGCGGGCTCGGCCGCAAGCGCCGCGCTCCCGGACGGCGGCCGCTTGCTGCGCTGCCTGGTCGTCAATACGCCCTCGCTCGCCCGCCGAAAGCCCATTACGCTGCCGGTTTCATTATCCGGCGTTGGCTTCACAATGCAACTGGGCCCGGCGCATGGCGTCCAGCCTTTGCGCTCGTTTGCAGCCTATTGACTATGTCGTAGCCATGGATACATTATGAAGTGGAGGCCATAGCGGGGCCGGAGATCGAGACGATGAGCGACGCGGTCGCGCGAACGGCCATAAGTATGACGGATCGGACTGTAGCGGACATCCGCGAGGTTCTGGCCGGCAAGATGCGCTGGCGCAGCCCGCTCCTGTTCGCCGGCCCGGCGGTGATCGCCTCGATCGCCTATATGGATCCAGGCAACTTCGCCACCAACATCCAGGCTGGGGCGAAATACGGCTATGCGCTGCTGTGGGTCGTGGTTATCGCCAACGTCACGGCCATGCTCTATCAGGCGCTGTCGGCCAAGCTTGGCATCGTCACCGGGCGTAACCTCGCCGAGATGTGCCGCGACCATTTCCCCAAGCCCGTGGTCTGGGGCTTGTGGGGGATCAGCGAAGTGGCGGCGATGGCGACCGACCTCGCCGAATTCCTCGGCGGCGCGATCGGGCTCTCGCTCATCCTGCACATCCCGCTCATCGCCGGAATGGGCGTAACGGCCGTGCTCACCTACGGCATCCTCATGTTCGAGGGCCGCGGGTTCCGGCCGATCGAGCTCATCATCGGCGCCCTCGTGGCCGCAATCGCCCTTTGCTACCTGGTCGAGATGTTCATCGCCCCGATCGACTGGGCCGCGGCGGGAGCGGGCAGCGTGATTCCGCGACTGCCCGACGCCGGCGCGGTGACGATCGCGGTCGGCATCGTCGGCGCGACGATCATGCCGCATGCGATCTTCCTCCACTCCGGGCTCACCCAGAACAGGGCGCCGGCCCGCAACGACGACGAGCGGCGCCAGTTGCTGCGGTTTTCGAACGTCGAGGTTCTCCTCGCGCTTACCGTCGCTGGCCTCGTCAACATGGCGATGGTGATCATGGCGGCGAGCGCCTTCCACGGGGGCCACAATGACGTCGCCGAGATCGAGACCGCCTATTCGACGCTAACGCCATTGCTTGGCGCGGGCGCGGCGGGCGCGTTCCTGACCGCGCTGCTCGCCTCAGGCCTCTCGAGTTCCGCGGTCGGCACGATGGCCGGGCAGATGATCATGCAGGGGTTTGTCGGCTTCCGGATTCCGGTCATCGTCCGCCGCCTGGTGACCATGATTCCAGCATTCGTCGTCGTCTGGCTCGGCGTCAATTCGACCAGCGCCCTGGTGATGAGCCAGGTCGTGCTCTCGATCGCGCTCCCCGCGCCGGTCATCGCGCTTCTCATCTTCACCCGCCGCAAGGACATCATGGGCGCCTTCGCCAACAGCCGCCTGACGAATGTCGCCGCAATCGTCGGCGCCGTGCTGATCCTGACCTTGAACGCGATCCTGCTCGCGCAGACCTTCGGCTTAAACATTCCGGGCCTGCCGAGCGGCTGAGCGCTCCGGATTGACGCCGAAGCCGAACCTTTCCCTTTTCCTGCAAGTCGAATAGCCTTCCCGTCGACTCGACGAGCCGACGAGGCGAGGGCAATGTCTCTGACGCGCAAGGCGTCCTCCGCAGCAAGAAAGCCGACCAAGCGGCCGCCCCAGGACCCGGCTGCGGCCCTGGCGGAACGCGAGGCGGAACTTGCCGAAGCGCGCCGGCAGCAGACCGCCACCAGCGACATTCTCAAGGTCATCGCCTCGTCGCCCGGCGAATTGCAGCCGGTTTTGGACAAGATCGTCGAGGCGGCCTGCCGGCTATGCAACGCCTATGACGCGGTGGTGCTGCTGCGCGAGGGCGATCAATTGCGAGTTGCGGCCCACTACGGGCCCATTCCGATCACCTTTGCTTCGCAGGCAATCAGTCGCGGCTTGCTCGCCGGCCGCGCCGTCATCGAGCGCCGGGCGATCCACATCGATGACATCGCGAAACATGCGGACGAATATCCAGTCGCCGCGGCTCTCGCCTCGCAGCGCACCGCCGCCGGATCGGGCGAGATGCTGTGGCGGGCGAACTTGGTCATGCCGCTCATACGCGAGGGCGAGGCGGTCGGGGTAATCGGACTTCGCCGCGCCGAGCCCGTGCCGTTCTCGGAAGGCCAGATCGAGTTGCTCAAGACTTTCTCGGATCAGGCCGTCATCGCGATTGAGAACGTGCGCCTGTTCGACGAGGTGCAAGCGCGCACGAGCGATCTCACGGAGTCGCTCGAGCAGCAGACGGCGTCGGCCGATATCCTGCGCGTCATCAGCCAGTCGCCGACCGACGCGCGGCCCGTTTTCGAAAGGATCGTTGTTACCGCCGCGCGGGTACTCAAATGCGACCTTGCAGCGGCGCTGCTTCGCGACGGGCGACACCTTCTCGCCTGCCGCCACCGCCAATGCGCAGGGCCTTCTGACGGATTTTGTCCCAGCCTTGCGGGTTCCTATAGATCCGAACGCCAATTTTCCTTCGCGCGCGATTCTCGGCAAGACTACGCTGCACTTGCCCGATTGGTCTCTGATCGACGTGCCCCAGCACGAGCGGGAGATCCAAAACCTCGTCGGCGTCAATTCGGCCCTCTACCTGCCGCTGCTGCGCGAGGCCGAATGCATCGGCCTCCTCGCCCTATTGGGAACTCGGCCGAACAGCTTCGGCCCGAAGGAAATCGCTGCAGGCCGAGTCCTTCCGCGATCAGGCGCTGATCGCGATCGAGAACGCTCGGCTGTTCCGCGAAACGCAGGAGGCGCTGGAGCAGCAAAAGGCCTCCGCCGAAGTGCTGGGCGCGATCAGCAAATCCGTCGCAGATACGGCGCCGGTGTTCGAAACGATCCTCGACGCGTGCCAGCGTCTCTTCGGCAGCGAGGAACTCGGCATTTACACGATAGGCGACGACCAGATGGTGCGGGCGGCGGCCTGGCGCGGCCCGAGGGCGGAGGAAGCCCGGCAAGATGTCACCCCGCTCGCCGACAGCGTGACCGGCCGGGTCATCCGTGAACGCCGTCCGCACCACATCCCTGATCTCAGCGCCGTCCCCGATCTTTCGCCGACGCTGCGCGATCGGGTGAGTCGTCACGGGGGCGCATCGCTCCTCTATGCGCCAATGCTGCAGGAGGACGGCGGCCTCGGCTCAATCGTCGTGGTCCGCTGGCCGCCGAGGCCTTTCTCCGACCGGGAGCAAGTGCTGTTGCAGACCTTCGCCGACCAGGCGGCGATCGCGATCGAGAACGTGCGGCTGTTCCGGGGGACGCAGCAGGCGCTGGAGCGGCAGACCGCGACCGCGGAAATATTGAAGGTGATCGCCAGTTCGCCCTCCGAGGTGCAGCCGGTGTTCGAGGCGATCGCGACCACAGCCAACAGGCTGCTCGGCGGAATCTCGACCACGGTTTGGCGGTTCGTCGACGAGAGAATGTTTTTGGTCGCGTTCACGCCGACGAACCCGGCGGCGGATGAAGCCCTGCGGGCGTCGTTCCCGAGGCCAATCGCGGACATGCCGCCGTTCCTCCCGGTCCTCGAAGGCAGAACTCAGCAGATCGTCGACATTGAAGCGCAATCGGGCGTTCCCGCCCTCCTCCGCGACCTGGGGCGATTGCGCGGCTTTCGCAGCATCCTGTTCACGCCGCTGATGAGCAACGGGGCCGCCATTGGCATGATCAGCGTCACACGCAGGGAGGCTGGCGCCTTCATCACCGCGGACGTGCAATTGTTGCGCACCTTCGCCGACCAGGCCGTGATCGCGATCGAGAATGCGCGGCTGTTCGATGAGGTCCAGGCGCGCACGAAGGATCTTCAAGAAGCGCTGCAGCAGCAGACGGCGACAACGAACGTCCTCAAGGTCATCAGCCGCTCGGCATTCGATTTGGACTCGGTCCTCAAGACCCTGACCAATTCCGCGCGATCGCTCAGCGGCGCGGCGACCGCGGCGGTCTTCCTGCGCGACGGCGAGCTCTTCCCGCTTCGCGCCGAATCGGGGGTTGCTCCAGAATTCCTCGAATACATGAACACGCATCCGCCTCGCCCGGGAAGGGCGACCCTCATAGGACGTGTCGCAATGACCGGGGAGGCGGTGCTTATCCCCGACGCGCTTGCGGACCCCGACTATAACTATGGCGCCGGGCCGCAAATTGGCGACTATCGCGCGATGTTCGGCGCGCCCCTGATTCGCGATGGCAAGGTGGAAGGCGTTTTCGGGCTTATGCATCCCAAACCGTCCGCCTTCATGCCGAGCCAGATGGAGATGGTGCGAGCTTTCGCCGACCAGGCGGTGATCGCGATCGAGAACGCCCGCCTGTTCGACGAGGTGCAGGCGCGAACCCGCGACCTTTCCGAGGCGTTGCAGCAGCAGACCGCGACCGCCGAGGTGCTCAAGGTGATCAGCCGTTCGGCGTTCGACTTGCCAACGGTCCTGCACACGCTGGTCGAGTCGGCGGCGAAATTGTGCGACGCTGAGAAGGCCACGATCACCCGCGAAATCGGCGGACTCTACTATCGCGCGGAATGGTACGGGTTTTCCGACGAATTCATGCGCGAGTATCGGGACATCCCGGTGATCGCCGAGCGGGGAACGATCAGCGGGCGGGCGCTGCTCGAAGGAACGGCCATCCACGTGGACGACGTTCGGGCCGATCCTGAATACACATTCAAGGATACGGCGGAGGCCGGCGATTTTCGGACTTGTCTCGCGATTCCCATGCTGCGGAATGGCGCTCCTATCGGCGTACTCGTCATGTTTCGCACCGAGGTTCGCCCATTCAACCACAGGCAGATCGACCTCGTGCAGACCTTCGCCGACCAGGCGGTGATCGCGATCGAGAACGTACGTCTGTTCGACGAGGTGCAGGCGCGCACCCGCGACATCGAGGAGGCGCTCGCGCAGCAGACCGCGACCGCGGACGTTTTGAAGGTCATCAGCCGCTCGACTTTCGATCTGCAACCGGTTCTCGACACGCTGGTGGAAAGCGCGGCGCGCCTGTGCGACACGGAAATGGCGTTCATCCTGCGGCGCGATGGCGACGTGTTTCGAGCGGGGGCGGCAGTCGGGCACTCCTCCGAATATATGGAGTATCTCCAGTCCAACCCCATAAGCATCAACCGAGGGTCCGTGACTGGCCGCGTCGCTCTCGAGCGGCGGGTCATTCATATCCACGATGTAAAAGTCGATCCCGAATATACGCTTACCCAAACGACCAGCCTCACGGGACAGCGCACGGCTCTGGGAGTGCCGCTCATTCGCCATGGAGAAGTGATCGGCGTCATCGTTCTGGGCCGCCGGCGAGTTCGAGGCATTCACTGCAAGGCAGATCGAGCTGGTCGAATCATTCGCGGATCAGGCCGTCATCGCAATCAGCAATGTGGGGCTGTTCAACGAAACCAAGGAGGCGCTCGCGCAGCAGACCGCGACCGCAGACGTTTTGAAGGTCATCAGCCGCTCCGTCTCGGACGTCGCGCCCGTCTTCGAGACAATCCTCGAGTCCTGTCAGCGGCTGCTCGGCCTCGAGTTGGTGGCCGTGTATCTCGTCGAGGGAGACATGGTCAGGGGGGCGGCGCAGCGCGGATGGAAGGGCGGAGACTGGGGGCGCGACGTGACGCCGCTCGCCGGCAGTTCGACCGGCTGCGCCATCGCCGAGCGCCGCCCGCTTCACATTCCCGATCTTGCCGACAAGCCTGACCTGCCCGAGGACAAAAGAACCGCCGTGAGGGAAGCCGGCGGAGTGACGGTGCTCTATGCGCCGATGCTGCTCGAGGACAGGGGCGTGGGGTCGATCGTCGTCTCCCGCACGCCTGCGAGGCCCTTCTCGGACAAAGAGATCGCGCTTGCCCAGAGCTTCGCCGACCAGGCGGCGATCGCGATCCAGAACGCGCGCATGTTTGACGAAGTGCAGGCGCGCACCCGCGAGGTCGAGGAGGCGCTTGCGCAGCAGACGGCGACCGCCGAGGTGCTCAAGGCGATTAGCCGTACGGCGTTCGATCTCGACACGGTGTTCGAAACGTTGATCACGACGGCGTTGCGCTTGTGCGATGCGACATATGGCGAAATTTTCCGCCGCCACGGAGATTTCTACCGATATGCCGCTAGCCGGATGGATGTCGACCCCGCCTACCTTCACCACGAGCAAGCGGCGGAGATTGGGCCAGGCCGTGGAACGTTGGTAGGGCGTGTCGCCCTAGAAAACCGGGCCGTCGAGATAACCGACGCCTGGAATGACCCGGAATATGAGGAGAAGCAGCAGGCGCGCGTCGGCAATGTGAGGGCTATGCTCGGCGTACCGCTGTTGCGGAACGGCGAACCCATCGGCGCCTTTGCGCTCGGGCGCGCCGAGCCTGTTCCGTTTACGCAGCGCCAGATCGACCTTGTCACAACCTTCGCCGATCAGGCGGTGATCGCAATCGAGAACGTTCGCCTGTTCGACGAGGTGCAGGCGCGCACCCAGGACCTCACCAAGGCCCTGCAGCAGCAGACGGCCACGGCCGACGTGCTGAAAGTCATCAGCCGATCGGCGTTCGACCTTGATGTTGTGTTCGATGCGTTGCTGGCCTCGGCGGTCTCACTTTTCGGCAGCAGGGGCGGGACAATCTGCGTCCGCGACGGCGACGGCGTTCCGGTATCGGGCGGTCGCCGAGGGCCGGGACTCGGCGATGTGGCGAGTATCTCTCCGACGCATCCCCCGACCCCAGGACGTGCGTCACTTGCGGGCCGGGTCCTGCTCTCCGGCAAGCCCGAAATCATCGCCGACACGCTGCTGGACAGCGACCTCAAGGTTCCCGTGCACTCGCTCGCAGGCTCGCGGTCCGTCGCCGGCGTGCCTCTGCTGCGCGACAATAAGGTCGAGGGCGCATTGATG
This sequence comes from uncultured Alphaproteobacteria bacterium, assembly GCA_963832305.1. Lineage (GTDB taxonomy): Bacteria > Pseudomonadota > Alphaproteobacteria > Rhizobiales > Beijerinckiaceae > Roseiarcus. The sequence goes on along the minus strand of CAWHTU010000008.1, from coordinate 26,301 downwards.
GTGGGGCGCGCCGAAGCAGGGCCGTTCGACTCTCAGCAAATCGAGCTCCTGCAGACTTTCGCCGACCAGGCGGTGATTGCGATCGAGAACGCGCGCCTGTTTGACGAGGTGCAGGCGCGAACGAAGGACATTCAGGAGGCGCTGCAGCTGCAGACGGCCACCTCCGACGTGTTGAAGGTCATCAGTCGCTCGGCGTTCGACCTGCAAATCGTGTTCGACACTCTGACGGCTTCGGCGGTAGAGCTTTGCGGCGCGTTCAGCGGTTCAATCTGCGTTCGCGACGGTGAAATCTACCGCTATCGGGGCAACGCCGGCCCCGGTCTTAGCGTGGCTATGAGTTAATATCTGGCCGAGCACCCCGCAACGCCGGGGCGAGGATCGATCGTCGGCCGCGTGCTCCTGTTGGGCAAGGTGGAAGAGATACAAGATGTTCTAGAGGACCCGGAATATGTCGTGCCGCTTGGCGCGCATGGCCAAGCCTCGCGCGGCCTCTTGGGTGTCCCGCTACTGGGTAAGGACCGAATCGAGGGCGCGCTGGTGCTGACGCGCAAGGAGCCCGGGCGTTTCACGCCGCGCCAAATCGAGATCGTCCAGACCTTCGCCGATCAGGCGGTGATTGCGATAGAGAACGTCCGCCTGTTCGATGAGGTGCAGGCGCGCACGAAGGAGCTCGCCGCCTCGCTCGACGACCTGCGCAAGGCGCAGGACCGGCTGATCCAGTCGGAGAAGCTCGCTTCCCTCGGCCAGCTCACCGCCGGCATCGCCCACGAGATCAAGAACCCGCTCAATTTCGTCAACAATTTTTCGGCCTTGTCGCGCGAGTTGGTCGGCGAACTTGCCGGTGTGATCAAGGCCACGCCGCTCGACGACGCTCGGCGCGAGGAGGCCGACGAGCTGATCGAAACCATCGGCGGCAACCTCGACAAGGTCGTGCAGCACGGCAAGCGCGCCGACTCGATCGTCAAAAACATGCTGCTCCATTCACGAGAGGGCTCGGGCGAACGCTCCGAGACGAATATCAACGCAATGGTGGAAGAAGCGCTCAATCTCGCCTATCACGGCATGCGGGCGGAGAAGCCGGGTTTCAACGTGACGATCGTCAAATCGCTGGATTCCAATGCGGGCTCGGCCGATGTCTATGTGCAGGAAATGACCCGTGTGCTCCTGAACTTGATTTCCAATGGCTTCTACGCGACGAGCAAGCGCGAGTCGGCCTCGGGCGGCGGCGCCTATGAACCGACCATCGCCGCATCGACGCGTGATCTAGGACACAGCGTCGAAATCGCCATTCGTGACAATGGGATTGGGATTCCCGACGAGGTGAAGGCCAAAATGTTCAATCCGTTCTTCACCACCAAGCCCGCCGGCGAAGGCACCGGGCTCGGGCTCTCGCTCAGCCACGATATCGTGGTCAAGCAGCATGGCGGGACGATCGAGGTTTCGACCGAGCCGGGCGCCTACACGCAGTTCACCATCGTGCTGCCGCGCGCCGGAGCAGGGAAATGAGCGCGCTGATCCTGGTCGTTGACGACGAGCCCGACGTCGCCGAGCTCTTCCGGCAGCAATTCCGCAAGGAGCTGCGCGCGTCGCGCTTCGTCATGGAGTTCGCGCAAAGCGCGCCGGAGGCGTTGCAGCGCGTCGGCGCGGAGGGGGCCGCCCAGCTCATTCTCATCCTCTCCGACATCAACATGCCGGGCATGAGCGGCATCGAGCTCCTGCCGCACGCACGGCAGGCGCGACCCGACGTGCCGGTGATCATGATCACCGCCTATGGCGATTCGGAAACGCGGCGGAAGGCGATCGAGGCCGGCGCGGCGGGCCTTTTCACCAAGCCGATCGACTTTCCCGAATTGCGCGGCGAGATCGGACGCAGGCTGGACGCAGCGACGGACCCCCAATGACGGCGAAGATTCTCGTCGTCGACGACGAGCCCGATCTGGAAGACCTGATCAGACAAAAGTTCCGCCGTCAGATCAAGGACGGTTCGATCGCGTTCGGCTTCGCCCGCGACGGCGTCGACGCGCTCGCCTTCCTGACCGAGAACAGCGACTTCGACATGGTCGTGTCCGACATCAACATGCCCCGCATGGACGGGCTGACCCTGCTCGCCAAGCTGCAGGATGAAGCCACCCGTTTCTCGACCGTGATCGTCTCGGCTTACGGCGACATGGCCAATATCCGCACCGCCATGAACCGAGGCGCTTTCGATTTCCTCACCAAGCCGATCGACTTCGCGGACTTCGAAACCACGGTCCGCAAAACGATCGCCCATGTCGCCGCCCTCAAGGACGCGCGGGCGCGCCAGGCGGCGGCGGAGCGGGCGCATGCGTCGCTCTCGCGCTATTTCTCGCCCAATCTCGCGCGCAGCCTCGCGGCCGACGCCAACGCGCTCGCGCCCGGCGGCGAACGGCGCGAAATCGCGACCCTGTTCACCGACATCGCGGGGTTCACGCCGCTCGTGGAGTCTCTAGATCCCAGAGAACTGTCGAGCCTGCTGAGCGGCTATCTCGAAGGCATGACGGAAATTGTGTTCGCCCACGAAGGCACGGTCGCCAAGATCATTGGCGATGCGATTCATGTCCTGTTTAGCGCGCCCGCCGAACAGCCCGATGCCGCGAAACGGGCGATCAGTTGCGCGCTCGCGCTCGACGCATGGGCGGAGGCCTACCGGCTGCAATGGAAAGCGCGCGGCGTCTCCCTGGGCGCGACCCGGATCGGCGTTCACGCGGGACCGGCGATCGTCGGCAATTTCGGCGGCGGGCGGCTGTTCGACTACACGGCCTACGGCGACACAATAAACGCCGCGGCGCGGCTCGAGGCGGTGAACAAGCAACTCGGCACCCGCATTTGCGTCAGCGCCGCCGCCGCCGAGCGGGCGCCGGGGTTCATTGGCCGGCCGGTCGGCGATCTCATGCTGCGCGGCCGGAGCGAGCCGCTTCGCGCCTACGAACCGCTTCCCGCGGAAGTCGCGGGCAGTCCGGCGGCGAAAGCCTATGCCGACGCCTTCGCCAAGCTCGAAGCGCGTGACCCGGCCGCGGTCGCAGCCTTCGCCGCGCTGGTCGGCCTGAGCCCGGCCGATCCGCTGGCGCAATATCACCTCAAGCGGGTTCTGAACGGCGGAATGGGAACGGAAATCGCAACGCAGTAGCGATTTGCGATCAGAGCCCCAACGCGGTCAGCCCCGGGTGCTCGTCGGGACGGCGGCCGGCCGGCCAGAAATATTTGCGGTCTTTGTCGGCGATCGGCAGGTCGTTGATGCTGGCGACGCGCCTGCGCATGAGGCCATGCTCGTCGAACTCCCAGAGTTCGTTGCCGTATGAGCGGAACCATTGACCGCTATCATCGCGCCATTCGTAGGCGAAGCGGACCGCCATGCGGTTCTCGCGAAAGCCCCAGAGCTCCTTGATCAGCCGGTAGTCGAGCTCCTTGTTCCATTTGCGGGTGAGGAATGCGCGGATGGCCTCCCGGCCGTCGATGAACTCGACGCGATTGCGCCATTTGCTGTCCACCGTATAGGCCAGCGACACCCGCGCCGGATCGCGGCTGTTCCAGGCGTCCTCGGCCAAACGAACCTTTTGCACTGCCGAATCCGGCGTGAAGGGCGGCAGCGGCGGACGGGCCTCGTTCATAGTCACTGTCAGTCTCTCTTCGCCTCGAGGCGCGCGCGCAACGCCCTGTTCTCGGACTCGAGCGCCTCAAGGCGGGAGCGCAGCGGCGCGAGCGCGGGAGCAAGCTCGGCTTCGCTGAATCGCGGCGTGATGTGCTGTTGGCAGTTCCAGTCGAAAGCCGCGACATGCAGAATGAGGCTCCGCTCGACCTTCGCCCGGTAGGCGGGCAGGGTCAACTTCGCGGCCAGCTCAGGATCGGCCTGCAGATTCCTTGCCTCGACATGGGCAAACATCTTGAGGCGGCGCCGGTTGGGATAATCCATAAGGATGAGAGCGGCGCGATCATTGGCCGCGAGATTGCCGGTGCTGATGTACTGGCGATTGCCTCGAAAGTCGGGGATCGCGAGGGTGCGGTCGTCCAGAATGCAGATGAAGCCGGGCGGGCCGCCGCGATGCTGGACATAGGGCCATCCGCTCTCCGAGACGGTCGCCATATAGAAGCTGTCGCGTTCGGCGATGAATGCTCGTTCCGCTTCGGTGAACCGGTCAAAGGCGCGGTCGCCCTTGAAACCGGCCCAGTATTCCGCGCTGCCATTTGCCTCCTGCGCCGCCCGGACCCCCGGCGTCGCCGCGATGTCGAGAAAGCCGTAGCTCACGCGCGCCCTCCGTAATTGACCAGACGCCAAAATAGATTGTTCCGCATGACTTAATAATAGGGTATTTTCTGAACAGATTGTTTCAAAATATGGAAGCATCGTGGATCGCCTCGAAGCCATGTCCCTTCTGGTAAGCGTCGCGGAATCCGGCAGTCTGTCCGCCGCAGGCCGCAAGCTCGGCATGCCGCTTCCGACAGTCAGCCGCAGGATTTCCGAGCTCGAAGCCCACCTCAAGGCGCGGCTCCTGACCCGCTCGACGCGCAGCCTCGTTCTCACCGACGCTGGCGCAGTCTATGTCGCCGCCAGCAAGCGAATCCTCGATGAAGTCCGCGAAGCAGAGCGCGCAGCATCGGGCGCCTATGTCGCGCCCAGGGGCGACCTCATCATCACCGCGCCGGTCGTCTTCGGCCGGCTGCATGTCCTCCCGGTCATCGTCGACTTTCTCGCCCGATGGCCTGAGATCAATGTCCGGCTTGTCCTGGCCGACCGCAACCTGCATCTGATCGACGACCACATCGACATCGCAGTGCGTATCGGCGCGCTTGCGGACAGCGCGCTGGCCGCGACGAAAGTCGGCTCGGTGCGCTGGGTCGTCTGCGGAAGTCCCGCCTACTTCGCCGTCCACGGGACGCCGAGACGGCCGGAAGACCTGTCCGAATTGTCCGCTGTGACGTTTGACCCGCTTTCGTCGTCGGAAGATTGGATCTTCCCAAGCCCCAGGTCGAAGCGCGAACTTCGCGTGCCCATGCGTTCTCGCCTTTCGGTCAACACCGCGGAGGCGGCGATCGACGCAGCCGCCGCCGGCGTCGGCGTAACCCGCGTTTTGTCCTATCAGGTCGCCCAAGCGGTCTCGGAGGGTAGAATTGAGATCGTGCTCGCCGAGCGCGAGCCTGAGCCCGCTTCCGTGAGCCTCATTCACTTCGCTCAGGGATTGATGCCGCTGCGGGTTCGAATGTTGCTTGATTTCGCCGCCCCGCGATTGCGAGCGCGGCTCGCCTAAAGCTCCTTGCATTTGGTTTCGGCCAAAAGGGACGGCTGCCGACGACGACAAATCAATTGCGGAAAATCAGAACTCAGGTTAAGCTGCCCCCATGAACAATCCTATCTTTCCCCGTGCAAGACCACAGGCTGCTGTCCACGCGCCTGTCGCGCGAGGATAAAAGAGCGAGAAAATTCGTCCCCGGTTCAATGCCGCGCAACCCATTGAAAAGTCTCGATTCGGACGAGAGAATCCAAGGAAACCCAAGGAAATCCAACAGCGCTCGGCGGGGGTAGTCGGCATGAAGGAGCCACGAACCGGCGCGAAACGGCCACGAATCAAGAAAACCCAAACGGATCGGCCAGAGGCAGCGCGGTTCCTACTGCGCCGCCTGCACATTCGGGAATGCGATCTCGATCAGCGTGCCCTGCTCGCGGCGGCTCTTGATCGAGAACTCGGCCTTGTTGGCTTCGACCAATGCCTTGGTCAAGGGCAGTCCAAGGCCGGCCCCGCCCTTGGCCGCGACCTTGCCGACCTGGCCGAACGGCGCGAGCGCCAAGCCGACCTCGTTCTCGCTCATGCCAACACCGGTGTCGCGCACCCGGATCACCGCCTGCCCGGCGGCGTCGACGGCGGTCGAGACGATCACCTGACCCCCCGGCTCGTTGAACTTCACCGCGTTCGACATCAGGTTCAGCATGATCTGCTTGAGCGAGCGCTCGTCGACCATCACCTTCGGCAGGCGGTCGTGGAGCGAGACCCGCACGATGACCCGCTCGCGCGCCGCCTGCGGCTGCATCAGCGACACGCACTCGCGGATGACATTGTTGGCGTCGACGGCGGCGAAGGCGAGTTCGAGCTTGCCAGCCTCGATCTTGCTCAGATCGAGCAAGTCGTCGGCGAGGCTCGTCACGTGGCTGCCTGACGCGTGGATGTCCTTGAGATAGTCCTTGTAGCGCTCATTGCCCACTGGGCCGAAACGCTCCTCCATCATCACTTCGGCGAAGCCGAGAATGGCCTGCAGCGGCGTGCGGATTTCGTGGCTGACCTGGGCGAGAAAGTCGGTCTTCGCCGCGCTCGCGGCCTCGGCGGCGTCCCGCGCGACGGTGAGCCGCCGCTCAGTCTCGCGCTCACGGGTGAGATCGCGCATCAGCGCGCAAAAATTCGGGGCCTCGTTCGGGCCGATCCGAGCCAGCGTCAGCGCCAGTGGAATCGATCCGCCCCCCCGGTTGCGTCCGATGACCTGCAGAGGTCGAACGGCCGGGTCCGCTTCCCCGGCGCGGCTCAAGGCTTCGAGCCTTGCGGTCGCCTCAGGGTGGCTCTGCGGCGCGAGCAGCATCAGGACGCTTTCGCCGGCGATCTCGTTCTGGTGGTAGCCGAACAGTCGCTCGGCCGGCTCGTTCAAAGACAGGATGCGGCCGGCGGCGTCGAGCGTGACCGCGCCGTCGGTCGCCCGGTCGAGCATGGCCTGAAGCTCGCTGGCCGAACCGTCGCGCATCGCCTCGCGCTCGGCGGCGTGCAGCCTGGCATGAAGCTCCAGTTCGGGCGAACGGCGCAACGCGATCAGCGTCGCTGGCGCCCCATCCCACCCGATCGCCTGAGCGCGCCCGTCGACAAGCAGGATCTGTCCATCCGCCCTGACGATCGCGACCGAGCCCGCATCCTCAGCAGCGATCTCCTGCGGATCGCGGTCGCGGAACATCGCGGCGAGCCCGTTAGCCGCCTCGAACTCCGCGAAATTGCGATAGCCGATGAGATCGAGGAGGGTCTGGTTGGCGTAGAGCGGGAGCGCGTCGCGGATGATGAGCACCCCGATCGGCAGGCGGTCGAGTACGGCGCCGGCGTTGCGCTGAATTTCCTCGTCATCGGCGCCGCGGGCCATGGCGCGCTGATCCTCCCGGCCGGCCCGGGGCTCCGTTGGCGACACGATCCCCAATTCCGCGCGTCCGCCCGAGCCTTCCGGCGTCCGGCCGACCAGAGCGCGGGCGATCTCGCGGAAGGCGTCGCGCTCGCTCCGGGTGAGTTCGACGCTCTCGGCGTTGAACCCGGGGAGCGCCTCCCGGGAGTTCAGGCCGTCGAGCGCGCCGGGGCGAATCGGAATGATGTTTGAGGCTGGCGGAACCGCTGGCTGCCGGAGGACGTAAATTTCGGCCGTGCGCTCAGCCGCCGCTTCTATTTCGCCCGCCTCGGAGAGCGCCGGAGCGGACTCGCTTCCATCCGCCTCTCCTTCCGCCTCAAAGGAGGCGTCCTCTGGGGACACAGCCTGGGGAGTTTCCGTCGCAGGAGAAACAAAGTCCGCTTCAGGAGACTCCGCGGCGCTTCCAGGGGCTTGAGCCTCGGTCTCACCCGAGTCGGCGGCCGGCGCTGAGGACGCGGGCGCCAGGTCCGATTCGGCGGCGGCGATCTCCTCGCCCAGTACGCCAAAGCCGCGATAGCCCAAAAACTCTCGACGACGGCCGAACAGCGGCGCGGCAGAAAGGGTGATCAGCCGGCGCCTATCCGAGCCCGGGAGCGGCCAGTTGATCGAGATTCCCGAGAAGGTTTGCCGCCTGCCAATGGCGCACAAGAGCTCGGAGCCGCCGTCGAACTCGGCGCGGCGGAGCAGAGCCTCGACGAACTCGCCGCGGTGCGGCGCGTTGACGCCGATCGCCGCAGCGAGCGCGGGATGCGCCGCGCCAAAACGGCCTTCTTCGTCAAGCGTCCACAAGAAGCGCGAATTCAGCCGCGGGTGTCCGTCCACGTCTGGCGCCGGGGGTTCCTCGGGCGGCGGAGTGTCACGGCCATCCGCGGGCGGAGGCGGCTCAGCGCGCTCGGCGCCGAGCGCCGGAATCGAGATCAAGAGCCAGGCCGCGCCCCCTGGCGCGGGGATCCGGGTGCAGCGCAAATTGACGTTGATCGGCCGCCGTTCGACAACGAAGCGCATACCCTCGAGGCGCGGCGGCTCTCCGACGGAGAGGGTTGCGGCCAAATGGCGCAGACGCCGGGCGCTTGGCCCCTCGCCCTGAAGCAGCCGGGCATCGAGCGCGTCAATGCCGCTGACGGCAAACAGCGCGAGCATTGCGGGGCTCGCGGCGACGATTCGCGGCGGCGAGCTCACGATCGCCAATCGCGCGGCGTCGCCCAGCCAGTCCGCGGGCGCCAGCCGCGGGTCGAAGGCCGCGGCTTTCTCACGCGACTCTACCGCGGGTTCGGGGGCGGACGACGGCGGCCAATGGGTCAATGCGGCGCTCGTAAACGTAAACGCGACAGGCGCCAGCGGCGGCGCTTCTCGCCGGCGACTCGCGCTTATCGTTAGCGAAAGCTTAACGCTGTTCTCGCGATTTCACCACGGCGCCGGCGCCGGCGATTAACGGCACGGTTAAAATTTTGGGGTGCGACGTTTTTATGTTGCACTGCAACAAAAAGCTCGCTATAGGCTGCTCAAACAGCGGGCGGCGATTCGCTGCCGGAGCTGAAAGGGATGAAAATGTCCAATTCTCCGTTTGAGATTCCAAATGAGTTGCGCGACTTCGCCGAGCGCAGCGTAGAGCAGGCGCGCAAGGCGTTCGAGGGCTTCCTCACCGTCGCCCAGCGGGCGTCGGGGGTCGCCGGCGACGCAACCCACACGTCGCAAAGCGGCGCCAAATCGGTCAGCGCGCATGTGCTGGCCTATACCGAGCAGAACGTGAACGCCGCTTTCGACCTGGCTCATAAGCTGGTCAAGGCGAAGGATCCGCAGGAGGCCTTGGCGCTGCAGAGCGAATACATGAAGACCCAGCTCGCAGCGTTGCAGAATCAGGCGAAGGAGCTCAGCGCCATCATCCAGAAGAGCGTGACGCCCGGCTCAAGCTGAGGGCAGCGCTGTCTCGCCGCAAGTCAATCGTCAATTCACCCGTCAGCCACCCACCCAAACGTTCGAGGTTTCGTAATGGCTACTGCAACTAAGAGAGGTTTTGTCGCACCCAAGAGAGGGATCGTCGCACCGAAGAAAAGCGCCGCGTCGCCGAAGGTTTCCGCCACCGCGCCTGTAGAGGCCGCTGCTGCAGCGATGAGCGCCGCCTTGCCGACGGCCCCGCGAGTCGCCGCGCCGGTCGAGGAGATTCAACAGGGTTTCCGCAGCGCGCTTGAAAAGAGCGTCGTCGAATCGCGCGCCGCCTTCGCCAAGGTCAAGACCCACGCCGATGAAACGGCGAGCGCGTTCGAGGTCAGCTTCGCCGCCGCCAAGGATGGTGCGCTCGCGATCAACGCCAAGGCGCTCGAAGCGCTGCGCGCCAACGCGGAGGCGAACTTCGACTTCCTGAAATCGGTGTTCGCGGCCAAGTCGCTCACCGACGTCATCGCGCTCCAGAGCGAGTTTGCGCGCAAGCAGGTCGAAACGATGACGGGCCAGACCAAGGACATCGGCGCGCTCACCCAAAAGGCGATGGCCGACGCCGTCGAGCCGATCAAGGAACAGGTGGCTAAATCCTTCAAGATCGCTGTTTGATTAGGATTTTGCGCCTCTGACAGCGCGCTCCTCCCTCGCGCCGTCAATGGACGCCGTCCGCAGTTGCGGGCGGCGTTCTTTTGTCACGACACGTATGGCCGCATCGCCAAGCGCGGGCCTTGCGCGCCCTCCGCTTTGACACTAGTTTCCCGGCCGACCCGCGGACGCCGCCATAGCTCAGTTGGTTAGAGCGCTAGATTGTGGATCTAGAGGTCCCCCGTTCGAGCCGGGGTGGCGGTACCAGTCGAATCAAATACTTAGAGTGAACCAAGAAACCCAAAAACGGAACCAGGTCCGGCAGAGGGTATGCATTGGGGTAACGGTCGAAGCGATCAGTGCGCAAAGAACGCGACCCCGGGCGGCCCCGGTTGGAGCCTCCACTCCGGTGGAAGCCGGACGAACAATGTCCGTGCGGGAGCGGCCTCCGTTACGAGGACTGCTGTCTTGGCTTCGACGGACGGCCGTATAAGGTCCCTACCACGCGGTTGCCTCCCCGCCCAACGACAGGCTATTCGCATCCCCGCTGTTACATGCAGCCCACGCACGACTGCGACCGACAAATTTCCCGCGAGCATTTCGTTTCGGCGAGCGTCCTCTCTCACCTGGGCAGCCAAAATGTGAAGCTGAGCGGCGTTCCTTGGCTAGGAGTTCGACGAAACCAAGAATTTGCCGATCACCGCGATTACTGCAAATATACTTTGCAAACGCCACAATGAATCATTCGCCCCACTGGACGCCATTGCAGGAAAGTTATTTGGAGGACTAAGAGATATCCATGATAACATTTGGGAAAAGCGGAGGCTATCGCGACGCGGCGAGTTGTATTTGTTCAGCGGCGAAGAACTTGAGCTTTGGCTGCTCAAGACTGCCGCTGGCCTACTCCATTCGGGTACTGTTGCGAAGCAAGGATCGAAGCTGGTTCATAGTCAAACGATTAATCCGGCTTGCTATGAAATTCTACATAGATACGTTCTGCGCTCGCCTTGTGGCATCTACGTTGAGCCAATCCCTATTTCTGAGCAATTAAATCAAATTCAGTTTCAACCTGCTTCGGACAGTAGTAATCAACGCATGGTGGGGCTTCGTGTGAGTTACCTGTCCTTCGGGTTCACGCTCCTCTTTGACCCAGATTGCGCTTATGGGGTGGACGCGACCGGTTCGAAGACGTACCGGCCAACCTACCTCATCGTGAGAAATTCCAAGCGAACGCATACCATTATGTTGACCTGGCCCCCAACAATCTCGATCGAGCGGGGAGTAGTCCTGGCTAGTTTTAACATTTGACCGTCATTGAAAGGTCCCGCCCCAAGGATGCGACCTTCGCCAGCCGCAGGATCACGTCGCTGTAGCTCTCGCCGGGCCGCGCGCAGCCGCGAGTTGCATTGAACTCAGCCGCTATCCCATGCGTCGAGCTACCCAAAAGGTTGAGGGATTGCTGTCGTTGCCCCCATCGCACGCGTGGTTTATGGTTCGCTCATAGCGAAGGGAGGGGTCGCATCCGAACTCTGAAATTGATGCCAATAGTGATCGCGGCCATTGGCCCGAGCACGCTTTGGGCGGCCACCCTCACGGAAAACTACAGTCTGACGATCGTGATCGAGGAAACGGACTTGCTTTATAAAGAAAACATTTTTTGACCAACGACTTTCCTAGGTTCGACCCGTCGCTTGGGACGCTTACCGGGGTGACGGCCGATCTCAGCGGATCGGCGACTTGGGAGAGCAGTGCGGATTTTCTGGAGCTGTCGGTCGAACTGATTACAGCCGATGGCCAACTCTTCAGCGGCGAATACTTTTACATTTCACCAGGCACTATTTCCGTGGGTGTGGTGAGTGACGCTGACCCAGCCCATTGGCCAACTTTATGATGTTCGGCTCCACGACGCTCGCGCTCGATTTCTTCCCGTCTGAGGATGGCGACAGCCTCGCTTCGATAGGGTCGATCACGGGAACCATCACCTACACCTATTCGACGCCTACGTCCGCCCCCGAGCCCTCGACATGGGCCATGATGTTGCTCGGCTTCGCTGGCCTGGGCTTCGTCGGCTATCGGGCGTCGCGAAGAACGGGCATGGCAGCCGCCTAGGGGCGCAGATGCCTCGACAGAGCGTCAGCTCTCGAATGCTCGCCTCGCCCGACCGAGGATAACGGGGACAAGTCACGCTCGGAGCTTGACCGCCAGGAGCGAACGAGCCGAGCATTGCCCGCGATGCCTGCCACGTTCGGCGCCGTAATCCCTGTGATCTTCCTGTCGGCCATCAGTTTGCTGGCGGTGGTTGCGGTTGCCCTTGCGGCTTTCGTGGAGACCGGCAGCAGGGAAGACCGCGCAGCCCGCCTACGCCCCCCAGATCACTTGCGACGCCGGCGGGCATTCTAAGGCGTCGTGTCCCTGAGCCACGCGCGAGTGAATGGCCGCCGAAGGTCTCCCCTGAGTCATGGGGCTACCGTTGAGCCACAACCCCCTGGAACGGCCTCAGCGATCGTCTGGCGGACGAATAGGACGGTAGCGAGGAATAGTCGCCTCGAACCCCGCCTTGCAACGGTCATAGATGCTCGCGGCATTCGTCCGCCTCGAACAACTGGCAAGCGCGGGGAGGAGATCAGTCAGCTTTGCGTCGCCGCGTTCGGCGATGAGCCGCGCCACGGCGTAGCGACCGCGCTGGCCGCAAGGCTCGCAGACCAGGTGCAGGAATGGCGCTTGGAGGTCAGTCAGGGTGATGGCGCCATCGCGAGGCATGGCAAGACCGTACCGCGGCTAGGGGAACGGAGCAAGAACGCACATCAGACCGGCGCAGCGAAATGAAAGCCCCGCGCCCAGTTCCCCCGAGCGCGGGGCCGAGACCGCAGGGCCGGGAGTGGCCCGGCGCGGGCCTCTCCGCAGATTGCAGCGATAGACAACGCAACGTCAATTCACAGGTTGGGGGAGCAGGGAAGTAAAAACCCGGCGGAACGTGAGTAATTTGCCTTCCCTACGCTCACAGCGTCGTGAAGAGGGCTCCTCGTCCAATTCATGATCGAAAAACAACGGCCGCACCGGGATCCACGGGGTTGCCTCATAGCAAGCGCGGCCCGAAGATGCGAAGGGAAGGCGCGAGGGGTCGTTGGCGCGCGTTCTGAAAGCGCGTTACCCCGCATCCGACTTGGCGCGCCAGACAGAATAGACATGCTGCTGCCTAACGGTCAACAATCCAAGAGCGTCCACACTAGTTCACAAGAATGCACGAACCGGCGCTGGGGCAGATCTTGAACGGAGAAGAACCAGCGTCGACTGGCGTGAACAGAAGCAGAACGCCGAAACTGTAACCGGCGTGTAACCGCCAATAGAGATTAACACTTTCTTACCCTGGAAGCTTGCGGCGTATCGTCTCTATAGGACATCCGAAATCTCCTCCACGCTAGTCTCAGCGATCCGCTTGTCGAATACGATCTCACCGCGCGCCATGGCGACAACCCGATCACAAGATTGCAAAACATGATGCAGATTGTGGCTGATGAGGATGCCGGTGACGCCCTGCGACGGAAGGCCGCGAACGAAGCCGAGCACTTTCGCCGTCTCCCTGACCGACAGGTGATTCGTTGGCTCGTCGAGGATTAGAATTTGTGACTTGAAGTGCATCGCGCGCGCGATGGCCACGCCCTGACGTTGTCCGCCCGACAAGTCCGACAGCGATGCGTCGGGCGAGCGCAGATGTAGATCAACGTCCGCGATCGCTTTTACGGCTTCGCGGCGCATGCGGTGATGATCGATGAGGCCGATGCTACCGATCCTAAAGCGCAACGGTTCGCGGCCGATGAAGAGATTTCGGGCGATGGACATCGTCGGCACCATCGACGCGTCCTGATAGATAGTCTCGACGCCTAGGTGCATCGCGACCTTTGGCGAAGTGATTTCGACCCGTCGCCCCCCGATGTGTATCTCACCCTTATCAGGCTGCAGCACGCCGGAAAGTATCTTAATCAGCGTCGACTTTCCGGCGCCGTTGTCGCCCACCAGCCCGACCACCTCGCGTGGCTGCACGTCGAGAGTGACGCCCTTCAACGCATGGACGCCCGCGTACCACTTGTGAATTTGCCGGACCGAGATTAGCGGAAGGGTCATATCAACCCACCACCTTGATCCTGCGCGCGGTGCGACGCAGCCACGTGTTAGTCACGACGGCGAAGATCGTCAGAACGCCGACCGCCAATTTGAACCAGTTGGCGTCGACCTGGGTCATCACGAGTCCGTTGTCTATGACGCGGATCAACAACGCTCCGACGACTGCGCCGAGCACAGTCCCAACGCCGCCGCTCAGCGCGGTGCCCCCGATCACCGCCGCAGCGACCGCCTGAAGTTCGAGCCCGTCACCGATCGAGGGAAGCGGCGAATGCAAACGGAACACCTGGATGATGCCGCCAAAGCCGGCCATCACCGAACACAACATGAAGCAGAACAACTTGACCCGGCGCACCGGAACGCCCATCGCCTCCGCGGCCTCGAGGTGGCCGCCAGTCGCCTTGATCCAATTCCCGAGATTGGATTTGGCAACGAGCGCGGAAGCTGCGAACGCGATCGCCAGGAACCAGATAAACGACGCGCGGAACAACGCCCCTGGTCCCACGAATTGGGTGAATTCGCCGGTGGCAAGATCGTCCGGGAGCAAAGGCGGAAAACCGCCCGAGATCACCACAGTCAGCGAGCGAACGATGAACAACATGCCCAAAGTCGCGATGAAGCTCGGGATGGCGAAGGTCAGCGTTATGAACCCGTTCGCAAATCCGATCGCGGCGGCAAGCAGAAGAGCGAGCAGAATCGCCGCGAGAGCCGGCACGCCGCCGATGATCAGGAGTGACGTCGCCATCGGCGTCAGCGCGAACGTCGAGCCGACCGAGAGATCGAATTCCCCACAGACCATCAAAATCGTGACGCCGATCGAGACGAGGCCGACCTCGGGCAGCAGTCCAAGAATGCCGCGCAAGTTGTCGGCGGACAGAAATGCGCCGTCCGAACGCGCTTCGAACACCGCCGCAAGCAAAATGAGCAGCGCGACGCCCGCAAGTTCTGGTTTTTCGAGATAAATTCTGAACAAATTCCTCACAACGCCCTGCCGCCCTCACGTTGCTAGCGACCTCCGAGGAGGGCTGCGCTCTCCTCGGAATTCTCTCGTGCGAACGATTCAGCGAAGGCCCTGTTTGGCCAAGCCCATCAGCTGGTCGGCTTGGTCCGGCGTGAACACGGCCTCGCCGGAGTCGATGTCGGCTGGGGCCAGCCCAACTTTCTTCTCCAGGTACACCTGCATGACCGGCAAGAACCCCTGCTCATATGGCTGCTGGTCGATTTCGACTTGGATGTAACCGGACTTCATTTGCTCGATCACTTGTGGCGCGAGATCGAAGCCGCCCAACAAAATCTTGCCCGGCGGAATGTTGCGGTCCTTCAGCATGCGGGCGACGTTGGAATGCCAAAGCCCAGTCTCGATATAGGCGGTTGTGTCCGGGTGGGCGCTGAGATAGGCGCCGACGCGATCGCTGACGACAGCGCCGTCAGCGCTCACGTCTAGGCGGTCTATCGTTATTTCGCGGTTTGGATTGGCCTTCTTGAACTCCTCAAGCCCATTCATGATGCCCTTAGCGCGCTGTTCCGACCAGTTCTGGCCCGGAGCGTTGACGCCCACGAGCACCCGGATGGGTCCCTCTTTCGGGAATAGAGCAGACATGCGACGTCCAAGCGTCGTACCCGCAGGGACAAAGTTTTGGCCTACGAAGGCCTGGCGCAATTCGAGCTCCGGTCCTTCTGTGGCGTCGACGTTCGAAGCGATCACGATCACGCCCTTCGCCTTGGCGTCCTTCAGATTGGCGACGAAGGCGTTGTTGTCGACCAGCGTCGTGATCAAGGCGTCAGGCTTGCGGGCGAGCGCCGCTTGCTGATTGGCTACTTCTTGATCGACCGAGCCTTCGGTCTGGGTGAAGACCATTTGGCAATTGGCCTGGATCTTGGCGCAAGCGTCGTCGAAGCCTTTCTTCACAGCCTGCCAGAACGGATTCGATGCCGATGAATGATGGGTGTAGACGATGTTGAGCTTGTCGTCCGCGGCGGCCGGACCCGACAGGGCGAACCATAACACTGCTGCTCCGACCCCGTTCAGCACTTGAGATGCAATACCAAGCTTAACCATGAGTTTCCTCCTCTGCGCTAGTTCTCGTTAGTGGTCGAACGTCTGTCTACTCGAGCGCAGTCACGCGGCTCTCGAGGGTGAATCGCTTGGCAAGATCAGGCTGGAGTTCGACGCCGTGCCCCGACTGCCGGCCGACCGAGATCTGACCGTCGGTGACTTCCGGCAGGCCGGACACCAGGTCGCGATACCAGGTGCGGTAAAAGGCTCGAACGCTCTCCTGCACTAAGGCGTTCGGCGCGTTGAGCGCGAGGTGAGTCGAAGCGGCCAGGACGACCGGACCTGTGCAGTCGTGCGGCGCAATCGGAAGATGCCAAGCCTCAGCCATTGAGGCGATCTTCTTGGCTTCGGAGACCCCGCCGCACCAAGAGAGGTCCAGCATTATGACGCCGGCCGCGCCCGTTTCCAGGAGATCGCGGAACGCAGTCCGGCCGCCAAGCGTCTCCGACGCGCAGATGGGCGCAGTAGACGCCTCCGCGTAGCGCTTGAGCGATCCGAGGCTGTCCATCTTGATCGGGTCTTCGTGCCAGAATGTGTCGAACGGCCGAAGGGCGCGCGCGATTGCCATCGCCGGCAGCAATTGCCACATCGAATGAAACTCGACCATGACGTCGATCTTGTCGCCGACGGCCTTGCGAATTTTTTCGAAGGGAACCAGCGCCGCTTTGAGGTCCTCGGAGGAGATATAGGTTCCGTCGGTCTTCTCTGCGGCATGATCGAACGGCCATATCTTCATGGCCGTGATCCCTTCGCTCAGACAACTCAGCCGCCAGTTCGTCGGCGCGATGCAGAAAGCCGTTGAGATCGTCGTAGGGGCCGGGCTCGCCCGCCGTCGTGCCATAGTTCGACGTCGTCTGGCCGATCGCCTTACGCATGTAGGACGTGCCGGCACACGTGTTGTACGTGCGGATTTTCAAGCGCGAGAAACCGCCAAGAAGCTGTGCAAGGGGCTGTCCGGCGACTTTGCCGAAAACATCCCAAAGCGCGATGTCGAGCGCGGAATTGCCGCGCATTTCGGCGCCGGTGGAGCGAAACCCAAGGTAACCAACGAGGTCTTTCGAAATCCGGTCAATCTCGAGCGGATTGCGGCCTAGCAGCTTCTGCGCGAGGTATTCGTGGACGTAAGCCTCGACGGTCTCCGGCGAGGAAGAAGGTCTCGCCGAGGCCGACGATTCCTTCGGAGGTGTGCACCTTGAGCCATAGAAGATTTGCGAATTCGGCGATGCGGATCGTTTCGAGAGCGGTGATCTTCATCGCTGCCTCAGATCACGCCGGCGGAGAGAAGTGCCTTGACGGAACCGTCGAAATGCTCGGCCATCGCCGCCTCGGCCGCACGGGGTTTG
Source organism: uncultured Alphaproteobacteria bacterium (assembly GCA_963832305.1). Taxonomy (GTDB): domain Bacteria; phylum Pseudomonadota; class Alphaproteobacteria; order Rhizobiales; family Beijerinckiaceae; genus Roseiarcus. Next base: position 9,099 of record CAWHTU010000008.1, on the reverse strand, counting down.
CGGGCTTCGATCGCCGCGGCGATGCGCGCGTGGCACTCGACGTTGGCCAGTCGTTCAGCATCAGTCGAGCGGCTGTCCCAGCCGATGCGCCATGTCTGGCGGGTGACGACGCTGAACGAGCCGACGATAAGGGCGAAGAGCGGGTTGCGCGAGGCGACTGCGATCGTGCTGTGAAAGGCGATGTCGTGTTCCATCGCCTCGTCCGGACGCGAAAACGCTTGGCGCATCGCGACGGCGTGGGCGTTGATCGCCTCAGCTTCCGGCTCCGACCGGCGTAGCGCCGCGAGCACGACAGTGCGCATTTCAATGGTGCGGCGCACGTCGTAGATCTGCTGGATCGACGCCTGGTCGGTATGGACCGCGTGATCGATGACGAGCCCCAACACGTCCTTGTCGATAGTTCCAACACGCGCCCGCCGTCCGCTCCCGAGATCGATGATTCCGAGCGCGGCAAGGGCCCGGAATGCTTCGCGCACAACGGTTCGCGAAACGCCGAACTCCGCCGCAAGCCCGGCTTCGGACGGGACAGGATCGCCCGCACGCAGCCGCTCGGCACGGATGTGCTGGTTGATCGCGTGCATGGCCGCCCTCGACCAGCCCTCCTTCCGCCTCCGGCCTCGATTGTACGAGGGACAGGTCCATTCGCCCTTGTGTATGACAGCTTTTCTTGTTTTGTATGCAATCAGTAGTCAGATAGGTTGTCAATCTCCTCATTTCGTAGGATAGGTTAAGGCATAAAAACCTGACGCCGCTCTGCAGCTGACGGTTGGGGATGCGGAGGATGGCGCCAAGGCTGATCTTCGACGCCTCGGACATCGTAGGCGAGAGCGCGGTCTATGACGAACGGCGCGACGCGCTCGTCTGGGTGGACATCGGCGGTAAGCGCATCCGTCGCCTTAGTCTCACCGAGCGCCGCCATGAGGCTTGGCCGGCGCCGGACTTTCCGACCTCGATCGGCCTGCGGGCCGACGGCGGCGCGATCGTTGGCCTCCGCGACCGGGTGGCGTTGTGGGAATACGGTGGCGAATTCCGCACCTTGGCGATCGTCGAGCCCGACTTGCCGGACAATCGGCTTAACGAGGGCCGCGTCGGCCCTGATGGCGCCTTCTGGGTCGGAACGATGCAGAATAATCTCGAAACGGATGGCGCGGCCAAGGCTATGACCCGCGACTGCGGCGCGATCTATCGCATCGACCCGAGCGGACAGGTGTCTCAGCTGACGCCGCGCGAATTCGGAATCACCAATACGATGGCATGGACGGACGACGGACGTTTCCTCACCGCCGATACGACGCGCAATGCGATTTACGCCTATGACCTTCGCTCCGGCTTGCTAACGAACAAGCGCCTTTTCGCGAAGCCGCTCGACCGCGGCGCGCCAGACGGCTCCTGTCTCGACACTGGCGGATTTCTCTGGAACTGCCGGGTCGCCGGCGGGGCCTGTGTCGCTCGCTTCCGGCCGGACGGCGGGCTGGATCGGCTCGTCGAGCTGCCCTGCACGTGGCCGACGAGTTGCGTCTTCGGCGGCCCCGGATTTGCGACGCTCTATGTAACCTCGGCGCGATTTACCATGACCGCCGAGCACCTCACCGCCCATCCTGAAGAAGGCGCGCTATTCGCGATCGATTCCTTGGGGCGTGGCCGTCCCGAGCACCGCTTCGGCTGGTAGGGCCGCGGAACGAGCGTCTCTGGCATGTGACGGCGGATGATTATCGTCGAGTCCTCTCGCGCGGGGCGCGCGTTCCCAACCCGCAAGCGCGTATGAGACGGTCCCCATTTCAGGCGGGTCTCAAACGCTTGAGCCTCGCGGGCGGGGCTGGTAACTGAGCCTAGCCGCGATTGCTATGGAGTAGCTTGAACATGCCCGCCGTGCGCTCGCAATGCTAGTCTTCGCCAGCGCACGCGGCGTAAGGCGGGGGACACGGCGAATGCTGTCTAGGCTTGAGCGGCTGGTTTACCGGCCCGTCCGCTGCGTGGCGCTTTCAATGGCCGCGCTGGTCTCGGGTTGCGGCGGCGGCGGCCCGCTGGAATCTGACCGGGTTTTCTCGGGCGACGTCTTTTCGGGCAACCATCTCAAGCCGAAGGACTACCCGATCCACGGCATCGACGTGTCCAAGTTCCAGGGCGATATTGACTGGAACGCGGTCGCCAGCAGCGGCATCAAATTCGCCTGGATCAAGGCGACCGAGGGCGGCGATCGCGCCGACGCCCGCTTCCAAGCGAACTGGGAGGGGTCCAAGGCCGCTGGCATCCCCCATGGCGCCTATCACTTCGTCTATTGGTGTCGCCCGCCGCTCGAGGAAATCAGCTACTTCGAACAGAATGCGCCAGTCGAGGACCACGCGCTCCCGCCGGTGCTCGACGCCGAGGCGACGCCAACCTCACCGACCTGCCGCCGCCATGTGACCCAAGACGAGGCCATCGCAGACATGCAGGTCATGCTGCAGGAGATGGAACGCCATTACGGCAAGCGGCCGATCATCTATACGACCCCCGATTTCTACGAGGCGAATCTTTCAGACGGCGCGTTGACGGACTATCCGATCTGGGTGCGCTCGACCAAACACCATCCTGCCGTGAAGTACGGCACGCGCGCCTGGCATTTCTGGCAGTATCAATCCGACGGCCGGGTTCCGGGCATCGGGGGCAACGTCGACAAGGACGCCTTCTACGGCACAAAGGAACAGTGGGACGCCTTCCTGAGGGAGCCGGGGGTGCGCCCCGCGCAGACCGGGGCCGCAGTGCCCGCCCCCGCCCCAGCGGCTCCTCAAACGGCGGCCGCGCAGCCGCAGGAGTTTATCTCCGAGCCCGCCGGCGCCCTCGCGGAATAAAGCGCCGCCCTTGGCGGGGTCGGCAAGAAGGGCGACTTCCCGTCCGTGTCGGGGAAGGCGATTGGTAAACCTCGATGCTGTGGCGCGGGTCCGAAGGGCGGCGCTGTCATGCGCTCAAAACCCGTGAAAATTGGTGAAGCTCTTCCCTATCTAGCGTCGATCCTCGAAACCCGAAGATCTTCCGTCAACCGATCGGCCTCGAGGATGGGTCATGATCCTCAGATTAATCGTTCAGTCTTTCATCTGGTTCGGCGCCACGGCCATCCTGCTCTTTCTGGCGGCAGGAACCTTCGCTTGGCCCGGAGCCTGGGTCTATCTCGTCCTCATGATCTTGCTCAGCTTCACCCTGGGAATCGACCTGGCCCGGCGCGATCCCGGGTTGCTTCGGGAGCGAATGGGATCACCCGTGCAACGCGATCAGCCGGCCGCCGACAAGCTGCTCTTGATCGTGCTCCTCCTCTTCATCTTCGCCTGGCTCGTCGTCATGGGGCTCGATGCGAAGCGCTTCGCTTGGTCGTCGGTCCCGACATTGGTGCAGGTGCTCGGCGCGTTGATCACCCTCTGGTCGATCTGGTTCTGCTACCGGACGATGCGCGAGAACAGCTTCGCGGCTCCGGTGGTCAAGCTACAGAGGGAGCGCGGGCAGAGGGTGATCTCGACCGGACCCTACGCCATCGTCCGCCACCCGATGTACTTCGGCGCCGCTTTCTACTTCATTGGCGCTGCGCTCCTACTCGGTTCATGGTGGGGCGTCATATTCGCTTTCGTCCTGATCGGCCTCCTCTGCGTCCGCATACCGATCGAGGAGAAGGCGTTGCGCGCGGGGCTTGAGGGTTATGACGAATACGCCGGGCGTGTCCGCTATCGGCTGATCCCGCACGTCTGGTAGTGGCGATGCGGAAGAATGCTTAGCGCCTAACACAGCGCTTCTGTATGGGATTGGCCTAGATCTCATCCATCCTTGCGTACGCGCGCGACAGTCGTTCTCTCGGATCCGTCGGACGGCGCAGATATCCCGGCCTCGTCGCGTCTGACGTTCACGTCTGGGGCCTAAGCGGACGCCGTCGGCATGGCGTTCAGCCTTTGCTCGTCCGCTCGCCCGGCGCGGCCTGGCCGTGAGCCCCTCATTTGGTTCTCCGAAGCTCACGCCCTGCTGGCTGTCGTTCGGCAGGGAATCGGCGCGCTCTCGTCAAAATAGCAGATGGCGCAGATTCGATGGTAGCCGTCGGCGACGATCAACGGCAGACCTCTCGTCATATCGCCTCGAATGAGCAGAATCGGCGCGAGTGGCTTGCCCTTGTGAATTCTCTTGAGCTCGTCGTCGACGTGGGGTTCGTCACGCGGGAGAAGCGGCAATTGGGCTGCGCGCAAGAGGTCCTTCGCCGCATGGTTTACCAGCTTTGCTTGTCGAAGGCTCTCGATAAGCGCTTTGGCTTTCGGATCCGGATAAATAAGCGAAAGAAAATTCCTTGCGGCGTCAAAGTCTGACGCCTCTCCCTTTTTCGTCCATTCGAGTTTCGGTTTGGTCATGGCGACTACCTACCACAGGCTTACACTATCGGACCGACCTATCGTGAGCGCATCCTCACGCCTGGCCGCTCGCCGTTCGTAAACTCGACGCCGGCGGCCTCGAGAGCGGGCGGATCGCGGCTAGAGGCGGTGCATCGGCCATTTCTTTGCCTCCGGGTTCGGGAGTGCTCAGACGACAGTGTCGCCGCCTCTCATCGCTTCCCCTGCGCCTTCTCGATGAGCCGCCGGATCGCCTCGGAGCGTTTGTTCCATCAGACGAGGGCGAGCAGCTCGACCCCGCAGCACCGCCTTAGGAACAGCGCCGCCATTGGTCCGTTTACTCGCATGATCGCGATCACAATCACCTCGGCCGCGTACAAGGCCCTGAAGATGGTACGACCGGAGACATATGATACGCGCGCCGGCGCCGACGGCATGATCCGCATTTGGCTCGAAGGGGCGTTTTTCAACGAGCTAGCGCGGATGAAGTGCCCCGGCGAGGACTATAGCGAAGTCATCCTCCGGCTAGCGAAGACCTAATCCTTAGGGTCTAATGGGCTGCGTAGCTACCATTTGGTGAGGGCGCCCGCGCCTCATCGGCACCAGGCATGTCAGCGCACAGCGGTTGCCTGAACACGAACCGGGCCCTCCCAAACCTCAAAGCTGTCGAACGGACCTTTGCGTTTTGCTAATAGCGCGTGGGCCCTCGCGACCGCCTCTTCGTCCGAAAGTCCCTCAGGCAACACAGCGACGCCCGCGAGACGACCTGCCCTGGCTCCAATCCGATAATGGACGACGTTACCAACTTTTTGACTGTCTACCAGTTCAATTCTTGGCGAGCGGCGTTAGTCGCCCGCGGCCGTGCGCGGGTCAAAAGCCCCGAAGCCCAAAAAAACCCCGCAGGCAGGAACGACACCGCTCTTGGTCCGTTTGCTTGCGCGCATGAGGCTTGCGCCGGAGAACCGTAGGCTCGCCACTCCGGGCGGCTTGCCCGTGTCGGGAGGGCAAACATATTTGCCGCAGTCGGCACAATAGTCATCGGGCTGTTGTTGTTAGGGACGTTAGCCGCTGCTTCCCTCGTTTGGATGGATGGGGAAGTGCCACCTGAGGAATAGGCCCCAGAATGCGCGAAATGCGCTTGTGAGGCCGGCGGTGCGGAGCGACTGGGTCTGGAATTGTTGGGAGTTGCCAGAGGCGATGACCGGCACGTCGCAACCGTAGTAGTACTGAGTGGGACCGCAATTATCGGCGACAAGAAACAGGGTGGCGCAAAAACCAGCCAATGTAACGAGAAGCGCGCGCCGCCGAGGCCTATAATTTTCGGGCTTTGTCTGATTGTCACGGCGTGGAAAGTCAGCTTTCAATTGAGCAGCATGCCCAACGATTCGCTATCGTCTATGTTCCCGGAACGACAATTACGACGGCGTATCTTGTGGCGGGCCGCTGAGCCCCGGGCGGTGCGGTAAAACTGGCCCCGCCAGCCCTTGGGACCGGCGAGGGCGTGGCTGCAGTGACCGCTAACCGCAGCGGAGGAGGAGTGGCCGACCAGAGTGGGCTCGTCCTCGATTTCGCGGACCTCGCCCGCGGTCATGAGGCTGTGGCTGGAATCCCGACGGGTTCCCATGGGCGGGTCCCCCCATCTACGACCTCACCTGCTCCACTGTCAGGCTCCCAGCCGGCAACGGCTTCAAAAGCTCGCCCTCTGGCCGTGTCAGATCAAGCCAGGAAGTCCAGTCGTCCCGATTAAGGATCACCATCTGCCGGCTATGATTGGCGCGACATCAGGGCCGGGTCCAGTTGTCAGTAACGTGAAGGCGGCACCGCGTCCGGGCATCGGTCGCCACAAGCCGGCAAAGCAGAACCAGTCTTCCCCTGCTTTCGTGAATTTCCATTTGGTCTTCGGCGATTTTTGTCCCGTAAACTCGTAAAAATGCGACCCGGGCACCAGGCAGCGGCCGACCGGAAAGCGCCGATTCTCGGAACGAAAATTGATGATGGGCGCGCCCTTGGGCTTGGTTGGGGGAAAACCCCACCGAAGCTGGATAAATTCATAACCGTCGTCGGTTTGGCGAATGACCGGCGCCGCATCGGTCGGCCAGATATCATCGCGCGGCTCAAGGTTCGGCGCGGCGCTCGGCCAGCGGATCGGAATACGCGTCTGGCTGAACGCGCGCAGGTAGTCATCGTATGGGATGTGATTGCCGAAATCGTTGCACATACGAAAATTCCGAGGCGATCGAGAATTGGTTATTGGCTCGCGGTGAAATCCGATGTTAGTCGCCCTTGAGAACAGGCTTCCCCGCCGGACGTGGGGGAATATTCGTGGCGAGCGGCCGCCTTAGTGTCTGTCCGGGAACATATTGAATTGGCTGAGTCATTTGTGATTCAAGGGAGGCGGCCTGATTCTTTGGGGAGCCGCCGCCGATGTGGACGAAGGAAAACCGCGCTCGCTACGATCGCAGCCGCCTGCGCTATCCGTCTGACCTGACCGACGAGGAGTGGGCGCTGATCGAGCCGCATATTCCACCGGCCAAGCGCGGCGGCAACAAGCGAACGGTGAAGCTGCGCGAGGTCGTCAACGGCCTGATGTACATCCTGAGCGCCGGTTGCCAGTGGCGGGCGATCCCGAAAGACCTGCCGCCGCGCTCGACGTTGTACGATTATTTTGATCTGTGGAACTGGGACGGCACGCTCGATCGGATCCATGACGCCCTCTATGTCGAATGCCGCGAAAGAGCAGAGCGCGAGGCTTCTCCGACAGCGGCCATCATCGACAGCCAGAGCGTGAAAAGCGCTGAAAAAGGGGGGCTCACGACCCGCATGGGTACGATGCGGGCAAGAAGATCAAAGGCAAGAAGCGGCATATTCTCGTCGACACGCAGGGCCTCCTGATGCACGCCATCGTGCATGGCGCCGATGTTCAGGACCGCGACGGCGGCGTGCTCCTGATGGCGACGTTGTTCGGCCTCTATCCCTTCCTTCTGAAGCTCTACGCCGATGGCGGATATCAAGGGGCGCAGTTCCAGGATGCGCTGGGGGCCATTCTCAAGCGCGTGAACGTCGAGATCGTCAAACGCTCCGATCAAGCCCAGCGCTTCGTCGTCTTGCCCAAACGATGGATCGTCGAGCGAACCTTCGCCTGGCTCGGACGATGCCGAAGGCTCGCCAAGGATTGGGAGTGCCTCAATCGCAAGGCGCTCGCCTTCCTCAAGCTCGCTTCTATCCGCCTCATGACGCGAAAACTATGCAATTCAAGATGATGTTTCCGGACAAGAACTCTTAGGGCTTCGGGGCAGACGCATGTTCCTTCAGAAGTGAATTTAGTTCGTCAATACAGCGCCTGACCCTGGCTGTTGTGTCCCTTGCGGTGCTGTCAGGGATATTGTCTCCAGTGTGCATCGTCTCGGATTCCAGCATCTTCAGTTGACGCTGGAGCGTCGATAAAATTAAATCCAATCTTCGATCAAATCCGTGGTCGTGGTCACTATGCATTTCTCCGAGCCTTCTGCTAACATATCAGGGAGGTCAGAGTGGCGCGAGCATCAAGCCTGCTGGCGAAACAGATAGCCTTCCATCGCAAACCGACGCGAATTGCGCCGCTCCGGAGCCAAAACGCGGCCGTTCTGGCAACGAGAGGACCGGTCGCGCGTTGTCTCGATGACGGCCGGAGTTTTCATCGCGATCGATGCAACAATAATTGCCCTGTTGGCCGGGGCGGCGCTGGCCGTTTCGTGGGGGTGGACAATCTGGGGAAAACGCCGCCGACGAGAAGGGCCGCCCGTGAACCTCGATGACGGCCGCGTCGCTACGATTTACCTGCTCGGAGTCCGAGACCACCGGCGACCGGCGGAACTCTGAGCCCGATCGCGGGTTCTCATCAACGTCGTTTATGTACCGAAAGGGCGCGATCAGATACCGCCGAGCCTCCATCTCGACATCCAGAGGCTGGAGCTGGAAGGAAGGCGGGCACCGGGCTTGGAAAGAGCACGAGGATCGCGGCTGCTGGCATGGTGGTCAGCGGCAGGTTTTCTGAACGCCCCGGGAAATCTCTGTTCCCGGCCGCGCCCATAAAGCAAGGCGTCCGCGTGTCAGCGGACAGCCGAAACCAACTCGCCATTTCCAAAGGCATTGGCCGGCTCAACTTGGCGCTCAAGAGCGATGACCTTCCCACCTCGTCAGTCCAATTTTGTCCGCGGCGATAGGAACCGGACCAATTACTCCGTCTAGGCATGATTCGTTTGATCGCTGCAATTTTCTGGCCGCACTCGTCTCCTTCCCGGCTGTGGCCGCACACCTCAAGCCTCGAGTGGCGGCGGCAAGTCAGCGCGGCATCGATCAACGCTTCCGCGCCGAACGGCAAGAACGACAGCGATCCTTCACTGATCGCGAAAGCCGAAGTGCTCCTCGATCGGGCCATTTCTCTCCGGGCGAAATTGACGGCACGAATGGCGACAACTATCGGCGCGCTTTGCGAGCCTTCCAACAGGCCAATAACCTGTCCACCACCGGAATTCTGGACGCCGACACCTGGAATGCGCTGACCTCGAAAGCCTCAGAGCCGGTGCTGAAGTCTTATACAATCACCGACGCCGATCTCGCCGGACCGTTTGACAAAGTTATTCCCGTTGATCTGAAGGAGATGGCCGAGCTCCACGGGCTCTCCTACACAAGTCCGCTGGCGGAACTGGCCGAGAAATTCCACATGAACATGGAGTTTTTCGCAGGCTGAACCCGCGCGCCATTTCGAGCGTCCGGGGCA
>CAWHTU010000007.1:0-118967 GCA_963832305.1 uncultured Alphaproteobacteria bacterium | reverse complement strand
ATGCCACACAGGCGCTGCACCGCGACCGGAACCTCCCAATACGGCCGGCCTCGGATGAAGACCTCGAAGCCGCGGAACTCGACGATATGGAGCCGGACCTGATGAATCCGGTTCTCCTCGTCGAGGAGGATCGTTACTTTCCCGTGTCCCTCCACGCGCGTTACCGGCTCGATCGCGACGCGGCGCAACTTGTGGGGCGATTGGGCAGTTTCGAGGTTGAGCATGGCCACGGCCCCTAATCGTAATGCAGAAGATCATGATCGAGACGCGGCATGCGTCCGAGGATCAGATCGTTGAGATATTTCCAGATGGCATCGGCGGACGGCGGGCAGCCGGGAATGAAGTAGTCGACGCGAACGACCTCGTTGACCGGATAGACCTTGTCGAACAGAAGCGGCAGTTCCGGGTCGTTGGGAACATGCGCCCGCACGCCGTCAGTATCGCGATAGACCTCGTTCAATATGTCGCCGACGTCGAGGCAGTTGCGCATCGCCGGCAGCCCGCCGGTGATGGCGCAGGCGCCGATGGCGACGAGGATCTTGGCGTTGGCACGCATCTCGCGCAGCACATGCACATTTTCGGGGTTGCATACGCCCCCTTCGATCAGTGCGATGTCGCAGGGGCTGCAATGCTTGATGTCGGTTATTGGCGAACGGTCGAACTCCGCGATCTTCATGAGGTCGAAAATGCGTTCGTCGATGTCGAGAAAGGACATGTGGCAGCCGAAGCACCCGGCGAGCGAGGTCGTCGCGATGCGGACTTTCGGCAGGGCGGCGGCGGTTTCAGCGGACGCGCTCATCCGACCTCCACGACCGCGCAGCGCGCAGCCTCCTCGCTGATTGGCTCGAGATCGTGGCGGCGCTCACCAATTGGCACGGCGTAACCGACGCGCTTGATCAGGATCGCGCCGACCGGGCAGACATGCGCGGCCTTGTCCGTTACAGAGAAATTGGTGTCGCCGAGTTTGCCGGTCGGCGAATTGACGATGATGTGCGAGGCGATGCCGCGCCCGGCCAGCGCGAAAATGGATTTGCCGTCGACGTCGCGGCTCGCGCGCACGCACAGTTCACACTGGATGCAGCGATTGAAATCGAGCAGCACGTCCGGATGCGAAGCGTCGACTGGCCGATGCGGATAGAACTCGACGAAGTGCGGCGTCATCATCTCGCAGTCGTAGGCCAGCGCCTGCAACTGGCAGTTGCCGCTCTTTTCGCATCCCGGGCAGAAGTGATTGCCCTCGACGAACAGCATTTGCACCAGCGTCCGCCGGTAGGCCTGCAGGTCGGGCGTGTCGACCTCGATCTCCTGGCCTGGCGAGGCCCTCATGGTACAGGCCGCCGCGTTGCGGCCGTTGACCATGACGTTGCACAGTTTGCAGCTGCCATGCGGCGCGAATTCGGGATGCGCGCAGAGGTGCGGAATATAGACGCCCGCCTCGAGCGCGGCCTCGAGAATCGTCTGTCCCGGCTTGAACGGCACGGGCACTTCGTCGATGACGATCGAGCTGTCGGCGGCACTCATGCCTCAGCTCCGATGTGCGCGGCCGCGTCGTCGCGCCCGGTGATTTCCCGCGATCTCGTGAGCGCCGCGTCGAGATCAACCGCAGGATCGAAATCTCCGCGGATCAGGCGCCGCTCGTAGGCCGGGCGGAATTTGAGCCAGGTGTCGCGCACCGGGTTGCCGGCCATCTGGCCGAGGCCGCAATGGCTGGTCCGGCGCAGTAATTCGGCGAGCCGCATCAGGTCGTTGATCTCGTAGCGCGAACCGCGCCCATCGGCGATCTTGTCGAGCGCGTCGCGCATCAGCGTCGTGCCGACGCGGCATGGCGTACAGAAGCCGCAGCTTTCGTGGGCGAAGAAATGGGCGAAATTGCGCGCGACCTCGAAGAGGTCCCGCTCCTTGCCGAAGATCATGAAGGCGCCCGCCGTCGGCACGTCCTCGAAGGCGATGTGGCGCCGGAACTCGTCCGGCGTCAGGCAGACGCCCGAGGGACCGCTGATCTGCACGGCCGCGACGTCCGTAGCGCCACAATCCTTCAGCACCTGCTCGACGCGGACGCCGAACGAATATTCGTAAAGACCCGGCCGCGCGCAATCGCCAGACACCGAAAGAATTTCGTCCCGGCGGAGCGCCGCGTGCCCTGTCCGGCGAAAACGCGCCCGCCGTGAAGGGCGATCTCAGTCGCCTCGACGAGCGTCTCGACGTTGTTCACAACGGTCGGCTTGCCAAGATAGCCGACCGTCACCGGGAAGGGCGGACGGATGCGCGGTTTGCCCGGCTTGCCTTCGAGCGACTCGATCAGCGCCGATTCTTCGCCGCATATATAGGCGCCCGCTCCGAGATGGACCTCAATGTCGAAGTCAAAGCCCTGCGCCCCGCAAATGCTTGCGCCAAGACGCCGATCCCGGCGCATAGATTCGAGCTTGGCTTTTAACGGTTCGAGTAGGTAGCGATACTCGCCGCGCAGATAGAGGAGACCATGCGCCGCGCCGACGGCGAAGCCGGCAATCGCCATGCCTTCGAAAACGCGCTCCGCAAATGACGCGAGCAGCACGCGATCCTTGAATGTGCCCGGCTCGCCTTCGTCGGCGTTGCAGACGATATAACGCTCGGCGCCGGGGGCGTTGCGACAGCTCTCCCATTTGACCGCTGTCGCGAACCCTGCTCCGCCGCGCCCGCGCAGGTTGGAGCGCTTCATCTCGTCGAGCATGCCCTGGCGGCCGAGCGCGATCGCCGCCCGCAAACCCGATCCCGGCTCATGTCGCGAACCGAGCAGGGCGTCGGCGCGGCGGATGTTGTCCTCGACGCGGAAAAAATCGGCCGGCCACTCGGCAAGTGGAACGTCGCTGCGGACCAGATCGCAAATCTCGTCGACCCGGCGGGCAGTCACGCGGGTGACCGGCCGGTTGTTGACGAGGAGCGCCGGTCCCTGGTCGCACATCCCCGTGCAGGAGGTGAGGTCGACGCTGACCGCGCTGTCGGTCGAAACTTCGCCGCGCTGCAGCTTCAGGCGCTTCAGCACGTGCTCGAACAGCGTGAGACTGCCGAGCATGCGGTCCGTGATGTTGTCGGAAAACAGGATGCGGTACCGGCCGCGGGGCTGGTCGTAGAGGAACGCGTAGAATTGGACCACGCTGTCGACCTGGGTCGTCGGGATGCTCAAACCCGCTGCGACCGCGTGCGCGGTATCGGGCGAAATCCAGTCGAGCTCCTCCTGAATCTCGCGCAGGATTTGCAACAAAAGCGTGGGGTCCCTGCGGCGATGGTCAAGAACCCGGGTCACGACGTTTTCGGCCGCCATTGTTGTCTCGTTCCCTTACCCACCGATCCCGTGTCGGCGAATTGACGCCAATCAAATTCGCGACGCAGGCCGCAAGAAAGAACGTCCGTGCGTCATTTTCAGCACATAGATGTTGACTTGAAGGCTTGGGTCATTCACGTCCTTTATATCGTTTCTGTATTCCTCGACGAAAGAATCTCGCGTCGATGCCTTCGAAGGGCGGTCATCGCGTCATAGGTGGCGTCCAGCGTGATAACGAAAGCCGCTGTTGTCGGATTCGACGAACACGGCGAGTGGCCGACCCGCTGGTTTGATCCAAGCTTTCTCCATATCGCGCTTAACGTGGCATGACCAGAAAGGTTGGAATGGCGTCGCCATCCTGGCGCGCGGGCCGGTCTCGTCGAAAGCGGGCCGCCCGAGCCTGACGACACCCACAGGGTTGGCACACACTCTTTCCAATCGAGAACGAGAGCGAGAATGGCCGCGCTCGGCCGGCGGGTGCCAGGTATTTCGCCGCGCGACCGGTATATCTCTCGGCCCACCCCATTTCGTCAGAGTCCATCCACTAGCTGCCGCGGTATCCCTGCAAGATCTTGATATAGTTGGCGCGTTCGAAGGCTTGCGGGTCCTGCACCCTCTGCTGGCTCATGATCCCGCGCATCTGATTCACCGAAGCAAATTCCCGCGCCCGCAGCCAGGACGTCAGTCCGGCGAGCAAGACTGCAACATAGTCCACCCCGTGACGCAGAAGGGCCGAGGTGGTCATCACGACGTCGGCCCCGGCGAGGAGGTATTTCACGACCTCGTCGGCGGAGGTGACTCCCGTTGTGGCGGCGAGAGAGACTTTGACGCGGCCGGAGAGAACCGCGAGCCAGAGCAATGGCAGGCGAATCTCGTCCGGCTGGCTGAGCTTGAGGTCGGTCAGCACCTCGAGGCGCGCGATGTCGAGATCAGGCTCGTAGAATCGATTGAACAGCACCAGGGCGTCGGCGCCGGCCCGTTCGAGGGCCAGCGCCATGCTGCCGACCGCGCTGAAATAGGGGCTGAGCTTGACCGCGACCGGAATTGAGACCATGGCGCGCACCGATTTCAGGATGTCTAGATAGCGTTGCTCGACGTCGTGGCCGGTCAGCGAAAGATCAGCGGGGATGAAGTAGATATTGAGTTCCAGTCCCGCGGCGCCAGCTTCCTCGATCGACTTGGCGTAGGAAATCCACCCATGGTCGGTCGTGCCGTTTAGGCTGGCGATGACGGGAATGTCGAGCGACCTGCTCGCTCGGCGAACGAGGTCGAGGTATCGTCGCGGCCCGACCTTGTACTCGGCTGGTGCAGGAAAATAGCTCTGCGCCTCAGGCGAACTTTCGGTGTTCACGCCGGTCAGATGGTCGTAACGTGCAACGTTGGCCTCGATCTGCTCTTCGAAGAGAGAGGGAAGCACCACGGCCGCGGTCCCGACGTCCTCGAGGCGCTTGAGATTGCCGAGGTCGGCGTTAAGCGGCGAAGCGGACGCGACTAGAGGGTTCTTTAGGTCAAGGCCCATATACCGGGTCGTCAAATCCATGACATCCTCGCGACCATTACAACCAGGGTCCGCGTAAGCGCGACTACGTTAGTGTCTTGGTGGCGCCGCCGCCGACCTGGAACCGGCTGCCGTCGCGCGTCGCAAGATCCTCGTATTGGCGGTACTTCTCCACGACGGCCGTCTGGGCGGCGGCGAGCAGCGAAGCCGCTTCGTCCGGCCGCGCGTCAGCGAGGGACGAGTAGCGTATCTCGTTGTACGCATAGTCCTTGAACGGGATGGTCGGGCGCGGCGAGTCGAGCCGGAACGGGTTCTGACCGATCGTGCGCATGGTTGGATTGAACCGAAGCAGGGGCCAATAGCCGCTCGCAACGGCGAGGTCCTGCTGTTTCATGCCGAAGCGCATGTCGATGCCGTGGGCGATGCACTGGCTATAGGCCAGGATCAGGGATGTTCCTTCGTAGGCTTCCGCCTCGCGGAACGCGTCCAGCGTCTGTTGCGGGTTGGCGCCCATGGCGACTTGCGCAACGTAGACATTGCCATAGGCGATCGCCTGGAGGGCAAGGTCCTTGCGTGCGACGCGCTTGCCGGCGGTCGCGAACTTGGCCACGGCTCCGAGTGGCGTCGCCTTCGACGCCTGGCCGCCGGTGTTGGAATAGACCTCGGTATCGAGCACCAGGACGTTGACGTCGCGACCGGTCGACAGCACGTGGTCGAGTCCGCCATAGCCGATGTCGTAGGCCCAACCGTCGCCACCGACGATCCAGATGCTCCGCCGCACGAGATGATCGACGACCGAGAGGAGATCATCGAAAGCCTCGCCGGCGAGCTTGAGAAGCCGTGTCCTGAGCTCCGCGACCCGGATCCGCTGGGCCCGTATCTCGGACTCCTGGATCTGCGGGGCTGTGAGAATGCCGTTCGCAAGGTCTTCGCCGACCACCCCCGCAAGCTGGCGGAGCAGCGTCCGGGCCAGTTCGAGATGCTTGTCGGCGGCCAGCCGAAAGCCCAGCCCGAACTCGGCATTGTCCTCGAACAGCGAATTCGACCATGCCGGCCCGCGGCCCTCGCGGTCCTTCGTCCATGGTGTCACCGGCTGGTTGGCGCCGTAGATCGACGAGCAGCCGGTGGCATTGGCGATTTGAGCGCGGTCCCCGAACAATTGCGAGAGGAGCTTGAGATACGGCGTCTCGCCGCATCCGGCGCAGGCGCCGGAGAACTCAAACAAGGGCTCGAGGAACTGTACGCCGCGAACGTTGGCGAAATCGACGCGAGCGCGGTCATTGACCGGAAGCTTCTCAAAGAAGGAGATGTTGACGCGTTCGCGCACGATCAGCGGTTCCTTGTCGGCAAGGTTGATGGCCTTGACCCCCGGCTTGCGCGGGCTGACCGCCGGACAGGCTTCGACACAGAGACCACAGCCGGTGCAGTCCTCGACATAGAACTGCAAGCTGAAGCGGGCTTCCGGGTAGCCGCGCGCGTTGACCGGTGCGGACTTGAACGAGGGGGGCGCCGCGGCGAGCGCGTCCTCGTGATAGAAACGCGCGCGAATGACGCTGTGCGGGCAGGCGAAGCTGCATTGTCCGCATTGAATACAGAGATCCTCTTCCCAGACCGGCACGACTGCAGCGATGTTCCGCTTCTCGTAGGCGCCGGTGCCCGACGGAAAAGTGCCGTCCGGCGGCATCAGGCTGACGGGAATGTCGTCGCCGCGCCCGACCATCATCCTGGCCGTCACGAGCCGCACGAAGTCGGGGGCAGTGTCGGGCACGATCGATGGCAGGTCCCGGTCACTGCTCACCGCGGCCGGCACCTCGACCTGGTAGAGGCGCGCGAGCGTACCGTCGACCGCAGCGAAGTTCTTGGCGACCACCGCCTCGCCCTTGCGACCGTAAGTCTTGCGGATCGATTCCTTAATGTGCCGGATCGCCGCCTCGCGCGGCAGCACGCCGGAGATCGCGAAGAAGCAGGTCTGGAGGATGGTGTTGGTGCGTCCGGGCAGACCCACCTCACGGGCAACCTTGGAGGCATCGATGACGAAGAAGCGGAGGCGCTTGTCGATGATCTGCCGCTGCACCGGCCGCGGCAGGTCATCGAAGACCTCGTCGGGTCCATAGGGTGTATTGAGCAGGAAGACGCCGCCCGGCGCCGCCAGCCGCAGGACATCTTGCCGCTCGAGGAAGCCTGCCTGGTGGCAAGCGACGAAGCCCGCCTCAGCAATCAAATAGGGAGCCTTGATCGGATCCGGCCCGAAACGGAGGTGCGAAATGGTCTGGGCACCCGATTTGTGAGAATCATAAACGAAATAGCCTTGGGCGTAGCGCCCGGCATCCTCGGCGATGATTTTCACGCTGTTCTTATTGGCTCCGACCGTTCCGTCGGCGCCAAGGCCGTAGAAGACCGCGCGGGTGACGCTGTCGGCTTCGATCGAGAAACCGGGCTCGACCCCGAGACTCGTATGAGATACGTCGTCGTTGATTCCAACGGTGAAGCCGTTCCGTGCCGCAAAGCGGTCGTTTGCGTCGCGTTTGAGGAGTTCGTCGAGCGCCGCCTTCGCCATCGCGGGAGTGAAATCCTTTGACGAAATCCCGTAGCGGCCGCCGACCACCCGCGGCATCGACTCTCGTTCGCCCCGGCCTACCGCCTCGGCGAGGGTGATCACCACATCGAGATAGAGGGGTTCGCCGGTCGACCCCGGTTCCTTGGTCTGCTCCAAGACGGCGATCGCAGTGACGGAGGCAGGCAAGGCAGCGAGGAAATCGGCCGCTGAGAATGGCCGATAGAGGCGAACCTGGAGAACACCGACCTTCGCGCCCTTGCCGACCAGCGCCTTGACCGTCTGGCGCGCGGTCTCCGCGCCCGAACCCATCAGGACGAGAACACGTTCCGCGTCCGCCGCCCCTTCAAATTCGAACAGTCCGTAACGACGCCCGGTGAGAGCGTCGAACTGCGCCATGGCTTCTGCTACGATGGCGGGGAGCTTGGCGTAGAACGGGCTTACCGCCTCGCGGGCCTGGAAGAACGTGTCGGGGTTGTGCGCGGTGCCGCGAATGAAAGGATGTTCGGGGTTGAGCGCGCGAGAGCGGTGGGCGCGGACCAGTTCGTTCGGGATCATCGACCGGATGTCATCATCGCTAAGGAGCACCAAGGTGTTGAGCTCGTGCGAGGTCCTGAAGCCGTCGAAGAAATGGAGGAATGGGACGCGCGACTGAAGCGTCGCCGCCTGCGCGATCAGCGCCGCATCATGGGCTTCCTGCACGTTGGCCGAGGAAATGAGCGCGAAGCCGGTGGTTCGAGCGGTCATGACGTCGGAATGGTCGCCAAAGATCGACAGCGCTGACGTGGCGAGCGACCGCGCCGCGACATGAAACACCGTTGGAGTCAGCTCTCCGGCTATCTTGAACATGTTGGGCAGCATCAGCATCAGCCCCTGCGAGGCGGTGAAGGTCGTGGTCATCGCTCCAGATTGCAGCGCGCCATGGACTGCGCCGGCGGCCCCTCCCTCGCTCTGCATCTCCTGCACCTCGGGGACGTTCCCCCAGATGTTCTTGAGACCTTCGGCCGACCACTGGTCGGCCAGTTCAGCCATGGTCGATGACGGAGTGATGGGAAAGATCGCGCACACCTCATTGACGCGATAAGCGACATGCGCGACGGCGGTGTTGCCGTCCATCGTCGTCCGCGTGCCCATCACTTGCTCTCCTTCTGAATTCCCGACCAGCCGGCGCTCACGCCGGCTCCGGGATCATTTCCATGGCGTGGCAGGGACATTGCTCGACGCACACCGCGCAGCCCGTGCAGAGCGCGTATTTGATCTCGTAGCGGCGGCCGGGGCCGAGCTTGAAGACGGCGTCCTCCGGACAGGCGGCGAAGCAATTATCGCATTCGAAACAATTGCCGCATGAGAGACAGCGCCGAGCCTCGTGCAGGGCCTCCGTCTCGTTCAGGCCCGTGACCACCTCGTCGAATCCGGCGCGGAGCGCTCCGACCGGCAGCTCGTGTTCGGTGGAGCGCATCGCGTCTGCATAGATCGGCAGGTTCAATCCGGCGAAACCGACCGTCGGATGCTTGGCGGGACGGCTGTAAACGATGCCGCGCAGCCAAGCGTCGATGTAGAGCGCCGCTTTCTTGCCGTGGCCGGTGGCCACCGTGACGGAGCGCTCGGCCGGTACCATGTCGCCTCCGGCGAAGATACCGCGCCTGGCGGTCATCATGTCCGGCCCGACCACCACCATGCCGTCGGGCTGATGAACGATCTCGGGGATCTTGCGTAGGAAGGCGCTGTCCGCCTCCTGGCCGAGGGCGAGCACCACTGCGTCGGCCTTCAGCGTCTCGAATTGCCCGGTCGGCCGGGCGCGCCCCCTTGCGTCAATCTCCATTACCTCGACGGTGAGATCACCGCCGTCGATCGCCTTGATCGACGTAAGCCATTTGATCTTGACGCCCTCCGCCAGCGCTTCGTCGGCCTCGAAACCGTGAGCCGGCATGTGGGCCCGGTCGCGACGGTAGACAATCATCGCCTCCTCGGCGCCAAGGCGACGCGCCGTGCGGGCAGCATCCATGGCAGTGTTACCGCCGCCATAAACCACCACGCGGCGACCGAGCAAAGGCGCCTCCCGGGTCTGGACATCGCGCAAATACGACACCGCATCAAGCACCTTGACCGCGTCGCGCGCGGGAATGTCCACATGCTTGGAGAGATGGGCGCCGATCGCGATGAATACGGCGTCGAACTGATCCGCTTCTTGTTCAGCGAGAACATCGTCGACTTTGTGATTGACGACTATCCTGACGCCCATACGCTCAATCTGGCGGATCTCCTTCATGAGATCCTCGCGCGGCAGCCGGTAGGCGGGAATGCCGAAATGCAGCATGCCGCCGGGCAGTGGTCCTGCCTCGTGAATCTCCACTTCGTGGCCAAGCCGCGTAAGATGATAGGCAGCCGAGAGACCGCTCGGACCAGCTCCGACCACCAGCACGCGCCTACCGGAGCGGGGCGCGTCGACCGGCAGCGGCCATTCGCGCCGCGCCGCGAGATCGCCCAGAAAGCGTTCGACTGCGTGAATGCCGACAGAACTGTCGAGGTCCTTGCGGTTGCAGCTCGTTTCACACGGGTGATAGCAGACCCGGCCGTGCACGCCCGGCAGCGGGTTGTCCCGGATGAGCGCCTCCCAGGCCTCTCGAAACTTGGCGGCCTGAGCGAACGCCAGCCATGCCTGGACGTTCTCGCCGGCAGGGCAGGCGATATTGCAAGGCGGAAGGAGATCGACATAGATCGGCCGCTTGGTCCGCACCGGCCCCGTGCTCTTCTGCCGGCTGGGGTCGATGCTTGGGGTCATGTCGTGACCGATCGTCATGAGATGTCTCCAAGATGCTGACGGATCCGGGCGGCGATCCGTGGCCAAGGTGGTTCTTCGCGATGCTCGCCTGAGTTATCCAGGCATAAGCCATCGTATCACGCGGACTGAGCCGGGGGGCCTCGACAATGTGAGCCTCGGTTTCTTCGGCGCCACCGATAACAATCTTACCTAGTCCGATAACCGAATGCGCGTCGCCGAGATTTCGATCCAGCTCCAACGCATGTTCACATTCGGCGACGCCATCCGCGGCGCGCTTGGTTTGTATCTCGACAAATCCCAAAACCGAGTGGCCGCGCGCATCGTCTGGGACACGACAAGGCTTTGGTCAACTTCTCTTCGGCCGCAGCGTAGGCAGCTAAGGGGTCGGTTACAAACAGAAGTGAGCCTGCGCGTGCGTCTGCGCGCGCCGATTCAACGAGCGCGTCGACATTGTCGGGATCGGCGGACAGCGCGCGATCGAAAAAATTACGCGCCTGCGCCACATTCTCTGGGGTTAAACCTCTATTGGACCAAGCCAAGCCCTGAAAATAGAGGTCCATCGAGTTGGGGTTCGGCACCTGTTCTGCGCGTCGCGCCTCGGCGGCGATGAGCTGGGCGTTCAGCGCCTGCCATCCGCGCGACGATTTCGTCCTGCATGTCGAAGAGATCGGCCAGGGGCTTATCGAACCGCTCGGCCCAGAGATGACTGCCCGTCTCGGCGTCGATGAGCTGCACGTTGACGCGCATGCGGTTTCCGCCGCATTGGACGCTGCCCTCGAGGACATTGCGGACATTCAGCTCGCGCCCGATCGACTTTACGTCGAGCGGCTTGCCTTTTTGTACGTGAACGCCATGTTGCGCGCGATCACGACGGCGCCGTGAAAGATCAGTTGTGAGAACTCTCCGTGACCTTGTCGACGAAAAGCTCCTGTTCCGGGTCGCCGCCGATATTGGCGAACGGCAAGACGACCATCGAGAGGCGCGGGGCGGATTTTTCGGGCGCCTGTGCCGGCGCGGGCTTCGCTTGCGCTCGTTTATCGACTTCGAGCGAATAGACCCGGATCGGCCAGCCGAAGTCGGAAGCCGGCGAGCGCGCCGTCCCGCTCTTGCCGATGCTGGTCAGCGCATTGCGCGCGCACCGCCTCGGTGTCCCAAGGGAACGCTCGATCTCGTCTTTCCCAACGGCGCCGGCAACGTCGAGAACTACAGCAACATCGTGCAGCGCGGACCTTTCCCGGCGCTGATCGCGGCCGAGGTGGTCGACGCGGCCGGCAGGCCGAAATACACCGGCCTCCACGCCTTCCGGCATTTCTATGCGAGCTGGTGCATCAACCGCCGCATCGACGGCGGGCTCGAGCTGCCACTCAAGCTGATCCAGGCACGGCTTGGGCACGCCTCGATCACGATGACCGCGGATTGCTACGGCCACCTGTTCCCGCGCGGCGACGACCGCGCCGAGCTTGTTGCGGCGGAAAAGGCCTTCCTCGGGAACGCCGTGTGAGGGCCTCCAAGCCATGAGGCGCGTTCATAGCGGCGGCGCGGCGGTTCGGCTGGCTCCAGCGCCTTCGAGGAGTTGAGGCCCAACCGGCGCAGGACGCGGCTCACCGTGGCAGGAGAGACGCCGACCTCGATGGCGATCTGCTTGCCGGTGTGCCGCTGGCGTCGCAAGGCCACGATTGCGGCACGTGTCGCCGACGGGGTTTGGTTCGGCAACGAGTGGGGCTTTGACGAGCGATCGCACAGGCCCTCAACGCCCTCCGACCGGAAGCGCGCCGCCCACTTGGCGACGGTTTTCGGCCTCGTCCGAAAGTGGCGTGCTGCCGCCGCCAGGTTCAGGCCCGCTTCGACAACTGCCGGCACCAAGGCCTCTCGATCTTTACGAGTGAGAAGCGCATTCTTATGGTTGTTCATTCGGTCCCCGAATCGCTGAAGCTTCGACGCCCTCAGCCTTCCGGCTGAGGGCGCTCTGGAGAACCTGAAAGCGTGACTCTTTGCGGCTCACGAGCACTCGGCGCCCCTTGGTCAAGAGCACCTCGTCGGCGTTGGTCACCCGTTCCCGGTAATGCATGACCTCGAGCCATGATTCGATAGCGAACGTCTTTATAAAGCGCCCGACCTCGGCCACGTCTTCGTAGACGCCCTAGGCATACCCCGTCGCGCCTTCGCGCGCGTCCGAGTTCGTCGACCGCGCCCAGAAACTCCGCACGGTTCGCGGCGCGATATTCGACCACCGCAAGAACCGGCCCTCGGTTGTTCTCGACCTTTTGCGACCGTCAGGGCGCGCCAATGCGTGGCGGGGGAGAAATCGATCCCGACGCCTGTCTAAGGTTTCCAGCGCCAGGTGAGCGGGATTCCGAAACTACGCTCGCCCCCGCGACGAAATAGGCGATTGGCAGCCCTTCGATCGCGGAGAGCTTCCCCAGACAGCGCTGCCGACGGTCGTCGCGCCGAAGGTGAAGGTCAGGAATACCGCGAGCCCGCGGCCTCGCGCCCAATCGGGGCAGCGCGACCTGCGCCGATCCATAGAGCTTCGTCAGCACCACGGTCAATGACGCGCCGCCGAGGAGACATGCACAGATGGCCGTAATGGGCTCGTATGCGAGGCCGATAAGGATGAGGGCGAATGCTGCGCCGACTGACCCGCTACAACCCAGCGGTCCGGGCCGAGTTCGTCCTTGAGCCATTTCAGCGCCAGCGACCCCCCCCGACCGCGCCGACCCCGATCGCGCCGCGGAGAATGCCGTATGTCTGCCCGCGAACATGACGTCTAGTTGGAACGCCATCTGGGAGAGATGTTCGCGGAGATGGCGCCCAGCGTAGCGCGAACCTTCTGCGCGAGTTCGCCCGCCGTGTAGGGCTTCTGGAGCCAGGCGCCCGCTTCGCTTCGCGTCTTCGCGACGGCCGGCTCGGCGTAGCCTGAGGTAAACAGCATCTTGACATTCGGCCTCAAGGCGAGCGCGGCTTCCGCCATTTCGTCGCCGGTCATTCCTCCGGGCATCACGATGTCGGTGAAGATCATCGCGATTTCCGCGTGGCCGACGAGCAAGCTCAGGGCGGCCGCCGCACTATCCGCCTCTACGACCTGATATCCGAGGCTCCTGAGGCGGGCGCTCGTCACCCTGCGCACCCGAGCATCGTCTTCGACGACCAGAATGGTTTCGGTTCCGCCAGGCATCGCGCCGGGGCGAACGCCGCGGAAGGCGGTCTCCACGGCTCCCTCGACGGGGTCCGCAAGCGGCAGAAAAAGCCGCACGCTGGCGCCTATGCCGTCTGAGCGACAACAGAACGGAAGCGCATGATCGCCAGTCCGAAGAACAGCCCGCCGATCAACGAGACAAGAACGAATTGCGGCCATACGACGTCGATCCCAGCGCCGCGATAGAGGATCGATTGCGCGAACGAAACGAAATGAGTCGACGGGGAGGCCTGCATGATCGTCGCAAGCCACGGAGGCATGCTTTCGAGGGGCGTATTCGCGCCCGAGAGCAAGTTCAGGGGGAGAAAGACTAACATATAGAGGAGCCCGAGTTGCGGCATCGACTGCGCTATGGTGCCGAGAAAAATGCCGATTGCGGTGGCGAAGAACAGGTAGATCACCACGCCAAGCATGAACAGCGGTATCGAGCCGGCGATCGGAACGCTCAGAAAGCCCCGCACCACGAGATAAAGAGACAAACCGACCGCCACGGTAATGACGAGGCCGTTGGCCCACACTTTGGACATCGCAATTTCGAAAGGCGACAGCGGCATGACGAGAAGGTGGTCCATAGTGCCGTGCTCGCGCTCGCGCACGATCGCCGCGCCGGCCAAAACAATCGCCAGCATGGTGATGCTATTAATGATAGCCATCACGCTGGTGAACCATGCCGTAGTGATGTTTGGGTTGAACGCGACGCGCACCGCGAGGTTCACCGGAGACAGGGGCACGCCCTCCGCCCGCGAGACGAAATCCGAGATCTCCGTCGTCGCGATCTGCTGGGTATAATTGGACCCGAGGCCCGCCTGGACCATCGCGGTCGCGTCGACGTCGATCTGCAGCTCCGGCTTGCGCCCAGCCAGCACGTCCCGTTGGAAGTTTGGCGGAATGTCGATGACGAAGGTGTACCGTCCCGCGTTCATCAGGGGCACGACATCGCGCTCGGCGATCATTCGTGGCGGCTGAAACAGCGGGGGCAGAAAAGCGTGGGCGATGCGGCGCGACAGCTCTGATTTATCGTCGTCGACGACGGCGATCGAAGCGTTATGCAGTTCCTGCGAAGAGCTGCGGGATTGAATGACGATCAGTAGCGAGAAAGAGTATATGACGAGGCCCAGCAGCACGAAATCGCGCAGGAAGCTGCGCAATTCCTTCACGCCGAGCCAATAGATATTAGAGAGCATCCACATTCGCCAGTCGGCTTCCTAACGGTCCTGTTTGCGCAACAGGAGAACGTTCGCGAGAGTGAAAACGGGCACGAACAGGCACAGAATCGCCAGATCGACGCGGAGATCGGCGAAGCCAAGGCCCTTCGTGAACGCGCCAACCGAGATCGGTACGAAATAGGTCATCGGAAAGGTGCTTCCGATAACTCGCGCGCCGCCGGCGAGCGACGAAACAGGCGCCAGCATGCCTGAGAACTGGGTCGCCGGGATGACCGTCAGGATCGACGCGCCGAAAAGCGCGGCGATCTGCGTGCTTGTGAAGGCCGAAATCAGCATTCCGTAAGCGGTCATCGAGGTGACATAGAGCAGCACGCCCAGGAACAGCGGCGCAGGCTCGCCTTTCAGCGGCACCTGGAACACGAACAGCGCCATCAAGAACAGCACTACGAAATTGATGAGCCCTACCGCCACATAGGGAAGCTGTTTGCCGATAAGAAACTCGAACCTTGTCACCGGCGTGACATAGAGATTGGTGATGGATCCGAGTTCCTTTTCGCGAACGATGCCGAGGGCCATCAGAATCGCGGAGAAGAGGCCGAGCAGCAGCGCGAGCGTTGAAGGGACCATGGCGTATATGCTGTCGAAATCCTGATTGTATTTGAACCTCAATACGATGCGGGCGAGCGGCGTCCCCGAGGAACTGGTTGTCTTGACGGCCGGATCGGTCAGATACAACGCGTGGACGCCTTGCAGATATCCCCGGATGGTCTCGGCCCGGAACGGCATCGCGCCGTCGATCCACGCGCCAACCCACGCGGGACGGCCGCGCTTGATGTCGCGGCCAAAGTCGGGCGGAATCTCGATGGCGGCCTTGATGGCGCCGCTTCTGAGGCGATTTTCGAGGTCCGAGTAATCGGCGAGAGGCGATTTTTCGACAAAGTAGCTCGAACCCCGGAGCTCCTCGAGATAGGCGAGGCTCTCGGGGCTCTGGTCACGGTCAAGTACGGCGAAGGACAGGTTGTCGACGTCCGTGGAAATGCCGAATCCGAACACCAGCATCAAAAATGCGGTGCCAAACAGACTGAAGCCAACCCGGATTCGATCGCGGGAAAGCTCGAGCGCCTCGCGGATTGAGTAGGCTAGCAGGCGCCGAAGGCTGAACCGCGGCGCGGCGCGGTCAATACGCATCCTGACCGCGCCGGTCTTCGCTGCGGGCTGAGTCGCCTCGCCGCGCGAGACGGTTGATCCGGTCGCCTCCGTGAGATAGCCGATGAATGCGTCCTCCAGCGTCGTAGCGCCGCGCGCCTTCACCAGCTCCGCCGGCGCGTTGATCGCGAGAACGCGCCCTGAATTCATCAGCGCAATGCGGTCGCACCGTTCGGCTTCGTTCATGAAGTGCGTCGAGACAAATATCGTCACCCCCCGTTTGCGGGAGAGGTCGATCAACGCCTCCCAGAACTGGTCGCGCGCCAGGGGGTCGACCCCGGAAGTCGGCTCGTCCAGAATGAGGATTTCGGGCTCGTGAACGATCGCCACCGCGAGCGACAGCCGTTGGCGCACGCCGAGCGGAACGTCGGCGGCGAGCTGGTCAAGAAAGTCTTCCAGGCCGAACCAGGCGGTGAGCTCGCCGATGCGCTGCTCTGCTTTTTTGGGCGCAATGTGGAACAGGCGAGCGTGAAGATCGAGGTTCTGTCGGACAGAAAGCTCGCCGTAGAGCGAGAAGGACTGCGACATATAGCCCACGCGATAGCGCGCGCTCATGTCGTCCGCGACGGGTTCGCCGAACAGCAGCGCTTCTCCCTCGGTCGGCTTCAGAAGGCCGGCAAGCATCTTCATGGTCGTCGTCTTGCCGCAGCCGTTCGAGCCAACGAAGCCGAAGATTTCGCCGCGCTCGATGGTGAAGTTCACGCGGTCCACGGCGCTGAAGTCGCCGAACCGGCAAGTGAGGTCGCGCGCGACGATGACGGGGGGGCCGTCGAACGCTCGGCGCGGCGGTATGTGTAAGCGACGATGGCCGGCGCGTTCGCCTTCAGGCAAGAGCCCGATGAATCCCTCTTCCAACGTCGCCGCGCCAACGCGCGCTTCGATCTCACGCGGCGTTCCACTCGCCAAAACCTTTCCCGCGCTCATCGCCGCCAGCCATTCAAACCGCTCGGCCTCCGCCATGTAAGCTGTAGCGATCACAACGCTCATGCCTTGGCGACGCAGGCGTATGCGATCGATCAGCTCCCAAAACTGGCGACGCGACAGCGGATCGACGCCGGTCGTCGGCTCGTCGAGGATGAGGAGGTCCGGATCGTGAATCAGGCAGCAGCAGAGGCCCAGCTTTTGCCGCATGCCGCCGGAGAGTTTCCGGGCGAGGCGGTCGGCGAACGGCATGAGGTCGGTGCTCTCGAGCAGTTCAGCGATTCTCGACTTCCGCTCGGAACGCGACTGTCCAAACAGCCGACCAAAAAACTCGATGTTCTCGCGAACCGTCAGATCGGCGTAGAGGTTCTTGCCCAAGCCTTGCGGCATATAGGCGATGCGCGGACAGACCGCGGTGCGATGGACCTGGTTCGCCATATCGCCGTCGAGGACGAAGGCGGCGCCGGTCTGGATCTGCCGAGCTCCTGATATGACGCCGAGCAACGTCGACTTTCCTACCCCGTCTGGGCCAATCAGGCCGGCGAGGCGGCCGGACGGTATTTCGATGTCGACCCGGTCGAGCGCGATCGCCTTTCCGTAGCGCTGCGTGATCCCCTCGATTCGGGCGACGAGGGGAGCGCTCTGAATCAAGGCGGGACGTTCCGCAATGAGGGCGGCCATTCGACCGCCGGATCCGCCTTCACGTAGGCGACGCCGGGGAGGCCGCTTCTGACTGCCGGCGCGTGCGCGCGCAAGCGCTCGGGGTCGATCTTCACCCGAATGCGAAACATCAGTTTGTCCCGCTCGTCCTTAGTCTCCACCGTCTTGGGGGTGAACTGCGCCTGCGTCGCGATGAAGGCCACCTTGGCGGGAATTGCGAGATCTGGCCGGGCGTCGAGCACGATGCGCGCGTCGGCGCCGATCTTTACCTTTCCTGCCTCCGTGGTCGGCAGATAGATGTCCATGTAGACGTAGAGTATATCGAGCATTGTGAAGACTCGACCCCCCGCCGGAAGCACCTCTCCGACATTGGCCAACCGATACTGTATCCGGCCGTCGCGCGGCGCAGTCAGCGAATTATCGGCGATGTTGACCTTGTAGAACTCCGCGTCGTGGGTGGCTGCGTCCAGCGCCCGCTCGGCTTCGCTGACGCGCTCGTTCCCCGCTTTGAGCGCCGCGACCGCGCCGTTCAAGGCCTGCCGGCGCTGGTCCAGCAGCTCATTGGTCGCGAACCCGCGCGCAACCAGCGTGTTCGTCCGGTCGAACTCCTGCTGCGCCAACATCAGTTGGGTCGTGTCGAGATCGACGTTCGCGTGCGCCTCGTCGAGCGTGTGTCGAGCCAGTTGGACTTGAGCCTCAGACTTGGCGAGCTGCGCGCCAAGATCTTGAGTATCCATCCGCGTGAGCACTTGACCGGCCTTGACCATATCTCCTTCGTCCGCAAACATCTCGGCGATCCGGCCGGCGAACTTGGTGGCGATATCGATCTCGTCGGCCTCGATTCTGCCGTTGCCAAACACGATGCCTGGAGGGAGGCCTCCCTGCTGGAGACGCCACCAGTAGGCTCCGACGCCGAGGGCGGCGGCGAGCGCCAAGCCGAGCAGCACTAAGGCGCGCCATCGCTGCCTGCGCCGCGCCGGCCGCGGGACTCTCGGCGCCAAAGGGAGTTGATTCGGGGCGAGAACAAGCGCGTTTTCCCCAGTCGGAGACGATTTGGGCGCGCTTGGGGCGGGGCTCGAAGATATCGATGACAGGGGCTTAGTATCGTCTTCAGTCATGACCGGCACCCGAACACGGAAGGCTGCTACGGCTAGTCTGCGTCTCCGCCCCAGACCCGCACAGAAAGACAACGTCAGTTCGCATTTGCGGCATACCGTTAAGTCATTTTGGCGGATCTCTCGCATCGCGCGCCAGCGATGCAACGCGAGCGCCGCGCCGTCGCCGGAGGGTATCGGCGGTCCCCGAACGGACTTCCTTGATACTCATCAACCAAACGTCCGTGCTGTCCCGTCTGCTCGAATGCCCGATTTCGCGGCAAACGGCCTGCGGGGCACCGGACGCGCCCGCCCTTTGGAACCGCTAACTCGTTCAATCGATATTCTCTTGATCCAGATCAATCTCCGCACCGTTTCTCACGCCTAGCTTTAGCACGGTTCCGCCGGCAGAGACGAAAGCGCTAAAAATGGCCGTCGCATACGACAACAATTTTGGCTTCTGGACGATTGGTCTCGATCGACCGCCGAAAAGACCGACCGCCTATCGTGACTTCCAATCTGGAGCTTCGCGTGTCCGACGTAATACATCCACCGGTAGCCCAGGGTGTCCTGCGGGCTTAAGGCGCAGGGCCTCGAGAATATGAGCCTCGGCCTCTTCGGCGCTACCGATGACTATTTTTGCGACGCCGATCAAGGCGCGAGCGTCGGCCAGATTCGGATCGAGCGCGAGCGCATGCTCGCATTCCTCCGCCACGCACTTGGTCGCGATATAGACGTTACCCAGCACCGCGTGCGCACGCGCATGGTCACTGACCAGCGCCAGCGCTTTGGTCAATTTCGTCCCGGCCGCCGCCACAGCGACGGCCATGTCTTTGACGAAGAAATGCGCGCCCTCGATCACGTCTGCGCGCGCCGATCCGGCGAGCGTGTCGACATTGTCGGGGTCAGCGGCGAGCGCGCCACGCGCTTGGTCCGGCTTGGCGTCAGGGAGGAGGCCCTTAAGACTGCTCAGTCAAAAAGCGACATCATCACCGGACTGTTAGGGTCCCCCTCACCTTCCGTGCGCCGAGTTCGATGATCTCGTTGGTGATCTCCTCCTGACGTAGCTGTCGGGAGCGACCGACGAGATCCTCCAACATCGTCGTGACGTTGGACTTGGCCGCGGTCATTGCGCGAAGCCGCGCTTCGTTCTCGGCGGCGAGGCTGAGTGTGAGGGCTTCGCAGAGTTCGGCGAACACATATTCCTGCGCAAGCTCGGCGAGCAGGATCTGCGGCGGCATGGAGATGATTGGCGGCGACGCATTTCTGACCCGCGGGAATCGGGCGAAGTCGAACGGGGCGAGCGTGCGCTCGACGACATGGATTTCGGCGAGACCCGGCGCGGCGTGGACGACGCTGACCCGCCTCCCCCGTCCCGATGCGAGCCGAGCATAAAGCTGCTCCGTCACCCGGTCGGCCAGCGCGCCGACCTCCTCGACATGGGCGACCATCGCTGCGCTCCAACCTACGGCGAGCCCGCGCTCATCCGCCGCAGTGAGCCCGCGCGCGCCGAGCAGGAAGAGCTCCTTGCGATGCGATCCGTCCGCCTTGAGGAGCCGTTCGGCGACCTCGAGGACCCGGCGGTTGAACATGCCGGCGAAACCCTGCTCGGCGCAGAACGCGATGACGAGATGACCGTCGCGGCCCTCCCGCGACCCGGACGGAGCGCCGCCGTCCTCGGCGAGCGCCAGCGCCTGGCCGATCGCGGCGCCAACGGTAGCCGCATAGGCGCGCACGCCCTCGACCCGTTCGCGCGCCTCGCGGGCGCGCGCCGCGGCGATTCCTCGCATCGCCCCGATCACCGAGGAGAGCTGCCGCACCGAGCTGATGCGCGCGACGACGTCGCTGAGCCGCTCGGTCATGATGGCCCGGATGCGCTGACAAGCGCGCGCACCGCCGCGATGAGGCTCGCGCGCTGGGCCTCGTGGCACGCGCCTGTCGCCATGATGGCCGCGACCGCCTCGGGCGCCAGCGCGTCGAGCTGCGCAGCGATGCGGGCGCGCGCTTCTCCCACTTTGGCGACCGGCGCTTTATCGAAAACGCCTTCTGACAGCGCCGACAGGAGCGCCACCTGATCGACGAGCCTCAGCGTCGCGAAGCGCGGCTGGGCGAGCGCCGCGCGGATACGCTCGCCACGCGCGATCGTCGCCCGCACGCGGGTGTCGGCGATGCCGCCGAAGCGGGTGAACATCTCGAGTTCGAGAAACTGCGAATAATCGAGCCGCAGCCGTCCGGCGGCCGTCCGCAAGGCGGGCGCCTGCGCCTTGCCGCCGACGCGGCTGACGCTCAGGCCCACATCAACCGCGGGCCGCTGGTTGGCGGCGAAGAGGCGCGAATCGAGCACGATCTGGCCGTCGGTGATCGAAATGAGGTTGGTCGGAATGTAGGCCGAGAGATTGCCGGCGTCCGTCTCGGCGATCGGGAGCGCGGTCAACGATCCGCCGCCGAGCTCGGGCGAGAGCTTCGACGCGCGTTCGAGAAGCCGCGCATGGACATAGAAAATGTCGCCCGGAAAAGCCTCGCGTCCGGGCGGCTCGTGGGTGAGCAGCGCGAGCTCGCGGTGGGTCGCAGCGTGTTTGGTGAGGTCGTCGATGATGACGAGCGCGTGGCCGCCGCGGTCGCGGAAATATTCGGCAATGGTGAAGCCGGCGAAAGGGGCGATCCATTGCAGCGCGGCAGAGGCGGCGGCGGAGGCGACGACGAACACACAGCGCTCCGGCGCCCCGAACTGCCGCGCCGCCTCGACCACGCGTTCGACGGCGGTTGCGCGCTGGCCGACCGCGACATAGACGCAGATCATGTCCGTGCGCCTTTGGTTGATGATCGTGGCAACTGCGATCGCCGTCTTGCCGGTGGCGCGGTCGCCGATGATGAGCTCGCGCTGGCCGCGCCCGAGCGCAAAGAGCGCGTCCACGACGAGGACGCCGGTTGCAACCGGTTCGGAGACGAGAGCACGATCAATGATCGCCGGCGCCGGCTGCTCGATCGGATGGAAAGCCTCGGCGGCGATTGGCTCTACCCGGTCGAGCGGGCGCCCGAGGGGATCGACGACCCGGCCGAGCAGTCCTGGGCCGACCGGCGTCCGCGCGACTTCGCCG
Source organism: uncultured Alphaproteobacteria bacterium (assembly GCA_963832305.1). GTDB lineage: Bacteria > Pseudomonadota > Alphaproteobacteria > Rhizobiales > Beijerinckiaceae > Roseiarcus. Next base: position 97,491 of record CAWHTU010000007.1, on the reverse strand, counting down.
GTCGCCGAGACGAGCGAGCCGACGCCAATCTTTTCGCCCTCGTCGAAGATCGCCACGTTGATCGTATCGGGCTCGAGCGACAGGGCGTAACCCATCCGTCCGCCCTCGAAGCTCAGGAGCTCCCCGAGCCGCGCCTCGGGCAGGCCGGACACCCGTGCGACCCCGTCGGCGATCGCCTCCACACGTCCGACCGACTGCGCCTCGGCCTTGAGATCGACGCGGCTTAGCGCTTCCCGCTCGGCTGCCAGCCACTCGCGTCGGTCAATGCTGGACGCTGTCATGGCGGGTCAGTTCCTCGACGATGCGGCTGAGATCCGAGCGCAGGCTGTTGCGGACGATAGCGTGGGAGGTTTCGAGCTCGAGTTCGGCGATGAGATCGGGGTCGGTCACGACGGCGAAGTCGAGTGGTCGGCCGAGCGCCCTGGCGAAGGCGTCGCGGCAGGATTGCGCCTCCTCAGGGGTGAGCTCCCGCGGCGCGGTCAGTCGCGGCGTGTCCGTCCCGCCGATCCCGTCCCGGCTCGACTCGGGGAGCGAAGCCAGCGCCCCGGCGAGGCCGTCGATGAAGCCGTCGACCCGGGCGGAATCGGGCAGGCGCGCGATGAGCTTGCCGGCGATGTCAACCGCGAGTTTGGCGGCGCGGTCGGAATCCGCCCCGGCTGCGGCGGCGAGCGCGCCGCGCATCTTGGCCTCGGCGGCGGCGCGCAGATGCTCGACCTCGGCGCTGGCGGAGGCGAGCACCGCGGCGCGCTGCGCCTCCGCGTCGGCCGCCGCCTGGCGCAGGACCTCGTCGCGCCCGGCGGCGATTGACGCGGCTTCCGCCTCTGCGGCCTTGCGCACCACGATCGCCTCGTTCTTTTCCGCCTCCGCGTCGGTCAGTAGCTTCGCCGCCGCCGCCCGCCGCTCCTCGATGACCCAGACTATGGGCCGGAACAGGAAGCGGCTCAGAATCCAAATGAGGATAAGGACGTTGACCGTCTGCAGGGCCAGCGTCCACCAATCGATCCGCATCTTGGGCCGCCTATTTGATGAACGGGTTGGCGAACAGCACGAGGAGCGCGATGACGAGGCAATAGATCGCCATGGTTTCGATCATCGCGAGACCGACAAAAAGAGTGCGCGAGATCGTCCCGGCCGCCTCCGGTTGGCGCGCGATCGCCTCCATCGCGGACGCGACCGCCCTGCCCTCGCCGAGGCCGGGCCCGATCGCGCCAAGGCCGACCGCAAGCGCGGCGGAAAAAATGCTGACGGCTTGGATGAGGTCGTTCACTTACTGAGCTCCTTTAGGCGGCGGGTCCGGGGGCGGGCTTCCGCCGCTCGCCGACCGCCGCGCCGATAAAGACGGTCGCCAGCACCGCGAAAATATAAGCCTGCACCGTGCCAGTCAGCAGGTCGAGCGCCATTAGCGGGATCGGCACGAGAAGGCCCGTCAGCGTAAGGATGATGCCGATGACGAAGACGCCGCTCATCACGTTACCGAACAGGCGCACGATCAGCGAGAAGGTACGGGTGAATTGCTCGACGATGTTGAGCGGGATCATCACCCAGCTCGGCTCGGCGAAGGTTTTGAGATAGCCGCCGAGGCCCCGGCTTCTGACGCCCCAGGCGACGGTCGCGACGAAGATGATTAGCGCCATAGCGGCGTCGGTCTCGATATGCGCGGTCGCGGGCTCGACTCCGGGAATGAGCGACGACCAGTTCGACACAAGAACGAACAGGAAGATCGAGCCGATGAGCGCGCGGAACGGCGCCGGATCACCTTGCGTCGTGTCGCGGATCTGGCTGTCGATAGTCGAGACGAGGAGTTCGAGCGACGCTTGGGTCTTCGAGGGCGTGAGGCTGAGGCGGCGCGTCACCAGCGCCGAGTAGCAGCCAAGAACCGCGATGACCGCCCAAGAGACGACGACCGGTTGAGTGATCGCGGCCGGGCCGATCTGAAACAGCGGTTCGAGGCTTAGCGGCGACTTCACGCGAGCCTCCGGTAGCGCAGTATGAGAAGCGCGCGCGTAGCGAGAACCCCAAGCGCCGCCGCGAGAAGGGGCGCGGCGCCCTGACGCGCAATCAGCGCCAGCGCGAGTGCGAGCGCAGCAAAGCGGAGGCCCTGCACGGCGACGCCGAGGACCGTCCGCCCGTTGCTCATCAGGACGACGCTCCACCATAGCGAGGCGAAATGCGCCGTCCCGAGAAGCGCGCCCGCGGCGAAGGCTCCGAGGAGAGTGAGCGTCATTGCCGGTGCATCCATCGCCATGCGGTCCATAGGCCCGCGGCGGCCCCGAGCATGATGAGCGGGGCGGTGAAAAAAATTCCGGTCTTCAGGGCCCGGTCGAGCCAACGCCCGACGGCGACGCCGATGAGGATCGGGGCGACGATCGCCCAACCGAGCACGCCGATCTGGCCGAGGCGCAAGGCGAACGACGGCTCGGGATCGTCGCGGAGGCGCCGCACGCGCTCGGCCGCCAGCCGCGCCGCGTCCGCCATTTTGCCTTCGGGCCTTCCCCCGGGCGCGGTCATGGCGCGGCCTCGCCGGTGAAGGGCGCGTCACCCCCGCCAAGCGGCCCTGCGCCCGCGCCGGGACGCAGGAAGCGCATGAGCTGGCGAAGAGCGCGCGCATGGAGCTGCGTCTGCTCGACCCTCGCGCGCCGATCGGCGTCGAGCTCCGCCGAGCGCTGGGCCGCGACCGCGGCCTCCAGCGCCGCGAGGTCGTCGCCGACCGTCCCGCGACGGCACGCGATCGAGACGCGGTCGCCCCCGGAAACCGTCATGACGCCGCCGCTGACCGCGCAAAAGCGCTGAGCCCCGCCGCGCTTCGTCCAGCCAACAACCGAGGGTGGCAACACGGTCAGTAGATCGGCGTGGCCGGGCAGAACGCCGAACGCGCCGCTCATGTCCTCGGCTCGCAGCGAGCCCACGTCGCCGGTGTCGACCAGGAGGGACCCGGGCGTCGCGATCGTTAGATGCAGGGCTTCGCTCATGCGGGCGCCTCCGCTGGGGTCCGCTCGGCCGCGCGAGCAGCGTCCTCCTTCTCATGCGCCTCGTCCAAAGTCCCGACCATATAGAGCGAGCTCTCGCGCCAATCGTCGCACCTGCCGGCGAGGATCGCCTTGCAGCCGGCGACCGTATCGGCGACCTTGACCGAGCGGCCGGCGACCCCGGTGAAGGCTTCGGTCACCGCGAAGGGTTGCGTCAGGAAGCGCTGCAGGCGCCGTGCGCGCTCGACGATCCTGCGGTCCTCAGCGCCGAGCTCCTCCATGCCGAGAAGCGCGATGACGTCCTGCAGCTCGCGGTAGTGTTCAATCGCGCGGCGCGTCTCGGTCGCGACCGCCACGTGCTCCTCTCCGACGACGAGCGGATCGAGCAGGATCGAGGAGGAGGCGATGGGGTCGACCGCCGGATACATGCCCTCTGCCGACATCGCGCGCGACAGCACCACCATACTGTCTATATGCGCGGCGATGGTCGTCACTGCCGGATCGGTGAAGTCGTCGGCCGGCACATAGACCGCCTCGATCGCAGTGACGGAGGCGTCGCCGACCGAGGCGATGCGTTCATGTAGCGCCGCGACCTCGTCGGCCAGCGTCGGCTGGTAGCCGACGCGCGAGGGCGCACGGCCGAGGAGGCCCGAGACTTCCGAGCCCGCCTGGACGAAGCGAAACACGTTGTCCATTAGAAGCAGCACATTGCGATGCCGCTCGTCGCGGAAGTACTCGGCAATCGTCAGCGCCGTCATTGGCACGCGCCAGCGCGCCCCGGGCGGCTCGTTCATCTGCCCGTAGACGAGCGCTGTCCGCGCGAGAACCCCCGATTGCGTCATGTCGACCAGCATCTCGTGGCCTTCGCGCGAGCGCTCACCGACGCCCGCGAACACCGAAATTCCCTGATAACTTTCGACCATCGCGTGGATGAGCTCCATCACGAGAACCGTCTTGCCGACGCCCGCGCCGCCGAACATCGCAGCCTTCCCGCCTTGCGCGAGCGGCGCGAGAAGATCGATCACCTTGATGCCCGTCGCGAAGAGCTTCGTCGCGCCCGTCTGCGCCGAGAAAGGTGGGGGCTTGCGGTGGATGGGCCAGCGCAGCGCGTCGGCCGGCAGCGGCGGACCGCGGTCGCCGACGCGGCCGAGCACATCGAGAAGGCGTCCGAGCGTCGCCTCCCCGACGGCGATCGCGACCGGTCCTCCAGCGGAGCGCGCGCCGTCTCCGCGCCTTAAGCCGGTCGTCGGCTCGAGCGCGATTGCGCGCGCCCGGCGGCTATCGAGATGGGCTTGGATTTCCGCGACAATGACGCGCCCACCGGCGTCCGTGATCTCAACCGCGTCCTGGATCGACGGCAATTTATCCTCGAACGCGAGGTCGATCACCGCGCCGCGAATCGCGATCACCCGCCCCTCGAAATGGGCCGCCGGCATCGAACCCTCCTGCTTTGGGCGCGCGAACGCGTTTTCGCACGCCGTCAAGAGACTGAATAACGTTCGCCCGGTGGCCCCGTTGGTGGGATGCCTGCCCTTCGACTCGCTTCCTCTGCATAAGGCGTCGCAGAGGGTGTTGTCGGGCCGAGCCTACCGGCCGTGGCGCAGCTCATTCGATAACATGAATTCGCAGGATGATGCCGGCAAGTACTGAAAAATCGCAGAGGCATCTTGACCGGGAACATCCAGCCAGGCTGACATGACAACAATGCGGAAATGTCACTTAGTGTCCGCGCAAGATCGTTGTTGCTGCAAGGCCGCCCTCGACCCGGTCCTGGCGGCGATGAATGGCTCAGGCCAAAGCCTCGAAGGTGGGATGGTGCCGTAACTTGAAAACGTCGTAAGCCAGCTTTCATGCCCGAGGTTCTGCGACCACGCCTTGAAGGCTTCGGCATCGAGCTTCCGGTCATAGGCGACGTGAACCAGTGTATTCCTAAGCAGGTCCGGGTTGAAATAGGGCAATCCCGCCCGCGCAGAGGCTTCGCGGAAAATATGGCGAACAGGGTCGAAGTGCCCGTAGAGGTGCGAGAGTGGATAGCTCCCGCCCCCTCGTCGCCTGACTTTGTGCTTGGAGCGCAACCACCGGCGCAACCGCACCGCTGTGTAAGCGTCGAGCGCCCGATACGCCTGCAGATCCGTGTCTTCTCCTCGTTCACCGTGAGCTTCAGCTCGCCCATGATCGCGCGCAGGCTTTGCAAGGCCGCTTCGGCCTTGCCCCTTCTGCACAGGATCACGAGGTCGTCGGCATAGGTCACGATCCGCCTGCCGAGGCTTCGCTCGAGCCCGAACATCTTCCATCCCCCTCGATCCCGTCTACGCGCGCTGATCCGGCGAGCGCGTCGTCATCGTGGGGTCAAATGGCCGTTGTGGTCTATGGCGCTCAATTGACACCACTGCGCCTCGAATCGAAAGCGGCTTGGGGAGGTCATAGCGGAGCGAGGCGAGCTTATAAGTGTCGAGGGCGCATCGCTTACGTGCGTCGCGTCTAAGCAAGCCATCCAACTGAAGTATCGTCAACGCTCGAAGTTGCGCAACCCCTCTGGACAATCGAAGCCCCTTGGCTCATGGCGAGGGCGCGTATGACAGAGGGCTGCAGATATGCAATCGAAACGGAAGGCAAATCGAGGCGGCGGCGTGCGCAATAAGGGGAAAGGCGCTGCTCGACGCGGCCGCCGCGTTGCTGCAGCCGAGGTGAATAAATCGGCCCCTATAAAAAGGGGGCGCGGACGACCGAAGCTACCGGAGCCCGAAGACAAGGATCGGAACTACGTGTTGACGATGGTGGCCTACGGTGCCACGCAGGACGAGATATGCGCGGTTCTCAGCATCGGTGTCGACAGACTGCGGAGCCTCTATGCGGCCGAACTGGCGCATGGGGCGTCGATGTTCGAAAACGATCTGCGCTGGACATTGCGCATGCGCGCCGTGGGAGGCCCGGCGAGGGACTGGACGAGAGCCGACACGGCGTCGCTGATCTTCCTCTGCAAGACGCGGCTCAGGATGGTCGAGCCTGCGAAGGAGCAGGACATCGGTGACTTCCGCCCTGAAAGCCTCTCCGATCGCCAACTCGACCTCCTAATGGACCGCATCCTCGCGCGAAGAAGCGGCTCGCATGGTTCGGTCGGGGAAGGGCCGTCGAAGCACTAAGTGTTTCAAGCGGCTTCGAGCTCAATTAAACCGACAACGCCGAGCTCTCAGAGGATGGGCTCCTTGGGTTCCTCGGTCGGACGTGTCGAGGAGGCCTTTCGCCCTCGGGCGCGCTCACCGCCTTATTGGGTCTCCAGCCGGGCCGTCTCCGACAACACCTTCGGCCGAAACAGAACCTACTTGGGTCGATCCTCGATCATGCCTCGGCCGACTTCCGGGTGGTTACGTCCAGACGATCGCCGATAGGCACAGGGTCAAGGCCCTCCGCGAGCCTCAGAACTAGGTCAGAGAAACACGCGCGGAGCACTGCGTCCCTCCACCCCACGCGCATGCAGGTTCGAATTATTGCTGAGGCGGCTGCGGTAGCTCGGCAGACGCTCGGCGACCATCGGGAACCCAATGCTCGGCCCTGTCTGATACCCCTGACGATACCCCGCCAGCGTAAGCTCGATCTTCGCCACCCGATATCCCCGACAAATCGGCGCAATGTGAAACATATGGCAAGCACAGAAGGGAAGAGGATCACTTTCACTGAGACAGCGCGCCCACGATTCGATGGCGCAAGGGTAGTCGAGGAGGCGGAGAAAATCAGCGAGGTTGCGGCTGCCCGCGCCCGTTCCAATCCCGTTCCACTTCAGGTTTGCGGTTCGTCCTTGACAGCGAAGGTAAATTGCACTCGAATTGCACAGTTCACGTTTTCGTGAACGATCGTCCTCGCTCTAGGTCTTTCAACTTTAATATTGATTCTAAGCAACAAAGGGGGAGCGCAAATGAAGCTTCTTCGTGACGCACAGACAAGCCCCTTCAGAATGAACACTATTTGGCTATTATTGATGACTATCGGCAATTTCTCCGCAGCGGAAAGCTCAGGTAACCCTACACACCTCCGAATTCATTACGAATACACCATATTATACCGATTTTAGCACAATTTGCTCCGGCTCTAATTGCACTCCAAGTGGCGGTTATGATGGGTCAGTCTCTTATTCCAGCAGAGGTATTACAACGGTCTATAGTGGCAAATATCCCATAGCGACCAAGGAGCAACCAGCGGCCCCTAGCGGTCTAAGTTGGTACGCACAGGGCAATGGCTACACTGACATTAAACTCACGAGCGGAGAATCTTTTGACGCTATTCAGTTGCTAACGGGCACAGGTTATTTTTCTTGTGAGACATCTGGCTGTCCTAAAATTACTTTCAATCTCCTTTACCATGGAAATTTAGTTGCGACTGGCGATACGAATATCACGATTTTCTATCCAGAGGGCCTCATCTATATCAGGTTATCTGGTGAGCCATTTGATGAATTGCTCCGGAAAACGACACATTTAATCCTACCAACTCAGATAGATTGCTTATAGCGTCCGTTTCAGCTCAACTGTATACCGGAGATTTACCGATTCAGATTCCGACCGTCACTGTCTTTCCGGCCAGCAACACTATTGTGTATAATTTCAACAATTTGCAGATTGTTGCCGGGTTCCACTATAGAGTAGATCCTCCCGTGGCTGAAGGTTTTGTTTATCAGAGTGGATTAGGGAATCCAAATTTTGCAAGCGTTATTCTACCAGACCTAGGTAATTCTGGTCCATTTGCGCTGTATATTTGGAATGGATCTTCGTTTATCTTTGACACATTGTTAAGTCCGAATACAGAATTGTTCTTTCCTGGTGACGGAGTTAGCAAATTCGAAGTCCTGGGGATTGATCCAGAGCCTACCCTCCATCGCGCTGGTCAAGAAGGCGATCAGTCTCGGGCGCTTCTCCGGGTCGATCTCGATCTTGCCCAATTCGATCTGTCTTCTGAAGATGCGCAACCATCGCTCGCGGGGCGGGGCCTTCATCGCCACGCCTCCAACTCGACGATGTTTGTCTCAACTTCGCCTCTGACCTGCGCGTCGATGCGCTCCAGCGACTTCCGTATTTGCGTGCGTCTTTCGTCGGGGCTTCCCTTCAGGCCCGTGGCGAACTGGAGCGCCTGCTCGCGTATCTTTGCTAGCTTCTCCGGAGAAGCGCCGTCGACAATTGCTCCCACTACCAGCGCCCACGCTTCCAGCGCGGCCTTCTTCTCGGGTCCGAACGTGTGCCGCTGATAGACGCCGACGATTCCCCCGCGCGAGCCGGAGACGTGGCCCAACACGCTTTCCGTGACCTCCAGCCTGACGCCGAGACGTTGAAGGTTCGTCGCCAGCGTCCGTCGCAGGTCATGCAACGTCCACCGCGCGACCGGCCCGTCGAGCTTCGCCATCGCCTTGTCGAGCCGCGCCATGAACTTGAAGTTCGCGACTGGCCCCGCCCCTCCGAATGTGAAGACGTGGGGATTCCCCTCGAACCGGGGCAGGTTGCGCAGGAGGTCGATCGCGTCGTTCGGCAAGGGCAATGTGTGCTCGCGGCCGTTCTTCGACCGCGACGCTGGCAAGCGCCAGACCCTACCGTTGTCGAGGTCGAGTTCCGACCACGTCATCCGCGCGATCTCGTTGCGGCGGCCTCCGACGAGAAGCAGCAACTTGACCAGAGGCGCGACCGGATAAACCTCGCCGTCGAGAACCGCCAGCAGCGTCGCGGTCTCCCTGTCGTCAAGCACGCGATCCCGGCTCGTTGACGGCGAGGGAGGGCGGATATCCGCAAAGGGATTCCGCTCGATAACGCCACGGTCGACAGCCCAGCGGCCCAACGTCTTCAGGGTACCCAAAAGCCTGTTCGCCAGCACCGGCTTGTCGCGGGCGATGACCTTGTCGATGAGCGCATGAACGTCGGCGCGGGTGATCGCGCTGAGCCGTTTGCTGCGCCAGTAGGGCAAAACATCGTGGGCAATGACGCGCTCCGTCTCCATCCACGACCGCCGTCGCGTCTTGCGCTTGGCGTGCATCTCGACGAATTGGGCTGCGACCGCCTCGACAAGGTCGGGCGGATTTTCAGCGACGACTTTCGCCTTCGCTTCCGCCGTCGACTGCCGCTTCTCGGCGGCCGGGTCCGTGCCGGTCGCGACCTTCGCCAAGGCCAGCTTGGCCTGAATGCGCGCGGCGGCGAGTTCAACGATGGGATATCGGCCGATCGTCAACTTCGCGTTCCGGCCTTTGAACCGATACCGGAGAGCCCATGACCGAGCGCCGGATGGCTGAACGACGAGCCTAAGCGCCGGAAGTTTGTCGTCCGAGATTTCAAGCCGCTTGTCGCCCGGCTTGAGGGCGTCGATCCCCGCCGGTGTGAGAGTTTTCTTCATGATGTTCTGCTTGCCCCGTGCGCCTGCGGGGTAAGCAGGTTGCCTTGTTACTGCCTGTCCCGCGCTATCCCGTCATGTAGGGGGCGGAAACGCAAAAACCAAGACAACCCAAGGGACTCCCAGTGTAAAATGTCACTACGCGTCACTCGCTGTCCAGCCCCAGCGCCAAATGAACAGCCAGTGCGCCATGGCCTCACTCCAGTCGTTTGCGCGCCGGGATGTCACGCTGACGGCGCGAGGAGCGGTTCTGGCGCGGTTCCGGACTGTGCGTCGAATCGACGCAGGCGGCCTTCTCGCCATAAGCGAGGCGCGCCCGGATTGCAAAGCGCACCCCTCATTCTTCCCCCTTCGGCGGTCGTCCCAGCAACGCGCCGACAGCGCCCGACACGTCCAGCGAGCCCTCGATCAGCCCCTCGACGCAACTGGCGATCGGCATTTCAACGCCGCGCTCGCGCGCCAACTCGATCAGCGCAAGGGCGGTGAAGACGCCTTCGGCGAGCCTGCCCTCACGCGCTTCCGCCACGCTCACACCTCGCCCGAGCGCCTGGCCGAAGGCAAAGTTGCGCGATTGCGGCGAGAAGCAGGTCAGCACCAGATCGCCGAGCCCGGAAAGCCCCATCAACGTCGACCCTCGCGCCCCGAAAGCCTCGCCGAAACGGCGCAGTTCGGCGAAACCGCGCGCGATCAAGGCGGCGACCGCGCTTGCTCCCAGGCCGTGACCGGCCGCTACGCCGCAGGCGATCGCAAGCACGTTCTTGGCCGCGCCGCCGATCTCGACGCCGCGAACGTCGGTGGAATGATAGAGGCGCAGGTTTGGTCCGCGAAGCGCGTCGCAGAGGGCCCGCGCGAGACCCTCATCGACCGAGGCCAGCGTCACCGCTGTCGGAAGCCCCGCAGCGACGTCCGCGGCAAAAGAGGGCCCGGAGAGAATGGCCGTCTGTCGCCCGGGCGCCGCTTGGCCCAGGACCTCGGTCATGAAGGCATGGGTGACCCGTTCAATGCCCTTGGCGCAGGACACGAGCGGCGCGGATCCCGCAATCCCAGCCAGCCGCGTCGCCATTTCGCGGCTCGATTGAGCCGGCGTCGCCACCAGAATCGCATCGCACAGCGCGAGACGGTCCGGATCCGAGGTGGCTTCGACCGCAGGCGATAAAACGACGCCAGGAAGCCGATCGCTGCGCCGAGTCGCTGCTACGGCGCCCATGCGCATCTCGTCCCGGCCCCAGAGGACGACTCTTCTGCCGGCGGCGGCGGCTGCGTTGGCGAGCGCCATGCCCCAGGCGCCCGCGCCCGCGACGCCAATCAAATCCGCACTCTTCACGCCGCGTCGCACCGCATTTTTTGCGCTCCTGAGGCCGCGGATCGCTCCGCCCTCGCCGGTCTCGCGAGCTTTCGAACGGGCCCCTCGTCGGACCTGCTCCTAGCCAAAACGCTTGCCTGCGCCTAGGTATGTGACCGGCGCGTCGCCGGCGGGACGCTTTGCCGCAGGCAGCAAGGAGCTTAACAGCGATGCCGGAGATTGACCTACCGACCGTCATATTTGCGCTTGTCGCCTTGTTCGTCGCTTACAAGCTACGCTCAGTGCTTGGCGTGCGCCAGGATTCCGAGCGTCCGCCGGGCGGCCTTCTCGCTCCGTTGCGCCGAGTCCCGGCGCCTTCGGCTGCGCCGGTCACGCAGCCGGAAGGGGCGGCGCCCGTGCTCGCTCCGCAGCCTGCCGCGGATCGCTGGAAGGGAGTCGCCGACGCCAACCCGACGGTCTGGACCGGACTCGACGCCGTCGCTACGGCCGATAGCAGCTTCTCGCCGCAGGGCTTTCTTTCCGGCGCGCGGATTGCTTACGACATGGTCGTTCATGCCTTTGCCGCCGGCGATACGGCGATGTTGCGCAATCTTGTGACGCCCGATGCTTTCGCCAATTTCGACAACGCAATTCGCAGCCGCGCGGCGGCGGGACAAACAATGACGACGACCGTCGTGTCGATCGACGACGCTACTATTGTCGGGGCTCAACTCGCCGACACTATGGCGCAGCTCAAAGTTCGTTTTGCCGCCAAGCTCGCCTCCGTTACCCGCGACTCCCAAGGCGCAGTCGTCGACGGATCGCCAAACGCCGTGGCTGATCATATCGATTTATGGACTTTCGCCCGTGACATTCGCTCGCGCAACCCCAATTGGATGCTGACCGCGACCGAGTCAGAGAGCGGAGCCGCCCCACAACACTAAATCGCGGTGCGAGCCCTCCTCGAAACGCTCGGATTCGAAAGCCTCGCGGGCTGGAATGATGACGACCACTTGGCGGCGCTCGGCGCTTTCGAGCGCTCGGCGCTCAACTTGGCCGCGGGTCGAGCGAGTCCGCGGCCGGCCCGGTCGGCTTCACCCGGATTGATCGCGGCTGCCCGAGGAGCCGTCGGCGCGACCCTCTCGGCCCGGCACGATGCGCAGCGGTTCTTCGAGACACGGTTTCGACCTTTTCGGATCACTCCCGAAAACGGGACAGGATTTCTGACCGGATATTATGAACCCTGCGTTCCGGCTTCGATGGTCAAGACGGACGAACTCCGCTGGCCCATCCTAGCGCGGCCGGCCGATCTCGTCAGCTTTCCTCCCGATGCGGCCCCGGCGGGATTCCCCGAGGGAGTGAGCGGCGCGAGGCGCCTCTCCGACGGCTCGCTTGTCCCCTACCCCGACCGGGCGCAGATCGAGGCGGAGCGCCTCGACCCCGTTGTATGGGTGCGCGACGCCGTCGAGGCCTTCCTCATTCAGGTGCAGGGCTCAGCTCAGGTCGAATTTCCCGACGGACGGCGCGCGCGCCTCGCCTACGACGGACGCAACGGCTTGCCCTACACGTCGATCGGACGGATCCTGATCGAGTCTGGAGAGATCGCCGAGAGCGCCATGTCGCTCTCGACCCTCAAGGCGTGGCTGCGCGGCGACCTCGAGCGGGGATTGGAGTTGATGCGGCGCAATCGCTCGTTCGTTTTCTTCAAGCTCGCCGACGATTTCGACCCTCTGCTCGGTCCGGTCGCCGGCGCTGGCGTTGCGCTGACCCCGCTGCGCTCGATCGCGGTCGACCGTACGATCTGGGCCTACGGCCTGCCGTTCTGGATTGACGCTGAATTGCCGTGGGGGGACGAGACGCCGCAGGCGTTCCGACGGCTCATGATCGCCCAGGATACTGGGTCCGCGATTGTCGGCGCAGCCCGAGCCGACCTCTTCTTCGGCAGCGGCGAGGCGGCAGGCGCGCGCGCCGGCGCCATCAGGCACAAGGGCGAACTCGTCGTACTCTTGCCGCGTGGAGATGAGCCGTGAAGGAGGCGCCGTATCGGCCGCATCGCCTGAGACGCTTGAGCGACGAGGAGATCGCGCTCTGGACCGAGGTCGCGCGCGGAGTTGAGCAACGCCGCGGCGCGGCGCTGCCGACGCCGTCTCAGCCTCGTGTCGGCGAGCCGGCCCCCGCTCCGGCGCCGGCCGTGGCCGAGTCCCGCCCGCCGAAGCAGTCCATCCCGCCGCTCACGAGGGTCGACCGGCGCCTCAAGCGCGAACTCTCCCGCGGACGCGGTGCGATCGACGCCGCCCTCGATCTGCATGGGCTCACCCAGGCCGAGGCGCATCAAGCGCTGCGCGGGTTCCTCCGCCATTCGCAGGCGCGCGGCGCGAGGCTGGTGATCGTCGTCACCGGCAAGGGCGGCCCGCTGGGCGAGACAGGCCCGTGGACCAGCGAACGCGGCGTGCTCCGGCGCCTCGCCCCGCACTGGTTGCGCGAGGGCGATCTGCGCTCCGTCGTGCTCGGCTTCGAGGAGGCCGGACGCGCCCACGGCGGGTCGGGCGCGCTCTACGTGCGGCTGAGGCGCCTTCAGGCCCCGGCTCGGGAGTAGTCACGCCAGGGGAAGCAAATCAAAGACTTTGGAAGCAAAATCAAAGACTATCGGGAAGCAAAACCAAAGCCGATGGAAGAAGAATCCAAGGAAATGGCTTCCGCCGAATAAGCCTTTTCAAGGAGTTCCGCCTCGATTTCTCGACCTCTGCCCACCGTGCGCCTGGGGTCGCGCCGGCGCCGCGGTGAATTGGGGGCATAGTCACGGCCGGTCATCAGAAACATGTAGCACAGATTCTGTTTTTCGAAAAGCTAAATCGTGCAGACTAGATCTCTCGCCCTCCAGGCAGGTCGGCGCGCGACGTGACGCCGGCCCGCGCCATCGAGCGGCCGAGGCGAGAGGCAGCATGGCGCCAGTTGTCGGAGACCCGCCGGTCCAGTAGCCCGGCCAACGTTGCGGCTTCGGCTTGGAGGAAACCATCCGCCGCGCCTTGTGGCCACAACGCCGCAGACTATCGCGCCCGGCTCGGTTATTGAACGGATATTGCCCTGGCGGACGGGCGCATCAGCGCGACGGCGAGGCCGCCGTTCCGAGAAGTCCCTTTGCCGATCCCTGGCGAATGGCCCGCGACGATTGCTGCTTGTCGGAAACCTAAGGTTGGGGCAGGCTTCCGATGGCTCACCGGTCATCCGGCGGATGCGGCCTGAATTGTCTGGCGAGCGAAGGCGGAGTTGCAGCGCGTGGTTGACCAACTGATCGGTCGCGACCAGCTCGTGGCCAAGCAATCGGCGGTCGCCGCATCCGGTGAGTTGTCGCGGCTGTCGATAGAGGGCCTGATGTTTCGGCCCACCCGACCGGTCGCCCATGAGGACGGTCATCTAGTCGAGGTCGTCCGCTCCGACTGGCCGATCGTCACCGCGCCGGTGGTCCAGGTCCATGTCACCACCACCCTGCCCGGCCATGTGCGCGCCTGGGGTCTGCACCAGCGTAACACCGACAGGCTGTTCGTGGTCTCGGGACTGATCCGGTTCGCCGTGTTCGACGGACGCGCGGACTCGCCGACAAGAGGGCAATTGAACGAACTCCTGGTCAGCGAGCGCAGTCCGGGGCTGCTCGTCATCCCACCCAACCTGTACCATGGCTGGAAGAACATCGGCGACGCCGAGGCGACGATCATCAATATGCCCGACCACATGTACGACTACGAAGCCCCCGACGCGCTCGACCTGCCGTGGGACAGCACGCGAGCGACGGACCTGATCCCACATCGATGGTGACGCCGGCGCCGACGTTTGGCCCATCGCCTCTGGTCAGCGTGATCATCGCCACCTTCAACTGGAGCGCAGCGCTCCGGTTGGCCATCCGCTCAGTGCTCGGGCAGACGCTTCAGGCTTTCGAGGTCCTCGTTGTCGGCGACGCCTGCACCGACGACAGCGAGGCCACGGTCGCTGCATTCGGCGACGCCCGTATCCGCTGGCTCAATCTGGTGCAGAACGCCGGCAGCCAGTACGGTCCGAACAATGCTGGCCTGGACGCCGCTCGCGGCGAGTGGATCGCCTATTTGGGCCACGACGACATCTGGGCGCCTCGACATCTTGAATCCACGGTCTGCGCGGCGCGCGCCGCCGGCACGCACGCGGGTGTGGGCGGCCTGATCATGTATGGCCCGACCGGATCGGAAGTCATCCACACCGCCGGCATCTTCGCAGAAGGGCGGTGCTCCGACAGCGATTTCGTTCCGCCCTCAGCCCTCGTTCATCGGCGCGCCCTGGTGGACCGGATCGGTCGATGGACCGATCCCCGGTTGATCCGTCTGCCGACCGATTGCGACTTCTTCCAACGCGTCCGGGGGGCAGGCGGCGTCGCGCCGAGCAATGAGGTCACGGCGTTCAAGTTCAACGCCGCGGCGCGCCGCAACGCTTACCAAATCAAATCGACGCGGGAGCAAGAGCAATGCCTTGCGGCGCTGCGGGGCGGCGACCGGTTCGTGGCGAAGGCGCTGACCGGGGTGCTGGCGATGGCGGCGGCGGGACGGTGGCGGACCATCCGCATGCCCGAAACCGACAGCCTGCAGCCCGGCGAAATTTTTCGCGTCAACCGCGTCGCCAAGGGCGTCGAACTCAGGTTCCCGGCCGATCAGCTCAGCACCCTGACTCAACCGCAGCGATTTGGTCTCGAGCGGGAGCCGGTTGGCGTCGAATGGTGGGAGATGGAGCACCATCCTGAGTTCGGCGCCTTCCGTTGGACGGGCGCCGGCGAGCGTTCGACCATCGAACTGCCGATACGGGCGGATCAGCGCATGGCCGTCAACATCCGCGTGCTGGCGACCGTTCTGGACCAGTCGATCCGCGAGCTGTCGCTCGAAGCCCACGGCGCGCCGATCGCCACGCGCCTGGAAAAGGCTGCGGATGGAACCTGGATGGTCAGCGGTGAAATCAATCCCTCGGACCACACATCATTCGTTCCATACGTGCAGCTGGCGATCCGCGTCGCCGCCGCCCGGCCCGCCGACCTGGGAGTGAACGACGATCAGCGCCGCCTCGGCGCAGCGGTCAGCTGGATCGAACTCATTCCTCTTGGCGGCGACGCGGGCGAAGCACCGGGCTGAGCGAAAGCCGAGATTCGCAATCCCGGAATCCACCTAGAATCCGTCGCTCCCGCCATTCTGTGAATGGCCATAAACCGTGAAACGCGATCGTCTTCGCACTCCGCTTCAATTTTGACTCCAAGACCTGCGACTCTCCCCGCGCTGGGTGGCGGAGAAGAAGGGGGTTTTGGCCGTCTGGCCTCGATCTGTGAGGCTAAGCGGCAGTGCAGAAAGGCGAAATCCGATGACGCAGCTGCTTCCCATATTGACGATGGAATCCGCGCCTGAAGCTTCGAAACCCGCGCTGAATCAGCTGCAGGCGGCTTTCGGCATGATTCCGAACATTGCGGGCGTGATGGCGAACTCTCCCGTGCTCATCAACAGTCTGGTTGGCCTGTTCGGAAATGTGCACGGCGGCAGTTTCTCGGAAGCGCAGGTCCAGACCGTGCTGCTGACCGACGCGGTGACTAACGGATGCGCATGGGCGGTCGCTTTCCACACCGCCTTGGGCCTCAAGGCGGGGCTCGATCGAGCAGACGTCGAGGCCATTCGCGAGCGCCGATTGCCGAAGGACATGAAGCACGCCGCGCTTTCGTTGCTGGCGAAGACCCTGATTGAAAAGCGCGGTCGCCTCGACGACCCGGACATCGATCAATTCGTCGCCGCCGGCTTTAGCAAGGAGCTTGCGCTGGAGGTTATCGCCGCGGTCGCCGCGTCGACAATCACGAACTACACGGGAAGCCTGACAAGGAGACCGCTCGAGGCGCCGTTTCAGGCTCATGCCTGGCCGGCCTGAAGTCGCGATGGGGTGTTGAACTTACTGGAGCTGCGATGCCGGCCGCCGCCGACACTCACTTCTTCCCGCAGGTCCGGTCGAGCTTGTGGGCGGCGGCGTCGCCCTTGACGCCGATGTTGTCGAGGGTCTCCGAGCCGAGCTTGACCGCGCCATGCAGGACCCACGTCCCGTCGGCGGATTTGCTCCATGCGCTGCATGGGATGAGGTCAATGTCGCCGGGCCAGTCCTTCATCTCCCAAACCTGTTGATCGGCGCGAGCGGAAACGACGGTGAAGAGGAGCGCGGCGACCGCGGCGGAGATGAGCTTCAGCATGTCTTGTTGGCTCGTGCTGTCTGGTCTGATCAGGCGGAGACCATAGGCAGGAATGAGTTCCCAAGCCAGCCCCGGGCCGCAGAGCGATCTAATGCCGCCGCCTTGCCGACTGCCGGAGCGGCGGGTATAAGCGCGGCGCTTCTCCCGACATTCCCGACAAGAGACCCGACCGCCCATGGCCGTTCAGCGCACGTTTTCGATCCTCAAGCCCGACGTCACCCGCCGCAACCTCACGGGCGCCGTCAATCAGCGGATTGAGGCTGCCGGGCTTCGGATCGTGGGCCAGAGGCGCGTCTACATGACGCGTGCTGAGGCCGAGACGTTCTATGGCGTCCATCGCGCGCGTCCGTTTTTCGGCGAATTGGTCGAGATGATGACTGCGGCGCCCGTCGTGGTGCAGGTGCTCGAAGGCGAGGACGCGATCCAGCGCTATCGCGACGTGATGGGAGCGACAAACCCCGAAAAGGCCGCCCCCGGCACGATCCGCAAGGATTTCGCGCTGTCGATGGGCGAGAACTCCGTCCACGGCTCCGACGCGCCGGAGACGGCGGCGGCGGAGATCGCGCAGTGGTTTTCCGGCAACGACATCGTGGGGTGAGGCGAGCCGCCCCGTCATCTGCGAGCGTGAGCCAAGCAATCCACGAGAACGCGGGGAGCGCCACGACTCTGGGTCGCCACGTCGCCATGAGAGCGTCGAAAGACGGACGTCCTTCCACCCCCTTTGGCTTCTCGCGCTGACCGATTCAGTCTGAATGCGGCATGCGCTAGGATGGCGCGCTGTTTCGCTGCGGGGCCCGAAATCGGATTGTGCCAAGCGCGTTGCGAACGGGAAGCACCTGGCAGCCCATCGACAATGCGCTGTCGAGCGAGCGCTCGAAGAGCTCGGGCGTACAGCCATTGGGCCCCGGCGACTCGTCAACGTCGCGCGCGAAGAAGATGAGCCACGAGCGGGGCCGCGCAGAACGCTCGATCAGGCTCCTGATCGCCGCCGCATCCGTCGATCGCGAAAAGAGAGGCTCCGCGCGCAGCGCCCCGAGATCGGCGACGCCGACGTTGACTCCCGGCGAGGTCGACCGGCACGCGGCGAAGCGCCCCTGCATCTTGAGCTTGGTCTTGAGGTCGATGTCGCCGAAAGGAAAAGCGAGAGTGGTCATCCGCAAATCGCCGAATTGCGCGCGAATGAACTCGGCGTTCGCCTCGACGTCGGCGATCAATTCCGCGGAGCCAAGCGTGGCGGCGCTCGCGCTCCCGGAGGGATGGCAGCCGATCTCATGACCGTTGTCGACCAGGCGCCTGAGATCGTCGACGTCATAATACGCAATGCCGTCCACCGTCGCGCCACAGACACCGCGGCTGGCGTAAAAAGTCCCGGCGGCGCCTCGTCGTTCGAGCGCCGGGGCCGCGTTGAGCGCGGCGGATTTCGGGAAACCATCGAACGTGAAGGACACGATCGGCTGCTCGTTGACCATCGCGACTCCGCGCGCGCTGATCAACGTTCGCGCGCCATCACGGAGCTTTTCGAGGAAGCGACGATCCGACAAGTAGTCAATTCTCCACAAGCGGCCGCGAGTCGACATCGGTCTTGGCGCGCGAGCGGTCGATCACCGTGACGATGTCGCGCTCCGGCAGTTTCTCAAGCCTCGGGGAGACAAACGCCTCATCCTTGCCGGTCGGGGCGAACTTCATCTCTTCCAGCACCTGCCGCGCCGATTGGTTGCGCCCCGAGAAGTGAAACACCGTCGACACAACGTCCTGGCCGCGCGCCATCGCGCGTTCGATGAGCCAGGCGAAGAATGCATGATCCACTTTCTTGTGCTGCACGCGGCAGCTCATGAAGAAATTTTCGACGTGAAATCGTTCAGCGTCAACGATTGCGAATCCAATGATGCCGTAGTCGCCGAACTTGTCGGCGCAGGAGAGCACCAGCCCCTCTCTTCCGGACGCACGCCCGTCGAGGAGGTCCTCGACGTCCTTGCGCGTGGATGCCCGACCGGCGTAATTGAGCTGGTTCGTCCGTTGCGAAAGCTCAAAGACGCGAGCAATATTCGCTTCTGCCAGAGAGCTGATCGTCAACGTGAGATCGCAGGATCTGAGAAAGTCGAGGAACGAGCTGTCCGCTTCCTGGAACGCGCTCTCGCGCGTCTCTTCGACCTTGTACATCTGGCGGCGGTTGCGGGCCTCTTCAGTGACCGGAGCGTCGAGTTCCGGCATTGCCGACAACCCGCCAATGCGGCTGTCATCCAGGACACGTACGTCCGGGTGAGCCGAGGACACTTCCGCGCGCTCGAAAGCCTGGTCGTCGATGAAGACGAATGTGTTCTTGTTGATGTTCAGCCGGCGCGCGATCTCGCTGACGGCGGCGCTCTTCGGCCCCCACCCGATCTGAGGCGCGAGAAAATACTCGCTCAAGCCGAAACGCTTGAGCGCATCGAGCGCCTCGTCGGGATTGTTCTTGGAGGCGACCGAATGGAGAATCCCGCGCTCATCGAGCTCCTTGATCGCCGCGACTGCATTGGCGTTCAGGGTCAGATTCTCGAAGCCATCCTCGATCAGCGTCCCGCGCCAAAGGGTGTTGTCGAGATCCCAGACGACGCATTTCACCTTGGCGGCAGGCTTGGGAACCGCGGTCTCGGCCGGCCGGGCCGTCGCTGCCGGGGCGGCGGTCGAAGCCTTGTGCCAGTCGGTGAAGGCGACGAATTCGAGAACGGTAAAGATGAAGGCGTTGTGCGACAGCGTCTCGACCGGCTCGATCTGCACCAGGACCCGATGATCAAGATCAACGACGGCGCGGATATCCGCGGCGGCGAATTCGATGCGGTTGTACCCGGGCTTCATCGTGAAATGACGCTGGAAGTACCGTCCGGTGGAAGCCTTCGGCTTCACGGTCAACGTGAACGTGCAATCCACGCCCGTCTCGCTGAAGCCTTCGATCAGAAACGCGTCATATGCCCCCGGGCCGGGACCGGCTGACGCAACCTTGGTCTTTGCCCGCGTCCAGGCGATGGCCAGCCCATCGTGCAGCCGATGCGTCAGAGGCGCGGCGGCGAGAAACTCGTTGACGACCGTCTCCCCAAGATGCAGCGCGAATCCGCGCTCTCGTGAGACGACCCCAGGCCGCATTTCCGCTTCGAGCTTGCCCCATTTGCGGAAAGACACCCGCAACCCGAGCTCTCCGGGCTCGCCTCGCGCGCGGACCGCTTCAATGCCGTTGTCGAAGCGCCGGCACTTGAGATCTCGTCTTGGCGTGTAAAAGGCGCACGTGCCGTAGCAGGTCGGCATGGCGCATTCCGAGCAATGTTCGCCCCAGATGAGACTCGAGCCCAGGGCGATGGATTTCCTTGTCGCTGCAAATAGCGACAGGGGGAGCCCGCTCCCCTCGACCAAGACCGGCTTCTGTTCACCGGCGACGGTTTGGCGCATAGGCATTCGTGGGGTGCCCCGTTGATATCGGACGGCGAGCTTGCTCGCCAGACGGTAGTGTCCGCGATATTCTACATTGCCTGTCTTGAAAGTCGGACGACGAACGCTCGGTGCTGCGCGCGCTCCGTCTCCGAGCTGGTTTTTGGCTTGGCTTGCCCGTTCTTGTTGGGCGATAGGCTGCGCCAAGCAACCATCTTGCGTGGTCGCGGTCTTCGGAGAGAAAACGCGGATCGCAATCGCTGGCGCTATTGGAGCTATCGAAGGGCTCCTGGTGTGTCAAGGCTGGCCGAGGATCGGAGACAGACCCGGCCGAAGTCTGACGCGGCGGCGAGAGCGGTTCAGACTTTCTCGACCTGCCCGAATTCGAGATCGACCGGCGTCGCCCTGCCGAAGATCGACACCGCGACCTTGACCCGCGAACGAGATTCATCGACTTCCTCGACCACCCCATTGAAGGAGGCGAATGGCCCATCGGCGACGCGCACGTTTTCGCCGATCTCGAACCGGATCGCCGCTTTCGGCCGCTCGACCCCGTCGGCGACCTGTCCTTTGATCCGATCCGCCTCGAGGTCGGGAATCGGCATCGGTTTCTTGTCGGCGCCGAGAAAGCCGGTCACCTTGGGCGTGTTCTTGATCAGGTGGTAGACTTCGTCGGTGAGGTCGCACTTGACCAGCACATAGCCGGGGAAAAACTTCCGTTCCGAGTTGATCTTGCGCCCGCGGCGGACTTCAACCACCTGCTCGGTCGGCACCAGGATTTCTTCGAACTTGTCGGAAAGGCCGCGCTGGTTCGCCTGTTCGCGAATGGATTCGGCGACCTTCTTCTCGAAGTTGGAATAGGCGTGGACAATGTACCAACGCATGTTCATTTTCGGGCGTTCCGCATCAATTCTTGCCTTCGCGTCAAATGATCGGCGATCAGCCGCCGCGGCCGAAGCCGAGCACCAGCGAAACGATCTGGCGCAGCACCTGATCGACGACGACGAAGAACACACTCGTAAAGACGACCAACACCAGCACCAAACCGGTGGTGATGAGGGTCTCGCGTCTGGTCGGCCAGACCACCTTGGCGGCCTCGGCGCGGACTTGCTGAATGAACTCGAACGGGTTGGTCATTGCTCGTCGATGGTGCTCTGAGGCTTCCGGCGCGACGGGCCGCGGCGCCTTGAGCCAGAAAAACTCGCGGCGCGGAGCCTCCCGGCGCCGCGCCACCACAACCCCATATAGGATCGGACCGCCTCTCGCCAAGCGAAATGTGCGATTCCGGCCGCCGAACCGCGATCAGGCCGCGATTCGACGTATTATCACACCAACGAGCAGGGCCGCGAGGTCGGCCCGCTTGCGGCGCCCGTCCGTGAGCCGGCTCAATTGAGCGCTTCGGCGACCGTGGTCGAGAGCGGCGTCGTCGGGCGCCCGATCAGCTTCGAAAGCTGCCGCCCGTCATCGAACAACGCGCCCTTCGATGCGCCGACGTCCCAGCTCGCGACCGCCTTGGCGATGGCTTCGGGCAGGCCAAACCCGGCAAGCGCCGCGGCATAGTCCGCCTCGGGCAGGTTCTTGTAGGGGATCGTCTTGCCGCTTTGGCGCGACACTTCCGCCGCGAGGTCCTTGAGCGCGAAGGGCGCGTCGCCGGCGAGTTCATACGTCTTCCCCGCGTGGCCATCGCCGGTCACCGCCGCGACCGCCGCGTCGGCATAGTCGGCGCGCGCGGCGGCGGAGATCCGGCCTTCACCAGCGCTGCCGACGAAGGCGCCGCCGGCCAGGGCGCCGCCGATCGAGCCGGCATAGTTTTCGGTGTACCAACCGTTGCGCAGAATGGTGAACGGGATGCCCGAGGCCTTGAGCTCCGCCTCGGTCGCCTTGTGCTCCTCAGCGAGGCTGAGCGGCGACGAGTCGGCGTGCAAGAGGCTCGTGTAGACGATCCGCTTCACTCCAGCCTTTTTCGCCGCTTCGATGACGTTGCGATGCTGAGCGACGCGCTGGCCGATCTCGCTCGAGGAGATGAGGACGAGCGTGTCGACGCCGGTCAGCGCCCTGGCAAGCGTCTCAGGCTTTGCGTAGTCGGCCTCGCGCACCGCGACGCCAAGGTCGGAGGCCTTGGCGGGGTTGCGGGCGAGCGCCACGATTTCGGTCGCGGGCCGCTTCGCCTTCAGCCCGGCGATGACGAGGCGGCCAAGCTTTCCTGTTGCTCCGGTGACGGCGATGGTCATGGGTTCATCCTCTTTGCAATTGGTCGGGATGGGACGCATAAGTCCCTTGCTTCCTTTTGGGAAGTACTTACAATTACGTAAGTATGGAACGCCCCCCCTCGCCCGCCGGCTCCACGCTCTCCGAACGATTCGAGCGCGGGGATCTCATGTCCGTGAATTGTCCGTCGCGCGAAGTGCTGAAGCACATGACCAGCCGCTGGGGGGTCTTGGTTCTGATCGCGCTCGAGGGCCGCACGCGTCGCTTCAGCGAGCTCAGGCGCGCAATCGGCGGGGTGAGCGAACGCATGCTCGCCCAGACGCTGCAATGGCTGGAGGGCGACGGCCTCGTCAGCCGCAAGGCGTTCGACGTCGTGCCGCCGCACGTGGAATATAGCCTGACGCCATTCGGCCAGGAGGCGGCCCGGCATGTTCAGGCGCTCGCCCACTGGATCGAGTCCAATCTGCCGCGGTTCGCCAGCGCATGGAGCGCTAAGCCGACAGGCTCGAATGGGCGTGGCGGCCGCAAGGCTGGCGCAAGGTTCCTCGATCACTGAATCGCGAGCCGGCAAAACTCACGGGGCTCTTGTGCGCCATTGAGCACGCTCTCGCTCGCGATGATCGTCAGAAACGAGGGCGCGACGATCGAGCGGGCGCTGGGCTGCGCCAAGCTCTTCGCCGACGAGATAGTCGTCGTCGACACCGGCTCGACTGACCAAACCGTGGCCAAAGCCGAGGCGATGGGAGCCAAGGTCCATCATTTTCACTGGGCCGACGATTTCGCCGCAGCGCGCAACTACTCGTTTTCCCAATGCGCGATGGATTGGATCCTCTGGCTCGACGGCGACGACGTCATTTCGCCCGAGAACCAGAGCCGCATTCTCGGGCTCAAGCGCAGCGTCTTGAATGACGATCTTCAGGCGATCTACCTGCGCTATATCTATCCGCCTTTCAGCCAATGGCGAGAGCGGATCGCAAGGCGAAACCTGTTTGCTGAAAAAAAATTGCAATGGAAGAGTCCGATTCACGAGTTCATCGACGGAATCGACGGAGACAGGGTGAAGTATTTCGATGGGATCTCAATTCTCCACGACACCCCATCCGAGCGGCACGCGCTGAAGAAGGACCGCAATATTTCAATTCTCCGCAAGCACTACACGAGCGGAGCGACCGACGACCGCAGCCTCTACATCTATGCGGTCGAATGCCTGCACAGTCTGCTGAAGGACGAGGGCGAGCAGGTTCTGGGGCAATTTTTCTCGAAAGTCAGTATTCCCGAATATCGCTACGAGATTTGCAGCAAGATGTATGATTTCTATATGCATTTTGGCGAACCGCGGCGGGCGCTGGAAGCACTGTCACACGCGATCGTCGAGGATCCCACTCGCGCCGAGGCCTATTACAAGCTCGGAAGGCATCTCGGCGACCGGGCCGATCAGCCGGCGGAGGCCATTCCTCTCCTGACGGTGGCGAGCATGATCCGTCTTCCCAGCTACGGGACACCGGAAGCGGAAGCCTACGCCCACGGCCCCTGGGAAGCACTCGCCCGAGCCCATTTTCGTCTTGAGAATCTCGACACGGCCCGGCGCATGGCGTCCGAATCCCTCAAGCGCAAGCCGCCGGACACAAAATGGCTCGCGGAGCTCGCGGGCTGGGACGAAGCGGCGCCGGCGTTCGAACCTCTGCCCCCGCAATGGGCGGAATGGACGCAAGGCAACCTCGGCAAGGGCGTGCCGCGCTGGACGATCATGCGCATCCTGGAAGAAAACGGATTCGGCCCGAGGCAGATCGTCGAAGCCCTCCGGGCGTTTGACCGGCAGCCCCCGGCTGACAAGACGTGAGCGTGCTCAAGCGCGGCCTTGACTGACCTTGCGTCGATCAGCGTAGCGGCGCTCGGATGGATGCGACGGACGCCGACACAATCGAGATCGCGCAGGCCCCGGCGAGCGCGGACGAGGCGGTCGAATATTCGCTTTCGAACGGCATGGTCGCGCGGCTTGCGAGCCTCGACGTTTCGATCGCTTTCTCGTCCTACCAGTCGGGCATCCTCTATTTCCTCGGCCGCAGTCCCGGGGGCGCGCATCTCCATCAGTCCGGCCTGCCGAAGCCGATGGGGATATGCGTCGACGGGCCGGGCCGGCTGACGCTCGCGTCTGGCGCCCACGTCGTGCGGTTCCACAATGTGCTCGCGCCTCACGAGCGCATCAATGACGCCTTCGACGCCTGTTACGTCCCGCGGACATTCCATCTTGTCGGCGATCTCGATCTGCACGACATCGGCGTCGATCGGGACGATCGGCCGATTTTCGTCAACACCCGGTTCAATTGTCTGGCGGCGCTGTCGCCAAAGCACAGTTTCGCGCCGATCTGGCGGCCGCCTTTCGTCTCCGGCCTGCTCGATGGCGACAAATGCCATCTCAACGGGCTCGCCATGCTGAAGGGCAAGCCCGCCTATGTCACGGCGGTCAGCCGGTCGGACGTGATCGACGGCTGGCGCGACCGGCGGGCCGACGGCGGCGTCGTGATCGACGTCGAAGCCAACCGGATCGTCTGCGAAGGCCTGTCGATGCCCCATTCGCCGCGGATGCATCGCGGCGAGCTTTGGCTTCTGAATTCGGGGACCGGCGAGCTCGGCGTCGTCGAAGGCCTGAGCCAGGGCAAGGGCCGCTTCGCGCCGCGCGCCTTCTGCCCCGGCTTTCTCCGCGGCCTCGCATTCCACGACAAATATGCCTTCGTCGGCCTGTCGAAGCCGCGTTACAAGCGGTTCGAGGGGCTGGCGCTCGACGGGCGATTGAAGCAGGCCGACGCCGAACCCTGGTGCGGCGTCCAGATCATCGACCTCGACGCCGGCGGCTGCGTCGACTGGCTCAGGATCGACGGCGCGGTCGGCGAGCTGTACGACGTCGCGGTCATTCCCGGCTGCAAGCGCCCGATGGCGCTGACCCCGTTCTCCGGCGAGGCGGCAACGCTCGTCACGTTCGAGGCGCATTGACGCGGCCACGGCCCGCCCAAGCCAATTCCAAATTTACCCAAATCCAGCCAAGCCCAAATAAGCCGGGGCCAAATCTATCCAAGGAAAAGGCTTGGATTCCCTTTGATCGCCTTGTCCGAATTGAGCCTTTTCAACGGCTTGCGGCGACGGCACGGGCGAGAAAACCTCTTTGTGCCGCCCTGCCCTGCGGTTGTGTTTCGTGGCCTTGTGTGCGCGCTCCTTTCGACATCGCCGAGGCTAACAGAGTTTTCTGATTATCGCAAAGAATTTCGCGATTTTGTTGCTAGCCACTTCCGGGGTCGTGCGCGCGCGTCATGGCCGGGCTTTCGGCCCATCGAACGCCCGCAAGCGTGCGGCGTGCGGCGAAGAGCTTCGCGCCAGCGGCGCGGCGCCGATGGCCGGTACAAGCCCGGCCATGACGACTGAATGAGCCATCCGCCCGACCGGCTGGGCGTCCTCGAGCAGGAACGGCGCGTCGCGCGAGCCTCCGGCGCCGCGCGCGCGGACGCCGCGTCCCTCGACGTCACTTCAGCTCAATTGCCCTCGATCGCGACAACGTGGAAAGTGGCGTACTTGCTGCCAACATCCGCCTGGAGCGGACCCATTTTCGCAAAGAACGCCTTGACCGCCTCCATATCGGGGAACTGAAGGAGAGTTACACCGTCGGGCGGCGCTGGACCGTTCAAGCCAACGACGTTAGGGTCATCGCGGCGGTTGGAGTTGGCGAGGTACTTGCCGCCGCTTTCTTTTATGTTGGCTTGCGCCTGGGCGACAAAATTACCGAAGTAGCCGACCCTATCTTTGATATCGACTTCGGCCCAGACAAATGCCGGTGGCTTGGCCTGCGCGTGCAAGATGCTTGATGCGCCAACGCCAAGAACAAAGCTGCCAATGACAGCGGCGCCAATTTTATATCTGGATTTCATTGTTGCTTTCCTCCGTAATGAATCGAATCCAATGCTTCATGCTCACGTCTGACAGAGAACCATGCGCGAGAGTTGGCGAAGGCGATTGTAAATTTTGGTCATTCAGCCGGAAAACGCGTGTTGTCCCAATCGCCGACGATGCCGCTTGGGAGCACGCCGGCAAAAGCGCGGCATTCGCCGATAAAATGGGCCTGATCGAAATACCCAAGTTCATGGACAATATCGGTCCATGATCTGTCGGGAGCGTTGTGGTGTGCGGCCATAGCGGCGTCGAACCGGATTGTTCGCGCAAACAGTTTTGGCGTCATTCCCACTTCGATCGCGAAGCGACGCTGAAACTGGCTGGCGCTCAGCTCCGATCTCCGAACGAGGTTATCGATCCGCAAACAGCCCCGTGCGGCCATCAACAGACGGGATGTGCGCTCGATCGCGACGTCGGGTTCGCGCTTCTCCATCATCATTGCGACCCAACGTTCGACCGAAGCGACACGGGAAGGAAAGTCCGGCGCCAAGCGTACGGAGTCCTCCAGGGCCAATGCAGATCTGCCGAGAACATCCGAAGGCGCGGCGGCGTCGTTGACCAGCGACGCCATATTGATCCCGGCCAATCGGTTCAGGCCAGTCGGGTGAAACAGGATGTTGAAAACATGAACCCGGCCCGACTCATAAATCCGGGCGCGCTGATAGGTCTGCGGACCGGATAGATATGTTCGCGGTGAGACGCTTACCGGGGCATTGTCGTGACTTACCCGATATGGCTCAGCCAGATGGAACTGGAGCATCTGGTGCGGTCGCGCAGCGACCGGCCAGGAACGTAGGCTTGGTCCCCAGTCCACGCGTATCTCCAGGAACGCGCGAACGACGCTTCGAAGTTCCGGACGCGGCAAGGCTCGCTTGACATCCATACCGGCCCCTCGAAGGAGAGAGCTTGGCTTTCACCGCTACGCGGCGACAATTTTTCCATCGCGACATTTCGACGCGACGGAGCAATATCGTCGCTATCTGCTTAAACCCTTCCGTCGCGCAGTACGAATCTTGAGGCGGCTGCGCTCAACCATCGCGTCCACGAACGAAGATGGCCGGGACAAGCCCGGCCATGACGTGCGCGCGCTACACCCGGAAGTGCTTCGACAGCTTCAGCCCCTGGTGCTGGTAGTTCGAGCTCGCGTCGGAGCCGTAGAGCTCGTCCGCCGCGCCGGCAAGCTTTTCGTAGACGAGGCGCCCGACCGGCTGGGCGTCCTCGAGCAGGAACGGCACGTCGCGCGAGCGCACCTCAAGGACAGCGCGGGCGGACGGGCGCCCGTCGGCGCCCTGGCCGAAGCCCGGATCGAAGAAGCCGGCGTAGTGGACGCGAAACTCGCCGATCGCGGGGTCGATCGGCGCCATCTCGGCGGCGAGATCGGCCGGGATCTGCACCTTCTCGCGGGACGCGAGAATATAGAACTCGTCGGGATCGAGGATCAGCCGCCGGTCCTCGCGGGCGTGGATCGGCTCCCAGAAATCCGCCATGGCGTAGCCGCGCAGGCGACTGACGTCGATGACGTCGCTGTTCTTGATCGCCCGATAGCCGACGATGCTCTCGCCGAGGCCGCCGAGATCGATCCTGAGCACCACGCCCTCGCGCAAGTCGAGCTCGCCGTCGACGAGCGGGCTTAAGAGGTGCCGCTTGCGAATGCCGGCGTCGTCGAGGGTGAACGTGTGCCTGTCGCGCTGCTGCGGGTGGCGGCTGCGGAACCGGACCTGGCTCAGTTTCGACCCCGCCTTGACCCGGACGCTGAAGCTGCGCGGCGAGATTTCGAGCCAAAGCTCGCCCTTGTAGTCGAGCGGCACGTCGTCGAACGCCTCTCCGCCGTCGACGATGAGGCGGGTGAAGATGTCGAGCCGGCCGGTCGAGCTCTTCGGGTTTGCGGCGCCGGAAAGGTTGGGCCTGAGCTCGAGCCGCTCGATCAGCCGCGCGACATAGACGATGCCCTTCTCGAGCACCGCCCCCTTGCCGGCCAGCGACACCGGCTCGGCGTTGAGGCTTTTCAGGCGCTCGCGCACCGAGCATCCGCGTCCCGGCAGGAAGCTCGCGCGCACGCGGTAGGCCTCCTTGCTGATCCTCAAGTCCAGGCTCGCCGGCTGGAGCTGCGCGGGCTCGATCTCCGTCTCCGCCCGGATCAGCTTGCGCCCGATCATGGCGCGGATCTTCTGCTTGCCGAACAGGCCGAACGGCGCCGAGAACAGCGCGTCGGCCACGCCTGGCTCGGCGGCGTCGAGGATCACGGGAAGGGAGGATCGGGTCGGCGGCAATAGCGGAAGCCTCGAGGCGGTCTTTCGTTGTTAGCGCCGCGTAGCCTCGAAGCCAAGCTTGGCCACGCGGAGGGGGGCCTTGAGTGGAAGACTTCGCCTCCGGGGTCAAACCTCAATCGCCTGCGTACGCCGATGACCGCTCGGCCGATCTCGCAACGCGCAAAATGGCGGCCATTCGCCGATGGGGCGGCGAACGGGTATCGGTCATCAGGCCGCCAAAGTGGTCTGCGCACCCGCAAACACATCAATGTATCATTGCCGCCGCGGCGGCGGCCCCCATGGCGAACATGCAGATCAGCTGGATGGAAAACAGCGTGAACCGGACACTAACGACTGCGTTAGTCTGGCGCAGCGCGACGTGAACCAAGGTCTGCCGATCCGCGCGGCCAGCATGGTCTCGGAGAGCCCGTCGATAAAAAGGCTCCGCAAGCCCACGACCGTCAGCGCTACGACAATCGCTCCATAGACCGGCAGGTTCTCGACGCAATTCATGTGCGCACGCGTGACGCGCTGATACCAGTCGGCGCCCTGCGGCGCGTCGGCTCGCCACCCAGCGACCGAGGCGCGCCCGGAAAGTATGAGCGCCCAGCGGTAGCCGCCGACGCCGACCGACAGAATGATCAGCGTCCACGCCGCGAATCCCAAGAGGACGAGGACTGGGACGTTCATCGGTACCTCCCATCGGCGATCGCGGGCGGTCGACACAGCGGCCTCCCGCGACCGAACTGGTCTCTCATGCCGCCTTTTGCGTCGATCGCCCGAGGCGAGCCTCGACAACCGGCGCCAAGTCTTCGGCGTCGAGTCCGCAGCCGTCGATGAACGACGATCGCCGGCGGCGCAGGAAGGTGAGCCCGATTACGTAGAGGCCAGGCAGAGGCGTAACACCGCCGCGGTGGACGATCTCGCCGCCATGATCGAGAACGGGCGCCTTGAGCCACGGATAGCGGCGGACATAGCCAGTCGCCCAAACGACCGACCGGACGCCCTCTTTCTCGAGATCGAGCGCCGGCGAACCGCCGGCGGCCAGAATGGGAATCCGGACTGCGGGGTCAGCGACCAGCGCCTCGACTCCACGATCTCCGATGCATCCGTCGATCCTGTCGAGGATGCGCAGCATGCGGATATGCGAGGCCTTCGTCGTCCGATCGAGGTCGTCGGCGAACTTTGTGATTCCGCCATCGATAGCCGTGAGCCTGCCCACGAGTCGCACTCCCAAGCGAACGAGAACGCCCAGGTCGAGGTCGCGGTTGTCGGGGCGGCCTACCAATTGCAACGACGGCTGGCGGCGGGCCGCATCAAGATTGCCCCCTTCGAGGGCCGGATCGTCCAGGATGCCGGCAGTCTCCATCCAGGCGTAGATGTCGCGTCCGCGATAGCGGCGAGGCACGCGGGTGTGGTCCCCGACGGCAAGCGTCACCGGCCGCCCTGATTCGTGGATCTCCTCGGCGAGCTGAGCGCCGGTCGAGGAGGCGCCGACTACGAGCACGCCGCCTTCCGGAAGCTGATCAGGCTCCCAGTAGTCTGTCGGAAACAACTGGAGAAGCGAGGTTGCGAGCGCCTGGGCCATCGCGGGACGGAAAGGCGTCTCGCAAGCGCCCGTCGCAACAACGACAGCGCGCGAGCGCCACTCGCCGGCGGTTGTCGAGACGCGGTATCCGGCGCCGGCCGGTTCGACTTCCGTCACTTCCACGCCGTTCATGACGGGCGAGTTCATAGTTCGAGCGTAGCGGTCGAGATAAGCGGCGAACGCCCACGCCGGCATGAACGCGTCTCGGTCGTCTCCGTCATGCGGCAACCCGGGAAGAACGCTCATTGCGCTGGTCGTCAGCAGGCGCAATGAGCGCCAGCGCTCCGAGCGCCACCGCTCGCCGATGCGCCCGCGCTCCAGCACCACATGGTCGATGTTGCGTAGGGCAAGGCTCCGGCTCATGGCCAGCCCCGCTTGGCCGCCGCCAATGATGATGACGTCAGTCTTGCGCATAATGTCGTGTCCCTCTCGCAGAGTTGGAGGGGCCGCCCGATCAAGGCCAGGCAGCCGGGCGGGCTAGGTGATCGCGGGCGTCTTGACGACGATCGAGACCGGGACGCCGTGGGTGAGGATGTCGTAGACGGCTGACCGAGCCTTCGACTGCATGACGATTTGCTCGAGCTTTTCAGGACTCGCGTCGCCGTCGATCTCGAATGAAATCTTGATGCCCTGGTAGCCGTTGCGGACGTCGCCCGAGAGCCCGAGGACGCCGCGCAGATCGATGTCGCCCTCGACCGTGGACTCGACCCTGTTGAGTTTAATCCCCCGCGCCGCCGATACAGTGCCAATACCGGCGGTTAGACACGAGGCCAGCGCATGGAGAACCCACTCCACCGGCGAAGGCGCGGCGTCAGCGCCGGTCAGGACGGCAGGATGATCGCCCTCAGCGGTATACGGAGCAATGTGCGTATGCTCGCCGCCCGCGCCGAAAAAGCCGTGCATCGTGCTCTCGCTGTGTGTGCCTGAAAGCCAGCGGCTCTTGGCGCGGAACTGGAACTTGGCGAGTTCGGGCGCAGCGCCGACGGCGTTGATCGTGGCGAACAGCGCCGGCGTATCGACGCCGTTCATCGGAACGGGCGTGCGCTTGGCCTCCTTGGAAACTGTCATGGTTGCAGACATGTTCTTTCTCCTCGTATGAGCGTCGGTTTCGGTTCGAGGCTACCGGCCCATTCCGGCCTGGTCGCCCCGGTCGTGGTCAGCGCCCTGCAGGGGTCGCGATCATGAAATGAGTCGCGCCGGCTAGCTCGGCCGTCGCGCCAGGAATGCGCTCGCCGAGGAGCGCAATGAGACGCGGTATCGCTTGGCGAGTTCCGGCTGGACGCCGACGGCGTTGATTCTGGCGAGCAGCGCCGGCGTAACGACGCCGTTCATCGGAACGGGTGTGCGCTCGGCCTCCTTGGAGACCATCAGGGTTGCGGACATGTTCTTTCTCCTCGTTTGAGCGTAGGTTGCGGTTTGAGGCTGCCGGCCCTTTCGGCCTGGTCGCCCTGGTTGCCGTCCGCGCCGTGTTCGCTTTGGCACGCCGGACGCCGAACCAGTACGCTTGCTCGAGGTTGGTTCGAATGATCGCGCGACCGGATCATCTGACCGTTCGTCCAAATCCAATGACAACCGCGATTTCGAT
This sequence comes from uncultured Alphaproteobacteria bacterium, assembly GCA_963832305.1. GTDB lineage: Bacteria > Pseudomonadota > Alphaproteobacteria > Rhizobiales > Beijerinckiaceae > Roseiarcus. The sequence goes on along the minus strand of CAWHTU010000007.1, from coordinate 65,680 downwards.
GGATCCGCTGTCCGAAGTGCTGCGCGCGGTTCGGCTCACGGGAAGCGCGTTTCTATCCGGACACTTCACTGCGCCTTGGTGCATCAGCGTCAAAGTCACGTCTGACGACTGCGCGAGCCTTTTGCCACGACATTCAGCGCAGATGATCTGTTATCATGTCGTGATCGAGGGCAGACTTCTTGTCGCCGTGGATAACGGGCCAATGGTCGAAGTCGGCGCCGGTGAGATCGTACTCTTCCCGCAGAATGATCAACACACCTTGGCCAACGAGCGGGGAGTCCGACCGGTCAGCGCGCGCCAGCTCATTCAACGGTCCCCGGAAGGTGGCCTTTCTCGGATATTCCACGGCGGGGGTGGCGCCGTGACGCGCATCGTATGCGGGTTTCTCGCTACCGAGGAATCTTATAATCCGCTCTTCTCAACCCTGCCCAAGGCGCTCAAAATTGATATGCGCCATGCCGCGTCTCGCGAATGGATCGAGGCCTCTGTCCGCTTCGCTGCCAGCGAACTGGCCGAGGGCCGATTGGCCTCTTCGGACGTCATCACGCGGCTTTCCGAGTCGCTGTTGACCGAGGCGGTGCGCCAGTACGCATCCACTCTTTCCGGGGAGGACGTCGGCTGGCTCAAGGGCGTCAAAGACCCGCACATCGGCCGGGCACTGGCCTTGATCCACCACAAGCTCGACGCACCCTGGTCCGCGGAAGCGCTGGCAAGAGAGGTCGCGCTGTCCCGCAGCGCATTTGTTGAACGCTTTTCGTCGTTCGTCGGCATGCCGCCGATCCGATATCTTACGTTCTGGCGACTGCAGACCGCAAAGCTCAGCTTGCGCGAGACGCGCAAGACAATCGCGCAGCTTGCCTATTCGGTCGGGTATGAATCCGAAGAGGCGTTCAGCCGGGCGTTCAAGCGCGAATTTGGAGCGCCCCCCGCCCGGTGGAGAGAAATGCATGCGTCGGAGTGATGGATTGCAGGCGCCCTTAACTCGGGCGAGTGACCGCTTCCCCAGATTGGGACTTCCCCGGTCGCGATCTCGACTGTCCGGTGTACGTCGAAAGCAACCAAGCTGATTTGGCTTTGACCCTAAACCAAGACTTGGCCTTGACGCCAAGGCTTCCTCCCGGCTATTGAGGCCTTTCCCGTGGTCATTTGAGCCGGTCGGCTTGCCGCCACGTTAAACATCGGGCTAAAAGATCGGGGCGCTCCTAACACCTTCGCCTCGTCTCGAGCCCCCAAGGCGCGTTTGCGCGCGAGAGGACTTGAAACGATGACGAGCCCGCGCAAATCCCGCGATCCGAAGACGCTGAGGCCGGCGACGCAGCTCGTCCACGGCGGCACGCTGCGGTCGGAATACGAAGAGACTTCCGAGGCGCTGTTCCTCACCCAGGGCTATCTCTACGACACGATGGAGATCTCGGAAGCGCGCTTCAAGGGCGACGCGCCGGGCTTCGTCTATTCGCGCTTCTCCAACCCGACGGTTGCGATGTTCGAGCGGCGGATGGCGCTGCTCGAGGGGGCCGAGGCGGCGCGGGCGACGGCGAGCGGGATGGCCGCGGTCACCGCTTCGCTGATGGGCCAGCTCAAGGCGGGCGACCACATCGTCGCCGCGCGGGCGCTATTCGGCTCGTGTCTCTATGTGGTCGAGGAGTTGCTCCCGCGCTTCGGCGTCGCCTCGACCCTCGTCGACGGCGCGGACCTCGACGCGTGGCGGGCAGCGGTGCGCCCGAACACGAAGACGGCGTTCCTCGAATCGCCGACCAACCCGACGCTCGAGATCGTCGACATCGCCGGCGTCGCCGCGATCATGCACGGCGCCGGCGCGACGCTGGTGGTCGACAATGTGTTCGCCACCCCCCTATTGCAGCATCCGATGAAGCTCGGCGCCGACTGCGTCGTCTATTCGGCGACCAAGCACATCGACGGCCAGGGACGCGTGCTCGGCGGCGTGATCCTCGCGAGCGAGAAATTCATCGCCGACCACATTCATAATTTTCTGCGCCAGACCGGGCCGTGTCTCTCACCGTTCAACGCCTGGACGCTGCTGAAGTCGCTCGAGACCCTGACGGTGCGCGTTGCGGCTCAGACCCGCGCCGCCGCGAAGATCGCCGACTTCCTCAGCGGTCATCCCGCGGTCAAGCGCGCGCTCTATCCCGGCCGCGACGACCACCCGCAGGCGGCCCTCGCAAGGCGGCAAATGGAGGCCGGCGGCACGATGCTGTCGTTCGAGGTCGCCGGCGGCAAGGCGGCGGCGTTCCGGGTCGCCAACGCACTCACCATCATCGGCATCTCAAACAATCTCGGCGACGCCAAGAGCCTCATCACCCATCCGGAGACGACGACCCACCAGCGGCTGAAGCCCGAGCAGCGCGCGGCGCTCGGCATCGCGCCGGGCCTCTTGCGATTGTCGGTCGGCCTCGAGGACGCCGACGACCTGATCGAGGATCTCGCGCAGGCGCTGGACAAGGCGTCGCTGCCGCGGCGCCACGCGGCGGAATAGGTTCTGCTGTGGGGCCGGGTCGCTGACCCGGCCGGGTTGGGATCTGCGTTCCCGCCCTGCAGGTTCAGCCTCGCCTCACTTCTCGAGATCGGCCAGCGTCGGCATGCGGCCGTTGGGCGTCAGGTGATTGATGATCTGCGGCAGCACGGTCGCGAGCTGGTTCAAAAGCTCCTGCTGGCTCATGCCGGTGCGCTGCGACAGTTCGTTGAGCACATTCTGGCCCAAGGCGCCGCCGAGCTGTCCGGGCTGAATGGGCTGATTCTGCCCTGGGCCGATCCAGGAATTGACTTGCGGCGCGGCGCCGCCTGCGGTGAGCTTGCCGATGAGATCGGAAAGACCACCCATGACGCTGCCCGCCGGCGGATTGGCCGGCAGTGACGGCGTGGGCGGAGGCGCAACGCGCCCGGGGGCGGGCGCCGGGGATGGCGCGGAGCCGCCGCCGAACATCTTGCCAAGGATTAACGCGCCCACGGCGACCGCGATCGGCGTCGCCAGATTGCCGCCCGGCACGGCGTTCTTCATTGCATCGTCAAAGGCGCCCATAGCTGTCTCCTCCAAAAAAGGACCAAATCGAAAAAGCGCGCGCAATCACTAAACGGGCGCCGCTCGGCGAAGATATGACGGCCTAGAGTACCGGCTTGCGTTTTCTCCGTCCATACCGCACATTTGCGCGCAGGCGCGCCGCGCGCGGGAGGGTTCGACATGGGCATTATCAGCTGGATTATTCTTGGGCTGATCGCCGGGTTCATCGCCAGCAAGATCGTCAATAAGACCGGCTCGGGCATGCTGATGGACATTGCGCTCGGCGTCATCGGAGCGATCGTCGGCGGATTCCTGGCCAGCTTTTTCGGCATCGGCGGCGTCACGGGGGTGAACATCGGCAGCATCATCATCGCGGTGATCGGGGCCGTCGTGGTGCTGCTCGTCTACCGCGCGGTGGCCTCACGGGCCTGACGCTGGCTTGAGGCCGGCGCCGCTCCAGCGCGCCGCCGACCGCTCGTCATCCCCCTTGGCGTCGACCCAGCCCTCGACGGCGCCGTCGACATTGATCGCGCGCTTCCAGAACGGCGCGCGGGTCTTGAGGTAATCCATCAGCATTTCGGCGGCCGCGAACGCCGCGCCGCGATGCGCCGCCGCGACCGCGACAAGGACGATCCGCTGGCCCGGCGCGATCCGCCCGTAGCGGTGAACGACCGTCACCCCGAGAAGCGGCCAGCGCGCTTCCGCTTCATGCGCCGCGCGGGCGATCTCCTCCTCCGCCATGCCCGGATAGTGCTCGAGCTCGAGCGCGGCGAGCCGGCCGCCTTCGTCGCGGCAGTAGCCGACGAAGCTCGCCACCGCGCCGACGTCCGTCCGGCCGCAGGCGAGCGCTTCGGCCTCCGCGCCGGGGTCGAAATCCTCGCGCTTGGACGCGGACGGTCGCCATCGGCGTCAACCGCCGGTCATCGGGGGGAAGAACGCCACTTCCTTCGCGCCGCCAATGCGCGCGTCGGCGCGGACATGAACGCGGTCAAGGGCAGCGCGAACCGCGAGGGGCTTGTCGAAGGCGTGCGCATAGCCCTCGCCGCGTTTCGACAGCCAGGCGATCAGGTCGCCGACAGTGGCGACGGTCGCCGGCGGATCGAGCTCTTCCTCCGCCTTGCCGACCCGTTCACGCACCCAGGCAAAATAAATCGCCTTCATGCCACCCTCAGTCGCCGCCGGCATGGTCGTAGCTCGCCTTCATATAGTCCCAGCCGGTGTAGAGCGTCAGGGTCGCCGCGATCCACAGCATGACGATCCCGGTCGTAGTCGAGCCCGGCACAAGCGCTTCGCCGGCTGGCCCGGCGATCAGGATGGCGAGCGCGACGAACTGGACGGTGGTCTTCCATTTGGCGAGCGCCGTCACCGGCAGCGGGACCCGGAGCTCGGCCAGATATTCGCGCAATCCCGAGACCAGGATTTCTCGGCACAGGATGACGATCGCAGCCCATAAGCTGAGCCCCGAGATCGTCTGGTTGGCGGCGAGCACGAGCAGCACCGCGGAGACGAGCAGCTTGTCGGCGATCGGGTCGAGCATTCTGCCGAGCGAGGACTGCTGCGACCAGGCGCGCGCCAGATAGCCGTCGAAAAAATCGGTGATTCCCGCGGCGATGAAGATCGCAAGCGCCGTCCACCGCGCCCACGGCTCGTCCGGCCAGAACAAGAACCCCGCGACCAGCGGAACCGCGGCGACCCGCGCGTAGGTCAGAATATTCGGCAAGGACCAGTTGCGGCTGATCTGGCGGGCGGTCGAGGATGCCATTTACGGCGCAGCAGACATCCTGCTCGTCCCTGCGTCAATAGCGCTCGACCGGCGCGGGGCGGGGCGCGCGCGCCACTCCTCGCCAACGACGCCGACAAAACTGGGGACGATGGCCCGCGTCGCCGGTTCAGGCCACGCGACATCGTCTAAGGTCATGGGTCCCGCTTGTCGCCGGGACCGGGCTCGAGGGACCATAAGGCTCATGTCGAACGTTCACGTCGTCGGCCATCCGCTGGTGCAGCACAAGCTCACCCTGATGCGCGACAGGACTGTGTCGACCAAGGGCTTCCGGCAACTCATGAACGAGATCGGGATGCTGCTCGCCTACGAGGTGACGCGCGATCTGCCGCTCGAGATGGTCGAGGTCGAGACCCCGCTCGCCAAGATGATGGCCCCCGCGATTGCCGGGAAAAAGCTGGTGTTCGCACCAATTTTGCGCGCCGGGGTCGGTTTTCTCGACGGGATGCTCGATCTCGTGCCGAGCGCGCGGGTGGCGCACATCGGCCTCTACCGCGACCCGCAAAGCCTCGAGGCGGTCGAATATTACTTCAAGGCGCCGGCGGACGTCGCCGACCGGCTGGTGATCGTGATGGACCCGATGCTTGCGACCGCCAATTCAGCCGTCGCCGCGATCGACCGGCTCAAGCGCCGGGGGGTGAAGGAGATCCGCTTCGTCTGTCTTCTCGCGGCGCCCGAGGGGATCGAGCGCCTGACCAAAGCCCATCCGGACGTCCAGATCTGGACTGCGGCGATCGACGAACGGCTCAACGACCACGGCTACATTATTCCCGGGCTGGGCGACGCGGGGGACCGGATGTTCGGGACGAAGTAGGAGGCGGCAAGTCGAGCGAGCGCCCTGGTCTTGCCGCGACCTCGAATGTGGCGGGATTGGGACTTCTGCCGCCGCCCTTACTTGCGTCGCCGGCGCTGCTGTCCGAGGCCCATCTGTTTCGCCAGCGCCGACCGCGCCTTGGCGTAGGCTGGGGCGACCATGGGGTAATCGGACGGAAGACCCCATTTCTCGCGATACTCTTCGGGAGAGAGATTGTATTGGGTCCGCAGGTGGCGCTTCAGCGACTTGAATTTACGACCGTCTTCCAGGCAGATGATGTAATCGCTGGTGATCGACTTCTTGGGCGGGACGGCGGGCTTTGCAGCTTCGACGACAACGGGTTGCGCGCCGGTCGCGACACGCACGATTGCTGCGTGAACATCGCTAAGAAGCGCCGGCAACTCGCTTGACGGTACGGAATTGTTCGACACATAGGCCGAAACTATCTCCGCGGCGAGTTCAACGTGATTGGTGGAATCGCTCATTGTAGACGTTACTCCGAAAGGGTTGCCCGACGAAACCGCCCTTTCTGGCGATCAGCTTCAGGCATTCTGCTCGTCCGACCACGACGAGCGTCCTCATTATTTGTCGCTTGTAGCGACTTGGGCGGGCAAGGATATAGCGCAAAAGAAAACATGACACAAGACAAACAGTTGTGATTTTAACTACGGCGCCGATCGACATTGGTCGAATACTCACTATGCTGGGTCGACCGGATTCTGAATTTACACAAAAAAAGAACTTTCTTCACTTGACAGAGCGCGAATAGCATGCAGCGAACAAGCTTTCAGCGAATCATCGACGGCTGAATCCACGCTGGTTTTGCCTCAATGGGCAAGATTGCGATTCGTGCTAACTCTGGGCCAGTGACAAGTCGGGCGGTTCGTTCCCGACCTTTTCATCTGCGCCGCCGCCTCGCCAATGATTATCGAGACGAGGACCATGGCGGCGAAGGATGTCAACGGCGCTGAAAGCGCTTATATGCGGCGTGGCGAACCAGTTGATCGCCGCGTCGCGGGCTCTAATGCAACATCATAAGACGTCAACATTCATCGCCGAGCGGGGCAACCCGGCGCGGCGGGCCACGCTTGCCGGAACCGTTCAGCTCCTGTGGCCTTACATCTGGCCCGCGGACCGCGCTGACCTCAAGTTGCGGGTTTTTCTCGCCGTCGCCCTGATGCTGCTCTCCAAATTGTTCACGATCGCAATTCCCTATTCCTATAAGTGGGCCACGGACGCGGTCGCCGGCAAGCTTGCGCTCGACTCGGTCCCGCTGCCTCACGTTCTTTTCGGCGCGGTTGCGCTGACTGTACTCTATGGGGTCTTACGCATCGTAATGGCGTTGACCCAGCAGGGCCGCGACGCCCTCTTCGCAGCCGTCGCCATGAACGCGGTGCGCCGGCTGGCGATAGAAGTTTTCGAGCACTTGCATCGCCTGTCGCTGCGTTTTCACCTGGAGCGCAAGACCGGTGGACTCACGCGGGTGCTCGAACGCGGACGCAACGCTATCGAGACCATCGTTCGGACCTCCATGCTGACCGCGGTTCCAACCGCCGTCGAGTTCGCGCTGGTGGTTGGCGCGATGCTGATCTCCTTCGACTGGCGCTACGTCGTGGCGATCAGCGTCACGGTGGTTGCTTATCTGGCGTATACGACCGTGGCCACCAATTGGCGTATCGGCATCCGCCGTTCGATGAACGAGAGCGACACGGACGCCAACACCAAGGCGATCGACAGCCTGCTCAACTTCGAGACGGTGAAGTATTTCGGCGCCGAGGAGCGCGAGGCCGCGCGATACGACAAGGCGATGGCGCGATACGAACGGATGAGCGTGCGAACCTATGTCTCGTTGGCGGTGCTCAACGCAGGTCAGGCGGTCATTTTCACCCTCGGCCTGATCGTGGTGCTGGTGATGTGCGTCGCCGAAGTGAGGAACGGAACGAAGACCGTCGGCGCCTTCGTTCTGGTGAATCTGATCATGCTGCAACTCTACCAGCCGCTCAACTTCATGGGGATGGTCTATCGCGAGATCAAGCAGGCGATCATCGACGTCGAGGCGATGTTCGCCATCCTGGCGCAGAATCCCGAGATCGAGGACCTTCCCGGGGCGCAGCCGCTGAAGGTGGGCGCCGGCGCGGTCCGGTTCGAGAACGTCGAGTTCGCCTACGACCCCAGCCGCCCGATCCTGCGCGGCGTCTCGTTCGACGCGCCGGCAGGGCACACGATCGCCATCGTCGGGCCGTCGGGGGCCGGCAAGTCCACGATCTCGCGGCTTCTCTTTCGATTCTACGAGCCGGGTTCCGGGCGCATCCTGATCGACGGCCAGAACATCCGCGCCGTCACCCAGAGCTCGCTGCGCGCCGCGATCGGCATGGTGCCGCAGGACACGGTGCTGTTCAACGACACGATCCTCTACAACATCCGCTACGGGCGAGACGGCGCGAGCGAGAGCGAGGTCGTCGCGGCGGCGGAAAACGCGCAGATCGACCGGTTCATCCGGTCGCTGCCGCTCGGCTATGAGGCGCCGGTCGGCGAGCGGGGCCTCAAGCTTTCGGGCGGCGAGAAGCAACGGGTCGCGATTGCACGTACGATGCTGAAGGCGCCGCCGATTCTGGTGCTCGACGAAGCGACCTCGGCGCTCGACAGTTTCACCGAACGGGATATTCAGTCGGCGCTCGAGCGCGTCTCGCGCGGGCGTACGACGATCGTGATCGCTCACCGCCTGTCGACCGTGGTCAACGCCGACGAGATCCTGGTGCTCGACAAGGGCGTCATCGCCGAGCGCGGAAAGCATCAGGAGCTCCTGGCGCGGGGCGGAATTTATTCGGCGATGTGGAGCCGCCAGAGGCAGGTCGACGCGGCGCAGGAATTGTTGCGGCGCGCCGGCAGGGAGGACGATCTCGACGCGGCCGGCGGCCTGGCTTCCCAGTCCACGCCGTGACATTCGGGGCGTTTGGCGCCATGAGTGCGGGCGGATTTTGTTCGGGCGCCGGTCAATGAGCATCGTAAAATCGCTGCGCGGTCAGCTCGCGCCGATCCACCCGGAAGGCTATCTGTTCGTGCTCGGCTTCGCCGTCGCGACGCTCATCCTGTGGTGGATGTGGGCGCCGCTCGGATGGCTCGGCCTCATCGCCACTTTATGGTGCGCGTATTTCTTTCGAGATCCGGCCCGCGTCACCCCGGTCCGCGGCGACCTCATCATCGCGCCCGCCGACGGCGTCGTCAGTTCCGCCGGCTTTGCCGCGCCGCCGCCGGAACTCGGCCTCGGCATGGCGCCGATGCAGCGGGTGTCGATTTTCATGTCGATCTTCGACTGCCACGTCAACCGCGCCCCGGTGCAGGGCCGCGTCGCGCAGATCGTCTATCATCCGGGCCTGTTCCTCAACGCCGACATGGACAAGGCGAGCGAGGACAACGAGCGCAACAGCATCGTCATCGATACCCCCTCGGGCCGGTTTGGGGTCGTACAGATCGCCGGCCTCGTGGCGAGAAGGATCGTGTGCTTCACCCATGAAGGCGCGCTTCTGAGCCCCGGCGAGCGCATCGGCCTCATTCGCTTCGGCTCGCGCGTTGACGTGTATCTCCCGCCGGACGCGCAGATCGTGGTCGGCGTCGATTTGCGCACGGTCGCCGGCGAGACCGTAATCGGCAAGGTCGCCGCAGAGGTCGCGCCGACGCCGTTTCAGCGGAGCTGAGGTTTGAACGAGGCCAGCCCCGCGCCACGGGCGCCGATCGACGGCGCAGCGGCCTCGCCGCGCGGCCGAGGCTTCCGAGCGGTGCCGCTCAGGCTCCTCATTCCCAATATCATCACCCTGTTTGCGCTCGGGCTTGGCCTGACGGCGATCCGTCTGGCGATGGAGGGCTCGATCGAATGGGCGGTGAGCGCGATCGCGGGTGCGGCCGTTCTCGACGGGCTCGACGGACGGATCGCGCGGGCGCTCAAGGGAACCTCGCGCTTCGGCGCCGAACTCGACTTGCTCGCCGACTTCGTCGACTTTGGCGTCGCTCCGGCTCTGGTGCTCTACGCGGCCAACCTGCATGAAGCCAAAAACTTCGGCTGGGTCGCCGCGCTCCTGTTTGCGATGGCCTGCGCGCTGCGGCTCGCGCGTTTCAACGTCATGATCGATGAAGATCAGCCGGCATGGCGCAAAACCTTCTTCGTAGGCATGCCGGCCCCCGCGGGCGCGATCGTCGGCCTGTTGCCGATCTATCTGCATTACGCGTTCGATCTCGGGCCGCCGACCCCTCGCTTCGCCGTGGTCGAGAGCCTCTATGTGCTTGGCGTGGCGTTGTTGATGGCAAGCCGGGTACCGCATTTCTCTGGCAAATCGCTCGGGCGGGTGCCGCGTGAATATGTGGCGGTGGTGCTGGTCGGCGTCGCCGCCGGGCTCCTCATCCTGTTCAACTTTCCGATGCAGGCGCTGGTCGCCGTCACCGTCGCGTATCTCGCCTCGATCCCATTCGCGGTCATGCGTCATCGAGCGCTCGGCCGCGCGACCGAATAGCAGAACGCCTCTTGCGCTCAAGCGCAGGTCAGGCATCATGGGGCCGGGTCGAGGGAATCCGGCAACGCGCCATCAGCGTCGCCCCATGGATCATGTTGTCACGATTGGGGGGATTGGCGTTTGATATTGCTGCGTGATCTTCGGCCCGGGACTCGAATCGGCGCGCGGGCTGCTCGCGCCGCCTGCTTCGGCGCAGCCGCCGTCGCGCTCGCAGGCTGCAACAATCCGAGGAACGCCTATGTTGCCCCGCCGCCGGCCAAGGTGCAGGTGGCGCAGCCGCTCCAGCAGCCGGTCACCGAGTACCTCGAGCTGACCGGGAATACCGCCCCGTTCGCCACCGTCGACCTCGTCGCGCGCGTCCAGGGATTTCTCACCTCGATCGATTACGTCGACGGCGCCATGGTGAAGAAGGGCGCGCAGCTGTTTGGCATCGAGCGCGACATCTACCAGGCTCAGCTCGACCAGGCGGAGGCCACGCTCGCCAACGATCAGGCGACCGAAGAATACGACAAGGCCGAATTTGGGCGGCAGGCGGCGCTCGGCAAGAACGACTTCGCCAGCCAAGCCACGGTCCAGGAGTGGAAATCGAAGGCGGACGCTGCCGCGGCCGACATCATGAACGCCAAGGCCGCGATCTGGCTCGCCCAAATCAACCTCGGCTACACCCGGGTCTTGGCCCCGTTCGACGGCGTCGTCACAAATCACCTCGTTGACGTCGGCGCGCTTGTCGGGGTGTCCGGACCGACGAAGCTTGCGACCATCATTCGGAGCGATCCGCTCTACGTCTATTTTACCCTGAGCGAGCCGCAAATTCTGTCGCTCCAGAGAAACCTCGCCCAGCACGGCATCGCCTTGCGCACGTCGGGCCTGTCCGATGTCCCGGTCGAAATCGGGCTGCAGGGCGAGGAAGGCTATCCGCACAAAGGCCACATGGACTACGCCTCGCCGCAAGTCGACGCGGCGACCGGAACGCTGAACGCGCGCGCCCTGTTCGAGAACAAGGATGGGGCTCTGCTGCCGGGTCTGTTCGTGCGGGTGCGCACCCCGATCGCGCAGCATGACAAGGCGCTTCTGACGCGAAACGACGCGATCGGAACCAGCCAGGAAGGGAGCTACGTGCTGGTCGTCGGCCCCGACAACGTCGTTCAGAAGAAGGTCGTCACCACCGGGCTCCGCAATGGACAGCTACGCGTCATTGAATCGGGCTTGAGCCCGGACGACTGGGTGGTGACCGAGGGGATTCAGCGCGCTTTTCCAGGCGCCAAGGTCGATCCGCAGCGCGGGCAACTCGCCTCGGCCGGCCTGGAGCCGCGGAAAGACGGCGCCGCGGCTCGGGATCAGAAATGAACCCCGAAGAAGGCTCCGGGTCGGAAACGAACTCCGAAGGCCGCGCGGGAGCGATCTCGCGCTTTTTCATCAGCAGGCCGGTGCTCGCAAACGTACTTGCGCTGGTCATCGTTGTGATCGGCCTCGTCTCCCTCTTTAATCTGCCGAGCTCGCAATATCCGAACGTCGTTCCGCCGACAGTCCAGGTGACGACCCGCTATCCGGGCGCGAGCGCCATGACCCTCGTCGACACCGTCGCCCTGCCGATCGAGCAGAATGTCAACGGCGTCGAGAACATGATCTACATGCAGTCGACCAGCGCGAGCGACGGCACCTATAGCCTGATCGTAACGTTCGCGATCGGCACGAACCCCGACGAGGACGAAATCCTGGTGCAGAACCGCGTGTCGGCGGCAATTTCGTCGCTGCCGCCGGAAGTGCAGCTCCAGGGCGTGACAACGAAAAAGCAATCGACCTCGATCCTTGAGTTTGTCGGGCTGGTGTCCCCCGGCAGCCGCTTCGACAGCCTGTTCCTGTCGAACTACGCCGTCATCAATGTGCAGGATGAGCTGCGCCGTCTTCCGGGCGTCGGCGATGTGTCCGTCCTTGGCGCCGGGCAATACGCAATGCGCATCTGGCTCAATCCCGACCTGTTGCAGGCGCGGGGATTGACGCCGCAGGACGTCATCAACGTCATCCAGCAGCAGAGCCAGGAGGTCGCGGCCGGACAGATCGGCGCTCCGCCCGCCCCGAAAGGCCAGGACTTCCAATATACGCTCGACCTCAAGGGCCGGCTCGACGATCCGAGGGAGTTCGAGAACATCATCGTCAAGGTCGATTCTGCCAACGGCGGCCGCATCACCAGGGTGCGCGACGTGGGGCACGCCGAGCTTGGCGCGCAGACCTACAGCGAATTGTTCAATCTCGACGGCCGGCCCGCCGCCGGCATCGCCGTATCGCTGCTGCCGGAGGCGAACGCGATTGCGGTCTCCGCCGAAGTCAAGGCGAAGATGGACGAACTCGCCAAGGCCTTCCCGCAAGGCCTCGAGTATGTCGTGCCCTACGACACGACGAAATTCGTCAAGGCGGCGATCTCCGAGGTCTACCGCACGCTTATCGAGGCGGCGATTCTGGTGCTCATCGTGATCCTTGTCTTCCTCCAGGATTGGCGGGCGATGCTGGTGCCGGCGACGACCGTGCCGGTGACCCTCATCGGCGCATTTGCGGCGATGGCGGCGCTCGGCTTCTCGATCAATCTTCCGACCCTGTTCGCAATCGTGCTGGCGATCGGCATTGTCGTCGACGACGCAATTGTCATCGTTGAAGGGGTCTCGCGCTACGTCGAGCAGGGAATGCCCGGCCGCGAGGCGGCGGCACGGGCGATGGACGAACTCACCGGCCCGGTCCTCGGCATCACCCTGGTCCTGATGTCGGTGTTCATTCCGGCCGCCTTTTTGCCGGGTCTGACCGGGCAACTCTACCGGCAGTTCGCGCTCGTCATCGCTTCCACGGCTTTCATCAGCGCCGTCAATGCGCTGACCCTCAAGCCGACCCAATCCGCATTGTGGCTCAGGCCGCCGAAGCCGCCCGAGCGGCGCAACTATTTTTACCGCGGCTTCAACGCCGTGTACGGCGCGGTCGAACGCGGCTACACCCGACTCATCGGCGGCATGATCCACCGCAGCGGCCTGATGGTCGCTCTGGCGCTGATTCTGGTCGGCGTCGCGCTCTGGGGACTGACCCGCATCCCGACCGCGTTTCTGCCGACCGAGGACCAGGGCTACGTCATCGTCGCCGTGCAACTGCCGGACGGCGCGTCGAAGGAACGGACGGATGCGGTACTTGCCCAGATTCAGGGCATCGCGAGCAAGGTCCCGGGCGTCGAGCACGTGGTCACGGTCAGCGGCATATCCATTCTCGACAACAGGGCGAGCCTCGCCAACGCCGGCGTCGCCTTCGTTGTTCTGAAGGAATGGGACGCGCGTCTCAAGGAACCAGGGCAGGACGTCCGCACGATTCTCGAGCGACTCAATGGCGGGCTGCAGGGCGTGCCGCAGGCTTTCGCCTTCGCGGTTCCCCCGCCGCCGATCCAGGGCATCGGCAACGTCGGCGGCTTCTCGATGCAGGTTGAGCTCAGGAACGGAAATTTTGACTACGCGCTGCTGCAAACCCTGACCAATACCCTGGTCGCCAACAGCAACGCGCAATCTTCGCTTTCGCGGGTCGCCACGACATTCCGCGCCGGGGCGCCCCAAATCTTCGTCGGCGTGAACCGCATCAAGGCGGAGACGATCGGCGTCACCGTTGGACAGCTCTTCGCCGCCCTATCCGACTATGTCGGTTCGAACTATGTCGGCCAGATCACCAAGTTCGGCCACGTCTTCCAGATCTATGCGCAAGCCGAGGCCAAGTATCGCGCCAACGTCGAGGACATCCGCAACCTCAAGGTTAAAGCGCGCGACGGAACCATGACGCCGATCGGAACGGTGGTCGACATCAAGGAGGTCCAGGGCCCGTCCCTGATAAGCCTCTACAATCTCTATCCGTCGTCCACCATCGTGGGTAGCCCGGCGCTCGGTTTCAGTTCCGGGCAGTCCCTCGACATCATGGACCAGATCGCCAACAGCACGCTCCCGACCGGAACGGGCTTCGAATGGACAGCCATGTCCTACCAGGAGAAACAGCTCGGCAACCAGACCTACTACGTCTTCGGCTTCGCGCTCCTGCTCGTCTATTTCGTTCTGGCTGGTCAGTATGAGAGCTGGATTCTGCCGCTGGCGGTCATCCTTTGCGTGCCGCTCGCTTTGCTCGGGACTGTGGCCGCGCTGACCACGCTCGCCGCCACCAGCGTCGCCGCCAGCCAAAGCGGCGTCGCCGCCAACAATCTCTATACCCAGATCGGCCTCATCCTCCTGATTGCGCTCGGAGCCAAGAACGCGATCCTGATCGTCGAATACGCCCGTCAGCAACGAGCCGGAGGAAAGGGGCTCGTCGAAGCGGCGGTGGAGGGCGCGCGGCTGAGGTTCCGGCCCATTCTCATGACCTCGTTCGCCTTCATTCTGGGCGTCCTGCCGCTCGTGCTGGCGACGGGCGCGGGCGCCTCGGCGCGCAAGTCGATCGGAATGGCGGTGTTCTTCGGCATGATCGCCTCGACCTGCTTGGTGGTGGTCTTCGTTCCGTCGTTCTACGTCATCATGCAGTGGCTCGACGAGCGCAGAACCCACAAGTCCGCGGCGCCCTCGCTCCCCCCGCAGAGTGACGCCGCCCGCTCGCCCGGCGGCTGACGATGGCGCCGCTTCCGGCCTTTGCTGGACGCGCGCGACTATGCGAGCATCTGGCGCCAGGCGCGCCTGCGAGACGCGAGCACAATGACAAGATCAAGCGGCTCGTTCTCTACGCGCCGATGTGGACGTTTCAGCCCACCTCCCCGCCGCCGGCCGCGGCGCTGCCCGCGTACCGAACGGTCACAAAGGATTCCGCGCGGGCGCGTTGGCTGAAGGGCGTCCCCGAGGACAAGCAGGCGACATTGATCCCGCCCGACGTGTTCGACCAATGGTGGAACGCCACGATCGCGACCGATCCCGTGGGCGGCAAAATGGAGCCACAAAAGCTTCGGGCCGCCGAGGGCGTGATAGTCGAGGTCGCCAACTATTGGATGGCGGGCAAGCCGTATTACGATCCGGGCAAGATCACGGCGCCAACCCTCCTTATCCACGCGGAATGGGACGCCGACCTCCCGACCTATATGGCGGACGGGTATTTCGCCAAGCTGACCGGCGCGCCCTACAAGCGGTTCGTCCAGCTTGGCGAAGGCACGCATACGGTGATGCTGGAAAAGAACCGAATGCAGTTTTTCCATGAAATCCTCGGTTTCCTGACCGAGCCGGACGTCACGGCGTTGAAGTAGCTTGGTTTGCCGCCCTCTCGCCTGTAAACTGCATTGCCGCGAAGTTGGTTTTTCGCGGGGCTCCGGGCGGGCGGAGAATTCGATCTTGAATCCGCGGGAGTGGTAGCAGAGGGCGCCGCCGGCGTGCTAGGGCGGCGTCAGGAGCCGTTTCCGTTCGCCTTGGGCGGCGCGGCGACGCCATTAGGAGTCTTATGTCGAAAGAAGAACTGCTTGAATTCCCCGGATTCGTCGTTGAGTTGCTGCCCAACGCGACCTTTCGCGTCAAGCTCGAGAACGACCACGAAATTATCGCTCACACCGCGGGCAAGATGCGCAAGAATCGCATCCGCGTGCTGGCGGGCGACAAGGTGCTCGTGGAGATGACGCCCTACGATCTGACCAAGGGGCGCATTACTTACCGCTTCAAATGAACCTGGCCGATGGGCGGCGCGATCATGGCTCCAAGCTTCCCACAGCCGCGCCCGCGCCTTGTGCTTGCGTCAGCTTCGCCGCGCCGGCTGGAGCTTCTGGCCCAGATCGGCGTCAAGCCTGACGCGATCCTGCCGTCCGAGATCGATGAGGCGCCGCGCCGCGGCGAGACCCCGCGCGCGCTCGCCGAACGACTGGCCATGGAGAAAGCGTCGGTCGCGGCGGCAACGGCCTCGAAGCCGGGTGATCTCTCGCCGCGCCTCACGCTCGCCGCGGATACGGTGGTGTGCGTCGGGCGGCGGATCTTGCCGAAATGCGAGACGCTTGACGAAGCGGAGGCCTGCCTCGACCTTCTGTCGGGCCGCGGCCATCGCGTTTATACCGGCCTCGCCCTCATCGCGCCAGGCGGCGCGGCGCGGCGGCGGCTGGTCGAGACCCGTGTCAGGTTCAAACGCTTGTCGCGCGGCGAGATCGAGGCTTATCTTGCGAGCCACGAGTGGCGCGGCAAGGCCGGCGGCTATGCGATCCAGGGCCTCGCCGCCGCGTTCGTCGAACGGCTGGTCGGCTCATATTCCAATGTCGTCGGCCTGCCGCTCGCCGAGACCGCGGCGCTGCTCGCGGGCCATGGATATCATGTCTACCGGAGCTGGGACGCGAGCCTCGTTCGATGACCCCTGACGATAGCAAACTCCCTGCTCGGCGATCGCGCCCAAACAAGAGCGAGCGGACCTGCCCGATCTGCGAGAAGCCGCGCAGCGAACGCTATGATCCGTTCTGCTCCAAGCGCTGCGCGGACGTCGACCTGCACCGCTGGCTGAAAGGAAGCTATGTGATTCCCGGCGCGAGCACGCCGCCGGAGCCCGAAGCAGAAGACGAGTGACGTCCGCAACCCGAGGTCCTGCTGCAAATGGCTGGCTTGAACGGTTTGGGCGCGCACGCACCCGATCGAATGGTTCTGAACTCATGCGGTTGACGGCTCCGTCGAGGATGCGCAATGATTGAACCTTCCAAGAAAAGACATGGGGGCTCCGATGATGCTTCGGCGTCGGGTTTGGCTTGCGTGCGCGGCCGCGCCGTTCATGCGCGACGGCGTTTTGATCGCGAGGATGCTGACGGCGTCGTCGCGAGCAGCGGTTGGTGTTGGTGACCTTTTGCGCGGTTTGGGGCGCCCTAGCCCAGACGGCGCCGTCGAAGGCGCGGTACGTATTTCAGTTACTTATCCATTCTACCTTGACGTAACCGCGATCCTAGGTAGACATCGCCCCTCGGGGCGCCACGGCCAGACAGGAGCGCAGGGGAGAATGGAGAAGCGAGCGCCATCGCATTTGTTGATATTGCGCGTTCCTTAGCCGTTCCCGGCGCTGACGAGGTGTTGTCCCATGGCGCAAGCTCAAGTCGCAGCTGCTCCGACGTTTTTGGACCGTATTCAAGTATACTTGGATAAAAGATCGGTCGCGTCGATTTATGGCCCTTGTGTTTTCATCGCTCTGACCGTCGCCTATTTTTATACCACTGCGGTGTTATCTAGGCATAGCGAATTCTGGTTTGACGATGTCGTCGCGGTCCAGACTGCGCAACAGCCGAATTCGCGCGCAATCATAGACGCTGTCATGGCCGGACTAGAGATGTCCCCGCCGACGTTATATCTCGCTTTGCACCAACTACTTCCACTGACCCATTTCTGGCCGATTCAGGTTGTGGCCAGGATTCCGCCAACTCTTGCGGCATTCGGCGCCGCGGTCGTGATATTCGTCTTGTTGCGGCGTAGGGTGGATACGGTCATTTCGCTATTCGCCTTTGGGATCATGCTGACGATGGGTCTGTTTCCCTTCGCGCTCCAGGTTCGCGAATATGCCTTTATGGTGTTCTTTCTGTCTCTTGCGCTTCTATTTTGGGACAATATGGAAGGTTCCAAGCACGCAGCTATCAACGGTTTTGGAATTTGGATCACGTTGGCGCT
Source organism: uncultured Alphaproteobacteria bacterium (assembly GCA_963832305.1). Classification (GTDB taxonomy): domain Bacteria; phylum Pseudomonadota; class Alphaproteobacteria; order Rhizobiales; family Beijerinckiaceae; genus Roseiarcus. The sequence goes on along the minus strand of CAWHTU010000007.1, from coordinate 47,964 downwards.
GTGCTTGGCCTTACACGTCTATGGGATCATCGACGTTATCACCATTGGCGTCTGCGAGGCGTTGTGGATCATCACCCGCAGGCAATTGCGCGTTGCCGTCCTCGCGCCATTGGTGTGTCTTATCCCCGTCGGGCTAGCAATGGCGCCCGTGTATCTTCGCCTTGCAACTTTCAACGCAGCGGATGTCTATTCACCCAACTTTTACGCCAAGCCCACTTCTGAACATCTATTTCATTCGATCGACGTTGTTTTGCTCGGCGGTCCTTTGGGACTCACGCTCATCCTGCTTGGCGCCCTACTCGTGGGGGTTTTGTACTACGGCCGTCGATTGACCGGACAACCTCAGTCGCTTGGCGTCCCCGCGGCACAGGGCTCGCCCGGCGAGCTTTCGCGACTTGAAATCATGATGATCGCCTTGGCGTTGATCCCCATTGTGACATTCCTCATCGCCACGTTCGTTACGAAAGCGTATAGCGAGCGCTACATTACCGGGGTCACGCTGCTGGCGCCAATGGCCGCCGCGTCAGTGCTTGGAAGACTGCGTGACGGCAGGATTGTCGCCGTCCTACTGAGCCCACTGCTTCTGTTTGATCTGGTCCATAAGACGCGTTTCCAACCGGGCGCCTACGGCGGTATCCTTCCGACGCTGGAACAATACACGCGCGATACGACGCTTCCGATCGTGGTCGACGACGGGGTCTTTTTCAATCAAATTCTATACGCGGCAGACCCCGTTATGCGGTCCCGCATGGCGCTGCTTACAGCATCGGACCAAGCCCCGCCGCGGGACCCCACCAATCAGAACTTCATGCTCCGGGCGGTGAAGTTTGTAGACTATGTCCATGTGGCGAAACTGGAGGACTTCCTTCAGTCTCATCCCAGCTTCTACCTCCTCACGGAAATGCAAACCAGGGCGATCACCGTCGTGCCGCCGTTGATGGAGGCGTGCGCGCTGGGCCCGCTTGTGGCCCAGATAAACGGCAAGTTTCTGTTTAAAGCTGGGCTCGATTACGCGAAGCAGAATTGCGGCAAACCATGAGCGCCGACTTATTCGTGATTTGGCCAACTGTTTTCCCAAGAGAAGAGCTATTTTGACCACCGAGAGCTACATCGCCGCCACCGTCGGAGCAGTCCATGGGAAACTCGTCTTTAACCGTCGCACGCAGGTCCTTGCCAGTCAGCTAGCAGCGGTGCTGCCTGAGGGAACCGCCCTCGATGTTGGGTGCGGTGACGGCACAATTGACGCAATCATTCAGGAGGCAAGGCCGGGTCTGTCGATTCGCGGCGTCGACATAATGGTGAGGCCGGAGACCAAGATTCCGGTCGAGCCCTTTGACGGCCTCGTCCTTCCGGCGCAGGACCGATCCGTGGACTCAGTGTTGTTCGTGGATGTTCTGCATCATACCAACGACCCTATGGTCCTCCTCCGAGAGGCGAAGCGCGTGGCGCGGAAAGCGATCGTGATCAAGGATCATTGCTCCGACGGTCTTTTTGGCTATTCGACGCTCCGACTTATGGACTGGGTCGGCAACGCCCCGCACGGGGTGGTTCTGCCGTACAATTATTGGTCCCGTCAGCAATGGACGGCGGCCTTTGCAGAGCTGCAGCTGAAAGTCAGCATCTGGCAAGCTCGACTGGGTCTTTATCCGTTTCCGGCTTCTCTGGCATTCGAGCGTAAGCTACATTTTATCGCCGTGCTAACGCTATAGCCCTGTTTGCCGGACAGTCACGCAAAAGCCTGCAACCTCGCGCTTGCTGTCCCCGGCCACCGAACATTCTGAGCACATTCAACCAAATCCGGACAAAAAATGTCCGGTAGCGTCCGGACCGGGTTGGCAATTCCAATCGATTCGATTCAGACCGCGCTGTCGTCAGTTTCGTTACCGTCTCCGCCAAGCAGCCTGGGCGAAATTCTTCTTACGTTTAGTTTCAGCATACTCAGTAAGAAACTCGACAGAATTACCTCGGACCCCAACGATAAGGAAATCGAGGAGCCAATCACAATTGGCGTGACTCGCTCGACCTCCAGTGGTCCAAATTCGACGTTTCTCCAAATGCTGAATGCGTTAAAGAAAAGAATCAGCCCCAGTGCTATAAGCAACGCGCCAAGAATTACGCCTCGCTCCAAGCTGAATATTGTGTCAAAAAAGTAGGGTTTTTTGGGTTTTGGAAATATTCCTTCCTGTGTTGCATAAGTTCTCGAGAGCAGCGCAAACAATATCGCCTGGAATCCAATTTCGATCATGGTCACGGTGTAAATCAGAGTGTCGACGCTGAGTCGTATTCCTTTGATGTATACTGGGTTCATGAGCAGACCTGCTGCGATCAGAAGTCCGGCTCCCATCAAAATCAACCCGGGATAAAGAAAAAGCCAATTTGGGCTGAACAGAAGCATGAATCGTAAGTGGCGCCAGCCGTCCCTAAAGGGCCTAAGATGAGGGGGGCGAGAACGTCCGTCTTGGCTCAAGATCGTCGGCACTTCAACGATCTTCATTTGCATTAGAGTTGCTTTGATCACCATTTCTGAAGCGAATTCCATGCCCGTCGTTCGCAAATCCATGCGCAGGAACGCGGCGCGCGAGAAGGCGCGCAGGCCGCAATGAAAATCGCTTGTGGGGGCGGCAAAAAACAGTCGCCCTATACCGGAAAGGACCGGGTTCCCGATGTACCGGTTCTTCCATGGCATTGCGCCGGTCTCGATGCCGCCGAGGAAACGGTTACCCATGACCAAGTCTGCGCCCGCGCGCAGTTCTTCGACAAACAAATCAAGCTTACCAAAGTCGTAGCTGTCGTCAGAGTCGCCCATCACGCAATATATTCCGCGACAGGCAAGAATCGCACCGTAAAGCGCTGCGCCATAACCTCGCACGGGCACATCGACAACGCGAGCGCCGCACCGGCGCGCAAGCTCCCTCGATCCGTCTGTAGAGCCGTTGTCGCCGATCACAATCTCTCCGGCAACGCCTGAACGATCAAGGAAGCTCCTTGCTTTCATTATGCACTTTTCCAGTGTTTCCGCTTCATTGAGACACGGCATGACGATGCTTAGTTCAATAGTCATCCAACCTCCATCGTCGATGGTCACCCAAGGCGCCCCGGAAGATATTCAAGCTCCTGACCACCAAACGCGCAGCTTGGGGTTTCATAGGATCATAACCGGTGAAAAGGGGTCAAGACCGCTTAGATCGTTGACATGTGATGAGCAACCTAAGATATTCAGGGCATAAGGGGTTCCACGAACATCTCACCTATCTTTGAGCGCCATTGCGGGCGGGTCACGAACGGGGCTGCGAGGTTTTCTCGCGGCGATCCTTGAAATTCCGACTAGGGAGGACAAAACCCGATCACGACTTGGACAAGGAGCTAGACGGGATGCCGATGGTAGCCAGATTCATAGTCATCGGCGCAACCGCCGCGGCGGCTTATGTTGTGCTATCGTCTCTCCTTCACGTCCTTGGCCTCCAGGCGTGGATTGCCAGTCTTGTATCGTACCTTTTCATCCTACCTATCGCGTATCTGGCACAGCGGAACATCACTTTTGAGTCAAGCGCCTCGCATTCCTCCTCGTTCCCGAAATATGCCGCGACCCAGTTGGTAGGCTTGGCTCTTTCGGCTCTGGTTCCGTACCAGTTGGAGCAGAGCAGCGGCGTTCCTGCTACCATTGCGTTCGGACTGGCGGCCATTGTGATTGCGCTCGTGAATTTCATACTCGTGAAATACTGGGCGTTCGCCGCACATGCCTCATCGGCCAAACGCCCAATATAACTTGGCTCGACCGGGTTCTTGCCCTGTGCCCCGTAACCTATACTTCTTATCCAGGATAGAGCAAAGCAATATGACGCTTGTATAACTTCCTAAGCTTAGACTGTGCTGCATCGAAGGTGATCATGCATTTGTTGTCGAATGTTGGCGGCGAATTCGTTGCAAGAGTTGGCATATACGAAGCATGGCAGCTGCCATTGACGCTTCTCGCGCTCCTGATTGCCGCATTGATCACGAAATATCCGATTGGTATTTTCGCGGAATTTGAAAACCTCGTCAGCAGAATTGCCCGCCGGCCCTACCTCAGCGCAGCGCTGATTGCCGTCGCCGCGGCCAGCGCTCGCCTGGCGCTTTCGCCGTTTCTCGGAACTCCTCAGCCAGTTGTTCCCGACGAAGTGAGTCTCATCTTTCAAGCCAAGACGTATCTCACCGGGCATTTCGCCAACCATGTGAATTTATTGCCGAACTTTGCATCCCTGTTCGTCATTATCGTCTCCCACATACGCGTCGATGTATCCGGTCCTTCGATCGTTCCCGATGTTCATCGGCCTTTTCCTGGGCATTGGGGCGTGGGGAGGCGTTCTTCTCTCGATGGTTGCGTTGACTGTGGCGGTCTATTGGATGGTGCGGGAATGGATGAACGCGAAATATGCTTTTATCGCGGCTTTCATCGTTATTATACGGTTCGGCCTGTTCAGCCTTTGGGTGAATTCTTATTGGGGTGGAGCGTTTACCGCCCTTGGAGGAGTCTTATTGTTGGGGGGCTTCAAAGCGGTCAGATCGCGTCCAAATCTGACTAAGTGGCGCGCTGGTCGGCCTTGGGCGTCGTCATCCTTATGACGACGAGGCCCTATGAGGGAGCAGCCTATGCAGCTCCGTTTGGTGCGGCTCTGATCATTCAGTTCATTCGATCGCCGAGCTTGGAGCGGAGATCGCTGATCCCGGCGGGCGTGGCGGCCGCCATCGTGGTCGCGGCCGGCGTTGGTCTTACTTTCGCTGACAACCAGGCCACGACTGGAGACTGGAAGCTCTCGCCCTATTCGCTGTACCGCCAAGAACTACAAATGCCTGCCTTCCCTGGGCAACGCCGCAATGCGCGCGAAGCTGCAGCCTCGCTACCCAGAGCAGCAACACTCTCTCGCTAGTCGACACGAACTTTTACAATCGTCGAGAAACTTGGGCTGGGATCTTATCCGAGGAGAATTATAGGCTTTCGGAACTATTGGAACTTCTATATCGGGTTCGCGCTCCTCATTCCGTTTGTCCTCGGAACTCTACGCTCTCAGGAGCGAGCCGACCGTTCTGCTTGCTGGAGCCCTGCTCTGCATTGCTCTCTCGCTCACGACTTATGATTTCGCGCACTACGCGGCGCCGGGCTTTGGTTTCGTGATTCTGGCCATCATGGAGGGATTTCGAAGCCTGCGCCAGTGGAGGCCCTGGGAGCTACCCGTATGGGCTGTCGCTGAGCCGTGTTCTGCCACTGGCGCTGGTCCTTGGATCAGTCATTCCGCTAAGGGTTGCCTTGACCGGCTCGCCGAGCTTGATCTACGGTGTCGACTTTACAACTTGCACTCCCTGTTGCTGGTTGCGACCCCGGTCTCTTCATATCACTGTCGCAAATGAACTTGACCGTTACGAAGGCAAAAACCTGGTCATCGTCAGCGACGGACCGAACGCGACGAAAGACGTTCCTGGTTTCCAACGACCCCGACATCGACGATGAAAAGACGATCTGGGCCAACGACGATCCCGAGTTCAACCAGCTTGCGATCGACCGCTACCGGGACCGACGGGCCTGGCGTCTCGGCTGGCTGGACGATGGCGCCGCATGCCTTCAGTTGTTTCAAACCGGCTCAAGTCTTGCCGACGCCCTCCCCGATAGTGCGCGCCTTTCGGGTGAGCAGAAGCAAGGTTGGGTTCCGGGCTCGCCAGACCGATGCCCAGGAGGGCTCATTCATGCGCAGTTTGTCCAGCTGAAGTAGCGGGAAAGGCGCCCTGGTAAGCGTTAGGCAGAGGAAAGACTGAGTGAATGGCGACGAGTCGTAGACAGTTCCGACTCAGTGACCGAGGCGACCCTAAGTCAATACGAAGTCGCAATTCTGGTCCCATGCTTCAATGAAGAGTTGACGGTTGGAAAGACTGTCGTTGCTTTTCGCGAAGCTTTGCCATTGGCAACAATCTACGTTTACGACAACAACTCGACCGATCGCACAATCGACGTCGCTCAGGCTGCGGGCGCGGTTGTCCGCAGCGAGCCGCGCCAGGGAAAGGGAAATGTCGTTCGTCGCATGTTCGCCGACGTTGACGCCGACGTCTTTGTGCTGGTGGACGGCGACGCGACCTATGAAGCCAAGGCCGCCCCGCGGATGATCCGCCGGGCGATCGACGAGAGCCTCGACTTCGTCAACGGCGCGCGAGTGTCCGAGAGCATGGACGCCTACCGAAGAGGGCATCGATTCGGCAATTACGTCTTGACTGCGCTGGTGCGAAGTATTTTCGGCAAGCAATTCACCGACATGCTGTCCGGCTACAAGGTTTTTTCCCGACGCTACGTCAAATCCTTTCCCGCAATGTCGAGAGGGTTCGAGATCGAGACTGAATTGACGGTTCATGCCCTGGAACTGCGCATGCCGTCCGGAGAAGAGTTCACCGCCTATGGCGAGCGTCCCCCCGGATCCGCGAGCAAGCTCAGCACCTTTCGCGACGGGAGCAGGATCCTTCGCCTCATCTTCGATCTCGTCCGCAATGAGCGCCCGTTGCAGTTTTTTGGTCTGGCCGGCGTCGTCCTCATCCTTGTCGCCGTCGCGCTCGCAGCCCCGCTTGCCGAGACCTTTCTGGAGACCGGGCTGGTGCCCCGGCTGCCGACGGCCGTCCTCGTCGTTGGACTGATGATCGCCGGCTTCTTGAGCACCTTGGCCGGACTGATCCTAGATGTCGTGGCGACGATGCGGAGCGAGATGAAGAGACTTATCTATTTGTCATATCCGCCGATTTCCGCCCGCCGAGGCTCGAGGATCGCCGAACGCGACTAATTTCGCCTCGACGGGCGCGGAGCAGACCTCACCCCGCCGGCCGCGTCGAGCCCGCCCTCGACGCAGGCGATGGCGAAGGCATATTGGCGGGCGACATCCTCGAGCCGGTCGAACCGGCCCGACGCGCCGGCATGGCCAGCCTCCATCGCGGTGCGCAACAGAATCGGTCCGCCCCCCGTCATCGCCGCGCGCAGCCGCGCCACCCATTTTGCGGGCTCCCAATAGGTCACTCGCGGATCGGTGAGGCCGGCCAGCGCCAGGATCGCCGGATAGCGCTGCGCCCGCACATTGTCGATCGGGCTATAGGAACGGATGGTTTCGAAGGCCGCGCGGTCGTGGATCGGATCGCCCCATTCGAGCCACTCGGCCGGGGTCAGCGGCAGGCTGGCGTCGAGCATCGTCGCCAGCACGTCGACGAATGGGACGTCGGCGATGATTCCGGCAAACAGGTCCGGCGCGAGATTGGCGACCGCGCCCATGAGCAAGCCGCCCGCGCTGCCGCCCTGGGCTACGATCCGCGCCGGGCTGGCGTAGCCCTCGGCGATGAGGAACCGCGCTGCGGCGAGGAAATCGCGGAAGGTGTTCGGCTTCTTGCCGAGCTTGCCGTCCTCATACCAGCGCCAGCCTTTGTCCGTGCCGCCGCGCACGTGGGCGATCGCGAACACGAAGCCGCGATCGACGAGCGAGAACCGGTTGGTCGAAAAGCTCGCCTCGACTGGGTAGCCATAGGCGCCGTAGCCGGTCAGCATCAGCGGCGCCGATCCATCGAGGCTCAGGCCCCGCTTGTGGATGAGCGACACCGGCACGCTCTCGCCGTCCTCGGCGGGGGCGAAGACGAGACGAGTGACGTAAGCCTGCGAATCGAAGCCGCGCGGCATCGTCTGCCGTTTGACAAGGGTGCGGCGCCGTTTCGCGACATCGTAGTCATAGGTTTCCTGCGGCCGCGCCAGCGAGGAATAGCTGAAGCGAATGACCGACGTGTCGAATTCATAGACCGGCTCGAACCGGAGGAAGTAGGTCTCCTCCTCGAAGGCGATCTCGTGCGATTCGCCGTTCCTCAGATCGATGACCGAGAGACGTTGCCGGCTCATCTCACGCGTGAGCAGCACGAGGCGGTCCTTGAACAGCGTCGCGTCGGCGATGAATCGCCCGTCGCGCTCGGCGACGAAATCGCGCCAGTTCGCCTCCTGCGGCGCCTCGCGCGGCGCGACAACGATTTTGAAATCGGGCGCGCCGGCGTTGGTGCGGATGAAAAAGCGATCGCCGTGATCCATGACCTCGTAGCGGAACCCAGGGCGACGCGGCGCGACGAGCCGAGGCGCGGCGAGGGGATGGTCAAGATCGACGACCAGCGCCTCTGACGCATCGTGGCCGTGCACCGAGATGATCGCCGCGCGGCCGAGGCGGGTCGGTTCGATGCCGATGAACCATGCCGGATCGTCCTCGACGAACACTTCGGCGTCGTCGCTCTGCGCGGTCCCGAGTTCGATGCAGCATGACCCGGCTCGGGCGATGGTTCTCGTCCTGCTCGACATAGAGAAACGCCGTCGAATTGCGGGTCCATACAATGTCTCCGGTCGCGCCGCTGACGCGGTCGGCAAGGTCCTGCTGAAGGTCGAGGTCGCGAACCGCGATGGTCAGGATCTCGGAGCCGAGGTCGTCCGAGCTCCAGGCGAATTTCGCATGGTCGGGCGAATGGCGCCCGCCGGCGAAGTGGAAGAACGCCTTTCCTTCCGCTCGCTCGTCGCCATCGATCAGCACCGTCTCCGCGCCGCCCTCGCGGGGCTTGCGGCAATAGATGCGCCGCTGGCCGCCGGGACGAAAGCGCGAATAGTACGCCCAAGGCCCGTCGACCTGCGGCGGCTCGCTATCGTCTTCCTTCAGGCGTGCGCGCATTTCGCGCCGAAGCTCCTTCTGCAAGCTGGCCGTGGGCTGGAGCACCGCGTCGGCATAGACGTTTTCGGCCTTGAGCAGCGCGCGGATGTCGGGCGGCAGCTGCCTCGGATCGCGCAGGACCTCGCGCCAGTTGCCGGCCCGGATCCAGGCGTAGTCGTCGGCCCAGGAAATGCCATGGGCGGAGAGCAGCGTCGGTCGCGCTTCGGCGCGCGGGGGCGCCGGGGCCGCGGTCTCGGCGCGCGCTCCGACGGCCGAACGGGATCCCGCCCCGGTCATGGCGCCAACGCCCGTCGTGGCGGCCGCGCGCCCGAAAGCGCCCAAAAGGCCGCGGGCGCCTCGGACGGCGAGGCGCACAGCACCGCCGCGCCCGCCTCGCGAAGCTCGCCCGCGCCGCCGTAGCCCCAGAGCGCCCCGATGGTCGGAATCGCATGCCGGCTCGCCGCCGCGACGTCATGCCTGCGGTCGCCCAACATGCAACAGTCGGCGGCGTCGAGCGCCTGCTCGACGAGTATGCGCGCCACCAGATCCGCCTTGTCCTGAAAGCGGCCGTCGAGTTCGTCGCCGTAAGCCGCCTCGAAATGGCGATCGAGGTCGAAGTGGCGCAGAATCCGCTCGGCGTAAACGATCGGCTTCGCCGTGCAGAGAAAAAGGCGCGTTCCCGCCGCGCGCAGTTCGGCAAGCGCCTCGCCGACGCCGTCATAGACCACGGCCTGGAAAAGCCCACCGGTCGAATAGCGGCTGCGGTAGGCTTTGAGCGCCTCCTCGGTGTTTCCTTCGGCCCCGAGGATTTGGGCGAAACAGCCGCGCAAGGGCGGTCCGATGATCCAGCCGAGCTCGGCCGCCGGCGGCGCCGTCTTCCCAAGCGACTTAAGCGCCAGACGGAAACAGCCGATGATTCCCTCGGCCGGATCGGTCAGCGTTCCGTCGAGGTCGATGAGGAGCACGCTTCGCCGATTTGGCGTCATCGTTGGAGTTCCGGCTTTGCGCGACGCCCCACCGGCCCTCGCCGCCCGTTGCGCATGCGACGCCGCCGGAGGACGGCTAGCCGCGGATCGGCTCGTGCGCGAGCGCCGCGCGCAGGAAATAGAAGAGCCCGGTGAGCGCCGCGAGAATGAACAGCCCCTCCAGCATCCGGGTGACGACCTCGCCCAGCTGGAACAAGCCGCCGATCGCCCAGCCGGCGGCGACTCCGGCGCCGATAAGCTCGGTGCCGACAAGAATGGCGACGCTGATCAGCGTCGCCGCATTGGTCCAGTTGATCGGCGCGGCGTCCGCCAAGGCGGTTTCTCCTTCAAGCGCTTGCGAAGCGCCCGCCGATATACCAAGGCGCCCCCCGGCGCAAGCCTAGCCCTTGGGCAGGCGTCCAGCGGCCGTCAATGTCTGGACAGCCATTTATTCATAGCGATAAGAGCCCAGACGGCTTCGACCAGGCCAAACGGCCAAGCCCCCTGAAGAAAGCCGTATGCCGACCCGAGCACGCAGGCGCCGGCGAAGGCCAGTGTGAACCAACGGCTTCGCGCCTCCATCGCATAAGTAACGACCATCGCGGTGACGGCGAACAGCCCGAAGGCGGTGAGGCGATCCACCGAGCTAGCGTTCGGTGGCTCTCTCGCCGGCCGCTTGTTCCGCCTCGTAGGCTCTCACATGCAAGGTCGCGATGCGCAGCAGCGAACGCTCGTCGGGATTGGCGGCGCGGCGCAGGAGGTCGCCGAGGATCTGATCGCCTTCGACCGGCTTGCCGCCTTCGATGTCGCGCAGCATCGAGGCCTTGAGCGGCGAGCCGGCGGCAGTCAGGACGGCCCGCGCCCGCTCGATGGCCGGCTGGCGCGGCTGAAATCCCTGTTCGGCCGCGATGCCCGCGCATTCGTCCAGGAGTTCGGCGGCGAGGTCCGAGGCGCCGGCGGCGACGTAAGCGCCGACCGACGACCGCATCAGGCAAGTTATGCCGGCCGCCGAGGCAATGAACACCCACTTCTCCCACATCTCCTGCCGGATCTGGTCGCTGAGACGGGCCTCGAAACCGGAGGCGCCGACCAGCTCCGAGGCGATCGTCTCGATTCGCTTCGAGCGCGAGCCGTCGAGTTCGCCGAAACTCAGCGAGTGCATGTCGTTGAAGTGAACGACGGCGCCGTCGTCGTCGAGCGTCGCCGAGATCACGCATTGCCCGCCGAGCACGCTCGCGGGTCCGAAGCGTTCGGCAAGCATGTCGAGGTGCCGCATGCCGTTGAGGAGCGGCAGGATCGCTGTGCTTTCGCCGACCGCCTTGGCGAACGAGTTCATCGCGCCGTCGAGGTCGTAAGCCTTGCAGCTCAGGAGCACGAGGTCGAACGGCCCGGCGAGCGCTTCCTGCGACACGGTCGGCGGCGACGGGCGATGGAAGTCGCCCAGGGGGCTTCGAATTATCAAGCCGTGTTCCGCAAGTTGCGCCGCCCGGCGCGGCCGAACGAGGAACGTGACGTCGCGCCCCGCTTGCAGCAAACGCCCGCCGAAATAGCCGCCGACCGCTCCGGCTCCGACAACGAGAATTCTCACTTCGACCGATCCTCCTTCGCGACTGACTTTCACACTTTGCCGCCGGCCTGCCGCGCGGGCGGACCGCCGACATCGATCCATCCGGTTCGCGAAAACGCGGCAGTGTGCAAGAGAAGGGCGCCACGAGCAAACCGGTCTTGCGTGAGTCAGACCTCTTGACGCTCTCATTTTTGAGAGTATTTTCCATTTGTGGAAACAGAGGCCTTGCCCCGCAACGCCGCCGACCTGCGCCTCGCCGAGCGCCTGCGCGGACTGCGACACGCGCGGCGCTGGTCGCTCGACGAGCTTTCGGCTCGGAGCGGGGTCAGCCGCGCCTCCCTGTCGCGGATCGAGAATGGCGACGTGAGCCCGACGGCGTCGGTGCTTGGCCGCCTCGCCGCGGCTCACGGCTCGACCGTCTCGCGCCTCCTCGCCGACATCGAGGCCGAGGCGCCCGCGCTCGTCGCCCGCGCCGACCAGCCGGAGTGGGTCGATCCCGCCACCGGCTTTCGCCGCCGCTCGGTCTCGCCGCCCTCTCTCGACTTCGACTGCGAGGTGCTGCGTTGCGAACTGCCGGCCGGCGCGAGCATCGACTACCCGCTCCCGCCGCGCCTTGGCCTCGAGCATCATCTCTATCTCGAGGACGGCGCGCTCGAACTGACGATCGAGGGAAAGCTCCATCGTCTGAGCGCCGGCGACTGCCTTCGCTACCGGCTCAGGGGCGCGTCCCGGTTCCACGCCATTGGGCGTGAGCCCGCGCGCTACGTTCTCGTGCTTCGGTGAGCGTCATGGAAGGTCCGGCCACGACCGTCGCCGCGCTCGATCCGCCCTCGTTCGCGAAAGTCGTGGATCGGCTCGCGGATATCCTGCGCGCCTGCGTGAGCGAGGGCGCAAGCGTCGGCTTCGTTACGCCGTTCGGTCGCGATGAGGCGTGCGCGTACTGGCTGAACCGGGTCGCCCCTGCGCACGCCGCGGGCGCAAAGATCGTCCTCGTTGCGACGCTCGGGGCCGAGGTCGCCGGAACGGCGCAGCTCGACCTCGACTCGATGCCGAGCAAGCGACACCACGCCGAGGTTTCCAAGGTCCTGGTCGATCCGGCCTTTCGCCGCGCCGGGGTCGCCCGGGCGCTGATGCGCGAGATCGAACGGCGCGCGGCGAAGGATGGCCGGTGGCTGCTCACGCTCGACACCGCAGGCGAGGCGGCCGAGGCCCTCTACCGCTCGCTGGGCTACAGCCTCGCCGGGTCGATTCCGGATTACGCGCGTCACGCCTTCGAGGACCGCTACGACGCGACGCGACTTATGTACAAAGACCTTCGCCGCCGCTAGCTTCCGCGGACCGATTTACGGCTGAAGGAGGCCCATCGTCTTGCCCGCGGAGAATTGGCCGATGGCTGACCGGAGGGGCGCGAGCCTGTTCGGCCGCGTCGTGCTCTTGGCTCTGACGCTCTACGCTCTGGCGATGGTCGCTCCCGACTTCCTCAGGGTGTTTCGGCCGCTCGGATCCTTCGGTCTGGCGACCAACGGCGACGGTCTGATCTACGATGTCCGGGGCCCCTTCGCCAGCGAGGAGGAGTCGCCCGCGTGGCGGACGGGCCTTCGCGTCGGGGATCGGCTCGATCTTGCGGCTATGCGCTGCATCCCCGTCGATACCGAACTATGCGCGAGCCTTCTGTCGCAATTCGGCGGGGTGAACTATGTCGTGCCCGGCCGCGAGGCGAGGCTCGTGATCGCCGCTGCAGCCGACCGCCCGGGGCGCGAAGTCAGGCTCACCGCAGAGCCCCGCCCCGACAATCGCCTGTTCGAAGTCATCGTTGCGCTGGACACAATCGCGGGCATCCTGGTCGTGCTCGGCGCGGCGTGGCTGGTATGGACGCGTCCGGGCGGCATGACCTGGGGCTTTTTCGTCTATGTGATTCAGTTCAACCCCGGTCAGGCGTTCCAGTTCTGGGCCTGGCTTCAACTCTGGCCGTGGGCGCTCCTGGTCAATGACGCCATCTCGGTCGTGATGCAGGCCGCAGCTTACACTGGGCTCCTGCTGTTCGCGCTGAGGGCGCCGCTCGATCGGACTGAAGGCCGGTGGCGAAACGTCGAGCGAGCCCTGCCCGCGATTACGATCGTGTTCCTTGTGGTCGCGCTTGCAGGCATGGGAAGCGTGTTCGGCTATCCCGCCGAAATCTGGGCGCGAAGCTCGCTTTTCTTCGGCTTCCCGGTCAGCGTCGCTGCGGTCGCGATCCTGCTCGGACGTCGCCGCGACCTGTCACCGCGCGACTACCAGCGCATCCGCTGGGTCATCTGGGGCTGCCTGATCGGCCTGCCCGCCTATCTGCTCGCCCAGCTTTCGCAGGAGACCTCGTTCTTCGCCGAGCTGCTGGGCCAGGGTCTCGCATCGGAGGAAGTCGCGGGCGCCCTGTACCTCGTCAACGGCGTTTTGTGCCTTTTCGTCGTCGAGGCGGTGCGGCGGCCGACGGTCGTCAATGTGTGGATCCCGCTCAGGCGCGCAACCGTGTTCGGGCTCCTGCTGAGCGTGCCGGTTCTCTTCCTCCATAAGCAGATCGAAGTCATCGACGAATACGTCCACTTTCCGTACTGGGCCTGGATCGCCGTCGCATCCGGCCTCGTCTACCTGATCGCGCGCGCCCACGAATTTGCGACCGAGCTCGCAAACCGGCTGTTCGATCGCGACTTCATCCTCGCCGAGCGCCATCTCGCGGCGGTCGGCGAAACCATTCTCCATGCCCCAAGCCTCGCCGAGGTCGAGCGCCTCCTTGTGAACGAGCCGATGCGTTCGTTGCGTCTGGCTTCGGCCGCGCTGTTTCGCGAGCAGGACGGTGTCTTCCGCCGGCGCTGCAGCGCCGGATGGGACGCCGATGAGGTCGACACCTTCGCCTCCGACGACCCTCTGCTTGCCGAACGGTTCGAGAGGAAGCCCTACCCTCTCGACGCCGCCCACGCATCGGATGCCCGGCTGCCGCACGACCTCGCGCGGCCGCTTCTTGCCGTGCCGGTGGGCAATCCGCGGCGCTGCTTCGCGCTTCTCCTCTATGGCGGCCACGAGGCCGGGACCGATCTCGACGGCAGCGAACGCCGCCTCCTGGGCAGCCTCGCCCACGACGCGGAAATCGCCTATGCGCAAATCGAAAGCGAGAACCTGCGCAAGAGGATCGCGATGCTGGAAGGACAGCTCGCGCGGACCCCCGAGCCTGGCTGACCTGGCGGGTCCAGCAATGCCATCCCCGACCATCCGAAGAAGGTCTCGCTCGGACTTCCGCGCCGCCGCAAGCGAATGTGGCTTTCGCTTCCCGCGCGGGCGCCTTGCGGCCATCGGCAACGACTTGCGAGGAGATCGTCTTGACCCAAAAGCCCCAACCCATGCAAGGCGTGGAAGCCTGCGTGTTTGACGCCTACGGCACGCTGTTCGACTTCGCGTCCGCCGCGGCGCGCTGCGACGATATTCCAGCCGATCGGCGCGCGGCGCTGACCACGCTGTGGCGCGACAAGCAACTGCACTACTCGTGGCTGCGCACGCTCGAGAACCGCTACGCCGATTTCTGGCAAGTGACAGGCGAGGCGCTCGACTTCGCTCTCGAAAGCCTCGATCTTGCGCGCCCGCCTTTACGCGAGCGGCTCATGGAGCTTTACCTCGGCCTCGAGCCGTTCCCGGAAGTTCCCGCGGTCCTCGGCGCGCTGCGCGAGGCGGGATTCAGGACCGCCATCCTCTCCAACGGCTCGCCGGCGATGCTTGAAGCGCTGGTCAAGCGGTCGGGGCTCGAGGCGATGTTCGACGCCGTTCTGTCGGCCGACGCGGTTCGAGCGTTCAAGACCCACCCCACGGTCTATCAATACGCGCTCGATACGCTTGCTCTGCCGGCGCGCGCGATCGCGTTCCAGTCGTCCAACGCCTGGGACGCGCACGCGGCCTCGGATTTCGGCATGCGCGTCGTCTGGTGCAACCGCTACGGCCAGCACCGCGAACGGCTTCCGGGCAAGCCCGACTTCGAGATCAGGACGCTCGCAGAATTGCCCGCGCTGCTCGCCGCGAATTGATCCGGCTTCGCCGCCTGCTTACCGCGCCGGTGTGGCCGCGACGCGGCTCGCCTCAGCGCCCACCGACAGGCAATACGCGGCGCCTGCGATGAACAGGACGTAGATGAGCGTCGTCGTCCAGGCCATTCCGTTGATGAGGCCCTGAAACGTGCCGATGAGATTGACGATCAAGCCCAGCGCGTCGGCGATGATGCTGGCGATCAAGATGCCGCGCACCGCGTCCCAATCGCGAAAGTCCTTGGCGACCCATTGCACGGCGCCGAAACCGATCAGCGCCGAACCGAAGAACTGCAAGTTTAGAGACGTGTGGGGGTCGGGAGGAACGCCATAGACCGAAGCCGCGGCGGACGGCGCCAGAAGAAAAGCCAGACCGAAAAGAACCGCAACCACGGCGCTGATCGTGAGATAAGTTTTCGCGTTCATCATGCGTCCTCCCGCCTACCCGGCCAGTTTCAGCCAGTTTTTCATACACTTAGCTAACATTAGCCGGCGCGAAAGTCAATAAATTCCCGAAAAGGCAAGGGCTTGAGCCGACGCTCCCGCGAGGGGGCGAGACTAGCGCCGCGAACCAGCCGCGGTCCCCCGATACGGCAGCGTATGGAGCCATAGCTCGCTGCAGCTTGCGCGGCGGTCGAGATCAGCTGCGCCGACGTCATCGCCGCTCCACTCCACGACCTTGCCTTGCCCGTCATAGGCGATCCACGGCTTGCCGGGAGCGGTCGGATTCTCGGCGAAAGCGAACCAGGCGGCGTTCATCGCCTCGGCCAACGTCCGATCCGAGGCGCGCGGGCGATCGGTTGGCGTGGCCACGACGTCGAGCGTGTCGAACACATACGGCAACTCGGCGCCATGACAGACGTTGGATTTTGCGCCGGCCGGCGCGCAGGCGCCGAAGTCGGAGACAGTGTTCGGCGGGCGGCCGTAGAGATCGGCGAAGGGCGGCTGCGCGAACCGGTAGCCGAACGCCGGCTCGGACGACTGCGCGAGCGCCGCATTGGCGGCGGAGAGATTGCCGCATGCGAACACGAAGTCGGTCATCAGATTGGCGTAGGCCGCGCCGGCGGCGCTGTAATAGGAAACCGCTGTGAGCGCATCGGGGCTGTAGCGCGGAGTGCGCAGGATCTCGGCGGACCTCAAGCCAAAGCGCAAGGCGAGGAAGCCGCGATAGGCCCAGGAGGTGAAATCCCACGGCGCACTCGGGTAGGCCCGGGCGACAAACAGCGGGCCTTCATCGGCGTTGACGCCGAATGCAATCGGTTTGAACGGCCTCGCCGCGGGCGCATAGCCGGCATAGGGTTCTCCGACGACGAGCTTGCCGTCGACGACCGGCGCCCAGGGCAGCGACTGGATGTCGAGGATGCGCTCGATCAGCGCAGACAACCGCAGGTCGGGAAGCCCGATCGAGCGCGCCAGACGCCCGGTCGCCTCGGTCTGGGCCTTGAGGATGTCGGGGACCGTCGCCTTCGCAGCCCAGGCCGGGTCGCCGGGACATCGGCTCGCTCCAGCCGAAGCGTTGACGGCGTCGCACAGCGCCTTCAGAAACGTCGCTCCGCGCCGGTCCGCCTCCGCCGGAGCGAGATATTGGATTCCGAGCGGATTGCTTTGCATGATCGCTGCGGCGAACAGCGGGCCGCTGGACGGGACATCGAACATGTGCAGCCCGACCGACATGGCGCCGGCGCTCTCGCCGAACAGGGTCACGCGCTTCGGATCGCCGCCGAAGCGCGCGATGTTGCGCTGGACCCAGGCCATCGCCGCCTGCTGATCCATGAGGCCGAAGTTGCCGCCGATCTCGCCCGAGCCCAGCGCGTTCGCGGAGAGGAAGCCGAGCGCGCCGAGACGGTAGTTGAACGTCACCACCACCGCGCCCCGCGCGGCGAATGCGCTGCCGTCGTAGAGCGGCGACGAGCCGAGGCCCCTGACGAACGCGCCGCCGTGGATGAACAACATCACCGGCAGCGAGCGCCCGCCGTTCGTTGCGTCTTCGGGCGTCCAGATATTCAGATAGAGGCAGTCCTCCGCGCTTGGCTGAGGCGCGTCGTCCTGCGGGCAGATCGGGCCGAATTCAACCGCCCTGAGCGCGCCGGCCGGCGGCCAGGGCGCAGGGTGAGGCGCCTGCCACCGTTTGGCGGTCGCGTAGGCGATGCCCTTGTAGGCGAGGACGGCGGGACGGTTCGCCGCGACGCCACACACGGTCGAACCGCCGTGGAAGGCGATTGTGGAGCCGGCGGCGCAGGCCGGCTCATCCGCCCGCGCGTCGCCGACGAAGGGCGAATGGGTCGACATACTGCACGAAATCGCAAGGACGATCGCCAACCGCCGCTTCGTCATCCCTGCCTCCACCCACCTACCGCAATCGCCTGCGCAGCTTCCACCTTCGCCTCATAGCGCTCGCGCGTAGGACGCGCCATGCGGCCTCGATCCGCGCTTGACGGCCCGACTTGACTCTTGAATTGCTATTCGGCTATATAGCCACATGGCAATTCAACAACACAGCGCCGACCCCCTGGGCGCGGCGTTCCACGCGCTCGGCGATCCGACCCGCCGCGCGATCCTGGCGCGCCTCGCCAATGGTGAAGCGAGCGTCTTGGAATTGATGGCGCCGTTCGAACTCAGCCAGCCGACGATCTCGAAGCATCTCAAGGTGCTCGAAAAGGCCGGGCTGATCGAGGGCGGGCGCGACGCGCAGAGACGTCCACGCAGACTCGCGCCCTCCTCGATGAAAGAGGTCGCGGACTGGATCGAACCCTTCCGCCAGCAGTGGGAACGCCGGCTCGACAATCTCGAGGCCCACCTCGCCCGGATGAAACAACAGGAGAAGTGACATGCCATCCCCATCGCAAACCGCGCCGCAAGCCCAACTCGGCGTCGATCGCGCCGCCCGCGCGATAAGGCTGACTCGCGACCTCGACGCCTCGCCGGCCGAGATATTCGAAGCCTGGACAAAGCCCGAGCATGTGGCCTGCTGGTGGGACGCCGACGGCGAACCGCTCACAGTCTGCGACATCGATTTACGGCCCGGCGGCGCGTTCAGGTTCGTGCTCCGGGGTCATCCGGAGATGCCGTTCACTGGCGTCTACAAGGAGATTGCTCCGCCGAACCGACTCGTCTTCGAGGCGATGGGCTCAACCGGCCGGGTCACGCTTCGCGAGGCGGACGGCAAGACTCACATGAGAGTCGAGATCGAATGCCGGTCCGATGAGCAACTCGATCAGTTCCTCAAGATGGGCGTCAATGTCGGCACGGGCCAGACTCTCGACAACCTCGTCGCCTACCTGCGGAGCCGGGCGTCGAGAGCGGCCTGAGGAGACGGCGCGCGCGAATCGACGCCGCCTCGCATCGCGTTGACGCCAAATCCGCCCCGTCCGACAAGTCACGCTTGGAGACCTAGGATGACGCAATCGCCATATCGCTGGGTGATCGTCGCCGCCGGCGGCTTTCTCGGCTGCGTCGCAATCGGCGCGATGTTCTGCCTGCCGGTGTTTCTCGTGCCGCTGACGGCGGCGACCGGCTGGTCGCGGACCGGCGTCTCGAGCGCGATGACGATCGGCTTCCTGACGATGGCCGCCTCAGGCCTCGCCTGGGGGTTGCTCGTCGACCGCATCGGGCCGAGGACCGTCGTGCTGATCGGGACTGTCCTGCTCGGCGTTGGCCTTGCGCTGGCGAGCCGCGCGACGAGTCTGCTCGAGTTCCAGCTTTGCTTCGGCGCGCTGGTCGGAATCTCGATCTCAGCGATCCTGCCGCCGTTGATGGCGACGGTGACGCGCTGGTTCGAGACCCAGCGCAGCCTCGCCGTCTCACTGGTTTCGGCCGGGTTCGGAATGGCGCCGATGACCATGTCGCCGTTCGCCGCCTTCCTCATCGGGCGGATGGATTGGCGAAGCGCGATGCTGGTCATCGCCGGCCTCGTGCTCGCTCTCATGCTTCCCGCGGCGTTCCTCATCCGCAAGCCGCCCGTGGCCGCGGAAGCCGGCGAGGTCCGCCGGGAACGATTCCGCCGATGAGCGCGGAATGACGACTTCGGCGGCGCTGCGCTCCACGCCCTTCCTCATCCTCGCCGCGACCAATTTCTGTTGCTGCGCGGCCCATTCGGGACCGATCTTTCATACGGTCAGCTACGCCATCGCATGCGGCGTGCCGCCGCTTGCCGCGGTGTCGATCTACAGTCTCGAGGGCCTGACGGGCATGGGCGGCCGGCTCGCGTTCGGCGTCCTAGGCGACCGGCTCGGCGCGAAGCCGGTTCTGGTCGCGGGCCTGCTCATCCAGGCCTTCGGGGCGCTGGCTTACATGTTCGTCGGCAGTCTCGACCAGTTCTATGCGGTCGCGGCGCTGTTCGGCTTCACCTACGCCGGCGTCATGCCGCTCTACGCCGTGCTGGCGCGTGAGAATTTTCCGGCGCGGATGATGGGGGCGATCATCGGCGGGACGTCCACGGCGGGCAGTCTGGGCATGGCGCTCGGGCCGCTGGCGGGAGGGTGGATCTATGACGCCTACGCCACCTACGCCTGGCTCTATCTCGGGTCGTTCGGCATCGGCCTCGGCGCGTTCCTGATCGCGCTGACCTTCAGGCCGTTTCCGAAGACTGAGCCGACGGCGGTCGCGCAACCGGCCTGACCTCCCCGCGCCCCAACATTGACCAACGTTGTCGCGGCTAACTTCTCCGCCGAGGGAACGATTGCGACGCTCACCGGTTTTGCTCCGCGTGCGCAGGTCAGCGCCGCCGACATGTCGACCGAGAACAGATGGAGTTGCTGAAGCGCCTCAAGCGCGCTCCCGCGCCAGAATTGCGGCGCATTGCAGGCAGGACCTGGGCGAGCGGTCGTGAATGGCGTTCATTCGCGGCGTGAATAACAATCATTCACGTCCGCCCCCTCGCCAATGTCGATGGGCTTCCCATATGCGGCGCCTCGGCCTGCAGACGGCGCCCCAAAAAGAGGACGAGGACGGCATGCGTATATCGATGCCCCATGGTTCGACTGAGCGAAACACCGATCTCCGCGCGCACTATCAATCGATCCGCGATGCGAGCAGACGGCTCGGAGCGCCATTGTCGGACGCGGACGCGACCGTGCAGTCGATGCCCGATGCGAGCCCGGCAAAATGGCATCTCGCGCATACGACCTGGTTCTTCGAGAAGATGATCCTCGAACAGAATCTCCCCGGTTATCGCGTGTTCGATCGTCAGTTCAATTTCCTTTTCAACTCCTACTATGAGAGCATCGGCGCTCGTCAGCCTCGTCCAAGACGGGGCATGATCACCCGTCCGACGCTCGAAACGGTCTACGCGTATCGCGACCATGTCGACCGCGCGATGGGGTCGCTCCTGGAATACGATGTCGCGCCTGCGGTCGCTGGACTGATCGAACTCGGCTGCAACCACGAACAGCAGCATCAGGAATTGCTGCTGACCGATATCCTGCACTTGTTCGCGCAGAGCCCTCTGCGTCCTGCCTACAAGGATCCCGGCCCGATCGCGGTCGGCAAAATCGATAACTTGCCGCCGACCTATCGGACGGTCGACGGCGGCTTGGTCGAGATCGGACACGACGGGGAAGGCTTCGCCTTCGATTGCGAGGGGCCGCGGCATCGTGCGCTGGTCGAACCTTTTGAACTCGCGGATCGCCTCGTCACCAATGCGGAGTGGATGGAGTTCATGGCCGATGGCGGCTATCGAACCGCGCTGCTCTGGCTGTCCGCGGGCTGGGCGACTGTTCAGTCGGAAGGCTGGACGGCGCCGCTTTACTGGGACGAGCGCGAGGACGGCCATTGGTCGATGACGCTGCGCGGATCACAGCCTGTCGATCCTGCCGCGCCGGTCACGCATGTCAGCTACTACGAGGCTGACGCGTTTGCGACCTGGGCCGGCCGCAGGTTGCCCAGCGAATTCGAGTGGGAGCATGCGGCGCGCGGCGAGCCGCTAAAAGGGAATTTCGTCGACGCCGGGCGGCTGCGACCGGCGCCCGCGCAGGCCGGGGCTGCGGGACTGCGTCAGATCTACGGCGATGTCTGGGAGTGGACGCGCAGCGCGTTTGCGCCCTATCCGCGCTTCCGGCCGGCGGAAGGCGCCGTTGGCGAATACAACGGCAAGTTCATGTGCGGGCAATTCGTTCTGCGCGGAGGCTCGTGCGCGACACCCATAAGCCACATGCGGCCGAGCTACCGCAATTTCTTTCCGCCCGACGCAAGGTGGCAGTTCTCGGGCCTGCGGCTGGCGGGAGACGCTTGAAATGCTCGACCTCGTCGCATCGAAAACCAGCCAGCACGAGGCGTTTCGGGCCGACGTGCTCGCCGGCTTGTCGCAAAGGCAAAAGACGCTCCCAAGCCGCTGGTTCTACGATCAGCGAGGCTCGGAGCTGTTTGAGGAAATCACTCGTCTCGATGAATATTACGTGACCCGGACCGAGACGGGGATTCTTCGGCGCCACGCCGGAGAGATGGCGACTCTGTGCGGCGACAATGTCGTGCTGCTTGAATATGGCGCCGGAGCGGGGATCAAGTCGGAAATCCTCATCGACGCCCTCCAGAGGCCGCGGATGTACGTGCCGATCGATATTGCAGCGGATTTTCTCGCCCAGACGGCGGAGCGCATCCGTGGCCGGTTCCCTGATCTCGCGACGCGTCCGATCATCACCGACTTCACCGCCGATTTTGACATCCCCGACGATATCCCTGCGCATCCGCGCGCTGCATTTTTTCCTGGGTCGACGCTCGGCAATCTCGCCGGATCCGAAGCCGCCGCCCTGCTTCGCAGGATGCGCGAGCATGTCGGTGAACGAGGCGCGGCGATCATCGGAGTCGACTTGCGCAAGGACGTCGGGACATTGATCGCCGCATACGATGACCGGCGCGGCGTAACCGCGGAGTTCAATCTCAATCTGCTCCGTCGCATCAATCGCGAACTCGAAGGCGACCTCGATATCAAGGCATTCGCCCATGAGGCGCGCTGGAACGAGCGCGAGTCCGCGATCGAAATGCACCTCGTCAGCCGCAAGCCTCAGATCGCTGCTGTCGCTGGCGGGAGCTTCGTGTTTGCGCAGGGCGAAACTATCCATACGGAGACTTGCCGAAAATACGACGTCGCCGCCCTTACCCACGCGGCGCAACGGTCCGGCTGGCGGGTGGACAGAATCTGGAGCGATCCGGCTGAGCTGTTCGCGGTGTTCGGCCTCCGTAGGCTTTAGGCCGGCTCACCACTTTTCCTTGAACGGGCGCGCTTCGACCTCGAAGCTCCAGGCGCCGCGGTCCTGCTTCGCCAGGTCGGCGGCGATCGCCGCGACCCCGGCCGGAGTCGATGAAGAAATCGTCGGACCGGTCGGTGAACCGCGAGCGCGTGACCGGTCCGCCGACCACGCCGTCGACCACGATCAGCGCGACGTGGACGCCGGCCGGCCAGAGATGGCGGGCCATCGATTCGGCGAGCGCGCGCTGCGCCATCTTGGCCTGCGCGAACGCCGCCGTGCCTGCCGCGCCGCGGCGGGATGCGGTCGCGCCGACAACGATGATCGCCCCCCGCCCCTTTTGCTTCATCGCTGGGATAGCCTGCCGAGCGGCCAGGAATAGGCCGAGCGTATTGATACGCCATGAGCGCTCGAGATCCTCGGCCTTGACCTCCTCGACATTGCCCCAGACGCCCGAGCCGGCGTTGAAGATGAGAACGTCAGCGTCGCCGAGGTCGGCCCGCATCTTGGCGAAGGCCGCCTCGACCGACTTTTCGTCGGCGACGTCGCAGGCGTAGGCTTTGGCGTGCTTCAGCTCGGCGGCGAGCTTGGCCGTGAGCTCGGCCCGCCGCGCCATCAGCGCCACCGCGTATCCGTCGGCGGCGAATCGCCGCGCGAACGCCTCGCCGTTGCCAGGGCCGACGCCGAGGACCGCGCAAACCCGGGGTTTGGTTCCATCCGCCATCGCTGAAATCCTTCCCCGAGCGCAGAAGCAGCGGCGCGCGTGGACCGCGTCCGCCCTGCGCCTTTGTTATCCTGCGATGCCACGCAGCCGTGCGCAACAAATGCCGCCACGCATTGTGATTGCGCGATCATAAAACATTGTAGATATGTTAAATAGCACTACTCTCGCGGCCCATTCGGGTTGCAGAAAAAGGCGCCTAAGGGATTGAAAAGCCGGAGTCGCTCGCAAAGACGCATACTCATGACGGGACTGTTGCTTAGGACGCGTCGAGACCGGCTCGCGCCGCCGCGATTCGGCCGCGACGCTTGACGCTTGGCCGAGAACGCGGCAACTCAAGTGCAAAGCGCTGGCGGTCAATTTCCGCAAAGCGAGGGAATGCGAGGAACGCGAGGACAGGCGATGACGGTTCAGCCCTGGGTGAAATCCTATCCGCCGGACGTGCGCGAGAAGGCGCCGCTCGACCTCTCCTCAGTACAAAGCGTGCTGGAAAAAGCCGCCGGGCGGTTCGGCTCCCAAGCCGGCGCTCGAGTTCATGGGCAAGCGCATCTCCTACGCGGAACTGGAGGCGCTGGCGAACCGCGCGGCCGCCGGGTTCCAGAAGCTCGGCGTCGGCCCCGGCGTGCACGTCGGTCTCTTCCTGCCAAACACGCCCCATTACGTCATCGCCTTCTTCGGCGTGCTCAAGGCCGGCGGCACGGTCGTCAATTATTCGCCGCTGGACGCGCTGCATACGCTGCAAATCAAGATCGAGGACAGCGAGACCGACATCCTGGTGACGCTCGACCTCGCCGCGCTTTATCCGCAGGCCGAGAAGCTCCTCGCTTCCACGCGCCTCAAGACGCTCGTCGTCGGCGAATTCGCCGAGATGTCGCCCGCGCCTGCCCCAGTCAAGGCGCACATGGCCGCCGCCGGCATGCTTGCCGAGACCGCGCGCAGCGATCGTCACCTCGCGTTCCGCGACTTGATCGACAACGACGGGCGCTATCGCGCCCATCCGGTTGACGACCTCACGGAGGCGTTGGCGGTCATCCAATACACGGGCGGCACGACCGGCACGCCCAAGGGGGCGATGCTGACCCACGCCAATCTGACCGCGGCATGCTCGCTCTATATGGAGGTGATGACGCGCAGCGGCCCGGACTCGCTGCGAGTGGGCCAGGAGCGTTTTCTCTGCATCCTGCCGCTGTTCCATATCTATTCGCTGACCGTCGTCATGCTGCTCGGCTTTCGCTTGGGCGCGGAGCTCGTGCTCCATCCGCGCTTCGATCCGGCCGCCGCGGCCAAGGACATCGTCGACAAGAAGGTCACCGTCTACATGGGCGTGCCGACCATGCATGTCGCGCTTCTGAGCGTGCCCGGCGTCGAGTCCATGGACTGGTCGTCGCTCAGGCTCTGCGCCTCAGGCGGGGCGCCGCTTCCGGTCGCCGTGCAGCAGCGGTTCGAGAAAGTCATCGGTTGCCGGTTGAGCGAGGGCTGGGGCATGACCGAGACCGCGCCGATTGGCACCTTCACCCCGCGGGTCGGTCCGGGGAAGCCGGGCTCCTGCGGCGTTCCCTATCCCACCACCGAGATGAAGTTCATCGACGTCGCCGACCCTGAGCGTGAGGTTGAGCTTGGCGAACGCGGCGAGATCTGCGTCAAGGGTCCCAACGTGATGAAGGGCTACTGGAAACAGCCGAAAGCGACCGCCGATTCGATGACCAAGGATGGGTTCTTCCGCACCGGCGACGTCGGCTACATGGACGAGGACGGATTCGTCTACATCGTCGATCGCACCAAGGACATGCTGCTCTGCGGCGGGTTCAACGTCTATCCGCGCAACATCGAGGAGGCGATCTATCAGCACCCCTCGGTCGAGGAAGTGAGCGTCATCGGCGTCCCGGACCCCTATCGAGGCGAGACCCCGAAAGCATTCGTGAAGGTAAAGGCCGGCGCACCGGCGCCGACGTTCGAAGAAATGAAGGCGTTTCTCAAGGATCGCCTCGGCAAGCACGAGATGATCGGCGCAATGGAAATCCGCGACGACCTGCCCAAAACCCCCGTCGGCAAGATTTCGAAGAAGGACCTCCGCGCCTCGGACGAGCAGGCGCCAGTCGCCTGACGAGCTGGACCACGATAGCGAGAGAAGGAAAACCGGCCCATGAAGCCCGCGGCCTCCCCTTCGGCGCTCAGGGTCCAGGCCGCGCTTGGCGACAAGTTTGAGGTGCTGGAGTTTGACGCAACGACTCGCACCGCCGCCGACGCCGCAGCGGCGATCGGCTGCACGGTCGCGCAGATCGCCAAGTCGCTGATCTTCCGTGGCGCCGGCAGCGACCGCCCTGTGCTCGTCGTCGCGTCCGGCGTCAATCGCGTCGACGAGACGAAGGTCGCCGAGACGCTCGGCGAAGCGATCGCCCGCGCCGACGCCGACTTCGTGCGCGAGCGGACCGGGTTCGCCATCGGCGGCGTCCCTCCGGTCGGCCATAAAGATCCGCCGAGCGTTCTCATCGACGAATTGCTGATGGCGCTCGCTGAAATCTGGGCCGCGGCCGGCACGCCGAACGCAGTCTTCCGCCTGACCCCGCCGGACCTAGTCGCGCTTACGGGCGGACGCGTTGCGGCGATCGCGCGCAAGTAGAGGGCGATCAGACATGCCGGCAAAAGAGCAAACGCACGGCAAGATCAGGATCGGCGTCGGGGGCTGGACCTACGAACCGTGGCGCGGCGCGTTCTATCCCAAAGGCCTGGCCCAGAGCCGCGAACTTGAATATGCGAGCTCTAAACTGACCTCCATCGAGATCAACGGCACCTATTACGGCTCACAGAAGCCGGCGAGCTTCACAAAGTGGCGCGACGAGACGCCCGACGATTTCGTCTTCTCGGTCAAGGGCCCCCGCTTCGCCACCAACCGCCGTGTCCTGGCTGAGGCAGGCGAGTCGATCGACCGGTTCTTCAAGAGCGGCGTGACCAATCTCAAGACCAAGCTTGGGCCGATCAACTGGCAATTCGCGACGACGAAACGCTTCGACCCGGACGATTTCGCCGCATTCCTGAAGCTGCTTCCGGCGTCGGTCGATGGTCTCGCCATCCGGCATGTCGTCGAGGTGCGCAACGACAGCTTCCGGACGCCGGAGTTCATTGCGCTGACGCGGTCGCACGGTGTCGCGGTCGTGATCGCCGGCGATTCTGAGTACCCGCAGATCGCCGATGTGACCGCGCCGTTCGTCTATGCGCGCATCATGGGAACGACCGAGAGCGAGCCGGCGGGATATTCCAGCTCGGCCCTCGATCTATGGGCGAGGCGCGCAAAGACATGGGCAGCCGGCGGCTCCCCGCCGGACCTCGAGATCGCCGCGCCGCCCCTGCCTCATAGGGGCGGCCGGGAGGTTTATCTCTATGTCATCAGCGGGGCCAAGGAACGGAACCCCGCTGCCGCAATGGCGCTGATCGAGCGCGTCAGCTGATCCACCGATCAAGTGGTTGTCGCTCACTGGGCGGCGATACGATCGCCCGAAGTCGCGGGCGCCATAACGCGCCGCCGCATGCTCGTTGGCGAAGTTTGGCAACATGGCCTGTCGCGCGGCGTTGAACGTCTCCCACTGGGCGGCGTCCGGCAGCGGCGGAATGGTCACCGCCTCGCGCCGGTCGAAGCCGACGAGCGCGGCGTCAACCAGTTCGCCGACCTCCATCACGCCCTTGATCGCGTTCACGTCGCGGCCGGTTTTCTCCCAGATCTCCGTTCGGGTCGCCGCGGGCAGCACCGCCTGGATATAGACGCCGCGGCCGCCGAGTTCGGCTTGCAGGCTTTGCGATAGCGCCAGCACATAGGCCTTGCTCGGACCATAGGCGCCGAACGAAATCTCCGGCGCGAGGCCCACTACCGAAGCGATATTGATGATCGCGCCTTCGCCACTGGCGAGAAACCGCGGGATAACCGCGCCGGCAAGACGGGTGACGGCAGTCACGTTGAGGCGAATTAGCCGGTCCATCACATCAAGATCGGCGTGGGCAAATCCGCCGGGCGCCGCAACGCCGGCATTGTTGACGAGGATGCCGATGCTGTCGTCGGCGCGCAGGCGGGATTCAATCCGCGCCAAGTCGGCGCTCACCGTGAGATCGGCGCGCACGACGTCGATCTTGACCTCGGTCTCGGCGCGCAGGCGCGACGCGAGCTCCTCCATGCGCGCGCGATCGCGGGCGACCAGAACAAGATCATGCCCGCGACGGGCGAATCGGTCGGCGTAGGTCGCTCCGATCCCGGATGACGCGCCGGTGACGAGAACGGTCGGCAGCTTACGAACCATGATATGCGCTCCCATTGATGATATTCATCATGATTGCATTCATTACCATGATCATGTATGTTGTCAAGCGGCAAGGAGCTCGAAGAGGATGAAAGTCAGCCGCGAACAGGTCGCCGAACATCGGGCGCGGATTTTGGCCTCAGCCGCGCGCCTGTTCCGATTGCGCGGATTCGACGACGTAACTGTGGCGGACGTGATGAAAGATGCTGGCCTCACGCATGGCGCCTTCTACGGCCACTTTTCCTCGAAGGACGCGCTCATCGCCGAGGCGGTCGGCCAAGCGCTCACCCCCGCGGCGGCGGATGCCAAGGCGCGCCAGTCAGTAGCGGCTTATGCTGACGGCTATCTCGGCCCCAGGCATCGCGACGATCGTGGCTCCTCGTGTCCGTTTTCATGTCTGGGAACCGAAGCCGCGCGAGGCTCCGCCGACCTTCGGCGCACGATGACCGACGCGGTCCGTCGCCAGATCGACCGCTTTAGCGCCGAGGCGAAGGGCAGGACGGCGCTCGAGAAGCGACGCGCGGCGATCGCCGCGTGGTCGGCGATGGTCGGCGCCATGGTGCTGGCGCGCGTCGTCGACGATGACAAGCTGTCCCAGGAAATTCTGGCACAGACGCGCGAATCGCTGCCGCTGGCTTAACGCGAGCGGCGACGATCTCGGCGACCGCGGGCGATCCGCGCCGCTCAGCTCTTTATGAAGGCGAGGAGGTCCGCATTGATCGTGTCGGCATGGGTGGTGGGCATGCCGTGCGGAAAGTCCTTGTAGGTCTTGAGCGTGCCGTGCTTGAGAAGCTTCGCGGACAGCGGACCCGCCGCGACATAAGGCACGATCTGGTCGTCCTCGCTGTGCATGACCAGCACCGGCACATTGATCTTCTTCAAATCCTCCGTGAAGTCGGTCTGGGAGAAGGCGACGATGCCGTCATAATGCGCCTTGGCGCCGCCCATCATGCCCTGGCGCCACCAATTCTGAACGACCGGCTCGATCGTTTTCACCCCTGGCCGGTTGAAGCCGTAGAACGGCCCGCGGGAGGTCGTATAGAACTTGGACCGGTTGGCGGCGAGCTGCGCTTGCAGGTCGTCGAAACGTCTTGGGCAGGCCGAGCGGGTTGGCCGCGTCTTCACCATCAGCGGCGGCACCGCGCTGATCATCACCGCCTTCGCCACCCGCTGTCGCCATGTCGCGCCAGTAGTGCGCCACCTCGCCGCCGCCCGTCGAGTGGCCGACGTGGATCGCGCTTTTCAGGTCGAGATGCTTGGTCACCGCCGCCAGATCGTCGGCGTAGTGATCCATGTCGTGGCCGCGGCCGATCTGGGTCGACCGGCCATGGCCGCGGCGGTCATGGGCGATTACGCGATAGCCGTGATTGAGGAAGAAGAGCAGCTGCGTGTCCCAATCGTCCGCCGAGAGCGGCCAGCCGTGGCTGAACACGATCGGCTGCCCGCTGCCCCAATCCTTGTAGAAAATCTCGACGCCGTCGCTGGTGGTGACCGTAGGCATTTTCCTGACCCCTCGCTTGTGCCGGAAGCGTCGCTTCCGATGAAAAGGTAACGGTGGGTGTGTCTCGGACAAGTTTACGCACAAAGCACGGGCGGGGCTGGGGCTATCGAACACCCTCCCAATCGAGATCGCGCTACTCGGAGCAAAAAGCGACCCCCCGCAGCGCGTGCCTCGACCCGTTGACGACCGCCCGAACGCCTCTGGCGAGCGCGGAGCCAATGCTGGTTGGACCATAGCGGTCGAGCAGCGCCAAATGGGCATGGAGATCATCGATTTTGAGCCGCAGCGCCGGCGGAGCGTTGTATCGGCGGGGATTCTGCGAAGCGATCATGGCTTGTCTCCAAGACGGGGTTGGCCGGAGGATACCTGCCGGATTTGACTTCAATGTGATACGAACGAGGCGCAGGTTAGTTTCGTGGCTCGTCACATCTGTGGGGCGGTTTCGCGGAGCCTAGTGCGCCGAGGCTTGGGATCGTTCGATCATGTCCGGGAATCTTGACATCACGGGTTACGCCATCGTCTCGGACGACGACAAGATCGCTGGCCCCGGCGGAATGACGCCGGCTTCTCTGCGCAACGAAAAGGACTGGGAACTCTACCAGCGCGCGCAGGATGAAGCGAGCCTGGTCGTGTTCGCGCGTCGCAGCCACGAGCTCGAACCCAACCTGCGGGGGCTTCCGCGCCTTGTCGTTTCCCGGGAGGCGGCGGAAGGCCTCGAGAAGCGCCCGGACGGTTGGTGGTGGGACCCGCTGCGGTTGAGCTGGGAAGATGTTGCGGCGCGACTTCTGCCGACCGGCGGCCGAGTTGCCGTAGGCGGCGGCCAAGTGGTGTTCGATCTCTTCCTCATGATCGGGTTCGACGGGTTTCATTTGTCGCGCGCGCATGGCGTCAAGCTTCCCGGCGGCCGGTCGGTGTTTTCCGCCTGCGACGCTGGCGTCTCGGCCGCGGCGGTGCTCGAGCGGAACGGCCTCAGCCTCACGAAAACGATCCCGCTCGATCCCGCGCATCATGTCGAGATCACTGTCTGGCGGCGCCCACAGATCGTTGCACGGAGGGACAGCCCATGAAGGACGACAACGCAAAGCACGTCCGATCCAATCGCGTTTGGCTCTCCGAACAATTGTGCGACCTCGACGAATTCAGGCGAATCGTCGAGCGCTCCGTCAACCGCGCCGACTATCCGTTCGCCAGCGACGTCATATCGAATGTGCTTGTCTATGATGGTCTGAAGGCGCGAACCGCCGCCGCTTCGCCCGAGACCCGCAAGGAGCTCATGGCGGAATGGGTCGAGGCGCTGACCGACGGGCCTGGAATCATCGCTATTCGGGGCGCGTTCGCCGACACGACGGCGATCGACAGAACCAACGATCATTTCTGGGCGATCATCGAGGACGAGCGCAGAAATAACGTCGGCGGCGGCGATCATTTCGCCAAGCCTGGCGCCAACGACCGCATCTGGAACGCGCTCGAGAAGCTCTGCCTGCGCGACCCGGCGGCCTTCGGCGCCTATTATGGCAATGCGGTGATCGCGCTCGTGAGCGAAGCCTGGCTCGGCCCCGCTTATCAAATCACTTCGCAGCTCAACGTCGTCAATCCGGGCGGCGCTGCGCAAGTGGCGCACCGCGACTATCATCTAGGCTTCCAGTCGGCGAAGGCGATCGAACGCTATCCCGTCCATGTCCACCGTCTCTCGCCGGTGCTGACGCTGCAAGGCGCCGTCGCCCATTGCGACATGCCGCTTGAAACCGGGCCAACGCTCTACCTGCCGTTCTCGCAAAGCTATCTGCCCGGCTACATGGCGACCGGCCGCGCGGAGTTTCGTGACTATTTCGACGCGCATCATGTCCAGTTGCCGCTCGTCAAGGGCGACGCGGCGTTCTTCAATCCGGCGCTGTTCCACGCCGCCGGAACGAACCGCTCGAAGGACGTGCGCCGGATCGCCAACCTCCTACAGGTTTCTTCGGCATTCGGCCGAGCCATGGAAAGCGTGGACCGGCTCAAGATGAGCCTGAGGCTCTATCCAGCGCTCATGGGGCTCCTCAACGAGAACTCAATCACGGCCGCCGAGGCGGACAACGCAGTCGCGGCTTCAGCGGAAGGCTATTCGTTCCCGACCAATCTCGATCGCGACCCCCCGATCGGCGGCATGGCGCCCAAAAGCCAGCAGGACCTGATGCGCCAGGCGCTTAAGGAGAACTGGCCGCCGGAGGTGTTCAGCAGCGAGGCGGAGGCGCAGGCCTGGCGGAAGCTGACGTGAGAGGGCTTATGACCTCTTAAGCCTTCTGGCGCTCCCGAACGCGCTTGTTCATGGCCTCTTCTGCTTCGTCGGAACCGTCGTGAAAAGTGCCGAAGAGCTTGTCGAGCGGCACGAGGCCGTCGCCGTAGTTCACCTCGAAATACTTGTGATGCAGGTAGTGGGTGTAGTGGTCGGTGCTGATCGCGCGCCCGTCCTTCAGCACAATCTTGTCGAAGCCGTTGTGACCCTGGGCCGGCGAAAAGGCGAGGTGCTGAAGGTGGAAGATGACGTGGAGCGGGCTTGAGGGAACAATCCAGTGCAAGACGACTCCCGAGAAATAGAGCACGTGTTCGACGGGATGCATCGAAAGCCCCGACCATGGGCCGGGATTGACGTTGGCGTGGTGCAGCCGGTGGACGTTCCGGTAAAGTGGCGGCCAGTGGATCAGGCGGTGGATCGCGTAGAAATGCGCCTCGCGCCACACGGGGATGAAAAGCAGGAGCGCTGCGCAATAGACCGGGTGCGCGGCCCAATCGACGACCGGGAAAAATCCGTTCGCTTGCCCCCAGAGCGTGGCGACCTCGAACGCCGTCCACACCGGAACGGCGCTCACAAAGGTCCAGAAGACGTTGTCGAGAACCTGATCGTGAAACAGAAAGTTCTTGCTGTCCCTGGCTAGCCAGCGCCCGTTGTACTTGTACTTCGTCTCCTGAGCCTTCTGGACGTAGAGCCGCAGGTGCCAGACGCCAACAACGAGGGTGATGAGGGCGGCGTTGCGAATGAGGATCAAGGCGATCCAGCCCGGCGCGAGGGACTTCATCATGCCCATCGACGGCGTCAGCCAGATCCAAGTCGCAAGCGCAATCGCAAGGTAGATGGCGTTGAAAGGCCAAAGGTATCCTGGAAATCCAAATACCCAGTTGAAGAACACCGTTGGGCTCCAGGGCCAGGCAAAAAGCGGCGGGATCCTGGTCGGCTCAGGCGGCTTGTAATCCTGCGGCCTCTCGCGTTTGCGCGGGCGCGGCGGCGCAGACGAAATGACGGCGTCGGACATTGGGCGTCTCGCAAGTTCGGGTTGCGCAAAGATGCGACCCGAGGGTGATCGCCTGCAAGCACGCTCTTGATGAAATTTCATCATTGTCGTTCTATGGCCCGGGCTCTCGGGAATCCATAGTCAACGATGGGAAAGAAGGTCACCGCCGCGGACGTCGCGCGCTCGGCGGGCGTCAGCCCGGCCACAGTCGATCGGGTGCTGAATGGCCGCGGCAGCGTGAGCGTCGACAAGGAGCGCCGCGTCGTCGAGCAGGCGATCCGTCTTGGACTCGACCGCAACATTCGTCTCCGGCCGACCAGAACCATTCGCATCGGCGTGGCGATGGCGCATGCGTCGAACCCCTTTTACGAGAGCCTGAGGCTCGCCTTCGCCCGGGCCAACCGCCTGTTCTTCGCTTCCAACGTCCAGGCGGTGGTGCATTTCTTCAACATCCTCGCGCTCGAAGAGGTTGCGAGGACCATGCGTGAGGCGGCGGACGAGGCCGACGCGTTGGTCGTCGTCGCGCCAAGACATCCGCTGATCGAGGATGTGCTCGAAAAGGTCGGGCGGTCGAAGCCTCTCATCACCCTGGTCACCGATCTGCCGCGGATCACGCGCCACGCCTATGTCGGGCTTGACAACCTGTCGGCGGGGCGGGTGGCCGGCGACCTGATGGGCCGGCTCATCGGGCGCGGCGGCGGGGATGTCGTCGTCGTGTCGGACGTCCAGAACATCGTCGCGCTTGAAGAGCGCGTGGTCGGCTTTCGCGCCGCGATGGCCGAGCGCCACCAGCAGTGCCGCATCCTGGACGTCTTTGAAACGGGCGGAAACCGTGAGCGCGCGGGCGAGTTCATGCGGGACATGATCGTGCAGCATCAGAGGCTTGCAGGCGTTTATGCGATTTCCACCGGAACTCTAGCGATAGGCCAGGCGCTTGAGGCGACCGGGCGACAGGAGGCGATTACGATGATTGCGCATGAACTGACTGCCCATCGCCGCCGGATGCTGCTCGACGGAATCATCGACGCCGTCATCGACCAGAATCCGGAGCTGGAAGTTCTCACGGCGCTTGAAGTTCTCGCGCACCATTTTGGGCGCCTGGAGAAGCCCCCGACCCGGCTCGTTACTCCGTTCACGCTTTACTTCAGGGAGAATTGCTAGTGGTTTGCTGCGTAGGAGAAAAGTACCGTTCGTCAAACCGAACGCTTGCCATCCGGGTCTTTGTCGGCCGGATCGCTGAGCGTCCCTGCTTTGGCCTCTGCCGCTCTCCTCCGCGGCAGTCCTCAAGCACCGCCTTAAGTTGCCCGGCGAGCGATCCGGCCCCTGGCGCGTACGCGCATTCGATCGCCGCGGTGCCGATCGTGAAAGCGTCCGCGCCGGCGGCGCGGACCGCGGCGACGCGTTCGGCCGAATTGACCGATCCGGCGACCACGACCGCGCCCTGGCGGGGAAATCCGCGCCGGCAGGCGGCGACAAGGTCGAGCGGCTCCGCCTCGGTCGCGCGGTAGGCAAGAATATCGACGCCCGCGCATCCCATCGCGGCGAAGTCCCGGCACTGCGCCTCGACCTCCGCCGCCGAGCCGCCGAGCCGCGTCGGATGTCCGCTAGGCCTGCCGGCGAACGGCAGGTACCGCGTCGCGCTTCCCTCAAGGAGCCGCAGGGCGTCCTCGACGTGCACGCCTCCCATCAGCCGATCGACGCCAAGGTCCCGGCCAAGCGCGATCGAGCGCAATTCATCCTCGCGCGACGTCGCCACGACCTCCATCCACGGCGACGCCCCGGCGGCGCGAATGGCGGCGGTCAGCCGCCCGAGCATGGCCGCCCCGGCCCCGACATCCTTGAAGCCGATGTGGCGAACCCTTAGCCCGCGCGCGATCTCGACGAGGTCGAGTGCGTTCTCGACCGTCGCGTCGTTGCGCGTCAGCATGAAGACGAAGTCCATGGACCGGCGCCCCGCCGCGTGGTTGCCGGCTGGAGCCTATCACCGCCTCCGCAGCAAAAGGAATGACGGCGCAAGGCCGGTCGCGGTGAACCGCCAACGCCGGAAAAAAGCCCCGACTATTTCTTGCGATAAAGAGAAGGCTGCGGTAGGATGGGTCGTACGTCGGAGAGAAATTCAGAATGACGTCGTGGATATCGCCGAAGCCCGCCGGAGGAAGCTGAATCGGCGGCGATTCGCTCTAACCCATTGAGAACGCGACAATAGTTATTTTGCTTTTGTTGCGCTGAATTTTGATTTTGTTGCGCCTGGCTTGGTTTTCGTTGCGCCGGGCTTGGCTTTTGTTGCGTCGGATTTTGATTTTGTTGCGCGAGCGAAAGGACGCCCCGTCTCTCGACGGGCCATGGCGGACGGGCGGGAGCCGCCCTGGCGGAACTTGGTGCTATTGGCCGCGCCCGTCGCGTCTCGCGGCGACGCCGTCTTTGGCGCGCCGGATCGCCTTGTGATAGAGCGGCGCGGCCGGACGGCGGCGGAACCGCTTGACGCCCGATTGAGGAGGACCCTACCCGCCCATGACGCAAGTGGTGACCCGTTTCGCGCCTTCGCCGACCGGATTCCTGCACATCGGCGGCGCGCGGACGGCGCTATTCAGCTGGCTCTACGCCAAGCGCTTCGGGGGCCAGTTTCTGCTGCGGATCGAGGACACCGACCGCGAGCGTTCGACTGAGGCCGCGGTCGAGGCGATCATAGACGGGCTCAAATGGCTCGGCCTCGACTGGGACGGCGAGGCCGTCAGCCAGTTCGCGCGCGCCGAGCGCCATCGCGAGGTCGCGGGTCGGCTGCTCGCCGCCGGGGACGCCTACCGCTGCTACGCCAGCACCGGGGAACTTGAGGCGATGCGTGAGAAGGCGCGCCTCGAGGGCAAGCCGATGCGCTACGACGGCCGCTGGCGCGACCGCGACCCGGCGCTCGCGCCGCCAGGCGTTGCGCCTGTCATCCGGCTCAAGGCGCGACAGGAGGGCGAGACGGTGATCGATGACCTCGTCCAGGGCAAGGTCACGTTCGCCAACAAGGACCTCGACGACCTCGTGCTCTTACGCTCCGACGGCAATCCGACCTATATGCTCGCGGTCGTCGTCGACGATCACGACATGGGGGTGACGCACATCATTCGCGGCGACGACCATCTGACCAACGCCGCGCGGCAGACCCAGATCTACCAGGCTCTCGGATGGGACGTTCCGGCGATGGCGCATATCCCGCTCATTCACGGGCCGGACGGCGCCAAGCTCTCCAAACGCCACGGCGCGCTCGGCGTCGACGCCTACCGCGCGATGGGTTACCTTCCGGCAGCGCTGCGCAACTATCTGGCGCGGCTCGGCTGGAGTCACGGCGACAAGGAATTCTTCACCACCGACGAGTTGATCGCCGCCTTCGATCTCGCGGCCGTCGGCCGGTCACCCTCGCGCTTCGACTATGCCAAGCTCGAGAATGTCAACGGCCACTATATGCGCGCGGCCGGCGACGCCGAGCTTTACAGCGCGCTAATTGACGCCCTGCCCTACTTGCCGGGCGGGCCCGAAACCAAAGCAAGGCTCGACGACAGAAAGCGCGCCCAGCTGCGCGCCGCGATTCCGGGTCTCAAGGAGCGCGCAAAGACGCTGGTCGAGCTTCTCGACGGCGCCGCCTTCCTGTTCGCGACAAGGCCGCTTGCGATGGACGCGAAAGCGGAGGAGATTCTGGCCCGCGCAGGGCGCCTGCATCTCAGGAACCTGGCGCCGTCACTCGCCGGGCTGAAAGACTGGACAGCGAAGAACGCGGAGCAGGTCGTTCGCGCCTATGCAGAGGAGCAGGGCGCCAAGCTCGGCGTGATCGCCCAGCCCCTGCGCGCTGCCCTCACCGGGCGCTCCACTTCGCCGGGCATCTTTGACGTGCTCGAGGTCCTGGGACGCGAGGAAAGCCTCGGGCGGATCGAAGATCAGGCTCGGCTCGGAGACTGATTGAGGGGACGAGGCGGGGCCCGCGGGCCCCCGCTTACTCCTGCGGCAGCGCCATAGGCTGGGTCGGGACGGCCGAGGCAAGCGGTCCTGGGCCCGCGCCGTCCCGCTGGTAGACGTCGGGCCGGAACTGGACGATGCCGTCCGGCGTCGCCCAGGCGGTGATATAGACCCAATAAACGTTGACCGGCTGCGCAAGCTTCACGTCGACCCGGTCTCCGGAGCGGATGACCGCGTCGATCTGGTCGCGACCCCAGCCGGGGGTGTCCTTCAACAGCCAGGCGACATAGTCGCGCACGTCCTGCACCCGGATGCAGCCCGACGACACGAAGCGGAAGTCGTCGCCAAAAATGCCCTTCGACGGCGTGTCATGCATATAGACGCCGTAAGGGTTGGCAATGTTGATGCGCACGAAGCCGAGCGAGTTGAGGTCGGCGCCCGTGTCCTGGCGGTATTTATAGTTGGTCGCCTCGTTGCTGTTCCAATCGATCGAGGCCGGGGAAACCTCCTGTCCGTCCTTGTTGAAGATGCGGATCTTTTCTTCCGTCAGATAATTCGCATCCGCCTTCATCTTCGGGATCAAATCCTTCTTGATCAGCGACGGCGGCACGGTCCAGAACGGGTTGAAATTGATCTCGGTCGCCTTGGTCTGCATGATCGGCGACTGGCGGTCGATCTTGCCGACGCCGGCGGCGTGATGAGAATAGACGACGCCGCCCTCGACCGTCTCGACCGAGGCGGCAGGAATATTCGCGACCACGTAGCGCGACCCGAGATCGCCGCTATACGCCTTTAGCCGGACGATGTTGGTCTGCAATTGTTGCAGGCGCGCCGCGGCGGGCACGTTGAGCTCGGTGAAAGTGGCCTCGCTGACGACCCCGGTCTGGCTGAGGCCGTTACGAGCCTGGAAGCGCTTGACCGCTGCTTCGACAAACGAATCGAACACTGGACCCGTGCCCGCGACGGGCTCGAGATCGCCAGAAGCGACGAGACGCTCGCGCAGCGCCTCCACGACTTTCGACTTGGAGCCCACTCTGAGTTCCGCGCCGGCCGGCACCTGATTCCAGCCGCCGCGGGTGACGATGTCCTGATATTTCTGGATCGCCGCTTCGGTAGCGTCGACCGTCGCGGGCGACAGGATGGGCGTGGCCTCGCGTCCGACCGCCATGTGCGGCGACGCCTCATAGCTTTGTGGCCATTCCGCCTGACCGCTATCCTGACCGTCGGCCTTGGACGGGCTCGACCCCAGCGCGAACGCAAAAGCCACGCTCGCTGTCGCGGCAAATAAGGCGCGGCGCGAGGGCCGCGAGACGATCATGCCACGCATCACTTTCATATCTCCAAGAAAGGCCGCCGCCAGTCCTGCCCCGACCCGCCTGCGCCCTGATTGTTCGAATCTGCGCGCGCCGTTTGCCGGAGGCTCCCGCGCTTCCGCTCGAAACATATGGGCTAGTCAGGCGTTTTTATGGCTCGTGCGAGTCAAACGCAAGACGGGCGCCCGCACTGCGGACGCCCGTCCAAGAAAAGCCTTGTCAGGTTAACAGAGCGTAATCAAAGCCGATATTTGATCTGGTCGGTCCAATAACGCTCGAGGCGCAACAGGGATGCGTTCATGCGGGCGAAGTCGTCGCCGGGAATTCCGCCGATCTGCTCGATGGTGCGCGCGTGCTTTTCGTAAACGCCGGATACGATGCGGTGCACCTCCTTGCCCCGATCGGTCAGGCTGATTCGAACCGAACGCCGGTCGATCCGAGAGCGGGAATGGTGGAGGAAGCCCATCTCGACCAATTTCTTGACGTTATAGGAGACGTTCGAGCCGAGATAATAGCCGCGTGTGCGCAGTTCGCCGGCGGTCAATTCCTTGTCGCCGATATTGTACAACAGCAATGCCTGTACCGCGTTGACGTCAGACCGACCCCGGCGGTCGAACTCATCCTTGATCACGTCAAGCAACCGGCGATGAAGCCGCTCGACCATCGTCAAGGTCTCAAGATACAGGCCGGACACCCGAAGCTCAGGTTCCGATCTTACCACAATATCTTTTGTTTTGACTGCGTTAATCATAGCACACCCGCCTATTCGCTTGCCCTCGGCCGACGTTTCTTCGGTCCTCTTATGGATAGAACTGTAACGTAAGCCCATGAATACGAGTTTAAGAGTCAAGATGAATTGAAGGTTTTGCAGCGCTGGTAAATTTCAATTGAATCAAAGGCTTTGTTTACGTTGACAGGACGCAAACGCGGACACCCGCAACCCTGTCCGGGGCCGCAACGAACGTTGGCGAAAGTGCGGCGGACGGCGCTTCGATCGTCAGGAGCGTTCGCGGACGGCGCGAAAGCTCAGCAAGAAATAGCCGGCCACGAGCGCGACATTGACCAGCGCGCCGACGATGCCGATCGCGGCGGCGCGCGGGCTCAGGACCGGCGAGGCGGCCTCGACCACGGCGCATAGGAGCCAGATCGCGCCACCCCAGGGCGCAGCCAGCCACAGCCCGACCGCCGCCAGCAAGTCCAGACAAGCGAAGGCAATTATCGTGGCCTGCAGCGGCAGCGCCATCGTCGTGAACTGCCCGAGGCTCGGAAACGCGCCGAGAATAATCGCCCAGTCGAACAGGCCCTTGGCGACCCAGACCCAGGCAAGCGTGCGCATGTACCAGATGAGCGCCGTCCCCCAGCCCAGGCGCGAAATGGCTGACAGAAAATCGCCGTCCTCGGCGACTGGCGAGCGATCGATCAGCTCTACCGCGCCGTCGCGGCTCTGGCGCATGATGTATTTCATCCGCCCTGCGCCGGAAACATCAGTTCGTTGTCGGCAAGCGGGGCGAAATAGGCGTCGATCTCCGCCGGCGACGGCGGCGGATTCCATTGCGGACTATTGTCCTTGTCGACGATCACAGCGCGAACGCCCTCGTAGAAGTCGTGGCCGCGGCAGATTCGCGAGACGATGCGATAATCCATGCGCAGCGCCTGGTCAAAATCGATTGCCCGGCCGAGGGTCATCTGCCTCAGCGCGATCGCCTGGCTCGTGGGCGATTTCTCCAGCATCGCCGTCCGCGCCGGTGCGGCGAAGGCGCAGCCGCGTTTCTCGGCGTGGCCGAGGGCGTCGAGGATCGCCTCGCGATCGGGCAGGGAGAAACAGACCTCGATGTCCTCGGCCTCGCTGGTCAGCGCCGAGCGCGGCGGAGGCGCGGCGAAGCGCGCGAGCGCAGCCTTGATCGGCTCATCGGTTCCCAGCGCCTCCGCCAGTGCGGGCAAGGCGGCGCTGGCGACGAAGGTTTCGGCCAGACCCAGCGCGAGCGCGTCGCCCGCGTGGGCCCGCAGCCCTGTGAGCGCGAAATAGGCGCCCGCGCTATGCTTGAGCCGCGGCAGGAACCACGCCGCCCCGACGTCGGGGAAAAAGCCGATGCCAACCTCCGGCATCGCGAAGACGAACCGCTCCCCGGCAACTCGATGGCCGGCGTTCATCAAAATCCCGACGCCGCCGCCCATCGTGATCCCGTCCGCCAGGACGACGATTGGCTTGGAATAGGTCCTGATCCTGTGGTCGAGTTGATATTCCTCCCGCCAGAATGTCAGCTGGGTGTCGTGGTCGCCGGCGCGGCCAAGATCGTACAGGCGACGGATGTCTCCGCCGGCGCAAAAGGCGCGGTCGCCCGCGCCGAGGACAATGATCCGATCGACGGCTCCGTCGCGCTCCCACCGGTTGAGCGCGCCTGCGATCAGGCGCACCATTGTCAAGGTCAGCGCGTTCAACGCCTTCGGACGGTTGAGCACGATAACGCCGGCGCGGCCGCGTCGTTCGATGACCGCCTCGGCGTCTGGCGGCGTCGCCGTCACGCCGCGGCGACCTCCGAGACGACCGCGTCGATCGCTTTGGCGACATCCCCGATCGACGCCATGCCGTCGACTTCACGCAAAAGGCCGCGCTCGCGATAGAACGGCGTGACCGCGGCTGTGTCGCGTTCATAAGTGGCAAGACGAGATTTGAACACCTCTGGGTCATCGTCCTTGCGCGCTGACGCGCCGGCCGCCTTTGCGTCCTCCGCACGCCGCACGATTCGCTCGACGAGCTTCGGCGCGTCGACCGTCAACTCGATGGCGGCATCGAGCTTCAGCCCCTTGGCTGCGAGCATCGCCTCCAATGCCCGAGCCTGCGCCAGCGTGCGCGGAAAACCGTCGAGGATAAAACCCCGCTTGGCGTCCGGCTCGTCGATCCGGTCGTTGATGATGCCAACAACGATATCGTCCGACACCAACGCGCCCGATTCCATCACCGCCTTCGCCTTCAGTCCGATCGGGGTTCCAGCCGCGACTGCCGCGCGCAACATGTCGCCGGTCGACAACTGCGGGATGTTGAGGATCTTGACCAGTCTCTGCGCCTGCGTGCCCTTTCCGGCTCCGGGAGGTCCAAGCAGTATCAACCTCATCGTTTCCGCCCCTTCAACCTGGCCTTTCTGATCAGGCCTTCATATTGATGCGCCTGCAAATGACCGTGGATCTGCGCCACCGTGTCCATCGTTACGTTGACGACGATCAAGAGCGACGTGCCGCCAAAATAGAACGGCAGCGCCGCATAGGAGATGAGCCATTCGGGAAGGAGGCAGATCACCGCGAGATAGAGCGCGCCGAGCACCGTAATCCGGGTCAGGACGTAATCGATGTATTGCGCGGTGCGCTCGCCCGGCCTCACTCCGGGGATGAAGCCGCCATGCTTCTTCAAATTCTCAGCGGTGTCGGCGGGGTTGAAGACGGTCGCGGTGTAAAAGAAGGCGAAGAAAACGATCAGCGCTGCATAGAGGATCAAATAGAGCGCGCTGCCCCGCCCCAAAAGGGCCGAGATCGTCGACAGCACGCCGGAACTCGACGAGCCTTGAGCGAAATTAGCGACGGTTGTGGGCAGCAGCAGCAGCGATGATGCGAAGATCGGCGGAATGACGCCCGACGTATTCAGTTTGAGCGGAAGGAACGAGCTTTGCCCCTCGTACATCTTGTTGCCGACCTGCCGGCGCGGATAGGTGATCGGCACACGCCGCTGCGCCCGCTCCATGAAAACGATGAAGGCGACAACGACGAACACCATGACCACCACCGCCAGCACCAGGCCGGTGGAGATCGACCCCTGCCGGCCGAGTTCGAACAACTGCACCACTGCCTGTGGCAGCCGTGCAACGATGCCGGCGAATATGATGAGCGACGATCCGTTGCCGACCCCGCGCGACGTGATCTGCTCGCCGAGCCAGACCAGGAACATCGTGCCGCCGGTCAGCGTCACGATGGTCGAGATCCGAAACAAGAGCCCCGGATCGCTGACGATGCCGGCGCGTCCCTCGAGCCCGATCGAGATGCCGTAAGCCTGGAAGATCGCCAGCACGACAGTCAGGTAGCGCGTGTACTGGTTGAGGACTTTACGCCCTTGCTCCCCCTCTTTCTTGATCGCTTCAAGCGAAGGAACGACCGAGCTCAGGAGCTGGATGATGATCGACGCCGAGATATAAGGCATGATGTTCAGCGCGAACACCGCCATGCGCTGAACCGCGCCGCCCGAAAACATGTTGAACATGTCGAGCACGCCCTGCTTCTGCCCAAGGAACGACGCCTCGAACGCAGCGGGGTCGATACCGGGAAGCGGAATGTAGGTTCCGAGTCGGTAGATGACCAACGCGCCCAGAGTGAACCAGATGCGCTTCTTGAGTTCGTCGGCCTTGGCGAAGGCGGACCAGTTGATATTGGCTGCGAGCTGTTCGGCGGCCGACGCCATGGCGGATTCGCTCCGGACGGCGCCTGGGCATGGGCGCCTTGTTTTACGACATGTCGCTCCCGCCGCCCGAGGTCGGCGCAGGCGGAAAGGCCCCTAGCATATGGTCGTCGGGTGCGCCAATGTCACCCTGCCGGCGGCCGGCGCTCAGGAGGCGGCGGGAGGAGCGGCCTCTTGCCGCAGTGTCTTGAGGCTGCCGCCGGTTTTCTCGATTGCGGCCGCCGCGCTCTTCGACGCCGCCTCGACTTCGAAGCTCGCCCTTGCCGTCCAATCCCCGACGCCCAGTACTTTTACGCCGTCGCGCCGCCGGGTGACGACCCCGGCTTTCATGAGGCTGTCGACGGTGATCGGCGCGGCCGCGTCGAGCTTGCCAGCGTCGATCGCGCGCTGAATGCGGCCCAGGTTGACCTCGTTGTAGATCAGCCGCGAGGGCGGGTTGAAACCGCGCTTCGGCTGGCGGCGATGCAACGGCATCTGGCCGCCTTCGAAGCCCTTGATGCGGACGCCCGAACGGGCCGTCTGGCCCTTGCCGCCGCGGCCGGCCTGCTTGCCCTTGCCCGACCCGATGCCGCGGCCGACGCGGATGCGCGGTTTCGAGGATCCGGGATTGTCTCGAACTTCGTTGAGTTTCATGGGACAGCTTTTCCTTAGCGGCCGTCAACGACGCGCACGAGATGCGCGACTTTCGCGATCATGCCGCGGTTGGCGGGCGTGTCGGCTACGTGCGACCGGCGGCCAATCCGGTTCAGGCCGAGGCCCTTCAGGGTGGCGCGCTGCGGGCCGGGGCGGCCGATGGCGCTCCCGGTCTGTTCGAGCGTGATTAACTTGTCAGCATTCATCGTCGTCACTCTTTCACGAATCGGAAGCGTCCGCCTCGACGCCCTGGCGGCGCGACTGGAGGGTGGACACTTTGAGATTGCGACGCTGCGCGACCGAGCGCGGGCTATCCTCGCGCGCCAGCGCGTCGAAGGTGGCGCGGACCATGTTGTAGGGGTTTGAAGAGCCCTGGCTCTTCGCGACAACGTCGTGGACGCCGAGCGACTCGAACACCGCGCGCATCGGTCCGCCGGCGATGATTCCCGTGCCGGCGGGCGCCGCCCGCAGGACGACCCGGCCCGCGCCGTGGCGGCCGTTGACGTCGTGATGGAGCGTTCGGCCTTCGCGCAGCGGCACCCGAACCACGCCGCGCTTCGCGGCCTCGGTCGCCTTGCGGATCGCCTCCGGCACTTCGCGGGCCTTGCCGTGACCGAAGCCGACACGCCCCTTCTGGTCGCCGACGACGACGAGCGCGGCGAAGCCGAACCGCCGGCCGCCTTTGACCACTTTCGCCACGCGATTGATGTGCACGAGGCGATCGACGAATTCGCTGTCGCGCTCCTCGCGGTTGCGATCGCGGCCGCGGCCGCCTTCTCCTTCACGCGCCATTAGGTTCATCCATCAGTAAAAAATGCGGCGCGCTCCGGACGGCGCCGCTTCGCTTCCGTTGCCGCCGCTAAAAATCCAGACCGCCCTCGCGAGCGCCTTCCGCCAGCGCCTTGACGCGCCCATGATACATGTAGCCGCCGCGATCGAAGACCACCTTCCCGACTCCAGCCTTCTTCGCCCGTTCGGCGACCTCCTTGCCGACACGTCGCGCGGCCTCGACGTCGGCGCCGGTCTTCATCGACTCGCGCATCGCCTTTTCCAGCGACGAAGCGGCGGCGATGGTGCGCCCGTGCTCGTCATCGATGACCTGAGCGTAGATCTGCCTCGAGGACCGGAAGACGCTGAGCCGCGGACGGCCGCCCGAATGGGCGAGGACCGCGCGGCGGACCCTGGCCTTGCGCCGGCCTGCGGACGTGTTCGACTTAACCATCGTCGCCTCTTACTTCTTCTTGCCTTCCTTGCGGAACACAAATTCGCCGACATACTTCACCCCTTTGCCCTTGTAGGGTTCGGGGGCCCGGAACGCGCGGATTTCCGCAGCGATCTGGCCGACCTGCCGCTTGTCGATGCCGGCGACAGTGATCTCCGTCGGCTTCGGCGTGGCGATCGTCACGCCAGCGGGAATCGGAAATACGATGTCGTGGCTGTAGCCGAGCGAGAGCTGCAGGTTCTTGCCCGCGACCGCCGCCTTGTAGCCGACGCCGTTGATCTCAAGTTTCTTCTCGAAGCCCTTGGTAACGCCGCCGATCAGGTTTTGCACCTGCGCGCGCGCCGTGCCCCACAAGGCGCGGGCCCGCTTGTCTTCGCCGTGCGGCGCGACATGGACGGCTTCGCCGTCGATCGTGATCGCGACTTCCTTGGGCGCAGTGAATTTCAATTCGCCCTTCGCGCCTTTGACGGCGATCGTCTGGCCGTCAAGCTTTGCGGAGACCCCGGATGGGATGACGACGGGCTTCTTGCCGATACGAGACATGACATAAATCCGTTTTGCTCAAACTCCGCGCCGCCTAGAAGACGGTGCACAGGACCTCGCCGCCGACATTGTTCTCGCGAGCGGAATGGTCGGCCATCACGCCCTTGGGCGTCGAGACAATCGCCACACCGAGGCCGTTGCCGACGCGCGGCATGGCATCGACCGTCGCATAGACCCGCCGACCCGGCTTGGACACGCGCTCGATCTTGCGGATGACCGGCTGGTCGTCGAAATATTTCAGCTCGATTTCGAACTCGGTGCGGCCATTGGCGTAATCCGTGGTCGAATAGCCCCGGATATAGCCTTCCGATTCCAGCACGTCGAGAACCTTCTTGCGCAGGGACGAGCCGGGCGTTGAAACCTTTCCCCGCTTGCGCATCTGCGCATTGCGGATCCGGGTGAGCATATCGCCGAGGGGATCGTTCATCGCCATGATCCTTGCCTCCTCACCAGCTCGACTTGACCAGGCCCGGGATCAGGCCCTGGTTACCCAGTTCGCGCAACGCAATGCGCGACATCTTGACCTTGCGGTAGAACCCGCGCGGCCTGCCGGTCACCTCGCACCGATTGCGCACCCGAACGATCGCGCCGTTGCGCGGCAGCGCCGCGAGCCGGATGCGGGCCTCGAAGCGCTCCTCCATCGGACGCGCCTGATCGTTGGC
The DNA here is from genome assembly GCA_963832305.1 of uncultured Alphaproteobacteria bacterium. Taxonomy (GTDB): domain Bacteria; phylum Pseudomonadota; class Alphaproteobacteria; order Rhizobiales; family Beijerinckiaceae; genus Roseiarcus. The sequence continues at coordinate 3,012 of CAWHTU010000007.1, read as the reverse complement.
GACGTCGAGCAGGCGCTTGCGTCGGGCGGCGAATTTCTTCGCCATCCGCCGCTTTCGCTCGTTATTCTCAATCGCACTCTTCTTTGCCATTCATCGGCTCCATTTTCCGCGTCTGAGCGCTGAGATCAGGCTCACTGCCGGAAGGGGAAGTTGAATTCGCGCAGCAAGGCCTTGGCTTCCGCATCGGTCCTGGCCGTCGTACAGACGACGATATCGAGCCCGAGCATCGCCTCGGCCTTGTCGTAGTCGATCTCGGGAAAAATGATGTGCTCCTTGACGCCGAGCGCGTAATTGCCGCGTCCGTCGAACGACTTCGGATCGAGACCGCGGAAGTCGCGCACTCGCGGCAGCGCCACCGTGACCAAACGATCGAGGAACTCGTACATGCGGGTCCGGCGCAAGGTCACCTTGGCGCCGATCGGCATGTTCTCGCGCACCTTGAAGGTCGAGATCGCCTTGCGGGCGCGAGTGACGACCGGCTTCTGGCCAGCGATCAGCGCGAGATCGGCGGCAGCGGATGTGACCTTCTTGGTGTCGTTGACGGCTTCCCCGACCCCCATGTTGAGCACGATCTTGTCGAGTCTCGGCACTTCAAGCGCATTCTTGTACCCGAACTCCTTGGTGAGTTTGGGCACGATCTCGTCCCGATAGATCTTCTTCAGCCGCGCGACATAGTCCTTCGGCGCAGCCTTCACCGCGCCGGCGGCGGCGATCTCCGCGCCGGCTTCCTTGCGAGCCTTGCCCTTGGCGCCGCCCTTGGCCTCGTTGGCCGCCGCATCGGGCTTTGCGCCCTTGGCGGCAGGCTTCTCGGCCTTGCCGGGCTTTGCGCCCTTTTCGGCCTTATCGCCCTTCTCGCTCTTCGTCTCAGCCATCGATCAGGTCTCCGGAACGCCTGGCGACGCGCACCTTGCGGCCATCGTCGAGAATCTTGAAGCCGACACGCGTCGGCTTGCCGGTCTTGGGATCGAGAATCGCGAGATTCGACAGATGGATCGTCGCTTCCTTGCTGATGATCCCGCCTTCGGTCTGCGCCGTCTGGCGTGTGTGGCGGCGCACGAGATTGACGCCCGCGACGATGGCCCGGCGTTCGGTCGGCATGACCTCGCGAACTTCGCCCCGCTTGCCTTTGTCGCGCCCGGCCATGACGATGACCGTGTCGCCTTTCTTGATCTTCGCGGCCATCACAGCACCTCCGGCGCCAGCGAGATGATCTTCACGTGGTTCTTGGCCCTGAGTTCGCGGGGCACCGGCCCGAAGATGCGGGTGCCGACCGGCTCCGACTGGTTGTTGATCAGCACCGCGGCGTTGGAGTCGAACCGGATCACCGAGCCGTCGGCCCTCCGGATGTCCTTGGCGGTGCGCACGACCACCGCCTTCATCACGTCGCCCTTCTTGACGCGGCCGCGCGGAATCGCCTCCTTGATCGAGACGACTATGATGTCGCCGATCGAGGCATAACGGCGCTTCGAGCCGCCCAGCACCTTGATGCACATCACGCGCCGCGCGCCCGAATTGTCGGCGACGTCGAGATTGGTCTGCATCTGTATCATGGCCTAATCGCCTCTCTTAAGTTCTGTGCGAGGCTCAAGCCTTCGCCGCTCTCGCCGACGACGATCCAGCGCTTGAGCTTCGAGATCGGTCGCGTCTCCTCGATCGAGACGGTATCGCCGACCTTCTGGGTCTTGTTTTCGACGTGAGCGTGGTAGTTCTTCGACCGGCGCACGGTCTTTTTGAGCAGCGGGTGAGTGAAACGGCGCTCGACCTTCACGACAAGCGTCTTTTCCTGCTTGTCGCTGACGACGACACCGTGCAAGATTCTCTTCGGCATAATGTCCCTACTTCTTGGTCTTGGCGGGAGCGCGCTTCTGCGCGGCGATGCTCATGACGCGGGCAATGTCGCGACGCACGACACGCACGCGCGCGGTGTCCTGCAATTGGCCGCTCGCTTTCTGGAATCGCAGGTTGAACTGCTCCTTCTTGAGCTTGAGCGCCTCGTCGTTGAGCTGATCCTCGGTCATGACCCGAAGGTCGGAAAGACGGCTCGAGGTTTTCATGTCTCGCTCCTATTCCGCAATGCGCTGGACAAAACGCGTCTTGATCGGCAGCTTGGCCGCAGCGAGGTCGAACGCCTCGCGCGCCAGGCTTTCCGGCACGCCGTCGATTTCGAACATGATGCGGCCAGGCGCGACGCGGGCGATCCACCATTCCGGCGCGCCCTTCCCCTTCCCCATCCGCACTTCGATCGGCTTCTTCGACACCGGCACGTCGGGAAACACCCGGATCCAGACCCGGCCAGCGCGCTTCATGTGTCTCGTCAGCGCCCGACGGGCAGCCTCGATCTGGCGCGCGGTGACGCGCTCGGGCTCCATTGCCTTGAGCCCGAACTCCCCGAAATTAAGCGCATATCCGCCCTTCGCATTGCCGTGAATGCGGCCCTTGAAGGCTTTGCGGAACTTGGTTCTCTTTGGCTGCATCATGATCGTGAACTTTCGCCAGTCCTCTCGCGTCAGACCGCGTCGCGAGCATGCTCGCGCTCGCGAGGTTCGCGGCGCGGACGATGGGTCGATGAATGGTCGGCCTCGGCCAGGCGCTTGTCCTGGGCCATCGGATCGTGTTCCAGGATTTCGCCCTTGAAGATCCAGACCTTGATGCCGCAGGTGCCATAGGCCGTGTGCGCGGTGGCGACGCCGTAGTCGACGTCGGCGCGCAGCGTATGCAGCGGCACCCGGCCCTCGCGATACCATTCGAGGCGGGCGATTTCTGCGCCGCCAAGCCGGCCGGAGCAGTTGATGCGGATGCCCTCGGCGCCGAGACGCATCGCCGACTGCACCGCGCGCTTCATCGCACGACGGAACGCCACCCGGCGCTCGAGCTGCTGGGCGATCGATTCGGCGACCAGGGTCGCGTCGATCTCCGGCTTGCGAACCTCGACGATGTTGATCGCCACTTCCGAATTCGTGAGCTTCGCCACCTGCTTGCGCAGCTTCTCGATATCGGCGCCCTTCTTGCCAA
>CAWHTU010000006.1:0-125382 GCA_963832305.1 uncultured Alphaproteobacteria bacterium | reverse complement strand
GTGACAGAGGGCGGCGATGTGCGCCGAACCGCGAGCGGCTTCAAGGCGCGGCCCTACAACATTCCGCGAGGCTCGATCGCCGCATATTATCCGGAGACGAATGGCCTGCTGCCGCTGAGTTATCACGACAAGAAGAGCAAAAACACCGTCCGCAAAGTCGCTTCCCGTCGTCGTGAGGCCGATGGCCAGCCAAGCCGCAGCGCCCGCATGAGTGTCGCCCCGGCGCAGATTGATCGACCGCGGCGTCGACTGTCCAATTCGGGCCGCGAGGGGACTGAAAAATGGCGTTGAGTCCCGGCCACCCCCGGATCGGACTTCTGAGCCAAATTCGGCACATGGAGCTAGATGATGCGTCGCGGTTGGACAAAATTTGTGCTGACCGCCGCTGCGGTCGCGCTTGTGACGGGAGGAGTCGTTCTTTTATTCGCGGCGGGATCGCGACCAAATGCCGGCGACGCCCGCCTCGCCGGTGCCTGTCGTCACCGCGCAGGTTCAGCAGCACGACGAGCCAATCATGCTTTCTGGCCTTGGAACGGTTGAGGCGTTGAATACGGCCTCGATCCAAAGCCAGGTGACCGGGGTGCTCGAAGAGGTCAATTTTACCGAAGGCCAGACGGTCAAAAAGGGCGACATCCTCGCCAAGATCGACCCTCGTCTCTACCAGGCTGCCCTGGAGCAGGCGCAAGGACAATTAGCCAAGGACACCGCCCTGCACGCCCAGGCGAAATCGGATCTCGCGCGCTATCAAAAGCTCGGACCGAGAGTCTCGATCGCCCTGATGCAAGTTGCCGACCAGCAGTTTCTGGTTGCACAGGACGCGGCAGCCATGAAGACCGATCAGGGGGTGATCAATACCGACCAGACGAATTTGGACTACACGACCTTGCGGGCGCCCTTTGATGGCGTGACCGGCCTCTTGCAGATCCAAATCGGCAACCTGATCCAACCAAGCAACACGACCGGCATCGTAATTCTGACGCAGGTGCAGCCGATCAGCGTCGTGTTCACGCTGCCGAACGTCAATATTGCAGCGGTCCAGGAGGCCATGGCGCGCGGACCTGTCAAGGCTACGGTCTATGATCAAAGCGGTGCGAAAGAGCTCGATGTCGGCGCCCTGCTAGCGATCAACAACCAGGCGGCGTCGACTTCCGGAACGGTTCAGCTCAAGGCGATCTTTCCGAACGATCAGCGTCAGCTATGGCCCGGCACGTTCGTCAACGTCGACCTCACGACCTCGGTCGTCAAGAACGCGCTGACGGTTCCGACCAACGCGCTGCAGCAGAACAACAGCGGGCAATTCGTCTATGTGGTCGGCGCCGACAAAAGGGTTTCGGTCCAGGCAGTCGAGGTCGCGCAGCGTCTGCATGCGGTCGCGCTGATCTCAAAGGGGCTGCAGGCGGGCGAGATCGTCGTCGTGCAAGGTCAGTACCGGCTGACGCCCGGGGCCCTCGTCGACTCAGTGCCGCCATCAGGCGCTTCGAACCCGACGACGGCGAGCGCCGGGATGCTGCCGTGAACCTCTCCAGCGGATTCATCACGAGGCCTGTCGCAACCGCGCTTATGATGGTGGCGGTCGTGGCGCTGGGGATCGTCAGCTACGTCCTGCTTCCCGTCGCCGCCCTTCCCAATATCGATACGCCGACGATCCAGGTGACGGCCCAGATGCCAGGGGCGGACCCTCGAACGATGGCGTCCTCAGTCGCAACTCAACTCGAACGGCAGTTCGGCCAAATTCCGGGCTTGAGTCAAGATGACTTCGAGCAGCGGCACGGGATTCACCTCGATCACGTTGCAATTCGACCGCAGCCGCACCGTTGATTTCGGCCGCCCAAGACGTGCAGGCGGCGATCAACGCCACGCAAGCGCAATTGCCGATCTCCCTCCTGAGCCTGCCGATCTATCGCAAGACCAATCCGGCCGACACGCCGATCCTGTTGATATCGCTGACGTCCGACGTGCTGCCGATCATGACGGTCAGCGACTATGCCTACTCTGTCCTGGCGCAGAAGCTTTCGCAAGTCCCCGGTGTCGGCCTCGTAACCGTCGGTGGCAACGAAAGTCCGGCAATCCGGATCCAACTAAACCCCGCCCAACTCGCCGCCATGAACCTTGATTTTGAAACGATCCGGCTTGCTCTGGCGAGCCTGACCGTCGTTCAGCCAACCGGGCTTCTCTACGGTGGCCAACAAGCCGTCGCTCTTCAGACCAACGACCAGCTGCTGACAACCCAAGGCTACGACGACGCGATCGTAGCCTATCGCAACGGAGGGCCGATTCGCATCCGCGACATCGGGCGAGCGATCAAGGCGCCCCAGGATAAGACGGTTGCAGGCTGGCTGAACGGCAAGCCGGCTGTCTTGCTGGCTGTTTTCCGGACGCCGGGGGCAAATGTCATGTCGGCCGTTGAGGCGATCAAGAAGGCCTTGCCTCAACTCCGGGCCTCGTTGCCGCCGGGCATCGACGTTGAAATCGTATCCGACCGAACCCAGACCATAGCTGCCAGCCTCGCCGACGTGCGCTTCACCCTGCTCCTGACGATCGCCCTCGTCGTCGGCGTGATCGCACTCTTCCTGCGCAGGCTTTGGGCGACCGTCATTCCCGCGATTTCGGTCCCGATATCGATCATCGGCACATTCGCGGTGATGTACGTCCTGGGCTACAGTCTCGACAATCTGTCCTTGATGGCGCTCACGATCGCGGTGGGTTTCGTCGTCGACGACGCCATTGTCATGGTCGAGAACATCGTCCGGCACATCGAAGGCGGCGTGTCGCCGTTACAGGCGGCGCTTGATGGCGCCGGCGAGATCGGCTTCACCATCCTGTCAATTTCGATTTCGCTGATCGCGGTCTTCATTCCGCTGTTCTTGATGGGTGGTGTGGTCGGCCTTCTGTTTCGGGAATTCGCCGTTACCGTCGCCGTCTCGATTGTGGTCTCGGTGCTGGTATCGCTGACGCTTACTCCGATGCTTTGCGCGAAATTGTTGCCGGCCGCAGCTCATGGGAAGGAGGGCCGGGTGTCACGCGCCCTCGAAGCGTTCTTCACTGGGCTCGTGACCGTCTATGATCGCGCACTCATCGTCGCTCTCAGACATCGCCGGACCACGCTTGGCGTCATGATCGCGACGGTCGTCGCCACGGGGTGGCTCTTCGTCGTCATCCCCAAGGGTTTCTTCCCGCAACAAGATACGGGCATCATTATGGGTGTCAGTGAAGCGGCCCAGGATGTCTCGCCCGACGGAATGAAAGAACGTCAGCAGGCGATCCTCGAGATCGCCGCCCGCGACCCGGCAGTCGCCTCCGCAGTCGGTTATATCGGGCCGGGCGGCCCCACCGTCACCGAGAACGATGGCCGCGTGTTCATAACTCTAAAGCCCCATGGCGAGCGGAACGTAACGGCCGACCAGGTGATCTCTCGCCTCGCGACGGCGGTGCAGCAGGTGCAGGGTATGAATCTCTATATGCAAGCGGCGCAGGACATCACCATCGGCAGCCGCCTGTCCAAGACGCAGTATCAATACACGCTGGTCGACATCGACCAGGACGAACTCAATTTCTACGCGCAAGAACTCATGGCGAAGTTGCAGGAATTGCCGGAGCTGACGGCAGTCGCAAGCGACCAGGAGGCGCCAGGCCGGACCCTGAAGGTCGAGATTGATCGCCCAGCCGCCGCACTGTTCGGCATCACGCCTGCGACGATCGACGACACGCTCTACGATGCGTTCGGCCAGCGTCATATCGCCCGGATCTACACCGCCCTTAACGAGTATTACGTGATTCTCGAAGTCAATCCACAATATCAACTCGGCCCCAACGCGCTGCAACGCATCTACGTCCTCTCCCAGAACAGCACAATGGTGCCCTTGAGCCAGATCGCCCGTCTCATTCCGGCTGTGACCCCGATCGTCGTCAATCATCAGGGCCAGTTTCCGTCGGTCACACTGAGTTTTAATCTCGCGCCGGACGCGACGATCGGCGCCGCGGTTTCAGCGGTGCAAAAGGCTACCCGCGACCTTCACTTGCCGCCATCGATAGCCACCAGTTTCCAGGGTAACGCGCAGGCCTTCCAAAGCTCGCTCAGCACCACGCCCCCGCTGATCCTCGCGGCGTTGTTCGCGGTCTATATCATTCTTGGCATGCTCTATGAGAGCACGATCCATCCGTTGACGATCTTGTCGACACTGCCTTCGGCCGGTCTCGGCGCGCTCATTACGCTCATGCTCGTCGGCCGTCCGCTCGACGTGATCGGAATTATCGGCATTATCCTCTTGATCGGCATCGTGAAGAAGAACGGCATCATGCTTATCGACGTCGCACTCGAAGGGCAGCGCCATGAGGGTCTTTCCTCCGAGGACGCGATCCATCACGCCTGCCTCCTCCGCTTCCGGCCCATTCTGATGACGACCATGTGCGCCCTGTTCGGCGGCGTTCCTCTCATGCTCGGAACCGGAACCGGGTCCGAGATCCGGCAACCGCTGGGCTATGCGATCGTCGGCGGATTGCTGGTGTCGCAAGTGCTCACGCTCTTCACCACGCCGATCGTATTCATCTACATGGACAAGATCGGTCAGACCCTGTCGGCCCGGAGCCGGGCCAAGCCCTCCCATCTCGCCGAGGCGATGCGAGCCAGTTGAGCGGCGATGGCGAGCGATTGGGGTGACATTAGGGGTGGCGGCTCCAGCATCTCTTTCGTCGGCGGGAGGTCTAATCGCGTCAGCCTGCTGTGTTGCGCTGTGGCGAGTGACGAGCCCCTTCGCCCTTGGGGCATGAAATCGCGCTTGCGGCGCACGACCGGAGTTTGTCCGAGCGACACGAGGGCATGAGCTACGATCGTCTTATCCAAATCATCCTGAAGTATGCTTCCTGAAATCTAGAGTAGAGCTTTGAAGCCGCCCAGCGATCGTCCAAATAAAGGGGCGACAGAAAGCAAACCTGTGCGTTTGGCTGGGCCCGCTTCTTGGTACAAAGCAGTCCAGATATCAACGCAAGACTGCAAGGCTGTCGTTGGAAGCCGCACGATTCCAATCGTTTGCGGACAATCACAGGAGATAATCGAATGAAACGCTTAGTCTTGACATTCCTGTCGACGACCGCGGTTTGCGCCGTCTTATCCGCCGCACCAGCCGCAGCCCAGGATACGGTCACCGGCGCGCCTGCTGGCGAGGCGCCGGTGACTGTTGAAGGGTACGGGAACTCTTCCGGTTACACCGGCGAGTCTGCGTCCAATACCGGTTCGGTCTACGCGATCCAGCCGGCCGAACGGTGCCACGTTACTCGAGACTTCTATGGCTTCCAGGGAAGGTACACGAGCGTCTGTGGTCTCTGACCTACTCGCCGGCTGTCCAACGCGCGCCGCCCTGGGCCGAATGGTCGAGCGCGTGCGCTTTTGGGCAGCCGGATGAATAGCAGCCATTCGCTTTACCTCCAGGAGTTTCGCCAGCGTCTTTGTCGCGCCCTGGCTAGAGGGCTGTCGTTTGAAAGCCTCGCGATTTCGAACTTTTGCGGTCGATCACCGGAGATAAAATGAAACGCTCAGTCTTGACATTCCTGTCGACGGCCGCGGTTTGCGCCGTCTTATCCGCCGCTCCAGCCGCCGCCCAGGATACAGTCACGGGCGCACCTGCCGGCACAGCGCCCGTGACTGTTGAAGGGTACGGGAACTCCCGCGGATACACCGGCCCGTCCCCCGCTTCCGCAATCGGGGCGCTAAGAGCGCCCCGGCCTCCGCAATCGAGGCGCCCGAGCGATGCCGTGTTGCTCGTGACTTTAACGACGCTGAGGCAAGGGACACGGTTGTCTGCGGTCCCTGACCGACCTGCAGCTATTCAACGCGCGCCGCCCCATTCGCCGGCGCGCCTGTTGGCGGCCGTAGCGGCCATTCGCCATCCTTCCGGAGTTACCACGACGCGCCCAATCCTTGAGGTCGATCAAAGGAGCCTTATGATGGGAAAGCCTCGAAACCGACGGTCGATCAAATACGGCATTCTCCTGGCTCCGGCGATCCTAGGATGCTTCTGGCTAGTGCCGCGGACGGCGGCGACGTCGGCGCAATCGGACGCCTCGCCGGCGCCGTCAGCGACAAACTATGTTCCAAGCATCAGCGATCTCATGATCGCGACTATTCAGCCCCGTCATGTCAGATTGTGGACCGCCGCCAGGAACGGAGACTGGTCGTTTGCTGCCTACGAACTTGGGAATCTGAAGGGCGCCTTCGATCGCCTCGGCCGCGCTCACCCCATGGAACACGAAATTCCGCTGCAAGACATGATTGCATCCATAACGGCTCAGCCTTTTGAGGACATGCACAAGGCAATCGAGGTGAAGGACAGGGTAGCGTTTTCAAAGGCCTATGACGATCTCACCTCCGCATGCAACTCCTGCCATCAGGCCACAAACCATGGCATGGTCGTCATTCGGACGCCGACGGACTCGTCACTCTCGGACCAAGACTTAATCGAGACCCCTCCTTAGGGTCACCGGTCTTCAGCGGGCATTGGCGCGGTTAGCGACTTTTCACTCGATGGGTCGCCGCGCGTAGTTAAGAGAAATAAACGGGCGATTTAGCCAATCGAAAGAAAACCGCAGAATACAAAACGCCAATTTTATACAAACATACTTAAGTGTCATTTGTTTTATTTCACTAAGGATTTATCTCCGTCATTGCGGCGGCATCGTTGCTTCCGCGAACAGGAGACTTTCCATGACTACACACAGCAGGATCGCGGATTTGACGCCGCAAGGTCGGCGCGTGCAGCGGACCGAGAGTACGATGCCGCACAGGATCGCAGTCATCGTCGTTGCGCTCGCCTTGTCTGGAGCGGCAGCAAACGTCGCGGCGGCGCGGGGCGGAGGAGGCGGAGGCCACGGCGGGGGAGGCGGTCATATGGGAGGCGGGATTGGAAGCGATTTCGTCGCCGGCGGCGGGTTTGGCGCTAGCCGTGTCGGCGGGTTCGGGGGTAGCCCCGTCGGCGGGTTCGCGGGTAGCCCCGTCGGCGGATTTGGACGTGGCCCCATCGGTGCGTTTGAGGGTAACCATTTCGCCGGCTTCGGGGGCAGCCATTTGGGCGGGTTAGCTAGCGTTGGCGGCCACCTCGGCGGTCTTTCCGCAGGCAAATTCGAAGGCGCGCCTCCAGCAATCACTCCCGGCCACTTTGAAGGCCTCTCCGCTCTGGCGGGTAGGCACGCGCCGACGACCCGGCGTCGAGTGAGCATGCACTACAGAGGGCGTCATCGGATGCGTTACTATGCCGGCGACTGCTTCATCGGCGCCAACAACCCATATTACTGCCAGCCATATTCGTATTGCCCCTGTTCAACCGTACCATGACGTCCATTGGGGTCGGGCGCCGGGGGAATCGCGCCCGACGCGATGAAAACCGCGCAAACTCCCGTCGTCGCTATTTCGAGCCTTCCGCCGGAGCTTTGCGGACGGCCGACCGGTCATGGGCGATCGCGTTCAATTGCAGCAGGTGCTTCTGAACCTGATCATGAACGGTGTCGAAGCCATGCAAGAGGTAACGGAACGCGCGGGAGCAAACGATAACCTCAGCTCCCGATGCAAGCCGCGAAGCCCGGGGGAACACGCCGAGGCGACGGCAGATCGCAGCGCGGTTGGGGATTATCGATCACACCGCCCGCCAAGGGGGTTTCGATGGTTCGGCGAGCGCGAAGTTGATTGGACCGATACCGCAGATTGCGATGACCGCCGGGTCATTTTGGCTGCGGATGACCCCGTCATAGTGCGGAGTCCCTGCCACGCGGTGCACGAAGCTGCCGGCAGGCGCAGGCACGCACGAAGCGGGGTCGAAATCGGCGCCGCTGTTGACCCACCAAGCGCCGGAGACAACGACGCAGAACCGATCGGTCGTGTAGGTATGCGGCGCGCTCATGTAGCCCGGATGCCAACGGATAAGGAGGAAGTAGAGGCCGGGCGCAGTGCTGTCCCCGCTCAAAGGACAAATGTCGGCGCTGCCCTGAGGAAACGAGGGCTGCGTTTCCCATTGCAACGCGTCGGGCAGCTTGATGATGGTCTGAGCCGGATTGAGAGGACTGGCGGCCGAACCCGTTAGGTTCAGGGGCAGCGCCGCGAGAAGTGATGTCAGCAACAGGTCGCGCCGGGTTGCATACGGTTCCACTGGAGGACCTCCCTGATCCGCGGCCTGCGGGCACTTCGCCGCAGGCAGAATACTGATTCGTAGGAGACCAGTATCGACCATGATCTCGCACCGCGATTTGATGGGTGAAAGGGCAAGCGATTTAGCCACCTACCCTTCCACCTGCATCGACTTGTATTTCGGTGCGAAGCCTCCTGCGCCCTTATTCAGCTGCGATCCGTGCGCCTTTGACGCCGCTGGCGATACGGTCGCCGACCGTCTTGTCGATGCTGCGCCAATACTCGAACGCACGGGATAGTACGGGCTCTTTCACTCCGTCCTTGAGGTGGCCGACGACGTTGGAGACCAGCCGGTCGCGTGCGGCGTTGTCCATGACCTTGCGCACCAGGGTTCCGGCCTGACCGAAGTCGTCGTCGTCCTTCCGCTTCGTGTAAGCGGCATGGATGAACTCGCCGCTCGCGCCCCACACCTCGACTTGAGGATATTGTACGGGATCGGCTTTTGGTCCGCCCTTGGAGTTCGGCGCGTACACCGGGTCGGCTACGTTCTCGACGCGCATTCTTCCGTCCTTGCTGTAGCTATGCACCGGGACCTTGGGTCGATTGACGGGGATCTGCTTGTAGTTGACGCCAATGCGGGCACGGTGCGCGTCGGCATAAGAAAAAATCCGGCCCAGCAGCATTTTATCGGGACTGGGACCGATCCCCGGCACGAGGTTACTGACATCGAAGGCAGCCTGCTCGATTTCGGTGTGATTGTCGGTCGGATTGCGGTTCAGCGTCATCCGGCCGACTTCGATTAGGGGATAGTCCGCGTGCGGCCAGACCTTGGTCAGGTCGAACGGGTTGAAGCGATAGCTCTTGGCCTCGTCGAACGGCATGATCTGCATTCTGAGAGTCCAACTCGGATACTCCCCGCGCTCGATCGCCTCATAGAGGTCGCGGGTATGGTAGTCGCCGTCGACGCCGGCCAGCCGGTCAGCCTCCGCCTGAGTCAGGAAGTCGATGCCCTGCTCGGTCTTGAAATGGTATTTCACCCAAAACTTCTGGCCCTTGGCGTTGACCCACATGTAGGTGTGGCTGGAAAAGCCGTCCATCTGCCGCCAGGACTTCGGAATGCCCCGGTCGCCCATCAACCAGGTCACCATGTGAGCCGACTCCGGGGACAGTGTCCAGAAGTCCCACTGCATGTCATGGTCGCGCAGGTTGCTGTCGGCGCGGCGCTTCTGGGAACGGATGAAGTGTTGGAACTTCATCGGATCGCGGATGAAGAATACCGGCGTGTCGTTCCCGACCATGTCGTAGTTGCCCTGGCTTGTGTAGAACTTCAACGCGAACCCCCGCGGATCGCGCCACGTGTCGGGGCTGCCGCGCTCGCCCGCGACGGTTGAAAACCGCGCCAGCATGTCGGTCTTTACGCCTGGCTGAAACACAGCGGCCTTGGTGTATTGGCTGACGTCCTTGGTGACCTCGAAACGGCCAAACGCGCCGCTTCCCTTGGCGTGCGGCTGCCGCTCTGGAACCCGCTCCCGGTTCCAGTTCGCCATCTGCTCGATGAGATAGTGATCGTGCAGCAGGATCGGACCGTCGGGGCCGACGGTGAGCGAGTGCTCATCGCTGGTGACTGGAATGCCGGCGTCGGTTGTCGTCGGCTTGTGGCTGTCGTTCGTCATGGTGGCGGCTCCATTGGTTGGCGTGAGTGAGAGCGGTGACGAGGGTCTGTTGACTTCGAGATGAGGCGCGGCGCGCTCCGGCCTCCTCGAAGCGCGACGGCTGAGCGGACTACTCCGCAGGGGCGGCCGCGGTACGCCGGGGCGGCGCAGTCCGCTGCTCTGTAAGCAGTTTCAGGCCTTCGTGGACTGATGCCGCAACGATAGCGCCGGCGATCGGAGCGGTTACGTAGAGCCAGGCATTGGCGAAGTTGTCAGTCGCAACCATCGGCCCTAACGAAATCGCCGGGTTGAAGTTGGCGCCGGTCAGAGCGCCACCCATCATGATGTCGAAAGTCACGGTCATTCCGATAGCGATCGGCGCGAGATTGCCGGCGCTATTGGCGATTGCGGTCCTCAGCACGACGATCACGAGGAAGAAACCAAGCACCGCTTCGATCACGAACCCGGCTTGGGGCGTGATCGTCAGGGTCGTTGCGCCAAGAGCGACGCCCTGCGCGAGCTCGGGCCGCCCGAGGCCGGTGGCGACGCCGCCCAGCACCGCCCGCAAAAGGAACGCGGCGGCGACGCCGGCCACGAGCTGGCTGATGACGTAGGCGATCGCTTCGCCCAACGACATGGTCCGGGCGGCCAGCACGCCGACGGTGACCGCCGGATTGAAGTGGGCCCCGGACAGATTGCCGTAGGCGAAGGCGAAGACCATGATGGTCAGGCCGTGGGCAAAGGCGATGGCGGCGATGCCGCTGAAGCCGGCGCCGGTCCCGACCACTGCCGGCGGCGCCGGCGCCGATGAACACGAATGCGAAGGTGCCGATGAACTCCGCAAGGAGCCTGGCGGAAAGATGGTTTTGCATTTCGGTCTCCGGACAAAAACATTTGGCCATCTGGCGCTATCAGCGCCCTTGGGCCCTCGGCTCTGCGAGCTTACCGACGAGTTGACAGTCGGGCGCCAGCGCCGAGCCGAGGCCGTGTGGTCACGGATCTTGCTCTCGCTGGCAGGCGAGCGGCGGTGGCCGCACATGACCACGAGTTTTTCTCCTGTGCTGCTGCGCGAACTTAACGCATGCCGTTCGGCGCGCTCCATGGCACGCACGTTTGGTCGCTTCATCTCAACGGATACGAGCTACGAAACGTTGGTTTAACGGCGAGCGGAGGTGGCTCGTCCGCGCCTCGAGCGCCGCTCATGTTGTTTGGTTTCTTCGTCATCGAACGGCCGAATACGCGCTCGTAGGGACTAGGAAATGACAACGGCCCATCGTTGCACGCTCATGCCCGAGGCGCCGTCCATCCATCCCGTGATGCCCGTCGGAGTCGCGCCCGATTCAAAGTCCAGCTACAAAGACCTCGATTGGCAGCGGGTAATCGATCACATAGCTGCCAAAATTGGGATTGTGACCGTCTGGCTGGGTCCGTTGGTCTGCTCCCGTTGCACGCGCCAAGAGCGTATAGCGGCCCTGTTGTACCGGCGTAATCCAATCGTATTTCCAGCGGCGCCAGGCGTGAGGCCTTATCGGATCGATGAAATCGCCCTGAACCCACGATGCACGGCCATCGAGGCTGATCCATATTTCAGTGACATTGGTGTCCCCGGCCCAAGCGGCGCCAAAAATAGTGTAGGGGCGACCAGGTGGAAGCCGCTCGTACACATGGGGACGGGCGATCTGCGACTTCAGTTTCATTTCCGCGAGCGGGCGGCGAATGGGTATCCCTTCGAAATCATCCCAATAGCCGTAGTCTGAAGTTTGCCAGTATCCCTGAAACGGCTGTGTGGCGGCGACGATATCGGTCAACCACTTGACCGACGACATGCCGTAATAGCCGGGAACGATAGCACGCAGCGGGTATCCGTGGTCCGGCGTAAGATCCTGCCCGTTCATATGGTAAGCGATGAGAACATCGGGTTCCACCGCCCGCGCCCGCGGGATACTGCGGGCATAGGAGATTCGACCCGGCGGCTTGGGCTCTTCCGTCGGCACGCCGCGGTCGGCGCCTTCCAAAACGATGTCGCACACCCGATCGGCCAGTCCGGCGTTTTCCAGCAGCACGGACAGCGGAACGCCGGTCCATTCCGCATTGCCGACTGCGCCGAGTTCCCATTGCGCGCCGGGGCACGGCGGCGTCAGGAATACCCGGCTGTTACCGGCGCATTCCAGTGTGGCGACGGATGTCCGTGAAGGCATGGCGCGGATATCGGCGTAGCTCAGGCTTAGCTCGTTCCGTACCGCGCCCCGTATCGACAATCGAAACGCGTCCGGGTCGAGTTCAGGAGCGGGGAAATGGCTGCGGATGTAGAACAGCTCCGAAGGTGTGATGAAATTGCCGAGCTGATCGAAAGGCATTTCGAGATTGTTCGGGTCCTTTTGCCGTACGATCAGGCCAACGGGATCTTCCGCCGTGGTCGACCACTTCTCGGTCTTTCATATCCATCACGGAGTGCTCCATCGACGTAGCTTCTGTCTGGGTCAGGCCGAGGTCGGGCCTTGTCCAACATGAGGACCTGCTTTTGTGCTGGACTCTCATGCTCGCGTCGGGAGTTCCGAAATCAACTTGTCGAGGGTTATCGGATAGTCGCGGACGCGCACGCCGCAGGCGTTGTAGATCGCGTTGGCGATCGATGCGCCTGCGCCGCAGATTCCCAGTTCGCCGATGCCCTTGCTTTTCAGAGGATTGGATTTGGCGTCGAGCTCGGGAAGGAAAATCGCGTCGACATTGGGCACATCGGCGTGGACCGGAACGTGGTATCCGGCGAGGTCGTCGTTTACGTAGCAGCCGAAGCGGGGATCGAGGATCAACGCTTCTTCGAGGGCGGCGCCGATGCCAAAGATCATGCCGCCGATCGCCTGGGATCGCGCCGTCTTCTCGTTCAGGATACGGCCAGCGGTAAAGACGCCCAACATGCGTCTCAGCCGAACCTCGCCTGTGTCGATATCAACGCCGACTTCGGCAAAGTGCGCGCCATAGGATTGTTGCGAGAATTCGGTGCTCATGGCGCCGGGTCTGATCTCGCCGTCTGCCTCGATGCCTTCCGGGCCGACGATGTCTACGAGCTGCCTGGATTGCCCAGCGGCTTCAATCCGGCCGTCGCCGAAGCGGGCCGCATTGGGGTCCACATCGGCGAGCTGGGCCAACTTTGCTCTCAAATGATTGCAGGCGTCGAACAGGGCCGAGCCCGAACTGGCCGCGCCAAAGGAGCCGCCCGAGCCCGACGCGTACGGAAAGTTGGTGTCGCCCAATTCCACTCGAACTTGTTCCGGTGGCAGGCCGAGCATCTCGGCTGCTATCTGGGTCAGAATGGTGTAAGTCCCCGTACCGATATCGGTCATCGCCATGCGAACAACGACCAGACCGTCCGGGCCAAGCCGCACGTTGGCCTTGGACAGTTCCAGCGGGTTCCCGCGTGTGGCGGCAGCCACGCCCATTCCGACGAGCCAACGCCTGTCCAGCGACTGGCCTGGCTTTGGATTCCGCAGGTCCCAACCGAACCGGCGTGCTCCCTCCTCAAAGCAGCGAATGAGGTGACGGCTCGAATAGGGAATGTGCTTTTCCGGATCCTCCGGCGGCTCGTTGCGCATCCGCAGCTCGATCGGGTCGAGGTCCAGCTTCTCGGCGAGCTCGTCCATGGCGCATTCCAAAGCCAGCAGACCGACGGCCTCTCCGGGGGCGCGCATCGACGAAGCGACCGGCATGTCTAGAGGCGTCAGACGATGCCTGGTCAATCGGTTGTCGCCGGCGTAGAGCGTCCGCGTCTGTAAGGCCGCGCCCTCGTAGTTCTGCTCGCTCCAGAGGTTGCCCGAAAACACATCGTGGCCGATCGCAAGAATGCGGCCGTTTCGATCCGTGCCCAGGCGGATGCGTTGAATGGTGTCCGAACGGTGCGTCGTGACATGGAACACCTGCTGACGCGTCAGCGCCGTCTTAACCGGCCGGTTGAGCTGACGCGCAGCGATCGCCGCCAAAATGGCGTCGGCGTTGACCCAAAGCTTGGAGCCAAACCCGCCGCCGATGAACGGGCTGACGAGACGGACGTTCTCGACCGGAATCTCGAGGGTCCTGGCGACCGCCTCGCGCCCCTGATTCAGCATCTGGTTGGAAGTGTGAAGGATGAGGTTATCCCCCTTCCACATGGCCAGCGTGGCGTGGGGCTCCATCATGGCGTGACTTTGCAAGGGCGTGGTGTAAGTGACGTCGAGTTGCACAGGCGCCGTGGCGAAAGCGCCGGTGAAATCACCCACCGCGCTATCGGGCGGGGGGCCTTCCTGCGGCATGCGCGCCTCACCGAGGCCGCTGCGCAAGGTGTATCTTCCAGACGCGCCGTCATAGTTTACGCGCACAAGGTAGGCGGCCGCTGTGGCTTCCTCGAAAGTCTCGGCCACTACGAACGCGACCGGCAAGCCATAATACAGGACTTCCGGGCTTGAGAGCACGGGGTGGGCCACGTGATGATTGCCTGCGCCCTGCTCTGGCGCATTTCGATAGGTCAGCACCAGGATGACGCCCGGCGCGCGCTCCGCCGAACCCGTATTGATCGACTTGATTCGTCCCTTACCGATCGATGCTTCCACGAGGACGCCATAGGCTGTCTTCGGGCCCTGCTCGAACTCGTACGCGTAGCGAGCGCCGCCGGTGACCTTCAGCCGTCCGTCGACGCGATCGAGCGGCTTGCCGACCACGCCCTGCGCAGCGACATCGAGCGCGTTTGATCCTATCGGAGCGTCCATTTCCATTGGGTTTGCCTCCTCAGGTCAGACTAGCTTCGATCATAACGGCGCGGAGCGTTCGGCGCGTGAGCGGGATTTTGAAGTCATTGCCTCCAAAACCGCGGGCTCCGGCCAAAACGTCGGATGCGAAGGTGGCAAAGGTCTCCTCGCTCGCCGGCGCCTCGACCAGGCGCTCCTCCGCCGATGCGACGCGCCAGGGCTCGGGCGCGAGGCCGCCAAACGCGAGACGCGCCGAACGGATTTTTCCGCCCGCGGCGTCCACGATGGCGGCGACGGAAACCAGAGCGAAAGCATATGACGCCCGGTCTCGGACTTTTCGATAGATCTGCTTGCCTGTAGGCGGCGGTGGCAGGGTGACGGCGGTGATGATCTCGCCCCGACTCAAGGTCGTCTCGATCTGAGGCGTGTCACCCGGCAGGCGATAAAACTTCGCAATTGGAATGACGCGCGTCGTGTTCTGGGCGTCGACCGTCTCGACCTGGGCGTCGAGCGCCCTGAACGCGACAGCCATGTCGGGCGGGTTGACGGCGATGCACTGGTCGCTGGCGCCGAGTATGGCGTGCATCCGATTGAAACCTTCCAGCGCCGCGCAGCCCGAGCCAGGTTCGCGCTTGTTGCAGGGCTTCGTTACATCGTAGAAATAAGTGCAGCGCGTTCGCTGCAGCAAGTTGCCGCCGGTCGTCGCTTTGTTCCGCAATTGCGCGCTGGCGCCTGATAGCAATGCCCGACTGAGGACCCCGTAGCGTTGCCGCACGCGCTGGTCGGCCGCCAGATCGCTATTCCTTACCGTCGCTCCGATGCGCACGCCCCCTTCCGGTGTATCTTCGATCTTGTCTAATGGAAGACGATTGATATCGACGAGATGGGTCGGCGTCTCAACTTGCAGCTTCATCAAGTCGAGCAGGTTCGTTCCTCCCGCGATAATTTTTGCCCCGGGCTTGGTCGAGGCGGTTGCTGCCTGGGCCATCGAATTCGCGCGCTCGTAGGTGAAGGCCTTCATGTGGGCGCTCCTGCGGCTTGTTTTATGGCGGCCACAATGTTCGGGTAGGCGGCGCAGCGGCAGATATTGCCGCTCATTCGTTCGCGGATCTCCGCATCGGTCAATGCCGGTTGGGCTTCCGCCAGATTCTCAGTGACGTAGCTTGGTGCGCCTGCGCGGCTCTCGCTGAGCATGCCGACAGCGGAACAGATCTGTCCTGACGTGCAATACCCGCATTGAAAGCCGTCGTGCTCGACAAAGGCCGCCTGCAGCGGGTGCAGCGATTCACCGACGGCGAGTTCCTCGATCGTGGTGATCGATTGGCCGTCATGCATCGCGGCGAGCGTCAGGCAGGAGTTGATACGGCGGCCGTCCAGCAACACCGTGCATGCGCCACACTGGCCATGGTCGCAACCCTTCTTGGATCCTGTCAGCGCGAGATGTTCACGCAAAGCATCGAGAAGCGTTGTCCTCGGATCGA
Source organism: uncultured Alphaproteobacteria bacterium (assembly GCA_963832305.1). Taxonomy (GTDB): domain Bacteria; phylum Pseudomonadota; class Alphaproteobacteria; order Rhizobiales; family Beijerinckiaceae; genus Roseiarcus. The sequence goes on along the minus strand of CAWHTU010000006.1, from coordinate 109,424 downwards.
GCGTCAGACTGTGGAGCAGGCCGTTAACTTGAAGATCGACGTTTATTGGACTGATCGTCGTCTCGGCGTCGGATGTCTCATCGGCTAGCGCGATCTGCGGAAACCCGCCAAGCATGAAGGCCGCTGTGACGGTTCCGGACTCTAAAACCGCTCGGCGGCTGATCCGAAAACCTCGGTGTTCCTTTTCATCCATGACAGGCGCCTTCGTTGGTGATCGATCCGTTCCCTGTAAACGGCTGGCCGGCAGCGACGTTCCCGGCGTCTGAGAACGATCGCCACGTATCCTCTGGAAGATTGACCACGATCGGAGTCGACGTGCTCCTCACCACCACCCATCGGAAGGGTCGCGAACTCGACGGATTGATTTCCATGTGTAGCAAGAACGCTGGAACGTGAATGAAATCGCCGGCCTCCGCACTCGCTGCGAATTCGCCGTCCAAGCCCCACCGCACTTCACACACGCCCGACAAAACGTATGCGATGGTCTGTTGCACGCCATGATGGTGAATCCCCGTCCGGGCGCCCGGCTTTACCTCGAACAAGCCGCCCCACATCATCGACTGGACGCCGAGTTGCGGCGCAATCGCGGCTTGGCGCTCCGAGCCGGGCGTCTGCAGCGTGCCCTTATCGAATTGAGAAGGGTGAACAATCCGGATTGCAGAGGAATCGCTCATCGATTGACCGGGGGCTATTGCTCGAAAGGCTCGCGATCCAATCGCGGTCTCGGCAACGAATTTAGCCGTGTGCAGCGTATTTCTTTATCGTACGTTGGTAGGCGTGGGTCGTGCGTTGGTTGTGCGAACCCAAACGTTGGTATGGACCAAGCCGCCTCAACTCTATTGGACCGGGCGGATTTCAGGGGATTCAACTTCACCGCGGAGCGCCGCGGCATCGCTCAAGTTCGCTTCGATTTCGTCGCGCAGAAGCTGGTCGCCGCAAGGACGGACGATCGACGGTGCTACATCGTCGTAGCCCGCGTTGAGCCGATTCGATTTGAGGTTGTCGACGTCGCAGCTAGGTGCCACATCCTTTGATAGACCAAGGGCGGATTCGCAAGATCATCCACGTCGACATGGACGCGTTTATGCGTCCGTTGAACAGCGCGACGAGCCGGCTTCAATGGCAAGCCGGTGGCGGTCGGCTATCCGGCCAAACGCGGCGTCGTCGCTGCGGCGAGCTACGAAGCGCGAAGTTTCGGAGATCGCTCGGCGATGCCGTTCAACCGTCGCGATTCGGAAGTGCGCCGAACTCGTGTTTGTCCCGCCGAGGTTCGACGTTTACCGCGAAGTGTCCAGACAAATTCACGCGATCTTCAAGCGCTACACTCGGTTGGTCGAACCGCTCTCCCTCGATGAAGCCTATCTGGACGTCACCGACAATCTCAAGGGCATCGCGACTGCGTGGGAGACCGTCAAGGAAATCAGGGCGCGTATCTACGAGGAAGCCAGGCTCACAGCCTCGGCTGGAATCTCCTGCAACAAGTTCCTCGCCAAGCTCGCATCGGATTATCGCAAACCAAACGGCCAGTTCGCGATCCTACCCGGCCAGTCGGAAGCCTTTGTTGCGACCCTACCGGTGGCGAAGTTCCACGGCGTAGGTCCAAAGACCGCGGCCAGGACGCCCGCGCTAGGCATTGAGACGGGTGCGGATTTACGGCGACAAACCTTTTCCTTTCTGCGGCAGCACTTCGGCAAGGCGGGGAGTTGGCACCACGACATCGCGCGAGGTCAGGACGACCGGCTCGTTCAACCTGACAGAGAGCGAAAGTCTTTGGGATCCGAGGCGACTTTCCCGGAGGACCGGATTGATCCCGTTCAAATCGAGGCCGGTGTGATCGCGATGGCCGATGAGGTCTGGGCTTGGTGCGAGAAAACGAGCTCTCATGGCCGGACCGTCACGGTGAAGATCAAATGGTTCGACTTTCAGATATCCACTCGCAGCCGGTCGATGGAAATGACGATCCAAACGAGGGAGAAGCTGAATCAGGTCGCCCTAGACCTGATCCGGTCTGTGTTCCCGTCGCCGAAAGGCGTTCAACTCGTCGGAGTGGCGCTCTCGAACTTTCGATCACAGACCGCCTGCGAAGCGGCTGAACTCCCTTTTCGTCAAGCGTAATCGCTGCTATCGAGCAGCCCCATCCGCGGTCGCCAACCGAGCGCCCACTCATCTTAGCTGACGACTGTGCACGCACGGTGTCGGTCGCTGCGCTCTTGAAGCCCCCGCACCTTCAACTTGGCGCACAAAAAGCCGCCATTCACCAGTATATCACGATCGGGCAAACTTGATCGGAGCATACGAAGTTGGCATTCAGTTTGCGGACGAGTTCTGCGAAATTTCCACAACTCATCCAAGATTGAGCCCGCGACTAAACGAAGGTATGGCCCGCCCCAACCAAGGAGCGCGCTCAAGACAATCTCAGTATGCTAGAGCCTTTGAGGTGATCAGAATAGATTAGTCTTGTGTACTAGCGGGAAAGCTTTCTAGCGCCTTGCGCTAGCGGAGAGAAAAAGCATCGCCCATACCCTTTAGAGATGATGTCTTGGGATGGTCATTTTCGGTTGAGCCCACAGTGTGGTCGCTCCGGCGTCATTGTGGTGAGGGCTATCCGAGACGGCGGAGTGAAGCATGAGCATGGGTGCGCTATCGAGCAATCTGAAGATGTCCGGTCACGTTGTTGCTAAGGACGCAGTCTCACTCCGTATAAGGCCGTGGCGCGGCGATTGGCCAACAATCTTGGGAACGCGCCTGCGTACAATCTTTCGACTGGTCGTGGCGCTTCTCGCGGCAACGCTCACGCACCCCGCTCGCGCCCAGGGCAGCCCGGTCTATCTCGTTACCTATGTCAGCGTCATGCCAAATGAAGTTGCTTCAGGCGCGACGCTGCTCGAGCGCTACCGCGACGCGAGTCGCAAGGAGGCCGGCAACCAGCGCCTGGATGTGCTGCGAGAAACCACGCGCCCGAATCGCTTCGCGATCCTGGAGGTCTGGAAAGATGCCGCCGGGTTCATGGCCCACGACAAAGCCGCGAGCACCTTGCACTTCCGCAACGAACTCGAAAAGATTTTGATTGCGCCCCGCGACGAACGCGTTAGCAGCGGCATTTATGGCCGCCCGGTAAAGGGCGGGGATCGACCGGGCACAATCTATGTCCTGACCCACGTCGACGTCTTTCAGCAGTACGAGGTAGACTGCCTGGCGTTGCTCGACACAATGAGCATCGACACCTCCCAGGACGATGGCAATATCGGCTACGAAGTGCTTCCAGAGGCGGATCACCCGAACCACTTCACGGTCATCGAGGAGTGGACGACAAGAAAATCCCGCGACACCCACCTCATGGCGGCTCACACGCGCGCATTTCGCGAAAGGCTCTTGCCTATGGAAGGTGCGCTCTACGACGCGCGGTTATACAACGAGCTGGACTGACCGTTCTTCGACGCAACCGCGCGGTGCCGCTCGTGAACAGCTGTATGTTTGTAACCACGGGCCGCGGCGGAGTTCTGGTGCTGGGCTGGGCGCCTCCGTCCAGCTCGCAGCGCAAAGGTGATGCTCGAGGCACCGAGCACGGCGACGAAGATCTGCGCCATGCGGATTTCCCCGGTGGGGCCGGTCAACGACCACTGAGAGCCCGTCGCCGGCCCAATCGACAAACAATCGCTCGCCCGCCGCGTGCGTCTGCCGCATCGTCGGGGACTTCAAAGCCACGTTATCTCGGCTATACGCTATATGCTCCGGGTCATTCGCTCCCTTGTTCCGTTCAATCAAACGCGGAGTATCTAGATCGACGATCGGATCATCGTCTGCGCATGGGTGAAAAATGGACAAGCTATTTTCAACGAATTGCGACCGAGCGCTTTCCTCGCTATAGCGGCGGCTCGGGCCGAAGCCGCTATCTGCCTTCGATCGGAAGTATTGCGTGCAGCTCCCTGCTCTGAGGCTGTGGTAGTCGCGTCAGCGCGCGATTTTCGACGCGTCCTACCATCTATCACGCGCTTATTTCGTCGCCTCTAACGAAGCCGTCGAAAGGGCCGGAGTGATAGTCTGGTCTGGACAGGCATCGCCGCCGATGGGCCAAACGAACCCCGTTCGGACGCTTCACGCACCGCCACCGAGCGAAAATGCGATGATGTTGTCCCAGACGTTGTCCCAAGAGGTAAATTTCGGTGGTCAGGTCTGAGAATGTTTCGCTAAGTTTTTGAAATATTTGGCTCCCCGAGCAGGACTTCGAACCTGCGACCATTCGATTAACAGTCGAATGCTCTACCAGCTGAGCTATCGGGGATCAGCGCGGGGCGGGATATAGCAGAATCCCGGGCGATGGAAAGCGTGTTTTTGCCGCTTGCGCACGCGCGCCGGCGCGAGCACCCTCGCCGCCATGCTCGATCCCAGCGCGCGCCCCGAGCTCCTGACCCCGGCCGAAATGAGCGAGGCTGACCGCTTCGCCGTCGCCGCCGGAACGCCGGGCATCGCGCTCATGGAGCGGGCCGGCCTTGCGGTCGCCGACGAAGCGGCGCGGCTCACCAAATCGCGCGGCCGGATCGTCGTCCTCTGCGGCCCGGGCGGCAATGGCGGCGACGGCTTCGTCGCCGCGCGCCTTCTGGCTGAGCGCGGCTACCCGGTCGAGCTTGGGCTCCTGGGCGAACGCGAAGCGCTGAAAGGCGATCCGGCGCTCGCCGCCGCGCGCTATGACGGGCGGGTCCTCGACGCCGCGGCGCTTGATCCGCACGGCGCCGCTTGTGTGATCGACGCCCTGTTCGGCGCCGGCCTCGCGCGCGACATCGACGGCGAAGCGAAAACGATCATCGAGCGCGTCAATGCGTTCGCCCGCGCCGGCGGGCGCGTGCTCGCGGTCGACGTCCCCTCCGGCGTCGATGGGGGAACGGGCAAGGTGCGCGGCGTCGCGGTCGAGGCGAGCGCGAGCGTCACCTTCTTCCGGCTCAAGCCCGGCCATCTGCTCTTGCCTGGCCGCGCGCTCGGCGGCGCGATCCGGCTCGCCGACATCGGCATCCCCGAGGCGGCGCTCAAGCGCATCGCGCCGCAAGCCTTCGTCAACGCGCCCGCCGTCTGGCGTGCGGCGCTGCCGCGGGTCGAGCGCCGAAAGCCACAAATACGCCCGCGGCGCGGTTCTCGTCCTCAGCGGCGAGGCGCATCGGACCGGGGCCGCCCGGCTCGCCGCGCGTGCGGCGCTGCGCTCGGGCGCCGGCATCGTCACCCTCGCGAGCCCGCCCGACGCGGTCGCCGTCAACGCCGCGCATCTGACCGCGGTGATGGTCGCGCCGTTCGCCAACACCCGCGAATTCGAGGCGCTGCTCGACGACGAGCGAAGGCGCGCGATCACGCTCGGTCCCGGCGCGGGCGTCGGTCCGGCGTTGCGCAAGCTGGTCGCGGCGGCGCTGACGAAGCCCGCCGAGCGGCGGACGGTCGTGCTCGACGCCGACGCGCTGGTGAGCTTCGCCGGCGACGCGGCGCGGCTCAAGGCGCTGATCGCCCGCGGCGGACACGGCGCCGTCCTGACCCCGCACGAGGGCGAGTTCGCGCGGCTCTTCGAGGGCGCGCCCGGCGTCAGGCTCGAAGACGACAAGCTCACGCGCGCCCGTATCGCCGCGCGCTTCATGGGCGCCGTCGTACTCATCAAGGGCGCCGACACCGTGGTCGCCGCGCCGGACGGCCGCGCGACGATCGGCTGGGACCTGCCGCCGTGGCTCGCCACCGCCGGCTCCGGCGACGTGCTCTCGGGCCTCGTCTCCGGCCTCGCCGCCCAGGGGATGGCGCCGTTCGAAGCCGCCTCCGCGGCCGTCTGGCTGCACGGCGCCTGCGGCCGGGCGCTCGGGGAGGGCCTCATCGCCGAGGACCTGCCGGAGGCGCTGCCGGGGGTGTTGCGGGCGCTGGGGTAAGCTTGCCGGGGCGGCCAGGGCCAAGAGCTGTTGTCTTCGCGTCCGACGGAGTTTTTTCAATGGCTTGGGCGCCTTCTTCTGCAACGGGACGCGGCGATATGCACTTGTGCAAGATGGATGATATGTAAACCAAGCGGACGCATGAATCTTAGGGGCAAATCGCCCATCCAACCCATGCGCTCGGCCATTCGAGGACGTCATGACACGATCTTTTGTCGCGCTCGCCCTGAGCCTCGCGCTGATCGGCGCCGCGCCGGCGCTTGGGCAGAACGCGAAGGTTGCCGAAGGCCGCCAAATCGCTCTGAAAATCTGCGCGAATTGCCATGTCGTGACGAATGATCAGGCTGTCCCGCCGACGATGAAGCCGCCCGCGCCGCCTTCGCCGGGATCGCCGCCCGGCCCAACGTGAACGAGGCTTTCCTGCATGACTTTCTCATGAAGCCTCACGGCGAAGCGCGCGCCATAAGCGCCATGCCCGCCTTCCTCATGCCGAGCACTCAGGCGGATGCGGTGATCGCCTATCTCTTGGGTTTGAAGGCGCGATGAAACCCCTCTCCCCGGGGGGCGGGGGTGAGGGGTTCGACGCCTCAGTTGAAGGGCCGGCGCAGCTTCGCGCGAATTCGCGTCAAAACGAAATTGAGGTCGTCGCAGACCTCGGCATTGGCGAAACGCAGGACCCGAACCCCGAAGTTTTCAATGACCGCGCTCCGCCCTGCGTCGTAGTCCGCGAACCATTCATGCTGCGCGCCGTCCAACTCGATGACAAGCTTGGCCGCGTGACAGTAGAAGTCGATGACGTATCGGTCGAACGGAACCTGCCGCCGGAATTTCGCGCCCTCGAAGCGAGAGCCGCGCAGTTGCGCCCAAAGGATGTCTTCGGCCTTGGTCGCCTGCTTTCGTAAAGCGCGGGCGAACTGGCGGCGCTCATGCGCCATAGGTCGGTCCCCTCACCCTCCCCTCTCCCAACGAGAGAGGGGAACTACCCTCACCCCTACCCCTCTCCCCTCGGGAGAGGCGTTACTCCGGCGGGACGACGCCTTTCTTGAAGATGAAGTCGCCGTAGAAGCGGCGTTCGCCGGTGATGAGGATGACGAAGGCGCCTCTGGCGCGCTCGTAGAAGTCGAAGCGCTCGATGCCTTGCAGCGGCACGTGCTTGCCCGCGGCGCGGTCGAGCACGGCCTGCACCTCGCGCTGCACCGGCGGAATGGCGTCGGGATCGCCGACCACTTCCATCCGGCCCGCGGGGTCGGGGACGAACGTGTCGAGCGGCATCACCGAGAGGATCGCCTCGACGGCGCGGGCGGCGGAAACGCCGGCCATGAGCAAGGGCGAGCCGGTGGCGGTCGACATCGCGGTCGAGACCGCAGGGTAGTTGGTGTCGACGACGGCGATCTCGTCGCCGTGCCCCATCCGCCTCAGCGCATAGAGCAGGTCCGCGTCAAGCAGCGGATCGATTCCCCAGAGCATGTTTCCCCTCCCTCGGCTTTTCTCGCCTGCGAGAGCCGACGATAACGGCATTTCAGAGGGTTGGCGAATGGCGTGCGGGAAATGCGTTCAACGCAACTCGCCTTCGGGAATATCGGCGAGCTTCGCCAAATGCCGCAAGAGACCCGTCTTCAGCGGGCGATTTCCATGGATCGGAACCGACAGACGGACTGCGCTTCCGTCCTTGCCGTAAACATGATGACTGCCGCTTTATCCGGAGCAGGCGCCAGCCCCTCAGCTCCAGAAGTCGGGCCAGTTCGCGGCCCGACATCGAATTCATATGGCGATTTCCAGAATGCGCGCGGCAATGTCCGCTTGGGGCTCGGCCACGTCCACCGACAAGCATCCTTCGATCGCCTCATGCAGGTTGCGCAGCAGCTCCTCCATGGTCTCGCCCTGCGTGGCGCAGCCCGGAATCGCCGGGACCTCGGCCCAATAGCCACCTTCCTCAACCTCGTGCACCACAACTTTGATTTTCAACTCTGCGAATCCTCTTGGCTCGAGAGGCGACACGCGCAACCAGAATCTGGGGTGCATTCCGATGCGCCAAACATAGCAGCAAAAGCTGTCGATTTGCATCCCCGGACAGGTCGCTTCGCGCGACAGGGGTTCGGTAGCCCCGCCCGCCTCAATATCCGCGCCGCCGATCGACGAGATGGCGCAGCGGCTCGCCGCGTTCGTGCGCCTCGATCTGGCTGGCGACGAACCCCGCGATGGCTTCAGGCGTCGAGACGGCGGCGTTGTGGGGGCTCACGTAGACGGCGGGGTGGCTCCAGAGGCGCGAATCCTTTGGCAAGGGCTCGCGCTCGAACACGTCGAGCGAGGCGCCCTTGAGGCGCCCGGAATCGAGCGCGGCGAGGATGTCGGCTTCGACCTGCAAGCCGCCGCGCCCGGCGTTGATGAGGACGGGACCGCCGAGCCGGCCGCCCCGCCGGAGCTGGCCGAGGAGCGAAGCGTCGACGACGCCCCGCGTGGCGTCAGTCAGCGGAAGCAGCACGATGAGCATGTCGGTCATCGCGAGCAGGCGCTTGAGGCCCTCGGGCCCATGGAAGCAGGCGACGCCGTTGAGCGACTTCTCGCTCGCGCTCCAGCCGGCGACCCTGAAGCCGAGCGCGCCGAGCTTCAATGCGGCGTCGGCGCCGAGGACGCCAAGGCCGAGCACGCCGACCTGGATCTCGGCGGCCTTCGGCTGATCGTCGTCGTCCGCCCACAGGCGTTCGCGCTGCTGGCGCTCGTAGCGGCGCAACTGGCGCAAGTGCGCGAGCGCGTGCATGACCACCCACTCGCTCATCCGCGTGGTGAGGTCGGGATCGATGACGCGCACAACCGGCTTGTCCGGCAGGGCCGGGTCGGCGAACAGATGATCGACGCCGGCGCCGAGCGAGAAGATCGCCTCGAGGTTCGGCAGGTTTGAGAGCGCGCCCGGCGGATGGCGCCAGGAGAGAGCGTAGCGGATCGCCGCGCGGTCGAACGGCTCGCCGAGCGTGGCGACCTTGTGCGTCGGCAGAAGGGCTTCAAGCCGCCGCCGCCAGGGGTCCAAGTCCCAGCCCGAGACGGCGAGAAAGATGGTCATGGGCAGGGCGCTCCTCGCCCCCTCCACCATCCTCCGGATGGTCCCCCTCCCCCGCTGCGCAGGGGAGGAAAAGGCGGCGCCCGCATCCTCCCCCATGAAATGGGGGAGGGGGACCGCCCGCAGGGCGGTGGAGGGGGAGCCGCCAGAGCTCGGATGCTCACGGCGTTCCAACGATGCGCTCGATCACCGGGTCGGCGGGCGAGAGCGGCGCTGCGCCAAGGCGATAGGCGGCGCGCAGGCGCTTCGCCGCGGCCTCGGCCTGGGCGACGTCGCGCGCGTGGATGCGGGCGAGCGGCCGGTCGGCGTTAACCTCGGCGCCGATCGGCGCGAGCTCGGTCAGGCCGACGGCGGGATCGATCGCATCGGCGGCGCGCGCCCGGCCGCCGCCGAGCTCGACGACCGCGAGCCCGACCGCGCGCACGTCGATCTCCTCGACGAAGCCGCTCGCCTCAGGCGTCGCGTCGACGAGGACCGGGGCGCGGGGCAGAAGCGCGTGCGCGCGCGAGATGAAGTTTGTCGGTCCCCCGAGTCCGGCGACCATGCGCTCGAACCGCTCCGCCGCCGCGCCGCTGTCGAGCGCGCGCTTCAAGGCCGCTTCTCCGGCACGGGCGTCGGGCGCGAGGCCGGAAAGCGCGAGCAGGTCGGCGCCGAGCGCCATCGTCACCCGGTCGAGGCGCGGATCGCGCCTGGCGCCGGTCAGGTAATCGACGGCGTTGCGCACCTCGACCGCGTTGCCGGCGGCGCTGGCGAGCGGCTCGTTCATGTCGGTGATGAGCGAGATCGTCGGCAGGCCGGCGTCGGTGGCGACGGCTGCGATGCTCTCGGCGAGCTCGCGGGCGCCGTTCAGGGTTGGCATGAAGGCGCCCGAGCCCGACTTGACGTCCATCACCAGCCCTTGCAGCCCGGCGGCGAGCTTCTTCGACAGGATCGAGGCGGTGATGAGCGCGACCGATTCGACCGTCGCGGTGACGTCGCGGATGGCGTAGAGGCGCCGGTCGGCCGGCGCGAGATCCGCCGTCTGGCCGATGATGGCTGAGCCCGCGTCCCTGACCACCCGCTTGAACAGCGCAAGGTCCGGCTGCGAGACGTAGCCCGGAATCGAATCGAGCTTGTCGAGCGTGCCGCCGGTATGGCCGAGACCGCGGCCGGAAATCATCGGCACGAAGGCGCCGCAGGCGGCCAGCATCGGCGCGAGCATCAGCGAGACGTTGTCGCCGACTCCGCCGGTCGAGTGCTTGTCGAGGATCGGGCCGCGCAGGTTCTCCGAGCGCCAGTCGAGGCTCGCGCCCGAGCGCGTCATCGCGCGGGTCAGCGCGACGCGCTCGTCCAGCGTCATGCCGCGAAAGAAGACCGCCATGGCGAAAGCGGCGGCTTGCCCCTCGGTCACGGCGCCGCTGACCAGGCCGGCGATGAATTCGCCGATCTCGCCCGCGCTCAACGCCTCGCCGTCGCGCTTGGCGCGAATGATTTCTTGCGGGAGGATCATGGTGGGGTCATCGCGCATCGCCCCCACCACCGTCCTTCGGACGGTCCCCCTCCCCCGCCGCTTCGCGGCATGGGAGGATCGAAAGCGCCGAAAATTGTGCGGACTCATCCTCCGACGCGAAGCGGGGGAGGGGGACCATGCGAAGCATGGTGGAGGGGGCGTCGCCGTGTGAGAAAGTCATCCGCGCTTTGGCTCATAGGCGCCGATGAAGGCGCGCAGCAGGCGCTTGAAGCGGTCGGCGGCCTCATGCGCGACGGCTTGCGTCTCTTCGTGGCTCGGGTCGCCGCCGGCAAGCCCCGCGGCGTAGTTGGTGACGACCGAGACGGCCGCGCAGCGCAGGCCCGCGCGCCGCGCCAGGATCACCTCGGGCACGGTCGACATGCCGACGAGGTCGGCGCCGAGGATTTTCGCCGCGCGAATCTCGGCCGGCGTCTCGAAGCTCGGGCCGGAGAACCACATGTAGACGCCATCGTTGAGGGTAACGCCCGTCGCTCGCGCCGCTTCGTGCAGGCTCGCCCGCAGCGCTTCGTCGTAGGCGCGCGTCAGCGGCACGAAACGGTCGTGGCCGATATGGCCGATCAGCGGATTGGTCCCGGAAAAATTGATGTGATCGGTGATCGCGACCAGCGACGGCGGCGCCCATTCCGTGTTGAGGCCGCCGGCGGCGTTGGTGAGGAGCAGCGCCTCGCCGCCGAGCTTGCGGAAGGCGTCGATCGCGACGCGCATCGCATTGGCGTCGCCGCGCTCGTAGTAGTGGCCGCGGCCCTGGAACAGCGCGACCCGTCGGCCTTCGATCGCGCCGACGACCAGCCGCCCGGCGTGGCCCTCGACGGTGGGTATCGGAAAGCCGGGAATGTCGAGATAGGAGACGCTGATCGCTTCGCGCGCCTCGTCGGCGAAGGCGCCGAGCCCGGAGCCGAGCACGATCGCGAGCCGGGGCAGCGAGTCGACGCCATGGGCCTTGAGCGCGGCGATCGCGGCGTCGGGGGAAGGGTCCATCGCTCGCTCCTCAGAGTTCACGCCAAGATCGCGGGCAGGCGTTCGACCCGATCCTCAACTCCCGGCATAATAGAGCCGCAGGCGAAAAGCCGAAAGATTGCGAACGCAAGGGAGGTTGCCTCATGGACCATCAAGCAAGCCGGCGCGATTTGCTGCTCACGTCGCTTATGGCGGCGCTGCCGCTCGGGGTATCGGGCGCGGCCGCGAGCCCGCTCAATCCGGAGCAGACCATCATCACGCCGCCGGACAAGCTGCAGTGGCAAACCTTGCCGCCATTTCCACCCGGCAGCGTCGACACTGTCGCGCTCGCCGGGAAAACCACCGCGCCGGGCCTCTATTACACCCTTGTCCGCTGGCATCCCGGATACATGAGCGCGCCCCATTTCTATTCGACCGACCGCTACTGCATGGTGCTGTCGGGAATCTGGTGGTGCAACAGCGGGGCCGACTTCGACCCGGCCGCCTGCGTGCCGGTTCCCGCCGGCAGCTATGTGCGGCGCGTGGCGCTCACGCCGCACTACGATGGCGTGATCCGGAGCCACAACGAGCCGGTCGTGATCGCGATTTGCGGCACCGGTCCAGTCAACTTCACCCTCAGCGATCCCTCGAAGCCGCCGTGGCGAGAGGTGTGAGCGCGCGGTTGACAAATCGGAATAGGCGAGCGGGCGATGATCATGCGGCGCAAGGCGAAAGAAGCAGCTCGTTCCGGCGAACGCGCCGGCTTCCTCGCGCTGGTCGCAATTTGCGCGGTCACGGGCGCAGCCGACGCCGGGTCCACCGCGCCGCAGAGCAAAATTCTGCCCCAGGACGCGCGATTTTGCCCGTCCTGGGCGGAGGCGCACGAGCGCACTTTGGCAAGCCTCAACAATGGCCGGCCGCCTTATGCGGTGCGATGGAAGGGCTGCGTTTATCTCAAGAAGGGCGCGCAGGTCGATGTTGTCGGCAGCGACGACGAGGGGACCGAGATTGTCTACCGGGGCAGGCGCTGGTTCGCCGACGATCCGCTGTTCTAGCCTCGATAAGGCGGCGCGCTTCCCAGCCGGCCCAGCCACCCTGACGATCAAAAAGGCTCCTTCAGGACGGCTTGACGACGATGCATTCGAGGCCGTCGGCATGCGCGGCGGCCTCCATCGCGGCGGGGAGCGCGTCCAAGGCAAAGGAGCGTGTCCGAATGGCGTCGATGTTGAGCAACCCCGACCGCGCCAGATCGCAGAGACGCCTGAAAACGTCGCGCGGATACATGAACTGACCGACGATCTCGAGATTGTTCAGCATCACTTCGAGGTAGGAGATCGAGAGCGGAACCCCCATGCTCCCCATGAGCGCGAGCCGCCCGCCGCGCCGTAGGGCGCGCAGGGCCGCAAGCGTCGCATTGGCGTCCTGCGCATTGCCTACGATATCGAGCGCCGCGTGGGCGCCGCCGCCCGCTGCGGCGCGCAGGCTTTCTGCGTCCGCCTTGACATCACCCGAGAGCGCCACTGTCGCGACGCGCGGGCCAGCTGCGCGTTGGACGGCGTCGAGCTTGCTTGCGTTGCGGCCGGCCGCAACAACGCGGGCCGCGCCGAGGGCGACCGCGAGCAGGACGGCGGCGGCGCCGTAGGCGCCTGTCGCGCCGCTAACAATGATGGTTTCGCCCGCAGCGAGGCGCGCGCGAATGAGGCCGCCGTAAGGGACGGCGAATCGGGGAAGCACCGCGAGCTGTACGGGGTCGATCGCGTCCAATCCATTGATCGCGGTCACCGACGCCTTCGGCAGTCGCGCATATTCGGCGAGCGTTCCGTCGCGCCAGTCCGCCTGCAACGCCTTCCCGTCCGCACCCCCAGCTGTGACCCCAAGCAGGAATTGCGCCGGCTCCGGGACGTTCTCGTCGGCGACCACATGAGAGGAAACCAGGACGCGCTGTCCAGGCTTCAGATGATAGACCTCGGGGCCGACCTCATGGACGATTCCGACGCCATTGCCGCCGGGCGTGAACCAGCCCTCCGGCGGACTGTAAATCGAGAGCCTGCCTTCGACGTAGGACTTCAGATAGGACATCAAGGCCGAAGTCTCGATCTTGATGACGACGCTGCCAGGCCGAGGCTCGGGGATCGGCGCGTCGTCAAGCTTGAGAGTTCCCCCGAGGCGGTCGAATTGCCACGCTTTCATGGGTGTCCTTTGCCTTGCCCCTTACACGGTCAGATGATCGGGGCCGAAGGATTCCGGCAGAAGCTCGCCGAGCGTGAACGTCCGCCGCACGCCGTCCGGCCCGGCGACATGCACCGGCGTTGAAGCGTCGGCGAACTCGCGGATGCGCTGGCGGCAGCCGCCGCAGGGCGTGCAGAGCGCCTCGCCGTCGCCGACGACCAGGATCTCGGCGATCCGCCGGCCCCCGGCGAGCGCCATCGCGGCGATCGCGCCCGCTTCCGCGCAGGACCCTTGCGGATAGGCGGCGTTCTCGACATTGCAGCCGGCATGGATCGAGCCGCTTTCGGAGCGCAGCGCGGCGCCAACCCGAAATCGCGAATAGGGCGCATAGGCGTTGGCCTGCGCGGCTTTCGCCGCCGCGAACAGCTCTTGCAGCGCGGCCTCGGTGTTTCCGTCGACGCGCGGTCCCCGCCCTCCTACGGGGAGGGGTTGGGGTGAGGGTTCGCGCGGCGAACATTGACCGCCCTCGTCTTGCGCCCAGACGACCCGGGAGAAAATCGGGCAGCGCTACGCGCGCCACCTTCCCCCTGAGGGAGAAGGGGTCTCGCTCGCGCGTCGATCTGAACTCACCGCTCAGCGCTCTTTGACATAAGGTATCCCCGACGCCTTGGGCGGGATCGCCTTGCCGATGAAGCCCGCCAGCAACACGACGGTGAGGATATAGGGCAGCGCCTCGATCGCCTGCACCGGCACCGGCCCGATCACCGGCAGCTCGACGCCCTGCATGCGGATCGCGACCGCATCGAGAAAGCCGAACAGGAGGCAGGTCGCGAGCGCCGGCCACGGCCGCCATTTCGCGAACACGAGCGCCGCAAGCGCGATGAAGCCCCGCCCCGCGCTCATATGCGGCTGGAAATAGGCCTCCTGCGACAGCACCAGATAGACGCCGGCGAGGCCGACCAGAACGCCGCAGATCATCACCGCCCCATAGCGCAAGGCCCTGACCGATATGCCGGCGGTGTCGACCGCGGCCGGATTTTCGCCGACCGCGCGCAGGCGCAGTCCGAACCGGGTGCTGTAGAGCGCCCAATAGGTGAGCGGCACCAGCAGGAACGCGGCATAGGTGATGATGTCGTGCCCGGAGATCAGACGCTCGTAGATCGGTCCGACGATCGGGATGCTCCCGAACGAGTGCGCGAACGGCAATTCGATGGTGTGAAACTGGGCGTCTGCAGGCAGTTCCGGCGTCCGGCCGCCCTGCGACCAGATCGCGTTGCCGATCAGCGCCGTCATGCCGTCGGCGACCATGTTGATCGCGGTTCCGGAGACGATCTGGTTGGCGCGCTGGTCGATCGAGGCGTAGCCGTGGATGAGCGAAACCCCGATCGTCGAGACAAGGCCCGCGAGCAGTCCGAGCCAGACGCTGCCGGTGAAGGTCGCGACCGCCGCCGAGCCGAAGGCGCCGACCAGGATCTTGCCCTCAAGCCCGATGTCGACCACGCCCGAGCGCTCCGACCAGAGACCGGCGAGGCAGGCGAGGATCAACGGCGTGCCGAGCCGGATGCCGGAGGCGAAGACGACGATGAACGCGTTGAAGAGGTCCATCGCGCGCCGCCCCTCAGATCGGCGGGGAGGTGGTGCGCCGCGCGAGCAGCACGGCGACCGGACGGCGGAACATGTGCTCGAGCGCGCCCGCGAACAAGACGACGAGGCCCTGGATGACCACGATCATGTCGCGGCTGATTTTCGGCTTCTCGAACGCGAGCTCCGCGCCGCCCTGGTAGAGGATGCCGAACAGGATCGCGGCGAGGATGATGCCGACCGGGTGGGCGCGCCCCATGAGCGCGACCGCGATGCCGACGAAGCCGAAGCCTGCCGTGTATTCGAGGATGAGCCGGTGCTCCTCGCCGAGGATCACGTTGACCGCCATGCCGCCCGCGAGCGCCCCCGAGAGCAGCGTAGTGACGATCGTCACCCGCGCCGGCGAGATGCCGCCGTAGACGGCGGCGGTCGCATTGGCGCCGACGGTGCGGATTTCGTAGCCGAGCCGGGTGCGCCAGATCACGACCCAGACGGCGAACGCGGCGGCGAGCGCGAGCAGGAACGACAGATTGAACGGCGTGACCGGCCAATGGATTCCGAGCGGAGTTAGCAGCTCGTGGAACTGGGGAACCTGGCCGTAGATGGAAAACCCCGGAGTCTCGGGGTTCATCTGACCGGGCTCGCGCATCACGTTGACGATCAGGTAGCCCATCAAGGCCGAGGCGATGTAATTGAACATGATCGTCGTGATGACGATGTGGCTGTCGCGCTTGGCCTGAAGATAACCGGGAATGAAGGCGAACGCCGCGCCGAACAGAGCCGCCCCGATGATCGCCACGAGGACGAGCGAATAGCCGGGCAGAAAGCCGAGATGGAGCGCGACAAGCGCCGCGCCCAGGCCCGCGACATAGGCCTGGCCCTCGACGCCGATGTTGAACAGCCCGGCGTGGAAGCAGATCGCGACCGCGAGGCCGGTGAAGATGAAACTGGTCGCGTAATAGAGCGTGAACCCGATCCCTTCGAGATCGCCGAGAGCGCCGGTGATAAGGATCTGCACCGCCTCGAGCGGATTTTCTCCGATCGCCAGCACCACGAAGCCGGAAATGACGAAAGCCGCGGCGACATTGATGAGCGGGATCAGGGCGACGTCCGCCCAGACCGGCAGCGGCCGCAACGGCGAGCTCATGCCGCGCGCTCGCTCACTCCGGCCATCAGGAGGCCGAGGTCCTGGGCGTTGGTGTCCTCGGGCCGCCGCTCGCCGGTCACCCGGCCGGCGCACAAGACGATGATGCGGTCGGAAAGGGCGAAGATCTCGTCCAGCTCGACCGAAACCAGGAGCAGCGCCTTGCCGGCGTCCCGCTGGGCGACGATGCGCTTGTGGATGAATTCGATCGCGCCGATGTCGACGCCGCGGGTGGGCTGGCCGACGAGGAGGATCTTGGGATTGCGCTCGATCTCGCGCGCAAGCACGATCTTCTGCTGATTGCCGCCGGAGAAGTTGGCGGTCTTGAGCAGCGGCGATGGCGGCCTGACGTCGAAGGCCTTCATCTTGCTCAGGGCGTCGGCGATGATCGCCCTGCGGTCGAACAGCACGCCTTTGCCGTACACCCGCTCGTCATGGAAGCCGAGCATCGCGCTTTCGCAGGCTTCGAACGGCATCACAAGACCGACGCGGTGGCGATCCTCGGGGACATGACCGATGCCGATCAGGCGCTCGAGCCGCGGGTTGCGCTTGGCCGCTGGGACGATCTCGCCGTCGATGAGGATTTCGCCGGCGCTGAGCGGGCGGATGCCGGCGAGCGCCTCGAGAAGCTCCGACTGCCCGTTGCCGGCGACGCCCGCGACGCCGAGGATCTCGCCCTCGCGCAGGGTGAAAGAGACGCTGTCGACGCGAACCACTCCCCGATCGTCGCGCACCACGAGATTTCGCGCCTCGAGCGCAATCTCTGCCCGGATGGGCGGGGCCCTTGTCGATCTTCAGGATCACCTTGCGCCCGACCATCGCGTCGGCGAGCTCCGGCGGCGAGGTCTTGTCGGTGTCGAAGGTCGCGACCATTTCGCCGCGCCGCATCACCGAGACGCGGTCGGTCAGACTCATGATCTCGCGCAGCTTGTGGGTGATGAAAATGATCGTCTTGTTCTCGCCCTTGAGCACTCTCAGCATCTCGAACAGCTGGTCGGCCTCGGCCGGCGTCAGCACCGCCGTCGGCTCGTCGAGCACCAGAATGTCCGCGCCGCGCACCAGCGCTTTCAGGATCTCGACCCGCTGCTGCAGGCCGACCGACAATTCGCCGACGATGGCGTCGGGATTGACTTCGAGGCCGTATTCGCGCCCGAGCTCGCCAAGCCGCTTGCGGATCAAGCCCGCGCCTTCGGCGAGCAGCGGCCCGCCCTCCGCGCCGAGCATGACGTTTTCGAGCACGGAGAGCGGCGGCACCAGCATGAAGTGCTGATGCACCATGCCGATGCCGTGGCTGATCGCCTCGCGCGACGAGCGGATCCTGACCGGCTCGCCGTTTATCCGGATCTCGCCGGAGTCGGCCTCGTAGAATCCGTAGAGAATCGACATGAGCGTCGATTTTCCGGCGCCGTTCTCGCCGACGATGCCGTGGATGACGCCGCGCTCGACGACGAGATTGACGTGATTGTTGGCGTGGACCGGGCCAAAGCTCTTGTCGATTCCGATCAGCTCGATCGCGGGAGGGGCTTTGTCGGCCTCGGCGGTCGGCAAAGCAGTCACCAATCACGCACAATAACTGGCCGCCGCGCGCTTCGGGACTGCGACCGCCTTTGGCCTCCCGGCCCCTTCTCCTTTGGAAGAAGGTGGCCGCGAAGCGGCCGGATGAGGGTTTGGGCGCGCAAGCGCCTCTTCGGACGCGAGCCGAGCCCCTGGCCGCGCGCCATGCGACGCGCACCCTCATCCGGCCGCGCTTCGCGCGGCCACCTTCCCCCAATGGGGGAAGGGATCACGTCGGGCACTTGTTGTCGGACATGTAGTCGTGAACCTTAATCTTGCCGGAAATGATGTCGGCCTTCGCCGCCTCCGCCTTCGCCTTGGCGGCGTCCGTCAGGATGGCCTTGTTGTAGTCGTCGACCGCGTAGCCGACGCCGTTGTTCTTCAGGCCGAACACCTGGATCGCCCGCCTTCCAGGTCCCATCCTTGGCGTCCTTGAACGAACTCATAGGTCGCGACGTCGACGCGCTTCAGCATCGAGGTCAGGACGTGACCGGGGAAGAGCCCGTCCTGGTCCGAGTCGACGCCGATTCCGAACTTGCCGGCGTCCGCGGCGGCCTTGAGAACGCCCTGGCCGGTCGCGCCGGCTGCGGCGTAGACGATGTCGGCGCCGCGATCCATCTGCGACTTCGCCAATTCGCCGCCCTTGACCGGATCGTTCCAGGCCGCCGGCGTAGTGCCGGTCATGTTGGCGATCACGTCGGTCTTGCCGCCGGAATCGTATTTGACCCCTTGGGCGTAGCCGCATTCGAAGGCCGAGATCAGCGGAATATCCATGCCGCCGACGAAGCCGACCTTGCCGGTCTTCGACGTTTCGTTCGCGATGACGCCGACCAGGAACGAGCCTTCCTCCGCCTTGAACACCATCGACTGCACGTTGGGCTTGTCGACGACCATGTCGATGATGCCGAACTTGGTGTTGGGGAACTCGTCGGCGATCTTGCCGAGCGCGGTCGCCCAGGCGAAGCCGGGCATGATGATCGGAGCAGAAGCCGTCCTTGGCGAACTTGCGCAGCACCTGCTCGCGCTGGGCGTCGTTCTGGATCTCGAGGTCGCGGAAGGGGACGTCGGTCTCCTTGCTGAACTTGGTTGCGCCGTTGAACACGCCCTCGTTGAAGGATTTGTCGAACTTGCCGCCGAGATCATAGATGACGGCGGGCTTGATCGTCGGCGGCGTAAGCCGCGGCGGAGGCGAGGAGGCCGCCCGCGCAAATGGCGGTGGTCAGGAGACAGTGAGCGCGAACGAACATTTCAACCCTCCGGATTAAGGCGAGAGCCGAAGTCCGGCCGCGCCGCGAAACTCACGAAACTGACCAGCTGGTCAGCATAGGTATTGCCGGCGCCGACGTGTCAAGCATTAACCCCGAAGCTCCAAATCTTCGGTTCGGTCGATCGACGCCGGCGCATTTTCGGCCGCTTGCCGACGGCCGATTTCAGACTATGCGCAAGCGCGCCGTGACGGCAAGTCGATACTGGAAAATAGGGGCTCTCGAGCGGGCGTTCGGACGCCTCCGGCTTCGGCCGGCTAGTTGAACAGGGAGGAGACGCTTTCCTCCTTGGCGATCCGCCCGATCGCCTCGCCGATCAACGGCGCAATCGAGATCACCCGGATGTTGCGCGCGACCCGGACCGCTTCGGTCGGCTGAATCGTGTCGGTGAGCACGAGTTCGGTGAGCTTCGAGGCGGCGACGCGGGCGACCGCCCCGCCCGACAGCACGCCGTGGGTGATATAGGCCGAAACGCTGGCCGCGCCCTTCTCCAGCAAGGCCTCGGCCGCGTTGACCAGAGTGCCGCCGGAATCGACGATATCGTCGAGCAGCACGCAGTTGCGTCCCTGCACATCGCC
Organism: uncultured Alphaproteobacteria bacterium; assembly: GCA_963832305.1. Lineage (GTDB taxonomy): Bacteria > Pseudomonadota > Alphaproteobacteria > Rhizobiales > Beijerinckiaceae > Roseiarcus. Next base: position 89,738 of record CAWHTU010000006.1, on the reverse strand, counting down.
GATCACGTTCATCACTTCCAATTCGCCCGCCCGGTCGCGCCGCTTGTCGACGATGGCGAGCGGCGCGTCGAGGCGCTTGGCGAGCGCGCGGGCGCGCACCACGCCGCCGACGTCGGGCGACACGACCATGACGTTCTTGCTGCCGTTGTGATGGGCCTGGATGTCGCGCACCATGGTCGGCGCGCCGAAAAGATTGTCGGTCGGGATGTCGAAGAAGCCCTGGATCTGGCCGGCGTGCAGATCGACGGTGAGCACGCGGTCGGCGCCGGCGCGGGTGATGAGATTGGCCACGAGCTTGGCCGAGATCGGCGACCGCGGCCCCGGCTTTCGATCCTGGCGGGCGTAGCCGAAATAGGGGACGACCGCCGTGATGCGCTGCGCCGAGGCGCGCCTCAGCGCATCGATCATGATGAGCAACTCCATCAGGTTGTCATTCGCCGGATAGGACGTCGACTGGATGATGAACGCGTCGCGTCCGCGCACGTTCTCGAGGATTTCGACGAAGATCTCGAGGTCGGCGAACCGGCGGACATGGCATCCGGTCAGCGGCTCGCCGAGATAGGCGGCGATCGCCTCCGCGAGCGGCCGGTTTGAATTGCCGGCCAAAATCTTCATCTTGCCGAGCAAGGGCCGGTTCTCCAAACCCGCGCGCAAGGCGCCCATCGGGATGCTGCGGCGCGTCATAGCAGCCGCCCGGCGGGCGAACAACATGACGGTCTGATTGCGGCGGCCGCCCGCGGGCGGGATGTCCACAAGAAAAGCCGGACCCCCGGCCTCATGCTGAGGAGCGAGGCGGAGCCTCGCGTCTCGAAGCACGCTCCAGGCCCCGGCGCGTGCTTGAGCCGTCCTAGGCCCCTTCGGGGCGCCTCAGGACGAGGGCGCCCCTCTACTGGGCGTAGCTCAGCGCGGCGCCCGCCGGCGCCGCCTCCGGGGTGTTGGAAAGATAGGCGGCGAGGTCGTCGGCGGATTTGGCGGCGACGCTATCGAGCCCCGCGTCGCCGATCATCGCCCAGGCGTCCTCGCCCGAGCCTCGAACCGCGATCGCGTCGCTGAGCCGCTGCGCCCGCTTCTTGTCGGGCGTGAAGACGTCCCAGACCAGGTCCACCTCCGCTCCGCCCTCGACCGGCGTGGCGGTGAGATAGCCGCGCACGAGGTAGCGGGCCTTGGCGGGACTGGCGACCGCGATCCGCCGCGCGGCGGCCGCCTCGTCGAGGGTCTGGTTGAAATGCGCCGAAAGGTCGGCCGGCGCGCCGTCGACCGAAACGATCGCGACCGTCGCCGCGGCCATGTTGGCGTCATCGCGGCGCACGAACTGCGCCTGCCCGTCGGCGCTCGGCGGATCGGAGGCGACGTCGTTGCAGCCGCCGAGCGCCCCGCAGCCTAAGAGCAGCGACAGGCTCGCGGCGAAGTTGCGGAGCAGCGCGACCGGATCCCTCATCATCAAACTCACGCCCGAACCGAACTCCGCCCCGCCGGCGCCCGCCGCCGCGGGTCAAGGTTAACAACCCGTTAAGCCGAGCGCGCCAACAGCTAGCCGCAAATGCGCGCAAGGTCCAGCGCGAGCCGCCCTGCCGGGCGATTGCAGGACCGCTTCCCGCTTCACGCCGCCGCCCTGCGCGCTTAAGTAGGTTCCCGATGACCGGCGCAGCGAAAACCTTTCCTCCGGGCGAAGCGCCCGCCGCCGAGGCGCGGGCGGAAGCCGCGCTCGCGCGCGAGCTTGCGCCCGACTCTGCTCCGCTCGAGATCGCGCTCGACGAAGCGCCGGTGGAGCCCGGGCGGCTCGCCCGCGGCGCCGAAGCAATCCGGGAATTCTGGCGCCACGCGCCGCTCGGACCTGGCGTCTACCGGATGATCGGGGCCGAGGGCGAGGTGCTCTATGTCGGCAAGGCGCGCTCGATCAAGAAGCGCATCGCCGCCTATATGGCGCCCGAGCGCCAGCCGAGCCGCATCGCGCGCATGGTCGCGCAAACGCGCTCGATGGTGTTCGTCACCACCCAATCGGACGCCGAGGCGCTGCTGCTCGAGGCCAATCTCATCAAGCAGCTCAAGCCCCGCTACAACGTGACGCTGCGCGACGACAAGAGCTTCCCCTACATCCTCATCTGCACCGACCATCCTGCGGCGCGGCTGATCAAGCATCGCGGCGCCCGCAACCTGACCGGCGACTATTTCGGACCGTTCGCGAGCGCCGGGGCCGTGTTTCGCACCTTGAATGCGCTCCAGCGGGCGTTTCTCTTACGCACCTGCTCGGACAGTTTCTTCGCCAACCGGACCCGGCCCTGCCTGCTCTTCCAGATCAAGCGCTGCTCGGCGCCTTGCACGGGCGAGATCGAACTCGGCGACTACGCGAAGCTGGTCTCGGAGGCGCGCGACTTTCTCTCCGGCAAGAGCCGCGCGATCAAGAGCCGCCTCGGCCACGCAATGAACGAGGCGGCGGCGGCGCTCGATTTCGAAAGCGCGGCGCGATTGCGCGACCGCATCAGCGCCTTGTCGGCGATCCAGGGCGAGCAGAGCGTCAACCCGCACTCGATTCCCGAGGCCGACGTGTTCGCGGTCACCGAGGAGGCGGGGCAGTTCTGCGTCGAGGTGTTCTTCTTCCGCACCTATCAGAACTGGGGCAACCGCGCCTATTTTCCGCGCGCCGACCGGGCGCTCGCCCCGGAGGAAGTGCTCGACGCGTTCCTGGCGCAGTTCTATCTCGACCGGCCGGCGCCGCGGCTCGTGCTCTTGAGCCACGCCGTCCCGAGCGCGGAGACTTTGGGCGAAGTCTTGAGCGCGCGGGCCGGCCATCGCATCGCCATCGGCGCGCCGCGGCGCGGCGAAAAGAAGGATCTCGTCGACGCGGCGTTGCGCAACGCCCGCGAGGCGCTGTCGCGCAAGCTCGCCGAAGCGGCAAGCCAGGAGAGGCTCATCGAGGCGCTCGCCAAGGCGTTCGACGTCGATCATCCGATCCGGAGGATCGAGGTCTACGACAATTCGCACATCATGGGGACGAACGCGATCGGGGCGATGGTGGTCGCGGGCCCCGAGGGCTTCGTCAAGAACCAGTACCGCACCTTCAACATCAGGAGCGCCGAGCTCACCCCCGGCGACGACTACGCGATGATGCGCGAAGTGCTGACGCGGCGGTTCTCCCGGCTGATGCGCCAGGGCGAGACTGCGGAGGCCGGCGCCTTTCCCGACTCGCCCGACCTCGTCATCATCGACGGCGGACGCGGGCAGTTCGAGGCCGCGCGCGAGGTCTTGGGCGCGCTCGGCGTCAAGGGGGTCAGGCTCGCCGCGATCGCCAAGGGCCCTGACCGCAACGCCGGGCGCGAGACGTTCTTCGTCGAGGGGCGCGAGTCGTTCAAGCTTGGCCCACGCGATCCGGCGCTGTTCTTCATCCAGCGCCTGCGCGACGAAGCCCACCGCTTCGCGATCGGAACCCACCGCGCCCGGCGCAAGAAGGAATTCGTCAAAAGCCCGCTCGACGAAATCCCCGGCATCGGCCCGTCGCGCAAGCGCGCGCTCTTGCTCGCGTTCGGCTCGGCCAAGGCCGTCGCCCGCGCCGGCCTCGCCGACTTGGAAAAGACCCCCGGCCTCAACGCCGCGACAGCGAAGCTGGTGTACGACTTTTTTCGCGAGAGCCAAGGGGGGTGAGGAGGCCATCATGAGACGATCCCAGACAAGCGCCCTTGGCGCGATCCTCGTTCTCGTGACGTTGGTCGGCTTCTGCCAGGTCCTGACGGCGCGCCCGGCCTGGGCGGCGACCGTGTTCAGCAACTACACCGCGTCGAACTGCAAGTGCGGATTTGGCGCCGCGTTCTTTGCCGAGGAGTTCTCTCCTTCGAGCGATTTTGATTTCATCAGCGCGGCCGCGTTCGTCGAGAACACGGACATTGAGGCGCAGTCTTTTTCGATGGGTCTCTATTCGTCGCTCCCCGGCTCGCCGCTGTGGACGAGCGGAACTCTGACCGCGCCCGCGACAAGCGCGACCCTTGTCAGCGCGAGCAACAGCGGATCGCCAATCCTGCTGCAAACCGGAACTGACTATTTCCTGGTGCTCGACCTTTCCGGCGGTAACGCCCCCAATTGGCTTGGCCAGGGATCGTCTTCGGTCCCCGCTTTTACCTCTACTGATGGGTCGTCGTGGAGCGGTCTTGGCGAGCAGAACCTTCAGTTCGAGGTCTTGGGCGTGGCTCCCGGCGCGGCGATTCCCGAACCTGCGCCCTGGGCCATGCTGCTCATCGGCTTCGGACTGGCGGGCTTCGTCGCCAACAGGCGCTTTTCCATGGGCTCGAGGATGACCTTGTCGCCGACCAAATAGGCAAACGCTGCTCACGGGGGTTCGGCTCGGCCAAGGCCGACGCCCAAATCTAAATTTTGCGAAACGTCTTTTAGAAAATCAGAAATCGTGCTATTCTGTCCGCTTCGAAAAGGAGCGGGCGCGATGGGCAGGCAAGAGATCGGAATGGCTTTAGACGTATCGGGTATATCCTGAGACACAGCCGAAAAAAAGCATTTGAATCGCTAGTAACCCTCTGAAATACCCTCATTCCGAAAAATAAAAGAAAGCGGATTCGACCGATTTCGCTTTCATTGATTTTCGTCGGAGGCCGCCCCAACCGCCATGCTCGAAGGTCTGCCGCCCAACAACGCCGCGCATAAAATCAGCCTCGTCAGCGACGAGCGGCGCGCGCGCGCGGTCGCCGACCTCATCGCCGAGAGCTTCGAGCCGGGCGAAGTCGCTTCCGCCGCCTTCGAGACCGAGGAGCGGTGGCGCGGCGGGGACAGGGCGTGGCTGATGGAGGCCTATTTCGGCTTCAAGCCGGACGAGGCGGCGATCCGGGCGCTGATCGCGGCGGCGTCGGATGAGGAGACCGCGCGCTCCGCGGCCTTTGGCCTCACCGAAAAGCGCGACTGGGTGGCGAATTCGCTCGCCGGCCTGAAGCCGGTGCGCGCCGGCCGCTTTCTCGTGCATGGGCGCCACGATCGCGCCCGCGTCGGCGTCAACGACGTCGGGATCGAGATCGAGGCGGGGCTCGCCTTCGGCACCGGCCATCACGGCACGACGCGCGGCTGCCTGCTGCATTTCGACCGCCTGCTCAAGCGCCGCCGGCCGCACGCGGTTCTCGACGTCGGCTGCGGCGCGGGCGTGCTCGCGATCGCTGCCGCCAGGATCCTCAAGCGAAAGGTCTGGCTCGGCGACATCGATCCCATTGCGGTCGAAGTCGCCAATGCGAACGCCCAGCTGAATGGAGTCGGCGCGCTTTGCCGGGCGGTCGTCTCGCGCGGGGTCGAGGCGCGGGCCTTGCGCGAGGGCGCGCCTTACGACCTCGTCTTCGCCAACATTCTGGCGAGGCCGCTCCGGCTGATGGCGCCGTCGCTCGCGGTGGTCATCGGCGCGGAGGGCGAAGCGATCCTCTCCGGCCTCATTCTTGCAGATGTTCCTGGCGTGCTTGCGTCCTGGCGGGCGCAGGGGTTCACTCTGGCCGGGCGGATCGACCTCGAGGGCTGGGCGAGCCTCAGCTTGCGACGGTGAAACCGTCGGGTTGGTTTGTCGCGCTTCTGTCGCATCGGCCGGGGAAACTTGCGTACGCTGATTGAGAGGGTGGAGAACGCAATGGCGAAGGCGCCGGTCGGGGTCGGCCCGAAACTTCCGCAGATCGTGGTCCTGTTCGGCGCGACCGGCGATCTCGCGCACAAGAAGCTCTTGCCCGGCCTCTATCGTCTCTGCGCGACCGGGTTCATCCCGAAATGCCGGATCATCGGCGTGTCGCTCGACGCGATCGACGCCGAGGGCTTCCGCGCGAAAGCTCGCGAGGCGGTGTCCGAGCGCAGCCACCACAAAGTGAAGGAGGAGGTCTGGACCGCCTTCGCCGCGATGCTGGACTACGTGCCAATGGCGGCCGGCGCCGGAGCGCTCAAGGAGGCGGTCGAGAAGGCCGAGCGGGAGTTCGATGGCCAAAGCCAGCGGGTCCACTACCTCAGCGTGCCGCCGAATGCCGCGGTTTCGGCCGTCAAGATGCTTTCCGAGGCCGATCTCGCCAAGGGATCGCGCGTGATCATGGAGAAGCCGTTCGGCACCGATCTCGAGAGCGCGATGGCGCTCAACGCGGCGCTGCACAAGGTTTTCGCAGAGGATCAGATATTCCGCATCGATCACTTTCTCGGCAAGGAGCCGGCGCAGAACATTCTTGCCTTCCGGTTCGCCAATGGCCTCTTCGAGCCAATCTGGAGCCGCAATTTCATCGACCACGTCCAGATCGACGTCCCGGAGACCCTCGATCTCGGCAAACGTATCGGCTTCTACGAGCAGACCGGGGCCTATCGCGACATGGTGGTCACTCACCTGTTCCAGATCCTGGCGTTCATGGCGATGGAGCCGCCGACCTCGCTCGCGCCTGGGCCGATCAGCGAGGAGAAGAACAAGGTCTTCCGCTCGCTGACGCCGGTCGATCCGGCCCATGTCGTGCGCGGCCAGTTCATCGGCTATCGCAAGGAGGAGGGCGTCGATCCGGAATCCGATACCGAAACGTTCATCGCCCTCAAGTGCTTCATCGACAATTGGCGCTGGGCGGGCGTGCCCTTCTACCTGCGCACCGGCAAGCGGATGGCGGAAGGGCAGCGCATCATCTCGATTGCGTTCCGCGAACCGCCGAAGAGCATGTTCCCGAACGATTCGGGTATCGGCACCCAGGGGCCCGACCACCTGACCTTCGATCTCGCCGACGAGTCAAAAGTGTCGCTCTCCTTCTACGGCAAGAAGCCGGGTCCGGGGATGCGGCTCAACAAGCAGAGCCTGCAATTCGCGATGCACGAAACGGGAATGGGGCGCGACGTGCTCGAGGCCTACGAGCGCCTCATCCTCGACGCCATGCGTGGGGACCACACCCTCTTCTGCACGGCGGACGGCATCGAGCGGCTTTGGGAGGTGTCGACGCCGCTGCTCGATTATCCGCCGCCGGTGAAGGTCTATTCGCCCGGCAGCTGGGGGCCGCAGTCGATCTACCAGTTGATCGCGCCCCACGCCTGGCGGCTGCCGTTCGAGCGCGCCTGGCGTGACCCCAATATTGAGGGGGCCTGAGGCCGCGCATTGCCATCGCGGCCCACGAACATGCTAGAGGCGGGCGATGCCCGATCTCCCCCTCATCCTCGAGCAGGCGACGGACGACGACGCCGAGCCGATCGAACGGCTCAACGAACGCGTCTTCGGCCCGGGCCGGTTCGCCCGCACCGCTTACCGCATTCGCGAAACGACGGACGCCGACCCGGGCTTGAGCTTCGTCGCCCGCGTCGGCACGCTTTTGGTCGGGGCCTCGGCCATGACCCCGATCACGATTGGCGGCGCTCCCGCCCTCCTCCTCGGTCCGTTGATTGTCGAGCCGGTGTTCCGGAGCCAGGGCATCGGCGAAGCGCTGGTCCTGCGTTCGCTCGAAGCGGCCAAAGCGGCCGGCTGGAAGCTCGTCATCCTGGTCGGCGACGAACCGTATTATGCGCGGATGGGGTTTAAGCGAGCGCCCGGAGGTCGGATATCGCTGCCGGGACCCGTCAATCCGGAACGGCTGCTGTACTGCGAGCTCGAGCCGGGCGCGCTGGCCGCTACAACCGGCGAGGCGCGAGGAAGTTGACACCACTTAGTCTATCGAGCGAGAGGGTAATCATAAAATAATGTTTGCGGGCGCAGAAGTTGGCCTTATTATCGATTCGGGGCCGGGTGATTTGCCGTGCGTCAGCTGGGGCGCCGCTAATGGAGATTGTCGAACTTCCGCCGCTGAAGCGCCGCATTGAATGGCCGACGGTCGGACTCGCCTCATTCATCTACGGGGCGTGGCTCGCCGCGACCTATTTCTACCGCGACCTGCCGTGGTGGGGCCTGACAATAATTGGCGCCTGGATCATCGCCTGGCAGCTGAACCTTCAGCACGAGACCATTCACGGCCATCCGACCCGCAACCGCGTGGCCAACCAGGCGATCGGCTGCTGGCCGCTGTCGCTCTGGCTTCCATATTCGATCTACCGCTCAACCCACCTCGCCCACCACCGGGACGAGAATCTCACCGATCCGCTCGAGGATCCCGAAAGCTACTACTGGACCGCGTCCGGATGGGGCGGCCTGGGGCCGATGTGGCGCGTGATCGCGCACGCCCAGACGACGCTTCTCGGGCGCATCGCTCTCGGCCCCGCCTTTTTGATCGGCGGCTTCATTCGCGACCTCGCGCGCGACGCCTGGCGTGACGAACCGGGCGCGCGGGTGAGGCTCCGCCGCCACCTTTTGCAGTGCGCGCCGATCCTGATCTGGGTCGTCGTCATCGCGAGAATGCCCTTTTGGCTGTACGTCGCCTGCTTCGTCTATCCGGGCGCGAGCCTCGCCATGGTGCGCTCGTTCGCCGAACATCGCGCCATGCCCGAAGCGGAGCGCCGGACCGCGATCGTCGAGGGCGCCTGGATTCTGGGCCCCCTCTTCCTGTTCAACAACCTCCACGCGGCGCACCATCTCCGCCATCGGGTGCCCTGGTATCAGCTGCCGAGGTTCTACCGGCTCAATCGGGCGGCGCTGATCGAGCGCAACGGCGGCCTCGTCTATCACGGCTATCTCGACGTCGTGCGGCGCTATCTCGTCAGGCCGCACGACCAGCCGATACACCCGGGTTGGAGCCAACCGGCGGCGTGAGCGGCGCAGGACCGATCGCCATCTTGCCGATGTACGAATTCCCATGGACCGCCGCGGCCAACGACGCGCTATGGGCGGCGATCTCCGCCCGGCTCGACGAGGCCGGAATCGAAGCGCCGAGGGCTCTGACCCGCGGGGGAGACCTCGACGCGCACTGGCGCGATCGCCGCCTCGTCTTCGGCCAAACCTGCGGCTACCCCTATGTGACTCGGCTCAAAGACGCGGTCGCGCTGATCGCGGCGCCCGAATATGAGTTCCCCGGCTGCGAGGAGACTTCGCATCGAAGCTTCGTGATCCGCCGCGTGACCGACCCGCGCCGGGCGCTGGGTGAATTTCGCGGTTCGATCGCCGCGCTCAATGGTTGGGACAGCAACACCGGAATGAACCAGTTCCGCTCGACAATCGCTCCGATCGCGGGCCCGGCGCCTTTTTTTTGTGCAGTCGTCGTCACGGGTTCGCACGAAGGGAGCGTCGAGGCCATCGCCGACGGACGGGCCGATCTCGCCGCAATCGACTGCGTGAGCTTCGCGCTGCTGGCTCGCGGCCGCCCCGAGCTCATCGAGCGCATCGCCGTCGTCGCTGAGAGCGCGCCATCGCCCGGCCTGCCTTTCATCGCCGCAGCCTGTTTTGGCGCTCCGGCCGTCGCCGCGGTGCGCGAGGCGCTCATCGCCGCGCTCGCCGAGCCGGACCTAGCGGAAGCGCGTGCAGCGCTCGGCCTTAAGGGCGCGCGCGCGGCGAGTCCGACCGACTATGGTCGCGTGGCCGAGATCGAGCGCGGCGCGGTCGCGGCCGGTTATCCCCGCCTGGCCTAATCAGGTCTCGGCAATGCCGCCGAGATCGCCGGCCTGCGAGCCGCTGTCGCGGCCGTGAGGCAGCGCAAGATAGTCCGTCGAGCGCATTTCGTAGAGACGCGACGCGGCGCGCGCAAACTCGAACGCCTCCGCGCCCTCGGCGGCGGAATAGAGCGCCTCCGGTTCGCCGGCGGCCGAAGCGATCAGCTTGACGCGCATGTCATAGAGCGCATCGATGAGGATGATGAACCGCTTGGCCTCGTTGCGCTCGCTCGCGGCAAGCGCGGGAATGCGGTCGATGATGACGGTGTGAAAGCGCTGGGCAATCTTGAGATAGTCGGCCGCGCCGAGCGGTCGCCGGCACAGGGCGTCGAAATCGAATCGCGCGACGCCGTCGATCGCCTGCGGAACATCGAGATGGCGGCCGAGGAGCTCGATTTCAACCGGCTCGCCCCCCACATGGCCGGTCAGCGTCAGGAACGCCGTGTCGAGCGCGGCGTCCGCCTTCGGGCCGTTGGGCGAGTAGTAGACTGGCGCGCGCCTGAGCTTCTCGAGCCGGTAGTCGGTGCGCGCGTCGAGCTCGACGATGTCGAGCTTTTCCTTGACCAGCGCGATGAAGGGCAGGAACAGCGAGCGATTGAGCCCGTCCTTATAGAGATCGTCCGGCGCGACGTTCGACGTGGCCGCCACCACCACCCCTGCGGCGAACAGCGCCGTGAACAATCGGGCCAGGATCATCGCGTCGGCGATGTCGCGCACCGAAAACTCGTCGAAGCACAGGAGCGTGGCCTCGCGCGCGAGCTCCGCCGCGACCGGGGCGATCGGGTCTTCGCCCGTGACCTCGCCGCGCTTCAGCGCCTGGCGCCACTGGTGCAGCCTTGCGTGCACGTCGGCCATGAAGGCGTGGAAATGCGCCCGGCGTTTGAGCGGCGTGGGGGCGGCGTCGAAGAACATGTCCATGAGCATGGTCTTGCCCCGGCCGACCGCGCCGTGAACATAAAGCCCGTGCGGCGGCTCGGCCGCCTTGAGCCCCATGAGCCTGGCGAACGCGCTCGGCTTCGGCTCAGCGCGATAGTCCTTGAGCTTCATGCACAGCGCGTCCAGCTTGCCGGCGAGCTCCGCCTGCGCGGGGTCGAACTGGAACCGGCGGTCGTGGACGAGCGCGCGATAGCGCTCGGCGATAGGGGTCATGGATCGGTCTTGGCCATGCGGAGGCAGAGGAGCGCTAATGCGCCTCCTCCCAGTTCTGCGCCCCGCGCGCGTCGACCTGCAGGGGCACGTGCAGCTTGACGGCGGGTTCGGGCGCGTCGACCATCACCTTGGCCACCACGGGCAGCGTCGCCTCGACTTCGTCGTCCGGCGCCTCGAACACCAGTTCGTCGTGGACCTGGAGCAGCATCATCGCGCTCAGGCCCGCGCGGGCAAGCGCCTCATCCATGTGGGTCATCGCGCGACGGATGATGTCGGCTGCCGAGCCTTGGAGCGGCGCGTTGATGGCTGCGCGCTCGTTGAATGCGCGCTCAGAGGGGTTCGAGGCGTTGATACGCGGGTAGTGGCATTTGCGCCCAAACAGGGTGGTGACGAAGCCGCTCGCGCGCGCGGTCTTTTTGGTCGCGTCCATGTAGTCGCGGATGCCGGGGAAGCGTTCGAAATATTTCTTGATGTATGCGCCCGCCTCCTCGCGCCCGATGCCGAGCTGATTGGCGAGGCCGAAGGCCGAGATACCATAGATGATGCCGAAATTGATCGCCTTCGCGCGCCGGCGGATCTCCCCCGGCATGCCGGCGATGGGCACGCCGAACATTTCGGAAGCGGTCATGGCGTGAATGTCGAGCTTGTCGGCAAAGGCCTGTCTCAAGGCCGGAATGTCGGCGATGTGAGCGAGCAGGCGCAACTCAATTTGGCTGTAGTCGGCCGAGATCAGCTTGCGGCCCTTCGGCGCGACGAAGGCGCGGCGGATTCTGCGGCCCTCCTCGGTGCGAACGGGGATGTTCTGCAGGTTGGGCTCCGACGACGACAGGCGCCCTGTGGTGGTGGCCGCGAGGGCGTAGGACGTATGCACGCGTCCGGTCGCGGGATTGACGAAGCCCGGCAGCGCGTCAGTGTAGGTCGACTTGAGCTTCGACAATTGCCGCCATTCCAGCACGCGGCCCGGCAGCGCGTGACCTTCGGCCGCGAGGTCTTCGAGGACGCTGGCGGTGGTCGACCAGGCGCCGGTCGCCGTCTTCTTGCCGCCAAGCAGGCCCATCTGGCCGAACAGGATATCGCCGAGCTGCTTCGGCGAGCCGAGATTGAACGGCGCGCCGACGAGCTTGGCCACCTCGTCCTCGAGCCGCCCCATGTGTTGCGCAAATTCGCCCGAAAGGCGCGACAGCAGGTCGCGGTCGATCGTGATTCCTCGCCGCTCCATGCGCGCGAGCGGCTGGACGAGCGGACGCTCGAGCCTTTCATAGACGCTTGTCACGGCCTCCGCCGCGAGGCGTGGCTTCAGGACGCGCCAGAGGCGCAGGATAATGTCGGCGTTCTCCGCCGCGTATTCGCAGGCCCGATCAATCGGGACCCGCGCGAAGCCAACGAAGTTGCGGCCCGAGCCTGCGACCTCGCTCAGCGCCAGCGTCTTGTGGCCGAGGGTCCGCTCGCCGAGCGCATCGAGACTGTGATCGTCGCCGGTGAGACCGCCGTCGAGCGCATAGGAGATAAGCAAGGTGTCGTCGAACGGCGCAAGGGCGATCCCGCGCTGCGCAAACGCCACCGTGTCCGACTTGACGTCGTGACCGAGCTTGAGAACGCCAGGCGCCTCGAGCAGCGGCTTCAAGAGGGCAAGCGCCTCCGGTTCGGCGATTTGACCCTCGACGAGCGCGCCTCCGCCGAACAAGTCATCGGCCCCGACCCGGTGCCCGAGCGGGATGTAGCAGGCTTCGCCTGGCCTCGCCGCCATCGACAAGCCGATAAGCTCGCCCCGCATCGGGTCGATGGACGAGAGTTCCGCATCCACCGCCACGACGCCTTCGGCCTCCGCTCGGGCGATCCAGGCGGCAAGCTCGGCCGCCGTCCGCACGGTCGCGTAGGCCGAGCGGTCGATCGGCGAGCGCGCCTCTGCCGCGCGAGCGCGGACGAGGTCGGCGGGCGAGGCGCCCTGCGGAACGGCCTTTGGCTGCAACGGCGCAAGAGGGGGAGGGGGAATCGGCGTGGCGACGATTTCGCCTTCCGCCGGCGCTTCCCTTTCCAGAAGGACCACGCCTTGACCGCCCGGCCACGCCGCCGGGCCGACGAAGCGAGGGTCCGGTTCGATCAACGCCACGTCCATGCCGCAGATTTCGCTAAGCCGGCGGGTCAGCGTCGTGAGTTCCATCGCTTTGCAAAAGGAGATGAGCCGCTTCCCGTCGAGCTGGGGCGTCGCCAGGAGTTCAAGCGGCGTCTGCACCGGCACATCCCGATCCAAGGTGACGAGACGCTTCGAGATCAGGATGCGCTCGACGTTCTGCGGTTCGGTCAGCGCCTCGCGTCGCTTCGGCTGCTTGATCTCTCCTGCGCGCGCGAGGAGCGTTTCGAGATCGCCGTACTCGCCAATGAGCTGGGCGGCCGTCTTGATGCCGATTCCCGGCGCGCCAGGCACATTATCGGTCGCATCGCCGGCCAGCGCCTGGACGTCGACAACCCTGTCCGGTCCGACTCCGAAATATTCCTTAACCTCGTCCGGGCCGAAGCGCCGCTCCTCCCGGTCGCCCGAAGCCGGGTCGTACATCGCCACCCCCGGTTCGACGAGCTGCATCAGGTCCTTGTCCGCCGAGACGATGAGAACGTCAGCGCCGGCTTGGCGAGCCTGTCGAGCGTAAGTGGCGATGATGTCGTCGGCCTCGTAGCGGCCCTGCTCGATCGGAACCATGCCGAAGGCCGAAACCGTGGCTCGCATCAGCGGGAACTGCGGCACGAGCTCGTCGGGAGGGTCCTTTCGGTGAGCTTTGTAGGCCGGATAGATATCGCGCCGGAATGAGTCCTCGGTCTTGTCGAAAATGATCGCGAGATGGGTTGGTTTGAAGCCTCCCGCGCCGTCGCGGATGAACTGGAGCATTTTTGTCGCGAACAGCCTCACGGCGCCGGTCGGCAACCGGTCCGTGCGATAATTGTATTTCTGATCCTGCCGGATCGACTGATAGTAGGCGCGGAACACGAACGACGAGCCGTCAACCAGAAAAACGTGGTCGCCGGGGCCGACCGGGCGATGGGGCTGGGTCATGGCCTTCACATAAGCGATGCGCCCGCCGGGCGCCATCGGCTTGCGGCCACCGTCCGGAAGAACCTCGCTTCCGTTTCGTTCATCGAATAGTCATCCTCGCGGTTGCACGGTATCGTACCGAGCCGCTTGCCGAATCGCGTAACGGAAGGCGGGCTCGATCGACAGGGGCAAGATGGGCTCACGCAACGGCCTTGCCGCCGCAGCCGCGGCGACCGCGATCGCACTCGGCGCCGGTTTCGGACTGCGCACCGCGCAGTCGTTCACGATTCCCTCCCCCTGCGCCTTGGGCTCCGCTTGCGCCTACGTCTGCAGCAGCCTCGCCGAGGATGACCGGAGCGCGAGCGACTTCATCGCCCTCGCCGCCTACCAGCTCGGGCCGGAAAAGCCGATCGCCATGCCGCCGGTCAATATCGGCACGCCGCCGCCCGTCGATCCGCATAACGTCTATGCCGGCGCCGGGGCGGGCATGTTCAGCCCGGCCGTCGCCGACCAGCCCTCGCGGGTCTATTCGCCCAACCTCATAACCGGCAAGGTCGACGTGATCGACCCGGAGACTTTCAAAGTCATCGACAGCCTGACCGCAATGCCAAGCCCGGAGCACATTGTTCCGTCCTGGGACCTGCAGACGCTGTGGGTTTCGGCGGACGTCAGCGCTCGCGGCGGCCACGGCGGCGTCGCGCCCATCGATCCGAAGACCGGCAAGGTTGGCAAGGTGGTCGATGTGCCCGACTCCTACAACATCTATTTCACCCCCGACGGCAAGTCGGCGATCGTGGTCGCCGAGGCGATGCGCCGGCTCGAATTCCGCGACCCGCACACGATGGAGCTGCAGGGCTATATTGCAACGCCCCAATGCGCCGGCATCAATCACGCCGATTTTGCGCCCGACGGCGCCTATGCGATCTTCACCTGCGAATTCAACAATTCGCTGGCCAAGGTCGATCTCGTCCATCATACGCTCGCCGACACGCTGCCGCTCACGCCCGGACACATGCCGCAGGACATCCGGGTTGCGCCGGACGGCAAGTTCTTCTTCATCGCGGACCTTCTCGGCGACGGGGTCATGTTGATCGACGGCGATACGTTCGGGCAGGTCGATTTCATAAAGACCGGAGTCGGCGCGCACGGACTCTATCCAAGCCGCGACGGGACGAAGCTCTATGTCTCCAATCGCGGCACCCACAGCCTCGGCGGCGCGCGAAACGGCCCAGGCAGCGTATCGGTGATCGACTTTGCGACCCGAAAGGTTGTCGCCAGCTGGACCATCCCCGGCGGCGGCAGCCCGGATATGGGAAACCTGAGCGCGGACGGCAAATGGCTTTGGCTGTCGGGCCGCTACGACGGCGCCATCTACGCATTCAACACAGAAGACGGGTCGGTAAAGTCGATTCCCGTCGGCGGCATGCCGCATGGCCTCACCGTCTGGCCGCAGCCCGGCCGTTACTCGCTGGGGCACACTGGGAACATGCGCTAGCTGGACCCCTGGCTTGCGACGGCCTACGACGTCCGGCCATGCCGCTCACGCCCGACTGGTCGACCTTCTTCGCCGCCGAGCTCGCCGCGCTCGCCGCGCTGACCGGCTTCGTGGTGGTGGCGATTTCGATCAACCTCTCGCGGATTCTCGCCTACCCGGGTCTGCCGAGGCGGGCGGGCGAAGCTTTGATCGGACCGGTCGGCGCGATCACCGCAACGAGCCTCATCCTCGTCCCCGGCCAGCCCTCGCTGCTTTTGGGGGCCGAAGTCCTTGCGGTCGGCCTCGTCATGGTGCTCGCGCCGATCGTGTTCCAGATCCGCTGGTGGCGCGAGCGCGAGGAAGTGACGGCGACCGAGCGGCTGGCGCGCGCAGCGACGAGCGCCGGCTACAGCCTGGCGTTCGTCGTCGGCGGCGCGCTCCTGATGGCCAGCGCCAGCTCCGGCCTCGGCTGGATCGCCGCCGGCGTCATCGCCTGCGTCATCGCCGTCGTCTTCAACGCCTGGGTGCTGATGGTCGAGATATTGCGGTGACGCGGCTGGCCTATTTCATCTGCGCGAGGAGATGCGCGGCGCTCGAGACGTCGGCCTTGCCGGGCTCGGGCTCGATGTTGAGCTCTTTCACCACCCCGTCCTTGACCAGCATCGCATAGCGCTTCGAGCGTACGCCCAAGCCCCCGGCCGAAGCGTCAAACTCGAGGCCGAGCGCGTGAGCGAAGACGCCGGTCCCGTCGGCGAGGAAATCGATGTGGTCCTTGGCGCCCGTCGCATCCGACCAGGCCGAGAGCACATGATGGTCGTTGACAGCGGTCATGGCGATCTTGTCGACTCCCTTGGACTTGAACGCCGCCTCACTGATGATGAACCCCGGCAGGTGGTTCTTGTGGCAGGTCGGCGTGAATGCGCCCGGCAGCCCGAACAGGACGACCGTCTTGCCGGCGAAATAGTCCTTGGTCTCGACCGGCTTCGGCCCGTCGGGGGTCACCAGGCGCACGGTTGCGTTGGGCAGGCGTTCGCCGACTTTGATGGTCATGGGAGGTCCTTGGGTGCGGGATCGGCCCCGCCTTGGGCGGCGGCTTCGGGGGCAAGACTAGACGAGCAGCGGTCGGCGCGTAAAGCGGGGCGCGAATCCCCCGCGGTTCCCTACTTCAATTCGGGGGTCGCGATTTTCGTCTCCATCGCGCCCGCGCCGCCTGTCAGCGTCAGACGCAGCGTGACAGGGAGCGCTGCGTCTTTCGGTTTGTCGCCGAGCGTGAGCGTGAAGCAGTCCTGCCCGCCTGGTCCCGGAACGGGCGCGACCTTGAACCACCAGCCCTCGGGCGGCTCGACGAACAGGTCGCGCGCCGGGCCTTTATCGCGAGCCGCGCAGAGGCGCCAGCTGTCGGCGCCAACGGTCTCGAGCAGGCCGAAATCCTTGGGCGGAACCGCGCGCGGGACGGCGGCAAGCGTAGCGTCGATCGCGCTTGCGTAGGGCGAATCCGCGGCCGCCGGAAGCGTGAGCGAAAGCCGCGCCTTGGCCGGCAAGCAGACCTTCTCGCACACGGCGAAATCGGCGTTGAGGCTGAGCGTCACCGGCCTGGCCGGGTCGCTCGGCTTCACCCGCAGCGGAAAGATGACGCCGCTGTCGTAGCCGAACGCCTCGCCGCCGTCGGCTTCCTTGATCCGCTTCGGCGCCGGAAACAACGGCTCGACGCTCGCCACATTCTCGGACGCTGAAAAATCGAGCGTCGGCGGCAGGCCGGCGTCGCCCGGATCGCGCCAATAGGTGATCGCGCCGGGCGCAAGAGCGATCTCGAACCCCGCGAGCCCTGGCCCCGCCGCGATAAGGCGCGCCTGAGACTTCGCCGCCCGCGCCCAGTCGGTCGAGAAAGAGTCGGCGGCGCGCGCCGGCGCTCCGATCAGGACAAGCGCGAGCGCGGCGGCGAGCGCAGGCGCCAGCAACCCCCCGCGCGGCTTCCCGTCGCATGATTGTGTGCACATGACCCTCTGCCTATACCACGCCGCAAATTTCGACTAGCATTCGCGTCACGCGTCATCCACCCCCGAGGCGATCATGAGACGGGTAGAGGCCCCGCCGCCGACCAGTCTGGAAGGACAGTTCCTGATCGCGATGCCCTCGCTTCGGGAGGGCCCATTTGCGCGCTCGGTCGTCTACATGTGCGCCCATCGCGATGACGGCGCCATGGGCATCGTAATCAACCAGCGGGCGGAGGAGATCGATTTCGGCAAGCTCCTGGTGCAACTCGACATCGTCCCCGAAACCGAGGCGATCCGCCTGCCGCCCGAGGCCGAAGCGGTGAGGGTCCTGCGCGGCGGGCCGGTCGAGACGGGCCGCGGCTTCGTTCTCCATTCGAGCGACTACGGCGTCAACGATTCGACGGTCAAGATCGGCGAGCACGTCTGCCTCACCGCGACGCTCGACATCCTGCGCGCGATCGCGAAGGGAACCGGCCCGGCGCGGGCGGTGCTCGCGCTCGGCTACGCCGGCTGGGCCTCGGGCCAGCTCGAGAGCGAGATCCTCGCCAACGGCTGGCTCACCTGCCCCGCCGATCCCGGCCTCATCTTCGACCCGGATTTCGCCCATAAGTATGATCGCGCCCTCGGGATCCTCGGCGTCAACGAGGGAATGCTATCCTCCAACTCCGGCCACGCCTGACGCTCCCTCATCCGGCGCTTCGCGCCACCTTCTCCCGGAGGGAGAAGGGATGTGCGGCGCTTCACGGGTTTTATGACGACCGCACGCCCCGTTCCGCCGAAACCTCGAACATCTGCGCCCGGCCCTCAAGCTCAGCGAACGCCGCCGGGTCGGCGCCGGTGAGGAAGACCTGGCCGCCGAGGCGCTCCAGCGCCTCGAATAGCGCGGCGCGGCGGCGCGGGTCGAAATGGGCCGCGATCTCATCGAGAAGCGCAATGGGCGCAATCCGCGACATCTCGCCGACCAGGCGCGCGTGGGCGAGCGCGAGCCCAACCATGAGCGCCTTCTGCTCGCCGGTCGAGGACGCCGCCGCCGGCGCCTGCTTCGGCCCGTGCCAGACCATGAGATCGCTGAGATGCGGCCCGATGAGGGTGCGGCCGGCGGCGGCGTCGCGGCCGCGGTTGTCACGCAGCATCGCCCGATAGCGGTCCTCCGCCGCCAGCGCCGGACCGCTTCCGATCAGCGCCTCGACCTCGCCTTCGAGCGCGAGCTTCGCCCACGGAAAGGCCGATGAATCGTCGCGATCGGCGTCGATGAGCGCTTCGAGCCGGCGCACGCATTCGAGCCGCGCCGCGGCGACGGCGACGGCAAGCTCGGCCGCCTCGCGCTCGACCGCGTCGAGCCAGGCGCCGTTGCGCCCGCCCTCGTCCAGGAGTCGATTGCGCCCGCGCAGGGCCCGCTCGAATTGCCCGACGCGCGCGCCGTGATTGGGGTCGATCGCGAGCACGAACCGGTCGAGGAACCGCCGCCGCTCGGCCGCCGGCCCGGCGAAAAGGGAATCCATCGCCGGCGTCAGCCAGACGATCCGCACATGGTCGCTGAACGCGCGCGAGGAGGCGACCGCCGCCCGGTCGATGCGATTGAGCCGCTCGGCTTCGTCGCCGTCGGGGCCGCGCTTCCAGCCCGAGCCGAGCTGATGCGTCTCGCCTTCCTCCTCGATCTCGATTGAGAGTGCAAAGCCGCCTGAGCCGCCGACCCGGGCGCATTCGGCAAGCTCCGCCCGGCGCAGGCCGCGCCCGGGAGCAAACAGCGACAGCGCTTCGAGGAGATTGGTCTTGCCCGCGCCGTTCTCGCCGCATAGGACGACGAGCCGGCCCTCGATCGCAAGATCGAGCGCGGCGTAAGAGCGAAAATCGCTCAGCATGATACGCCGCACGCGAGGGCGCGTTCGGACTTGCGGGGCGCCCTCGGGGCTGGTCATGGGCCGCCCGTGTGCCACGTCCGCCCGCGGCGCGAAAGTGGGAAAGAAGGAGAGCGCCGCCGATGAAGTCCCTCGATGTTCTGATGCCCATCGAAGGCATGGGGCTGATCGGCGAGCTGATCGGCGCGAGGTTGCCGCTGCATCGCCTCTGGCGCGAGCCCAACCCCGATGTCTGGCTCGCCGAATGGGCGCCGCGCATTCGCGCGATCGCGCTCGCCGGCCACGTGCGGGCCGACGAAGCTTATATGCGCCGGTTCCCGAGTCTCGAGATCATATCGAGCTTCGGCGTCGGCTATGACCACGTCGACGCCAAAGCTGCGGCGCGGCTCGGCGTCATCGCCACCAACACACCGGGCGTGCTCGACGACGAGGTCGCCGACACCGCGCTCGGCCTCGTGCTGATGACCGTGCGCCAGTTGCCGCAGGCGGAGCGATATCTGCGCGCCGGGAATTGGCCGAAGGGGGCCTATCCGCTCACCCCTTCGCTCAGGGGCCGGACGGTCGGCATCATCGGGCTCGGGCGCATTGGCAAGGCGATCGCAAGCCGGATCGGCGGCTTCGGGCTCGACGTCGTCTACCACGGCCGCAACCCGCAGGCCGGCGTCGCATACCGCTACTATCCTTCGCTCGTCGAGATGGCCAAAGCCTCGGACATTCTCATTGTCGTCGCCCCCGGCGGCCCCTCGACGCGCCATATCGTTAACGCCGAAGTGCTCGAGGCGTTGGGACCGGACGGGGTGCTGATCAATATCGCGCGCGGCTCGCTGGTCGACGAGATGGCTCTGATCGACGCCCTGAAGACGGGAAAAATTCTGGCCGCCGGACTCGACGTCTACGAGAACGAGCCGAACGTCCCGGAGGCGCTCATCGCGCTGCCCAACGCGGTGCTCCTGCCCCATGTCGGCTCGGCCTCGGTCAAGACCCGTCGCGCAATGGCCGAATGCGTGGTCGAGAACATCTTCGCCTGGGCCGACGGCAAGCCGCCGCTCACGCCCGTGCCCGAGACGCCGTGGCGTGGGCAGTGGGGCAAGGGCGGATAGGAGGCGCCGAAGCGATCGAGCCGGGGATGGCTAAGCGGTGTAGTTGGCGCTGTCGCCGCCTGTCACGTCGTAGGTCGCGCCGCTCACCATGTAGGCCTCGTCGGAGGCAAGGAACACCACCGCAGGTGCGATCGCGTCGGGCTCGATCCACGGGACGCCGAGCGGCGACCTGGCGGCAAGCCTTGCTTTCGCTTCTGCTTCGAGATCCGCGGTCGCTCGTTTGGAATCGAGATCGTCGACGGCCTGGGCGTAGCGCTGTCGATGGCGGGTCAACGGCGTATCGATGAGGCCGGGGATAACGGCGTTGACGGTGATCTTGTGGACACCGAGCTCGAGCGCCGCCGATTTCATCAGGCCAATGATGCCCCATTTCGAGGCGGAATAGGCCGCGCCGAATTTGGTTCCGTGCCTGCCTTGGGTCGATGAGGTGACGATGATCCTCCCACCGCCGTTCCTGACGAGATGCGGCGCAACGGCGCGGATGGCGTTGCAAGTTCCGGTCAGGTTGACGTCGATCGTGTCCCGCCAATCCGCGTCGTCCCATTCGAGGATCGGCTTGAAGGTCTGGATGCCAGCGTTCGCGAACAGGATGTCGAGCCGGCCGAAGGCCGCACGCGCCTCGTCCGCGGCGGCGCGGAGCGCGGCAAGATCGCGCTGGTCGAGTCGCGCTTCGCGCCAGCGTGCGCCCGCAGCTTCGACCATGCGCCCGGTCTCTGCCAGCTCCTCGGGCGTCGCAGGGGCGACCTCGAGCGTCGCGCTGACCGGCCCGGCAATGTCGATTCCCATCACCTCAGCGCCCTCCCGGGCAAAGGCGACCGCGGCCGCCCGCCCGATTCCCCGCGCGGCGCCGGTCACAATGGCGGCTTTGCCGGCGAGACGCCCTGACCCCGGGGTTCCTTGCGGCTCCTGCCTGGTTGTGGTCATGGTCCTCTCTCCGTCGTTCTCAGCTTCCCTCGAAAGTCAGTGAAATCTGCAAGCAAGCCGGTCCCCCAATATCATCTCAAAAAATCGATGTCCGCTATGGCGCAAGCTGAACGGCGAGTAGCGTCAATTCCGGCGGGAAGCGCTGCATGGCAGGCCCCGAAGACCGAAAAGCCGTCCATCTGGCTCTGCGGCGTCATGCCTGATAACGGCTAGCAAACGGGTCGGCATGCTCAAGCGCGCTTCGCGCCGGCAGAGGCGACTGACGAAGGAGGAACTCGTTTATGAATATCGCCATGATCCGTATATGCGCGGGCCTCGCCGCGCTCATAGCGGCGCCCTATGCAGCGTCGGCTCAGGACGCGATCGCCGCGCCGGGTCAGAAGACGATCGGCCGGACGCAGTCGGCCAAAGGCGCCATGATTCCCTCGCTCGCGGTCATCAATTCTCGCGGCGCCACTCTTCAGGGCGGCGTTCTGACGATGGCCGACGTGGGATCGAATTCGATCGTCTTCGCCGATCGTCCGTACCGGGCCGCCGGCCATGTGCTGACCAAGGACTTCCTCAAGGAATGGGATGAGGGAAGCAACAGTTTCGCCAAGGATCCCCCGAACGCCACGATTTCGGTGCTGAGCGCCGAAGGCGATGCTGTCGAGGACGCCGTCGTGGTGCTCAAGTCGCCGAAGCTCGAGGGCGGCAACTTGACCTTCCAGGTGTCCGTGCTCGAGGGAAGCCTCACCAAGGCGACTGGACCGGCTTCGCTGTTCATCGACTGGTTCGCCGCGCGCGGCTATGGCGGCCGGGGATTCGTCGCCGGCGGCTACGGCGGCGGATGGCACGGCGCCTGGTACGGTCACCCTAATGGGTGGGCGGGAGCGGCGGCGGTCGGCCTCGGCGCGGCGGCGGTCGGAGCGGCGGCCGCGGGCGCCTATTATCACCCCTACGCTTATCCCTACTATGCGCCGCCGCCTCCGCCCGTGGCTTGCGGCTACTACCCCTATCCGCCCTGCTATTGAGAGGCTTAGAATATGTCGTGGCGATCCGGTGTTCGTCAGTTTCGCAGGAACGAGCGGAGCGAAGCGGGGAAGCCTGATCGAGGGAGGCTCGTATGCTGACAGATGTTTTGACGCGCCGCGCGGCGCTCTTGAGTATCAGCGCATTCGCCGCCGCTGGATTGGGCGGCTGCAATACCACGCCGACCGCCGGCGTTCAGCCGGGCGCGGCGCCGCCGCCGGGCTTGCGGATCGGCGCCGTCAACATCGACACTTCACCGCTCGTCGCTTACGTCGGCAACCCGTCCGCGCAATGGGCGCAGCAGGCTCTGCCCGGCGCGTTGGCCCAAGCCTTTGGGGCCCGGATCGCCCCCAGCGACCCCGGCGCGGTTCCGCTCAACGTTCGCATCGACACGCTTTATCTTGGCGGCGGCGGGCCGGCCGATCCCGACCGGATGCGAGGCGTTGCGGTGGTGGGCGGCCACACGATCAGCGTCCACGCGGTATCGACCTACATTTCAAACCCGACCGATCAGGCGCTGCCGGAGCAGGCTCTGCAGGGCCGGGTCCAGTCGCTGGCGGTCGCCTTCGCCTTCCGGCTGAAGCAGAAGCTCGGGGCGTAGGGGGCGCTTTGTTCTTGTTGCGCAGCAGGCCCTACCCTCCGGCCGTCGCCAACTGGACGCCGCCCGCGGGCCGACGGTAGAGCGCCAACGTCGCAATCAGGCCGCAGAGCGCCGCGAAGCTCATCCAGTACCCGGGCGCGGCTTTGTCGCCGGTGTGCTCAATGAGCCAGGTCGAGATGAGGAGCGACGAGCCGCCGAGCGTCGTCGCCAGGCTGTAGGCAAGCGAGAAGCCGGACGTGCGCACCGAGGCCGGGATGAGCTCGGTCAAGGCGACGACCATCGCGCCGTTGTACCAGGCGTAGATCAGCGACAGCCACAGTTCGACTGCGAGCATCTTGCCGAAACTCGGCTCCCGCACCAGCCAGGCGAGCGCCGGATAAGCGGTGAGAAGGGCGAGGACCGTGAAGCCGACCAGGATCGGCTTGCGGCCGATGCGGTCAGACACCGCCCCCGAGATCGGCAGCCAGATGAAATTCGAGACGGCGATCGCCATGGTCGCCAGCAGAACCTGCGAACTCGGTGAGATTGAGCACGCGGCGGCCGAAGGTCGGCGTGTAGATGGTGATGAGATAGAATGAGACGGTGGTCATGATCACCAACGCCACGCCGCCAAGCACGAGATACCAATCCGCGGCCAGGGTGGCGAAAATCTGGCGCGTTGTCGGATGGACTTTGCGCGCGGCGAACTCCTTCGTTTCCTGGAGCGACCGGCGAAGGATGTAGAGCATCGGGATGATCGCGCAGCCGATGAAGAACGGAATGCGCCAGCCCCAGCCGGCGGCCGCTTCGGGCGCCATCAGGTTGGCGATCGCATAACCGAGCAGCGCGGCGAATACGACCGCGACCTGCTGGCTCGCCGATTGCCAGCTGACATAGAAGCCCTTATTGCCCGGCGTCGCCATCTCCGACAGATAGACCGAGACCCCGCCGAGCTCGACGCCGGCCGAGAATCCCTGCAGCAAACGCCCGAGCACCACCAGCATGGGCGCAAGCATTCCGATGGTCGCGTAGCCCGGCACGAACGCGATGAGGATCGTGCCGCAGGCCATGATCGACAGCGTGACGAGCAGGCCCTGGCGGCGGCCGATGCGGTCGATATAAGGTCCGAGCACCAGCGCGCCGATCGGGCGCATTGCAAACCCGGCGGTGAAGCTGAGGAACGTCGCCATCAGCGAAGCATAGGGATCGTCGCTCGGGAAGAACGTGGCCGCGATCTGCCGGGCATAGATGCCGAACAGAAAGAAGTCATACATTTCGAGGAAATTGCCGCTCGTGACACGCAGAACGGTCTTGACCTTGTCCAATCCGGCCTCGGCCATTTCGGCGTCTCCTCGTTGGCGCGCGGCAGTCGATAGCGCGCGTCCCCCCGGTCAGGCACAGTACGCGCGGCGCCGCCGTCGGCACAATGGCCACGGCGCGGCGCATCGCGCCTCCCGCGCCGGGGGAGGGTCGTGAGCGACGCCGCCGATTTCCGCCGGATCGCGCTCGCGCTTCCCGGCGTCGCCGAATACCCGCATTTCGACCGGCGCGCGTTCAAGGCGCGGGTCACGTTCGCGACGCTTGCGCCGGACGAATTGAGCGCCAACATCAAGTTTGCGCCCGACGAGCAGGCGCTCAAATACGCCGTGCGCGCCGGATGCGTTCGCCCCTCTGGACAACGCCTGGGGCAGGCAGGGCTGGACCCGGGCGACACTGGCCGCGCTCAGCGAGCCAGAACTCAGCGCCGCGCTGGAGATGGCCTGGCGCCATGGCGCGGCGAAGGCGAAGACTCGCAAGCGGCGCTAACCCGCGGCGCGCTCCTTCGGCGAACGGGCGCCGGCGAGCGCCTCGCTCGCCTCCCAAAGCCTTTTCGCCGCCGCGTCGTCGCGCGCCGGCCGCGGAC
Organism: uncultured Alphaproteobacteria bacterium; assembly: GCA_963832305.1. Lineage (GTDB taxonomy): Bacteria > Pseudomonadota > Alphaproteobacteria > Rhizobiales > Beijerinckiaceae > Roseiarcus. The sequence goes on along the minus strand of CAWHTU010000006.1, from coordinate 65,233 downwards.
GGCTCGGCGATCTTGCGCTTGACGAAATACTCGCCCGTCGTCCTCGCGACCTCCGGCGAAGAGGCGAGGTAGACGATCGTGTCGGCGCCCTTCTCCGGCGACGATGAAGAACGGCCTGAGGAAAGGGATCAGGAGGCCCGCCCAGCCGCCGCTCGAAGAGCCGAACCGGGTCGCGACGACGCCCGGATGGAGGCAATTGGCCGTCACTCCCGTGCCGGCGAGGCGCCGGGCGAGCTCGCGCGTGAACAGGATGTTGGCGAGCTTGGAGCGTCCGTAAACCTTGAGGCCGCCGTAACCCCTGGCGCTCTGCAAGTCGTCGAAGTCGAGGCTCATGCCCTGATGCGCGGTCGAGGAGGTGGAGACGATCCGCGCCGGGGCCGAAGCGACGAGCTTCGCGCGCAGCGCCTCGGTGAGCACGAAATAGGCCATGTGGTTGAGGGCGAAGGTCAGTTCCAGGCCTTCGGCTGTCACCCGCCGCTCGGAAAACAATGCGCCGGCGTTGTTGATCAAGACGTCGATGCGCGGCTCGCTGGCGGCGATCGTCTCTCCGACCTTCCGCGTTTCCGCCATGCTCGAGAGATCCGCGAAATGAACGCGATGGCCGAGCCCGGGCGCTTTCGCCTCGAGCTTCCGCATCGTCGCCTGTGCGCGAGCCTCGTCGCGCGCGACGATGACGATCCGGGCGCCCAGCCCCGCGAGCTCCAGGACCGCGGCCTGGCCGATGCCCGATGTCGCGCCGGTGGCGACGATGGTCTTGCCCTTCATCCAACGGTCCTTCGGCTGCCGCCCCAACGCCGCCCGTATGTAGGCGCGTCGCTGCGGCGCAGAAAGAGGACGCCGATCAAATGGCCGCGAAAACGCCAGTCGGCGCGCCCATATGGTTTCGACCGCGATTCGCTCACGCTATGGTGGCGAGTGAAAGAGGACCGATGAATGGCCAAAGACCAGCAGGGCCTTACGCTTGCCGGCGCGCCCGAATCGGCGGCAGCCTTCGATCGGGCGATCGCCGACTATTATGGCCTGACCGGCGATCCGGTCGGGATTCTCAAGCAGGCGCTGGCGCGCGATCCCGGTTTCGCACTGGGCGGCGCGGCAATCGCCGCCCTCTATATGATTGGCGGCTTTCGCGGCGACCATCCGGAAGTGGCCAAGGCGCTGGGCGCGGCGGAACCCGCGATGCGTCGCGCCTCAGGGCGCGAGCGGCGCCATTTCGCCGCCGCCAACGCCTGGGCGGAAGGCAGGACGTCGCAAGCGATCGCGGACTGGGAGACGATACTGGTCGATCACCCAACCGATGCGCTCGCCTTGCGGCTGGTGCAGGACGCCTATTTCTTTCTCGGCCGATCGGCCGCCATCCGCGACTGCGCCGCGCGGGTCTTGCCGGCGTGGGACGCGGAAACCCGCTCACCAGCTTCGTCCTCGGCCTTTACGCCTTCGGGCTCGAGGAAACCGGCGACCTCGAGCGCGCCGAGGCCTTTGGCCGCGAGGCGCTGGCGGGGAACCCGCGCGACGCCTGGGCGACGCATGCGCTCGCTCACGTAATGGAGACCGCCAACCGCCACGACGAGGGCGTGGCCTTTCTGAAGTCGACGCGCGAACACTGGGGTCCCGCGCATTTCATGGCCGGCCACAACGGCTGGCATCTGGCGCTGTTCCTGATCGAGCAGGGACGCTTCGATGAGGTTCTCGCCGACTATGACCGCTTCTCGGCTCCGAAGCTCGCCGCTGACGCCACGCTCGACCGCGTCGACGCCGCCGCGCTCCTATGGCGACTCGAACTTGCGGGCGTCGATGTGGGGAATCGCTGGGCGGCGGTCGCCGGCAAATGGATGACGCATGTCGACGACCATGTGCTCGCCCTAAACGACTTGCATTGCGCCTTCGCCGCCGCGCGTTCGCCCGATCCGGGCGACGTCAAGCGCTTTCGCGATTCGCTCGACGCCTACGAGCGCCTGGGCTCGGGCGACAATCGGCAGGTCACAGCGGAAGTCGGCCGGCGACTCATCGACGGCATGCTCGCCTTCGCCGGCGGCGACGCCGCCGGAGCCGTCGAAGCAATCCTGCCGGTCCGGCACGAAGCGATTCGCGTTGGCGGCAGCCACGCCCAGCGCGACATCGTCAACCTGACGCTGATCGCGGCGGCTGAACGCTCGGGCCAATGGAGCCTGGCGCGTTCGCTGCTCGCCGAGCGCGCGGGCGTCCGGCCGACGCCACGTACGCTCGCCGCGCTCGCACGCCCGCAGGGCCGCGCAGAGGCCAACTGAGTCCCGCGGGGGACGCCCCTTAATCTCCGGGGCAGCATTGCGCCAAGAAAGCCCACCTCGCGCCAGCACAAATTCCACGCCGGATCCGAACAACAGCCGCCGTTATCGTTTTAAGCATTTCCAAAGGGTTAACAAAGATTCCGCGGGAGCGATCGAGGCAAACTCCAGCACGGGTTGGCAAAGGGCGGCGGACTGCGTTAAGAATGGTTCAACGCGTACGCGATAATTTGATTCGAGTGGCCAAGCGTAAGCGTAGGGCGAGGGATGCAGGGGACAGAAGCGACATTCGATGAGGTTTCGTTCGAGGGCGGGGATAGCCCTCGGCGCGTGCTTCAAAAAGTCCTTCCTGGCGCCGCCGCAGTGGCGCTGGCCGGGGTCGTTAGCGTTTGCGCGCTGCATCTGCGCGAGGCGTCCGCTCCAGCGCCAGCAGGGTACACACCGTCGACCCGTTCGGCGACGGTGGCGTCGAAGCCGTTTGGCGAAATTGTCATCGACGCCAATCTGCTGGCCGAAATGATGCGGGCGGCGCCAGCGCAGCCTTCATCGCGGTTGGCGAGCCTCGAAGCCGCTCCGCCCGCTGCCTACGCGCCGATCCCATTGCCGAGCCTTGAGGCGTTTCCACCAGCTCCGCCACCCCCGCAAGCCGAGAGCGCGCCTCTGCCGCCGACGCGCGAAGGTTCCGAGATCGGCGAGAGCGTGCCTTTGCCGCCGGTTCGGCCGCCGGAACTCAACGCGCCCACCGCGCCCGCGCCCTCCCGCCATCCACCTCAACCGAGCGTTGCGACAGCTCCCTCCACGGCTCCCGTCGACAATCGCAGCATCTTCCAGAAATTGTTCGGGCTCGGGCAACCGTCCGCCCCGACAGTCGCGTCCGAGGCGCCGGCAAGCAGCGTCGCAAGCAGGACGGCGCCGAGCGCCCCTGCGGTTTCCACCGCTTCCATAGCGACGGAAAGCCGCGGCGCGGGCAGAGGGCCGCTGTTTTCATTCCCGTCGCCGTTCGGCGCCTCGGCCCCGGTTTCCGGCTACGACAGATACACCGCCGTCTACGACATCTCCGCCCGGATCGTCTATCTGCCGGATGGAACGAAGCTCGAAGCCCATTCGGGCCTTGGGGAGGCGTTGGACAATCCTCGCTACGTGAGCGAGCGAGCCCGCGGCCCGACGCCGCCGCATATCTACCAGCTGACGCTCCGGGAGGGTTCCTTCCATGGGGTGCAGGCCCTGCGCCTCAATCCGGTCGGGGAGGGAGGCATCTATGGCCGGGCGGGATTACTGGCGCACCCGTTCATGCTCGGGCCAAACGGCGATTCCAACGGCTGCGTGTCGGTCAAGGACTACGAGGCTTTTCTGCGCGCCTATCAGAACGGGCAGATCAATAAGCTCGTGGTTGTCGCCAAGCTCTGACGCGTCTTGGCCTCGCTGCTCCAGCGGCTAGACCGTCGCCGTATCGGAGCACATTGAAGCCTTCGCTCGGGTCCGGCGGGACGAAGAAACTGGTAACGTGATCGAACTCGGCGTCGCTGACGCCGCTTCCGCCGGCTGCCTTTCGCGCGTGCATGTGCGCTCGACAGACTTCGTCCGGCAGGTCCAGGAAGTGGAGCCTGTGAGACGCCTCGGCCTCCTCGAACATCGCTCGCATCCATAGTCTTGAGCGCAGGGTGTTGGCATGGAAGTCGAGGACGACCGAAACACCGGCCCGCAGGAGGCCGACGACATGCGGCGCGAGCGTCGCGCGTAGCCGTTCGCTACGCTCGAAAAAGTCAGCAAGCGTCTTGAGCTCAGGCCCATAGAGCTGCTCGATCCACCGATCCTCGCCGATGACCAGCGTCTTTTCCGCCTGGCCAAGCTTGGCGGAAAGCGTCGATTTCCCGGCTGCTATCTTGCCGCACAACATGTGCAGCGTCGCATTCGAATCTGACATGACAGCAGTCCTTCCGCGATGTCCCACCCATAGCGCCGCTGTCGATCGCGGCCAAGACCGCCTCGCTCGGGCGATTTGATAAGGCTAGGACTCGACACGAGTGCAAGCCGTTGGCAGGGTCGAACGCGCGACGCATTTCGCGAGTACGGCGAAAGCGCCCATTCTTGAGGGAGGAATCAATGACGAGGAATTTGGCGGAGCGCCTGACCGCGAGGCGACTCATCGCGTTCCCGATGGCGCTCGCCTTCGCTTCTCTCGCCGGCCCGGCGCACGCTCTGACCGTTCAAGAGCAGGGGTGGCAGGTTGCCAATTCGAAGTGCAAGAGCGGCGACGCCAAGCAGTGCGAACTGCGCGACCGGCTCAGCGTGGTGCTCAAGCGCCACGGCTGCGTCTATCATGAGGACGGCGACTGGTGGAAATGCAGCGGGACGCGGTGAGCGGCTGAAGCTTCACTCGCGGCTGGCCTCGAAGCCCCGCTTCCGGAACAGCGCCGCAGGCGACGGCAGGCGCCCGCGAAAGCTCAAATAGGCCGCCTCATAGTCGCGGACGCCGCCGGCCGCATAGACGAAGTCGTGCAGCCGCCCGGCGACCTCGGCGTCGAAGATATCCCCCGCCTCCTCGAACGCCTCAAAACCGTCGGCGTCGAGAACTTCCGACCACAGATAGCTGTAATAGGCGGCCGAATAGCCGCCCGAGAAGATGTGCTGGAAATGGGGAGCGCGGTGCCGCATGGCGATCGCGTCCGGCATGCCGATTCGAGCCAGCTCCTGCCGCTCGAAGGCGACGACATCGACATCAGCAGGCGACGGATCGAGGTGCAGTTTGAGGTCGACCAGCGCGGACGCCGTATATTCAACCGTGGCCCAGCCCTGATTGAACCGGCGCGCGTCAAGGAGCTTGCCGAGCAGCGCCTCCGGCATCGGCTCGCCGGTCTTGTAGTGGAGCGCGAAGCGGCGCAGCATTTCGGGCTCCTTGATCCAATGCTCGTAGAGCTGGGACGGAAATTCGACGAAATCGCCGGCGACGCGGGTTCCCGAAATGAGCGGATAGGTCACATCGGACAGCATTCCGTGCAGGGCGTGGCCGAACTCATGGAAGAGCGTCCGCGCATCGGCGAGGCTGAGCAGGCTGGCCTCGCCTTGAGCCCCCTTGGCGAAATTCATCACGTTGACCACGATCGGCAATTGTGGTTCGTCGAGCTTCTGCTGTGCGCGTAAATTGCTCATCCACGCGCCGCTTCGTTTCGACGGCCTCGCAAAATAGTCCCCGATGAAGAGCGCGAGGGGCGAGCCGTCACGCCCGCTCACAGTCCAGGCGCGAACGTCGGGATCATAGAGCCTGAGGTCGAACCGCTCCTCGAAGCGGAGACCGAACAGGCGGCTCGCCGTGTAGAAAGCGGCCTCGATCATCCGGTCGAGCTGCAGGTAGGGCTTGAGCTCGCCTTCGTCGAAGTCGAACTCGGCCTTGCGCCGCTTCTCGGCCAGGTAGCGCCAATCCCAGGGCGCGACTTTGAAATTGCCGCCCTCGCCAGCGACGATTTCCTGCAACGCCTCCTGCTCCTTGAGCGCGGCCGAAACGCCCGGAACCCACACCAACTCGAGGAGATCGAGCGCGGCGCGCGGCGTCTTCGCCATCGTATCGGCCAGGCGATAGTGAGCGTAGGACTCATAGCCGAGCAGGTGGGCGCGCTCGGCTCTTAGGCGCACCATTTCGGCGGCGATCGCGCGGTTGTCGGTCGCCCCGCCGTTTTCGCCGCGCGCCTCCCAGGCGCGGAAGGCGGCCTCGCGCAGGTCGCGTCGGGCAGAGAATTGCAGGAACGGCTCGATGCTCGACCGCGACAGAGTCACCGCGGAGTGCTCGGGGTGGCCGCGCTCGGCGGCGATTCGCGCCGCGCTGGCGCGATAGAAGTCCGGCAGGCCCTCGAGATCCTCCTCGTCAAGCAGCATGAGCCACGCCTTTTCGTCAGCGAGCACGTTCTGCCCGAACTCGGCGGCGAGCGTGGCGAGCCGCTCGCCGATCGCGGCCAAACGCGCCTTGACCTTAGGCGGCGCGCCTGCGCCCGAGCGCGTGAAATTTAGGTGATAGCGCCCGAGCACGCGCGCCTGTTCAGCCGATAGCCCGAGCTTGGCCTCTTCCGCCTTCAGGGCGTCGATCCGCTTGAACAACGCCTCGTTCAGATAGGTGTCATTGCGATGGCGGGCGAGGATCGGCGCGATCTCGCGTTCGATCGCCTGCAATTCTTCGTTGGTCGCCGCGCCCGCGAGATTGAAGAAGACGCTGGCGATGCGATCGAGGCTGCGGCCGCTGCGCTCCAGCGCCTCGATCGTATTGGCGAAGGTGGGCGGGGCGAGGTCGGCGGCGACCGCGTCGATTTCGCGCCGCGCGTCCTTGAGCGCCGCGTCAAACGCTGACGGGAAATGGCGGGGCTCGATGCGCTCGAACGGCGGCGCCTCGAACGGCCCGGTCCACGGTTCGAGGAGCGGGTTCGCGTCGGTCGGCGAGTGGGTCATTGAGGGGCTCTTGCTGCTCATGCCCCCTCAGCTATGAGCAAGAGGCCCGATGCGCAACTCGCCGCCTCGTTCGGCGACGGCTTTTACGCCCGGCGGCTCCACGCGCCTCGGGCGCCGCCGGTCGATCCTCGCCTACTGGCCGCCCGCCTGCACCTTCTTCACATAGGCTTCGACCGCGTCGACGACTTTGTCGTCCGGGTGGGCCTTGCAATAGACGATGACTTCATGGATTCCCTGTTTGGCGCGGGCGACGTTGATCGAGTGCCGCTTCATATGGCCGTTCCACCAGCCGCTGTACCAGGCGCCGAGGAAGTCGGCGTCTTCCTGGAAGGTGTTCGCGAGCTGCGCGCAGGTCAGAGCCCGTACATTGAGATAGCCCTTGTCGTCCATGTATGTCTTCAATTCGACCTGCGCCTGCGAGGCTGAAACGGACGCGGCGAGGGCCGCAGCCGCCAACCCGAGCCGCAAATCGATCCGACCGAGCGACGCAGACAGCGCGCTTCTCTGCCTTGTGGTTGAGGCGAGCATTGTTTCCTCTCTTTCGATTTCAGGAGTTCGATGAGGCGCGACTTCGCCTGTCCGCAGACAACGGAGCGCGCCAGCTTCAATTATTTCTCGTCGTTGACCTTGATGCCCAGTTCCTTGCGCATCTGCTTGATGTTGATGTCCATCGCCGTGATGACTTTGGTTTTCGGATTGGCCTTGCAATAGACGATGACCCGATGCTCGAGCTCCTTGGCGCGGTCGACCTTCAATTTGCTGTACCCCGCTAGGCCATTGTACCAGCCGCTGTACCAGACCGTCATGAAGTCCGCGTCCTCCTGGAAGGTATTGGCGAGCTGCGCGCAGGTCAGCTTCTGGACATCCAGATTGCCCTTGGCGTCGGCATAAGTGGTCAGATCGACCTGAGCATGCGCGGCGCCTGCGCCGAGCAGCGCAATTGCACCCAACGAAATCACAAATTTCATTCTTCCCTCCCAACTCAGGCCCGGTTGCGCCTTGAAGGCGCTGTGCGAATAAACGGCGCGGACACAGAACGCCAGACCCCTATGCCTAGTCCATCCACAGGAACTTACCCGAAACGCCGGTTGTTGGTGATCTTTGACCGCGGCAGAGCGATCTTCGGCCAGCGCGTCCGCCGCCGTCACGTCCGCGCCAGCAACCGTCCGGGAGCAAGCCAGAAGGGCGGTAGGCACATTGGCGTTGACGAGAGCGGCAGGATCGAATCCTGAATCGGAATTCCGAGCTCATCGCGAACGAACCTGCGCCGCGCTTCAATTCGCCGGGCCACCGCCGGATGCCGGGCGCCGAGCTCAGCCCGGAGCGCCGCGTCGGCGAAAACCACGCCGTCCTCGCAATTGAGCGCCCATCCCCTCGGCAAGGGGGTTGGAATGATATCGACCTGAAACGGCATGCCGGAAGCGATGCGCTCGGCCGAGCCCATGCGGATTGGGGTGTGGATCCACTCGTCATGGCCTGTCAGGTGGCCCGGATTGAGCGCCGAGCGCAGGCCGCCCCGCGCCAACGCCTGCGTGACCGCCTCGAACACCGCCTCTCCGGCGACGCCGATGTCGGCGGCCGCGTACCAAGCGATCAGGGCGTCGAAATAGGCGATCGCCGCCTTCAGAAACGCGTCGTCGTGATCCGTGATCAGCCCGGCGCGGGCGGAGAGACCGCCCCAGAAGCCGACCGCAGTCGCCGCGCCGTCGCCGCGCTTGATGATTCGCCCGCCAGGCGAACGTAAGCCAATCACTTCGCTCCGCGCGTCGGCCGTCGCGAGCATGACATGGGCGGTGAGAACCTCGCCGGCGTAGCCCATGCCGCTCGCCGCCTCCAATTCGCTGACGCCGACCCGCGTTCCCCTGACAATCCGCCAGACCGCGGCTGAAGCGCGCGCGGCGCCCCACTCGTGCAGCGCAATCTGATCGGCGTCGATTGTCGAACGGAGCCCCGTCGCGGGATGCATGAGGACGCTGGTGGCGTCCCTCACGGCTTCCGTCCCACCGGCGATCCCGCCGAGCGTGACGACGAGATAGTGAGGAACGAACAGGCCGGGCGAAGGCTCGTCCCATTCCGCCGCCTCGAAATATTTCCACCCGACGAGGCCGATCGTCTGGCCGCTTCTGAGGCCTGCGTCTCGCAGCACAGGCGCGAGATCGGGCGTGCGCGAACGGTCCTGGCCCATCAGGCTCATGCTCTGCGCAAGCGCCGTCTCAAGTCCCGGAAGGCCGGCGAGCGGCGCGTAGGCCTCGCCCTCGTTTCCGACTACGAGGACCCGGCGGTCGCCCGGGCCGAGCAGCAGCAGGGCCTCCTCGAACCGTGGATCGTAGCCGGAGAGGAAAGCGATATTGGCGTGATGCTCGCGATCGGCGTAGACGACCAGCCAATCGCATCCGGCTCGCGCATACGCCTCGCGGGAGCGCTTTTCGTAAACGGAAGCGGGGATGGGGGGCGGATCGAGCGGGACCCCGAAGGAGGGGACGGCGACCTCGCGCAGCGCTATCGGCAAGAATCTTCCTCCCGCCTTTGAGGCGTTGACCGCCAGGGGGCGCCCGTTTGCTTACGCAGCCTTCTGATAGTCCTTCACATCGGTGAAGGCGATCTTCGGCCAGCGCTCCTGCTCGTAGCGCAGGTTGAAGGCGCTGGACGCCATGAACACCGGCGCGCCGTCGAGATCGGAGGCGATCGAGGACGGATAGGCGTCGACGAACTTCGCGAGCTCGGCCTTATCTGGAGCCGAGACCCAGCGGCAGATCTCGAAACGGCTCGGTTCAAAGGCAACGGGGAGGCCATATTCCGCATCGAGCCGCTCGGTCAGCACGTCGAGCTGCAGCGCGCCGACCACACCGACGATCGCTGCCGCGCCGTCATGCGGCAGGAACACCTGCACCACGCCCTCTTCCGCCATCTGCTGCAGCGCCTCGCGCAGCTTCTTCGCCTTCATCGCGTCGGCGAGCTTGACCCGGCGCAGGATTTCCGGGGCGAAGCTCGGCACGCCGCGAAAGACGATCTCCTCGCCTTCGCTCAAGGTGTCGCCGATGCGCAATAGCCCATGATTGGGAATGCCGACCACGTCGCCGGCGAACGCCTCTTCGGCCAGCGAGCGATCCTGGGCAAAGAAGAATTGCGGCGCCGAGAGCGTGACCGGCTTGCCCGTTCGTACGAGTTTTGCCCGCATGCCGCGCTTGAGCTGGCCCGAGCAGACTCGCAGGAAAGCGATGCGGTCACGATGATTTGGATCCATGTTGGCCTGGATCTTGAAGACGAAGCCGGTCATCTTGCTTTCGTCGGCCTTCACCGTGCGGCTGGCCGCGGCCTGCGCCCTGGGGCTCGGAGCAAATTCGGCCAGTGAGTCGATGAGGTCTTTGACGCCGAAATCCTTGAGCGCGCTGCCCCATAAGACCGGCGTCATGTGACCCTCGAGGAAGGCTTTCTTGTCAAAAGCCTTCAGGCCTCCGACGGCGAGATTGAGCTCGTCGGTGGCGTCCTTGCGTTCGTGTTCGGGCAGGAGCTCGGCGACGCGCGGGTCGTCGGGGCCGTTAACGGCAAGCGTCTGGGCGTCCTTGCCCAACGGCGTCAGGCGGCTTCGCCGGATGTCGTATGCGCCGGCGAGCGACCGGCCGCGGCCGATGGTCCAGTTGAGCGGGGCCGCGTCGAGCGCAAGCGTCTTCTCGATTTCGTCGAGGAGGTCGAACGGATCGCGCGTCTCGCGGTCCATCTTGTTGATGAAAGTGACGATCGGGATGTCGCGCAGCCGGCAGACCTCGAACAGTTTGCGGGTGCGCGCTTCGATGCCCTTCGCGGCGTCGATCACCATCACCGCCGAATCGACCGCGGTCAGGGTCCGGTAGGTGTCCTCGGAAAAGTCCTCGTGGCCCGGCGTGTCGAGCAGGTTGAAGACGCAATCCCCGTATTCGAAGGTCATGACCGAGGTCACGACCGAAATGCCGCGCTCGCGCTCGATCCCCATCCAGTCGGAGCGGGTTTGACGGCGGTTCGCCTTGGCGCGCACCTCCCCGGCGAGCAGAATGGCGCCGCCGAATAGCAGCATCTTCTCGGTCAGGGTGGTCTTGCCGGCGTCCGGGTGCGAAATGATCGCGAAAGTGCGCCGGCGCGCGACGGGGTTCGGGTCAGGCATTGGGGCTTGGGTTGTGGGAGGAACAGCTCTCACATAGTGCGGACGGAGCGATTGGGAAAGGGCGGCTATTCGCGGCCGGCTCTCCAGCCCTCGCTCTGGTAGCGGTCCGGCAGTCCGAACTCCGACTTCAGGTCGGCCAGCGCGACCAAAAGCTGCTTCTCGATCTCCAGGGAATGGGCCGTGCCGGCGAGCTTCGCCTCCGCTGAGCGCTGAAAGGCCGCCTGAACCAGGGCCTGGCACTCTGGGCTACCCATGAAGCTCGGGCTGGCGACTTCCTGGGCTTGCCGCGCAAGTTGGTCGAGGGGGAGGTCGCCGCTGAAATACCCCGCCAGAAATTCCCCCATCCGCCGCTTCGTCTGACGAAGCCTGAGCGAGTGGATGACATATGCGGCGACCACGAGCGCCGCGACAAGCACGGCCACGCCGAGGTTGATCGCGGTACTGTTATCCATACGCGCCGTCCTCGATTCCGCGAATCAGCTCTCCGAACCGTCTTCGCGCATTGACACCGCTCCGGACGAGCGCCTTCACACTGAGGCCATGCCCGCCGGGCATTGGATCATAGTGAAAATTCGGCTTCCTTTCGAGCGTCACTGCAGCGATGGTCCGCTCTTCGGCAGTCCGAATTTGAGGTTCCCAGTTCCATGCTCGATCGTCCGACCACCCGCGAAGGCTGGCTCGCCCGCGCCGCCGCGCTCACAATCGAAGGCCGCGCCTTCATCGACGGCGCTCATGTCGCGGCGGCCGACGGGGCGACCTTCGCTAAAATCTCGCCGATCGACGGCAAAACCTTCGCCCATGTCGCCGATTGCGGCGAAGCCGACATCGACCGCGCGGTCGCGTCCGCGCGGCGCGCGTTCGACAGAGGCGTCTGGCGCAACGCCGACCCGGCCGGCAAAAAGAAAGTCCTGCTGCGCTTCGCCGAGCTGATCCGCGAACATGGCGAGGAGCTGGCGCTTCTCGAGACGCTCGACGTCGGCAAGCCGATCGCCAATGCGCTCGCCGTCGACGTCCCGTTCTGCGCCAACTGCATCCAGTATTACGGCGAGCTTGCCGACAAGCTCACCGACGAAATCGCGCCGGTCGGCGCAAACGACGTAGCGATGGTAGTGAAGGAGCCGCTCGGCGTCGTCGGCGCGATCGTGCCGTGGAACTATCCCCTCATCATCGCCGCCTGGAAGCTCGGGCCGGCGCTGGTCGCGGGCAATTCCGTCGTCCTGAAGCCAGCCGAGCAGTCGCCGCTTGGCGCGTTGCTCCTGGGCCGGCTCGGCAAGGAGGCGGGATTGCCGGACGGCGTGCTCAACGTCGTTCCCGGCTTCGGCGAAAAGGCCGGCAAGCCGCTGGCCCTTCATCCCGACGTCGACATGATCGCGTTCACCGGCTCGACCGAGGTCGGCAAGCTGATGCTCATCTACGCCGGGCAGAGCAACATGAAGCGCGTCGCGCTCGAATGCGGGGGAAAATCGCCGCACGTGGTGATGCCCGACGCCGACCTCGACGCAGCCGCGTCGGCGATCGCCTGGGGCATCTATTACAATCAGGGCGAGACCTGCCATGCGGGCTCGCGGGTCCTGGCCCACGCCTCGGTCCGCGACGCGCTGGTCGAGAAGATCGCGGCGGTGCAGAAGTCTGAGATACCGCTTGGTCATCCATTCGACGCCGGCGCGCAGCTCGGCGCCCTCATCGAGGAGCGCCACATGGAGCGGGTGCTCGGCTATATCGACCTCGGGGTCAGGGAGGGCGCCCGGATCGCCCATGGAGGAAAACGGGCTCTCGCCGACACCGGCGGATTCTACGTCGAGCCGACCATTCTCGACGGCGCGAGCAGCGCCATGCGGATCGCGCAGGAGGAGATCTTCGGTCCGGTCGTGGTCGTTATCCCGTTCGCTGACGAAGCGGAGGCGGTTCAGCTCGCGAACGACACGATCTATGGGCTCGCCGCCGCGGTGTGGACGCGCGACATGAACGCAGCTCACCGGCTCTCGCGCGCCATTCGGGCCGGCACGGTCTGGGTCAACACTTTCGATCGCTCGTCGCTGGCGACGCCGTTCGGCGGCTTCAAGCAGTCGGGCTTCGGCCGCGACCGCTCGCCGCACGCGATCGACAAGTACATGGACTTCAAAACGATCTGGACCGCATACAAGTAGGGCCGGCGAGGCAAGCCCGCAGATTCATACCCGTGATCATATTGTCGGACTGCCTCTGAATAGGCTATGAACTCAACTCTGACGCGCTCGCGACCATTCGAATGAAATGGATGCGCTGCGCCCGGAGGAGGAATGGATCGCAAGTGGTTGCCGCTCAACGCGCTCCGAGCGTTCGAGGCGGCCGGGCAACATCTCAGCTTCACCGCCGCCGCCAATAGTCTGACGGTCGCGCAGAGCGCAGTGAGCCGGCACGTGATCGTGCTCGAGAACTTTCTCGGCGTCGCCCTGTTCGAACGTCGCCCGCAACAGCTCGTGCTGACCGAGGCCGGGCGCCATATCCTTCCGGTCGTGTCGAAGTCATTCGATCGGATCGACCAGGCGCTCGGCGAAGTCATCAAGGAGAAGGGCCGGCCGAAGCGGGTGCTCAAGGTCGCGCTGCCGACGTCATTCGCGCATCGGCTCGCCATTCCGATCCTGCGCGATTTCCGGGCCGAGAACGCCGGCATCTCGCTCGAGATCGTCTCCAAGCCGACGACGGGACCGGAAGTGGACGGCGACATCGACATCGCCATCGTCTATTCCGAGCCGCGCGTCACCGACGCGATCCACGATCTCTTGTGGATGGTGCGCTCGACGCTCTTGTGCAGCCCGAAGCTGCTCGAGGGGATCGACGCCAGCGATCCCGGACGACTGATCACGGCAAGCGACCTCCTGCATCTCAAGATCGACGGCCGGCCGCGCCACTTCTTCTGGGAGATGTTCGTGCGCTCGATTGGCCGGCCGGATATCGCCGTCGATCGCGGCCTCGTGTTCGACACCCAGCAGCTCGCGGCGCAATATGCGATGATGGGCGACGGGCTCGCGCTGCTCGATCCGCTCCTCTTCCACGAGGAGATCAAGGCGGGCCGACTGGTGCGGCCGTACGATCTCTGGCTGGACGAAGGCTACGGCTACTATCTCACCACCCATCCCGAAGACCTGAGCAACGAGGCGGTGGCCCTGTTCCGCTCCTGGCTCATCGCCCGGTTTTCCGCTGGCGCCGCTGCCCGCCCGCCTGAGCCGGAACCAGCCGCGCCGGAGGCGCCCAAACTCAGGGCGGCGAAATAGCGGCCTCCGAGAAGCCCTGGCGCGAATTGGCATGGCAAGATGCCATTTTGGCGCGAGGCGGGTATAAGCAGCGCCGCTAGAACGGCGCACGCGACCGATTGCGATCGGCGCCGTCGGGGAGCGCGCCCGCGGGCGGCAGGACTCTGGGGAACCAAATGACCACCGAATCGCCGGCGCAGGATACGGGGCGCGGCGGGGGCGCCCGACGCCGGCGTGCGGTCGAGCGAGGCGGGGTGGCGCCGGCGCCGGCCGGCCAGCCGCGGTCGCCGTTCGCGCCGCTCGACCTTGTGTCACACGACGAGCTCGAATCGATTCATCAGGCGGCGCTTACCGTCTTGCAGGAGATCGGCATCGACTTTCTGCACGACGAGGCGCGCGCGATGCTTGGGCAAGCCGGCGCCGACGTCGATCCGGCCTCGCGGCGCGTCCGGTTCGATCCGGCGCTGGTCGAGGCCCACATCGGGCTCGCGCCGAAAGAATTCACCCTGCATGCGCGCAACCCCGGGCGCGCTCTCGCGATCGGCGGGCGTCATCTCGCCTTCGGGTCGGTGGCGAGCGCGCCCAATTCGTTCGACCGCGCGGGCGGGCGCCGGCCGGGAAACAAGCGCGACTACCAGAATTTCATCCGCCTCGGGCAGAGCCTCGATTCGATCCATTTCTGGGGCGGCTATCCGGTCGAGCCGATCGACATTCACGCTTCCGTCCGCCATCTCGATGCGCTGTTCGACATGCTGACGCTGTCCGACAAGCCGATCCACGCCTATAGCCTTGGGCGCGAGCGCAATCTGGACGCCATCGAGATGGTGAAGATCGCCCGCGGGATCGACGACGAGACGCTCGAGCGCGAGCCGTCGCTGTTTACTGTCATCAACTCCTCGTCGCCGCTCAGACTCGACACGCCGATGCTGGAAGGAATCATCCAGATGGCGCGGCGCAATCAGGTGGTGGTGCTGACGCCCTTTACCCTCGCCGGCGCCATGGCCCCGGTCACGCTCGCCGGCGCCCTCGCCCAGCAGCATGCGGAAGCGCTTTCCGGCCTCGTCATGACCCAGGTCGTGCGGCCCGGCGCGCCATTCGTCTATGGCGGCTTCACCTCGAACGTCGACATGAAATCGGGCGCGCCGGCGTTCGGCACGCCCGAATACATGAAAACGGCGATCGTGGGCGGCCAGCTCGCCCGCCGCCTCGCCCTGCCCTACCGTTCGTCGAACACGAACGCCGCCAATTCGCTCGACGCCCAGGCGGCCTACGAAAGCGTGTTCTCGCTCTGGGGCGCGATCATGGGCGGGGTCAACTTTCTCATGCATGGCGCCGGTTGGATGGAGGGCGGCCTGCAGGCCTCGTTCGAGAAGATGGCGCTCGACGCCGACCTCTTGGCGATGGTCGCCGAGTTTCTGAAGCCGCTCAAGGTGGACGAAGCGGAACTGGCGCTCGACGCGATGCGCGAGGTTGGCCCCGGCGGCCATTTCTTCGGCGCCGAACATACGCAGAGCCGTTACCGTACCGCCTTCTTCCCGCCAATGATCTCCGACTGGCGCAACTACGAGAGCTGGCGCGAAGCCGGCTCGCCGACCGCCCTGGACGCCGCGGAGCGTATCGTCGCCGAGCGACTGCGCGATTTCGTCGCTCCCCCGCTCGAGGCCGAGCGCCTTGAGGCGCTTGCCGCTTTCGTCGCCCGCCGCAAGGCGGAAGGCGGCGCGCCGACCGACTTTTGAACGCGATTCCGCCGCAACGTGGCTCCCGCGCTGGCGGGCCGCTGCATGCCGCGGTCGCGGCGGTGTTCTTCGCCCTTGGCGTCGGCATTGGACTCTGGGGCGGCGCCTCCGGCGCGATCCTGGCGCGTGCGGGCGTCGACGCGGCGACATTTGGAATTCTTTTGACCGTCTATACCGGCGCCTATCTCCTCGCCATGTCTGCTAGCGGGGCGCTGGCGCATCGCTTCGGCCTCGAACGCGTCCTGCCGGTGAGCGCCATCGTCTATGGCGCGACTCTGTGCGGTTTGCTCAACGCCCGGACCGAGGCCGCGGTCGCCGTGGCGCTGATTGCCGCGGGTTTCCTCGGCGGCGTCGTCGACGTCACCATGAACGCCGAGGGCGCGCGGATCGAACGGCGGCTCGGGCGCCCGATCCTCGCCCGGCTGCACGCGGCCGCGTCGGCCGGCATGGCGATCGGCGCGATTCTCGGCAGCGTGATCGCCGCAGGCTCGGCGCCGTGGGCGGCCGGAATTCTGGCCGCGCTGACGCTCGCCGGCGCCGGCGTCGCTTACGATCGCGCAGCGCGGAAGGACCGTCCCGTTCCGGCGCCGCTCGGGACGCCTGGGCGGAGCGGATTGTCATTCGCTCCCGCCCTGATCGCGCTCGGCGTCGTCATCGGCGTCTCGATAGCGGCGGAATTGGCGGCGTCGCTGTGGTCGACGCTCCTCTTGCGCGAGGAAGCGCCTAAGCTGGCGGCGATTTCCGGCCTCGGGGCCGCGTTCTTTTCCGCTTGCCAGGCGGGGCTGCGCTTCAACGCCGACGCGATCCGGCTTCGGATCAGCGATCTTCGCATCATCGTCGCCTCATTCGCGATCGCGGCCTCCGGCTTCGCCCTGGTCGGCGCTCAGGCGGGCTTTGCCGCAAGCGTCGCCGGTTTCGCCTTGATCGGCGTTGGCACGGGCCCGATTGTTCCCTGCGGCTTCGCTCTTGCTGCGCGCCAGTCGGAAGCCGGACCAGCGGTCGGGCTCGCCTCCGCCTCGCTGTTCAGCGCGCTGACCCGTCTGCCGGCGCCGCTGGCTACCGGCGCGATCGCCCAAACGCTGTCGCTGCCGGCCGCGTTTGCCGCCTTCGCGCTTGCACTCGCGGTCACCGCCGCCGTCGCGGCCGCTTTGGCTTCCGTGCGCCGCCCTGCCCGATCGCCCCACAAGGGGTGAATGCTCGACTGTCGGGCGGGCATTGCCTTGGCGCAGCCCCTATTGCAGAGGAAACGCGCCGGGCAAGAGTTTCCGGACGCCGCCAGCCAATGCGGGGACAAGAATGACCAAAATCCTGCCTGTGATCATGTGCGGCGGATCGGGCTCCCGCATGTGGCCCGAATCGCGCGAAAGCCTGCCCAAGCAGTTCATCCCGCTGATTGGCGAGCGCTCGACGTTTCAATCGATTGCAGCCGTGGTCGGCGATCGGGCGGTGTTCGATCAGGCGGTTGTCATCACCAATATCGACTATCGCTTTCGCGTCGCCGAACAACTGAGGGAGATCGGCGCCGAGGCGACGATCCTGCTCGAGCCCGAGCGGCGCGACAGCGCGGCCGCGGTCGGCGCCGCAGCCGCCTGGGCGGCGGCCCGCGATCCGAAGACGGTCGTGGCCGTGCTCGCGGCCGACCACGTCTTTGCGGACGGAAAGCAATTCGCCCGGCTGTGCGCCGAGGCGCTCGACGTCGCGGCGGCTGGCGAAATCGTCACCTTCGGCATCACTCCCGATCACCCGGCGACGGGCTACGGCTACATTCATCCGGCCGAGGCGCTGACGATCGACCCGAGCGTGCGGCGGATCGAACGTTTCGTGGAGAAGCCCGACGAAAAGCGCGCGCGCGCGTTCATCGAGGAAGGTTATCTGTGGAACTCGGGCAATTTCGTCTTCCGCGCCGACGTCATGCTCGAGGAGCTCGCGCGCTTCGAGCCCGATATCGCCGCTGCGGCCATGAGCGCGGTGGCCGGGGCGAAAAAGGATCTCGGCTTCGTCGTCCTGGACCATGCTTCCTTCGCGCGGGCGCCGAAGACCTCGATCGACTACGCGGTGATGGAGCGAACCGACAAGGCTGCGGTGCTGACCGCCGATGTCGGATGGTCGGACGTCGGCGAGTGGTCGGCGGTCTGGCGCTTAAGTCCGCGCGACGCCAGCGGCAACAGCTTTCGCGGGCGGGCGGTCGCGATCGACTCGGAGAACGTTCTCGTGCGTTCGGAGGAGCAGCTGGCGGCCGTCATCGGCCTTCGCAACGTGGTCGTCGTCGCTACCCGCGACGCGGTGCTGGTCGCCGACCGGTCACAGAGCGATAAGGTCAAAGCGCTGGTCGAGCGGCTGAAGGCCGAGGGCCAGCCCGAGGCGACCGAGCACGTGCGGGCATACCGGCCATGGGGATATTATCAGAGCATCGACCAGGGCTCGCGCTACCAGGTCAAGCGCATCGTCGTCAGGCCCGGCGGGCGCCTCTCCCTGCAAAAACACCACCACCGAGCGGAGCATTGGGTGGTCGTGCGCGGCGCCGCCGAGGTGACGCTCAACGGCAAGGCCGAGCATGTGCATGAGAACGAATCGATCTACTTGCCGATCGGCTCGACCCATCGCCTCGCCAACCCCGGCAAGATCGACCTCGAGCTGATCGAGGTCCAGACCGGCAGCTATTTCGGCGAGGACGATATCGTCCGCATCGACGACGACTACAGCCGGAAGTGAGGCGATGGCGGCGCCGCTGCGGGCGCCGCCATTGAGGTTAGTTCTGTTCCCGCGAAGCCAGGCGGGCGATTTCGTGAATGTCGGCGCGATCGATGCCGATATCGTGCAACTCGCGGTCCGAGTAGTTCGTGAGTTCCTGCAACACGCTCCAATAGACGCGGCGGGCGCGCAGAAATCGCGTAAGAGAGAACATCTTCATGGCGGTCTCCTATTATTGACCGCCCTCCCTTTTCTCAGCCCCGAAGGATCGAGGTCGATTCGTTCGCTCCTTCTCCTAGACCCGGCGTAGATAGAATGCTGCGCTGCAAAAGTCAATGATGCAGTGCGGCAATTCATGTGATCTTTGCATGACGAAAACGTGAGGGAAGGAGGTCAAAGCCGTGATCGAGGCAGTTAAGTGCAGGAAAATTAACCATATTCACGCCATAGCCTACCAAGACATGCGTATTATCACATATCAGTGAGCTGCTCTGGCCTTTCGTCGCGTCACTCGCCTGCAACGGGTTTGACAGCCACGCCCCGCTCCTCTACGAAGCCCGCTTCAGGCGCGCTCTCGGCTAAACGGGAGCGCGTTTGTCGTTTGACGCACCTGCGGCCTTAAGCCTTGCTCGGCTCATGGCCTGTCGGCGCCTTCGGGCGCAGAGGAGGGCGCGTTCCTCGTGAACCATGATCGACGAAAGAGGAATTGCGATGACGAAGCGCGCGGAAGCGAAATACAAGATCGATCGCCGGATGGGCGAGAATATCTGGGGCCGACCCAAGAGCCCCTACAACAAGCGTGAATACGGGCCGGGCCAGCATGGCCAGCGGCGCAAAGGCAAGGCGACCGACTTCGGCACCCAGCTCAAGGCCAAGCAGAAGGTCAAGGGCTACTACGGCAACATATCCGAGCGCCAGTTTCACAAATATTACGTCGAAGCCCGCCGCCTCAAGGGCGACTCGAGCGCCCATCTCATCGGCCAGCTCGAGCGCCGGCTCGACGCGCTGATTTATCGGGCGAAGTTCGTGCCGACCGTGTTCGCCGCGCGCCAGTTCATCAACCACGGGCACATCAAGGTCAACGGCCGCCGGGTCAACATCGCCTCCTATCAGGTGAAAGTCGGCGATCTGGTCGAGATCAAGGAATCCTCGCGGCAGCTGCCGCTGGTGCTCGAAGCCAACGCCCTCGCCGAACGCGACGTGCCGGACTACGTCGAGGTCGACCACGCCAAGGGCACGGCCAAGATGACCCGCATCCCCAGCCTCTCCGAAGTGCCCTATCCGACCCACATGGAGCCGAACCTGGTCATCGAGTTCTACTCGCGCTGACGTTTGGGCCGGACTCTTCCGGAAGTTTGGGAAGGGATATGGGCGGAGGGGAGAACGCAGCGGAGTCTCGCGCTCGCGCCGAGGCAGCGTTTGAGGCCGTCGTCGCGCGCCACGGCGCGGCTGCCCACGCGCCGCGCGGCCGCGGCTTCGGCTCGAGCGCCCTCAAGGTCGACGGCAAGATCTTCGCCTCGCTCAGTTCCGGCGATCGCCTGCTCCTGAAACTGCCCGCGGCGCGCGTCGACGCGCTGATCGCCGATGGGATCGGCGAGCGCTTCTCGACCGGACCAGGCCGGCCGAAGCGCGAATGGGTGACGATTCCGCCCACCCACTCGGCAAGATGGGTCGCCCTCTCGGACGAAGCGCGCGCGTTCGCGACCGCCAGAACGAAAGTTTGAGTCGCGCGGTGACCCGGCTCGCAGCCTCGGCGCCCGGCGCGCCACCGCTCGGCGTTCTTCTCTATCTCGCGGGCGTCGGCTTGTTTGCCGTTAACGACGCGCTCGGCAAATGGCTGGTGGCGGACTACGGCGTTGGCCAACTGATGATGCTGCGCTCGATCGGCGCAGGCGTCGTGCTCGCGCCGGTGATCGCCACGCTGGGCGTCGGCCTGCTCGACCCGCGGCAGGCGCCGCTTCAGCTCGCGCGCGTCCTGTGCGCGGCGGTCGATACCTTCGCCTTCTACTACGCGACCCGCTTCATGCCGCTCGCCGACGTGATGACCTTTTATATGGCGACGCCGCTCATCGTCACTGCGCTCTCGGCCCCGCTGCTCGGCGAGAAAGTCGAGCGGTTCCGCTGGATCGCGGTGCTCATCGGTTTCGTCGGCGTCGTCATCGCGCTCAAGCCGTCGCCGCAGATGTTCTCATGGGCGTCTCCGCTGGCGCTGTTCGGCGCGACCACATTTGCCCTCAGCCAGACGATCACCCGTGAGCTTCGCGGCGTCCACTGGCTGCCATTGGTATTCTGGCAATTCGTCGGCAGCGGCCTGATCGGCGCTGCGACCGTCCCCTGGGCGTGGAGGGCGCCGTCGGCGTTCGATCTCGGCCTCATGTTCCTGGTCGGCGCGGTGTCGATGGCCTGTTTCATCTTCATCACCCGGGCGCTCGCGCTCGCTCGCGTCGCCGTGCTCGCGCCCTTGCAATATTCGGCGATCCTGTGGGCCGCGATCATGGGCTGGCTCGTCTGGCGCGACGCGCCGACGCTGCCGATCATTCTCGGCAACGCCATCATCATCGGCAGCGGGCTCTATGTCGCCGCGCGCGGAAAAATGGTGGGCGACGCAGTGGAGTGAGCCTAACCCTCGCCGCGTCGCTCGCTGGCCTCAGTAGCTATAGCGCAACCCGCCGGTGAGTCCCCAGCCCTGGATGTTCGAGCCGGTCTGGAGATTGGCCTGGACGAAGGAGGTGAAGCCCGACTTCGGCGACTGAGTCGAGAAGCCGATGCTGAACTGCCCGAATGTCCCGACGCCGGTCGAGGAGATCCCCGGCAGCGTCGACAGGCCGGCCGCGGAAAGCTGATTGAAGCGGGTCGTGGTCGTGCCGTCGAACTCATGCCAGAAGTCGCCGGAGACATAGGGCCGGACTATCATGTTGTCGCTGAACGGATAGACGGTCCCCACCCGCAACCCCGCCCTCAACAAGGTGTTGTTGAGATTGTCGAAGCTGAACCAGGTGCCGGGCGCGACCCAAGGCGATGCGTAGAGGTCGTTGATGCTCGTATTGGATACGAACACCGCCGCCGACGGCGTGGCGAAGAAGTTGTAGGCCAGCGGGAGGGTGTAGGAGGCGTCAGCCGAGAATGTGTTGCCGCTCGCGTTCAGCGACGCATTGTTCAACCCGAGATCGGCATTGTTGAGGTTCATGTCGAAGGTGTTGTGGCGCCATTGGACCGTGCCCGCGAAGCCTTGGCCCGTCACCGCCGCATAGAGGCCGTAGAAGGGCATCCCCGCGTTGCCGGAGACGTTAGCCAGCGTGTAGGGATCGCTGGACCTGTTCAGGGTGGAATAGCCCCAGACTTGGCCGCCGGTGATTCCCAGATGCGCGTTCATGCCCGAATTGTTGATGTTGTAGACGCCCTCGTCGATGCCGAACTGGACGCCGCCGAGGTTGGTCTGGAACCGGCTGTCGACCGAGCCGGGATAGACGCCGCCGCCGGTCGAGGTGGTTTCGGTCGTCATCTCCGCACCGCCGCCGCGCGACCATACGCCGCCATAGAGCAGATTCGGCGTCGGGTTCACCGGCGATCCGAGGAATGCCGCGGCGTTCTGGAAGAACGACGTGTTGAGCCCGGTGATGAGCGCCGAGATCTGGTTGGCCGGAGAGGCGATGGCGCCGAGCTTGAGCTCCTGGGCGATCCCGTTGTTGCCGATCGTCGGAACGTAGTCGTAGAGCCCGTACCGGCTCGCGCCCGCCAGGAGCTGATCCGACGCCAGAGTGAGCGGGATGGACGCGTTCGAATAGATCAGCGTCCCGTTGGCGGCCTTCGTCCAGAGGAGGTTGTTCGGGTTCGTCAGCACGCCGGCAAGGGCGGTCGATGCGCCGCTGGTCGAACCGTTGACCCTGATGTAGTTCGAATTGCCGTTCGTGAGGTCGACGGGCATCGTGATCGGGCCCGAAACGGAGCCGTTCACAGTCAGCGTCTTCGGCGTCGAGCCGAGGGGATTCAGCATGCCCGAGCCGTCGCCGACACGAAAGACGCCCTGGTAGAAGCCATTCGAGTTCGGCATCACGTTAACGTTGCCGGTGATGACCCCAAGGGCGTTCATGACCGCCGGGGTCCCGGGCAGCGTCACGTTGCCCACGATCGCGCTCGTCGACGCGAAGCTGTTCACGGTCCCGCCGCTCGCAGTGATGTTGCCGACGATCTCGCCATTGTTGGTCAGCGTGCCGGCAAGGTTGTTTAGCGATCCCGTCCACAGGCCGTCGTTCTCGATAGTCCCGCCGGTGTTGAGCGCGTTTCCGTTCCACGCTCCGGACGCAAAATTGGTGATCGCGCCGGTGTTCGAAGCGACATTGGCGTTGTAGACGCCATAGTTCATCACCGTGCCGGCATTGTTGAGATCGTCCGTCACGGTCCCCAGGTTGACGATCGTGCCGGTCGAGACATTGGTGAGGCTTCCTGCGCTCAAGCCTGCCCCTGCGGCGACGTTCACGCTGCCGAAATTGGTGAGGAGGCCGCTCATCGCATAGGTCCCATTGTTGACGTTCAGCGCCGCGGCGGCGTTGTTGGTGAACGTCGTCGTGCCGGCAAGATCGCCGGTTACGTTGAAGGCGCTGTTGTTGACGACCGGCGCATTGAGGGTCCCCTTGGCGTAGACGGTTCCGGAGTTCGTGAGGCCGCTGCTCGTGATCGAGCCGCGCAGGCCGAGGATGGCGCCGGAGGCGACATTGACCGGGCCGCTTGGCGTCGCGAGCGAACCGATGCTGCCCGGGACGAACAACCTTCCGCCGTTCACGTTGGTCGCGCCGGTGTAGGTATTTGCCCCCGAAAGCCTCTCCGTGCCCGCCGCCAGGGTGAAGCCGCCTGTCCCGCTGATGACGCCGCCGAACGTGCTGCTCGCGTTCGACAGGGTGAGCGTGTTCGCCCCCAGCGTCACCCCGCCTGTCCCTGAAAGGGTCGTGATCGTGGTCCCGCCGTTGGTCAGTCCGGAGATGTCGAACGTCCCATTGTCGGCGACGCCGCTCGACAGGGCGATCGAGCCGGTCCCCGCGAGGGCGAGCGTGCCGGCGCTGATCGTTGTCGCCCCCGTATAGGTGTTGACGCCGGTCAGCGTCTCCGTGCCGGTCGCCGTCGGCCCGAGCGTCAGCCCGCCCCCAGCCACGTTGTCGATGCCGCCCGCATCCGCGATCACGCCGCCGAATGTCGTCAGCGCGCCGGTGAGGGTCAAAGTCTGCGCGCCGAGGTAGACGGTCCCTGTCTGGCCGGCGGCGGTGTTGCCCAGGCTCTCGATCGACGCGCCCGATGTCGTCTGCGAGATGTCGAAAACGGCGCCGGTCGCGAGAGAGACCCCGCTCGAGTTCGCGATGCTGCCCGACCCGGACAACGCCAGCGTGCCGGCGGCGATCGTCGTCGCGCCGGTGTAGGTGTTTGTCCCGGTGAGAGTGAGGGTGTTGGAAGGCGCGTTCTGCGTCAGCGCGGTGAAAGCGGTCGCGCCGTCCTGGATCACCCCGTCAAACTCCGACGACGCGCCCTGATTGGTCAGGGTCCCGGTCCCCGATACGCCGCTGTTGGTCACTGTGCCCGTGCCGGCGAGCGAGCTCACGATCTGGCTGTTGCCGCCGAGGTCGAGCGTGCCGTTCACCGTCGTCGCGCTCGCGGCGCTGAACACGTTGGTCCCGTCGGCGCCCGACAGCGTCGCGCCAGCGTCGACGGTCGTCGCGCCGGTGAAGGTGTTGGAGCCCTCCATCATCGTCGGGTCGACGGAGGCTGTCGCCTCCAGCGAGGCCGAACCGCCGATTCCGTTGACCGTGCCGCCCGCCGACGAAATCGCCCCGGTCAGCGAGCCGTCCTGGATCGTGCCGCCGGTCAGCGTGACGCTGTTGATCGTTTGCGCAAAGCCGCCGAGATCGAGGATCGCGCCGCTCTCGACCGTCGTCGCGCTCGCCGCGCTGAACGCGCCAGCCACGCCGCCGAGGAGTTCGCCAGCTTCGACGGTCGTCGTGCCGGTGTAGGCGTTGCTCGTATTGGTGAACTCGATCGTACCGGTGTTGCCGGCCGTATTGTTGATGGTGACGGAGCCGCTCCCGGTGATCGCGCCGGAGATCACCGACGTTGTCGCCGGCGCGGCGCTGAAGTCCGGATCGCCGGTCACCGTGATCGCATTGCTGATCCCAGCGCCGCCCGTGAAATTCAGCGAGGACGAGTCGTTCATGGCGACGGTATTCGTCCCAAGGGCGCCGTCATGGCCGATGATCGCCGTGCTGCCGGCGGTGAGCGTCGTACCGCCGGTATAGGTGTTGGCGCCGGACAGGGTGAGCGTGTACGCGCCGGTAGTGATCGTCACCGCCCCGGCGCCGGTGAGGACGTTCGAAAGAACGCCGTTTGCTCCGACGAGCGTCTGGTCGATCGTCAGGCTGGCGCCGTTCGCCACGAAGACATTGCCGGTCATCGACTGGCTTGCGCCCAGCGAGAGACTGTTCGTCCCGCCGTTGAAATCGATGGCGTCCGCCTGCCCGCCGCCGTTGATCGCACCCCAATTTTCGACGGTCATATACGAACCCGAGACGCCAGCGCCGCCGAGGCCCGCCGCCGCGCCAGACCCGCCCGCCCCGCCCACGCCGCCGCTGATCGAGTCGCCGACCCGGTTGGTGATTGTCGATTGCGTCGCGCCATTGCCGGATATCAGCACGCCGACGCCGCCGGCTCCGCCTACGCCGCCTACGACGCCCGTCCCGCCAGCGCCGCCGGCGCCGCCGGTCACGGTCGAACTCGTGCTCAGCGCGCTATTGTAGAAACTGGCCGAAGTCTGGATGCCTGCGCCGCCAGCGCCGCCCGCGCCGCCATTTCCGGTCGCGCCGCCATTGCCGCCAGCCCCGCCGACGCCGCCGGTCACGGTCAGCGTTCCCGAATTGTTGATATCGGCCGCGGTGACGTCGCCGAAGCCGCCGCCGCCGCCGCCGCCGCCATTGCCGGAGCCGGAGCCCACCCCGCCAGCGCCGCCCGCGCCTCCCGTCAGGGTCAATGTCCCGGAATTGGCGAAGCTCGAATTGTAGCCGGATCCGCCGCCGCCGCCGCCGCCGCCCCCGCCGCCAGGAGTCGTGCCGGCGCCCGCGCCGCCGGCGCCGCCCGCGCCGCCCGCTGTCGTTGTGTCTCCGACAGCGCCGCCGCCGCCGCCGCCGCCCGAGGCATTCGCTCCACTGCCCGTCGTGCCGGCAGAGCCGGCGCCGCCCGGCGCGACCCCCTTCGCGCCAAACGTGGCGCCCGTCGAGCCATTTCCGCCGTTTTGGTTTGAGCCGCCGCCATTTCCGCCGGGATTGAGTCCGGCCCCGCCCACGCCGCCCAAGGACTGCGCCCGTGCCGGCGGGGATGCGGCCAGCGTGGCCAGAAGAGCGAGCGAGGCCGCCGAGACCCCGGCAAGCAACGACCGCCGAACCTGCGCTTGGCCAGAAAACTCGCCGGCCGGCCGAGAGTGGAGATTGCGCCGCATCGTTGTTCGCCCCGCTTTTCGATTCGCTCTGTGATTGCGCCTAGATTGTATCTCTGGAACACTCTATGGTTGCGCCAAGGTTGCATCTTGCGTGCGAATGCAAGGCGATGGCGGACACAATCATGCCACTATCTGATTCGGCATCTGTCATTATTGCTACGTCTTCAGTGCCTAACGCGCAACGGCGACAATTGCGATTGCGGCGGTGATCGGTCGTTTTGGCGCCGATCTTCTACAACCTGTTGCATGCTTGACACACTTTTAGCGAGTATCAATACAACTAATAATTGCGATACCCGAAGGTCGTCAGATGCGTCCCGACCCATCCTGAAAATCTGAATCCGTGCTCGGGATTCACCCGTAGGCCGAGGTCGGCTTATTGCCCGGGGTGCGCGGGATCGCAGAGGCGCCCTCATGCTGAGGGCGATGCGAAGCCTCGCGCCTCAAAGGATGATCCGGGGGGCGGACGTGAAACTGGCTTCGTTCTTCGAAGCCGCCTCAGGACGAGGCCTGGTGAAGCCAATCGGCCCCACTCAACGGCGACAGGCTCCGGCCAAGGACGGACCGTCTCCGGACCGGGGTTCCGGCCGCGGCCGGCGCGGCCGGAGGCTGCGCCAAGGCCTACTTGCCCAGATCAGCCAAAGCCTGGGCAAAGCCCTTCATGTTGATCGTGAACTTCGCCGATGCGCCGTTGACCGCCATAATCGTGACTTCGGCGGTGGAGGCGGCGCTGAGTCCCTTGACCATCACATCGTCGAGGGGCAGGACCGACTCGCAATGATCGGGCTGGCAAAGCGAATAGACGAGCTTCCGCGTCTCCTTGTCCCCGATCTTGACCTGGACCCCGGGCTGAATGAACACCCCGGAGGGCACCGAGAACACAGATTCGAGCTTGCCGTCCTGGCGGCCGAGAACCCAGGAGAAGACGACGCGCTGCGCGCCGTTCTTGTCGGTCTGGGCAATCCTCAGGACGGCCGAGCACTGCTTCTTGGCGCCGCTCTGGTCGGTCAGCGCGCAAGTCACCGTCCAGTTGTCGTCAACAATGGTTTCAGCGCGGCGGATCTTGGCGGGCTCGGCCGGCTGCGTCTTTTCGGCGGCCGGGGCGTTCTGGGCGACAACGGGCGCCGACGCAAGGCTGAGAGCCGCCAGGGCAAACGACGACAGAAGGCCCTTCACGAACCACACTCCAAGGGAACGCCGAGGTTCCGCGCTCTGCTAGGCCGAACTGTCGTAAGCTGTCAATTCAAGGCGACGCGGGGCGCCCCCGACGTCGGGGAGCACAAGCCTCGGCAGGCATTTGAGGGACTATCACGCACTCTTCAAAGCGAATCGGCAAGCTGACGCAAAGCTGAGCACCAAGATTTCGGCCGGCAAACCCCGGTCTTGACTTGCCTGCCGCCCCTCGGCTTTCTTCCGCCGGGCGGTAGGTTCATTCCCGATTTCCTTGGGCGTTCGGCGGTCTTCACTGCTTCTGCCCGACTCCTCTGTCGTGACCGGGCTGGCTGAAACCGATGGCAAACCTTAGATGAATTCCAGTGGGTGATCGCGAACCTGAACGAGTCCCTGTCGCTGGAGCGGAACACACGCCTCCCAATGATGCGGTGGCGGCCATATCGACAACCGACAGCCCGCTGAGGCCGTCGCTTCCCTCGCGCTCGCTTGTCACCGGCGCCAGCGGCTTTCTTGGATCGGCGATCGCCGCCGCGCTGCGCGCCCGAGGGCACGACGTGTTGACGCTGGTCCGTCCGTCGAGCCCCCGCACGAATCTCGATCCTCGCGACGCCATCCGCGTGGGCGATCTCCGTGATCCCGCCTCGCTTGCGGCGGCGCTAGAGGGCGTCCGGTTCCTCTTTCACGCGGCCGCGGACTATCGTCTCTGGGCGCGAAACCCGGAAGAGATTCACCGCAACAATGTCGAGGGAACCCGTCTCATCATGGAGGAGGCGTTGCGCGCCGGCGTTGAGCGCATCGTCTACACCAGCAGCGTCGCGACGTTGAAACTCGTCGATGGCTCGCCCGCGAGCGAGGACCGTCCTCTCGCCGAAGAGGAGGCGATCGGCGCCTACAAGCGCAGCAAGGTCGCGGCCGAACGTCTGGTCGAGGCCATGATCCACCGGGACGGGCTGCCGGCCGTCATCGTGAACCCGTCGACCCCGATCGGCCCGCGCGACGTCCGGCCGACGCCGACCGGCCGCATCATCATCGAGGCCGCCTCCGGACGCATGCCGGCCTTCGTCGACACCGGACTGAACCTCGTCCACGTCGACGACGTCGCCTCAGGCCATGTCGCCGCGCTGGAACGGGGCCGGATCGGCGAACGTTATATCCTCGGCGGCGAGAACGTGCTCCTTGCCGATATGCTTGCCGACATCGCCCGTCTCGTCGGGCGCCGGCCTCCGACGCTGAAGTTGCCCCGGACCGTGATCTACCCGATCGCCTATGGAGCGGAGTTGATGGCGAAGATCAGCGGGGTCGAGCCGTTCGTCACGCTGGACGGGCTCAGAATGGCGGGTCATCACATGTTCTTTGACGACGCCAAGGCGCGGCGCGAACTCGGATATACGGCGAGGCCCTACCGTGACGGCCTCATCGACGCGATCGCCTGGTTTCGTTCGCACGGCGCCCTCAGATGATCGCGACCGCAGTCGCCCTTCTTTCCCTCGCCGTTTGGGCCTATCTCTTGTTCGGCAGGGGATGGTTCTGGCTTTGCGGCGAGCGCGAGGATTCCTTCGCTCTTGAGGAGCGACGCGAAGCTGCCGGACACGCCGGAGTCCTGGCCCGCCGTCGTGGCGATCATTCCCGCCCGCGACGAAGCCGACATGATCGCCCATAGTGTCGGCTCCCTTCTTCTGCAGGATTATCGCGGGCCGTTCTCGGTGGTGGTGGTCGACGACCAGAGCGCCGACGGCACGGCCGCCGCCGCATTGGCTTCGGCTGGCGCAGCCGGCGGGACCGGCCGGCTGCAAATCGTCGAAGGAACAAGCCTCGCGCCGGGCTGGACCGGAAAATTATGGGCGATGCGCCAGGGTCTCTCGGCGATCGAGGCCGGCGCGGCCGCGCCCGAGTTCGTGCTCTTCAGCGACGCGGACATCGCCTACGCCCCTCATGTGCTCGCCCGCCTCGTCGCGATCGCCAGGGCGAAGGACGCAGTCCTCGCTTCCCTGATGGTGAAGCTGCGTTGCGAAAGCGCCGCCGAGCGATGGCTGGTTCCGGCCTTCGTGTTCTTCTTCCAGATGCTCTACCCCTTCGCCTGGGTTAACGATCCCAGGCGGCGCATCGCCGCGGCGGCCGGCGGCTGCATGCTGGTGCGGCGCGAAACCCTCGCCGCGGCCGGCGGGCTCGAGGCTCTGCGCGGCGCGCTGATCGACGATTGCGCGCTCGGCGCGCTCATGAAGCGGCAGGGTCCAATCTGGCTCGGACTGACGGAGAGCGTCCATAGCCTGCGCGCCTATCCCGCCTTCGCCGATTTCAAGCGGATGGTCGCGCGCTCCGCCTTCGCTGAATTGCGCTATTCGCCTCTGCGCCTCGCTGGCGCGGTCGCTGGAATGTCGCTCGTCTATCTGGCTCCGCCGTTCTTCGCCATATTCGCGCATGGGGCCGCCGAGGCGGCCGGAGCGCTCGCCTGGGCGATGATGGCGCTGGGGTTCGCGCCGACGCTGCGTCTATATGGGCGGCCGCTCGCTGGCGGACTGGCCCTGCCCGCCATCGCCGCGGCCTATGTCGCCTTCACATTGGACTCGGCGATCCAATATTGGCGCGGGCGCGGCGGCTATTGGAAAGGCCGGATCCAGGCTCCGATGCGGGAGACAGGGCGAGCATGACGACGGTGAGGGAGGCCCTGTCCGGCAAGGGCCATCGCGACGAGAATTTTCCTGTCGCGTCATGGCTTCTGAGCGAGGAGCGGCGGGGTCCAATTCTGGCTTTCTATCGCTTCGTGCGCGCCGCCGACGACGTCGCGGATCATCCGGCCCTGTCCCCGGAAACAAAGCTCAAGCTCCTCGACGATCTCGACGATGCGCTCACCGGGCGCGGACCGCCTGCCGACGAAGCCGAGCCTTTGCGGCTGGCGCTTGCCGAGCAAGGCTTGAGTTCGAAGCATGCGCTGGATCTGCTCAAGGCCTTTCGTCTTGACGCACGAAAGAACCGCTACGCGAACTGGTCGGAGCTGATGGACTATTGCGCGCTATCCGCGGCGCCGGTCGGCCGCTTCGTTCTCGATGTGCATGAAGAAGATCCGTCGCTCTGGCCGGCCTCCGACGCGCTATGCTCGGCGCTGCAGGTCATCAACCACCTGCAGGACTGCGCCCAGGATTATCGCCAGCTCAATCGCGTCTATCTGCCGCTCGATACGCTCGCGGCGCATGGAGCCTCGGTGGAGATGCTGGATGCGCCAAAGGCGCCGCCTGGCTTGCGCGGCGCGCAGGTCGAGCTTGCTCGGCGCACGAATGAGCTCGTGGCGCGCGGCGCGGCGCTCATCCCGCAGATCAGGGACATGCGGCTCGGCGCGGAGATCGCCGCGATCCACGCGCTCGCGCGGCGCCTCGCGCGCGACCTCGAGACCCGCGATCCGTTGAGCGAGCGCGTGCATCTCGGAAAGGCCGGCTTCGCGCTGGTCGGCGGGCTCGGCGCAGCGCGCTTTCTTGTTTCCGCGATGATGCGCTCGTTCGGCGCGCGGGCGAAAGCGCCCGCATGACTCCGCAGGCCGCGCCGGCGGCGCACAGCTCCTTCTATACCGCCATGCGCATTCTGCCAGAGCAGCGACGTGAGGCGATGTTCGCCGTCTATGCTTTCTGTCGCGCGGTCGACGATATCGCTGATGACCGCGGGCCGGCGCCAGCGACCGAGCGCTTGGCCAGGCTCGACCATTGGCGAGCCGATATCGCGGCGATGTTCGCCGGACAGGCGCCTGCCCATCTCGCCGCTCTCGATGAGGCGACGCGCCGCTACCGTCTGAGCCAAGCGGATTTCGGCGCCGTCATCGATGGCATGGCGATGGACGCCGCGGAGGACATTCGCGCGCCCGACTGGGCCACGCTCGACCTCTATTGCGACCGGGTCGCGAGCGCCGTTGGCCGGCTTTCGGTGCGCATTTTCGGCCTTGCGCCCGAACCTGGCGAGGCGCTCGCCCACCATCTCGGGCGTGCGCTCCAACTTACCAACATTCTGCGCGACGTCGACGAGGACGCGAGCGCCGGCCGGCTCTATTTGCCGCGCGAGGCGCTCGCCGCCGCCGGCGTGACGACCGACGAGCCTCTCAAGGCGGCGGCCGACCCGAATCTCGCCGGCGCCTGCGCCGAGGTGGCGGAGCGCGCGCGCCAGCATTTCACGAAGGCCAATTCGATCATGGCTTCGGCGCCGAGGGCGGCGGTCAAGGCCCCGCGCTTGATGGCTGCTGCTTACGGCTCGATCCTCGACCGGATGGTCGCGGACGGCTTCGCGCCGCCCCGGCGCCGCGTGAAGGCGAGCCGGCTCAAGATTCTGGGCGCGCTCCTGCGTCATGGCGTCCTATGAGCGGCCGGACCGTCCATGTCATTGGCGCGGGCGTCGCGGGTTTGAGCGCCGCCGTGCGCCTTGTCGACGCCGGGCGCCATGTCATCGTGCATGAGGCCGCCTCGTTCGCCGGCGGCCGTTGCCGGTCCTATCTTGATCCGACGCTCGGCGTCGTCATCGACAACGGCAACCATCTGCTCCTGTCGGGCAATCACGAAGCGCTGGACTATCTCGATCGGATCGGATCGCGTGAGACGCTGCGCGATCCTGGCGCCGCGATCTTCGACTTCGCGGACCTCAGGAGCGGCGAGCGGTGGCGGCTCGACCTCAGCGAAGGCCGTATTCCATGGTGGGTGTTGGATCGGAAGAGGCGCGTGCCGGGCACCGCGCTTGGCGAGTATTTCGCCCCGCTCGGCGTGTTCTTGAAGGGGCGGAGTGCGACGATCGGCGAGGCGATGCGCTGCGCAGGCCCGCTCTACGAGCGACTCTGGCGCCCCCTCCTGACCTCCGCGCTCAACACCGATCCTGC
Organism: uncultured Alphaproteobacteria bacterium; assembly: GCA_963832305.1. Lineage (GTDB taxonomy): Bacteria > Pseudomonadota > Alphaproteobacteria > Rhizobiales > Beijerinckiaceae > Roseiarcus. The sequence goes on along the minus strand of CAWHTU010000006.1, from coordinate 33,250 downwards.
GGAAAGCTCCGCCGCGCTCACGGCGGCTTTGCTGCGCGAAACTCTTGCCGCGGGAGGAAAGGCCTGCCACCCGCTCTTCGCCGGCCACGGGCTCGCCAGCAGCTTCATCGACCCGGCCGTTGCCGTTCTTGCCGCGCGCGGATCTCCGGTTCGGTTCGGCGACCGGCTCAAGGCGATCCGTTTTGAGGGCGGGCGCGCCGTGGTGCTCGACTTTGACCGGGGGCAAGAGGATCTCGGCGCGGACGATTCCGTGATCCTTTGCGCGCCGCCATGGATCGCGAAGGACCTTCTTCCGGGCGTGACGGCGCCGGACGAATTTCGCGGCATTCTCAATGTCCATTTCCAGATCGCGCCGCCCCTCGGCCAGCCGGCGATCCTCGGCGTCGTCAACGCCGAGATCGAATGGCTGTTTGCATTTCCAGACCGGCTCTCGGTAACCATCAGCAACGCCGACCGCCTCATCGACCGTCCGCGAGACGAGCTTGCGGCCGAGATCTGGCGGGAGGCCGCTATGCTGACTGGGCTTCCCGGCGATCTGCCGCCCTGGCAGATCGTCAAGGAAAAGCGCGCGACCTTCGCCGCGACGCCGGCGCAGAACGCCAAACGGCCGGATACGCGCACCCAATGGGCAAATGTCGTCCTTGCCGGCGACTGGATTCAGACCGGCCTGCCGGCCACCATCGAAGGAGCGGTCCGTTCGGGCTATAAGGCGGCTTCAATCGTCCTCGAACCGGGCGCGGTTAGGCCGAAATCCCGCGCCGTGAGTGTTTCGCCATGAACGTCGCCCTCGACCATTCGGAAGCCTCGCCGTCGGCGGAAGCCCTCGAACGCCATATCTCCCGCGCCTCGAAGGCGCTGCTCGCCCTGCAGCGCGACGACGGCCACTGGTGCTTCGAGCTCGAGGCGGACGCGACCATCCCGGCCGAATATGTGCTGCTCAGGCACTTTCGCGCCGAAAAGCCCGATCTCGAACTCGAGCGACTGATCGCCGTCTATCTTCGACGAATCCAGGGCGACCATGGCGGCTGGCCGCTCGTTCACGCGGGCCCGTTCGACGTGAGCGCCAGCGTCAAGGCCTATTTTGCTCTCAAGATGATCGGCGACGATCCCGACGCGCCACATCTGCGCCGCGCGCGCGAAGCCATTCTCGCCCATGGCGGGGCGGCTAGGAGCAACGTCTTCACCCGCTTCCTGCTGGCGCTCTACGGCGCCATTCCCTGGAGCGGCGTTCCGACCATGCCGGTCGAGATCATGCTGCTGCCGCGCTGGTTTCCGTTTCACCTCGACAAGGTTTCCTACTGGGCGCGGACGGTCATGGTCCCGCTTCTCGTTCTGCAGGCCTTGAAGCCGCGCGCCGCCAATCCGCGCGGCGTTACGATCGGGGAGTTGTTCACGGCGCCGCCGGAGACGGTGCGCAAGTGGCCGGCCGGCGCCCATCAAACTTGGGCGGCCGTGAAGTTCTTCGGCGCTATCGACTGGCTGCTCAAGCGCGCAGACCCGCTTTTTCCGGCGTCGCTGCGGCGCCGCGCGATCGACGCTGCTGCGGGTTTCGTCACCGAGCGCCTCAATCGCGAGGACGGCCTCGGCGCGATCTATCCGGCGATGGCGAACGCGGTCTTGATGTTCGATGCGCTCGGCTACCCGCCCGACCATTCTGACCTCGTCGCGGCGCGGCAGTCGATCGAACGGCTGCTCGTCATCCGCAAGGACGAAGCCTATTGCCAGCCTTGCCTGTCGCCGGTCTGGGACACGGCGCTTGCCGCCCATGCGCTGCTCGAAACCGGCGGCGCAGCCGGCGCCGAGCCGGTGAAGGCCGCGCTCGCATGGCTCAAGCCGCTCCAGATCCTCGAGGTCAAGGGCGATTGGGCCGCCCGGCGCCCGGACGTCCGGCCGGGCGGTTGGGCGTTCCAGTACGCGAACCCGCATTATCCCGACACCGACGACACCGCCGTGGTGGCGATGGCGATGGACCGCGCCGACCGCGGTGGCGTGAGCGGCGCCCCGGACGCTCATTCCGAGGCGATCGCGCGGGCGCGCGAGTGGATCGAGGGCCTGCAAAGCCGGGACGGCGCCTGGGCCGCTTTCGACGCCGACAACACTTATCACTATCTCAATCACATTCCGTTCGCCGATCACGGGGCGTTGCTCGACCCGCCGACCGCCGACGTCACCGCGCGCTGCATCTCCCTGCTCGCACAGCTCGGCGAGACCCGCGAGACGAGTTCCGTGCTGGCGCGCGGAATCGACGCCCTCAAGGCCGATCAGGAGAAGGACGGAAGCTGGTTCGGCCGCTGGGGCATGAACTACATCTACGGGACCTGGTCGGCGCTTTGCGCGTTGGCGATCGCCGGCGAGGATCCGCAGTCCGCGCCGGTGCGCCGGGCGGTCGCCTGGCTGATCCGGGTCCAGAATCCCGACGGCGGCTGGGGCGAGAGCGGCGACAGCTACAGACTCGACTACAAGGCGTTCGAATCATCGCCGAGCACGTCCTCGCAAACGGCGTGGGCGCTGCTCGGGCTGATGGCGGCGGGCGAAGCGGACAACTCCGCCGTCGCCCGCGGCGTCGCCTGGCTCGCGGCGACCCAGGGCGAGGACGGATTTTGGAGCGAGCCCTTCCACACCGCAACCGGATTCCCGCGCGTATTCTACTTGCGCTACCACGGCTACTCGAAGTTTTTTCCCCTCTGGGCGCTCGCCCGCTACCGCAACCTCACGCGCGGCAACAGCCGCGAGGCGATGTTCGGGATGTGAGGGCGGCCCCGGAGATAAGGGGGCAACCGAGGCGCCATCCATGGCCGGGCCGGTTTTGTCATCGAACCGTAATCCTATATGATGGGCGCTTCGCCCTGGCGGGGAACGGTTTCGCTCGGGCGCAAATGACACATGCAGAGGGTTATTTCACGGTCGGCCCGCGGGCTCGACCAACGATCTGCGTCTTACGAGGATTTGTCAGCCGAATGCCAAAGAACATCAAGGTCGCCATCGCCGGTGTCGGCAATTGCGCCAGCTCCCTGGTGCAAGGCGTGGAATACTACCGGAGCCGCCGCAACGCAGCGCTCGACGGCGTGATGCGCCAGACCATCGGCGGCTACCGCGCCAGCGATGTCGAGTTCGTCGCCGCTTTCGACGTCGACAGGCGCAAGGTCGGCCGGTCGCTCGAGGAGGCGATCTTCGCCAAACCCAACAACACGCGGGTGTTCCAGAGTTCGCTGCCCGTTTCGAACGTCGTGGTCCAGATGGGCCCTCTCCTTGACGGCGTGGCGGCGCATATGGCGGACTACGACGACGACGTCGCTTTCCGCCCGGCTGATCTCGAGCCGACCGACATCGCCCAGGCTTTGCGCAAGTCTGGCGCGGAAGTGCTGTTGTGCTACCTGCCGGTTGGCTCCGAGAAGGCGGTCAAACATTACGCTCAAGCCTGCCTCGAAGCGGGGGTCGGCATGGTCAATTGCGTCCCGGTGTTCCTGGCGTCCGATCCCGAATGGGCCCAGAAATTTCGAGACGCCCGCCTGCCAATCGTCGGCGACGACGTCAAAAGTCAGGTTGGCGCGACGATTGTTCATCGCTCGCTCGCGCGGCTGTTCGCCGACCGCGGCGTGGCGCTCGACCGGACCTATCAGCTCAACACCGCCGGCAACACCGACTTCCTCAATATGCTGGAGCGCAAGCGGCTCAAGTCGAAGAAGATTTCCAAGACCGAATCCGTGCAATCGCAGCTCGATGAGCGGCTTGACGATGCGGACATTCACATCGGCCCGTCCGACTACATTCCGTGGCAGAACGACAACAAGATCGCTTTCATTCGCCTCGAGGGCCGCGGCTTCGGCGACGCGCCGCTGGAGATCGAGCTCAGGCTCTCGGTGGAGGATTCCTCGAATAGCGCCGGCGTCGTCATCGACGCGCTGCGCTGCGCCAAGCTGGGATTGGACCGCGGCGTGGGCGGCCCCCTCGAAGCGCCGTCGGCCTATTATATGAAGACTCCGCCGCGCCAGTTTCGCGACAGCGTTGCGCGCGACGCCTGCAATGCGTTCATTGATGGGCTGCCGTTCGAGCTTCCGAAGGCCGCGCCGCAGAGCGCAAAGGTTGCGGGCCGCTCAAGTCGCTCGTAGTGCGGCTCGCGGCCGAAACGGCTTCGGCCCATCCCGGCGATTGGCTTCCCTGATGGCGGCGATCGAAACGCTGCTCTTCGACTTCGGGGGCACGCTCGACGCCGACGGCGTTGCGTGGAAGGAGCGTTTCCACGCCCTCTATCAGGCGGAAGGGCTCGATATGACCGCCGAGGCGTTCGCTCCGGCCTATTACGCCGCCGATGACCCGCTCGTCGGCGGGCTCCCGCCCGCGGCTGGCCTCACCGAGACGGTCCATGCGCTGGCGGCAAACCTCGAAGGCGAGCTCGGGCGGCGCGCCGGGACCGCCGAGGTCCGGGGGGATGACGATCGCGGCCAGCGCGTCGCGACGCGTTTCCTGGCCGACATGGCGGCGATTTTCGCCCGCAATCGGCCAGTCCTCGAAGCGTTGGGCGAGCGGTATCGGATGGGCGTCGTGTCGAACTTCTACGGCAATCTGGAAGCGGTATGTCGGAGTTCGGGCCTAGCTACGCAGTTCGCGGTGATGACGGATAGCCGCCAGGTCGGCGCCGAGAAGCCGGACCCAGCGATTTTCCGCGCCGCCCTCGACGCGCTGCACGCGGCGCCCGAGACAGCTGTATTCATCGGCGATTCCCTGCCCCGCGACGGCGAGGGCGCGCGGCGCGCGGGCATGGGCTTCATCTGGATCGCGCCCGAAGGCGCGCAGATCGCCGCTCAGGCGGCCGCGCCACGGACCGTTCCCGCGGCCGTGACCAAGCTGCCCGACCTGTTGCAGGTCCTGAAATGACCGGCGCGTCGGAAATCCTGCGCGGCGGGGTCATCGCCGCTGGACACGGGACCCGCCTGCGAGCCGATGGCTACCGTGCGAGCAAGCCGATGGCGCTGGTCGGCGGCCGACCCCTGATCGAGCACACTCTCGATCGCTTCCGCGCCGCCGGCATTCGACGGGTGACGGTGATCGTCAACGAAGAGAGCGACGATTGCCGGCAATGGCTCAGTGGCCACGGCGAGGGTCTTGACCTTGACCTGATCGTGCGAACGACGCCGTCGTCCTATGCGAGCTTTGAGCTGGTCGCCGCCCGCCTCGCCCATTCGCCGGCGTTGATCACGACAGTCGATTCGATCCTGCCGGTCGACGACTTCCGCCATTTCGTGAGGTCGGCGGCGGCCTTTCCGGGCGACGCGGTCGTCCTCGGCCTGACCGGCCATGTCGATGACGACAATCCGCTCTGGGCGACGCTGCGCGCGGCGGACGGCCGCATTCTTCGCCTCGGCGGCGATAGCGGCAGCCACGTCACCGCCGGCCTCTATTGGCTGCCGCCGGATCCGATAGCGAAGCCGGCGATGCAACTTCGCCCGGCTCCGCGACTATCTCAAATGGCTGGTCGACCAGAGCCGGCCGGTCTATGGCGTCGTCCTGCCGCTGGTGTTCGACATCGATCACGCGACCGATGTCGAGGCGGCCGAATTGGCGGGATTCCACAATCAGCATGAGAACGCCGGCGAATGAGCGCGGCCACGACCTGTTGGGGCGTCTACCGCGAGGCGGCGCACTCGCCCGGACGGATCGATGACGACGCCGCGATCCTGGAGCGCGTCGCCGCGCACTTGAAGGAGCGCGGCTTCGACGTCGAACTGATCGCCGCCGAGGCCCTGGCCGAGACGCCTTCGGCCAACGTATTCGTGATGTGCGAGCGCGGGACAATTCTCGATCGCCTCGCGGCGATGGAGAAGGCCGGCTCGATCGTCGTCAATTCGCCCGCTTCCATTCGCAATACCTACCGCCACCGGATGATCGAATTGTTCGCCCAGCGCCGCGTGGCGGCGCCGCTCAGCCGGGTCGTCGCCACCGACGCGATGAAACCAAGGCCGGTCGACTGCATGTGGGTCAAGCGCTACGATTTCCACGCGACGCAGCCCGACGATGTCATGTATGTCGCGTCGGAGACGGGGTGGCGCGCGGCATTGCGCGAATTCGCCGAGCGCGGCATACCCTTTGTCGTCGCCCAGGAGCATGTGGCGGGCGATCTGGTCAAATTCTACGGCGTCAGACGTGGCGCGGGTCGGGCGGACGCCAACTGGTTCCAATGGTTCTATCATCGCGACAAGGGCATGCTCGGCCACTCGTTCGACGCCGCTCGCCTGCATGACGCCGCGCTCGACGCCGCCGCCGCGCTCGGGCTCGAGGTCTTCGGCGGCGACGCGATCATCCGGGCCAGCGGCGAACCGATGATCATCGACCTCAACGCGTGGCCGAGCTACGCGCTTTACCGCGATCAGGCCGCCGAAGCGATCGCGGACCATCTGAGCGAGCGCTTCCGGCGGCGTCCGCGCATTGTCGCCTCGACGAGGAACTGATCCCTTGAACGACCTTTCATCCGCAAAAGCTTCCCCGGCGCCGAGACGCGAGCTTCCGCGCCGCGCCGTCCCCGGCCCGAAGTCGAAAGCGATCTTCGACCGTGAGACGCAAGCGATGGCGCCGGGGCTGCAGTCGATCGCGCTCTTCTCGCAGATCGTCGTCGACCATGCGCAAGGCTGCACGATCACCGACGTCGACGGCAACGAATATCTCGACTTCATCGCAGGCATTGCGGTCGGCAGCCTCGGCCACGCGCATCCGCGCTATGTGGCGCGGCTCAAGGAGCAGCTCGAGCGCGTCACCTTCGGCAGTTTCACCACCGAGGCGCGCGCGGAATTCCTTGAGCGCATCGCCGCGACGCTCCCGGAAGGGCTCACCCACCTCCAGCTTTTCTCGGGCGGCGCGGAGGCGGTCGAGGCAGCGTTCCGGCTCGCCAAGTCGGTCAGCAAGAAGTTCGAGTTTATCGGCTTCTGGGGCGGCTTCCACGGCAAGTCGCAGGGGGTGATCGGGCTCCTTGGCGGGTCTTATCGCAACCATCAGGGCCCGTTCCCGCCCGGTATGCACCACAGCCCTTACGCCGATTGCTATCGCTGCCCGTTCAACCTGCAGCATCCCTCCTGCGGCGTCGCCTGCGCCGAGCATCTGCGCAACGTCATCAAGAACGACACGCAGGGCGAAATCGCCGCGATCATCATCGAGCCGATGCAGGGCACGGCGGGCAACGTGATTCCGCCTGACGACTTCATCCATGCGGTGCGCGAGATCGCGACCGAGGCCGGCGCGCTGCTCATCGCCGACGAGATCCTGGTCGGTTTCGGCCGCACCGGCAAAATGTGGGCCTCGGAGCATTTCGGCCTCAAGCCCGACGTCATGACGATCGGCAAGGGGATCGGCGGCGGCTTCCCGATGAGCGGGGTCGCCTCGTCGCTTGAAAACATGTCGGCCACGCCGTTCGGCGAGCCGAGCGGCTCGTCGTCGAGCTATGGCGGCAATCCCCTCGCGGGCGCGGCGGGCCTCGCCGCGATGGAAGCCCTGACCGAAGACAAGCTGGTCGAGAATTCGGCCCGGGTCGGCGCCGTCATGCTCGAGGCGCTGAAGAAGGTTCAGGAGAAATACCGCTTCATCGGCGACGTCCGAGGCCGCGGCCTGATGATCGGCGTCGACATGGTCGCCGACCGCAAGACCAAAGCGCCGCTCGACAAGAAAATCACCCGCGCGCTCTTCCACGAAGCGCTCGAGCGCGGGCTCATCACCATGTCCTATTCCAACGTCATCCGCATCAATCCGCCGCTCGTCATCACGGAGGACGAAGCCTTGCAGGGGGTCGAGATCCTCGATCAGTCCTTCGCCGCGATCGCACAGCGGTTCGGGCTGGATTGAGCGAGGCGCTTCACGCGGCGCGGGCCCCCTTCTCCCTTGGGGAGAAGGTGGACGCGCGGAACGCGCGGCCGGATGAGGGCGCGTCGCGAAGCGGCGCAATTCACGGCGAATCCCTCATCCGTCGCCTTCGGCGACACCTTCTCCCGGAGGGAGAAGAGGCGCGGTGCTGAGGGGAGCGTTCATCGGCTTCGGCAATGTCGCAGCCAATGGGCACATGCCCGGCTGGCGCACCCGCGACGATGTCCGGATCGTCGCTGCGACCGACGCCGCCGCGTCCCGCCGGGGTGCGTTTCTCGACGCCTGCCCGAATGGCCGATGGTTCGATACGGTTGATGATCTCTTGCTGCGCGAACGGCTCGACTTCGTCGACGTCTGCGCGCCGCCGGGCAGCCATGCCGAGATCATCGCACGCGCGCTCGACGCCGGCCTTCATGTGCTGAGCGAGAAGCCGCTCGTCACGGAAGCGGCGGAGGCGATCCGCCGCAAGTCGGCCGCCGCCCGCGCGGGGCGCGTCCTCCACACGGTTCACAATTGGCTAAAGGCGCCGATCTGCCTGAAGGTCTCGGCGCTCATCGACGAGGGCGCGATCGGCGCCGTCCGATCGGTGCGCTGGCAAACACTCAGGACGCAGCCGGCGACCGCCGTCACCGCACCTGGCGTCGCCAACTGGCGCGTCGATCCGAAACTCGCCGGCGGCGGCGTCCTTTTCGATCACGGCTGGCATGCGCTCTATTGCGTCGCCCGCTGGGGCGGCGTCCCCTCGAGCGTCTCGGCGCGGCTCGAAACCCGCCGTTTCCACGACCAGCCGCTCGAGGACACGGCCACGCTCGACTTGCGGACGGCGTCCGGCCTGAGCCGGATCTTTCTGACCTGGGCCGCCGACGAGCGGTCGAACGCGATCGAGATCGACGGGGATCAGGGCGAGATCCGCGTCACCGGCGGCTCTGTCGTCTTCAGATCCAATGGGCGGGAGCGTCGCTGGACGTCGCCGCCGCTATCGGAAGGATCGCACCATCCGGACTGGTTCGGCGGGGTCGCGGACGATTTTCTCGCAGCCGTCGCGGGCCGGGGCGCGAGCAATATCGACGAGGCGGTGATGTGCGCGCTGGCGATCGAGGCCGCCCAGCGGTCGAGCGCCGCCGGCGGCGCCGCGACTGAGCTTTCTGATTCAGGCGTGACGCCAGCGGCGGAAGGGATTCGTCATTGCGAGGCGCCACTGGGCGTCGAGAGACGCCCGTCTCCCGACGGGCTATGGCGACGAAGCAATCCATCCCTGCCGCCCCAGTCATTCCGCGTGAACGAGCGAGCCCCATGCCCCGCGAGCCGTGCGTATACATCCTGGCCAATCCGGACTGGAGGGACCCGTACCCTACTCTCGCCTAGCGCCATGGGATGGATTGCTTCGCTGGATTGCTTCGCTGACGCCTCGCGGCTTGCGAAGATTGACGGCGCAAGCGGGCTCGGCGTCAACCGTTTGTTGCAGGCGGCCCGCTGACCCCGTCCCTGCCGGGTCGGCGACCCGGCCCTACAGGGCGCGCGCCTCAAACCCGCTCGATCGCCTTCGCTGCGGCGTCGAGGGCGTCGACGATCGCCTGGATCTGCTCCGGCGTCGCAGCCCGGCCGCGCAGGCGCAGGCGCAGCGTGGCGCGCAGGTTGAGCAACGCCCGCTTGACCGAGACGAAGCCCGCGAACCGGCCTTCGTCGCTCTCGCCGAAGCGCGCGAAAATGGCGTCGATCTGGGCCTTGTTGTCGGCGAGGACCTTCTCGCCTTCGGGCGTCAGCGTATAGAGCTTGCGCCCCTGCGGGTCCTGGCTCGCGCTCGCATAGCCCATCTCCTCGAGCATGGTCAGCGTCGGATAGACGACGCCGGGGCTCGGCGAATATTCGCCGCCGACCCGCTCGCCGAGGTCCTTGATGATCTCGTAGCCGTAGCGGGGCTTTTCCGCCACCAGCCTGAGGATCACGAGCCGGAGCTCGCCGCCGTCGAACATCCGGCCCTCGCGGCGCTCGAATCCGCCGCCATGGCGCCCGCGCCAGCCGCCGAACGGCCCGCGCCCGAAACCGCCGTGTCCATGGCGGATATGATCGTCAAAATGACGATGGAACATTGTTGTACTCCTCTCTGTTCCTAAGACATATCACGATATGTCGCACAGCAAGATATATCTTCCGATGGGGCCACGCAAGAGGCGCCGCCAACAATTTTTGGCTCTCGTGGCTTTTCGCAGTCGTGTTGGGGGTTACCGTCATGGCCGGGCTGTCCCGGCCATCTACGCGACGCCGCCGCGAAGAATGCGCTCACATTGGAGTAGCGCAGTTCTTCCGTTCCCTGCTTTCGATCGCCGAACCCCGTGGATTGCCGGGACAAGCCCGGCCATGACGCGATAGACCGTGATCGGATGTTCGCCGCTGCAAAAGGGAGCCGTGCGTGACCGCAATCAATCTCGCCAGCAAGCTCAGCCTGTTTTCCGAACACTGGTCGCCCAAGATCGTCGCCACGTTCAATGGCCACGATGTCATGGTGGTCAAGCTCAAGGGCGAATTCGTCTGGCATTCGCACCCTGATACCGACGACTTCTTTTATGTCGTGAAGGGAAAGCTCACGATCAGGATGAGGCGCGGCGACGTTGAGCTCGGACCCGGCGATCTTTACGTCGTCCCGAAAGGCGTCGAACACTGCCCGGTCGCGGCTGACGAGGTCCACCTTCTGCTGATCGAGCCGGCGGGAACGCCCAACACCGGGGATCCGGCGACCGCCGTGGTCAAAACGACGATTTGACGGACGTCCAGCGAACGTCTGCGGAATTCCCGTTTTCGTAACATTTTCTTTCTGCAAACCAAAACAAGGAGTATGATCCGCTCGCCATGAATCTTGCGATCGAGGTCACAACCGTTCCAAGGCGGGCTGACGCCATCGACGCGGACGCCCACGACAAACGACAAGACGAAAATGATCTTTTGGAAAAAGACTTTCAGCCCTGGGGGTCAACGTAACCCTTTGAAAAGGCGCAATCCCGCCAAGGCGATCAAAGGCTATCCAAGCCTTTTCCTTGGATGTCTTCTGCTCCGCCTTGGCTGGGCTTTGCTCGATTTGGCTAAATTTTGCGCGGGCCTTGGCTCAAGGCCGCGCCCGCCCGCCTTACGCCCGGACCTGCCCGTCGCCGCGCACCCGGTACTTGAAGCTGCAGAGCTGCTCGACGCCGACTGGTCCGCGCGCATGCATCCGCCCGGTCGCGATGCCGATTTCGGCCCCGAAGCCGAACTCGCCCCCGTCGGCGAACTGGGTCGAGGCGTTGTGGATGACGATCGCCGAGTCGACTTGCCCAAGGAACCGCTCGGCGGCGGCCCTGTCCTCGGTGACGATGCAGTCGGTGTGATGCGAGCCATAGGTCTCGATGTGGTCGATCGCCGCTTCGAGGCTGTCGACGACGCGCACCGCGATGATCGCGTCGAGATATTCCGTGCGCCAGTCCTCTTCGCTCGCTGGAGTCACGCGAGGGTCCGCCTGTTGCGCGGTCTTGTCGCCGCGCACCGCGCAGCCCGCCTCGATCAACGCTTCGATCAGCGGCCCCAGCATCCGCCGAGCGGCGGCGCGATGCACCAGAAGAGTCTCGGCGGCGCCGCACACTCCGGTGCGCCGCATCTTGGCGTTGACGACGATCTGCCTCGCCTTGTCGAGATCCGCCGCCCGGTCGACATAGACATGGACGACGCCTTCGAGATGCGCGAACACCGGCACACGGGCCTCGCGCTGAACCCGGTCGACCAGGCTCTTTCCCCCGCGCGGCACGATGACGTCGAGCGCGCCGCCGAGGCCGCTGAGCATCTCGCCGACCGCCTCGCGCGAAGCGGAGGGCGCCCGCGAAATCGCCGCCTCGGGCAGGCCCGCTTCCTTGAGGCCCTCGACGAGGCAGGCATGGATGGCGGCCGACGAATGGAAACTGTCCGAGCCGCCGCGCAGGACCACCGCGTTGCCGCTCTTGAGGCACAGCGCCCCGGCGTCGGCGGTGACGTTCGGCCGGCTCTCGTAGATGACGCCGACGACGCCGAGCGGCGTCGCCACCCGTTCGATGACGAGGCCATTGGGGCGGGTGAAAGTCGCCAGCACCCGGCCGACCGGATCGGGCAACGCGGCGACCTCTTCAAGCCCGCGCGCGATTGCCTCGATGCGGCCGGGATCGAGGGCGAGCCGGTCGATCAAGGCCGGGCTCAGGTCCTTCGCGCGCGCCGCACCGAGATCGAGAACGTTGGCGGAGAGAATTCCGGCGGCGCGCTCGCGCAGGAGCCGCGCTGCGGCGTGAAGCGCGCGGTTCTTCTGGTCGTCCGTCGCGTTGGCGAGCTCGCGCGCCGCGGCGCGCGCCTCGCGTCCGATTTCGCGCATCGCGGCGCGGACGTCGGTTTCGGGTTCTTTGATCTGGACGGCGGCGGACATAACACATGGAGCCTAACGGATGTGACCCCGGTTCGCCATGACTTTCCCTAAGCCCTCAAGCCTTCGGCCGGAACGCCTTGCAGAAACGCGGGTTGGTCTCCAGCCGGTCGCCGCCGATGAGGTCGATGCAATAGGGCACGGCGGCGAACACCGCGTCGAGGCAGGTGCGGATCGCGGCCGGCTTGCCCGGAAGGTTGATGATGAGGCTCGAGCGACGCGTGCCGGCGATCTGGCGCGACAGGATCGCGGTCGGGACCTCCGCGAGGCTGACGAAGCGCATCCGTTCGCCGAAGCCGGGCAGCAGCCGGTCGCAGACCGCTTCGGTCGCCTCCGGCGTCACGTCGCGCTGCGCCGGCCCGGTGCCGCCGGTGGTCAGGATCAACGGGCAGCGGGCGCGGTCAGAAAGCTCGATCAGCGCCGCCTCGATCGCCGGCCGCTCGTCGGGCACGAGCCTCCGCTCCGGCCGCCACGGAGTCATGATGAGGTCGGCCAGCGCGGCCTCTATGCCAGGCCCCCCCTTATCCTCGTAGACGCCTCGCGAAGCGCGGTCGGAAATGGTCACGACGCCGATGGGTATGTCCGCCAATGAACATCCTCGCGATCAGGAATCAGCCTTGGCCGCCCCTTGCGCGAGCGGCCTCGCCACCATAGCGGCATCTGAGCGGCGGCAAAATCAGGCCTCCTTTCCGCCGGGTCGACGCCCGAAGCCTACGCGACTATGTCTGCAGCGAGCCCAACGGGATATCGGATGTTTGCGCGCAGGTTTGCCTTGGCGGTCGCGGTGCTTGCCGGACTGATCGGTTCACAGGGGCCGGAATTCGCCCAGCAATACCGACAGCGCCTAGGCGGCGCGCTCGCCGAGCTCAATCGGATCATCGCCGAGTTCGACGCCGAGGCGCAGCGCCAGAACCTCACGCCGGCGGAGGGACTGAACCGGCTCGCGGACAACGCCGACCCCCTGGCGCGCGAGCGCGGAGAGGATATGGCGGAGGCGATCGACCGCGCGAAGCGACTCAGCAAGCAGCTTCAGGCGATCGAGTCGGGAAACCCCCTGACGCGCCTCTATGTCGTAGCCAGGAACTTCGATCCCGAGATTGCGAAGAGCGCGCTCGACGACTACGAACCGGCCGCGCCGCTCACGCTCGGCGCGCTCGCCGCCGCCGGCCTCGCCGCGTTTTGGGGCTGGGCGGCGACGCACATCATCGCCTGGCCGTTCCGCCGCCGTTCCCGCCTTCGGGCGATCGGGGCGCAATCCAGCCCGGCCAGTCCCGGCTGATCGGCGGGCTCCCCGGCTCCGCGGCGGTCTCAGGCGAACGTGACCACGCTTGGATTGGCGGCGATCGTCGCCGCGGTCAGCCCCGCAAGGGTGAGGCTGTCGCCGTTCGAGTCGGCGATCCTGAGCCCGGTCGCGTTTTCGGTGGACTTGGCGAGGACCGCCGCGAGGTCCTGCGCCTGGGTCATTCCGGCGGTGAGATAGGAGAACGAGGACGTCGCCAACTGGATCGTGTCCGGGGTCGTTCCCGAGGCCGCAAATCCCTGGATCGTCTCGCTGCCGAACCCGGTCGTGAAGACGAAATGCTCGGACCCGCTGCTGGTGGCGTCAACAACCTGGGTGGCATGATAGACGACCGTATCCGCGGCGGCCGTCCCAACCTGAAGGGTTTCTGCGCCGCCGCCCCTGGTGACAGTGATGCCGGGCTCGAAAAGGCGGAGCTGGTCTTTGGTCGAGCTGAGGTTCAAGTCGTCCGCCCCGACCAGGAGAAATCCATTGTTGGCGACGTCAAAGACCTCGTAGGAAGAGTAGCTCTTTCCCTGGACGCCCGTGTAGGCGTATTCCGTCGGCGCACCGGTCGGCGTTTGAACTTTGGTTTCGGTCAGCGCAGCCCCATTTACGATGTCCGCAGCCGACTGAGCCGCCGTCAGGGCGAAGTTGGCGGCGGTCAGAGGCGTTAGTCCCGCGACCACGATTTCGAAATCGGGATAATAATTGCCGGAATCGCCAGCCAGGTCAGCCTCGATATCAGTCAAGTTGGTCGCTGGATTCAGCTGATAGCGCACCTGGGCGCCGGTTCCGCTGAACGGGGCGTCGCCGATGAAGGTAAAATGCTGGAGGCCGGGGCTCGCTACGTTGGCGTCGATGCGGCTCAGGTCAATGACGTCCTTGGCCGGATCAAAATTCGAGATAACGTCGTGTTGGTTGTAGGTTGAATCCGAAATGGCGAGGTAGGTGTAGATGTTCGCTCCTTCGCCTCCACGCAGGCCGTGCGCGCCGTACCCGCTCACGAAATTGGTTTCATTGGTCGATCCGGTGAAGCTCGTTGCAAGGTTGTTGCCTAACAGCGTGGTCGGGGCCGATGCGGTACTGATGAGGCCTTGGCCGGCGGTGGTCGCGGCGATCACATGCGACGGCTGCATGGCGGTCTTCTTGTAAGCGGCAAGCGCCTGGGCCGAAGAGGCCGGATTCGCATAGGAGACCAGCGTATTTCCTTGAAGAGTCACGTAGTTTTGAATGGCGCCATAATAGGGGCCAAACTCGGCAAACCCGATGTAATTATTGTTGACCGCAGAATTGGTGAACGTGTAGCTCGTGTTGCCGGCGGTGCCAAGTTCGAGGGTGTAGACTCCCCCAAGCAGATAATTACCCGATATGTTCACATTGCTGATATTGCTGCCTTGGGCAACTATACGAATGTCGCTATTCGCATTGGCGGGAGCGCTGGGGTTCCAGGTCCCGTCGATGAAATTGTCGGTGATAGTGGTCGGCCCGCCAGCACCGAGCTCTTGGATTGCATCGGCATGCGCTCCCGGCAAAAAACCCGCGCCACTGAAGTAATTTCCAGTGATGACGCCTCCAGCGAAATCGATTGCATCGGTCGGCGAGTCAAGGAAAGTGTTGTCTTTTATGGTTATGCTCGTCGACGCCGTAATCCAAACATTGGTGTCGGTCGGCGCCCCGGAGCCTTGGAACGTGCAGTTTTCAATTGTCGCCCCGCTGTAGCTCCCCAATTGGAGAACCGTGTAGAAACCCGCCTTCGATGCGAATGTGCTGTCCTGGACAGTCACATTATTGGCCTCGATCGCCAGGCTCGCCGTGCCGAAGTTGATTCCGCTCAGAACGGCGCCATTCTGCGTCACGTAGACAATGTTGGCGGTCGGACTGTAATAATAAGGCGACCCCTTGGCGTTTTGCGTGATCTGAGTGAGGCTCGTCAGCGACGACACCGGATCGGGATTGCCGGTGGGCGCGTCAATCCCCGGCAGTATCGCGCCGGGGTTGGCGTTGCGGATGATCTGAATTTGAGCGCTGGTGGCCATGCGGTCGTCCCTCGGCCCGGGCCCGAAAGGCCGGTCCGACCATCCATAGCCGCGCTCGACTTGTCAGCGGTTGAATTCAATCGTTAAACTTCGACCCGCCGCAGTTTAATTTCCTTCGGTCGCGAAACACGAGGGGCAGGTCAATGCCGGACAATGATATAGACGTAGCCGATGCCCGCGACGATCAGGATGACGGCCAAAACGTTCATCGGCACATTGCTTCCGGCATGGTTGCCGACCTGGTTGGCAATCGCGAACGCCGCCGCGGGCAGCATGAAATGAGCAAGCACCATCATTCCGCCTTCGGTAAACATGAAATAAGTAAGAACCGCCAATATGAAGCAAATCACGGTGACGAAATCATAGACAGTATTCATTTTTTGGCGGTCCAACTCTTTCGGCCGACCGTAATCTCACATCAGCCGTTTCCCAGCGTCCGACTGTAAACCGAAAATCCTAAACAAAACGCCCTACGCAGATTGAAGCGGAGTCGCGGGCAGGCCCACGCCGGCCCTCGCTTCCCATGACCGATGAGCAGTCTTCCCCTCGCACATTCTGCGCCGCGCCGTCAGGCGGCGTTCTGGGCGCGCCCGAAGCGGCCGAGCGCATTTTGCATCATAAAGCCGACGAGGACGACAACGCGATCGAGAAGGAAGAACAGGATCAGCGCGAAGACCCATAGCGCCAACCCGGTCGCGTCATGGAACAGGCCCTCGATTCTGTCGACGCCGAAGTAGTAGGCGCCCAAGACGAGCGCCACGACTCGGAAGCAGTTGGCCAGGATCGCAATCGGAATTGTGGACAATACCAGAATTATCTTCCGAACCGGATCGTCCTGCACGAACTCGTGAATATAGAAAACTCCGATGGCCGGCAACACGAATATCGAATTCATGCCCGAACAGGCGTCTTTGACCATAAGTTCGTAGGATCCGATCATGATCATGACGCCGTTCTGCGCCACCGGGTAACCAAAATCGTACAATAAGTTCGACACGACATCGGAAACCCATGCCTTCAGCGGCACGGTGAACGCATCAAGAAGCCAACCGGGCGGCGGCACTGAAAACACTAGGAAGGCCAGCGGAAAAGCGAAAATCCGCGCCATCTTCCAGCCGCCAATTAGCAGAAGGCACCCCAAAAGCACGGGAATTTGGCTCGCGACCTCGACCATCAGTAGGTCCTGCGACCGAGTGACGGCCATGACGACGAGCGAAACGAGCAAGATTGACCAACCGGCGATCGGCGCCGGAGCCAATTCCACGCCCTTCAGGCGGTAGCGCTGCTGCCAGGCGGTCCAGGCCGCCATGACCATGATGATGGGACCATGTCCCTCTTGCTCGCTGGCCCAAACTCGCCCCGAAAGTTTGAGATACATCGGCAAGTAGGCAACAACGAACGACGCCGCAAGCGCTGTGAGGAACGCCATGTTGACGCCAGGATTTTCCGCGGCCGCCGAGAGCGCGGGCCGCTGAACAGGCTCAGTTTTTAGCGATTCGACAGACATGCCTGCCCCTTGGTTCCTCCTGCCGCAACGTCCCATGGACGCTCGAGAGCCAGAGCGCCTGGAGAATGCGGCCGTCCCGCAACGCCGACGTTATCAATGGGCGTCTTTGCCCGAGAAAACGACAAATACGGTCCTTATCATGATGGAGAAGTCGAGCCAAACGCTCCAGTTGTTGATGTACCAAAGGTCAAGATCGACCCGCCGCCGCATCTTGTCGAGAGTATCGGTCTCGCCGCGAGAGCCCGAAACCTGCGCCCAGCCCGTTATGCCGGACTTAACGTGGTGGCGGAAAGCATATTTCTCAATCGTGGAAGTGAAATAACGGTCGTGCGCCGAAGCGTGCGGTCGGGGGCCGACCATCGACATATCGCCGATCAACACATTGATCAATTGCGGCAGCTCATCGATACTGTAGCGCCGCAGCCACCGCCCGACCTTCGTGACCCGCTTGTCGCTCTTTTTCGCCTGCGGGACGACGTCGCCGTTTTCCATCACCGTCATCGTTCGAAACTTGCAAATCCTGAACGGGCGCCCGTTGAAGCCATGCCGCGTCTGGCGGAAAAGCGCGGGCCCGTAAGAATCCAGCCGGATCGCAATCGCGGCGGCTAGCAAGATGGGCGATAAGCCAACCAGGAGCATAGACGATAACACGATGTCGACCGCGCGCTTGACGGCCTGCTCGCCTGGCGACAGCGCTGCGCGCTGAAGCTCGATTCCGACCGTATCCCCGATGTCCGCGTGCGAGCGCTGGAACAGTTGAGCGAGGCTTCCGAACGGCACCAGCGTAACCGGCAAAGGAAGCACCCGCAACCGCCTCGCCAACCAACGGACGTTGGACATCCGCTCGGCATCGACAAACAGTACGACTTCTTCGATGTGCGAGGTCCGGCAGATCGATATGACGCTGTCGATCGCCTCATCGGCTGAGGAATCTTCGGCCGGCACGTGAAAGTGAGCCACGGCGTGATAGCCGTGGCGGATCAGATTGTCGGTGAATTGAGGCGGCACCGCCTCCTCGCAAGTCAGGCTAACGATGGTGCGGCCACGCAAGGCGCCGCTTTCCAGCGCACGGGGCAAGGCGATCCACCACGCCGCCCGGTGCGCCAGCAGGGTCACGATGCCGATCGCTCCGAACAAGATGATGTCGCCGCGAGAGAGATCGCGGCTAACCCCCCAGCTGAAAACGCCTGAAAGCAGGATCAGAAAGGCGCCGCACCACGCGGCGAGCACGCTGCGGGCCTGATCGTCCCAGACCATCAGCCGGTTCGGGTCGTAGAGTTTCTGCACCCGCATCGTCGCTACGAAAAGAACGGCGACGAACATCGCCGCCGCGAACGTGCGCGAATATTCGCCTCCCAGTTCCTCAGGCGCCTTATGGTAGATCGCCTGGGCGAGAGTCGCACTGATCAGAATCAACGCAAGATCAACGCCAAGCGCTGTCGACGCGATCGCTCGATAGGCAATCGGCAGGCGCCACCGGGTTCCGCGATCGAGCAGCGTTCGGCTGCCTGACCCGCCAAGTCCCGTCGCCGAATCTGGCGAGATGCGAGTCTCGGTCGTCATCTGCGGCGCTCACAATTCATCGGGGATCGACGCCCAATGGCGCGTCAGTCTTGGCACGTCCCAGGTCCTCAATTGATGAATTCGGTGACCACAGTAAATTTGGCGTTAGCCGCGGCTCAAGTCCCCGAGCGCAGCGCCGCGGGCCGCGCCCGGTTTTCGACCGCGCGGCGATTGACGCGCCGCAGTGTAAGCAATTCCCGCTCCAAGACAAGCGGTCCAGCAGCTGATCGCCGCCCCTCCCAAGTCCAGATCCCGATTCTCACACCTCTGGAGCCACTTAGATGGCTCCTCGAACTCTGCGCCGGGCTCGCGCGGCGCGGCGCCGCACAAAGCGAAATAACAAGAGAAATATGCTTGTTACCGGTACGGTGTCTGGACATTCAAATTCCGCCGGGCTATACGACCCACCAATGGCGGCGGATCGAATGATCAAAAACAATATCAACACGAACTGGGGCCCTCATGATTGGCGCGCTGGTGTTCTTGCTCCGCATTGTTGTCGGAATTGTCATACTGGCTGCAACCTGGTTCGTATTTGATAAAATCAACGACCGTAGTACTGAGATTATTATCGCCACGATCGGGCTATTGTATTCATTTATATTTGTTATTTCGCGAAGGCTACAGTATTTCGGATTAACAATATTTTCTTTTTTTGGCAGGACCGCGTCCTATGTTCAGAGAGTACCCTACGACCATGTCATGCGTGATGAGGTCGGACTGCGTACGCCGGGAGGATATACATTCCTTAACGTTCTTTTTGCGGCGCTGATCGAAATCCTCTGCCTCTATCGCCTCTTCTCTTCGCTTCTCGGCCGCGGCTGGGACACCCTGTCGGAGCCGATACGCGCGCTCCTCCATTCCGCCAACTTCTGAGGTTTGTTCGAAGATTGGCCTCGTGCCTGCGGTTTTATCTCTTCTCTCGGCCGTCGCCGAGCGGGCGAAGTTATGAGCATCGCGGTCAAGATCTTGAGCCTTGTTTGCATTGGGCTGGCAGTTGCGCTCGCCCCGGCTGAGGCGCGGGCGCAAGCCACGGACGCCGATCTCAAGCCGTTCGCCGTCCACGTCAACCGCACGCCTCGGCAACCTTGGCCGGGGTACGGGATATATCTCGGCAACGGGCTCATCCTCACCGCTTCGCACGTGCCTGGAATTTTCGCCTCCACGCAAGCCCCATGTCGTCATCGCCGGACAGGACCTGCCGGCTGGGTTGGTCAAGGAGGGCAGCCTCGACGGCGTCGATCTCACCCTGCTCTCGATCGACGCGACAAACCTCCCGGTCCGTCTGCGGATGCGCCGAATGCCGCTCTGCGGACGTGCGCCCTATCCCGGTGAAACGGTCGTCGTCGCCATCCCTGAAGGAACCGCCCGCTCCAAGGTTCTCCCCCGCGAGGCGATTCCGGCAGACCTGCGCGGCAGGTTCGATACCGTGATCGCCGACGTCGCCACCACGGGAAATTCGGGCTCGGGAGTATTCGACGCCCGCGACCTTTGCCTGCTCGGGATTGTCAGCCGCAAGATTTCCGTCATGCAGCGCGCGGCGAAAATAGGCGGCCCGGTCACCGCGACAAGAGATATCGCCAAGTACTTCGTTCCGGCGCCCGTCATCAGGGCTTTCATCCCGCCCAGCGTCACATTTTAGCCTCTGTCGCCGGTCGCCGGTCGTCGCCCGCGATCGGTCAAATTTGGTTGAAGGCGGTCCGCGCGCGCCAAAATGGTGGTATTGGCAAAGCGTTCCCCGCGAGAACCGGCGCCCTCGAAGCGTCTGCGTGCTGGGGGTTCGGCGCAATCCGCGCCGCCGCGCCAGGGTCAAGCGCGCGTTTCAAACACAGTTGCGCGGCCACGCGCCCGGCCGGGTTTAGGAAGGGTTTTCGGTCATGGGGTTTGCCCGGTTCGCGTGGATCGCCGTGCTGGCGTGCGGCGCGGCCGCCGCCTATGGCGTCTATGCACCCGAGGCGGCGGACCGGTGGGCTCCCGCCGTCGGCGGGCTTGCCCATCAGCTGCACGAGCGAATCTGGACGCGGCCCAGCCAGACCGCGTCGGCGCCAGCGCAACCGGCGCAACCGAACGGCCCGGCGCCGGTCGTGGTTACGGTGACGCCGGTCAAGCGCGCTGACTTTCCGGTCGTGCTCCAGAGCATCGGTCAGGTCCAGGCTTACAACACCGTTCTGGTCCGGGCGCGAGTCGACGGCCAGATCATGAAGATCGCCTTCAATGAAGGCCAAATGGTCAAGCGAGGCGATCTTCTGGCCCAAATCG
Source organism: uncultured Alphaproteobacteria bacterium (assembly GCA_963832305.1). Classification (GTDB taxonomy): domain Bacteria; phylum Pseudomonadota; class Alphaproteobacteria; order Rhizobiales; family Beijerinckiaceae; genus Roseiarcus. Next base: position 12,347 of record CAWHTU010000006.1, on the reverse strand, counting down.
ACCCCAGACCGTTTCAGGCCGCGCTCGATCAGGCGGTCGCCAAGAAATCGCAAGACGAGGCCAATCTCGCCAACGCCAAGCTCGATCTGGCCCGCTATTCGACCCTCGCCAAGCAGGACTTCGCCACCAAGCAACAGCTCGACACCCAGAACGCCATGGTCCTGCAGCTCACCGCCTCGATCGCGGCCGACGCCGCGGCGATCGACGCTGCGCGAACGCAGCTCGACTATACGACCATCCGCGCTCCGATCTCGGGCCGTGCAGGCTTCCGTCTCATCGACGAGGGCAACCTCGTCAACGCCGGGCAGCAGACCGGCATCGTCTCGATCGCACAATTGCAGCCGATCTCCGTGATCTTCGCCGAGCCGCAGGAATATGTGACGCGCATCAACGAGGAGCTCACCGCCGGTTCGCCCGATGTCACAGTCATGGACGCGGACGGCCACAAGCTCGCCGCCGGGCGGCTGTCAATCAGCGACAATCAGGTTGATCTGGCGACAGGGACGATCCGGCTCAAGGCCGAGTTCGAGAACAGGGACAACGCGCTCTGGCCGGGGCTAGCGGTCACGACCGGGTTGCAGCTCGGGGTGGAAAAGGGCGTCTTGATTGTCCCAACCGAAGTGGTGCAGCATGGCCAGAACGGGCTCTACGTGTTTATCGTCGACGATCAGAACCGCGCCGAGTTGCGCCAGGTGAAGATCGCCCACCAAGACACAGCGACGGCGGTCATCTCGGAAGGCCTGAAGGAGGGCGACCGCGTGGTGACGTCGGGACAGTTCCTGCTTCAGCCCGGATCGATCGTTTCGATCGACACGGGAAGCGGAAGCTAGCCGATGTACAAGGGCATCTCCGCCCCTTTCATCCATCGTCCGATTGCGACCACGCTACTCATGGTCGCGGTGCTCCTGGTTGGTCTCGTCGCTTTCCCGTCGCTGCCAGTCGCGCCCTTGCCGCAAGTCGACTTTCCGACCATCACCGTTTCCGCTTCGCTGCCGGGCGCCTCCCCCGACACGATGGCGACCTCGGTCGCCCAGCCGCTCGAACGGCAGATCGCGCAAATTCCCGGCGTCTCGCAGATGACGTCGACGAGCGCGCTCGGCGCGACCGCAATCACCGTCCAGTTCGATCTCAACCGCAACATCGACGCCGCCGCCAACGACATTCAGGCCGCAATCAACGCCGCCGCCGGGCAACTGCCCAAAGATCTGCCGAGTCCGCCAACTTACCGAAAGGTCAATCCTTCCGACACGCCGATTCTCATCCTGTCCGTTCAGTCGGACGTCGTGCCTATCATCGATGTCGACGACGCCGCCGAAAATGTTCTCGCCCAGCACCTCAGCCAGATCTCGGGCGTCTCGCTCGTGCGTGTCGGCGGCCAGCAGACCCCCGCCATACGAATCCAGGTCGATCCGGCGAAGCTGGTCGAGAAGGGCATGCAGCTCGAGGACGTGCGGACGCAGATCGGCATTGCGACCGTCAACACCCCCAAGGGCGCGCTGATCGGTCCGAAGCAGACCTTCACCATTCAGGACAACGACCAGCTGACCCAGGCCAAGGCCTGGAACGACGTCATCATCGCTTATCGCAACGGGGCGCCGGTGCGCGTGCGCGACATCGGCCAAGCTGTGGCGGGACCTCAGGACTCGACGCAAGCGGCCTGGAGCAATGGCAAGCCGAGCGTTTTTCTCGTCGTGTTCAAGATCCCCGGCGCGAATGTTATCAGCACTGTCGAGGCGATCAAGGGCACATTGGCGACCCTGCAGGCTTCGATCCCGCCGACCATTCATGTCAGCATTCTCTCCGATCGCACCACAACCATCCGCGCCTCGGTGCGCGACGTTGAGTACACCCTGGCGCTCACGGTCGCGCTCGTGGTGATGGTGATCTTCGTTTTCTTGCGGAGCCTTTGGGCGACGATCATTCCGAGCGTCACCGTCCCGCTCGCCCTGCTCGGAGCCTGCGCGCTCATGTGGGCGGCCGGCTACAGCCTCGACAATCTCTCCCTCATGGCGTTCACCATATCCGTCGGTTTCGTCGTCGACGACGCGATCGTGATGCTCGAGAACATCACCCGCCATATCGAAGAAGGGGAAAAGCCTTTTCAGGCGGCCCTCAAGGGTTCGGCGGAAATTGGCTTCACCATCATCTCAATCTCGGTCTCGCTGGTCGCGGTGCTCATCCCGCTCCTGATGATGAGCGGCATCATCGGCCGCCTGTTCCGCGAATTCTCGGTCACGATTGCGATGACGATCTTCGTTTCGGCCGTCGTTTCGCTGACACTGACTCCGATGATGGCCTCGCGCTTTCTCAAGAGCCGCGACGAGGAGCATCACGGCCGGCTCTACAACCTCAGTGAGAAAGGGTTCATTGCGCTTGCCAGCGGCTACCAGCGAGGCATCGATTTCGTGCTCCGCCACCGCTTCGCCACGCTGCTCACCTTCATCGCCACGGTGATCGCGACCGGCTATCTGTTCGTCGTCATTCCCAAAGGGTTCTTTCCGCAGCAGGACACCGGCATTCTCTTTGGGACCACCGAGGCCGGACAGGATGTGTCGTTCCACGACATGTATCGCTTGCAGCAGGAGGTCGGAAAAATCGTCATGGCCGATCCGGCCGTCGACACGATGGCGATGGGACTTGGGTCCGGCGTCGGCAATTCGGCGCAGAATAATGGGCGCATGTTTATCACGCTCAAGCCACGCGACCATCGCGACGTCAATGCGTTTGACGTGATCAGGCGACTGCGTCCGCAACTCGCCAAGGTGCCGGGGATGCGCGTCTACCTGCAGGCGGCGCAGGACGTGACGGTTGGCGCGCGTTTCGCCAAGACTCAGTTCCAGTACACGCTGCAGGACGCCAATTTCGACGAGCTGAACGCGTGGTCGGTCAAGATCCTCGAGAAGCTACAGTCGCTGCCGCAATTGCGCGACGTCGCGACGGACCAGCAGAGCTCCGGCACGACGCTGACGCTCAAGATCGACCGTGACATGGCGTCGCGCTACGGAATCCAGCCGCAGCTCATCGACGACACGCTCTACGACGCGTTCGGTCAGCGCCAGGTCACCCAGTACTTCACCCAGGTGAATACCTATTACGTGATCGAGGAGGTGCTGCCGCAGCTTCTGGGCGATCCGGCGACGCTCGACAAGATCTACGTCCGTTCGCCGACGACCAGCCAGATGGTGCCGGTCAGCGCCTTCGCGAAATGGACGACCGCGCCCGTCGCCCCGCTTTCGATCAGCCATCAGGGACAATTCCCCGCGATCACCATCAGCTTCAACCTCGCGCAAGGGGTTGCGCTCGGCCCCGCGACCGAGGCGGTCCAGCGCGCGATGCAGCAACTCCAATTGCCCCAGGGGCTCACGACGACCTTCCAGGGCAACGCGCAGGCGTTCCAGGATTCGCTGACCAGCGTGCCGCTGCTCATTCTCGCGGCGCTCATCTGCGTCTATCTGATCCTCGGCGTGCTCTACGAGAGCTTCGTTCACCCGCTGACGATCCTGTCGACGCTTCCGTCTGCGGGCCTCGGCGCGCTGGCGACGCTTATGCTGTTTGGCTACGAGTTCAGTCTGGTCGCCCTCATCGGCACCATTCTTCTGATCGGCATCGTCAAGAAGAACGGCATCATGATGGTCGACTTCGCCATCTCCGCCGAGCGGGACGAGGGCCTCACGCCGACCGAGGCGATCCGCAAGGCGGCGCTGCTCAGGTTCCGTCCGATCATGATGACGACGATGGCGGCGCTGCTCGGCGGCGTGCCCTTGATGCTGAGCCACGGCACCGGATCGGAGATGCGGCAGCCGCTCGGCTACACGATGGTCGGCGGCCTGATCGTCAGCCAGGCGCTGACCCTGTTCACGACGCCGGTGATCTACCTCTATCTCGGGCAGCTCTCGAGCTGGCTGAGCGGCGGAAAGGCGAAGGTCAAGCCGATCGCGCAAGAGGCTGAGGCCGAGCCGGCCTGGGTTCCCGAAAAGGCCCGAGCCGCGGAATGAGGCGACGGCTCTGGCTCAAACCGGCCGATCTGGCGCTTTGATCTCAATGGTGCTGATTCTGAAGTTCCGAGGATTGGGTTCGACGGGGCGTCAACCCTACCCTCGTCCCGAGGCGCCGCGAAGCGGCGTCGAAGGACGAGGCCATGGTTCGCGCCTCGGCATTCCGACCAGCGGCGCCGGCATTCTCAGCCTTGCCAATCGCACGAACTTCGGATCCAAGACAATATACGGTCGAAAATTGGCCTGTTCGCAGAAAAAACCTCCCTGTTACGCGCAAAAGCTCCCTGTTATGGGCAAAAACATCCCTGTTAATTTTGCTGGCCGTAGCCCGGTCAAGTCCGGAGTTTCGCCAAGGCGGCGTCGTCCCTGACGCGGAAGCAACGGCGCAGCTGCGTCGATCGGCAGTTCGGCCAGCGCCTCAAGGCCGCTGAGATTTCAACCGCCGAGATCCCTGGCGATCCAGAACGCCAGCGCCTGCACGAGCTGCGACACGCGATAATGATTGGACTGCTCGACCATCGTCTGGTCGATGGGCGACGCCGAATAGCTCGTCGTCGCCCGCACCGGCCATTGCATGGCGCCGATCATCGCCACGCCCTGGATGTTGTCCGGCGACGAGCCGCCGTGGATGGTGGCCCCGGTGTTCGATCCGAGCGTGAGATACTCGATTCTGACCGTCAGCGTGCCGCCTTTCGGCGTCAGGCGGCCGGCCAGAGCTTGCGCGAGCCGGCGCGGCAGCTCCTGTTCGACCCAAGTCGCGGTCGGGTCGCCGGCGTTGGCGCGCAGCGGCGCCACGTCGACCCGGATGTTGCGCACTGCCTGACCCGACTGCGCCAGCGCGGCGTGACCCGCGACAGCAATGCCGCACAGGCCGCAATCACGGCGCGCCGCGTCAACGATACGTCGGGCATGGTCCAATCTCCGATAGCCGCCCTGCCAGGGCGCAGGATCGCGACGCCCGGCTCTGATGATACGCCGCAACCCGGGCCAAAGTTTCGCCGGGTGGACCACAAGAAAAGAACCGCCCGGTTCCGGACGGCTCTCTCCAATTTTAGTTGACACGGCAGCAAGCGGATTTATTCGCCTCGAGTGAATATTATCTCTGTAGGAATCGGCAGAACGATCCGCCGTGTTCCCGGCGGCTGTCGCGGGTCTTTTTAGCCGGTCGCCGGCGACATGCGTCGCCGCCATGCGGCCAAGAGTCCGAGGCCCCCGAGTGCAAGCGAATCCGGCGCGTTCGAAACGCCTCTCAGAGGCGGTGTCCCCCGCCTCCCCTCGGGGCGTGGCGATTGCGCTAGCCGGTTTCGGCGGGCTCGGCGGCGACTTGTGCGCGGCCTGCGTCGTGACAGAGCGTCACGTCTTCCCGGTCGCGCGCCGCTGGCGAGCCTTTGCCGCGGCCGCGGCGCCGAAGCGTAGTCGCGGCGTCGACCACGCTCGCGTACTCGCCCTCGAGATGCGCCAGCGACAGCGCGTGGACATCGTCGGCGAGCCAGCGCCGGCCGCGAAGATCGGTCTTGTCGACCGCCCAGCAGGCGTCGCCGACGACGAAGACCTGATAGCCGAGGTTGCCGGCGTGACGCGCCGTCGCCTCGACCGAGTTCTGCGTCAGCACGCCGCAGATGACCAGCGTCGTCGCGCCGATGTCGTCGAGCAAATCTTCAAGGCCGGTGCCGACGAAGGCGCTGTTCGCGTTCTTGCCGACCACCGTTTCGCCCTCGAGCGGCGCGGCGCAAGGCTTGAATCGATGACCCGGTCTCTCCGGGGCATAGGGTGAGCCGGGCTCGACCGAATCGTGGCGGATATGGACGAGCGGCAGCCTCTCAGCGCGCCAGGCGGCGATGAGCGCAGCGATGTTCGCTTCGGCGCCCGGATTGTTGCGCGGCCCCCAGCGCGGGTCGTCGATCGCCTCCTGCATGTCGATCACGATGAGAACCGCATCCGCCGGCAGCCGCATCGGCGCGTCACGCCCGTCGCGGCGTTAGCGCCCAATAGTCGAGCTCGAGCACGACATGGGGCTCATAGCCGTCGCCCTCGCGCAACGGGAAGTCGGCGCAGGGGCGGTTCTTGGTCGCGACGGTGCGCAGTCTCAACGCTCCGACGTCGTCGCGGCCGGGCAGCGTCGCTGTCTCGACGACCTCGCTCCAGGCGAAAACGGTGTCGCCGGCGAAGAGCGGCGCGACATGCCGGCCGCCGTTGATCGCCGCGATATGGAAAGCGTTGGCGAGGCCATTGAAGCTCAAGGCGCGAGCGAGCGAAATGACGTGGCCGCCATAGATCAGGCGGCGCCCGAAACGCCCCTGCCCCTCGGCGAACTGGTTGAAATGCACTTTGGCGGTATTCTGATAGAGCCGGGTCGCGGTCTGGTGCTCAGCCTCCTCGACTGTGACCCCGTCGACATGATCGATCCGCTCGCCCGGAGAATAGTCCTCGAACCGATGGGGCGATCCGCTGAGCTCATCGTCGAACGCGGCGCGGTCGATTCGAGGACAAGCCTGGCCGAGCTCGGCGGGGCCGACCGCCTCGGGGAGCTTGGGAACGTGGGTCTCGGGCGCCGCGGCGGCGGCATCGCGCTTCCTCACCATCACCCAGCGGACGTATTCGATCACCGTCTCGCCGCGCTGGTTGAAGCCTCGCGAGCGCACGTAGACGACGCCGCTCTGCTTGTTCGAGTTTTCCTTGAGCCCGATCACCTCCGACGCCGCCGACAGCGTGTCGCCCGCAAACACGGGCTTCGAGAACCGGCAATCGGCGTAGCCGAGATTGGCGACCGCGTTGAGCGAGACGTCAGGCACGGTCTTGCCGAATACGACGTGGAAGGCCAGCAAGTCGTCGATCGGGCTTGCCGGATAGCCGATGGCGCGGGCGAAAGTCTCCGCGCTTTGGGGCGCGAAGCGGGCGCCGTAAAGCGCGGAATAGAGCGAGGCGTCGCCGCTGGTCAGCGTATGGGGCGTCGGGTGACGGACCGTCTCTCCGAGGCGAAAGTCCTCGAAAAACCGCCCCGCGGCGGTCTTGGCGACGGACGCGGTCATTGGGCTTCAGAACACGTAGGGATAGAGGTAGTAGATGATGATCCGCTCGACCAGCATCACTGCGAGCAGGAGGATGATCGGCGAAATGTCGATGCCCCCGGTGTTGGGCAGAAAATTGCGGATCGGCCGCAAGAACGGCTCGGTCAACGCCAGGAACAGGTTCCACACGGAACGAACGAAATCGTTGCGGATGTTGACGACGCCGAACGCGATCAGCCACGAAAGCACCGCGCCGGCGACGATCACAAGCTTGTAAAGGTCGAGGGCGTAGATGACGATGTCGAGGATGGCGCGCATGAAATCTTCCTGAGTCGTGAGACTTTCCGGGGTCGCAGAGCAGCCTCGATCCGCCGGCCGACGCCGTTGACACGGCATGGGCTCGCACGTAAACAGCCGCGCGACGGGGCTGTAGCTCAGATGGGAGAGCGCTGCAATCGCACTGCAGAGGTCAGGGGTTCGAATCCCCTCAGCTCCACCACATAACCAGTTGATACTAAATAGCTTTCGGTCTCATTTCGCGCTCGCTCCCGTCGAGCGGCGGCGCCGGGACTGAGGAGATCCAACCTATGCCCGATCCTCTCTTGAGCATCGCCGACATCGACGAGCGCATCGCAATCCTGAAGGAAAACCTCCGCGAGCTGGTCGAGCAGTCGGCTTCATATTCCGGCGCCGCGGACGAGGACCTTGTATCGCGGCGCATCGCCGAGCAAGAGGCGGAACTCGACCTCCTGGCCAAGCGTCGGGACGAGCTCACTCGAACCGGCTCTTAAGTCGGCGCCCCGGCGCCGAGGCGGGCGAGCGATCGCTCCCGAGACGAAGGCGCGGACGATCATCCGATCTCGCTCAGCCGCCGCGTCTGGCGCGCAATGAGGCGCTCGACCTCCGCAATGTCGGCTGACGAAAGGGTCGCGCCGGGCTTGCGCAGCGCTGGCGAAGCGATCGCGCCGCGCTTGGCGAGGATATGCTTGCGCACCGCAAGGCCGATTCCCGGCTGTTGCTCGTAGCGCGCGAGCGGAAGATAGGCGTCGAACAGGTCGTGCGCCCGCTCGAGATCGCCGGCGCGGAACGCCTTCACCACCCCAACCATCATCTCGGGATAGGCGAAGCCGGTCATCGCGCCGTCCGCGCCGCGCTCAAGCTCCTCGGGCAGGAAGAGACCGCCGTTGCCGGTCAGGATCGATACGCGCCGCGCGCCGCGGTCGCTCGCCGCGCGCAAGGCCGTGATCTTGGCGAGGCCGGGCCAATCCTCGTGCTTGAGCATGACGCAACTCGGCAGCGCCTCGACGATGCGGAGGATCACTTTCGGCGCGATCTGCACCTGGGTTGCGAGCGGATAATCCTGCAGCGCGAACGGCGTTGCGCCCAGCGTCTCGGCGACGCTGTCGAAATAGCTGAAGATCTGGTCGTCGGTGCGCAAATGGCTGGGCGGCGCGACCATCACGCCCGCCGCGCCCGCGTCCATCGCAACCGCCGCAAGCGTTTTTATCGACGCCAGTCCCGGCGCCGAGACGCCGACAATCACCGGCGCGCCGCGCGCGCGGGCGATCGCGCGGTTGATGAAGGCGCGCGATTCCTCCTCGGTCAGTTTTGGCGCTTCGCCCATGACGCCGAGAATGGTGAGGCCGTTCGCGGCGCGCTCGAGATAGAAATCGACCATCCGGTCGACGCTTCCGAGGTCGAGCGCGCCGTTGTCCGAGAAGGGCGTAGCGGCGATGATGAAGACGCCGTTCGCGCTTTCGTCGAGTAAAGCCATCAGCGAACCCTTTTCAGCCTTGGCGTCATCCGCCGGACCACGCAACAAAAGCAAAATCCGCCGCAACAAAATCAAAGCCGGGCGCAACAAAATCAAAGGCCCAGCGCAACAATTTCAAAGGCCGGCGCAACAAAAGCAAAATCGATTTTTCGTCCACAGGTCGAGCCTTTTCAATCAGTTGCGCCGATTCCGAGCCGCGGGTCCTCTCTCCCGCTCGCCTCCGCCCGCCCCATTCGTGGCGCGCGCGCCGAACAGCTTCTCCCGAACGGAGACTCATACCACGAGTTCGGTTTTTCGAAAAGCATTTGTCATCAAATTCTAAGCCGTCAATTCGATCACTTCGGTCAGAAGGCCGGTCGGATCCGCGCTTTGACCGACGTGGATCTGGAACCGCCCCGGCTCCAGGACGCGATCCTGGTCGAGGCCAATGAAGGACAGGTCGTCGATCGCGAGCCTCCACGTCGCCTGCCCGCGTTCCCGGGCCTTGAGGACGATCTTCCGAACGCCGTTCAGCTTCAGGAGCGGCGGGGCGACGCTCGCGACGAGCTCGTGCACGAACAGGAACAGCGTCGCTTCGCCGTCAAAGTCGCTGTCGTTGCTGACGGTGACGGCGACCTGGATGAATTCGCCCGCCTTCGCCGAGCGCGGATCGCATTTCAAGTCGAGCAACGCGAAGCGGCTGTAGGACAGACCGTGGCCGAAGAAGAATTGCGGCGTCGCGGCCACGTCGAGATACGAGCTGGAGAAATGCTCGCCAGCTTTGGTTGGCCGGCCGGTCGCCCGCTGGCGGTAAAAAATCGGAATCTGGCCGACCGCGCGCGGCCAGCTCACCGGCAATCTTCCGGCCGGATTGAAGCGCCCGGTCAGCACGTCGGCGATCGCATGTCCGGCCTCGCCGCCGAGAAACCAGGTCGCAAGGACGGTGTCCGCGCGGTCGAACAACCAGGGCAGCGTGAGCGGGCGGCCGGAAGAAAGCACGACCACGACCGGCTTGCCGAGATCGAGGACGGCCTCGGCGAGCGCGCGCTGATTTCCCGGAAGGCCGAGATCGGCTCGGCTTGCCGCTTCTCCGCTCATCGCGGCAGCTTCGCCAAGACACATGACGACGACTTCGGCCCCGCGACACAGATCGATTGCAGCCGGAATCCCGTCCGTGTCCGGTCCTGCTATGCCGACGCCGGGGGCGTGATCGATCCGGCATTGCGGCAGGGCGGCTTCGAGCCCTTCCCGGATCGACACCGCGTCGCGCGCGCGTCCCGCGGCCGCCCACGGTCCCAGCATCTCGCGCGGCGCCGCCGCCAGCGGACCGATCAGGGCGATGCGCCGAATGTCGGGCGAGAGCGGCAGGGTTGCCGCGCGGTCGGTCAAGAGCACGATCGCCCGCCGTCCGACCTCGCGCGCCAGTTCGCGACGCTCGGCGTCCCGCGCGCCGTGCGGCCAGGCCGAGCCGCGCCGATAGGGGTCGTCGAAAAGGCCGAGACGCTCCTTCAGATCGAGCACGCGCCTCACGCTGGCGTCGATCTCGGCCATGGTCACGAGACCGCGCTCGAGCGCGATCGGCAGGCCCTGAACGTAGCTATTGCTGGTCATGTCGATATCGACGCCGGCTTTGAGGGCCAAAGCGGCAGCCTCGACGACATCCGCCGCGACGCCATGGTTCATAAGCTCCGCGACGGCGTTGTAGTCGCTGATCAAAACTCCGCTGAAGCCGAGCTGCTTTGCGCAGCCAGCCTTGCAGCATTGGCGCGTTGGCCGTCATCGGCACGCCCGCAAGATCAACGAAGGCCGGCATGACCGCCGCCGTCCCCGCGCTGACGGCGGCGGCGAACGGGGGCAGGTAAATCTCGCGCAGCGTTCGCTCGGACACATCGACCGAGGCATATTCGCGGCCCGCGGTGACGGCGCCATAGGCGCAGAAGTGCTTGGCCGTGGCTGCAAGGCTGTCGGCGTCGGCAAGGTCGTGGCCCTGAAAGCCGAGCGTCTTGGCGGCGGCCATTTGCGAGGCGACCCAGGTATCCTCGCCCGCGCCCTCGACAATGCGGCCCCAGCGCGGGTCGCGCGCCACGTCGAGCATCGGCGCAAAGGTGAGGGCGACCCCGTCCTGGGTCGCTTCCTCGGCGGCGGCGCGAGCGGTCTTCTCCCAAAGATCGGGAGCAAAGAGGCACGCCTCGGCCAACGGAACCGGAAAAATCGTGCGATGGCCGTGGATGACGTCGAGGCAAAGCAGTAGGGGGACGCCGAGGCGGGATTCTTCGACCGCGAGGCGCTGGACGGCGTGCGCTTCGTCGGCGCCCCAGTGATTGAGCAGGCTTCCGATCCGCCCGGCTCGAATCCCGTCATTGATGTCGCCGAGCTGGCCGGGGCCGGTGATCGTCAAGGTCGAGGGGACCATATTCAGCTGCCCGACCTTTTCGTCGATCGTCATCGTCGCGAGCAGGGTGTCGATTCGCGCCATATTTCTTGCCTTAAACTGAACCGCGGGCGGTTGGCCTCGACCCGCGGTCCTTCTTAGACCAAAATGAGGATTGGGATGGGGCGCCCCCTGACAACGATCGCCCGTTCCGGGTTCTGAACGTCCGCCAGGACGATTTCACCGGATCATGCGACAATGGGGCTTGGGGAAACGGAACGATTGCGATGGCGGAACAGGCGACCAAACCACCCGATGGCGCGGATGGCGCTGAGAGCGCTTCGCTCGGCAGTCTGTTCTCCGATTTCCTTTGGATGGCTTCGGCCTTCTGGGTTTCGCGGCAGCGCAACAAACTCCTGATGCTGGCCGGCGGGCTCATCGTCGTCGTCGGGGCCACGGCCTACATGCAGATCAGGCTCAATTCCTGGAACCGCCCGTTCTACAATGCGCTGACCGACAAGGACATTCCGGGTTTCCTGACCCAGCTCGGCGTGTTCGGCGAGATCGCCGGCATATTGCTGGTCCTCAACGTGATGCAGATGTGGCTCAATCAGAGCTCCAAAGTCGTCCTGCGCCAAGGCCTGGTGAACGACCTCCTGAACCAGTGGCTCGAGCCGAAGCGCGCCTTCCGCCTCTCGAATTCGGGCGCCATCGGCGTCAACCCCGACCAGCGCCTCCAGGCCGACGCCCAGCATCTGACCGATCTTTCCACCGACCTGGGCATTGGCCTTGCTGCAATCGAGCCTTCTTCTGTCTTTGTTTGCCGGCGTCCTTTGGGCGCTCTCGAAGGGCGAGTTCCTGCCGTTCGCGGGCCGCGACTTCTCCCCGCCCGGCTATCTCGTCTGGTGCGCGCTGGTCTACGCCGGCGCTCGCTTCCTTCGTGAGTTGGCGCGTCGGCCGTCCGCTGGTCAATCAGAACGCGGAACATACGCGCGAGAGGCTGACTTTCGTTTCGCGCTGGTGCGCATCAACGAGCACATCGACGGCATCACCCTCTATGGCGGCGAAGCCGACGAGCGGGAACGGCTCAACGGCGTGTTCGGAAACGTGCTCGACATTTCATGGCGGATCGTCAACTCGATCACGCGCCTGACCTGGGTCACCGCCGGTTATGGCTGGTTTACGATCATAGCGCCGATCCTGGTCGCGGCGCCGGCCTA
>CAWHTU010000005.1:0-326763 GCA_963832305.1 uncultured Alphaproteobacteria bacterium | reverse complement strand
ATGACCGCGCCACTCATCACCGTGGCGCCGAAGGCGACGCTGCAGCCGTCCTTGATCTGAGTTCGCTTCACTTTCAGCATCATGTTCTCGAAAGTGTGAAACTGCAGGAAGCCGTCGACAACACAATCATTGCCGAAGTTCACCGCGTTCCAGTCGGAGCACTGCATTGGCCGGGTCACGATTGTCCCCTGGCCAATATGACATCCCATCCACCGTAGGACGTAATTCGCGAGCACAGTCCCGGCGCAGAACGCAAGAGGACTCCTGCACCAGACGAAGAAGCAGTCCTGCGCGAAGAAGTAGGCAAAGTGGCGCCAGGACCAGAAGGGGGTCGAGTGATCAGATCCCCATTTGCTGCCGACGAGGGACTTCTTGATCGCGACGCTGAACAAGACCAGGGTGATTTCGACGAGGATCAGAGCAATCACCGCGCTTGCGATCGGGCGTCCGCCCAATCTCAGCAAACAAATGTACAGAATCGGGAAGACGGCGACCTCGGTGATTGGCAGTATGCCGATGCCCAAGAAGTCGAACAGGAAGACCCGGGTCAGGAAGAGGTGGAAGTCGGGCAGTCTGCGGGTTTCTTTCTCCGCCTCAAATGACGCGCTCGCAAACCTCAGCGGCGGATTTCCCGCCACCGTCATTGGTTCGCCAAGCCGGGACCGCATTTGTCGTCGGAACTGAATATCGTTGCCCGGCGTGGAAACCCCCAGCATGAAGTTCGACGGGAAATTCCCGTACTCCGCCACGCAATTGTTACCGCCGAAAAAATTCCGGGGCATATCAAGCTGGCGCAGCTTGAAGTGCTCGGCGCCACAATCGAGCATGTTCGTGAAACATCCATTGGAGAAGAAAACGTGGGAGTCGGCGCTAACGGCCTCCGGGACCATGTTGAACATGATGTCGCACTCGGAGGCGCCAAACCGCGGGAAGTGCATGCCTGCGAGAGCCCTCAGGTACTGCCCAGTGATCGTCCAGGTCCACAGTCTCTGAATGTTGTTAAACGTCTTCATTCTGTACATTAGGAGCGCGCCTCTGAGCCCACGAGAGGGAAACAGGCCAGGCGAAACGGCCGTCCAACGTATGAAGAGGCAGCCGAGCAATGAGGTCACGACCATGGCGCCCCAGCCGACGATAAACGCGTAAAGAGTCAGGCGCCAGACGATCTCGAATAGCGGCGTCACCCTGAAATATTCGCTAGAAAGTTCAGCTTCTCCGGTGGGCACCAAGGCGCGCGCGAGCCAGAAAATCGCGGCGGCGGGAACCACGATGAGCCAAAAGAATAGGAATATCTGCATAAGGACGTTGAGGGTCTCCAGTAGCCAGATCGGATAGGCGTACTGGCAGGCGATCGCCGTGCGCTTCAGCTCCGTGCAGCGGCCGCTGAAGCGCGCGGGAGCTCCCTCCCAGATCTCCTGCGAGCCCACGTCGGCGAGGATCGGGGTGAACGGAGTGACCCAGGTTCCGCTGCCCACCGTCACATTGTTGGCGATGGCGGCTCGCATCCCGATCTTGCAACCACTCCCGAGATGAACCGGCCCAACACGCAGGCGCCCCCCGGACCACTTGGTCGTTTGGATGTAAGCCCCGGTCGAGATGGCGACATCGCCCTCAATGGAGATCAGGTCGAGGGGCCCGGATAATTCAGCGTCGTGTGCGCACTGAAGGTTCTCGCCGACAGTCGCGCCGAGCTGCCGCAACACGAATGCCATAAGCGGAGCGCTGCGATACATCGCACGCAGCGGGACGAGCACCATGTTCTCCAGGCGGTCGATGCACCAGATTCGCAGATGCATTTTGCTCCACTTGGGATACACCCCCGGGGTCACATTGTTCTTGTGGATGTCGCCTCCCAGGAAGAGCTTTATTGTCATGACCCAGAGCAGGCTGGCGAAGGGCGTGACGAGGGATAGCAAATAAACAAAGAAGCCGTCGATGATGAACGCCCAGAGGTTGGCGGTCGTGAAGATCGTCCCGAATTCGACGAAGTCGACGATGCTGAGCAAGACCACCAGGAGCGGCGAGTACAAGATCATCGCGAACAGGATCTGGAGGGTGGTGAAATACCCGATGGAGAGCACCTCTGCCGCGGCCTCATCGCGTTCAGCGCTGCTCTCGTCGGATTTCACAGGGGCCGTAAAGGCCTTGGAGGCCTGCTCGAGCACCCGCGGCCGCATGGCCACTTTTCGAGCAGTGTTGCAGTCACTGAGCAGCGCCCGGACCGGAACGACCCATCCTGCGGCTCGCAGTTGCTGCGCTAAGCGCGCAATGAGGATCGAGTGCCCACCAGCCTCAGCGAATCCATCGTCCAATCCCAACGGCGTCTCGAATATGGCCCGGCAAATCGCCAGCACTTCCTCACATTCGCGGTCCATCCCCGCATCGGCATCAAGCACCTTGACTTCGCCTTGGTCGCGCGCGCTGGCCAGTGCGTCCGAGCGAGCGTCCTCTGGTTCCGGCTCGCCGCTTCTCGGCAGATGAGATAGGTCTGGCAAGCGCTTCCGGTCGATCTTCCCTGAGACCGGCTGCATGACGAATTTCTCTATAAGGAAGATCCTCGTCGGGATCGACGGCGCTGGAACTTGTTTGGCCAGCATCGCCGTAACCCGGGCGGCCCACTCCGCCGGCGCTGGCGCGACCACCGAGATCTCGCCTTTGCAGATCGACGGCGCGGCGACAAAGGCGACGAGCGTCTCGTTCTGGTAATCCAGAACGGCGGCCTCGATCTCATTGAACTGCGTCTGGAGGATATCCTCGACTGCCTGCGCCTCAACGCGATGCCCGCGCACTTTTAGTTGCGCGTCGATTCGGCCGAGGAAGTGCACGCGCTGCGTTTGAATGTCGATTTTGCATTTGTCCCCAGTGCGGTAGAGGCGGCCGAACTGAGGGTGCGATATGAACTTCTGGGCAGTTTGGTCCGGCAAATTGCGGTACCCGCGCGCAACGTGCACTCCCCCGACGCAGAGTTCTCCAACCTCCCCGTGGGGCAGTGGTCGGAGTTGGTTGGCCTCGAGGATGACGTAGGTCACATTGGCGAATGGCGATCCAATTGTGATGGGCTCCCCCAGCCGCAAACTCTGGCGGCTCGTGTCGGTGCTCGCCTCCGTGGGTCCGTAAGTGTTGATGATTTGCCGTCTGCCCCGGGTCCAGGGCTCAACGAGCGCGCTGGGGAAGGCTTCGCCGGCCGGCACGATATAACGGCACAGCGGATAGGGGAGATCCAACTCGGGGGTTGACGTGAGAGCTGTGAGCAGCACCGGAGGACAGAAGAGGACCGTGACTTCAGCTTCGCAAAGGACGGAGACGAGGTCCGGTCCGGACCGGACCTGCTCCTTGGTCAGCATGACCACAGCGCAGCCGGACACCCAGGCGCTGTACATCTCAGAGATGCTGCCGTCGTAGCCCAGCGACGAAGTAAGCGAGGTCGCGTCCATGCCCGGCAGGAGATCGAAATACTCAGCGTAACTCAGGGCTAGGTTCACGTAACCGGCATGCGGGCACTCCACGCCCTTGGGCATTCCAGTGGTTCCGCTTGTGTAAAAAATGGCGGCAAGGCGTTGCGTGGGGTCATCCAGCCACCAAGGCGGCGGTTCTCTTCGGAGGGGCTTTTCTGGCAACGTCAGCACGTCGAGTGTCGGCAAGTCGCGGAATTTCTCTTGCCCCCGCGTGAGAACGACAACCGGCCGTGCGTCGTGGAGCATGTGGGTGAGCAGCGCGTCGGGCAATGTGGTATCGAGGAACACCATTGTACCGCCGGCCTTGAGGATGCCGAGGTGAGCCGCCACGATTTGCCAGTTGTCCTGCGACATCGCTACGGCAACGACTTGGTCGGGGCCGGTGAGGAAGGCCGAGAGGGCCGCGGCCACGCTTTCCGCTCGCCCGTCGAGCTCAGCGAAAGTCAGAGCTTCACCAGCATGGGGAATCTGCAAGGCGGTAAGATGCGGAAACTTCTCCGCCGAGCGGCTGAAGACTTCGGTGAGCCAGCGGATCCGTTTCTGGTGCGGGACGTTCACGAGGTGGCGGTCGCCAAAGACCTCCGTCAAGCTGTATGGGCAAGTGTCCGCCTCAGGGACTTTCTCAGCTCGCCCAACAGTAGCGCCGCCAAGCTACAAACGTCAGGGCGAGGAAAACCGCGACGGCAGTTGCTGTCAAAATTGCTGCCAAAGCCCTTCCTCACATACTCGTAACTTCAGACTCTCAGATTCTCAGAAGCTACAAAGTCCTTATAGGCCATCGGGCCCTTGACCGGAACAATCATTGTTACTCTCTGCCTGAACACGGCGAAGGTAATACGTTAGTCAAAGTATCGCTCTAGTGTGCCTTTTCGGCGGACATCTAAGGTAACGCAATGGGGTCCACCGCCCAATAGTTTGGAATGACGCAATTTTAGGGGGATTACGTCAAGACCTTCCTTCTCCAAGAGTTTTATAAGGGAGGGCTGATTTCGATCGACTACGACCAAATTGGGATTGACGCTGAATGCGTTCATGTCAATCCAGTCACTACCAATGGATTTGGATACGTAGTCGGAATCATGTCTGTCTGTGTTCTCCATCGGCTGGCTGTAAATTATTTTCCATTGCTTCAAGATTTTGGGCAGCGTGTCGTCATTGACACGGGCGGGATTGGCGAGGACCAAGCCAGGGCGTAAGGCCACAAGGGTCGAGTCAATATGGCTGCCATAGTAAACATCCTTCAAGAAGTGGATCCGATATTTGTCGCCTAGAATCGACTGTAGCCAGCGTCCCCCCAACTCGTTACCGGTCGCGCTGACCAAATAGATCAAATCTTTGCCAAAACGCAGCACATTGGCTGCATCAAAGGCCGGCTCATCGTTGCGTGGCGTGGGCTTGTTTAGATCGACCCCCTCGAAGAGAGAGTCCAACAGCATGGGTTTGGGAGCGCTATACCACTTTGCGCCCGACCTCATATACTCCATCAGCAGCCTGCGGTAGCTGAACGTTTCCTGGGCGCGGCTGCGGATGACATTGGGCGTTTCGATTACGTGGTCGCCAATGACCAACAAAACATCGCGGGGACAATAATTATAGTACCCCTGAGCTTCCCAATGGATCGTCGAGAATTTCCTTTCGTGCGGCCAGGTGTCCGGACGTTTGACGGTGACGCCCAAACCTTCCAGGATTTGGGCAAATCCATTCAAATCCTCTTCCGTCTCTTCAATAATCTGTTGAGGAAATGGGCCACGGGGGATTTCGGCCAATGTGCGGTCAGGAAATTCGGCGATCTGGGTGCTTCGGTCCGGCGTGGGATAACGCGCATTCAGCGGGTTGCCGACAATAACCTCTTCCAGTTGGTCCCACTCATTGCAGCTCCATACACCCGACATGTCTAATATGCCCCCTCGTTTGTTCTCAGCGGAAATGACCTGCCTCGTATCATTTGGAACAGCGTGAGCGCTCCGCGCTCGAAGTCGACACGGTTCGGATTCGAAAAGCGTGACATCTTCTTCACCATCGGGCAGAATTGCTGAAGAAGTCAGGTAGCGCAATTGCCGCGCCGCACGACTTTGCTGCCTCGAGTACAAAATCGCCTACCGCCAGATCAAGAACACCAAGCCCAAACGGCGAGAATATGCGGGGCTTGCCATGATCCAGTTTGAACTTTTTCTCTAGGACATCCACCAAACTCCCGGAGACAAAGTCCCTATTTCCCACCGACTTTTCGGTTAGATGGAGCGAGGTTTCTGCCTTCAGGCAATGATCCACGTCATCGACAATGTTTTGCGATGCAAGAATCACATTCACGCAAATGTCGCGCAGCGACAAATGGAGGACAGTGGGGCAGTGCTCCAGCAGTTTTTCATCGGAAAGATAGGGGGCCAGCGTGGTCGTGGCGAATAGTATCAGAGAACAGCCGGATGTAGCGCCCTCCAAACGATCCTGAATATCGGCCTTCAGGTTGTGCTGATCGCGAAGCCACTTGCTGAAGCGCTCCGCCTCCTTGCGGTCCACATCATACAAACGGATGTTGCGAAACTTCCATTTTCGAAATAGAAGCCACTCGACGGATGTACGGGCGATTACCCCAGCTCCGACGACGCCGAGAGTTCCTTCAAATGGGTCTGGGGAAATATGCTCTGCCGCCAAAGCGGCGGAGGCGGCAGTTCGCGTGGAGCTGATCAGCGATGCCTCGATACAGGCCAGGGGATAGCCGGTCGCGGCATCGTTCAGAATCAAGACTGCCGACGCTCGGGCCAAGTTGCTGGCCCTGTTTTCAGGGAAACTCGATATCCATTTGATGCCGCTTTTTTGAATCGCGCCGCCGAGATGGGCTGGCAACGCGATAATGCGAGCGCCGGGTCTATGTGGATATCGGAGGAAGTAGCTGTCCGGATTTAAAGTATTTCCGGAGGCGTGAAGACGGTATGCCGCCTCAACCGCAGCAAAAACTTGGTTCCTATTGTCGTCAATGACACGCTTAACTGTCGAGCCGGGAACAACGTAGAATGTCGGGGCGGATAGCACTTTGGATCCCTTATTGCGCTCGTCTCTGACTTCTTTGCCGCTGACTATCTCGTTCAGCTCGCCGACGAGCGCCGGCGTTGAAAGGTCGGTAGAGACATCCTTGCGCTAAACGATAGCTGCTGGGCGAGGATCGCACGTTGCGCGTCATTTAGCCGCACGTTGCGCCTCACTTGGCCGCGACGAGCGCAGGGGTTCGCGTTAGCCCCCTATCGTGAGGCAGAATGACATTTTCTACCCAGGTCGGATCATAAATAGTGTCTAAGTATTTTTCCCCGAGATCTGCCGATATCGCGACTATGACGTCGTCGCGACTGAAATCAGAAGCTAGTTCTTTTACGGCGGCCAACACTGTTCCGGTGCTTCCCCCAACAAGTAGATGATAATCTCGAACGAAGGAGCGACAAGATTCAACAGTTTTTTCTTCCTTCACTACCACAATCCTATCCGGCTTGGCGAGGTCCGCAAGCTTTGGTCTCATGCTTGTGCCGATGCCCGGGATATTTCTTTTTCCGGGCGCGCCTCCGAAAGTGACGGACCCTTCCGGCTCGACAGCTACAATCTTAATCCTGGGAAACTCTTGGCGAAGTCTCTCTGAGATCCCCGCGAGGGTGCCGGTAGTGCCCGTTCCCACAAACACCCAATCGACCTTGCTGAATTCGCGCGCGATCTCGTTCGCTGTCTGCTCGGCATGAACATTTTTGTTGGCTATGTTGGCATATTGATTAAGCCAGACCGCGTTCGGGTCGGATCGCAGTATTTGATCGATTTTCTTTATCCTGGTCTCTAAGTATCCCCCGGAGCGGTCGCGATCTTCAACTATGACAACCTTTGCGCCATAGAGTTCCATACCCCGTATCGTCGCGCGGTTAGCGGTCGGATCTGTCACGCAAATAAATTTGTAGCCTTTGATGGCGCAAACCAAGCTGAGCGCTAAACCAAGATTCCCCGAGGACGATTCGACTATTACGCTTTCGTGTGGCTTGACAAAGCCTAGTTGCTCAAACTCCTCAATAAGTCGAATGGCAGCTTTTACCTTAATAGAACCGGTTACGCTGAACCCTTCCAATTTTAAAAAGACGTCGTTACCTCCAGCAAAGGTGCGAAGGCGATAGAACAAGTCGCGAAAGATTAACTCCAACGGCGACTCGACAATCACAGCGTAACCTTGTTCTGAGTAGAATGACGTGTTCTATTTCTGTGGCGCATTTTGCTTGACTTGAGTGTCCCTTCGCGCGAGGGCAATGTCCCATCCCGCAACAAGTGGCGTCGGATCGCTAAGCGTTACCGATCGTTGGCGGGGGAGGCGACGAACGCCAGCGCCCCTTTGCAGGGATCGCTAACCTCGCCAAGATGCGGCTGCATGCAGCTTGCAATGTTCCCATAGACGGCGTGGGGGCAGAATTGCTGGATATCCGCATGGCACTCTTTTGCCACCCAGGCGGCCCGCGAAAGCCTTGCCGAACAGCCCACAGAGAGTTCGCTGATGTGCGACTGTAGGCACGCATGAATGCGCCCCTCGCCCGGCTTTATGCCCGCGCATAGGGACTTAAGATCAACCGCGCAATACCGGGACAGGGTGTGCGGCGTGGCGCTGACCGCCGCCGTGGAACCTGACAGGAGCAGCGTCGCGCCCAGCGCGAACATAAGTGACCTCTTTGTCATGCTTCCCTCGCTTTCTGCTGGCTTTCCGAGCGCGCTGCCGGACTACTATTGAGCAGACGCTGTTCCCGCCGGATCAGTTTGATCAAAGAAGGCCATTCTGTCTGAACGAATGCTGAACAAACAGGTCGGTAGGCAATCCTACCCAACCGCAGACAGGTTCGGTCGCGCCGGCCATCCACGTCCGCGATCTTGCAACGCCCGCCGGATGAGACGCCGCAGCCCGACGCGGGCAAGGCCCTCGAACCGCGGTGCGAGGAGGATCAGCATCACCTTCCGGTTCACGGCGGCGCCCGAGGACGCCAGTCAGATGCCCGACCTTCGCGCGTTCACTCGGGAACTGATGACCGACGCGGAGAGCGGCCTGGGCGCCGGGCTGGAATGGGTCACTAGGCACGAAAAAATCGAGAAGCTCCACCGCTCGATAGGCGAGGACGGGGTTGCCGACGCTGCGCCATGATGAGACCCAATCCGAAGAACAGCGCGGCTCCTCCGGCGACGATCGCCGCGCGCGTAATCGCTCCGGGATAGACAGAGACACGTGATCTGGCTTCTGCGCTGAACGAGCCGTGCAAGCGATGTAAATCCGCAATGGGCTCCCTGAGATTGTCGCGTCGGCCTGGTTGAACCAACTGGTTGGTCTCTTGTCCGGCGACAGCTGAGCGCGCGAGAAACCAGTCCATGAATTTCGGCGCGATCATGTTGCCTACGATCGTGAGGAGCGTCGAGGCGCCCACCCAATATTCGCTCGCGCCGGTTCGCGCTGCGCGTAGGACCGCCTCCGCAGCGGCCTCGGGCTGGTAGATCGTTCCCATCGGTTTAGGCTGATGCGCGCGATGGGTGCGAGCCCAATCAAATTGCGGGGTATTCATAGCCGGCAGTTCGAGAATGGAGACGATAGCCGGCGAATGTTCGTGCTCGAGCTCGCTGCGCAACGAGGCGGTAAAGCCCCGGATTGCGTGCTTCGCTCCGCAATATGCAGATTGCAGCGGGATGCCGCGATACGCGAGCGCCGAACCGATGTTGATGATTTGGCCGGAGGTCTGAGTACGCATTTGCTTCAGGGCCGCCATCGACCCATAGACGACGCCGAGATAGGTCACCTCGGTTACGCGGCGAAATTCATCGGGCGTGATGTCGCCGACCGAGGAGAAAACGGTCACCATGGCGTCGTTGACCCAGATGTCGATCGCGCCGAACTCGCCCGCAAAGCGCTCCGCCGCAGCAAAAACTTCATTCGCATCGCTGACGTCGATGGGCGCGATCGCGACGTCCTGGGCGCCGCGGTCCCGCAATTCATTGGCAAGCGATTCGAGCGCGGTTTTGTCGCGGGAAATCAGGCCGAGCTTGGCGCCCTCACGCGCAAACCGCAGGGCGATCGCCCGCCCGACGCCGGCTGCAGCGCCAGTAATCACGACGACTTTGCCCGCAAGAGACTCGTTTGCAGTCATGGTCTTCCTCCGTAGCCATTCTTGCGGCAGCCCTGCGCAGGGTTGCCGCACGAGGCTCAAGTCCCGACGGGCAACGCTGATCGCGGCCTTGCGCCGAGGAGACGAAAAGCGGACTGTTTGGCTTCCCCACCCAATTCGCCCCGCCGGGCCAATTGTCCGATTCGCCCCGCGGTGCGCATAGCGATCGCGGTAATGGTCAACGACGGATTCACCCCGCCCGCCGTCGGAAACACGGAGCCGTCGCAGATGAAGAGATTGGGAATGTCCCAGGTTCGGCAATCCGCGTTGATCACGCTGTCTTGAGGCGTAAAGCCCATGCGCGCGGTGCCGGCCAGATGGTTCATGTCGTTGTCTTGCCGCCAGATGTCCTTGGCGCCCACAAGCTCAAGGCTGGTGCTCATCTGACCGAGCGCATGGCGGATCATCGTTTTGTCGTTGTTCCCCCAGGAATAGGTGATGCGGGGGATGCGCAGCCCATATTGATCCGTATCGTCGGCCAGCGTCACCTTGTTGTTCTCGTTTGGCAGCTGTTCGCCAACCATTTTCAGTCCGACAAGGTGATTGTAGCGCAGCATTTCCTCGTGGAGCGCGGCGCCCCAAACCCCCTTCGATCCGGTGATGATCGTCATCGTCTCGATGGGCAGCGGGCCCTGCGCCATCCAGCAGTAGCCACCGTGAAAGTCCTTGCGGTCCTCATAGTTCCAGTGCTCGGTGATGGTGGTTGAGGGCGGCGCCTTGTAAGCCCGCACCGGCTCGTCCATGTAACCCCATGCCGCCTGGTTCGACTGGCTCATGAGGTTCCGGCCGACCAGGCCGCTGCTGTTGGCGAGCCCGTCCGGGAAAAGGTCGTTCGCCGAGTTCAAAAGCAAGCGCGGTGTTTCGATGGCGTATCCCGCGACGACCACGGCCCGCGCCTTCTGAAAGCGCCACCGGCCTTCGCGATGATAGTGCACTCCCTTGGCTCGCCCGTCCCGGCCGATCTCGATCCGCCCGACCATGGCGAGATCCCGAATTTCCGCGCCAGCAGCCAAGGCGCGAGGAATGAAGGTGACGAGTTGGCTCTGCTTCGCATTGGTCGAGCAGCCGAACCGGCAGAAGCCACGATAGACGCAGGGCGGACTGTCCCCTTTCGGCGCCGACACGGTGGCGAGCGGCGTCTCCGTCCAAGCATACCCCATCGCCTCCGCCCCGCGCGCCAGCAGTTGCGCGGCGCCGTTGATCGGATGCGCCCTTAAGGGGTAGCGCGGCCGTTTCGGCCCCCAAGGGTAGGTGATCGGTCCGGAGATCGACAGGGCCTTTTCCGCCCGCCCGTACCAGTCCCACATCTCGCGCCAGTCGAGCGGCCAGTCGACCCCGTAGCCGAGTTGCGAGCGCGACTTGAACCATTCCGGCCGAAACCGAAGCGACACCATGGCGAAATGCACCGTCGAGCCGCCCACAGCCTTGCCGCTGTTCTTGCCGCCCATCACCAGCGGATTCTCGCCCTCCGAGATGCGGTCGTCGTTCCAGTAGAGCTTCTCCTGCTCGCTCTCATCGGAGGCAAAATCCTCGAGCGGCCGGAAGTAGGGGCCTGCGTCGAATCCGACTACCGAAAAGCCCTGCTCCGACAATCCCGCGATCATCGGCCCCCCGCCTGCGCCGGTCCCGACGACGGCGAAGTCGACCTCCTCCAGATCATCGAATTGCCGCATGGGCGTCCAGGCGCCGCGACGAAACACGTTGGGCGCGCGCCCGTTTGCGGCGCGTGGAGCGGCAAAGGGGTCAGCGGACATGGTTGCTTTTCCCGGCGGCCTGCTCTCCCAGGCTCGGCGCGGCCTCCTCCGGTTCCCACGGATCGCGCCGGTCGAGACCCAAGCGAACATAGCCGCGCGGCGAGGCGGGGCCGCCAAACCCAATCTCGCTCCATGCCGTAGGGTGGGCGTAATAGGCTGCGACGACGTCGTGGATCACATGCGAACTCCAGAAGGTTCCGGACGGCATTCCGCGCATGGCGTCTGCCTCGAATGACCCCTCGGCCATTTGGCCGAGAATCGCGTCCTGATCCTGCTCGGTCAGGATCGCGAAAGGCCGCCCATGCTCCCGGACCGACACCTCGTCCAATGCCGCCAACGCGCGCTTCCACGCTTCGGCAGGTTGAGGCATACCGGCGAAGCGATAGCCTTTCGTCTTGCCCTCCAGAAGCTGCCGGTCGACATAGGCCGCAAGCGGCGCGCGCGGGCGACCTTCGGGTTGCGGCATGACGCGGTCGCAGAGCGCCTCGAGGGTTTTCCATTCGTCTGCCGAAAAGAAAGCGGGTCGCGGCTCCGTCGCCAGCCGGGCGTCGATGACTTCCCGAGTCTTATCGTTCCACGACTGGCTTTCCCGTTTGGACATGACGTCGTAGCCGGGATAGCGCCCGCTGGTGAGGCCTTCAGCCATCGGGATTGTCCTGCATAAGTCCGAGCGCAGCGAGGCCGGCCAGAGCCAGCCCGGTAAAGGAAGGCGGCGCGGGCAGCGGGGGGCCCGCCTGGAGGTTCTGGGTCCAGTTCCGCCAGCCGCCCATGTTGCGTGCGACCCCGATCGCATGGAAGCCGACGCCCAACGACGCCCTGAGGGCGCGTCATCCGCAGCCACCAGCGCGTGATGCGCCGCGGTCGCTCGGCCTTCCCCATCGCCGCCGCGGCCAGCATAGCGGCCGCCGTAGGGGGCGCCGTGACCGGCAGCAGCATGGCCGGGTTATGGAAGGCGCCGCGAAAATGCAGCAGCCCCGCCTCCATCGCCGTGCCGACCAGGCCGGCGCCCGTCAGCGCAGCGACCATTCGCCCGGCAGGCAGTCCGAGCACGTCGGGCGAAGCGCCGGGAGGGTTGTCCCGCACCCGCTCGGCCAGGAACCCGGTCATTCCCGCAAGCAAGATCGCCGCCGGCGCCCCGAGCGGAGCGCCGTAAAACAGGTTCTGCCAGCAGAACCCGCCCGGGCGCTTGCCTACGTTGTAGAGATGGAAGCCTGTCCCGACCATGCCAGTCAGTCCGGCCAGTGCGTAAGCGATGTCCCGCGCCCAATGCGCCCGCGAGGCGACGTCTTTGTGCCCATGGAATGAGGCGAGAAGCGTGAGCGCGGACGCCGCGATAGGCGTGTACATTGCCTTGTTCTGGAAGGCGCCGCGGTAATGCTCCATAGAGCTGTCAATCAGCACGGAGGCGGCTATCGTTCCCGCCGCACGATTCAGACGCCGCGCGGCGAGCACGGTCGCGCCATTGTCCCGGATCGCCGGGGCTCTCGCGGGAGGACGCTCCATCCGCGGACGCCGCTCGCGCCATTGGCCGTCTGGCGTGGGGTTCTTCCGAAGTCGACGCCAGCATCGCGCTCCCCGCCACGACCGCGGCCCCCAAAAGCAACAGCGCCACAAAGATTTCATGCGTCGGCCGGGTATTGTCCGCGACGCGCCTCGACCACTCTCTTTCAATACCGGTCGTCATGCAGCGTAGCGCTCCGCATCCCGCTCCTTGAACACGAGGCCCAGGCCGGGACGACTCATGTCCGGCCCGATCGCGCCGTTCTTCGCGACGGGAGCGCCCTCGAACAGCATGTGCTCGATGCGCACGTGGTCGTGAAACCATTCCAGATGGCGCAAGCGCGGCGCCGCGCAGGCCGGGTGAACATGCAGCGCCGGCGCACAGTGACCGGAAAGGTCTATGTGATGGGCGTCGCAAAGCGCGCCTGCCTGCAGGAAGCCCGTGATCCCGAGACATCGCGACGCGTCCGCCTGCTGCACGTCCACCGCACGCCGGACAAGCATGTGCCGCACATCGTCCGCGTTGTAGGAATATTCGCCAGCAGCGATATCCATGCAGTCCGGCGCGCCTGTTCGCACCTGCGCGAGACCATCCAGATCGTCCGAGGAGACCGGCTCCTCGAACCACGCGACCTGAGCTTCCGCTGCGAACGCGTCGGCCATGCGTAGCGCCTGCTTGACCGAATACGCGCCGTTAGCGTCCACAAACAACGACGCCTCGCCGATCGCCTCCTTGGCGACCCCGACCCGGCGTAGATCGTCATCCGGGTGGCTGCCAATCTTCATCTTCACCGCGCGACATCCCTCGCGCTCGACCCAGCCGGCAAGCTGCTGCCTGAGTTCTCGATCGCCGTAAGAGGTGAACCCGCCGCTGCCGTAAATCGGAACAGTCTCACGCGCTCGGCCGAGCAAAGCCGCGAGCGGGAGGTCCATGAGCTTGGCCTTCACATCCCAGAGCGCAGCATCCAGCGCGGAGATCGCGGTCGCGGCCACGCCGGACCGGCCCATGTTGCGCACCTGATTGACCAGCAATCGGTGACAGAGCGGTATGTCGACCGCATCCTGACCGCACAGAGCGGCGGCGAGCGGGCCCGCAGCCAACGAGGCGGCCGCGCTCGAGCTGTATGTATAGCCAAGTCCGGTATGGCCCCCGGCTTCAATCGTCGCGATAACGAGAGTCGTTTCCCGCCAAGCGTACGTCCCGTCCGCTTCCGGCGCGTCGGTGGGAATCGTATAGGGGCGAGCCGTTACGGCCCGGATGGCGGCGCCCGGACGCATGGGCGCCTACCGGCCGGGCAGGACGGAAGACACGAGCTCCTTGGCCGTATTCTTCAGGACGCTGCCGAGTTCCGGCTCGTCCGGCATCATGGTCATGAAATGCGACGCGTCTTTCAGGGTGATGTGAGGCGGCAGCGGCGGCACGTTGGGATCGGTGTAGAATTCAAGGATGACAGGCCGGTCGGAGGCGAGCGCCTCCTCCCAGGAGGCGCCGACCTTGTCCGGATCGTTGCAGAAGATCCCTTTGAGCCCGAGCAGTTCGGCATATTTGGAGTAAGGAAAGTCCGGAATCGACTGAGTGCTCTCCGTCTTGCCATCGCCCAACTGCACTCGCTCTTCCCACGTCACCTGACTGAGATCGCGATTGTTGAGAACCATGATGATGAAGACCGGATTTGACCATTCCTTCCAATATTTGGAGACGGTGATCATGACGTTCATGCCGTTCATCTGCATGGCGCCGTCGCCGATCGTGCCGATCACCGGCCGCTCCGGATACGCCATCTTCGCAGCCAGCGCGTAGGGGGTCGCGGCGCCGAGCGAAGCAAGAGAGCCCGAGAGCGAGCCCTTCATGCCGCGCCGGAATTTGAGGTCGCGCCCATACCAGTTGGCGACCGAGCCGCTGTCGGCGGTGACGACGCAATTGTCCGGCAGCCGCGGCGAAAGCTCCCAGAACACGCGCTGCGGGTTTATCGGATCCGCGGAGTTCATCGCGCGGCTTTCCAGCAACTTCCACCAGTCGGCGAGATTATCCTTGATCGTGTCGCGCCATTTCGAATCGGTCTTCTGTTCGAGGAGCGGCAGCAGCGCCCTTAAGGTCGCCGCGCTGTCGCCAACGAGATTGACCTCCATCGGGTAGCGGAGGCTGAGGTTTTCTCCCTTGATATCGATCTGTACGCCTCGCGCGCTTCCGGGTTCCGGAAGAAACTCGCTGTAAGGAAAGGCGGAGCCCACCATCAACAGCGTGTCGCAATTCTTCATCAGATCCCAAGACGGCTTCGTGCCAAGGAGGCCGATGCCTCCCGTGACGAAGGGCAAATCATCGGGGACGGCCGCCTTCCCGAGGAGCGCTTTCGCGAGCCCGGCTCCCAGCTTGTCCGCGACCGCGATCACTTCGTCCGTCGCCTCGAGGCAGCCGGCTCCGACGAGCATGGCGACCTTTTTGCCTTCGTTAAGAACCCGGGCCGCGGCCCGCAATCCCTCACTCTCGGGAACCTTGCTCTCGGCGGGGAAGCCCACGCCCGTATGCGTGGAGCCGTGCGCCATAGGCGGTTCCTCATACGGCATCAACTGCAGGTCGTTGGGGAGGACGATGCAGGTGACCGAGCGCTTCGTTTGTGCGATCCTCACCGCGCGGTCCACCATGTGGCGAACCTGACTCGGAACCGTGCCGATCGCGATGTAGTCGCTGGCGACGTCCTTGAACAGCGCAACCAGATCCACTTCCTGCTGATAGCGCGCGCCGAGCGCTGTGCGGGCTTGCTGACCCACGAGGGCCACCACGGGCTGGTTGTCCATCTTCGCGTCATAAAGGCCGTTGAGCAGGTGAATCGCGCCTGGACCGGAGGTCGCATAGCAAAGCCCGACACCCCCGGTGAATTTTGCGTGAGCCGAGGCCATGAACGCTGCCATTTCCTCGTGCCGGACCTGGACGTATTCCATGCCGGGCTGCGCTTTTTGCAAGGCCACGTCCAACCCGCCGACGCCGTCGCCGGGGTAACCGTAGACTCGCCTGAGGCCCCACTCCTGAAGACGCTTCCAGACGAATTCGCTGACGTTCATGGACAAGGAAGGAACCTCCGCAGCGATAGCCAAACCGATCAGGACGCCGGCAAGATGGTAACGAAGGAGTTTGAGAAAGGTTCCTGTCTTGGAAGCCTTAGCGCGCGATGCACGGCCGGCTGAGACCGCGGACGCCGGGGCGGAGTCGGAAAAGTGCGCCGGCTTGCGGCTCACGCTTCAGCTGGTCCTGGGTCAGTTTGTCCCTGGCGCTGCTCACGACCATCTGGTCGAGGTCAGGGCCAACGAAGGCGCACATCGTGGGCTGACTGACCGGCAAAGCGATCTGCGATATCAAGCGGCCGGACCGATCATAGCGATGCAGAACGCCCCCGCCGTGGATCGCACACCAGTAGCAGCCCTCCTCGTCGACCGCGGCGCCATCGGGGACATGCCCCTCGGTTCGAATTTCGGCGAACGAGCTTGGCTCGCCGACCCTGCCCCTCGCTCTGTCATAGGGCGCGCGAAGCACGCTGCGCGCGTTGGAATGAGACAGGAAGAAGGCATCCTCTTCGACGTTCCAGGCGAAGCCGTTATGCAAGTCCGACCAATCGTCGCCAGCGACGAGCCCTTCGCCGAAGGTGAAGCGATGAAGGGGCGCCGCAGCAGACTCGGCGGCTACGCCCGGACGGGGATCGAACATCGTGCCGACCCAGAAGCGACCCTCAGCGTCGCAGACGCCCTCGTTAAAGCGGAAGAGATTCGGGTCGAAAGGAGGCGCAGCGAGCTGGCGGGTTTCTCCGGTAGAGAAATCGAGGCGAAATATCCCGGTCCGCAGCGCGACAATCGCGCCCTCGGCGTCTTCCACCAACGCGAATGCGCCGATATCGGCGTCGAAGCGCCATTGAGTCTGCACGCCATCTACACTGAGCCGGTAGAGGGCCGGCGCTTTGACGTCGATCCAGTAAAGGGCTTCGCCCGGGGCGAACCAGGTTGGAGACTCGCCGATGATGGCGCGGCAATCCAGCAGCAGCTCGATTTCCGGCATAACGCACTCCCTGTCCTCGATTATCTAAACGCGTGGCGCACCCCCGACGATCCGCTCTCATCTCAGAAGCGATCAGAAAAGGCGCACGGGGCGGTATCGGCCGCCCCGATCAACCGCCGCCGCGCTGCAGCAGGGGACCGCAGAGCCCGAGTGCGGTGTTGATGAGGGCGACGTGGGTCATCGCCTGCGGGAAGTTGCCGAGCAGGCGGCGCGACGGAACGTGGTACTCCTCGGATAGCAGCCCGAGGTCGCTGGCGAGGGCAAGCACGCGCTCGAAGAGCGCTCGCGCCTCCTTCTGTCGGTCCTGCATCGCCATGC
The DNA here is from genome assembly GCA_963832305.1 of uncultured Alphaproteobacteria bacterium. Classification (GTDB taxonomy): domain Bacteria; phylum Pseudomonadota; class Alphaproteobacteria; order Rhizobiales; family Beijerinckiaceae; genus Roseiarcus. The sequence goes on along the minus strand of CAWHTU010000005.1, from coordinate 309,533 downwards.
AATCCGCCAACCAGCAGGTGCAAGGGAGGAATACTCCTTCCTCACGGCCAAATCGTGGCGCCTCCTCCCGGCGCACCAAGCCACCCTCCATCAGCCCCTGCTCGACCGCGGCTATCGTGCCGGCGATTCGCTCATCGGTCGCCGGCAGGAAGCCGACAAGGGGAAGCAGAAGCGTGCTCGCGTCGAGGCGGCGGGACCCGTAAGCCTGCATGAAGCTGTCTCGTCTGCGGTCGAAGCCGCGGGCGCAAACGTCTGCATGGATGAGGTCGCGGAGGGGCTTCCAACTCCGCGCGGCGATCATGCGTGCGGCGCCGGGCGATCACGGCGACCCGAGCGCCGCGGTGCGACCGTCGCCGATCAGGGCGTAATCCTCGATCGGCTTGGAGGGGGAGGGCTTAGACATGTGTCATACAGGTCGGAATGCATGAACGGGTCGTCGTGACGTGAGATGCTCGGCTTTTGAGCGGTAGGCGTGTCGCTGGCCCTCTCAACGCAAACGGGTCATGAGATCCGCGAAGCTCAGCAAGAACATCAGCGCGAGAAATAGAAACGCCGCCCCGGCGACCAGCCTCAGGAGGGCCGGGTTGCGCCCGACACCGACTAGCCCGAAGGCGAGCGTTCCCAGCATGAGCGCGGCAACCGCCAGCGCGCCGCCAAACCTGAGGCGGCCGGACGCTTCGACACCGAGCCAAGCCACGGCGGCGGTCGCGCAGAGGAGGACGACCCACGCGACAATCGGCCCCAGCCACGCGACGCGCTGCGCTTTCGCGGTCATCCCCGGGCCGCCACGTAGAGGGTTGGGAACAGCACGATCCAGAAGGCGTCGACCAGATGCCAGTAGAGCGACGTCACTTCGAGCTGCGGCGAGGCGAGGCTCATTCGCCCGCGCCGCACAAGCCAGAAGAGCCGCAGGACGAGGGCGACGCCGACCGTCAGATGGATCGCGTGAACGCCGGTCATGGCCCAGTAGAAGGCCCAGAAGATCTGGGTCGCATTCCGTCCGAGCGCGAAATCGTGGCCCGGAAAGAGATGATGCCGAAGGTCGTCGCGATATTCGAAGCCCTTGATGACGAGGAAGGCGACGCCGAGCAGGGCGGTCGCAGCGAGAAGCCGCGCCGCCAGTCGTCCGCGCGCGGCGTCCGCAGCCCGTACCGCGATCGTGATTGTCAGGCTGCTTGTCACCAGCACGGCGGTGTTGGCCGCGCCATAGGCGATCTCGGCGTGGCGTGCAGCCTCCGCGAAGGCCGCCGGATCCAGCGCCCGCGAGAAGCTGAAGGCCATGAACAATGCGCCGAAGAACAGCATCTCGCTCATGAGGAAGAGCCACATGCCGAGCGTCGCCGCCTCGCGCTGGCGGGAAAGCTCCGACCATGGTTCGCGCAGCGCGTCCGGGGCGCGGGACGCGACGGCGGCCTCAGCCATGCGCGCCTCCGATGGAGCCCGGCGCAACCGCGGCGAGGCGCGCCGCGTCGACCGGCCGCGCCTCTGCCTGCGGGGCGGTGTGCGGCTCGTGGTAGTCGTAGGGCTCTTCCGTGACGACCGGCGTGCGAAGGAAATTGTGCTTCGGCGGCGGCGAACTCGTCCGCCACTCGAGCCCCTTCGCATGCCAGGGGTCGGCCGGCGAGATCTTGCCGTAGAAGCAGGACCAGACCAGGTAGAAAAGCGGCAGCGCGTAGGCCGCCGCGAGCACCACCGCTCCGGTGGAAGACATCACATTCCACGGCTGAAACTCGGGCGGATAGGAATGATAGCGGCGCGGCATGCCGAGATAGCCAAGAATGAACTGCGGGAAAAAGGTGAAGTTGAAGCCGAAGAACATCAGGACGGCCGCGAAGCGCGCCCACGCCTCCGAATAGAGCCGGCCGGTGATCTTCGGCCACCAGAAATGCAGGCCCGCGAAATAAGCCGAAACGGCGCCGCCGACCATCACGTAATGGAAATGCGCGACCACGAAATAAGTGCCGGTCACCTGAATGTCGATCGGCACTGAGGCGAGGAAGAGCCCAGTGAGGCCGCCAATGGTGAAGAGGCCAACGAAGCCCAGCGCGTAGAGCATCGGCGCTTCGAATGTGATCTGCCCGCGATAGAGGGTCGCCGTCCAGTTGAAGACTTTTATTGCGGAGGGCACGGCGACGATGAAGGACAGAAACGAAAAGACGAGATTGGCGAAAACCGACTGGCCCGAGACGAACATGTGATGGCCCCAGACCGCGAAGCCGATGATCGCTATCGCCAGCACGGCATAGACCATCATCGAATAGCCGAAGACGCGCCGCCGCGCGAAGCAGGTGATGATTTCGGTCACAACGCCCATCGCGGGGAGGATCATGATGTAGACGGCGGGATGCGAGTAAAACCAGAACAGATGCTGAAAAAGCAGCGGATCGCCGCCGCGGAAGCCGTCGAATACCGGCAGGCCGAACAAGCGGTCCGCCGCGACCAGAATGAGCGTGATCGCGAGCACCGGCGTCGCCAGGATCATGACAAGGCTCGTCGCATAGATCGTCCATACAAACAGCGGCAGGCGGAACCAGGTCATACCTGGCGCGCGCAGCATGTGGGTGGTCGCGACGAAATTCACGCCGGTCGCGATCGTGCCGAATCCCGCGATGATGACGCCTATGACCGCGACGGCGACGTTGCTGTTCGAGAAGGCGGTCGAATAGGGCGGGTAGAAGGTCCAGCCTGTATCCACGCCCCCCATCAAGAGCGCGGCGAGTACGCATATCCCCCCGATCAGCGTCAGATACCAGCTCATGAGATTGAGCTTCGGGAAGGCGACGTCCGGCGCGCCGATCATCAGCGGCAGCAGAAAATTCCCGAAAGTCGTGGGAATGAGCGGCACGAGAAAGAACCAGACCATGATGATTCCATGGAGCGTGAACACATGGTTGTATTCGTCGTCTGTCAGAAAACGCCCGTGCGGCGAGATAAGCTCGAGCCGGATCAGCGTCGCCGCCGCGCCGCCGATGAAGAAGAACGCCGTGATCATCACGGCGTAGAGGAGCGCAATCCGCTTGTGATCGGTGGCGAGCAGCCATTCGCTCAACCCTCCACCCTCTGAATTGAGATAGCTGCCAGCGACGAAGCTCTCGCCTCGCGGCTCGGCATGATCGATTGAGGCGGCGGCGTTGGTCATCGGAGCGCTCCCGTGGTGGGCTTAAGCGAACGGATGTAGGTGGTCAGCGCGAGGATCTCGCCGTCATTCACCTCGCCCTTGAAGGACGGCATGATCGGATCGTAGCCGGCGGGCGGATTGCTCTGCGGGTCGAGTATCCGGTCGCGAATATAGGCGTCGTCGACGAGCGCGAAGGCTCCGTTGGACAGGGGCACCTTCCGTCCATAGAGCCCCGCGAGATCGGGGGCGTGGATGGGTCCGCCGGATGTATGGCAGCCCGCGCAACCGAGGCTTACGAAGAGCGCGTGGCCCTGACCGACGAGATCACCCTCGGGCCGCTGCGCCGCGAGCCAGGCGGCGAAGTCGGCCTTGCTCAAGATGACCACGGAGCCCACCATGCCGGAATGCGCCGTGCCGCAGAACTGTGTGCAATAGAGGCGGAAGGTCCCTGTCTTCGTGGCGCGAAACCAGGACTCGACATAGCGGCCGGGCAGGATGTCCTGCTTGATGCGGAAGTCCGGGACGGCGAAGGAATGGATGACGTCCTGCGAGGTCATGTCGAGCCGGATCGGCTCGTCGACCGGCGCGTGAAGGACGTTGATCTCGCGCGCGCCGTTCGAGTGCTGGATCTTCCACATCCATTGCTTCGCGACGACGTGAATCTCCGTCGCATTGCTTGGGGGAAGAAGCTGATAGATCTGATTGGCCCCCGCCCACCAGAAAAGCATCAGGAAAGCGAAAAGGGTTGCGGTCGTCCAGCCGATCTCGAATTCGTGCTGGATGAGCGGCGGCAGCTCGCCGCGTGTGGCAGACGACCCGCGCCGGTAACGGGCGGAAAAAATGACGATGAGAGCAAAGACAAGGAGCGCAATCGCGCCCGACACGGCGACGAGCGTGAGGTAGAGAGCGTCGGTCCCCGGCGCGAACGTCGATGCCGACTGCGGCAGCAATGGGATCGCGTTCATGCCGGCCCTCTTGCGCTTGCGCGCGTCAGGAACAGGAGCCCCGCCACGACGACGAGAAGGGTAGCGGCGCCGGCCGCCGCGAGCGCGATTCGAACTGGGCCGGCATAGCGCCCGACCGAGGCGCCGAGTCCGTAGCAGAGCAACCGAACCCGGTTGACGAAAGCGGCGACGCCGCCGCTCCGCGCCTCGATCAGCGCCCGCCTCACGTCGTCGCCAGTGATCGCAAGTCCGGTCAGGACGCGCGAAAGGCGCCCGTCGGGCGTCACGATGAGCAGAGCCGCGGGATGAGCGAAGCGATCGTTCTCCGAATCATAGGCGAAGCGATAGCCGACCGAGTGGGTTAGTCTCTCTACGGCGGATTGACTCCCCATCAGCGGCAACGTCGCCCGGCCGACCGGCGTGTCGAAACCGATTTGCCCGCCGATCATCGCGCGTGCGTCGGCGGCGGTCGCCCTCGGATTGAAGCCGACGACGATCAGTCGATAGTCGGTTCCCGGCGCAAGGCCGCTCGCCGCCAGCATCGCGCCCGTAACCGAGAGGATGGGCGAGCACAATTGCATGCAGCGATAGTCGGCGAAGACGAGGACGGCCGGATGGCCCGCCATCGCGCCGCGGAGCGTCGTCGGGCGCCCGTCGAGACCGGCGAGCGGCGCATCGAGCGGAAGCGTTGCTCCGGGCGGCGGCTCCACCCCAACCGCCGCCAGTTGCGCCGCGGTCAGCGAGGCTTCGGCGGGACGACCCAACAGGCTTGCAATCAATAGCGCGAAAGCGATGAGGCAGGGACGTGGGCCGGAGGTCATGGCGTTGACCTTCCGCCGGCATCGTTCTGCACGACGCCTGGGACGGGATCGTAGGCTTTGGCGCCACGCGCCGCCACGCGCCGCATGGCGTCCTCGATAGGGATTTGGAACGTGCGATGATCGCGGTCGAGCCAGCGGAAGCGCTCGAGATCGGCCTTTTGCCGCGCGATTTCCGGCTCAGCGAGGCCGTCGGCAAGGGTCTGGAGGCGCGGCGCGGGAAAGTTCTCGACCTTCACGAACGTGGCGTCATGTGCGCGAGACCGGTAGAAGAAGACCAGCCCCGATGCGGCGCAGACGACGAACAGTAGAAATCCAGCGAGGATCGCCGCTACGGTCCCGACCCGGATGTCGGGTGGTTCGCGGCGCTCGTCCGGGACGGGGCTTTCCGAGGCCGGCGTCGCGCTAATCGGCCGTCGCGCGGGAATCGGCCGGCGATCGATCGGCGCAGCCAAGAAGGACGCGCCGACCACGGCAAGGGCGCCGAGGAGCAGCAACTTCGCCATCCTCGACACGACGGAACCCCGCCGGTCGCCATGCGCCTCGCGGCGCCCGTTTCGGCCGGCGGTCACGTCCGCGCCTCGCGTCGATCGAGATGCGCCGCGTGCGGCCGCCGGGGAGCAAACCGCCGGTCGAGCAGCGGGGCGAGGCCCAGCGATAGGCCAGCCATCGCGGCGACGGCGGCGAACGCCGAGAGGGCCGCGACGCTTGCTGCGTTCGCCAGCCAGAGATCGTGAAGAAAGACCCCCAGGATCGTAATGAGCCCAACGACCCGCATCGCAAAAGCGTTCGTCCGGACCCGCTCCCACGCGCAAGCCAGGATGGGAACGGCGGCTCCAAGCACGAGAGCGCCCAGGAGGAAGCCAAAAGACAGTCCGTGCGCCCGCGCTAGATACCAGGCCGCGTCATCCGGCTGGTCGCCGTACCAGTTGACGATGAAAGTCATGAGGCCGAGGTAGAAGGCGCCGAGCGCCGTCGCGAACAGCAAGGCGCCGATGTCGCCCTTCGCCACGGCGACAGCGCGCAATGGCGCAAGCGCGGCGACGGCGGCGAGCGCAAGCAGAATTCTGCTGTACGGCGATTTCGGCGCCGAAGGCGGAATCGGCGAAGCGCTGATCGAGAGAAAGCAGCCATGCGACGGCGACCGCGCTGATCGCGACACCGTGGAAGACCAGCGCCAGCGAGACGCCAAGCAATCCAAGCCGGCCTCCCGCCCGCAGCGCAGCGATGACGGCCCAGCCGACAAGCGCGATCAGCCCATAGGCTCCGAAGAGCGCCGCGTTAAGAAAGAGGCGCGAGACGTCCGGCGGGACCGACCCGGCATCGCGCGCCCACGGATAGACGAGGCCCACGAACGGGGCAAACACGGCGAAGAACAGCGGCAGAGTGAGCGCGCACACGCAGCCGAGGCGCAACGTCGGCGCGGCGGCGACGCCCCACCGACCACCCGTTGCTTCGTGGATCAGGGCGAGCGCCACGGCCCCGATTGGCGCGGAACTCCAGAACACGAAGCCCGCGAGCCATCCCTTCGCCACCGCGGAGGGGGAAAGGACCACGCCGCCTGCAAGCAGGATCGCGGCCGCCAACGCGATAAGGAAAAGGCTCCGCGTCGCGGGCAGGCCAGGCATGGATTCCGCCGCGCTCATTGCGCCGCTCCCTGGCCGGGAGCGGCAGCCGCGCTTGCCGAGCGGCTCTGCTGGAGCGCCCGGATATAGGCGATGATCGCCCACCGGTCGCGCGGCGGAATGCGGGAGCCGTAGGCATACATGACGCCGAAACCCTTGGTGATCGTGTCGAAGAAGAGCTGCGCCGGGGCCGCCATCAGCGCCGCGTCGTAATAGGACGGCGGACGCGGAAACCCACGCCGCACGACTGCGCCGTCGGCGTCGCCCCCGAAGCCGTGACAGGGCGAGCAGAAGATCTCGAAGCGCTCTCGGCCGCGCCGCAGAAGCGCGAGATCGACCGGCGGGCGCACGGCCGAGGCATCCGCTTCGGCTTCCGCCTCCTGCGCCACGGCGCCGGCCGGCGGCGTCTGCGCCGCCGAACCATTCGCGAAAATCGGCGCCGGCGCGTTCGGCCCGTAGTGCGGCTGGCGCGTCATCGACTGGTCCGAGCACGCGCCCAGACTCGAAGCGAGCAGCATAAGGAGAGCCGCTCGCATCAAGGCTGCTCCTCGATCCGCACGGCTCTCGCGCCGAAAAGCAGCAGCTTCAACCGAATGCTGTCGGATAGAGGCGGAGCTCGAACCAGCAGGAAATATCGATCGTCGGTCGCCCGCTCGACCGCCTCGCAGTCGAACAGCGGGTGATTCAGGCGGGGCAAGCCGCAGAGCGCCAGAAGCGCCGCAAAACCCGCAATCGCCGCCGCGAGCACGCCCACTTCGAAGGGCACGAGAAGGAAGATCGGCCAACTGTTAAGCGGCCGGCCGCCCGAGTCGATCGGATAGGCGTAGACGGCGCTCCAGAACTCCAGGCTATAGGCTGCGGCCGCGACGACAAGAGCTGCGATAAGCATCGGCCAACGAATGGGCGACGTGTCGAGGCCCAGAATGTCGTCGAGCTCCTCCACTGGGCATGGGGTCAGCGCGTCGAGAGGGTCAAAGCCCTGCTTGTGCGCTTCGCGCGCCGCCTCGCTGAGGTCGTCGCCGTTGCGAAACTCCGCGATGATGAGCGGCGGCTCCTTGGTCTTCATGCAACGGCCTCGCGCCCCCGCAGTTCGCGCACGTCGTACATCGGCACGACCGGAGCGATCCTACAGAACAGGAGAAAGAGCCAGCCGAAGAAGAAGATCGGCCCGAACAAAAACAGCCAATCCCAGAAGGTCGGAAAGAACACCCGGTCCATCGGCGGGAGAAAGCTGTGCGACAGCGTGTTCCAGACGATGAGAATGCGCTCGAGCCACATGCCGACAAGAACGGCGACCGACACGGCGATCAAGACCGGAAGGCTTGTGCGCATCGCGGGCGCCCACAGAATCTGCGGCGCGACGACATTGCAAAACAGCATCGCGTAATAGAGCTTCGCGTAGGCGCCGGTGAATTCGAACACGACGAGACCGCGGTCCTCAGGATTGCCGGAGTACCAGGCGGCAAACCATTCGCTGGCATAGGACAGGCCCATGACGATCGACGCCATCAATATGATCTTCGCCATCGCCTCGAAATGACGATGCGTTATCAGCGCCTGCAGGCCAAAGGCGCGCGAGATGACGACGGCCAGCAGGACGACGACGGCGAAGCCGGAATACATCGCGCCGACCACAAAATAGGGCGGAAAGATCGGCTCCCGCCAGCCGGGCATCAGGCTCGCGGCGAAATCGAGTCCGACGATCGAATGGACGGAGCAGACGAGCGGCGTCGCCAGGGCTGCGAGCGTGATCTGAAGCTTGCGATAATGGCGCCAGTGCCGCGCTGAACCGCGCCAGCCGAGCGCGAATACGCCATAGATCCTTTGCCAGGCGCCGGAGGAACGGTCGCGCAATGTCGCAAGGTCGGGGATCACCCCGACATACCAAAAGATTATCGAAAACAGGAGATAGCTGGTGATCGCCCAGAAGTCCCAGATGAGCGCGCTGCGCCATTGCGGCCAGACCTGCATCGTCGCCGGATAGGGCGCGAGCCAGTAGAAATAGAGCGGGCGCCCGAGATGGAAGATTGGAAAAAGTCCGGCGATCGCGACCGCGAAAAGCGTCATGGCCTCCGCGAACCGACTGATCGAGGCGCGCCACGATTGCCGGGTCAGCAGCAGCAGCGAGGAGATGAGCGTACCGGCGTTGCCGATCCCGATCCACCAGACATAATTCGCGATCGCGTAGCCCCAGACTACGCTGGTGTTGATGCCCCAAATGCCTACGCCTCGCGTGAAGAGCGTATAGACGCCGAAGAGCGTCGCCAAAGTTCCTGCCGAACAGACGAGGAAGGCGATCCACCAGGGCCCGCCGGCGGAGCGAAGCAGCGGGGCGCAGACAAGGCCGGTTATCGCGCGATCGTCGATCGACCGCGGGAGGACCCGATCGTCTTCGAGCGACGGCGCCCGATCGAGTGCGGATACGACGGTCATGATTTCGATCCGGCTTCGTGGTCGGCATTGACCACACGCGCGAGGTAGGTGGTTCGCGGCCTTGTGTGGAGCTCCTCCAGAAGCGCGTAATGCCTCGCATCGCGCCGCAGGCGGGACACGGCGGAGTTCGGATCGGCGAGATTTCCGAACTGGATCGCCCTCGTGGGACAGGCGCCCTGGCAGGCGGTGACAACGTCGCCTTCCGCTATGAGCCGCGTCTCGCGCTCGGCGAGACGGCGCGCGGCGCTGATCCGCTGGACGCAATAGGTGCATTTCTCCATGACGCCGCGCGCGCGCACGCTGACGTCGGGATTGTTCGCGGCCTTGACGAGTGGGTCGCCGAGATCGCCATATTCCTGGCCGTCGGCGTAGCCGAAGAAGTTGAAGCGGCGCACTTTGTAGGGGCAGTTCGACTCGCAAAAGCGCGTGCCGACGCAGCGATTGTAGACTTGGACGTTGAGTCCCTCATGGTCGTGCACGGAGGCTTCGACCGGGCAAACCGGCTCGCAGGGCGCGGTCTCGCAATGCATGCAGGGCACGGGCTGAAAGACGGGTCGCGGATTTAACGTCTCGGCGTGATCGTAAACGTCGACCCTCAGCCAGTGCATGTCGCGCCCCATGCGGATCTGCTCGGGGCCGATGGAGGGGACGTTGTTCTCCGACTGGCAGGCGAGGACGCAGGCGTTGCAGCCGATGCAGGCGTCGGTGTCGATGCTCATCGCCCAGGCGTAGGGATCGCCCGGCGCCGTGGGCGGCGGCGTGTTGAAGGACGGCTTCTGGGTTCGCGGCGGAAGCGAGGCGCCCGGGGCTAGCGCCGGCGCAAGCTTCCGAGCTTCGCCCGGGAGCGCATATAGTCCGGCTACCGCCGGGGACAGCTGGCCGTCGGCGCTGACGCGGCTCAGGGTAGCGCCGCGCGTAATCCACGGAGAGGCGCTTGCGCGCAAGACGGCGGCGTTGACGCCGAGCCCATTTCCGATGCGTCCCGCGCCCGTGCGCCCATAGCCGAGCGTAAGCTTGAGCACGCCCGGCGCGAGCCCGTTCGCGAGCCGCATCGGGCCATAGAGGCTGCGTCCTTCCGCGACGATCTCGACCTCGTCGCCCTCGCGGATGTCAAGGCGGCGTGCGTCTTCGATCGCCATCTCGATGGCGTTGCCCCAGACGGCTTTCGAGAACGGCTGGGGACATTCCTGCAGCCAAGCATTGTTGGCGAACCGCCCGTCGAACACGGACGGGTCGGGCGCGTAAACGACCGCGAACCCGGGTGGCCGCGCAGGCGCCGTCCAGTTCGGCAACCTTGCCTTGGGCCTGCTCACGGTCTCGGGAGCCACATCCTCAACGACGCCATCGATCAGCGCCTTTCGCCAGCGCGCGTCGAATCCGTCGGGACCCCACCGGGCGCGCCACGCTGCGCGCAGCCGGTCGTGGTCGTCTTGCTCCGGCTCGCCCGCCATAAGAGCCAAAAGCTTGTGCGCGCTGTAGGAGGGCCGCAGCGGCCGGATCAGCGGCTGGACGATGCTGACCGCGCGGTCGGGCGAGGCAATGTCGCTCCACGATTTAAGGGGATGGGCCGTCGGCGCGTGCCAGGTCGAAGCGGCGGCGGTCTCGTCGAAATAGAGGCCAAAATGCACCCGGAAAGGCGCGCGCCGCATCAGGCCCACGAAATCGAGATCGCCGGGCGCCGTCGCGACGGGATTGCAGTCGAGGCTTACGAGCGTCCGTACCTCGCCCCCCCGAAGGGCTTCGGCGAGCGCGGTTAGGGTTTCGCCTTCGAGCTCACGCTGCGGAGGAGCGAAAGCATCAACAGGCGCGTCGAGCCGATCGTTGATCCATACGGCGAGCGCCTGCGAAGCTAGCGACATCGTCGCGCCGACGAACACGAGGCCGCGCTCTGGGCGCGCCTTCAGATCCCTAACGGCGGCGGCGAGGAATTCGCCTGCGCCGGCGGAAAGCTCGGGCCGCGCGACCGGAGCGCCGAGTTCGGCGGCGAGAGCGGCGATCATCGCCTCGAGGGCGTCCGGATGCGCGGTGATGCGCCGGTCGGCCGCTGCGCCCGTCAGGGTCAAAGTGCTTTCGGCGGAATAGAGCCGGGCGGAGGCGCGATCGCGCTGACGGCGATCCGCAAGCGCCCGGGCGTTCGCGACCTGGTCCGGGCCGGGTCCGAGCGGATCGGCGCCGAAGGCGACTACCGTATCGGCGTCGCGCAGCCGCGCTCTCAGCCGCAGCGCCTCGCCATAGACGGCGCGCGTCGCCTCGCCTTCATCTCCCTCCGTCGGCTCGTAAACGTGCCAGCGCAGATCCGGGAGCGCAGTCTTCAGCTTTGCGATCTGGTCGAGTAACGTTGGCGATGAGATACGGCCGGTAAGCAGGCGCAGGCCGCCGTCCTTATCCTTCGCGTGCTGCGCAAGGCGCGCGCGGAATGCGCTGTCGAACGCTTCCCAGTCGCTAATCTCACCGTCGGCGCGGACAGCCTCCGACCGGTCGGGATCGTAGAGCGACAGCACTTCCGCCTGGGCGAAAACATCGGTCGCGCCGAGGCTGGCTGGATGGCGCGGATTGCCCTCGACCTTCGTTGGCCGCCCCTCAAAGGCAGTCACGATGACGCCGCGGCCGTATCCGGCTAGCGGCAACGCGGTCGCATAGTGCTCGGGAACGCCTGGAACCAGGCCCTCGGGCATGTGGACGTAAGGCAGTTCCTTCCTGTCCCCCTGAGCGACGCTGTTCTCGTCCGGCTGCGAGCATCCCGCCGCGAGCGACGCGGCGCCGCCTGCCAGCAGCTGCAGCGCACGTCGGCGCGAGAGCTCGTCGACGCGGATTGGCCGCCGCCGGGTCACCGGTGGCATACCGAACAGTCGAGAAGATGCCTCGTGTCGATCTCGTAATGGCGCATCAGCTTCAACCCCACTTCTTTCTGGTCGGGCGGGGGCGACCATGACGTAGCGAAGACCTGGTCCGGTTCGCGGAGATGTGGCGCGGGATTGCGGTGGCAGTCGATGCACCAGCCCATCGTCATGGGCGTCGCCTGCTTGGTGAGCGGCATCCGCTCGACTTCACCGTGGCACGTGGTGCAGCCCACCCCCTTGGCGACATGGATCGCGTGATCGAAATAGACGTAGTCAGGAAGCGCGTGAACGCGCGCCCAAGCGATCGGCTCGTTCTTCGCGAGGCTCTCTCGCACTGGGGCGAGAACAGAGGCTTGATCGAAGAGCTGGGAATGGCAGGTCATGCAGACCTCGGTGGGCGGTATGCCCGCCCAGCGGGACGTCTCGACGCCGAAATGGCAGTAGCGGCAATCGAGGCCGTCGAAACCGACGTGGTGTTCGTGGCTGAAGGGAACGGGCTGCGCGCTAATCATGTCCTGCCCGGTCACATAGGGCGACCGGCTGATCGCGAAACCGCCGGCAATCAGAAGCGCTGGGCTCGCGGCGAGCGCCAGCAGGGCGACGCGCAGGGCCGTGTCTGCGTAGGGATGGAATAGTTGCGCCAAGATTCCACCTAAGCTCGCGCGCCGCCGCGGCATGCATCAACGCCGCGAAGGCGACAGTCGTTCCCAATCGGCCGCGGGTCTAACCGCCTAACGTTCCGCCCGCTCGGCGAGGGAGCGGCGCGCGGCCGCAACTTCGTCCGCGGTCACCGCCGGCGCCGCGAGGCCCCAGCTGTTGCGGACATAAGTGAGAACGGCCGCGATCTCCGCGTCGTTGAGCTTCCGGCCGAACGACGGCATGCCAGGGCCCGTCGGCTCTCCCGCCGTCGAAACGGTCCGCGCGCCTTCGAGCGCCACACGGATGAGGCTTGTCGGATCCGCCGCATGTGGCGGCAGCGAGAGCGCAAGCCCCGGGAATAGACCCGGGACGCCCTTGCCGTCCGATCCGTGGCAGGCCGAGCATTGCGCCGCGAAGATCGACGCGCCGGCCTTCATCTCCAGCGCGCTCGCGGCGATCGGCGCAGGCGACGCGCCGTTTCGATCGCTCAGTGACTTGAGGTAGGTCGCGATCGCTTTGAGGTCGGAGTCGGTCATACGGGTGCTGGAGAAGCCTATCTCTTCGGCCATCGGTCCCGTCGCGCCGGCCTGCGTGTTGTGCCCGGACTTCAGGTAATCGACGATGTCCTCGACGCTCCACCTGCCGAGGCCCTTCGAGGGATCGGCGGTAATATTCGGCGCAAACCATCCTTGGACTTCGCCGCCCTGAAGATCGGCGCTCCGCTCGTCGGCCCCGAAGATGTTTTTGGGCGTATGACAAGCGCCGCAATGGGCGAGGCCCTGCACGAGATAGGCGCCGCGGTTCCATTCGGTCGATTGCGACGAGTTGGGCCGAAACGCGTCGCGTTGAAAGAAGAGCGCATTCCACGCCGCCATCGCTATCCGCATGTTCAACGGGAACGGCAGCTGGTCGGACGCGACTTCGTGACGCACGGGCTGCACACTGTTCAGGTACGCGCGGATCGCCAGCGCGTCCTCCTTCGTCATGTTAGCGTAGTGCGGATAGGGCATGGCCGGATAAAGGAGCTTGCCGTGCGGGCTTTGGCCGCGGCGGATCGAGTTGACGAACTCATCATCGCTCCAACCACCGATGCCGGTGTCGCGATCGGGCGTTATGTTGGCGGCGAGCACGTTTCCAAACGGCGTTTCGATGGAGCGTCCGCCAGCGAAGGAAGCCTTGGTATTCGGATCGTCGTGACAGCTCGCGCAATCTCCAACGATTGTCAGATATCGGCCCCGTTCGATTTGCGCGAAATTTTGCGAATCGAGCGACGTGCCGGCGAGCGCCGGCTCGGGATGCGGCCAAAAGACCCACAGGGCGGCGAGCAGCGCGAACGCAACCAACGCCGCGACGACATGCCTTAGCGCCCTAAGCATGGACGAGCGGGCCGGGATTTTTCAGATATTGCGTGCGGATCGCATCCGCCGCCCAGAAAGCCAGCGCGGAGAGCGTGTCGGTCGGATTGTAGCCGGCGTTCTGCGGGAAGGCGCTCGCGCCCATTACAAAGAGGTTGGGCACGTCCCAGCTTTGCAGGTAGCGATTGAGCGCGCTCGTTTTGGGGTCCGTCCCCATGATCGCGCCGCCGTTGAGATGCGTCGTCTGGTACTTGGTGATGTCGTAGGGCGCCTTGCGATACTGTTTCTCCACCTGCTTCGCGCCCATCGCCTTGATGATCTCAGCGAACTTATCGGTCAGGAATTTGTTCTGCTTGATCTCGTTTTCATGGAAGTCGATGGTCATTCGCATGAGCGGACGGCCGAGCCGGTCGCGATAGGTCGGATCGAGATCGAGATAGACGTCGCGATAGGAATACATGCTGCCGTGTACGCCAGTCCCTGGCACGACAGTGCTCAAGTAATTGTCGCGAACCGCCTTTTTCCATTCCGCGCCCCATCGCGGCGTTCCAGGCGGAACCTTTGTCGTTTCGATCGGGCGCCCGCCCGTCTGCACCTGGCCGATGTAGCCGCCGCCGACGAAGCCGAGCGGCCCGTGGTCGAAATTGTCGCCGTTGAACTCGTCGATGCACATGCCGATCGCGCCGGAGGCCATGAAAGGATTGAAGTTGAACTTGTTCTTGTCGAAGAAGCCGACCACATCCGAGATCGTCTGGTGAGTGAAGTTGCGGCCAATGACTTCAGTATTGGCGACGGGGTCGTAGGGCTGGCCGATCTTCGACAGCAGCAGGAGCTGCACGTTGAACATCGAATAGGCCGCGAGAATCACGAGCTCCGCCGGCTGCTCCCATTCTTCGCCGCTGGTGTCCACGAACGTCACCCCCGTCGCCCGCTGGCCGGCGGCGTCGAGGTTGATGCGCATCACCTCCGAATTGGTCCGAAAAGCGAAATTCGACTTGCGCAGGAGCACCGGCAGGATCGTCGTCTGCGGACTCGCCTTGGAATAGTTGGCGCAGCCGAACCATTCGCAGAAGCCGCAATAGCTGCAGGCGCCCATCCGGACGCCGAGCGGATTGACATAAGGCCGCGAGAGATTGCCCGAGGGCTGCGGGAAGGGTTTGTAGCCAAGGTCACGCGCTGCCTTACCGAAAAGCGTATGGCTGAAACCCTGCGCCTGCGGAGGAGTGGGATAGGGCCGCGAGCGCGGACCCTCGAACGGGTTTCCGCCGTCCAGGATCTGCCCCTTCAGATTGCCCGCCTGCCCGGACGTGCCGCAGAGGTACTCAAATTGGTCGTAGTGCGGCTCGAGGTCCTCATAGGTGACGCCCCAATCCTGGATCGTCATGTCGGGCGGCAGGAAGCTCGCGCCGTAGCGCTCCGTCAGATGTGTCTTCAGCATGAAGTCGCTCGGTAGGAAGCGCCAAGTCTCCGCGTTCCAGTGCACGCCGCCTCCGCCCACGCCGTTCGGCGGCATGAACGCGCCCCAGGTGCGGATCGGCAGCGCGCGCTGATCCATCGTGTTGCGGAAAGTGAAGGTGGTCTGAGCGGGACGCAGGAAGAGTTCGTGACGGATGCGATAGCGAAGCTCGTCCTGCACGTAAGTGATTGGAAAGTCGGTCGGAGCATCGCGCCACGGGCCTCGCTCGATCGCGATCACGTCGAGGCCGGCGTCGGTCAGTTCATGCGCGACGATCGAACCGGTCCAGCCAAGGCCGATGACCACGACATCCTTGCTTGGCAACTTTCGGGGCATCGCGAGGCCTCAGGTCTTCGTGGGCGGCGTCCAGTCGGGCGCGCCCATGATGCTGACGGGACCGGGCGGAAAGCGCTCGTTGTGGCGTCCGATCCAGTCGCGGTAATCATACCGGGCGCCGGGGAAGCCGATCATCTTCCAGGCGCACATGTCGCGGTTGCCGCCGTAAATCGGGTCGGCGAAAAAGCCTTCCTGAATCGTCTTGAGCAGCGTCTCGAAGAAGGACTGTCCGTCGACCCCTTCGAGCTTTACGTCGCCGCGCTCGAGGCCCTTGAGAATTTCGTCCTGGTCGTTGAGTGAAAGTTTCGCGAAGATGTCGCCTTTGTGCTGCCGGACGTGGGCGTCGAGAGCAGCGAGCGCCTTGCGATAGATCGCGGCAGGACCGTCCTGATCTTGAGGTCCCTGATTTTTTTGGCCCTTCAGGAACGGCGGGCTGACGTAGAGTCCCCGCCGCGACCCATAGGGCCCCGCGAGTTGCCGATCCAGATACACTGCGCAGCCGGCATCCTTGCCCCCGGCAGTTGTCTCGTCGGGCGGGATCAAACGGTCTGCCGCGGCCTCGATAGTCGCCGCCTCGGCAGGCGTGAAGAACATCCATCCGCCCGTCGCGAGAGACTCGGGAGGATCACCGGCATCCGGTCTCCACGGCAAAACATCCACGATCTGAGATCGAGCGCCGAACGACAAGCAAAGGAGGGAAGCTACGCCACCGAGAAGCTGCCTGCGTGGAACCTGCGGCATGGAACCGTTCTCGTGAGGCGCAACGGGCCCGGGCGCGGCGCACCGGGCGCGGCGCATTGGCGGTGTGGCAACGCAGCCAGGGCCGATAAGTTGCGAATTGGGCGTTCACTTCTCCGTGAAGGGTAAGCGCAGATTGAAATGTGACGACAGCATCGTGACAGGCAGGATGGTCAAGAGATCGTGACGCGAGCTCCAGCGAATCAAGCACTCGCCCTCGCGTCGCGGTCGCCGGCAACGACGCCCCGCGCTTAGGGTGACCCTGTGTGAGGAGGCAGGCGAACGGAGTGGTTTCCCAGGGGTCGTCTTCGTGCTCGTCTGCGGGCAAGGAAGCCGTCGCCGGCCTTGAAGGCCTTCGGTCAAGTCCGGGACAATCGCCGTCGCTCACTTAGGGCGAATATTGTTGAAGAAAGTGCGGAGGCGATCGGACTCTCCTGAGCGGGAGATCCGGCCGAGCGGCGATAAGGGCATCGCGATTGTCGGCGTCGATCCGAACGGACGCGGGGCCGCGAAAGGGCTGGGGCCCAGCGATTCCATCCTCGATGTGGGCGGCAAGCCAGTATCGACGCCGGGCGAGGTGGAATCCGACATCGCGGCCGCCCGGCAACGAGCGGCCAAGGCTATCGTCATGCGGATTCAGACCGACGAAGGCGACCGTTGCCTTCGCGTTCCCCAAGGCCTGAACCGCCGCGGACCTCGGAGCGCCAATCCTGCAGCTAGGGAGGCGCTTGAGCGCGAGATCGCTTCGCTGGCGATCAGGCGATTGGCGCCGATGTGGACGTCAGCCGGATCCTGCGCGCCTGGTCGACGCGGCGGTGGAAGTTCGGACGGCTCGAGGTCATGGTGAACAACGCCGTAGTCGAAACCGAACCCCGGTGCTCGAAACGACGAAAGCCGAGGAGCAGCGTTTTCGCCTAATGTGAACGGCGCGGCGGACACGCTAAAACCCGCGTGGCAAAGCCGCGCGGGTTCCATACAGCTTTCTGCGGATTCGCTCCGCTACCGCGAACGAATATTGGGTCTTATTTCTGGGTCGAGTTGGCCTTCGGCTCCTGCTCAGACGTCGCGCTCGCCGTCTTGGGGGCCAGGGCGGTGATTTCTGTAAACGAGTCCGGCCCGACCACCATCTGCACGGGATTGCCCTGTTTGTCCTTCGCTTCAATGAAGAAGGACGACGGGGCTATCTTCACCGACGTGTAGCCCGCCCTGGCGAGCTGATCCTGCAGCTCCTGGCGAATGTTCGTATGGTGCAGTTCGTCGGCGGCCTTCATGGCGTCGGCGTCCGCGATTGCAGGCTTGGCGTAAGCAGGCGTGCTGGAAGCGTTGGTTGAAGGCGTGTTGGCGGCGTTGGCAATCCCGCCAACAAGCAGCGTCAGCGCGAAGCCGGTGGCGGCCAGAACGGTTTTCATGAGGTTCCTCCAAGTTTGCCAGCCCGCGACATAACCTTTCTTTCCGAGCGGAGTTCCTGGCAAAGACATTAAATTATGGCAACGTTGAATGGACTTCAGATACTTACTTTAGCTTAGACCGCTTCTGGCATTTGCATGATTGAAATCGAAATCATCCGAGCGACTGAGATCGATCCTGGGCTCTCACAAAAAAGAGGCAGTCGGGAAGAGAAATCCCGGCATTACGCGGAGACCTCGAACAGCGATTATGCCTCACGGGCCCCACAAGCTGACGCACGCAGACATGCACGACCTCGCCGCCGCGCTTGCGTTCGTGTTGCGCTTTGACGGCTGCAAGCGCCTTCGCAAGGAGGGGTGCAGCGTGTTCGTCGGAGGGCGCTTTGTGCGGCCTTTCCTTTTGACGGGAGCATCTGGCGCGCTTGATTCTCGGCCCTCGCCGAGCGCGCCGAATCGGCCCGTGTCGGGCCCCGCTCGAATGAGGCTTTTTGTGGCGCAATTGAGGGCCGTCCGCCCAGTGCGATAGAAGGTGTCACTCGTGCCAGCCGGAGAGAGCAGACGCCCGACGTCTCTTTCGCCCGACTAGGGTTGCGCGGCCGGATCCCCAGAAACCGTTGACGCGGACTTTCAATCGCTCGCGACAAATGACCCTTAAAATCGGAAGCGGCCGCATCGCTCCGTTCAGAGGTGTCTCGGAACATTACTTCGCGCGAAGGCGTTGGGCCTTCAAGCCCGTAGGACGTTCAAAAGCGGTTCTTTAGCTCCCTGAACATGGATCCAGCAATCTCCAGCCGCCTTCGCGTCGATCCCGAGAGGATCACGGTTCATTGCGGCCGGCATATAATGTCCGCCGACCGGTTTGGATTCGTGAAGGCGAAGGACGGCGGATATTATTTCAATCAGACACGCTTTGTTTCGCGCTTCGAGCTTTGCTCCCAGCGAAAGCGCGTCAAGTCAGTTTCGTGCGTCGCGGTCGAACCCCACGCGATGGTCGCCTATTATTTACTGCCCTCTCCGGCCGGCGCGAAGGCCGGCCCCCCGGGAGACGAGGATTCAAGCGGGGGCGAGATCGTCGCAAAGGGAATCGAGATCCAGATTAACACTTATGTCGGGGGGGGATATCACCAGGACGCGCAGGTGACAAACCATGCTCTCAAGGACACGACGGTCGCGCTGGACTGGGTTCTTGCGGCCGATTTCGCTGACCTTGACGAAGTTTCTTCCGGCAGCCGCAAACAGGACGCGCCTGTGCGTAGGTGTTTCTCGATCCCGGCACAGGGCCGGGCTGAGCTCACGCTTGCCTACCAGCACCCTAAGCTCAATCACGCGACCCGGATCCGGATGTGCGCGCCTGGCTTATTGGAAGATTTCGGAACCTCGCTTCGGACCACGTTCCCGTTGCGCCGGGGAGAAGCGGCGCTGATCCAGATTGATATCGCACCGGTCTTCCTTGGCAAGCTTGTCGAGCCGTGGTTCGGGCTCGATGGCGAACCCACCGCCCATTATGTGGCTTCGGCGATGCGGCGCGAATGGCTTTCTAAGTGTACCGATCTGGTGACGCCGAACGCCACAATTCAGGCGGCATGGGCGCGGGCGGCGACCGATCTGTGGTCCCTGCAGTCGTTGAGCGGCGTCGGTGACGAGAATTTCACCCCAATCGCCGGAATCCCCCATTATGCGGGGTTGTTCGGCCGGGACAGTCTGGTTGCCGGCATCCAGTCGTCTCTGCTGAACCCGTCGACGCTAAGAGGTGCACTGCTTTCGGTCGGCAAATGGACCGCGACGGCTGTAAATGACGATTACGATGCTGAGCCCGGCAAGGTATTGCATCAGCGGCAACTCAGCCCGCTCGCGATTCTCGGAGAGACGCCTTTTAAGCACTATTACGGAGATTATTCGGCCCCTGCCTATTATCTAATGGGCGCCGCGGCGCATTTTAAACAAACCGGCGACAAGCGCGCGTTCGACGAGATCCGGGACAAGGTTACCGCGACGCTTACGTGGATGGACCGCTACGGTGACATTGACGGCGACGGATTCTATGAATACCGCACGCTTGCCGGGAATAAGGGCTTAAAGAACCAGGGTTGGAAGGATTCGAGCCAAGCGATTCTCTATCCGGACGGTTCCTATGTCCGCGACCCGATCGCCGTCGCCGAGGTCCAAGGACTTTTTTTCGCCGCCAAGCGCAGCGTAGCGGAGGTGTTCCTGGCGATCGGCGAGACCGATCGCGCGTCTCAATTGCTGGAGGAGGCGGCGGACCTCAAAGAGCGGTTCAACGACCGGTTCTGGATGCCAGATCTCGGCTTCTACGCCTTGGCCCTCGACCCGGAGAAACGCCCCGTAAGGACGATCGCCTCCAATGTCGGCCTGTGCCTCGCCTGCGGCATCGTAGACGACGACAAGTCTGACGCAGTCGCGCGCCGACTGATGGCTGCGGATATGTTCAGCGGCTGGGGCGTTCGCACCCTGTCGAGCGACCACCCGGCTTTCAACCCCCTAGCGTATCATCTCGGATCGATTTGGCCGGTGTCGAACGCCCACCTCTCGGTCGGGCTAAAGCGCTATGGCTTCATTGAACAGCTGCACATTGTTGCCGGCGCTCTGTTCGACGCGACAAGACTCTTCGAAGAGGACCGACTGCCCGAAGTGTTCGGCGGCAACGCCCGCACTCCGCGGCATCGACACCCTGGCATCTATCCAAACGCCTGCTCACCTCAAGCGTGGTCGGCTTCGGCGGTGATCCAGATTTGTCACGCTCTCACGGGGATTATACCGTTGGCGCCGCTCAGCGCCGTCATCATCGATCCCGCGCTGCCGGCCTGGATGCCTGAAGTGACGATTCGCAACCTCGCTGTCGGGGAGCAGCGCGTATCAATCGCGCTCCATCGAGATTCAAACGGCGAAACCCATCACGAGATCGTCGAGGGCGGAGCGGGCCTGCGCGTTTGCCGGCCGAATTCGGCTGCCCCGGGCCAAGACAGGTTCGCGTCGGCGAGCTACGTCGCGATAGCCCGTGACGCAGAGGTCCCCGTTTGAGCCGGGGTGGCGGTGCCAGTCAAAGAGCTAACGCAAATTGCGATGGCGTCGACTCGCTTCAACTTGGCCGGAGTTGTTCTTCGGGCGCGCGCTATTATGCTTGGCGGAAAAAAGCCCCGTCCGAGGATAACTCGAAACGGGGCAGAACGACGCGCTTGGGGCTGGGGGGCAGGGGAAGCGCGTCACTAGCCAGTCTAACGCCATGAGCGCCGTAAGTGTTCCCTGGAAATAAAAGCACGCCAGGCCACCCCCGGCCAACCGCCAGGCGTGACTTCTTGAATTGATGCACCCGCGTCGTGCGTCCGACAGCCCGACTTGGCTGGCGTTCACTGACGAGAGGCCATGACCTTCGCCCGGCAGTAAGCCGCCGCATTAATCCGGCGGTATCAAGATCGAGGCTTGGAACTATTCCGCGAGTTGTCAGTTTATTGTGCTGACCGCTGAAAGGAGATCGATCATGGGCCGAGGTATCTTGCTGTGGCTTCTTGGTGTTCCGATACCGATCATCATTCTGATCGCCCTTCTTTATCACTGAAGCGGGTGAGCTTTCATTGGCATCCAAAGCGATTAGATCGGAGACTTTCGTGTCAGATTTGGCATCGGACGCCCGCGAGCCCCTGGGGGACCGCGAGATTTATGGACATGAGCTGCTCGGAGGACGCGAGAGTCCGGCCTCGGCTGTGTCGTGGGCCGCCATTATCGCCGGCGCCGCAGTCGCGTCTGCGCTGTCGCTCGCCCTTCTGATGCTCGGCGCCGGCATCGGCCTCGGCTCGTTTTCGCCGTGGTCCAATAGCAATACCTCCATCACCACGTTCGGCATCCTGGCCGCGGCGTGGCTGATTGCGGTCCAGCTATTCGCATCCGGGGTCGGCGGATACCTGGCGGGCCGGTTGCGCACCCGTTGGGTTAGCGTCCACACGGATGAGGTCTATTTTCGCGACACCGCGCACGGACTTCTCGTCTGGGCGGTTGGCGCGATCGTCAGCGCCTCGCTTCTCGCTTCCGGCGCGGCGTCATTGACGACCGGCGCGGCTCGCGTCGGCGCCTCCGCGATGCAGGCGGTGGCGGGAACAGCGGCCGGAGCGGCGACTGAGGTCGCAGGTCAAGCAGCTTCCCAAACCGCTTCCAACGAGAGCAGTCCGACCGCCTATTTCACCGACATGCTGTTTCGCACCGATCATCCCGATACAGCTGGCGATGCGGCCGCGTCACACGCTGAAGTTGGCCGCATTCTGGCGGCTGACGCTTTGTCCGGCGATATCTCGCCGGCCGACAAGACCTACATCGCTCAGGTCGTCGCGGCTCGGACGGGTCTCGCTCAGGCGGATGCGGAAAAGCGGGTGTCGGACGTCATCGAGCAAGCGAAGAACGCAAAGCAAAAGGCGCTCGACGCCGCCAAGACGGCGGCCGACGCGGCGCGCAAGACTAGCGTCTATGTCGCGTTGTGGGCCTTCATCTCGCTGCTGATCGGCGCTTTTTCCGCAAGCTACATGGCGACCGTAGGTGGGCGAATTCGCGACGACCTGCCCATTTCCGGCTGAAAGCGATCATCCATCCGGCGTTTCGAGGGGAAGCAGCATGGCCAAACAAGAGCACAAGTCGAAGAAGGAGCAGGAAAAGCTGCTTTCCCGGGAGTTGGAGATGTCGTTTCCGGCAAGCGACCCGCCGGCTTCAACCCAGCCTGGAAGCGGCATCACCGGAGCGGTGCCGGCGCTCAAACAGCCGCAAGCCAAAAGAAGAGACAAATAACCAGCGCCTGACAACCCATGGCGGAACTTCAAGACGAAGGGGTCGAAGCGAGAAACCCCTTCAGTGGTCCGCGCGCCGATCTCGGAAGACGGGCGCAGGCGACGGATACGATCATCATTGGCGTCGCTGTTATCGCGGGGCTTTACTTCGGCCGGGACGTGCTCGTTCCGATGTCGATCGCGGTCCTTCTCAGCTTTGTCCTCGCGCCGGCGACCGATGCCCTGAACCGTCTATATATTGGGCGCGTCGCCTCTGTTCTTGTTGCCGTCGCGCTAGCATTCGCAATTTTGGGGATCTTGGGCGCGATTATCGGCAAACAAGCTGCGCAACTCAGTGAAAATCTGCCCGAATATCAAGTCGTCATAAGCAAGAAGCTCGACGCCGTACGAAGTTCGGCCTTTGGCGCTCGCGTGGTCGAGAAGGCGGCCGACGCGTTGCACGGTCTTGAGAACAACATAGGAAAAAACGCAATCCCTCCGACGTCATCGCCGCCGCCGGGGGAGGCGCCGCAGTCTCCTGATCACCCTTTGGTACAGGTCGAGGTGCACGAGCCGCCTCCGGGTCCGGTGCAAATTCTGCAAAGCATTCTGTCGGCCCTTCTGCCGCCTTTGGCGACTGCGGCTATCGTCATCATCTTTGTGGTTTTCATCCTTCTCCAACGACGCGATCTGCGCGACCGGTTCATCGGCCTCATTGGGTCCGACGATCTACACCGCACGACGCAGGCGCTCGACGACGCGGCAACGAGATTGAGCCGATATTTCCTGGCGCTGACCGGGATAAATGCCGCCTTCGGCGTCGCGATCGGTTTGGGCTTGAGCCTGATTGGCGTTCCGAATCCGATCCTGTGGGGAATCGTCGGCGCAGTTCTCAGATTCGTCCCCTATGCCGGCGCCTTCATCGCCGCCGCCATTCCTCTGGCCCTCGCCGCGGCTGTCGACCCCGGCTGGAGCATGGTGGTCGAGACCGCCTTGCTCTTCGTTGTGGTCGAGGGGATCATTGGACAGGCGGTTGAACCCCAGTTGTTCGGTCACACAACCGGGATGTCTCCGCTTGCGATCATCGTCGCAGCCGGGTTCTGGACTCTGATATGGGGCGCGCCCGGGCTCCTTCTTTCGACGCCCATCACAGCTTGCCTGGTTGTCTTGGGCCGGCATGTCGAAAGTCTGAATTTCATTGAATTGCTTCTGGGCGACAAGCCGCCTCTTTCGCCGATGCAAAGCTTCTATCAGCGCATTCTGGCTTCTGACCGGGACGAAGTCACGTTCCAGGCCGAATCCCTTCTTAAGGATATGACGCTTCTGGACTACTACGAGCAGGTCGCTCTCCCGGGCCTCGCTTTGGCGCAGATCGATGTTGCGCGCGGAGTCATGGACAGAGGCCGCCAAGTCGAAATATGCGAGTCTGTGGAGCGGGTCGTGGCCGACCTTGCCGACCATGCGGACGTCGGTGAAGAAAAGATCGAGGCCGCGCCTCCTCAAATCGAAGCCGAGACGCCCGCGGATCGTCCCTCGGCCACGGCCGTGCTCTGTCTGGCCGGTCGGACGCCAATCGATCAGGCAGCCTGTTCGATCCTGGTGCAACTGCTTGAAAGGCGCAACATTCCGGCTCGGGCCGTGGGCCCGGACGCGCACTCGATTCGCGGCGCGTCGCGTACGAGCGCGGAAGGCATCCATGCGATCTGCATTTTCTACCTTGGCCGCCAGAGCTTGGCTGTTGTCCGCTACTCGGTGCGCCGTCTGCGGAAAAGGTTCCCAGATATCCCCGTTGCGGTCTGCCTGTGGGGCAGCGGCGACCTCGCTCCGATGATTGAAGCGGCACAGGCAGATGCGACGGTAAGCTCGCTGAGAGAGGCTCTCGAATTTTGCGCGAAGTTCGCGACGCCGGCGCGATTCGAGGAAGTCGTCCCCGCGGCGCAGCTATTGGCGACGTAAATGCGGGGCTGGCGGCGATCGCTTGGCTGAGGAAAGTTATGCTACTAGCGCTCGCACTTTCGTGCGCTCACAATACGCCTCTAGCTGACTTGTTCGCACTCGATCTCGTTGGTTACGCCAACGACGCCCGGCGTCAATTGCGCATCGGCTTCGGCGCACGATTTCTGATACTCCAGATCAACCCTGCCGCTCAGTGTGACCCAACCGCGAACAACTCTGACGACAACCCTGTGGCGCGGAACCGCGAGATCCCAGTGAAGCGCGGTGGTCACAGCCAGTTGGACCTGCTCGTCGCGCTGCTTTTGGAAGCGCGCCAGGAGAAGGTCCCGATCCGAAGACCGTGCCACGCCCACACGCGTCTGCCCAAACTGACTTTGATCGAAATCATGTTTCATCGAGAGCCCCTTGCGTCGGCGCAAGTGTGATTTGCAGCCGCTCCTGAACGCACGAGAGCCTCCCTGGTTCCCGCACCCCTCATTTTTTTGAGTTACGATGCTGGCAATTCGGGAACGGTGTGACCCTTCAGCGTGTTATTGTGCGGCTCGCACAATTGCGGCCACGAGCGGCGGGCGGGCAATGCGAATCAGCGAAGGTAAACCGTACCCTCTTGGGGCCACGGCGGACCCACAGGGCGCGAACTTCGCGGTCTTTTCGGCGAACGCGAGCCGGGTGGAGGTCTGTCTATTCGATCCCGACGGCAGGCGCGAGGTCGATCGATTCGAGCTTCCTGAACATACCGATGAGATATTTCACGGCCACTTGGCTGGCGTGGGACCGGCGACCTTGTACGGTTTCCGTGTCCATGGCCCGTACGAACCGGAGGCCGGGCACCGCTTCAACCCTAACAAGCTCCTGCTCGATCCTTATGCGCGAGCTCATTCCGGGAAGATGACGTGGGACCCGGCGGTTTTCGGTTACACACTTGGCGCCGAGGGAGACGACCTCAGCTTCGACGAGCGCGACAGCGCCCCCTTCGTGCCGAAATCCGTCATCGTGGACCCGAATTTCGATTGGCGCGGCGAATACCTGCGGCGAAGCGTTCCTTGGGAACGCACCCTCATCTACGAGACGCACGTCAAGGGGTTCACGCAATTGCATCCGGACGTCGATGAGAGGCTGAAGGGCTTTTATGCGGGCCTCGGCTCGAAGCCGATTGTCGACTACATCAAGTCGCTCGGCGTCACGACCGTCGAACTCCTGCCCATCCACACTTTCATCGACGACAGCAACCTGCTCGAGAAGGGCCTGCGCAACTATTGGGGCTACAATTCGATCGGCTTTTTCGCGCCAGATCCACGTTACGCCTCGGACGTGCCGAACTCGCTGCGCGAGTTCAAGGAAATGATCGCAAGGCTACACGACGGCGGTCTCGAAGTGATCCTCGACGTCGTCTACAATCATACCGCCGAAGGCAACGAGCGCGGGCCGACGCTTTCATTCAAAGGCATCGACAACAAGTCGTACTATCAACTCATGCCCGATGAGCCGCGCTTCTACATCAACGACACGGGGACCGGAAACACGCTCAACCTCAGCCATCCCCGGGTCATCCAGATGGTCGCGGACAGCTTGCGCTACTGGGTCAGCGAAACGCGAGTGGACGGATTCCGGTTCGATCTCGGGACTATCCTCGCGCGTGAGCCCGACGGGTTCAAGACTGAGAGCGGATTCCTGAAGGCGATCGGACAAGACCCGCTTCTCGCCGAGGTCAAACTGATCGCCGAACCGTGGGACTGTGGCCCCGGGGGATATCAGGTGGGCGGCTTTCCTCCAGGCTGGGCGGAGTGGAACGACCGATTTCGCGATGACGTCCGGGACTTCTGGCGCGGCCAGGCGAGCGCCAAGACCTTGGCCCCACGGCTGTGCGCTTCTCCTGACAGCTTCAACTTTCGCGGCCGAAGGCCTTGGGCAAGCGTCAATTTCATCGCAGCGCATGACGGCTTCACGCTTCGCGACGTCGTCTCGTACAATGACAAGCACAACGAGGCCAACGGCGAGAACAACAGCGACGGCCATTCCGACAACCGGTCCTGGAACTGCGGCGCCGAAGGGCCCACCGACGACAAAGACATTCAAGCGCTACGGTGGCGCCAACTGCGCAATCTCCTGGCTACGCTGATTTTATCGCAAGGCACCCCGATGATCTGCGCCGGCGACGAATTCGGCCGCACCCAGGGCGGCAACAACAACGCCTATTGCCAGGACAACGAGACAAGCTGGATCCACTGGGAAAGGGACGAAGAGAGCCTGTCGCTGGTGAACTTCTTCCGCCAGCTTACCTCCGCCTTTCACCTCTATCCGGTGTTGGGGCGATCGCGCTTCCTGACCGGCGAGATGAACCCGGCGATCGATGTGAAAGACGTGACATGGATTGACGCCACGGGCGAAGAAATGACCGCTGAGACATGGGACAATGAGACAACGCGCTGCTTCGGCATGCTCCTGGACGGGCGCGGGCAGGCGACGGGAATCAAGCGACGAGGCGACGACACGTCCCTGCTGATCGTGTTCAACGCGCATCATGACGCCGTCAACTTCACCCTCCCGCCGTCATATGAAGCGGCCGGGTGGAACCGGGTGATGGACACCAACGATCCACAGCAAGCCGCGACGCAATTCGACATTGGAGCGATCTATCTCGTGGCGCCGCGCTCCGTGCTTCTGTTCGAGCGGCTGCCGGAAAAGCGAGATCCGGAGGGAAACCCCTGAGCAGCCTCGCGCCTATCGGGTCGATAGGACTGCGAAGGGCAATGGATTCAGCCAGTCTGCAAGGGCTTCGCCGGCCACGACAGCGCGTCCGCGGAACAGATCGAACCACCGGCCTTCAGGCAACCGCGCCGCCGCTTTCCAAGCCGGTCTTGCCTCGCGATGCATCGGAAACCGCGCGATCAGGACGGCCAGCCGCCGCTCTCCACAGGCGCGAATATAGCCGAAAGCCCAATCGGACTCATCGCCTTCGACGAGGATAGGAAGATAATCGCCATCGGCGAAGAGCTCGGGGTCCTCGCGGCGCTGGGCGAGCAGCAGCGCAGTCGTCGCCAGCTTTATCCGCCCGTCCGGCCACTCTTGCATCAAAGTCTCGAACAATGCGGCGCGCTGATTGGCGTCCTCGAGACGGCGCGCGAGGCCCTCCATTTCCGCCTCACGGCGACTGAAATCGACCGGCCGGCGATTGTCGGGATCGACAAGATTGAAGTCCCACAATTCGCAGCCTTGATAGATGTCCGGCACGCCCGGAGCCGTCAGTTTCATTGCGGTCTGCGCGAGGCTGTTCTGGACGCCGAGACGCGCCACGCGCTCGACGAAGGGAAGGAAATTGGCGAGGAAACCGTCAGATCGAAGCGCTTCGCGAGCGAACGCTTGCACCGCCTTCTCGTACTCCAGATCGGGGGCCGCCCAGGAAGACCGCCGCTTCGCCTCGCGCAGTGATTTTTCCAGTGCGGAATGAATCCGCGCGCCGTAGTCGTCCAGCTGGTCCGCCCCGGGGTTCAAGAGCATGTCCATCGGCCAGGATCCGACGAGCAGCTGATAGAGCATATATTCGTCGTTGCGATCCGGCCCGCCTACGCCCTCCACATCGCCGCGCCTCGCGCGCAAGAGGCGGCTCCATGCCTCCACGCGACGGCCCCATTCCTCCGGCGCCTCGCTGAGAACGGCCAGTCGCGCTCGGCTGTCTTCGCCGCGCTTCGTATCGTGGGTCGCGGTCGCCAGCATCGCATGCGGCCAATATTGAGCTCGCGACGCATTGGCTTTGTGAAAAAACGCGGGAGCGAGGCCGAAACGATCAGGAGCGCCGCCAACCTCATTGAGAGCGACGAACCGATTGTAACGATAGAAAGCGGTGTCCTCGACTCCCTTGGCCATGACAGGGCCTGAGAACTGCTGAAATTTCATCGCAAGGCGAAGCGCCGCGGTGCGGCTGAGCTCCTGCGTCGGCGGCTTTTCCGTCTCAGCCAACAAGACGTTCTGCAGGAAATCGAAGGCGGACGGATGGACGTCCGCATCGATACGCCGGGCGCGGGTGATCGCCCAGGCGATATCGCGCTGGTCGGTCTCCGCTGGGGAGCCGCTGAAGTCGATATAGGTGCGGTAGACAGGAAAGCTTGCGACGGTCTGCTTGATCGCGCGCTGCAGCAGCGAGCGCGTCAGATCGGCGGTCATCGGACTTTGAGCAGCAAGGCGCGCGGCAGCGCGCCCCAGCGCGTTAAGCTCGCTCGCCATTTCATTTTCCATGATCCGCAGCTTGCAATCGCGCGCCACCGTCTCGAAGTCCTCGACCATTCCGGTGAACGCGAGATAGGTTTGCGTGAAGGCATCCTCAGCTTTGGGATCCAGCTGCACTCCAAGCGACAGGTTGGCGTAGTCGTAGCCAGTCGTCCCTTCGATCGGCCAGTCGGCGCGCAGGGATTCGTGCGAGGCGAGAATCTTCTCGACGACCAGATAGAAAGGCCGGGGTGCTTCGTTGCGAAGCGCATCCAGATAGCCTCTGGGATCGAACAGCCCATCGATATGATCGATGCGCAGGCCGTCGATCTCGCCGCTTTCGAGCATGCGGAACACGCGGGCATGGGCGTGGACGAACACTGGGTCGATTTCCACACGCAGGCCCGCAAGGTCACTGATGTTGAAGAAGCGACGGTAGTTGATCTCGTCCTCGGCGACACGATGAAACGCGACGCGCCAGAACTGTTCGCCGATGAGCCGATCGAGCTCCCGCCAGTTGGCGTTGAACGCCTCGACCGAATTGTCGATCGCCGACCTCGTGTCGCTATCTTCAGTCGCGAGTGAACCGAGTTCTCTTTTCAACGCCCGCGCCCTTTCAGCCATTTGCGGCCGCCATTGCGGGAGATCGTTGAAAAGGTCGGCCATGCGGTCCAACGCCGGGGTCTCGTGGCCGAGAATCCGAGGATAAGTCAGAGGGCAGATCGGAAGCTTGTGGGCGTCGTAAGCCCAGAGTGCGAAAGTCCCGTCGGTTTCGAACTTGAGCCTTAGCCTGCCGCCCCTAAGCTCCTCGCCGTACTGCGCGCCGAGCACGGGCGCGAGCAACTTGCCTTGGTGAGCCGGCCAATCGATATCGAACCAGCCCGCGTATTGAGATTGCGGACCCCACTCCAGGACGTCGAGCCACAACGGATTGTCGGCCCCCCATACGCCCATGTGATTGGGCACAAGATCGAGGATCCGGCCGAGTCCCTCACGCCGGAGGGTTTCGATCATTGAGGCGTATTCGGATTCCGTCCCGAGCTCTGGGTTCAGTTCGTTATGGTCGGTGATGTCATAGCCGTGCACGCTGCCGGGCCGTGCTTTGAAGATCGGGGAAAGATAGACGTGACTGACGCCCAGCCGCGCGAAGTAGGGCGCAACGCCGGCCACTTGGCTGAAGCCGAAGCCGGCGCGGAGCTGCAAGCGGTAGGTCGCGCGCGGAATGGTCATGCCGGTTCGACGCTCCAGCGCACGCTCCAAGGCCCAAGGACGGCTTCGGTCTGGCCGCAACGCCAGAACGCTCGGCCTGCGATCGGGGGAGACTTGACCCCACTATCGGAGAGATTGGCGTCGAGAAGCAGCAAGTCAGCTCCAGCTCGCCAGCTGACGCGTACGGCCTGTTCGCCGAGGACGAACGCTTCGCCGCCGCGTTCGATATGAGGCAACAGCGGCCGGACGCTTTCGCGTCGCGCTGTCAGCAACGCGCGATAGTAGGCGAGGTGGCTCTGGTCGACGCTGCTCCAGTCGAGTTTGGACGAAAGGAATGTCGCCTCCGCCGTTGGGTCGGGGATCTTCGCCGCCCGTTCCGGATCGGCAAACTCCGGAAAGCGCGAGAACTCCTCCAGCCGTCCCTTTCGGACGGCTTCCCCCAGCTTGCCGGCGAAGTCGCAGAAGAATGGGAAAGGGCTTCTGGCGTCCCACTCTTCGCCCATGAAGATCATCGGGATTTGGGGAGCAAGCAGATAGACGCTCGCCAGCGCCCGAATGACCTCCGGCGACACAAGCGCGTTCAACCTTTCGCCAAATGCCCGATTGCCGACTTGGTCGTGATTCTGGATAAACGAGACGAAGGCGCTCGGCGGCAATCCCGCGCTCGGACCGCCGCGCGGGGCGTCGCGATAGGGCATCGTCTCGCCCTGGTAGGCGAAGCCTTCCGCCAAGGCCTTTCCCAAAAGCTCCGTTCGGCCATAGGCGGCGTAGTAGCCGCTGCTCTCGCGGGTCGCCGCGACGTGCAAAACGTGATGCACGTCGTCGTTCCATTGCGCGGTGTATCGCTCGGGCTCGCCGCCGCTCCGCGTCAG
Organism: uncultured Alphaproteobacteria bacterium; assembly: GCA_963832305.1. Classification (GTDB taxonomy): domain Bacteria; phylum Pseudomonadota; class Alphaproteobacteria; order Rhizobiales; family Beijerinckiaceae; genus Roseiarcus. Next base: position 278,819 of record CAWHTU010000005.1, on the reverse strand, counting down.
ACGGCGCGGCTCGTTGTCCTCATTTTCCAGCACCAGGTGGACAGGCCGGCGATAGCGCGAGCGAACCCTCCGGGCGAGTTCATCGAGCAAATCGGGTCTCGAGTCGTCTTTGATTGCGTGGACCGCGTCCAAGCGCAGTCCGTCGAGATGAAATTCCTCGATCCAATATTCCGCATTCTCGATGAAGAAGTCGCGGACCGGCCGCGAGCTTGGTCCATCGAATTGGATCGCGTCGCCCCAGGGCGTCCGATGACGGCTGGTGAAGAAGTCGGGCGCATAGAGCGGAACAAAATTCCCCTCAGGTCCGAAATGACTGTAGACGACATCCAGCAGCACCGCGATTCCACGCTGGTGCGCGGCCTCGACGAAAGCCTTGAAGTCCTCGGGTCGGCCGTAGGTCGCGTCCGGAGCATAGCAGAAAGCTCCGTCGTAGCCCCAGTTCCATCGTCCGCCAAAATCGCTGATTGGCATGACCTCGACCGCGGTGACGCCGAGGCCCGCAAGATGGTCCAGTTTCTGCGCCGCTCCCGCGAACGTGCCCTCTGGGGAAAAGGCGCCGATGTGGAGTTCGTAGAGCACGATGTCGTTCCATTGCCGACCCTCCCAGGCTTCCCGCCATTGATAGGCCCCCGGGTCTATGGCCTCGCTTGGGCCATTGACGTCTTCCGGCTGAAAACGGGACGCCGGGTCGGGTACTTGTCGGCCGTCCTCGAGCGCAAACCGGTAACGCGCTCCCGCCGCCAATCCCACAATGAAGGCCTCGTGAAAGCCGTTCGCGCCACGCGTCATGGAGACGGCGGGGCGCCCCTCGATCACAAGCTCAATCCGTTTTTCGCCCGGCGCCCACACCCGAAACGATACCCCTCCTTCGATGAAAGACGGGCCATGTGTCCACTTCATACCGCCGTCTTTCATTTCGATGGGCGCGACCTGACGGGTTGGAGCCGCATCTAAACGGGGCCAACTCGGCCCGGTTCCCTCGAAGAACAGAAACGCGCATCGACGGGCAGCCGGCGCCAGCACAATGCGGCGGCGCAATCAAACTTTGACGCGCCCGCCGCTCCCAGCCGGCTCAGGGAGTTCGTCCTGCGCTTTCCGGAAGCGTCGCGCGTATTCACAGTAGGTGGGCCAAGTCGACGAGATGATGAGACGCTTCTTGTCGTCAAGCTGGCCTATCCTGCGGGCCGGGCTGCCGCCGTAGACCCATCCGTCGTCCAGGACTTGCCCGTCTTCGGTATGCGCGCCGGCAGCAAGCAGAACGTCGTTTCCGACAACGGAGCCGGGCGCCACAATCGCGCCGATGCCGATCAGGCTGCGGTCGCCGACCGTGCAATCCGTCATGCGCACGTTGTGGCCGATTGTCGTCTCCCGGCCAATGGCGACAGGCCGGGTCCGCGAGTGGATGACCGTGTTGTCCTGGATGTTGGTATTCTCGCCGAAGCGAATTTCATGGTCCCCGGCGTCCAGATCGCAACCAAACCAGACGCCGTTTTCACCCCCCGCAAAAATGCGGCCGCTGAGCTTCGCCGAACGCGCCACAAAGAGCGGGAGGCGCGAGGACGGACTCGGCGCCGGCGTCGCGGCGTCGACCGGTTCGTCGGCTGTTTCGCGGGAACGGCTGTGCAGCTCATCGAGTTCGCGGGGCTTGAGCTTGCGGACCGGCTTCGCCGGAGCTCCCTCATAGAGCCAGCCGCCTTCCAGAACGGAGCGAGGGAAGACAATCGCGCCGTCGGCCAAAGCGCATTCCGCCGCCACGTTCGAGCCGTCGAGGATCACGACATCGCGGCCGATGTGGCAGCGGTCGCCGACGTCGCAGGCATGGATGACGGAGTTGACGCCGGCCGTCACGCCCGAGCCGATATGAGTGGGGAAGACGCCGTGCGCAATATGCACTGTCCCCCGCGCGCCGAGACGGAAATCGTCGCCGACCTTCACATAGTGGCCATCTGCGCGGATGACCGAGCGTGAGCCGAGCCAGGCCGCCTTGCCCAAGGTCGCGCGTCCGAGCACCGCCGCCCCGTTCCCGGCATGGACCGGCGGGGAAGCGAACTGCGGAGAAACGTCATCATACGGAAGCGTGAAAAGTGCTTGGCTGTTCATTGAGGGCCTTGTTTTCCTGCCGCTGCGATCGATACTTGAAGTCGGCAATCGCGACCCGTTTCGCTTTGGGCTCAGAACACCGGCGTCTCCCTATATACGCCCCAGACGCCTTTCAACTTCTCGACGATGTCGCCCATGGTCGCGCCGGCGCGCACCAATTCGACCGTCACCGGCATGATGTTTTCGTCCGGATTCCTGGCGACCCCGACCAATTTATCGAGCAGGCCGCGCACCTGCGTCTCATCGCGTTCGGCGCGGACACGGCGAGTGCGGGCGATTTGCCGCTCCGCCGTCGTCGGATCGTAGGGGTGCACCTCGATCTTCTCGCGGGCGCCGTCGAGCTCATAGCGGTTGACGCCGAGCACCGGCTTCTCGCCCGACTGCTTGCGTAGCGCCGTCTCATAGGCGAAGTCGGCGATGTGTTTTTGGAACCAGCCCTCCTCGATCAATTTGATCGTGCCGCCAAGCTCGTCCACCTCCTTCAGAATCGCGAAGATGCGCTTCTCATACTCATTGGTCAGCGCCTCGACATAATAGGACCCGCCGAGAGGATCGACCACCTGAGTGACGTTGGTCTCCTCGGCGATGACCTGCTGGGTGCGCAACGCGAGCTGCATCGCCTCCTCTGTCGGGATCGCGAAGGCTTCGTCATAACCGTTGGTGTGGAGCGACTGGGCCCCGCCGAGCACCGCCGAAAGCGCCTGCATGGCCGTGCGCACCACATTCACCATATACTGCGGCTTGGTGAGCGAGGCGGCGGCGGTCTGGCAATGAAAGCGCAGCCGCATCGATTCCGGCTTCCTGGCGCCGAACCGCTCCTTCATGATCTTGGCGTAGCAGCGCCTCAGCGCGCGGAACTTGGCGATCTCCTCGAAGAAATCCGCCTGGCTGACGAAGAAGAAAGCGAGCCTTGGCGCGAATTCGTCGACCCCGAGGCCGGTCTTCACGACCTCCTCGACATAGACGATGAGATTGGCCAGCGTGAAGGCTGCTTCGTGAAGCGGTGACGATCCGGCCTCGGAGATGTGGTAGCCGGAAATGTTGATCGGATTGTAGCGCTTCATCTTCCTCGCGGTGAACGAGATGGTGTCGCGCACGATGCGCACCGAAGGTGCGATCGGGAAAATATATTCCTTCTGCGCCATGTACTCCTTGAGGATGTCGGCCTGCACCGTGCCCGAGAGCTTGTTGAGGTCATAGCCCCGCTGCTCGCCCAGGACGACGTACATCGCGAGCAGGATCCACGCGGTGGGATTGATGGTCAGCGAGACCGAGATGTTCTCGAGGTCGATTCCGTCGAGCAGAGCCTCCATGTCGGCGAGCGTGTCGATCGCGACGCCTTCACGTCCGACTTCGCCCTCAGCCATCGGATGGTCGCTGTCGTAGCCCATGAGCGTCGGCATGTCGAAATCGGTCGAGATCCCGGTCTGGCCCTGGCTGATCAGGAACTTGAAGCGACGGTTGGTGTCCTCACCGGTGCCGAAGCCGGCGATCTGGCGCATGGTCCAGTTGCGGCCGCGATACATCGTCGGATAAGGCCCGCGGGTGAAAGGATAGCGGCCTGGCAGGCCGATGTCCTCGAGCGGCGTGTCGGCGATATCGGCGGCCGTGTAGGTCCGCTTCACCGGGATGTCGCCGAGGGTGAAGAACTGCTCCTTGCGTTCCGGCGCTCGCCGCACGAACTCGGCGACTTCTTTGGCCTCCCAGTCGCGGACCTGATGCTCGAGCGCTGCAGTGGAAATGCGGTCGATCGCATCCGACATCTCATTCTCCTCCGATGAACTCACGAACGATGCGGCTTGCCGCCGCGTATGGATCATCCGCGCGTGCGACGAGCCGTCGCGCCGCCTCGGGCAACCTACGCTTCAGCACCTTCTCGAATTGCTCGATGGCGAGGGTTTCCGCAGTCTTGCCCAGGCGAAAACCGGCGATCGCTTCACGTCGCGCCGCGCCGGAGGCCCCGTTGGCGGCGGCGCGATGGCGATCGAGCGCGGCGACCAACTCGTCGATCCCTCTGCCGTCGAAGGAAGAGACGCCGACGACCGGGGGCCGCCAGCCGTCGGGGCCGACCTTCTGGTCCTTCAGCATCGACTTCAGGTCGGAAACTGTGCGGTTGGAATCGGAGCGGTCGCATTTGGAGACGACGTGGATATCAGCGATCTCCAATATGCCGGCCTTGATCGCCTGCACTTCGTCGCCGAGCCCGGGGGCCGAGACCACGATCGTGGTGTGAGACGCGCGAGCGATCTCAACCTCGTCCTGACCGACGCCGACCGTCTCGACGATGATCATGCCGAAACCGGCGACATCCAGGATGTCGACCACGTCGAGAGCGGCATGCGCCATTCCGCCCACCGCGCCGCGCGTCGCCATCGAACGGATGAAGACGCCAGGGTCGAGCGCGACATCCGACATCCGGATTCGGTCGCCGAGAATCGAGCCGCCCGAATAAGGGCTGGAGGGATCGATCGCAACGATCGCGACGGTGATGTTCTTAGCGCGCACCCTTTCCACCAGCTTGCCGACCAGCGTCGATTTGCCTGAGCCCGGCACCCCGGTGACGCCGACAACATGGGCGCGGCCGGCCTTGCGATAGATCGCCCCCATCGCGGCGCGCGCCTCCGGGGCGCCTGCTTCCGCCCGCGAGATGAGGCGCGCAATCGCGAAGATGTCGCCGGCCTCGACGCGCGGCACGAGATCCGATGAGGCGATATAGCGGCGGTTCACGAAGACGCCGCCTTCTCCTGGCGCAGGCGCATGTCGCGAAGGACCTCGCGGTCGTCGAGGACTCGGCGCGCCTTGAAATCCGTGCGCTCGAGGGAGTTTTGAGGCACGATTTCGACGACTGCCCGCAAGCCAAGCAATTTCTGCAGCGCCGCCGCGACATCGGCTCTGAAGCCGCCGACGCGAGCTTCGCCAGCCTGCCAGATTTCCTGGACGGCCTCCACCCTCACGGCGAGCTCGTCCATCGCGCTCTCGCGCGTGATGACGATGCGGTGCTCCCCGCCGTATCCGGCGGTTTGGTTGAGAACGGCGTCGATCTCGCTCGGATAGACGTTCTCGCCCCTAACCGTGAACATGTCGTCGATGCGGCCGATGATGCCCATCGGAAGCCGAGGGTAGGTGCGGCCGCACGGGTTCGGGCCGTTCTCCCACAATGTCAGGTCGCCCGAGAGCAGCCGGATCATCGGCTGCGAGGTGCGCTCGAGATGGGTGTAGACCGGGGTTCCTCTCGCGCCGTACGGCACGCGATGGAAGCTCACGGGATCGCAAACCTCGGTGTAGACGACATCCTGCCAGCAGAGCATGCCGTCGGTCTCGGCCGAGCCCGCAACATTCATCCACGGCGTCATCTCGCCCATCGACCCGCAGTCGAAGACCTTGGCGCCGTATAGCTCCTCGATCTTGCGGCGCACGGCAGGAATCGAGGCGCCCGGCTCGCCCGAGAAAAACATGACGCGCAGGCCGAAGCCGCGCGGATCGAGACCCTCGTCCAGCGCGGTTCTGGCGAGGTGCAGGGCGTAGGTTGGGGTGCCGTAGAACGCCGCCGGCTTTAGGATGTCGAGCCACTGCGCGCAACGCGCGCTCATCCCGGCAGCCCCGGCGCCGAACGGGAAGGCCTTCGCTCCGAGCCGCTCGGCGCCGGCAAGGGCTCCCCAGCTCCCGACATAAAGACTGAAAATCGCGGCGATGCAGACGATGTCGCCCGGACGTATTCCCATCCCCCACATGATACGGGCATGCGCGTTGGCGATCGCCCGCCAGTCATTGCGGCCGATGGCGAAGGTCGTCGGGCGGCCGGTCGTGCCGCTCGTCCCATGGATGTGGAAGATCTCGCTTTCCGGCGCGCAGAGATAGTCGCCGAAGGGCGGGCTCGCCGATTGCGCGGCTCTCAGTTCCGCCTTGGTGACGACAGGGACGCGCGATTCGAAATCCTCGAGCGATCTCAGCATCGAGGGGTGGAAACCGGCCGTGTCCCATTTTCTGCGATAGAAGGGAGCGTTCTCATAGGCATAGGCGCAGACTTCACGCAGGCGAGACAGGACCGCCTTCTCGCGTTCCGCCGGGTGCATGGTCTCCCTTTGCGGGAACCAGTAGCGGCTCCCGGCTTGCGGCAGGTAGCTTTCGTCATAAGCAGGTGGGAAGGTCCAGTCTTCCATTGCGCTAGCGGGCTCCCCGCTCTTCGACCAGGCGCGTCAGTCTGTCGACGATCGCCTGCGGTGGCGTGTCCTGAAGCATGATCTCGGCGACGCCCATCTTCTTCAATTCCGCGACATCCTCGTCGGGCATCACGCCGCCCGCGACGACGATCATGTCGTCGACGCCCTTCTCTTTCAGGAGCGAGAAGATCTTGGGAAAGACGGTCATCTGCACGCCGGAGAGCAGGCTCACGCCGAGGACGTCGACATCCTCCTGGACGGCTGCGTTGACGACCTCCTCCGGCGTGCGGTGCAGGCCGGAATAAACGACGTCCATGCCGGCGTCGCGCAACGTGCGGGCAACCACCTTGACCCCGCGGTCGTGGCCGTCGAGCCCAACCTTGGCCAACAAAATCCGAATCGGATGCGCCATCCTCGTCTCCTCAAGTCCGCCTGCGCGGCTCACCGGCCTAAGTATCCCGCAAAACCTTGATTTCGGCTCTGGTCTTCCCAAGGACGGCGTCAGAACTGCGTCGGTGTCCGCGGCGAGCCCCTCGCTGCGCACGATCTCGATCGGCTCGCTGCCTTCGAACCGCATCGATCCCGCGTAGAGCGGGATCGCGCCAAGATCGGGGGTTTGACCGTTTGCAGCGTGCCGCGCTTGCGCATATGAGCGTCCTTCGTCCCTCTCTCTACTATTCGGGGTCCACAAGTTGAAAGTGGTGCGACGCTTCTCGCCGGATGTCGTCATCCTCAACTGCGGCGCCAGGCTAGGGGACGAGGGAGACTGTACATGAGCCGAAAGGTCATTATCACCTGCGCTGTCACTGGCGCCATTCACACGCCGTCAATGTCGCCCTACCTGCCGGTGACGCCCGAGGAGATTGCCGACGCGGCGATCGGCGCCGCCGAGGCGGGGGCGGCGATTGTGCATCTCCATGCCCGCAATCCCGCCACCGGCCAGCCTGACCAGACTCCCGAGGCGTTCGCGCCGTTTCTCAAAGTGATCAAGCAGCGATCGGGTTGCGTAATCAACCTGACGACCGGCGGCGCGCCGAACATGACAATCGCGGAGCGGGTGAAGCCGGCGGCGACCTATCAGCCGGAGGTCGCCTCGCTGAACATGGGCTCGATGAATTTCGGCCTGTTCCGGATGCTCGACCGGTTCAAGGAATTCAAACATCCATGGGAGAAAGCCTATCTCCAGAAAAGGGACATCATCTTCCGCAACACGTTCGAGGACATCGAGTTCATCTTGCGCACGCTGGCGGAAAGCGGCACGCGGTTCGAGTTCGAGTGCTACGACACCGCCCATTTGCACAACTTGCGCTATTTCTTCGAGGAAGGCCTGGTCAAGGCTCCGCTGTTCATCCAGACCGTCTTCGGCTTGCAGGGCGGCATCGGGCCCCACCCCGACGAAGTGATGCACATGAAGCGGACGGCGGACCGGCTGTTCGGCTCAGATTATCGCTGGTCGGTGCTCGGGGCCGGACGCAGCCAATTGTCGATCGCCGCCATGGCCGCCGCGATGGGCGGCAACGTGCGCGTCGGCCTGGAGGATTCTCTATGGTCCGGTCCGGGTCGGCTCGCTCGGAGCAACGCGGAGCAGGTCCGTCTTGCGCGCCAGATCATCGAGGGGCTCGGGCTTGAGATCGCCTCGCCCGACGAGGCGCGCGAAATGCTCGCCTTGAAGGGCGGCGACAAGACGGCGATCTGACGGCATGGGGGGTTGATCAGGACGTCGCGGCCGCCTCATCCGAGCGGTTCATCAATGATCGGGAGGCTGCGATCTTTTGGATGACGACACGGATATCGCGATTGTCCTCCATGAACCGGTCGAAATCGACCTTCCGCAGCACCAGGAGCCTACAGTAGGTCAGGGCGACGACATCGGCTTGCCGTGTCATGCCGGTAAGGAGCGCCATTTCGCCGAACACGTCGCTCGTACCTAGCGGAATGCGGCGACCCGGAAAGATGACTTCTGCGGCGCCCGAGGCGATGAAATAGCATGCGTCGCCCCTCTCGCCGCTGCGCACGATGAGCTCACGCGGCACGGCGAAGCGGGGCCTGAGCAGCTTTTGAACCCGCTTGAGCTGCTCATCGCTGAGACCAGCGAACAGCTCCAGGCGCCCGATCAATTCGCGCGTATCGAGGCCGATGTCGAAGCGGGGCCGCGCCTCTCTTTTTCTGTCCTCAACGCTGCCCTTGAGGTCTTCGTAAACCTCGGCCGCGATCAGGCCCTCCTGGAACAGTGCGTCGTAACGTCCCATCTCGCGGCGCATCGCTGACTGACGCAGGAACCGCCCTTCAAGCGCCGCGGCATATTGAGGATATTGCCGGCGTAGCGCATCGAGAGCGGACGTCGTGCGCTTGAGGCGCTCCTTGAGGATGGCGTCGATGAGTTCGACGACGCGCTCGCCGAAGATCGAGCGCGACCGCGCGGCGTGGGGGCCGGCGAGCTCCTGGATCAGAAGCCGGGTGAAGAGCAGCATTTCGAACCGGTCGCCGAGCCGATCGGCGAGGAAGCGCACGATTCCGGCGCGCCGATAGAGGAAATATGCGGCCTTGAAGGTGAGCGGAAAGGCGAGCGCCGCTTCGACGGCGCGCTTGTAGCCAAGTCGTCCGCCGCTCCTCGCGCCTTCGCCCAGGGCTTCGGCGTTTCTGAGCAGCGCCTGCACAGTGATAGGCGAAGCAGCGCGCTCGGCCATGATTTCGAGCGCCAGCATGCGTTCCTGATTCCCGAGCGCGACGAGGGCGATCGCCAGGCGCTCGTGATCGGTGAGACGGGCCTCTTCGGCGCCGCGCGTGTTTGCCGCCGTGATCCCAGCCTCATAGGGCGCGAGCGCGCTCGTGAGTGCGGAAGACGAAATTTCATGCTCGCGCCCGGTGGCGCGAATGGCCTCGGCGATCTCGGCGTAGGAGAGCGCCAGCACCCGGTCGCGCAAGGCCTGGTCGACCGGCGACAGGCTGTCGAGACGCAGAAGGTGGATGACCGATCTCAGCGTCGTGCCGTTGACCAGGAGCGTGAACAGGACCATGCCGGTCGCGAGCACCGCCACGAACCGCTGCACCTCCGGGTTCAGCGCCGAGTTCTCGGTCACGGCGAGCGCCAGAACGAGGGTCAGCGCGCCCCTCAGCCCGCCCCAGGCGATGGCGAGCTTATAGGCGGTGCTGATCGGCTGGGTGAGCTTGACCAGACTTAACAGCGGCAACAGCAGGAACAGCACCAGGAGACGGCCGCCGAACGCCGCCGCGATCATCACTGCGATCAACACGAGGTCGTGGAAATGCACGTCGAGCAACAGCTTCGGCACCAGAATTGAAGCGAGTACGAACACCAGCGAGTGGGCCCAGAAGGCGATTTGCGCCCAGAGATCCGTTATGAACGACCAGTTGTAAGGGGTAATCCGCGACCGTCCGGAGGTGCTGACGGTCAATCCTGCAGTGAGTACGGCGACCACTCCCGAAACATGGAAGAGGTGCTCGGCGCCGATGAAGACGAGATACGGAAGCGCGACGGTGAGCGTGGCTTCGGCGAGCCGATCGTCTCTGGTCCAGGGGACGAGTTGCAGCAGAGCCCGTCCCGACGCCACGCCCAGAATCGCCCCGCCGAGGAAAGCAACGATGAATTGCACGGCGCCGCCGGCGATATCGGGCTGGCGTCCGGATACGATGATGCCGAGGAACACCACGAACATCACGATCGCGGCGGCATCGTTCAGGAGGGATTCGCCCTCGACGAGACGAGTGAGGCGCGCAGGCGCTCCGACATCGCGAAAGACCGCGATCACGGCAGCCGGATCGGTAGTCGCAATGACTGAGCCAAGCAGCAGGCAGACCACGAGCGGCAGGCCGGAGACCGGCCACAGGGCGATGCCGACCACTCCAGTTGTCACCACCGTCGCGACTACGGCGAGCATCAAAATCGGAGCCGCGTCCTCGAGCATTCGGCGAACATCGGTGGTGATCGCGCCCTCGAAGACCAAAAGCGGGAGGAAAACGTAGACGAAGGTCTCCGAGCTCACCGGCAGGTTGACGAAAATCGTCGCGATGCTGTCGAAACGGTCAGTGACCGGTGTGCGCAGCAAGACAATGGACACAGCGCCGATCGCCACCCCGATGACGGCGAGGAGCACCACCGGGGCGAGTTTGAGTCGCACCGCCACCGGCTGGGAGACGGCGACGACCACCAGCAGCGTTGCGAGTACGGCCAGAAGGAGGACGATATCGAACATAGAGAACGAGTCTCTATCCGGTCGCCCCGCTTGGGGGCAACTAGGGGATTGCCCCCAAGCGTCCGTCCGCCAGACGCACATCGGCGAAGCTGCGACGCGGGTCATCCTCGGGATCGGCAGGAGAGGATCGTCGCCGGCCTGTGGATGTCGGAGATGAGCGCGCCGGAACCTCAGCCGGTCTTGGGCAGGTTCTTCGGCTCGTACGGGCAGAGATCGACCAGAACGCAGGCTCCGCAAAGCGGCTGGCGGGCCTTGCAGACGTATCGTCCATGGAGGATCAGCCAATGATGAGCGTGCGGGAGAAACCGCTTCGGGACGACGCGCATCAATTCGTCTTCGACCTCGCGCGGCGTTTTGCCCGGTGCGATTCCGAGTCGGTTGGCGAGGCGAAAAACATGGGTGTCGACCGCGATCGTGGGCTCGCCGAAAGCGGTGTTGAGCACCACATTCGCGGTCTTGCGCCCGACCCCGGGCAGCGCCTCGAGCGCCTCGCGATCATGCGGCGTCTGACCGCCGTGCTGCTCGGCGATCGCCCGCGAGAGGGCGATCACGTTCTTCGCCTTGGCTCGATAGAGCCCGATCGTTTTGATTCGCTCGGTGAGCGCCTCAACGCCAAGCGCCGCCATCTTTTGCGGCGTATCGGCGATGGGAAACAGAGCCGCTGTAGCCTTGTTGACGCCGGCGTCGGTCGCTTGCGCCGACAGCACCACCGCCACCAGGAGCGTGAACGGATTGATGTATTTGAGCTCGCCCTTTGGCGACGGGTTGGCGGCGGCCAACCGCTCGAAGATCGCCTCGGTCCTCGCCGCTCTTGCTTGCCGGGACTGTTTTCGCGCCATGGTCGATTTATAGGCAGGCGCGCCGGCCACGCCAAGCGCGAGTGCGACTAAAGCCCGTGTTGCCATGAGCCGCGGCGGCACGCATTATGCCCGCTTGGGCTTGGGCTTTTGGCGGCGCGCCGCACGACGAACCGTAAGATCGGGAGGAATGGAAATGAAATCGCTCAATAGAACCTTGATGCTGGCGGGGGCGCTTTGCGCATCGCTTGCCGCCAGCGCGGCCTCGGCAGCCGACGACAAGGTCGTGATCGGCGACATCGACGACATGTCGGGGCCCTATGCCGACGTCATTGGCCCTAACGGCGTCGAGGCGATCAAAATGGCGATCGCTGATTTTGGCGGAACTGTGCTCGGCAAGCCGATCGAGGTTCTGACCTTCGATCATCAGAACAAGCCGGCTCTCGGGGCGGAGAAACTGCGCGAATGGGCCGACACTGACGGCATGACGATGCTGCTCGGCGGGTCCAACTCCGGCGTCAGCATCGCGATGTCGGCCGCGGCCAAGGAGAAGAAGATCCCGTTCTTCGCCATCGGCGCGGCCGCCGCGTCGCTGACCGGCAAGGACTGCACCCCCTACACCATTCACTACGGCTACGACACGACCGCGCTCGCCAACGGCACCGCCAAAACGATCCTCGAAGAGGGCGGCACGAGCTGGTTCTTCATTACCGCGGACTACGCTTTCGGGAAGCAATTGGAAGCCGGGGCCACCGAAGTCGTCAAGGCAGGCGGGGGAAGCGTGGTCGGCGACGTTCGCGTGCCACTCGGGACGTCAGACTTCTCCTCCTTTCTCCTCCAGGCGCAAGGCTCGGGGGCGAAGGTGCTTGGCCTCGCCAACGCCGGCGCCGACACGCAAAACTCACTCAAGGCTGCGTCGGAGTTCGGCCTGACCAAGACAATGAAGCCCGCCGCGCTCCTGGTGTTCCTCACCGACGTCCACGCGGTCGGTCTCGATATTGCGCAAGGGCTGGTGCTGACCACCGCCTGGTATTGGAACACGGACGACACCACGCGCGGCTTCGCCAATCGCTTCTTCGAAAAGACCAAGAAGATGCCGACCTTCTCACAGGCCGCCCTCTATTCCGCGACGCTCACCTATCTCAATGCCGTCAAGGCGCTTGGCTCGACCGATTCCGACAAGGTGATGGAGCAACTCCATAAGACGAAAATCAACGACATGTTCGTCAAGGACGCAGCGATCCGCGCCGACGGCTTGCTCGAACACGACATGTACATCGTTCAGGTGAAGACGCCCGCCGAATCGAAGGGCGACTGGGACTTTTACAAGATCATCAAGACGATGAAAGGCGATGAGGCGTTTGGCAAACTCGCCGACTCGGCCTGCCCACTGGTCAAGAAGTAGGGACGCGCTCGTTAGGGCGCGGTCGCTGACCGCGCCGGGGCGGGTCGACGACCCGCCTTACAGCACGATCAGTTGAGCGCCACGCGGTAGCTTGCCTCGGTCTTGGCAGCGATTTCGTCCAGCGTCGCGCCGGGCGCGAGCTCGACCAGCGCCATGCCGCGATAGCCGTGCTTGTCGATGGCGAATACGCCAAGGTCTGTAATGACGAGGTCGACGACCTTGGCGCCGGTCAGGGGCAGGTTGCAATGATGAAGGAGTTTTGGCCCATCCTTCGCCGCGTGCTCCATGACGACGACGATGCGCTTCACTCCGGCGACCAGGTCCATCGCCCCGCCCATGCCCTTGACCATCTTGCCGGGAATCATCCAGTTGGCCAGATCGCCGGACTCCGAGACCTGCATCGCGCCGAGGATCGCGAGGTCGATGTGCCCGCCGCGGATCATGGCGAACGAATCGGCGCTTGAGAAGAAACTCGTCGTCGGCAACTGGGTGACGGTCTGCTTGCCGGCGTTGATGAGGTCCGGGTCCTCCTCGCCCTCGAACGGGAACGGCCCCATCCCCAGCATGCCGTTCTCGCTCTGGAGTTGCACGCTGATTCCCTGCGGGATGTAGTTCGACACCAGCGTCGGGATGCCGATGCCGAGATTGACGTAGAAGCCGTCCTTGAGCTCCTTGGCGGCGCGCGCCGCCATTTGGTCACGGGTCCAGGCCATCAGGAATGCCTCCAGAAACTCAGGCCGCGTCGCGCTTGCGGGTCGTGCGGCTCTCGATCCGCTTCAGCGCGTTCGGGACGTGAACGATGCGCTGGACGTAGACGCCCGGCGTGACGATGTGATCGCCGTCGATCTCGCCCGGCTCGACCAGATGCTCGACTTGGGCGACTGTGAGCCGACCGGCGGTCGCCATCATCGGATTGAAGTTGCGGGCCGTCTTCCGGTAGACGAGATTGCCTTCGGTGTCGCCCTTCCAGGCATGGACGAGGGAGATGTCGGCGACAAGCCCGGTCTCCATGACATAGGCTTCGTTGTTGAAGTCGCGGATTTCCTTTCCCTCGGCGACGATCGTGCCCACGCCGGTCTTGGTGAAGAAGGCGGGAATGCCCGCTCCGCCGGCGCGGATGCGCTCGGCCATCGTGCCCTGGGGATTGAATTCAAGCTCGAGCTTGCCCGAGAGATAGAGATTGGCGAAGATCTTGTTCTCGCCGACGTAGCTCGAGATCATTTTCCTGATCTGGCCGGTTTCGAGCAGGATTCCGAGGCCGATCCCGTCCACGCCCGCGTTGTTGGAGACGAATGTCAGGTCCTTGGCGCCCGACTTGCGCACCGCCTCGATCAGGACCTCGGGCACCCCGCAGAGGCCGAAGCCGCCCGCCATCAGGATCATTCCGTCCTTGATCTGGCCGGCAAGCGCTTCGTCCGCGTTGGCGTAGACTTTTCTCATCGGGGTTAAAGGCTCCGGTTGAAGGGGCGGCGACTCCCTAACGGTCTGGAGCGCTCGCCGCAAGATGACAATAGATGCGCGCGCGATAGGCGCGACTTCACGTTGTCGAAGGCGCGAAGGGGAATGAACTAAAAATAATCAGGTCCGCGTCCTCTGCGGCGTCCCCGAGGTCCTGATCGAGGCGATGCGCAAGTCTGGGGCGAAGGATCCAACCGTCGTCTCCAACAACGCTGGCGTCGACGGGATCGGCTTGGGCGTCCTGCTCGAGACAGGTCTGATCGGCGACCATTGGCAGGCAATCACGCAGGGAGCCTGACCGCCGAGCGCGCGAATTCGAGCCGAGGAAAGCCCGCGCAATTTTTTGGCGCAAACTCTTGGCGAAAATCAGAAATCGTGCTAGTACCTTTTCTTGTCGGCCGGAGTGTGACCGGCGGAGCTCAGCCGCCGGCAAGAAACGACGGAGGAGGAAAACCATTTGATTCCCGCATAACCCTTTGAAAAGCCCTGATTCCAAAAAGCAAAAGAAAGCAAAAGAAAGCGATTTCATTTTCGTGGATTTTCGCGGGCTTTTTCTCATTTGCGCCGATTTAAGCGTCGTTGCGTGGGCCGTATCGCTTCGGCGGATCCGAGCCCGGGCGTCGGTTCTCCCGCTTGCCGCGACGCAGGTAATCGAGCTTTCTCTATTGGTCGGGGGATATGGCCCATGATGAATCAAACCGCGCAATCCATCGTCGGAGCCCTTATGCTGGCGGCGGGTCTGCTCGTTTCCGCAGGCGCTCGCCTCACGGCCGACGAAGCGACCGCGCCGCCGGAAATGGCGTCGGGCAGGGCCCCGGGCTATCTGGCCAAACCGCTCGACAGCGCCGCGCTCCTGCCGCGCCCGCCAGCCGAAGGATCGGCGGCGCAGGCGCTCGATATGCAGATCGACTTCGCGGATCTCGCGCTGCAGGGAACCGACCGCTGGAAGCTCGCCGGCGGCGACGCCGACCTTTCTTTCCCCCACGCGGCGGACGCTTTCGCCTGCTCGCTCAACGCGCCGGTGACGCCTTCCGACACGCCGCGCCTCTATAAGATGCTCCAACGGGTGGCGACCGATGCGGGCGCCTCGACCCGCACCGCCAAGGACCGATACCGGCGTCCGCGGCCGTTCATGCTCAACCATGCGCCGACCTGCTTCCCTGCCGGCGACGATGCGCTGAGGAGGAGCGGCTCCTATCCTTCCGGGCATACGGCGATCGGTTGGGCGTGGGCGCTCGTGCTGAGCCAAGCGTCTCCTGACCAGAGCGAGGCGATCCTCGCGCGCGGCCGCGCGTTCGGCGAAAGCCGGCTCGTGTGCAACGTTCACTGGGACAGCGATGTGATCGAAGGTTTCTTCATGGGCGCGGCGACGGTCGCCCGACTGAACGCGGAGGCGGAGTTTGTCGCCGATCTCGAGGCGGCGAGGACGGAACTGGCGGCGGCGCGAGCCAAGGGCCTGCCGCCGCAGAGCGACTGCAAGTTCGAGGCGGCGGCGCTGGCCGAGACGCCCCCGCAGGGCGCCCTAGCCTTCGGAGGGCGAGCCGTCGCGCCTCGTCCGCCGCAAGCCGCCGCTCTCGCTCACCCAGGCGAGGGTCACCATGCCGAGCAGGAGCGCCAGGCCGAAGAACCCCGAGGCGAGAGAAGTCGACCGCGCGCCGATCAGCTCGCTCGATCCCGTTCGTTTGATTCCGATGTAGTCGCCGCCGCCATAGCTCGGCGAAGGATTTAAGCCGACCACGCGCGGCATGACGATTTCATCGCCCGCGCCGGCGCCGATTCGACGCACCGTGCCGCCGGTCGCCTCGGCGAGCGGCTTGAGCTTATCGGTGGTCGAGACGACATCCCGCATCTCGAGCGGGTTCTCCTGGCCGACGTTGACAAGCGCGACATGCTCGCCGTCCTCGGCGCGATAGAGGCCGAAACGGTCGACCGTCACATGGGCGCGGCTGAGGCCGGGCGCGTAGGGCGTCAAATCGAGCTTGGTCTTGTTGCCATTCGGCGCGACGAGATAGGTGTCCCGGGCCGCGCCGGTCACGCTCTGGCGCTCGACTGTCACCTCGCGCCCCTTGGCGCTCGCGCGCAAAGCCTCCTCTTCCAGATCAGGCTCTTTCATCAGCCAATGCGCGAGACGGCGCAAAAGGTCGAGGTAGGGTCCGCCGCCGTCGTAGCCGCGCGCCCAAAGCCACATCTGGTCGCTCAAGAGCAGCGCCACGCGCCCCTTTTCGACCCGCGACAGCACGAGCAGCGGCTTGTCGTTCGCGCCGCTCATGATCGTGTCGCCGCCCGTCGGTCTCGCGCCGACGATTCGGAACCATCGCCCCCAGCTCGGCTCGCCGTCGTTGGCGTCGAGACCGCTCAGACCTCGGGTCACCGGATGCCGAAGTCCGTCTTCAGACACCTTGGCGCGATACGCGCCCTCGACGTCGTCGCCGCTTGGCTCGGCGGGCGAGATTGCTCCGAGCGGCGAATAATAGAGTCCGTCGGGGGTCGAGAATTCCGGCCCTTCCGCCATCAGCAGCGCGCCGCCATTGCGAACGTAATTGGCGATGTTCTCGAGATAGACATAGGGCAGGATCGACTGCTGCGCGTAGCGATCGAAGATGATGAGGTCGAAGTCCTTGATCCGCCGTCCGAACAGATCCGCGACCGGAAAGGCGATCAGAGACAGCTCGTTGATCGGCGTGCCGTCGGAGCCCTTCTCCGGCGGACGCAGGATGGTGAAATGCACCAGATCCACGTTGGCGTCGGACTTCAAGAGATTCCGCCACATGCGCTCGCCCGGATGCGGCTTGCCGGAGACCAGCAACACCCTGAGCTTGTCGCGCACGCCCTCGATGCTGACCACGGCGCGATTGCTTTCGGCGGCCAGTTCGTTTTCGACTGGCGCGACTTCCAGCTCGACTACGTTCGGCCCGGGATGGTCGATCGGGACCTTGACATCGATCCGCTCGCCGACCTTGGCGTCGATCTCGGCGATCGACTCGCCGTCGCGCCGCACCGCGAGCTTCACGGGCTCGCCACGGTCGGCGCTGTCGAGGACACGCGCGACGATGACCTGATCCTTGCCAACGATGCCGTATCGCGGCGCCTCGACCAGTTCGATGCGCCGCTGACGCTCGCCCTCATGGCCGGTGATGAGCGCGTGCAGCGGGGCGTTGAAGCCGAGCGCGGCTGGAGACTGCGGAATGTCGTGCACGTCGCCGTCGGTGATCACCACGGCGCCGCCGATGCGCTCGGGCGGCGCGTCAGCAAGCGCGCTGCGCAGTGCGGAGAATAGCTTCGTCCCCTGGGTTTCGGATTCCTCGCGCGACGTTTCGACGACGCGCAAGTCGACGTCTCCGAGCGCTTTCAGCCTCGCCTCGACCTCGTCGCGCGCCTTATCGGTTTGCTGCGGCCGCTCACCAATGACCTGACTTTCGGAACGGTCGACGACTACGGCGACAATGTCCTTGAGCGGGCGACGGTTCTCCTGGACGAGATTGGGATCGCAAAGGCCGAGCAGCAACAGCGCCATGCTGAGCGCGCGCAGCCATGCGCCGCGGACGCGCCGCCAGACGAGCGCGACCGAAACGGCGAGCGCCGCCGCCGCGAGCGCATAGAGCGCGGGCCAGGGAAGAAAAGGAGAAAAGCCGATCGACCACGAGCTCAACGGGTGAGCCTTTCCAGAATGTCCTTGGCGTGCACCTGGTCGGCCTTGTAGTTGCCGGTGAGCGTGTACATGACCAGATTGACACCGCTGCGCAGGGCGAGTTCGCGCTGTCGCGCCCCGCCGGGAATGAGCGGGTACAGCGGCCGCCCGTCGGCGTCTTCCGCCCATGCCGCCGCAAGATCGTCAGAGGCAATGACGATCGGCGACACGCTGTCGCCCGCCCGCGCCGGACGCTGGACGCGGTCATTCGGGTCAGGCGGAGGAAGCGCCTCGATCCAGGTCTGCCCGATCGCGGTGCGTCCGACGACGCGGTCGAGCAGGTAGAAAGTCTTGGTCAAGACGTGGTCGTGCGGAACCGGCTCCAGTTCCGGCACGTCGACCCCGGCCAGAAGCGTACGCAACCAGAGCGCCTCGGACGTTGGCGAGCCGCCCGGACGCGTTGTCAGGGCGTCGCGGGTGTCGAAGACCAGCGTGCCGCCGTTTTTCATGAACGCTGCGATGCGCGTGCGAGCCTCGGGCTTCGGCTGCGGCAGCCCGGCGACGATCGGCCAATAGATCAGCGGATAGAAGGCGAGCTCGTCGCGCGCCGGATCGAGACCGACCGGCTCGGCCAGTTCGGCCGACGTCCGGGAAGCCAGCACCCGGGTCAGAGCCGTCAGTCCGAGCTTGGAGGTTTCATCGACCGTCGCATCGCCGGTCATGACATAGGCGAGGCGGGTCGACAGGGCGGCATCCATGTTGCGGTCGGAGATCGGCGCGGCTTCCGCGGCGCGGGGCTGTTGGGCAACGGGAACGAGGCCGAGCGCGGCCGCAACCGCAAGGACCGCGAGCGCCTTGCGCCGGCGCAACGGCGCGCCGCCCATGAGCCAGATCGAAACCAGGGCGTCGATCATCAGGCCGATGAGAGCAGCAGGCAGAAGCCAGCGGCGAAGATCGATTGGCGGTGTGGTTGCAAGCGCGCCTTCGCGCACCGTCAGCGGGCGATAGTCGGCGCGGCTCAAGGCTTGGCCTTCGGCCAGCGCATTGACCGCCCGTGAGGACTTCGGCGTTCCGTAGAAACCCGGCGGGTGGAATGCGTCGCCGACGCCGGAAAAATCATCGCCGATCGGTTCGGCCTGCGCTGGCGGCGGTCCGAGAACGCCGAAACCGTTCAGCGTGCGCAGGGGCGGCCGGACCGTGCCGTGCTCGCCAACCTTGGCTTTCGCTGCGCCCTGACCTGGCGCATCGGCCTCGGCCACGATTCGACGAAGCATGTCGACGAAAAGGCCCGACAACGGCAGATTCGACCAGGTCGTGTCCGCGGTCACGTGGAACAGCACGATAAGGCCTTTGCCGCGCCGCTCGGCGGTAACAAGCGGCGTGCCGTCTGCGAGCCGAGCCCAGGTCTTCTCGGCCAGTCCAGTCTCGGGCTCGGCAAGCACTTGGCGAGAAACGGTGACTTCATCCGGCGCAACAAGACCGAAGAATGGGCTGCCCGCCTCAAACGGCGCGATATGCTTGGGCGTTTCCCACGACAAGGCGCCGCCGAGCAGGCGGCCGCCACGGCGCAGCGCGGTCGGGGTCAATGTGTCGTCGCCGGCGGCGAGCCGCGTGCCGGCGAACCGCAACAGCACGCCGCCGCTGTCGAGAAACTGAGTGATCGCGTCGAGTTCCGGTCCCGGCGCAATGCTCATGTCCGCGACGACCAACACCGAAGGTTTTTCGCCGAGCAACGACACGATCGGGTCGCTCGAGGAGTCATGCCATTCGCTGATATCGGCGAACGGCTGCAACGCCCGCTTGAGATAATAGCTCGGCGCCAGCAGGGGCTGGGCGACGTCGGCGCTCGCTCCCGAGGCGATGGCGACCCGGCGCCGGCGGGAGCGCTCGTCGATAAGCCAGGTCGCGCCCGCGGAGCGCTCGCCATCGATGACGACTTGGGTCACATCGTTGCGCAATTCGACCGGCAGATCGAAGCGGGCGTCAACCGTCGGTTTGGCGTCGAAGTCGAAGGCGGCCTGGCCGATTTCCCGTCCCTGGACGTCGAGCGCCCTCACCGAGCCGGTCGCAGGAGCGGTCGCGTCCGAGCGCGTGATCCGCGCCGTCAGCGCGCCCGCCTCGTTCTCGGCCCCTGCAAGCGCCAGCGCGCCGCGGCTGCCGGTCACCACTTCGATCGACCGGGCGATGGACGCGAGCCTCGCGGAAAAGGCGCTGGCGCCGCCGAGCTCGACCCCGTCGGCGATCCATAGAATGTCGGTCTTCGGCTCGCGTGCGAGAAATCGCTCGATCGCCGGCAGCGCCGCCGCGCGATCGGGCGCGTAGGGGGCCGGCGAGAGCGAGCGCAACTGGCCTTCAATGCCGGCTCTGTCGAGGGGCGCGATGTCATGTCCACCCTCGGAGAGGCTGTGGATCGCCACGATTCGACCGCTCCGCGCCGCCCCCGCCGCTCGTTCCCGGGCGAAGTCGATTCGCTTGTCCCATGCCGGCGCCGCCGCAAACCCGTCGTCGATGAGAATCAGGAGCGGCCCCGACCCAGATAGCGCGGCGAAGCTGTTCCACAACGGCTCGGCCATGGCGAGGATAATGAGCGCCCCGATTACGAGCCGCAGCGCCAGGATCGGCCACGGAGTCCGCGCAGGCGTCGTCTCGGTCGGATCGAGCCCGATAAGCAGCCTCAGCGGGGGAAATATCGCCCGACGAGGACTGGGCGGCGTGACGCGCAGCAGGAAGTAAAGGGCGACGAGGCCAACGAGTGCGGCCAGGACGGCGGGAGCGGCGAAGGCGAGGGGCAAACCGAACATGAGTTCAGGCGCTCCTCGAGCCCGCGCCGGGTTCGGACGCGGAAAGCCGCATGCGCAGCGCAAGCAGAATCTCGGCCGGCGAACTGTCGGTACGGTGAATGCTCATACCCCAGCCGGAGCGGACGCAGACGCGTCGTATTGCCTCGCGATGAGCGGCGAGGCGGATGAGATAGGCGTCGCGCAAATTCTGCGCCCGCGGCGTGAGAACGGTCAGCGAGCCGGCGGGGTCCAGGAACTCGGTGTTGCCCGAGAACGGGTATGTCTCCTCAATCGGGTCAGCGATCATGACGAGTTCGCCGATCGCGCCCTCCGCGCTCACAGTCCGGATCGCGCGCGCCACTTCTTCAGGTTCGGAAAGAAAATCGCCGAGCATGAGAACCATTGAACGTGTCGCGGCGGGCAACGCCGGCGGCAACGCGGCCTGAGAAGCGCCGCGAAGCCGCTCGTCGGTCGCGATAGCCTCCGCAAAGCGCTCGACGACGCCGGGCGTCGCCAACGGCCGGGTGAGGCCGAGCAATCCCGCTCGCTCGCCGCCCCGCACGCAAAGGTCGGCGAACGCCAGCGCCAATAAAGCGGCGCGCTCGATCTTGGTAACCGGCGCCAGACTCGAGCCGAACTGCATCGAGGCCGAACGGTCGAACCATATCCAGACGGTGTGCGCAGCCTCCCATTCCCGCTCGCGCACGAAAGCGCGCTCTTCTCGCGCCGAGCGCCGCCAGTCGACTCGCGACGACGGCTCGCCGGACAGGAAAGGTCGAAATTGCCAGAAGGTTTCGCCCGACCCGGCGCGCCGGCGGCCGTGGACGCCATGACGCACCGTCTGAGCCACCCTACGGGCGGCGATTATGAGGCTCGGCAGACGGGCTGAGAGCGTGACCGCGTCCCGACGGATGGAGGCAGGGAGCGTCATTGCGCCGAAGGCCGCCGCGTCATTGGATCGTCTTGGCGACGAGCCGCGCAATCACCGCCGAAATCGTCTCGCCTTCGGCGCGGGCGGCGAAGCTCAGCGCCATACGGTGCTTGAGCGCGGGCTCGGCCAACGTCGCGACATCGTCGAGGGACGGCGAGAGGCGCCCATCGACCAGCGCCCGGGCGCGCGCGGCCAGCATCAACGCCTGCGCGGCGCGCGGGCCAGGGCCCCAACTGATCCCCTTCGTCAACTCGGAATCGCCCTCGCCCGGGCGACCGGCGCGCACCAGGTCGAGGATCGCCTCGACGACGCGGTCGCCGATCGGCGCCCGGCGCACGACCCGTTGCGCGGCCATCAGATCCTCCGCTGTCATGACGGATTTCGGCCGCGCCTCACGTTCGCCTGTCGTCTCGATCAGGATTCGGCGCTCCGCCGCCCGATCGGGATAGCCGACGTCGATTTGCAAGAGAAAGCGATCGAGTTGCGCTTCGGGCAGCGGATAAGCGCCTTCCTGCTCCAGGGGATTCTGCGTCGCCAGCACGTGGAACGGTCGGGGGAGATCATGGCGCGCCCCGGCGACCGTGACATGATGCTCCTGCATGGCCTGCAGCAGCGCCGACTGGGTCCGGGGACTGGCGCGGTTGATCTCGTCGGCCATCAGGAGCTGGGCGAAGATCGGTCCTCTGATGAAGCGGAAGCCGCGCTTGCCGTCCTGACCTTCCTCCATCACCTCGGAACCGAGAATGTCGGTCGGCATCAGATCGGGAGTGAACTGAACCCGGAGCGCGTCGAGGCCAACGACGATCCCGAGCGTCTCGACCAGCTTGGTCTTGGCTAGTCCCGGGACGCCGATCAACAATCCGTGTCCGCCCGCAAGCAGCGTGGTGAGCGCGAGGTCGACGACGCGCTCCTGGCCGAATATGACGCCGCCGATCTCTGCCCGTGCGGCGGAGATGCGCTCCAGCGCCAGGTCAGCGTCACGAGTGAGCTGGCTTGGGTCGGCGATATTGGTGACGTTCATCGTTCGTCCTTTTGGCAAGCGAATGGCTTACTGTTTTGTTTTATCTTCAAGCGCACTAGATTGAACCCGCGCCTGTTTCGCGCAAGCCCTAAGCACGCAGATGCCGGATTCGCCCACATATAAGCGCGAGAATAACGCAGAGCCGGCCCGCGCGCCGGAAGCGTCTCTGCGAGGACTCGGCGAGGCGGCGATGGGGCGATTACGCGGTCTGACGCCGTCGCCTTCCTGGAATCCGCCTGACTGCGGCGATATCGACATGCGCATCGCTGCCGACGGAACGTGGTTTTATTGTGGCTCGCCGATTGGCCGGGCGCCGCTGGTCCAGCTGTTCGCCTCGATCATGCGCAAGGAGGGTGACCGCTATGTCCTGGTGACGCCCGTCGAGAAAGTTGGGATCAAGGTCGACGATGCGCCGTTTCTGGCGGTCGAAATGGGGGCCAGCGAAGACGCAAACGAATCGCAGTTGACGTTTCGGACCAATGTCGAAGACCTGGTGACTGTCGATGGCGAGCACCCGCTTCGGTTCGAGCGCGGCGCTTCCGCGGGCCTGAAGCCCTATGTCCGGATCAGGGGCGACCTCTGGGCGCTGGTCAAGCGAGCGCTGTTCTATGATCTTGTCGCGCTCGGCCGGACTGAGCCGTTCGAGAACGAGGACTGGTTCGGCGTGCGCTCGCGCGGCCTGTTCTTCCCCATGTGCCGGGCGAGCGAAATCGAGGGGCTTTGAGCGCCGACCTTGTCTCCGATCTGAACCCGGCCTCGCTGCGCGGGCTGGCGCGACGGAAGCTTGCGTGGTCGCTTGAAGTCGAGGATCTCGAGCGAGCGGCGCCGCTAGGGCCGAGCGACTACGCGATCAGCGGTCATCGCGTGGAGCCGGCCGTGGTCGCGCGCGCGAAACCCGCCGCGGTCCTCCTGCCGATCGTCAAACGGCCTGAAGGACTGGCTGTTCTCTTGACGTTGCGGGCGTCGGATTTGCGCGCCCATTCGGGCCAGGTCGCCTTTCCCGGCGGCAAGATCGACCCAGGCGAGACGCCGCTCCAGGCGGCGTTGCGCGAGGCGCGCGAGGAAATCGGGCTTGAAGAGCGCTACGTCGAGCCGCTCGGCTGGCTCGATCCCTACCTCACGGGCACCGGGTTCCGGATCGCGCCCCTCGTCGCACTCGTCGAATCCTCGTTCGCGCTGAGGGTCAACGCGCTGGAGGTCGACGAGGTCTTCGAGACCCCTTTCGCGTTCCTGATGGACGCGGCCAATCATCGCCTTGAGGAGCGCGAGTGGCAGGGCCGCCGACGAAGATTCTACGCCATGCCGCACGAGGGGCGTTATATCTGGGGCGCCACCGCCGGAATCTTGCGCAACCTCTACGAAAAGCTGTCCACCTGATGGGAAGGGCCCTTTTCGACCCGCTGGCGCTGTTCCTGAGCCCATTCGCGGTTTACGCGCTTTACCTCATCTTGCGCGCCCGCTACCCGCTCGAGGTCGAGCACTGGACGCGCGGACGGGTGTCGATCATGACGCTTATCGGTCTCGCGGCAGCGGTTCTCGGGCTCGTCGCGATCAACGCATTCGCACCCCGGGGCCGTGGGGTCTACGTTCCGGCGCATGTCGAAAACGGTGTCCTGGTCCCGGGACGGATCGAATGACGCCCCTCAGCGGCTTGGCGGGCAGCAAGCTCAAGGATCTCACGCCGCTCAGGGAAGGCCCGTTGGCGCGGGCGCTCGCGGCCCTCAACGGCGCCGGCGAGGAGACGCGCCTGGTCGGCGGCGCGGTGCGCGACCTCGCGCTCGGCGAGAGAGCGTTTGATTTCGATCTCGCGACCACCGCGTCGACCGACGAAGTCATTCGCCGGGCTCGGGCGGCGGGGTTCAAGGTTGCGCTGACCGGCGTCTCGCATGGCACGGTGACCATTGTCGTCGACGGACGTCCGATCGAGACGACGACGCTGCGCCAGGACGTCGAGACCGACGGGCGCTGGGCCAAGGTGGCGTTCGGACGCGACTTCGCCGCCGACGCCAGGCGGCGCGACTTCACCATCAACGCGCTCTCGCTCGGCGCGGACGGAACGGTCCACGACACCGTCGGCGGACTTGACGATCTCGTTGCCGGAAGGGTGCGCTTCATCGGCGACGCCGATCAGCGCATCCGCGAGGATTATCTGCGCATTCTGCGGTTCTTCCGCTTCTCGGCCCGCTTTGCCGCGAACGGCCTCGACCCGGAGGGTCTAACGGCTGCGATCCGCGCCCGCGATGGCCTGGCGCGGCTTTCGCGGGAGCGGGTGCGCGCCGAGTTCCTGAAACTCGTCACGGCGCGGCGCGCCGGCGAGGTCATCCAGACGATGGGCGAGTGCGGCTTTCTCGAGCCGATCCTCGGCGGCCTTGCCTACCCTCGACGGCTCAGCCGCCTGATCGCGATCGAGGCGGATCGCGGCCGCGAGCCTGATGCGATCCTGCGGCTTGCCGCGCTTGCCGCCGCGATCCCGGAGGATGCGGATCGGTTGCGCGACCGCCTGCGGCTCGCCAACGCCGAACATGAGGGGATCAGGTCCGCCGCCACAGCGCTCGTCGGCCTGCACGGGATCGCGGCGCCTCCGCCGCCCGAGGCCCTGCGCGCTCTCCTGTTCAACGCCGGGCGCGAGGCTGCGCGCGATGCGCTCGCGCTTGCGCAGGTCGAGTTGGGCGCGCCGCCGGCAGATGCGGCCTTCGCCGCCGCCGATCGGTTCCTGGCCGAGACACGCGAGCCGAAACTGCCGTTCGGCGGCGCCGAACTGATCGCCCGCGGCGTAGCGGCAGGCCCGCGCGTCGGCGAGACGCTGCGCGTGGTTCAGGCGCTGTGGATCCGGGCGGGCTTTCCCGAAGAACCGCACCGGCTGGCGCGCCTGCTCGACGAAGCGGTCGCGGAATCAGCGCGCCGACCGCCTCAGCCTTAGGGGACCCGTCCGGCGCCGGCGCGCATCTACAAGCTCCGAGGGTCGTCCTTCACGTCCCGGTATTCGATCCCCAGCGGCCCGACGCCCGTGATCTGGGTGATGTACTCGCCGGATTTCGCCCAGTGGAAATGCCAGGTATCGCCAGGAAGGACGACGACAGCGCCGGGCGGATAGGCCTTCACCTTGTCGCCATCGAACCGCTCGCCAAGGCCGATATGGAAAACGCCGGACATCACCGTGTAGATGCGATCCTCCGGATGTCTGTGCGGCATCAGCTTCGTGCCGGAGGCCGCCTTGACCCGGATCAGATAGGGGCCCGGTTTCGAGGGTTCGCCGACGACGACGGCGAGATGCGCCAAAGCCGGAAATGCCGGGAACGGCTTCCAGTCGATATCTTCGGGCAGGATCGCTCTGAAAACCGCTTCATCCGGCTGATGGGTTCGAACCTTTGTCATTGCGCCCCCTTTAAACCGGAGATCGAAGTCGCCGGCCGGTGGCCGCTGATGCGAGGAAGGGGGTCGCATGGGCGACCCCCTTCGCTATTGCGTGCGTCGGCGACTGGCGGGGCCCGGCGAGCCTCAGTTGTGCGGGGCGGCCGGCGGCTCGGTTGGCGAATTCGACTCGTAGGGACGCTGGCGCCGCTCGGCCATGAACTGATCGAACTCGGCGCGGTCCTTGGCGAAACGCAGCCGGCCCAGGAAGTCCTTGAACTCGCGCTGTTCGTCTTCGAGGCGCTTCAGCGTCTCCGCGCGATAGTCGTCGAAGGCGTTGTTGCCGCTCGAGGCCGGGCCGAACCAGTCGCGGGCGCCTCTCACGCGCTCCATCCTCGAACGGATCACGTCCATTTTTTCTTGCATCCGGGCGATCTTGCGTTCCCAGCGGTCTCCACGGTGTTCCCAGTCGAGCATCGGTCCATCTCCAGCATATGAATGACGCCACCAGCCGAGCCTTCCTCTCGCGATCAGGAAGCCGAGCATAACGAGACCCAGCGGCCACCACCAAACGAACCCCAAAATCATCAGAATAAGAGGCATGGCATGTCCTCGGTTGTAAATGTAATGAACATTTACATTAGTCGCAGCCGTTGTCAAGCCTGTTTCACGGCTTCGCGCCGAGCCCCCGCAGATAGACGAGCATGTGCGCCTCCAGAAGCTCCGCGGGCGACATCGGCAATGCGCGTTGCGCTCCATCGCCACGCCCGAACAGTGAAGCGACGCCGTGCGCCATCGCCCAGATGTGGAGCGCGACCATCAAGGCCGGCGGGCGGATGCTCGCGGGCATCGCGGCGCAGACCTTGTCCGCGGCGCCTCGCAACACCGCGAAGGCCCGCTCGCCGGCTTCCCGCAACGCAGGATCGGCGCCGACCGGAACGCCTGCCTCGAACATCGCCGAATAGAAGGCGGGCTCGGCGCGGGCGAATTCGAGATAGGCCTTGCCGAGCCGGTCGAGCGCGGTGAATTCGTCGGGGCGTCCTTCGTCCCAGGCGCGCGCGAGCGCCGCGGCGAACTGCTCAAAGCCGCGCAGCGCCACATTGGCCATCAACTCGTCGCGGTCGCGGAAATGGCGATAGGGCGCGGCGGGGCTGACCCCGGCGAAGCGCGCCGCCTCCGCGAAGGTGAACCCCGCCGTCCCTTTTCTGGCGATCAATTCCATCGCTGCGCGGATCAAGGCCTCGCGCAAATTGCCGTGATGATAGCCGCGCGGCGCCTCCGCCTCGCCCGGCTCGTCCTTGCGCCAGCTCATGTAAGCGATACTTACATCGGACCGGCGCAGGAGTTGATGCCGGGCCGCCTCCTCAGCTAAGCTGCATCGGGATCATCGGCGCGAGGCATTGCAATGAAGAAGATCGGCTTTCTCTCGTTTGGGCATTGGACGCCCTCGCCTCAGTCAAAGACCCGTTCGGCCTCCGACGCCCTTCTGCAATCGATAGATCTCGCCGTCGCCGCCGAGGAACTGGGAGCGGACGGGGCCTATTTTCGCGTCCACCACTTCGCCCGCCAGCTCGCCTCGCCCTTCCCGCTGCTCGCCGCCGCCGGCGCGAAGACCAGCCGCATCGAGATCGGCACCGCGGTCATCGACATGCGCTACGAGAATCCGCTCTACATGGCCGAGGACGCAGGCGCAGCCGACCTGATCGCCGGCGGCCGCCTGCAGCTGGGCATCAGCCGGGGCTCGCCCGAGCAGGTGATCGAGGGATGGCGCCATTTCGGCTATCGACCGGCGGACGGTGAGAGCGACGCCGATATGGGCCGGCGGCACGCCGAGGTCCTGCTCGAGGCGCTGCTCGGCGAGGGTTTTGCCCAGCCGAACCCTCGTCCGATGTTCTCGAACCCGCCGGGCCTGTTGCGCCTCGAGCCCTATTCGGAGGGCCTGCGCGACCGGATCTGGTGGGGCGCAGGCTCCAACGCCACCGCGGCCTGGGCGGCGAAGCTCGGCATGAATTTGCAGAGCTCGACGCTCAAGGACGACGAGAGCGGCGAGCCGTTCCATGTCCAGCAGGCCGCCCAGATCCGAACCTTCCGCGCAGCCTGGAAAGAGGTTGGCCATAAGCGCGAGCCGCGGGTCTCGGTGAGCCGCAGCATCTTTCCGCTGGTCGATGCGCGGGACCATGCCTATTTCGGTCGTGAGGACCGGGAAGAGGACCAGATCGGCTTTATCGACCAGAAGACGCGGGCGATCTTCGGCCGCGGCTATGCCGCCGAACCGGACCGCCTGGTTGAAGAGCTCGGAAAGGATGAGGCCATCGCGGAATCCGACACGCTGCTGCTGACCATCCCCAACCAGCTCGGGGTCGCATATTGCGCGCATGTCATCGAGGCGATCCTCAAACACGTCGCCCCAGCCCTTGGCTGGCGCTGACGCTCGAGCAATGTCCCCCTCGCCGGAGGCGGAGCCGCGGAGCCTGAACCAATCAACAGGGGTATCTATAGCCCGTTGCAACTGCGTGGAACCGAAGTCGGCGGCGCAATCAAGGCGTTCGCCTTGGTCCTTTCCGCTGCGAGGTTTGCGGCGAACCGGTATCCGATTTCCTGGCCGAAATTGCCCTGTTCGCGGAAAAAGGCTCCCCTGTTGTGCGGAAAAGTTCCCTGTTTTGTGGAGTGGTCCCCTTGGGGTGGACAATTGGGCGAGAGAGAATTGACCGTGGGGCCGGGCTTTCAAAAGAAGGAAGCTCGTGGCCAAGCACCGTACCTACAGCATCGAATTCAAGATCCGAGTGGTGGATGCGGCCGGGAGGAGGCTTGCGGCGCTCGACCACGGCATTGAGCGCGGGCCCCTCGCGCAGGAGCGCGGATCGAGCCAGCCCTAGAACTCGATCTTGACGCCCACTCGGCCGCCGAGGCTCCAGGTCGCGCCGCCGTCGATCGAATGGTCGTAGAAAGCCGAGCCGGTGAGGCTTAGGGTCTTGGTCACCGGCGCGTTCAAGCCGAGGTCGATCTCACCCCACGTTCCCTGGAGCGCGCCTGTAAGCGTCGTTGGATCGAGGCCCGACAGGGTGGCGAAGGTCGCGGCGGGGGGGCTCGCAATGAAGTCATGCCAGATGTTGACCCGGCCCCAGAAGGTGATGGGGAGTCCGGCTCCGTTGGCGCCGCTCAGGGCGACGTAGGACGCCTTAGCGCCGATTCGCGCGCGGAAGTCGTTGTTCGCGCCGAAGCTGGTCAGGCCAAAGGCATCTACGCCGGAGCCCAGGGCTGCGTATTGGTAGATTGCTTGGGCTTGCGGCTCGATTGTCCACGACGGAGTGACAGAGAAGGGATCGCCCACCTCGATCGACGCCGTCAGCGCCGAACCGGAGACCGTCATGCCGGTCACGTTCGTGCCGCCGTGAGCCCGACCGAACCACGTCCCTTGAAGTGCGCTGTCGATATACCAGCCTTGTGGGGCGAAGTGGGTCCAATAAGCGCCGCCCGAGTAGGCGTTCATCGTGACCGTGCCTGCTTTGGCCGACGAATAGACCTCGTCGACATCCGCGAACGCCGTGAGGGCGCCAATGTAGACGCCGAAGTTGTCACGGGCGCCGCTGCGGTTCGTCTGCCGCCAGAGATCGAGGCCGGCCTCGAAGCCGCCGTAGCTCGCGCTGTATTGCGGGCCCTTGCCGTTGAGAAACGGCGTCGCGAGCGACAGGCTCGCGGCGCCGCCAGGCTGCTGCTGGCCGGTTGCGCCGAGGGCCCGGCCCCACATGAGATTGTTGCGAATAGAGTCGTTGGCGTCGGCCCGCTCGAGCGCATCGAGCTTGGCTCGGTCCGAAGGAGTGGCGCATTCGCCCCCTGACTGGATCGCCTTTTCAGCATCCGCCCCTGAAAGAGACTCACACGGGGCGATTTCGGCCCGAAAGCCCGGCGGCGGAGGCCTGAATTCCGGGCGTCCCCCGCCAAGGCGCGCGTCGGCGGTATCGATCATCGCGAAGCCAAGCTCGTTCGCGAACTCAGGCATGGCGAGATAGACGGGAACCTCGTTGCGATAGTTGGGTAGGCCCGCCGCCGCGGGCTTCGAAGCCGGCTTAGGCGGCGGATCGGGGGTTGGCGTCGGGGTCGGCGTGGGCTTGGGAGTGGGCGTCGGCCTGGGGGTATGGGTCGGCGTGGGTGTCGGTGTGTGCGACGGGGTAGGCGTCGGGGTCGGCGTCGGCGTTGGCGTCGGCGTCGGGGTCGGGGTCGGCGTCGGCGTCGGGGTCGGGGTCGGCGTCGGCGTCGGCGTCGGCGTTGGCGTCGGCGTCGGCGTCGGCGTCGGCGTCGGGGTCGGCGTTGGTGTTGGGGTGGGAGTTGGTGTGGGGGTCGGGGTTGGCGTCGGCGTTGGCGTCGGCGTAGCCGTTGGGGTCGGCGTTGGCGTCGGCGTGGGGGTCGGCGTTGGCGTCGGCGTCGGAGTCGGCGTTGGCGTCGGCGTCGGAGTCGGTGTTGGGGTTGGCGTAGCCGTGGAGGTCGGTGTTGGCGTTGGGGTCGGCGACAGGGTCGACGAAAGCGACCAGTTCTCACTGCCGGCCCCGCCGCTGCCCTCGACCAGGGTATAGGCATAAGCGCCCGCTTCGACCGGCTGGCCCAGAGTGAATGCGGTCGAGGTCGACACACCGCTGATCGCGACCACCTCGATGCCGTTCGTCGTCAGGGCGCCGAACCCGCCGACGTTGGTGATGAATAGACGGGTCGTCCCGGACGCGTTGCCGTTGATCACCAGTTGGTCGGTCGCAGAGCCGTCGCCGCCGAGCGTAGTGCCCAGCGCGACCGACCCTCCCTGGCCGACAAAATTCCCGTTGATGACGACCTGGTTGCCGACCATGCCGTTGGCCATGGTAATCAGGCCGGCATTGTTGAAGGTCGCCAGGCCGCTGAACGTCGTAGTGACCGGGCCCGCAGCCCCGCTTGCGGCGGCAACGATCGTGCCGCTGGCGGCGTTGGTGAGCGTGTCCGTCCCGCCGAACGCGTTGGTTCCACCCGCGGTGTTCCAGGTCCCGTTGTTGGTCATCCCGCTGGCGGTCGGACCCGAGACATTGACGACGCCGGTGATCGTACCGTTGTTGACGATCGCAGCCGGGCCGCCGGTCGTCGCGATCGCGACGTCGGTCGAGGCTCCCGACAGGTTCTGGATTACCCCGTTGTTGGTGATCGCGATCGGCGCGCCATATTTCGAATAGGCGATGACGCCGGCGATCTTGCCCTGAACTAAGCCGGTCGAAGTCACGGTGATCGATGTCGTCGAGCCAGTTTGGCCGTAGTTGAGCGCGGCAATTCCTGCGCCGGTCATTCCCGTCACCGATCCTCCCGCGGTGATCGACAAGGCGCCGACCGGCGGTGCCGCCAGGCCGTAAGCGCCAAGTTTGGCATAGACACCGTTCACCGAGCCGGTGACTGGACCGTAAGTCTTAACGCTCACGCCGCTCCCGTAGGCGCTGTAGGCGAAGACCCCCGATCCGCCTGATCCGGTCACGGTCCCGGTTGTCGTAATCGACAGGAGGCCCGGCCCATAGTCCACGCCGACGACGCCGTACCTGCCCGACACATTCTCAACCTGAATCGTGACGCCCTGCCCCAATTGGTACCCTTTGCCGATGAGGCCGTAGTTCGAGCCGCCGCTTACCGTCCCGGTAGCCGTGACGGTCAGGGAGCCGCTGCCAAGGTTGTAGGCGGCGATGCCTTCTACCAGGCCGGTCGCGCCCGCGGCGGTGATCGAAAGCGAGGCGCCATAATTCCTGGCGAAGATGCCGCGGGCGCCGCCGACGACCGGGCCTGAGGTCGTGATCGACAATGCGCCGGAGCCCTGGTTCACTGCATAGACGCCGAACGTTCCGCCCGAGACATTGCCTGCGGCATTGATCGTCAGTGACGTCCCACTGTTCCTCGCCTCGATTCCTGCGCCAAAGCCGCTGAGTGGTCCGCTGGTTGTGACCGACAGCGCGCCGCTGCCCTGGTTCAGGGCATAAATACCGTCGCCCTTTGCGCCGGCGCCAACGCCGTAATTTCCACCGACGACGGTCGCCGCGCTGATCGTCAGCGACCCGCCGTAGTTTTTTGCCGCAATGCCCGAATTGTATTTGCCGTAGACCGCGCCGGTCGTCGTGATCGACAAGTCGCCCAGACCTTTGTTGAGCGCGCTTATGCCATAGTTCGTCCCGACGACGCCTGCGGCGCTGATGATCAATCCAGCACCGTAGTTTTTCGCGAGAATGCCGGAAGCGGTGACATTTTGGAGAACGCCGCCGCTGACGCTTCCGGTGGTCGTAATCGCTAAATTGCCGGCGCCCAGGTTCGTCGCATTGATCCCATAGCCGTTGCCGACGATCGTCGAGACGTAGGCATCGGTTAAGCCGAGACCGGCGCCTGCGGCTGTGGTCGACAGGTCCAAAGCATCGCCAGTGGTCGTCGTGATTCCGAAGCCGGGGGTCGTGGTGACGACCAGCGGCGCAGTCACCGGGGCGGGGCTCAGGATTTGGGTCGTGGTTACAGATCCCGAGCACGCGTAGGTCCCGGCCGGGCCCGACGGGGCGCAGTCGGCATAGGCGCGCCGGCCATAGCCGAGGCAAAGCGTTCCCAGCATCGCCGTGGTCAACAAGAGCCGATGCCTGGGCCCATGCGTTGGCGACGCGGCGGTCATGGATTTCGCCACCGCGCTACTCTGGGGTCGGACAGTTTTGGACAGGAGCGTCGATAAGGGCGCGAATCTTCCCAATCTCCGGCTGTGTGTAGCTTCGGCGCCAAGCTGGCCGGGCGAGCTTGGGCGAGGCTGAATTTTCGCCTGAGGCGATCCACGGCGACGTGGGATTCATGCAAGTTACGCAAAACCGCCGCCAGCTGGTCCTTCCCGGCGTTGGTCCCGTTCAGACCTGATATAACCGGCGGCGCCGGATTCGACGCGCCAGGGAGCCACGCATGCAAAACGTCTCGTTCAAGGCCGGGGACACGATCATCGCCGAAGGCGACGACGGCGACACCGCGTTCTTCATCGTCAGCGGGTCGGTCGAAGTCATTATCGGCCAGGCCGCCAACGCCAGGGTCGTCGACACGCTGCAGACGGGCGAGGTGTTCGGCGAAATGTGCCTGATCGAGCCCGGGCCGCGATCGGCGACGGTCAGGGCAGCGACCGACACGGAATGCCTCGCCGCTTCTTATGAGGAGTTCATCGCGGCGATCGAGGAGAATCCGGCCCGCGCCGTGGGCTTCATGAAGACGCTGGTCAGGCGGCTCCGCCTAATGAACGATCTGATCGAGCGGGCGAATCCGAGTCGCGGCGGGTTCCGGGGCTTGTTCCTCGATTGGCAGAAATTGGCTGGCCCCCACAAACTCCCCCCCGAGGCGGCGGCCCTCTCTTGGACAATGCTTTGGTGAGTCGCGAAGCGGAGAAATACGATGGAGATCAAGCGAAGCGGGTCACAGCCTTTCTTGCAAGGGACCGACAGAATGGTTCACCGGCGCGGTGCGCCTTAATCCCCTGTTCAGCCGCCCGATCCGGCGCGCGTCGCCGGCGCCCTTGTCACTATCGAGCCGAGTGCGCGCATGGCCTCGCACACCCATCCGCTCGGCCAGACCCTAATCGTCATGACCGGCGCCAACCGGATCCCGCGCGAGGGTGGACCGATCGGGGAGATCCGCCCCGGCGACGTGGTCTGGCTTTCTCCGGGAGAGAAGCATTGGCGCGGGGCCACGCCGACCACCGCCATGAGCCATATTGCCATTCCAGGAGAAGCTCAACGGCAAGGCCGCCGAGTGGATGGAGAGGGCCAGCGACGAGCAATACCGATCTTGACCTGCTTTTCCAGGACGCTCCGGGCCTCAGTGTCGTCTAACGTTCACACTGCGGCGCTAGTCGAAGACAAGAAGGAGCGACCATGTCGGACATTTCAGCCGATCTCCAGCAGGAACTCGATCAATTGCAGGCGGCCTACAAGGCTGCGGTCGACGAGTGGGTCCGGGCGATCCGTGAGGAGGAGGCGCTCGCTTCAGGCAATCATAGCGTCGCCGAGCTGGACAAGTGGGAGGCCGCCTATTTCTGCGAGACCAAGAAACAGAGGGAAGTAATCTATAAGAAGAAGCTTTACGAAGACGCGCTGCGTCGCGAATTCTTTGGTTTCTGAATCCCTGGCAGGCTCGTCTCTGAACCTCGCGGATTTCGCCGCGAGCTCAAATCCAAGCTCCTCCTCGCCCTCTCTGCTCGGGCGAAGGCGACCACGAACCGGCGTGTTTGAGGATGGCGCAGTTCTGGCGCGCCCGCCGCGGCCGCACATCGAAATTCAACCGATCTTGACAGGGCGTCGGAGTTCACGCCAATTCGGTTTCTGACGGACTCGTCGGCCGAGGCCCGGCAGCGGCGCGGGCGGACCGTCCCCCAGTAGGCTTTTGGAGCATCCGACTGTCGGATGAATAAGAACGCTGCCGATCCCGCCCAAGCGTATCGGGGCTTGATCGCCGGATACACCGATGCGATCCGGGCCAGCGATTTCAAGGCCAACATCGCGATCCTGTTCGTCGCGTTCATGATGGGGCCGGTGCTGGGCAATTACACCCATTTTCCCAAGTATCTGCCGATCCCCTTTGTCATGCTGCCGTTCCTGATCGTGTACCTGTGCCTGTTCGCCGTACTCATCCCGCGTTATCCGAAGCGCGGCGCCAAGCATTTCATCGTCTCCCGCAACGCCACGCTCAGCGATTTCGCAAATGTCGTCGAAGCGGAGGACGAACTTGAGCAGCTCAAGCTGCGATGCTCGGTTCTGTCGGAACTGCTATGGTGGAAGACCCAATACATCAGGATCAGTTTCTTTGTCTCGATGGTGAGCATTGTCTTGACGGTCTTCATTTTGATGTACGTCTGGTATGCTTGAGAGAAGCCGCCAGGCCATGATCCACGCGCAGCCGTCGCGGGGCCGCTGATGGCCAAGGACCGCAACGCCCAGCTGCGCAATCTGATCGCCGGCTACAGCGATTCCATTCGCCTCAGCGACCTCAAGGCGAACATTGCCGTGCTCTTTGTCGCGATCATGATGGGCACGGTTCTCGGCTTTCGAGACAGCTATCCCCCTTACCTCAACGTGCCGGTGCTGCTGGCGCCGTTCATCGTCATTTTCTTTTGTCTGCTCGCATCCGTCTATCCGCGGTTTCCCCGCGAGGGGCGCAGGCGCTTTCCGCTCTGGCGCAATTCAACGCCGGAGGATTTCGAATTCATCACCGATCCGGTGCTCGAGGTGGAGGATCTGCCGGCTCGCTGCGCGCTGCTGTCGAGGCTGCTCTACTGGAAGACCGTTACGCTCCAGGCCGCCTACCTCCTTTCGATGGCGACGATCGCCATAGCGGGGGTGCTGATGTTCGTGACCTGGCAGTGACCTCCGCCGGCTGAGCGCTAGGAGTGGCGATCCGTGGCGCGCCGCGCGGCGCCTTACCCAATCGGGAGCGCGACTGCGAACCGGTTGTGCGCAGGCCTGGCGGCAAGGATGGCGCACAGCGTTAGCGAAAATTCAGTACGTCGGGCCGAGCCGCGTCCAAGCCATGCTCTGACACATCATGCCGCCCCATACGCATCCTTTCGTGGTCATACGCCGGTCAGCCACGAGAATTAGCATTGAGTAGTGTCGGTTGCGTTGCGGATCGAAGGCGCTGCCTGACCAACGCTCCGCGCCGACCGGCCTGACGTTCGCGACAAGCCGGTCGCCAACTTTTTCGCCAGAATCTCCGCGCCTGACCCAAGTGTTGATTCCGCAAAACTGTGGGCCGCAGGGTTCGACCCGGATATGGGTCTTGCCGTCGCCACGCGCCCAATTGCCGAGAAATGCCGGGCCGGCGAGCGCCGTGCTTGGCGCACCAAGGATCGCCAGCACCCCTGCGAAGACCGCCGCCGCCAAGACCGGGCGCGCCGCACATCGGATCGATCTATGCTGAGCCTCGGCGACCAAGCTCATCGGCATGCTTGACGCAGTAGAGTCCGACATCCGTCACCCCCCTCCAGGAAACCTGCGGCGCACTGACTCAAATAATAGTCCCCAAAAGCGCCGAAGGCGATCATCAAATCGCAGCGAGGCGATCTCTGGCCAGGCGGCGTGGAATCGACGCCGACATTCCGCGAGGGCGGCCTTTTCCTCACCATGGCCTTTCCGGGTCGGAATATACCCAGGTGCTGACCGGTTCGTTCTCCGACTCGCTCGGACAGTATCGCGCCGGCGACCGCGTCGAGATGGACGACGAGGTCGATCACCAACCGGTCGTCGATCGGGACGGCGAATGCATATGTTTGGCTGCGGTCGAGGGGGGCACAGGCTCAGCGGTTGGATCGGACGCCTCATTGAGCCGCTGATCGGCATATGAGCCGCGGTTCTGTGTTTCGCGATGCTCCTTGAGATCTTCTTCCTTTCTGGAGCCATGGCGTTGGCGGCGTGTCGTGCTGACGACCGGACATCAGGGCGCGGCGGCGCCATCTGGGCGTCCGTGATGCGGTTGGCCGCAGTGTCGGCGGCCCTGTTTTTGCGCGATGGCTGCGATCCGGTCACTCCGGGCCGGGCTCTACCTCTTGCGCGCGATCGGCGGCGCCGGCTACGCCGCTCTGAACAATCCTGGGGCTACGCGGCGCCTCTGCCGCTCTTTCTCTTCCTGTTTCATTCGCGAAAGAGTGCGCAGCTGCGTTTGACGCCGTAGGGCATCCAACTTACAAAGAGGCACGCCCCGCGACGAGGGCAACGAAGATCAGACATCCGTGGACTACTGGAACCGGGCGGAGAACGTTAATTTAAGGCACCATTTCTTTGCCGCCCAGGCAGTCCACCCGCAGATGCGCGAGCTGGGCTTTGGCTCCATCATCAATCTCTCCTCGGTCGCTGGCGCGGACCGGCGGAAATGCCCGCTTATTCCACTGCCAAGGAATGGACTATCGGCGACGCCCCATGCGCTGGCGCGCGCACTCGGCCCGGACTACATCCGCGTGAACGCCGTCGAGGACACTGACGCATGACGAAGGAGCTCGCGGGCAAGATCGCCCTCGTCACCGGCTCAGGCCGCGGGCTGGGGCGCGCCATGGCGGAGCTACGCGCTGACGTCGCCATCCACGACCTCACCTGGACTGCGCCGGCCAAATTCGGCGAAGCGCCCGATCTCGCCGCCGTCGCACCGCGATCGCCAGTCATGGCGGCAGGACTGCGGCGGTGACCGGCAACATCGGCGACAAAGCGGCGGTGACAAAAATGAAGGAGCAGATCGAGGCCAAGCTCGGACGGGTCGATATCCTCGTCAATTGTGCCGGCGGAGACATTGGGGCGGCGGGCGGCAAGCCCGTGCCGAATGATGCGCTCGGCATTCCGCTCGAAGAGATTAAGGCGCTGCCAGAGAACAACCTCTATGGAGCGATTTTGGTCTGCCAGGCGTTCGTGCCGCCGATGGCGAAAGCGGGAGGCGGATCGGTGACCAACAGCGGCTCCGCCGCGGCTCAGTTCGGAGTGACCGCCGGGGTCATCTATGCCGCGCTCAAGGCCGCCGTCATCCATTGCACGCGCTGCCTCGCGGCGGCGGTCCGCGCCGAGGGCGTTAGGGTCAATGGGGTGAGCCCTGGGGCGACGAAGACCGCACACTTCGAGGCGACGCGGCGAGCCGAACGAGATGGCCGACGCGGTCGCCTTCCTTGCCGGGCCGAGGAGCAAGTACATCAGCGGGCAGGTCCTCAGGGTCGACGGCGGCGAGACGCTGTTTCCGGGATGAGGATCGGCTTCGGCCAGCATTGGGAGGGGTGACATGTCGAACGACAAGCGTTTCGAAGGGATGACCGCCGTCGTGACCGGCGGCGCGTCGGGCATCGGCCTGACATTCGCCCGCCGCTTCATCGCCGAGGGCGGGCGAGTGACGCTGTGGGACGTCGATCCTGCGCGGCTGAAAGCGGCGACCGCCGAGTTAGGCGAGAAAAGCCGGGCCGAGGTGGTCGACGTCGTGAACCCGGCCGACGTCGAGCGCGTGACCGAGGCGAGCCGCGCGGCGATGGGTCAGATCGACGCGCTCGTCTGCTCGGCGGGAGTGGCCGGGCTCAACGCGCCGGTGATCGACTACCCCATCGACGAATGGAAGCGGGTGTTCGACATCGACGTCCACGGCCTTTTTTACTGCAACCGCTTCGTGGCCCGGCTGATGAAAGCGCGCGGCTACGGCCGCATAGTCAACATCGCCTCGATCGCGGGCAAGGAGGGCAATCCGACGGCGTCGGCTTACAGCGCCGCGAAGGCAGCGGTCATCGGCCTCACTAAATCACTCGGCAAGGAGCTCGCCAAGGACGGGGTTACGGTCAACGCCATCACCCCGGCGACGATCGATACGCCAATCCTCGAGCAGGTCTCGGCTGCACACATCGCCTACATGCGCTCGAAAATCCCGATGGAACGTTTT
The DNA here is from genome assembly GCA_963832305.1 of uncultured Alphaproteobacteria bacterium. Lineage (GTDB taxonomy): Bacteria > Pseudomonadota > Alphaproteobacteria > Rhizobiales > Beijerinckiaceae > Roseiarcus. The sequence goes on along the minus strand of CAWHTU010000005.1, from coordinate 240,575 downwards.
GGCACGGTCGAAGAAGCCGCCGCCCTAATCTGCTGGTTGGCGAGCCGCGAGTGCTCGTTCTCGACCGGCGCCGTCTTCGACCTCTCCGGCGGCCGCGCCACTTATTGAGGTTGATGTGGACGCCGGCAACGTGAGCGAGCAAGACCATGCGTTCGCGGCTGCCGCCGATCTCGGTGGGCCCTTGCGCCGCATGGGCCTCCTGAAAGCCGGGGAGCGAGCTTGCCTTACGCCGCTGACCGGCGGCGTCTCGTCCGACATCTATCTGGTCGAGGCAGGCGAGCGCCGTTTCTGCGTCAAGCGGGCGCTTCCGAAGCTCAGGGTCGCGGCCGTTTGGGAAGCGCCGATCGAACGCAACGCGGCGGAGGCGGCTTGGATGCGCGCCGTCGTGCGCTGGCTGCCGCGTGCGGTTCCGCGGGTCCTCGGCGAGGACGCCAAGGCGGGCTTGTTCGCTATGGACTATCTCGCGCCCGCGGACCATCCCTTATGGAAGACCGAGCTTCTCGCCGGCCGCGTCGAGCCGGAATTCGCCGCGGCGGTCGGGCGCGACCTCGCCGTCATTCACGCCCGGAGCGCGGGCGACCCTAGCGTTGCGGCCGCCTTCGCCAACGACGACACCTTCGAGGCGATCCGCATCGAGCCCTACCTTCGCTCGACCGGTCGCGCCCATGCCGCGCTTGCGCCGCGTTTCGACGCGCTTGCGCAGACGACGATGGCGACCAAGTGCGCTCTGATTCACGGCGACGTCAGCCCGAAGAACATTCTCATCGGCCCGCGCGGGCCGGTGTTCCTCGACGCCGAATGCGCGTGGTTCGGCGATCCGGCCTTCGATCTTGCGTTCTGCCTCAACCATCTTTTGCTCAAGGGCGCGCGCGATGGCGCCGACCGGGCGCGCTACGGCGCCGCATTTTCGGCGCTGGCCGGCGCTTATCTTGCTGAAGTCGATTGGGAGAGCGCCGACGGTCTCGAAGCGCGCGCCGCCGCGCTGCTGCCGGCGCTCTTCCTGGCCAGAATCGACGGCAAATCGCCTGTCGAATACCTCACCCTGGAGAGTGAGCGGGCGAGTGTGCGCCGCGTGGCGGCGCCGCTGATCGCCGATCCTCCGTGCCGCCTGGCGGTCATCGCCGGCGTATGGACAGGCTAGTCATGAGCGAACCCGTGATTCGATCGGTTGTTGCCCGGCGGATCTGGGACTCGCGGGGCCGGCCAACCGTCGAGGCGGAAGTGGCGTTGAGCGATGGCGCGATGGGACGGGGAATAGCGCCGGCCGGCGTGTCGCGCGGCGCCCGCGAGGCGATCGACAAGCGCGATGGCGGAAAGCGCCTGGGCGGCCTCGACGTGGAAGATGCACTGGAAGGGATGCGGACTGAGATCGCCCCGGCTCTCGCCGGCCTCGACCCGTTCGATCAGGCGGGCGTCGACGCCAGGCTCATCGCCCTCGACGGCACGCCGAACAAAGCAAGGCTCGGGGGAAACGCCCTGACTGCGGTCTCGCTCGCGGTGCTGCAAGCGGCGGCAGCCAGCCGCGGCCTGCCGCTCTGGCGTCATTGCCTTGGCGACGGGCCGGCGATCGTTCCGCTGCCGGAGATTCAGATCTTCGGCGGCGGCGCGCACGCCGGACGGCGGACCGACGTCCAGGACTTCATGGTCGTGGCGCCGCGCGCCAAAAGCTTCGCCGAGGCGCTGGCGGTGACGGCGGACGTCTATCACGCCGCGGGGGCGATCATGGCCGGGCGCGGCCTCTTGCGGGGCGTCGCCGACGAGGGCGGCTGGTGGCCGGCTTTTTCGACCAACGAGGAGGCGCTCCAAACCCTGATCGGGGCGATCGAGCGCGCGGGGCTCGCTCCAGGGTCGGACGTCGCGATATCGCTAGATATCGCGGCGTCAGAATTCGGCCAGAACGGGCGCTACCGTCTCGGCCTCGAAGGGCGCGAGCTAAACCGCGACGCAATGGCCGAGATGCTCGTCGGCTGGTGCGCGCGCTATCCGATCTTGTCGATCGAAGACCCGTTCGCCGAGGACGACGATCGGGGGTTCGAGCAAATTACCGCCGCTGTCGGCCATAACATTCAGGTGATCGGCGATGATTATCTCGTCACGAACGCAGGCCGGGTGCGCGAGGCTGCGCGCCGCGGAAGCGTCAATGCGGTTCTCATCAAGGTCAATCAGGCGGGCACGGTCAGCGAAGCCAAAGCTGCCTGCGACGAAGCGCGTCGCTCTGGCTTCGGAACCATCGTCTCGGCGCGTTCAGGCGAGACCGAGGACACATCGATCGTTCATCTCGCGATTGGCTGGGGGGCGGGCCAACTGAAGGTGGGCTCGTTCGCGCGCTCCGAGCGGATGGCGAAATGGAACGAGGCGCTGCGGATTGAGGAAGCGCTAGGTGCGCGAGCGCGCTTCGCAGGACTCGACGAAATGCCGATGCGCCGGCAGGCGCCGAAGCCGACGTCGCCGGCGTCTGGCGGGAGCGAATGACGGCGAAAAGTCTCTCGATCGAGGGCGGCGCACTCGCCGTTCCTGAGCCCGACTCGGGAGGCGTCCGCGCTTACAAGGGCATTCCCTATGTCGCGGCCCGTCGCGCGGGGCATCGTCGTCGTTACCCTCAACCATCGGCTCAATGCGCCGGGCTTTCTCGCCCATCCGGAGCTCACAGCCGAGTCGGAGCAACGCGCGTCCGGCAACTACGGCCTGCTAGACTGCGTCGCGGCGCTTCGATGGGGGAAGCGCAACGTCGCCGCCTTCGGGGGCGATCCCGGAAAGGTCACTCTCGCCGGCGAATTGGCCGGCTCGGAAGCCGCGAGCGCGCTCATGGCCTCGCCCCTCGCCAAGGGGTTGTTCAGGAGCGTCATCGGCGAGAGCGGGGCGATGTTCGCATCGCCTGTCCGCGCGCCGGCCTCGCTGGCCAAAGCCGAGGCGGCCGGCCTCGACTTCATGCGCAAGGCAGGAGCGGAGACCCTGGCCGAGCTGCGGGCGCTTCCCGCCGAAGCGATCCTCGCCTCGGCGCCCGGCCTCGGCTTCCGTCCGATCGTCGATGGCTGGTTCCTGCCACGCCCGCCAGCCGAGATCTTCGCCGCCGGCGAGCAGAGCGATGTGCCGCTCATGGCTGGGTGGAACAAGGATGAAGGCTTCAACTTTACGCTGCTTCAGGGATACGACGCGAAGCGCCCCTATGCTGAGCTCGTCCGGGCGATCTTTGGCGAGCAAACGGAAGCGGCGCTGCGGCTGTATCCGGGCGGATCGGCCGAGGCGGATGCAGCTTCCGCGCAGGCGCTCGGCGGCGACCTCGCCATGGCTCACCCGAGCTGGGCCTGGATCGAGGCGCAGAAGCAAAACGGCCGCGCGGACGTCTTCCGCTTCCGGTTCGACCGTGCGCCGCTGACACCGGAGGGCTGGTTTGGCCAGCGCTTGAGCCGCGAGGCCGGCGCCTTTCACGCCGGCGAAATCCTCTATGTGTTCGACAATCTTGATGCCTTTCCGTGGCTCATCGACGACGCCGACCGGCAACTGGCGGAGCTGGCGTCGAGCTACTGGGTCAACTTCGTCAGAAACGGCGACCCGAACGGCCCTGACCTGCCGCCCTGGCCTTCCTATCGCGGCGCCGCCGCGCCGGTGATGACGCTCGACGCTCCAGCCAGGGCGGGGCCGGAGGAATGGCGCGAGCGCCACATGTTCCTCAAGCGGGCAGTCGTAGGGGCAGAAACACAGCCTGAGGGGAACATGAACGAAGGCGTCACGTTCGCCGCCCTCGCCTGTGATAGGCTTGCGCCGGGAGGGGAAACGCGATGGCGAAGCGACGCGCTCAGAGGTCGGAAGCGGCGCCGCGGCCGCTTGAACTCGACCCGAGGCGCGCCACGCGGGCCGACCGGCCGCCCTATGCGATCGTCGACATCGGCTCGAACTCGGTCCGCCTTCTGGTCTATGACCAACTCGGCCGGGCGCCGATGCCTCGCTTCAACGAAAAATCCCTTCTTCGCCTCGCGGAAGGACTGGCCGAAACCGGCGTCATCGCGCCGGATGGCTTTCGCCGCGCCATCCAGGCCGTCGGGCGCTTTCGCGCCATCGCCGACGCGATGGGGGTCAGTCGAATCGACGCCGTCGCGACCGAGGCGATGCGTCGCGCCGCCAACGGGCCGAAGCTCGCCGCGGCGATCGAGGCGGAGTGCGGCCTCAAGGTTCGTATCCTCGGCGGGGCCGACGAAGCGAGGTTCTCGACCCTCGGCGTGATTTCCGGGTTCTTCCGTCCGATCGGGTCGGTCGGCGACATGGGCGGCGGCAGCCTTGAAGTCGCCGAAGCAATTGACGACCATGTGGGAGAGCGCTGGGTCAGTCTGCCGCTCGGCGCTCTGCCGGTCGAGGCCATGCTGCGGGGCGGACTGTCGGCAGCGAAGCGCGAGATCGACGAAATCCTGCGCCGAAGTCTGCCGCGCGAGCTGGCGCGGCCGGTGTTCTATCCGGTCGGCGGCGGCTGGCGCGCGCTTGCCAAAGCACACATGGAGGCCGTCGACGCGCCAGTCAAAGTCGTTCACGGCTATACGATCGGCGCCGTCGAGACGCGCGAATTCGCTCGCGCGGTCTCGCGGCTTTCGACGGCGAAGCTGGCGGCGACCCCGGGCGTGACGGAACGGCGGGCGCGGACATTGCCGGCGGCGGCGTTGGCGCTCGACCGCCTCTTGAAACATCTGGCCCCGGAACGTGTCGTCTTTTCCGCTCTCGGCCTGCGCGAGGGATTTCTCTATTCCCAGCTCAGTCGGGAAGAACAATATCTCGATCCGCTGGTCGAGGGCGCGCAGCTTATCGGTCTGCCGCTCGCGCGAGTGCCCGATTTCGCGCCTGAGCTGGTGTCGTGGACCGCGAATCTCGCGACCGGCGAAACCGCGTCGGAGAAGCGTCTCCGCGTCGCGATCTGCGCCCTCTCAGACATTGCCTGGCGGGACGCGCCCGACCTCCGGGCGGAAGAGAGTTTTCGCCGCCTCTTGCAGTTTCCGTTCATCGGCGTCACCCACCCCGAGAGAGTGTTCATCGCCGCGGCGATCCACGCTCGTTACGCCGGACGGCCGGATGCGCGGTGGCTCAACCCGGCCGTCCGCCTGCTCGCGCCTGCCGAGCGGCGCCGGGCGCAAATTCTTGGCCGCGCCATTCTGCTTGCCTACCGCTTCTCCGGCGGCGTGCCGGCGGTGTTGGAAAGCGCGCGATTGCGCATCGACCCGAAAAGCGTCCGACTGGAAGTTGCCGCGGCCGCGCGCGCGCCCGACAGCGAAGTGGTGAGCGATCGCCTGAGGCTTCTCGCCAACGCCATCGGGGTCAAGCGAAGCGAGGTCGTCGACATTGACGCGGCGCCATAGTCCGGCAGGGCGCCGGCTCGCGGCTTTGGCCGGGCGCACGGATGGCCTGGTCCTCACCCTGCCGGCGCATTCATGGGGGCGCGGACGATGACCGCGGGCGCGATCCGGCAGGCGCTGCCGACGGTGACCGGGTTCGCGGTCAAATGCGCCATTGCGGCCCTGCGCCAGCGCAGCACGGACCCCAGCCGTTGCTTCGTCGCGCCGGTTTCGCCGAGGGCGACCTGGACACTGCCCAGCGCCGCCTGTCCGCGACGGCGCAGGGCGAGTTTCTCGAACACGCCGCCCTGGCGTTGAACGATCCCACGTTCGGGCTTCACCTCGCCGAGCAGTCGAACCCGCGCGAGGCCGGCCTCCTCTTTTACGCCATGTCCGCGGCTGAAAATGTCAGCGACGCGCTCACGCTGCTGATGCATTATTGTCGTATCGTCAACGAGAGCGTGCGCCTGAAATTGGCGCGCGCAGCCAGACGGGATGTTCGTCGAGGTCAGCTTTTCCGGCATTGCGCGGCATCGGATCAGGCAGAATGTCGAGTTTGAATTCGCGGTCGTCGTCAAGGCGATCCGCGAGATTACCGGTCTTAACGTGTGTCCGACCCGCGTCGCCTGCGCGCATGGCCGGACGACGGACATCAAGGAATTCGAGCGCTTCTTCGGCTGTCCGGTCGAGTTCGCGTCGTCATCCGATCGGATCGCATTCTCGAACGAAACTCTCGCTCTTCCGCTTATCACCGAAGATCCTCATCTTCTCGAGACATTGCGTCCGTTCTGCGAGGAGGCCGCGCGGGCGCGCAATACGGCCCAAGGGACCATGCGTGCCGCCGTCGAGAACGAGATTCAGCGATTGCTGCCGCATGGCCGCGCTCGAGCGGAGGTCGTCGCCAAGGCGCTGGCGCTGAGCTCGAGAACGCTTGCGCGGAGGCTCGCTGAGGAAGGGACGAATTTCGCCGAGGTCATCGACGGCCTGCGGCGTAGCCTCGCCGCCCAATATCTCCACGAGTCGGGCTTCACGCTGGCGCAGATCGGATGGCTTCTTGGCTATGAAGGTCCGACCTCGTTTCATCATGCCTTCAAGCGCTGGACCGGCCGCTCGCCGTCCCTCGCCAGAGCGCGACACGCGCCTTCCCCCGCCGAGATAGAGTCGGGCCTTCGCGGAGGCGGAAGCGGCGTGAAAAAGCAGAAACTTGGCCGCGCCAGGCAGGACGCGGCCGCCCTCGACAGCCTATCGACGCCGGCCAGCCGCGCCTGCCTGAAAGTAAGCGTTGGGGGGCGACGCGATAATTCTGCCGCACAACGACGCTGGCATCGCCTAAGCCCCGCTCAGAGCAACCCCCCTCTGACGGGGCTTTTCTTTGGCGCATGCCAGGGCACCGGCTCGCCCGCGGGCGCCTCTTTTATCCGAATGGGTCTGGAGTTCCTTGCGCGCCGCGCGATTTCCTGCCGCCCGCGCGTCGGCCTCGCACATGAACGCCCCCCGTTTGGTATGCCCGTAATAGTGGGTTCCCGCGTAGTGGTAGACGCGCGACGGCGTATTGACCCACACCACGGTGTCGGACGGGCAGCGGGCGCGAGCCGCCAATTCAGTCGTATATTCGCCCGCCCGGGGGGCCGACGCCGCGCCAACGTTTGGCGCCGGCGCGGAAGCCGAAGTCGACGGCTGCCACCACGGGAACAGGGAGCCCGACTGATTGGCGGGCGCTGGCGCCGGGGCCGGCGCCGGCGCTGGGGCGAAGCTTCCCTGGGACGGCGCGGCGGCGGCGCTGCCGCGGGTGCGGCACTGCGCCAGGAACTGCGGCCAGGTCTCACCGCCGGTCGTTCCCGCCGCCTGGGCCTGTTTCCATTGGCTCGCACAGGCGGCCATGACGCTTTCAGCGTTCGCGGCGGTCGGACCGGCGCAGACCCCGAAGGCGATCGCCGCCGCCGTCAGCAAGGGAACGAGTGAATGGCGCATTGACATCCCTACCCAATTCGAAGCCCGGAAAGGGCTGCGCCGTCAGCCTAGCGCGACCAGGGCCGTTTCGCCAAGCCGTATCCCCGTCTTGGACTGGATGTCCAGATAGGATGGTGAATCCGCAACTCGTGCTCCAGACCTACGAACCGACAGGCTGGGCTATCCGATCGGCGTCAGCGGGCGCCGGCGCGCGTTCGGGGGCCCCGCTCGGCGCGGCGCGCAGATATTGCCGCGGCCACGGGGTCACTTGCCCGAGTTCTTGCGCGGCGTGCAGCGGCCAATAAGGGTCGCGCAACATCTGGCGCGCCAGCAGGACGAGGTCGGCCTGATCGTTGCGGATCATCTGATCGGCCTGGGCCGGAGCGGTAATCATTCCGACCGACGCGGTGGCGATATTCGCCTCGCGCCGGATCCGCTCGGCGAACGGCGCCTGATACCCGGCTCCGACGGGAATCTCCGCCTTCTCGACATTGCCGCCCGACGAGCAATCGATCACATCGACGCCAAGGGAGAGCAACTGGCGCGCGAGCTCGACCGATTGGTCAATGTCCCAGCCGCCCTCCACCCAGTCCGTCGCCGAGAGGCGGACGAACAGCGGGCAGCGCTCCGGCAGCGCCCGCCGCACCGCGGCCACGCACTCGCGGATGAATCGCGTGCGGTTTTCGAACGAGCCGCCATAGGCGTCGGAGCGGCGATTGCTGAGCGGCGACAGAAACTCATGAATCAAATAGCCGTGCGCGCCATGAATCTCGATCACCCGGAAGCCGGCGGCGAAGGCGCGCTCAGCCGCGGCGGCGAACGCGCGGTGCGCAGCGTGAATCTGGTCGACGCGTCATTTCATCCGGCATGGGATAAGCGTCACTGAAGGCGACGGCGCTCGGAGCGAGCGGCCGCCATCCGCCCGACGTCTCCGGAACGGCGCCGTTGCCCGCTCCCGGCCGATAGGTGCTGCCCTTTCGTCCGGCGTGCGCGAGCTGAACGCCGGCCCGCGCGCCCTGACTGTCGATAAAGCGCACGATCCGCTCGAGCGGCTCGAAATGCTTTTCGCTCCAGACGCCGAGGTCCTGCGGGGAAATCCGCCCCTCCGGAGTGACGGCTGCGGCCTCCGTGAACACGAGCCCCGCGCCGCCAACCGCCCGAGCGGCGAGATGGGCGAAATGCCAGTCGTTCGCGAAGCCGTCGACGGAGGAATATTGGCACATCGGCGAGACGCCGATCCGGTTGGCGAAGTCGACGTCGCGCATGCGAAGTTTGCTGAACAGGTGCGGCATGGGTCAGGGATCTCGATTGGAATGAATGGAGGGAGTTCGAGGCACTTCGGCGTCAGCCGGCGCCCCGCCTCCAGTGAGTGTCTCCCCCTTTTTGACCTTATCCCGGGACGCCTTTCGGTCAAGCCGGGCCCGCGGTTTCCCAAAGCTCGCGTCAGGCGCTTACTGATAGCCGAGCAGATGCGGCAGCCAGAGCGTCAGGCCCGGAACGAACGCAATAACGAGGAGGCACAGGAACAGCAAGCCGAGATAGCCCAGCATCGGCCTCACCGTCGATTCAATCGGCACGCCGCCGATCAGGCAGGCGCCGTAGAGGCCAAGCCCGAGCGGCGGGGCGAAGAGCCCGATTCCCATGGCGATCACCAGCACCACTCCAAAGTGGAGGCCGTTGATGCCGATCTGGCCCGCGACCGGAATCAAGAGCGGACCAAAAATGATCAGCGCCGCCGCGCCCTCGAGAATCGAGCCCATGACGATCAGGATGAGGATCGACAGAAGCAGGAATGGCCCCGGGCCGGCGTTCTCGGACAGCGCGATCATCGCCTGCGCCAGGGCATGGGGAAACTGCTGCAGCGTGAGCACGAAGGCGAGCGATTGCGCCGCGGCGACGATGAACAGCACCAGCCCCGAGCGCGTCGCGGCGTTGACGAAAGTCACCGCGGCGGCCCGCAATCCGAGCTCGCGGAACGCCGCGCCGCCCACCACCAGCGCATAGAGCGCGGCGAAAGCGGATATCTCGGTTGCGGTCGCAACCCCGAACCTGAACCCGGCAAAGATGATGACGACAAGTCCGAGCGTGACAATCGCGCCCCGCCAAAGCTGCGCCAGCGGCGCCGTCGACAGCCCGCCTTCCTGCGTCAGCCGCGCGTCGCCGCCAAGGAGAACAACGACTCCGATCAGCGCGAGCGCCATCAGTCCGGCCGGCAACAGTCCCGCCATGAACAGCCCGCCGATCGAGAGATTGGCGACGAAGCCGAGGATGATCAGGTTGATGCATGGCGGAATGGTCTCGGCCATGACCGCGGAAGCCGCCAGCAAAGCCACCGCCCCGCCCGGGTTCTGCCGCGACCGTCGAGCCGCGGGAATCAGCACCGAGCCGACCGCCGCGACATCGGCCATCTTCGAACCGGAGATGCCGGAGAAGATGACCATCGACAGCACCATGACCACGTTGAGGCCGCCGCGAGCCCGTCCGACCAGGCGCTCGATCAGCGCGATCAGACGGACGGACATGCCGTTCGCCTCCATCAGGTAACCAACGAGAATGAAGAACGGGATCGCGAGCAGGACGAAATTGTCGATGCCGCGCGCCATCTGCTGGGCGAAGATCATTCCGGGAAGCGCGCCATCGATCCAGATGTAAATCAGCGCGGTGAACGCGAGCGCAAAGCCGATCGGAACTCCGCCGATCAGACAGCCGACGAATCCCAACAGCATCGGCAGGCCCGCGCGAGTGGCGCCCACGCCGACGAAGCGCCAGCCGTAAGCCACGCCGACCACAGCCAGCGCGACGATGACCGCGAACACAAGATCGGACAGCCGCCGGCGAGAGAACTGCGCCAGCGCGAAAATGCTCATGCAGAGCGCGCCGGCGCCCATCGGATAGAATGTCAACTCGAGCGGCAAGCCGGAGCCGGTTGTCTGCCCGGTTGTGAAACGCCCAAGCGCCATCGCGTTCCACGCCACCGATCCGGCGGTCACAAGCACGACCAACGCCGCCAGGGCGTCGACGCGCTGGCGCGCGGCCGGCTTTAGTCTTTGGACGAAGAAGGCGACGCCCGCGTTCTCGTTGCGGGCGAGCGCGCCCGCCGCGCCGAAGAAGCTCAGCGCCACCATGAGACCGCGCGCCACGTCGTCGGCCCACTCGATCGGCGCCGCCAGAACGTAGCGATAGAAGACAGAAAGCGACACCACGATCAGGTCCGCCGCCAGAAGGAGCGCGGCGATCGCATCGACCAGCGTGAGCAGCGAGGCGAGCCCCCCGCTGGCCGCACGGCGCAGACGGGGCGGGAGCGCCGTCACGAAATCACGCCTTGGTGCTGCGAACGATATCGATGATCGGCTTGGCCTCCGGATGCGACTTGATGAACTCGTCGGTCTGCGGCGCTGCCAGCTTGCGGAACGGTTCGCGATCGCAAGCGATGATTTCGACGCCCTTCTGCTTCAGCGAATCGAGCGCTTCTCTTTCCGCCTCGAGCCCGCGAACTCTGGTGTCGGCCGCCGCTTGCGCCGCGGCGGCCAGGAACTGGTCGCGCAGCGGCGCCTCCATCCGGTTGAGCGTCAAGCCGCTGCAGAACACGCCGAGCGCGGAAAAATTGTGCTGGGTCAGCGAATAGAATTTGGCCGTCTCGTAGAACTTGCTGGCGACAATGGTCGGCGGATCATGTTCGAGTCCGTCCAGAACCCCGGCCTGAAGGGCGGTGTAGATCTCGCCGAACGCCATCGGCGTCGCCGCCGCGCCCATCAGCCGCAGGCACTCGGTGATGATCTTGTTGGGCAACGTCCGGATCCGCTTGCCGGCGAGGTCCGCGGGCGCGTTGACCGGCGACTTGCAGAGCACGCTGCGGGAGCCGAAATTGTAGGCCCAGCCGATGATGTGGACATTGGCGCCGCTTATCAGAGCTTGCTCCAGCGGCTTGGCCGCGCCGCCGTCGAGGGCCTTGGTCTGCTGGGGGAAGCTCTCGAACAGATAGCCGAGGTCGAGGAGCCCGATCAGCGGCACGACATTCGCCCAGATCGAGGTGCCGGTGACCATGAGGTCGATGACGCCGAGGCTCACCGAATTGACGACGTCGATCTCCTGGCCGAGCTGATTGTCGGGAAAGAACTGGACGTCGATCCGATCGGCGAGGCCGCCGGCCGCCAGGCGCTTGACGAGATTGTCGTAGTAAACCCGCCCATTGGCGAACTGCGGGTTGTTCGGCAGCGACGACGAGAGGCGCAACGTCATCGGCGCGGCGCGCGCGGCGCTGACGACCGCCGGCGCGAGCGCCATGCCGACGAGCAAGGATCGGCGATTCATCCGCTGGCCCCTCATGGCGAAACCCTCCCGCTCGCGACTTCGCTGGCGTCGTTCACTCGAGCCTTCGCCACATTAATCCGGTTACCTGACAACCCGCAAGACCGACCGCCTCGTCGATCCGCGGCCGGCCCTACGCGCCCGCGAGCGCCTGGCCCGTTTGCGCGTCGAAGAAGTGCAACGGTCCTGCCAGAGTCAGCGCGATCGAGTCTCCCGGGCGATTGTTCAAGCGCTCGCGAAACACGCAGACGATGTCCTGCCCGGCAAGCTTCGCGATCACCTGCGTTTCATAGCCCGTGGGCTCGACGACCATCACCTCGGCGGGGATGGCGATCGGCCCGCCGACCGTCACATGCTCGGGGCGGACGCCCATGACGATCTCGGCGCCGGCCGCAGCTCGCGGCGCGGCGGCGAGCGGAATCTTGAACCCTGAGGCGGTCACGAACGTCGGCCGCTCGTCGCCTTCGAGGCGCCCGCTGATGAAGTTCATCGCCGGCGAGCCGATGAACCCGGCGACGAACAGGTTGGCCGGCGCATCGTAAAGATCGAGCGGCGTGCCGATCTGCTCCACCCTGCCGTCGTGCAGAACGACGATCTTGTCGGCCATCGTCATCGCCTCGATCTGGTCGTGGGTGACGTAGATGGTCGTCGACGCCAGCCGTTGCTGCAGCGCCTTGATCTCGGCGCGCATCTGCACCCTGAGCTTGGCGTCGAGGTTCGAGAGCGGCTCGTCGAACAGGAACACCGCCGGATCGCGTACGATCGCTCGGCCCATCGCGACCCGCTGCCGCTGGCCGCCCGACAATTGGCGCGGGTACCGCTCGAGCAGCGGCCGCAAGCCCAGGATGTCGGCCGCCTTCATGACCTTCTCGGTGATCTCCTCCTTCGGGCGCTTCGCCAATTCGAGCGAGAAGCTCATGTTTTTCGCCACGGTCATCTGCGGATAGAGCGCGTAGTTCTGGAACACCATCGCGATGTCGCGCTCCTTGGGCGGCACGTTGTTGACGACCCGCCCATCGATGCGAAGCTCGCCGCTGGTGATCGATTCGAGGCCGGCGACCATGCGCAGAAGCGTGGACTTGCCGCATCCCGAGGGCCCGACGAGAATGACGAATTCGCCGTCTTCGACCTCGATCGAGACGCCGTGGATCACCTCGAAACTGCCAAAGCTCTTGCGCAGGTTGGATACTTCGACCGATGCCATGTCGATTTGCCCTGTTGCGACTTTAACGTCGCTTTCACGCGCAGGTTTTGCGCCATTTCTCGGCCATCGGCGACGACAAAGAGGACCGCCCGCGAATTTCTCGCCGCCCCGGACGCTGCAAACTGTGGTTTTGGTCGGCTATCACACCACCTGGTTTCTGAGCGCGGTTTCGCCGCGGAGGAGGCGTTCGATGTTGTCGATCAGAATGTCAACCACGTTCTTTTCATAGCGCCCGGTTTCGCCGGCGCTGTGGGGTGTGATCAGCACGTTCGGCAACGCCCAGAACGGGGAATCGGGCGGGAGCGGCTCGTCATGGAAGCAGTCGAGCGCCGCGGCGCCCACGCGTCCGTCGGCGAGCGCCGCCAGAAGCGCCGCCTCGTCGACCACCTTTCCGCGCGCGACATTGATCAGGAGCGCACCTGGCTTCAGCGCCTCGAGCGCAGCGGCGCCGATAAGGCCCTCGGTCTCGGGCGTCAGCGGGCAGGTCAGGGCGACGACGTCGGCCTCCGCGAGCGCGCCCATAAGACCGCCCCCGGCGACGACCTCATCGGCGGCGTCGGGCGTGGGCCTCGCCGTGCGGCGCACCCCGATCACGCGCATCTCGAAGGCGCGCGCCAGCCGGGCAAGGCGAAGGCCGATGCGGCCGAGGCCGACGACGGCCAGCGTCTTGCCGCCGAGTTCCTGCTCGCGCAGCGCGCGGTCGCCGATCATGCCGCGCCAACGCCGCTCCCGCTGGTTGTCCCGCGCCTTGTGAAGCTGCCGCGTCAGCGAGAGAATGAGCGCAATCGCATGTTCTGCAACAGCGCGTTCGTTCACCCCTTGGGCGTTGGCCAGCCGCACCCCGCGTCGGGCGAACAGCGCCTTGTCGTACTGGTCCGTGCCGGCGCTGAACGACTGCACGAACCTGAGCTTCGGTGCGCTCGCAAGAAGAGCATTGCGCCAGAGACCCGACACCGCCAGCACATCGGCTTCGCGCGCCCTTCGCTCCAATTCCTCGAGCGTCCGCACCTCGAAATGGGCGACGCCTGTCCGCCGCGCGGCGAATTCGTCCGCCGCGCGATAGGCGACATGGGCGAAACCGACCGTCAGCGCGCCGCGGGATGGAAAGGTCTTGTCGCTCACCACGTTCCAGCGAGCTCCCGTCCCCCTCTTGGCGTTGGGGACGCCCCTCGAACCGCGGCATTCGTCATTGGCGTTCCGGGTGCAGGATCAGCTTCTGCACTCGCCAATTGAGGAGCTCAGCGACGTAAAGCTCGTTTTCGGACGGGCAGGCGATCTCATGGATCCAGCCGAATTGTTTCAGTTTCTTGCCTGTTTCGCCGAGCACGCTGAGCACTTTGCCGTCGAGCGTCATCTTGTAGATGCGGCCGGGAAACGCGTCGGAGCTATACAGCACCTGATGGGGAGGCGGGTGATGCACAGCGCCCAGGGCGCGCCCGGCGCCATCGTCAGCGCGGCGCCGTAGCTTGCGAGGCTGCCATCCGGCGCGCCGGGTTTCGGCCCGATCGCCGGGTGCGCGCGGGCGTAGTCGAACGGACGCCGATCTGGATGATTCGGATGAGGTTGCCCTCGCCGTCGAAGACCTGGATGCGTCCGTTGCCGCGATCGCCGACATAGATGTGGCCTTCGGCGTCGGCCTGGATCGAATGCAGAACCCGGAATTGACCCGGCCCGGTCCCGAACTCCCCCCACGACTTGATCCAATTGCCGTCCGGATCATATTTCGCGACCCGCGAATTGATGTAACCGTCGCTGATATAGGTGTTGCCGGCGACGTCCCAGGTCACATCCGTGACTTGCCTGAACATGCCGTCGACGGGCGCCGCCGGCGGGCTCGGATGTTTCCACGGCTCGTCGGCCTCGTCCGAGGCCTCCTTCTTGCGGCCGAACACCATCGCGACCCGGCCTTCGGGGTCGAATTTGATCACCATGTCGGAGCCCTTGTCGACGGCCCAGATGTTGTCGTCCTTATCGATGCGGACGGCGTGGGCGAACGACCAAGCCGGCCGATCTCGCGCAGAAACTTTCCGTCCGCGTCGAATTCCAGCAATGGCGCGGCCGCCGCGCCGTAAGCCGGCCCGCTTGTCCCGCCCCGCGAGAACACGAACACATGCCCCTTCGAATTGACCGCGACGCCGGCCGCCTCGCCAAAGGACATGTCGGGCGGAAGCTTGAAGAAATCGGGGACCGAGTCGTAGGGAATGGCCGGCGCGGTCTCGGGCGCCGGTTGCTCCGCCAACGCCGCGGTCGACACCAGGATCAGCGCGAAGGCGATTTGTTGCAACGACTATCCCTCCCGCTGATGGCGGCTCGACGCCGGCTCCAATCGCGACTGCCTGGTCGCGTGAGCTTGGTTGTAGGGTAATATGCGGACCTTGAGAAGATTGGAAAAGAGGAAAACGCCCGGTGCGCAGGCGAGAGGCGCGCGTTCATCGCTACAACATGAATCCGTCGAAGAACGAGCCGAACTCGGAATAGGCGTCGAGCGGGAGGACATGGGCGACGTACTGGTCGGGCCGTACGATGACCATGCACCCCCTCGTGCGATCAATGCCCCTCAAGTCGAAAATATCGGCGCGGTTCTTCAGGTCGGGGCAGAAAATCTTCTCATAGTCGCGGAGCCCGAAACGGCCCTTGTGAGGGAGAAGGAGAGGGGGCATGGCTTCAATCGCCAGCTCGCGATGCCCCTGCTGAAAGATCGCCCGGACATCGACCGCTGAGTCGGAATCGGCGCCGGCTGGCGTGCGCTTGACCGGAGAGTTCTGGAGAACCGGCCAGAAACTCGCACAGGCCCCTGAGCCTCGAGGACGAAGCGGCGGGGTTTGCCGCATCGGCGAAGGCGAACAGCCGCCAGCGGCCGTCCGCTTTGACGGTGTGGCCGAGGTGAACCATCTTGGCGTCGGCGAGGCGGATTACCGGCGCCGAATGAAAGCGCATTCCGATCGTGAGGCCCTCGGCCAGATGCTGATAGGTCGGCTTGCCGGTGATCATCGATGGCGCGTACCGGGTTTCCGTCCCTGCCGTGAACCGAGCCTGCTTGATGAAGCATCTCTGGAACTCCGCTGGATCGACGCCTTCGCGATCGGCTTTGAAAGGGTCCTTCGGGGGCGCGCTAAACATGCTCGCCCATTTGCGGTCGAAGTCGATCAGCTCCTTGGCGACGCTCCGGCGTTCGACCGAATAAGTGCGCAGGATCCGGGGAGAGCAATGTCCACGCAGGACCGACGCCAGTTTCCAGCCGAGATTGAAGGCGTCCTGCATCGAGACGTTCATACCCTGCCCGGCTTTGGGGCTGTGGGTATGGCAGGCGTCGCCGGTGATGAACACCCGCGGGATGCGGTCTTGCGCCGGCTGGTCGGGCAAGTCGTCGTAGGTTTCGCACAGGCGCTGGCCGATCTCGTAGACCGACCACCACGCGATCTCCTTCACTTCCAGTGTGTAGGGATGCAGGATCCGCCGCGCCGCGGCGATCAGATGATCGGGCGTGATGTTCAGGCTCGAAACCCGCTGGTCCTCGCTGAGCTTTTCAAGCTCGATGTAGAGGCGGACGAGATAGCCGCCCTCCCGCGGAATGATGAGAAGGTTGCCCTCGGTGGCCGACTGGATCGCCGACTTCAGGCGGAAATCGGGAAAGTCGGTGATCGCCAGGACATCCATGACCCCCCAGGCCTGGTTGGCCGAATCGCCCTCAAGGTTGAGCCCGAGGGACTTGCGCACGGCGCTGCGCGCGCCGTCGCAGCCTACCACGAACCGCGCCCTCACAGTCTCCGCCTGCCCCGCGTCGGCGGGATCGACCCGTTTGAGCCTGACGGTCACCGGATGCGCCGACGCGCTGCTCCCGACATCCCGCTCGGTGTCGTCCGGGGGCGAGACAACGGCGAGGTCGACCAATTGCCGCGAATAGTCCGGCTCGAGCCGCGTCGGCGCGTTGCGCATGACGTTGAGGTAGAACTCATGCACCCGCGCCTGATTCAGAATCACGTGCGGGAACTCGCTGAGACCATCTTCCACATCCTGGACCCTGCCGCTGCGGACGATATTCGCTCGCTCATTGTCATCCGGCTTCCAGAACGACGTCTCGTTGACCCAATAGGCCTCCTTCATCACCCGCTCGCTGAAGCCGAACGCCTCGAACATCTCCATCGTCCGGCAAGCGACCCCGTCGGCCTGGCCAAGGAGCAACGGACCCGATTTCTGTTCGACGATCCGGGTCCTGATGTCGGGAAAGGCCGCCAGTTGCGCCGCAAGCGTGAGTCCGGCGGGCCCGCAGCCGACGATGAGCACATCGACTTCGTCGGCAAGCGCATCTGCCGGCCGCGCCGCGTCGCTCGGGCCGGCCGCTTCTGAGATTTCCGGATCGCCGGTCTTGAACCCGTTGAGATGGAATTGCATGGCGGTAGGACTCACTGGACGATGAGGGCGAGTCCCGCGTCAAGGCGGCCTATGGCGAGACCTACGATCGCCTCGCAACGATCAAAAGAAATACGACCCGGCAAACCTGTTCCGGGTGAATCAGAACATTGTCCCGGCGCCCTGAACCGTCAGGCCGCCGACGACCGTGGGCTTGGCCGGCCGCCCAGCGCCCAGCGCGACCACCAATGCGGGTTCAGAAGCGATAAGAGATGCCGGTTGCGAAGGTCACCGGCTTGGCGTTCGTCCTGAAGGCGCCGGCGAAGGTCACAATCCCCAAAGGCGCTCCGGAGTTGATTCCGGTCGAGTTGCCGCTCGACCCGACGAACCCCTGCTTAACGTCGAAAAAGAGGCCCCAGTGCTTGTCGAACATATAGTCGAAGCCGCCCTGCAGAATCAGGGCGAGCGAGGATTGGTACGAAGTCCCAGTGGCATAGCCGTCCTGGACCGCCCAGGCGAAGGTCGGTGAAACCCCGGCCCCCAGATAAGGCTGGAACTTGCCGAATTGGGTGAAACGATAAACGCCGGTTATTGGTACGCCGCCGGGCATCACCCTGCCGAGAACCGTCCCAGACGGAGGCCCATCCGGGCTGTATCCATTGATCCTTACCGTCGACCACACCGGAAATCCGGTCCCGACCTCCACCGACCAGTTCGGGGTGAAAGAGTAGCCGCCCTCGAAAGCGGCGGAGAAAAAGTTCGAGTAGGTCTCGCTCCGCCCGGGAATCTGCACTTCCGGCCCCACGCCGACGGGGGCGAGTTCAACGCCCGGAATGTTCACTGACCCAATCGATTGTGAAAAGAGGTTCGATGAACTCTGAGTGAGCGTGCCCATCGCCCCAACGCGCACGTACCACCCGCTCAGATCGGGAAGGACGGGCGCAGGCGCCGGCGCAGCGGTTTGGCTCCACACGTCCGCCGCCTGGACAGTGCCGACCGAGAGCGCGAACGCCGCGCATGTCGAGACGCACGCCGTTACGTGCCTCATCGGCCGTTTGGGGCCTCTTCTACCGTTGTTTCCCATCCGAACAGGCATGGGCAATGCGCTCTCACGGCGCCAGCGGCGCAAACCAGGCGGTCAATAGGGCACAAAATGTTTCTAATTATGAACGAACCGCGATCTTTCTGTCACATTTCAACCGCTCGCGCGAATCTCATTTGTTTCACATTGTCTGGGCGGATCAATTATGGCTCATTCGGCCGCGATCGCCAAGAGGGGCGAAACCATCCATCCGCGCGGGCCCGGCCGAGCCGCCGGCCTCGGTCATCGTCCCTTTCGCGGATGAGACGGGATCAGGAGGTTCTCGATTCCGTCGTCGATGACGCCCTGTTCGACGATCCGCTCCCCCGGGCGGCCAACCGGCGCCCCGTGCTGCACGGCTATGACCGGCGGCTCGACGACCGGGGGACCGAGAGCGTCGATCCTCTCCTCCATCGTCTCTTTGGCGCCCAGCTCCAGTCTCGCCGCGTGCCAGAATTCGTCGCTCCTCCCTTCCGGCATGCCGGCATGCTCCCAAAGCTCATAGGCCCGTCGGCGGATAGCCTCTTCGATCTCGCTCATGGACGAACTCCTCTCGAACAGCGCAAGTTTGAGTATAGCCCGCCCATGAAGCGTTGGCTCCCTGTTTCGACGGGGTTGGGGTTCTTCGACCGCGCGTGCTACGGGTTCCCGCTCGACGCCAGCGACCTTGGACGGCGCAAAAGTCTCGCCTTTCGAAGGCGCAAGGCGGGTAACGGGAGGGGGCTTCGGATTCCATGGCGCCGCTGCCCAGCGACAATCGGCCGCATCGAATCGTCATCGTCGGCGGCGGAGCGGCGGGCCTCGAGCTTGCTACCCGTCTCGGCGACCGGTTCGGCAAGCGGCGCTTGGCCGACATCGCGCTCGTCGAGCGCAGCCGCACGCATCTATGGAAGCCGCTCCTCCATTCCGTCGCCGCCGGCAGCATGGACCCGTCCGAGCACCAGCTCAACTATCTCGCGCAGGGCCATTGGCACCATTTTCGCTACCACTTCGGCGAAATGATCGGGCTCGACCGCGCGGCGAAAATGGTTCGGCTCGGCGCGACTTATGATGAGGAAAGCCGCGAGATCGCGGCTCCCCGCAGCATTCCGTATGACACGCTTGTCATCGCGATAGGCAGCGTAACCAATGATTTCGGCACGCCCGGCGCGGCGGAATTCGCGGTTCCGCTCGAAACCGCGGAACAGGCGGTGCGGTTTCACCATCGTCTGGTCAACGCGGGGTTGCGGGCCCAGGCGCAGAGCGAACCGATCCACGCCGGCCAGTTACATGTCGCCATCATCGGCGCCGGCGCGACCGGCACCGAACTCGCCGCCGAACTCTACCAGAGCGTGCGCGAGATGGTGGCCTACGGCCTCGACCAGGTCGATCCGGACCGGGACATCCGCATCATTCTGGTCGAGGGAGCCGATCGAATCCTTCCCGCTCTGCCGGAGCGGATCTCGGTCGCCACTCTCAAGATCCTGAGCAACATGGGCGTCGAGGTGCGCACCAACGCGCGTGTTTCCGCGGTTCGCGCCGACGGCATTGCGCTCGCCAGCGGCGAGTTCATCCCCGCCGAGCTCACCGTCTGGGCCGCGGGCGTCAAGGGGCCGGACGTGCTCGCCAATCTCGACGGGCTCGAGGTCACCCGCGCCAATCAGCTCGTGACCGAGGCGACGCTGACGACGACCCGGGACGCGGACATCTTCGCCATCGGCGATTGCGCCGCCGTGCCCCGCACGGGCTTCGAGACGCCTGTCCCGCCGCGCGCCCAGGCCGCCCACCAGGAGGCCTCGCATCTCGCCAGGCAGATGAAGCGCCGGTTGCATGGGCTGCCGCTCGAGCCGTTCGTCTACCACGACTTCGGCTCGCTCGTGTCCTTCGGCCGGATGGGCGCGATCGGCAATCTCATGAACCTGGCGCTCGGCGGCCATCTCTTTGTCGAAGGGGTGTTGGCGCGATGGGCGTATCGGTCGCTCTACAAGATGCACGAGCGGGCGCTGCACGGGGTGACGAAGACCGCGCTCGACACGCTCGCGCGCGGCCTCTCCCGGCGCGCCGAGCCGACGGTCAAGCTTCATTAGCCCCGCGCGCCGCGGGGCATTCGGCCGCCCGAAACCCGTAAAAATACATCGATGAAAATGAAAACCGGCAAAATCGCTTTCATTTGCTTTTCGTATTCGACGTGGAGGAGACGTTACCGATAGGCTGTGGGCGTCCCAGTTGGGCGGGAAGCGGACAAGGCCAAAACGGCGGCAAGGCCCCGGTGTCGACGCTAAGCAGATATACCTAGACAGAGGAAATTTCCGGCATGCCGGGCTGTCTTCGGTCGATCTCGCCCTCAAGTCTTAACGCATTCGGGCATGCGCTTTGGGTTGTCGAAACTCTTGAGCTCCTCCTCAGTGGCGCAGATGCGCAGACCAAGCTTGCGAAAGCCCTCGCGCTCGATATCCTGCTCGTCCGTCCGCGCGAACACTTCGCCATTGTTAAACCATATCTCCATCACCTGTTCGCCGTCCTTGGCAATGAGGTCGGCCTTGGCGCGCTCCGCGGCGTCAGCGCGCCCGAGAAAAGCAAAGCTTGCGGCCTTAGCAAATCGATGGAACTTGTCCCTGCTTTCGTCCGGAATTTGATCGCTCACCTCAAGAACGCGCTCGAATTTGCGGCCGAAATAATAGGAGTTCAAGAATTGCCCGCGCCTGCCCGGCGTCAACTGCGGATCGAGACGCAAGACCAAGTCCGCCATGGCGACGCTCTCTTGCGGTCGTCCCAAGTAAGGGAGTTGCGCAGCAGAGACCGAGAGCACCAACGTATTGGCCGGGTTGTCGCGCAAAGCGCGGTCGATCTCGGCGGACGTTTCGGCCCATCGGCCTTCCGTAGCCAAGTACGCTATCCGGCCGGCGTGCGCGTCGGCATTGAACGGATCGAGCGCCAGCGCCGTGCGCAGGTCGCTTTCCATTTTCTTCCCTGTCGTCGCCCACGGGAGTTGCAAGAACCCGCCATTTGCCAATGCGAGCCACGCCCGCGTCGCATAAGCGGACGCGAGGTTCGGATCGAGCGCGATGGCCTTGTCAATGTACTCGAAACCCTTCACGTTCCCGACCTTGGTGTACAATTTTCGTTGCTCAAGAGCGAGCAGCCAGAGGTCGTAGCGGAAAGATCGGCCGGAGCGCGCTGCTTGGCTTCCGACAGAAGGCGTCCTTGGATCGCTCCGAGGTTTGAGCCGGCATTGCCGCCCAGCGAACCTGCGACCTTGTCGGCGACCTCGGCCTGCACGGCGAACAGATCCTGGGCCGGCCGGTCCCAGCGCTCGGACCACACCTGAGCGCCGGTAGCGGCGTCGACGAGCTCCGCGGTCACCCGCAGCTTGTCGGCCTGATGTTGAATAGAGCCCGTTAGCACGTAGCGGACGTTGAGATCCTTGGCGACTTGCCGCGCGTCGACTGACTTTCCCTTGTAGGTCATGGTCGAGTTGCGCGCGATGACCAGAAGGTCCTTGTAACGCGCGAGGTCGGTGATGACGTCTTCGGTCATTCCGTCGGCGAGGCGACTCGCCTGTTCATCGCCACCCAAATTGTCGAACGGCAGGACGGCGACCGACGGCGTTGCGACGGGCGCGGATCGGTTGGGCTCAAGGAAATGCGAGGCGCCAATCGCAACCGCGATCAGCGCGGCGATCCCGGCGGCGACGAGTGCGAGCCGCGAGCGCTGTTTTCGGTTCTGGGGGCTTCGTCGCCATCGCGGGCTTCGCCTTGGCGGGTATGCCGACTTGCAGCGAGTGGACCCGGATCGGCCTCTCGATATTCTTGAGCTGGGTCAGCCCGAGGTCGGCGACCGCCATGTCGAGCCTGCCGCTCACCTGGCGGTAGGCGTCCTCCGAAAGACAGATCGCGCCCGGCTCGCAAACGCCCTCCAGCCGCGCGGCGATATTGACGCCGTCGCCCATCAGGTCCCCGTCGTTTTCCTCGACCACGTCGCCGAGATGAATGCCGACACGAAACTCGATCCGGCGTTCGGGAGGCGATATCGTTGAAGAAGTCGATTAGACATTGCCGTCAGGGCGGTGGCGTGATTCTCTGAAATCCTGCTGATTCTGCAGGAGAAGCGGGGATGATGGGATGTCAGGAGACGCCTGCTCGGCTGTTCTATGATTTCTGCCTCGACGAGCACGTCCCCTTCGATCACATGCTCAGGGGCATCGACCGCAACCTCGACCTAGAAGATCTTCGCCAATCGTTGAAGCCGTTCTACAGCCAGATGGGGCGACCCTCGATCGACCCCGAGCTGATGATGCGCATGCTGATTGTCGGCTACTGCATGGGCATCCGCTCCGAACGGCGGCTTTGCGAAGAGGTCCATCTCAATCTGGCGTATCGCTGGTTCTGCCGGCTCGGGCTTGACGGCAAGGTTCCTGATCACTCGACCTTCTCCAAGAACCGGCATGGCCGCTTTCGCGTGAGCGATGCTTTGCGTCAACTGTTTGAGAGCGTCGTTCAGCGCTGCATGGCGGAGGGCTTGGTCGGGGCGGAGGGGTTCGCGGTCGACGCGAGCCTCATCGCCGCCGACGCCAACAAGCAGCGTTCGGTTCCAAGCAAGGACTGGAGACCCGAGGAGCTTAAGGAAGACGCGGTTCGCGCTGCGCGCGAATATCTCGCCACGCTCGACGACGCTGCGTTCGGCGCCGCCTCGCCCGTCACGCCGAAGTTCATTTCCCGATCCGATCCGGCGGCGCAGTGGACGGGCGCGCACAAGGGCCATGCCTTCTTCGCCTACGCCGCCAATTATCTGATCGACACCGACCACGGCGTGATCGTCGACGTCGAGGCGACGCGAGCCATTCGGCAGGCGGAGGTTGGGGCGGCGCAGACGATGCTCGAGCGGACGGAGACCCGCTTCGGCATGAAGCCAGACTCTCTTGCCGCCGACAGCGCCTACGGCTCCGCGGAGAGCCTGGCTTGGCTCGTCAATCAAAAGGCGATCAAGCCGTTCATCCCCGTGATCGACAAATCGACTCGGACAGACGGAACGTTCTCGCGCGACGAATTCGCCTTCGATCCCGAACGCGACCGCTACACATGCCCGGCGGGCAAAGCACTGGTGCAATACCGCCGCGCGTATTCGACCCCGAGGAGCGGCGTCAGCGCTGATGGCATGAGATTTTACCGCGCCCGCAAATTGGATTGCGACGTCTGCCAACTCAAGCCGCATTGCTGCCCCGGCGCGGAGGCTCGCAAGGTCCCAAGGCACATTCACGAGGACGCCCGGGACGAGGCTCGCGCGCTTGCTTCAACGCCTGAATATGATGCCGCCTGCCGTCTTCGAAAAAAGGTTGAGATGCTGTTTGCTCACCTCAAGCGAATCCTTCGGCTCGCCCGCCTGCGTCTGAGGGGTCCAAATGGCGCAAGAGACGAGTTCCTGCTCGCCGCTACCGCCCAGAACCTAAGGCGATTGGCCCGGTTGAGGCCAACAGGAGGGCTCCAAGTCGCGATAGCGTCATAGCCCCGCTGCCGCGGCGGCCACAAGCCGCCGGCGGCAGACCTCACGCTCAAGCCGGATCCACGGCTCGAGGGGCAGAAAGCTGGGATAGCCCTGCACTTCTTCAACGATATCTGCGCATTGTGATCGCTCGACGTCGCTCACTCGAGAGGCTCGACCTAACGGAGTCCATGTTGGGCGCCGGGCTTAAGGCCCGGCGGCCGTTGTCAGTAGTCCATGCCGCCCATCCCGCCGCCCGGCACCGGGGGGCGGGTGTTTCCTTCTTCGGCTTTTCGGCGACCATCGCCTCGGTGGTGATGAGGAGACCGGCGATCGAGGCGGCGTCCTGCAGCGCGGTGCGCACGACCTTGGTCGGGTCGATGATGCCGAGCTTGTAGAGGTCGCCATATTCCTCTCGCTGGGCGTCGTAGCCGAAGGCGTAATCCCGGTGCTCGATCACCTTGCCGACAACCACCGAGCCGTCCAGCCCGGCGTTTTCGACGATGAGTCGCGCCGGCCACTGGATCGCCCGGCGCACGATGTCGACGCCGGTGCGCTCGTCGTCGTTCTCGCCCTTCATGCCTTCGAGCGCCTTGGCGGCGCGCAGCAAGGGAATGCCGCCGCCCGGCAGGATGCCTTCCTCGACCGCCGCGCGGGTGGCGTTGAGGGCGTCGTCGACGCGGTCCTTCTTCTCCTTGACCTCGACCTCGGTCGCGCCGCCGACCCGGATCACCGCGACCCCGCCGGCGAGCTTCGCCAGCCGCTCCTGCAGCTTCTCCTTGTCGTAGTCGGAGGTCGTCTCCTCGATCTGCGCCTTGATCTGGGCGATCCGGCCTTCGATGTCCTTCTTCGAGCCCGCGCCGTTGATGATCGTGGTGTTCTCCTTCTCGATCCGAACCCGCTTCGCTTTGCCGAGCATCTGAAGCGTGACGTTCTCGAGCTTGATGCCGAGGTCCTCGGCGATCATCGTGCCGCCGGTCAGGATCGCGATGTCCTCGAGCATCGCCTTGCGGCGATCGCCGAAGCCCGGCGCCTTGACCGCCGCGACCTTCAAGCCGCCGCGCAGCTTGTTGACCACCAGCGTCGCCAGCGCCTCGCCCTCGATGTCCTCGGCGATGATGACCAGAGGCTTGCCGGTCTGCACCACCGCTTCGAGCACGGGCAGCATCGGCTGCAGCGAGGAGAGCTTCTTCTCGTGGATGAGGATATAGGCGTCCTCGAGCTCGGCCAGCATCTTCTCGGCGTTGGTGATGAAATAGGGCGAGAGATAGCCGCGGTCGAACTGCATCCCCTCGACCACGTCGAGCTCGGTCTCGAGGCTCTTGGCCTCCTCGACCGTGATGACGCCCTCGTTGCCGACCTTCTGCATCGCCCGCGCGATCAGTGTCGCCGATCGACTTGTCGCCATTGGCGGAGATCGTGCCGACCTGGGCGATCTCGTCGGACTTGGTCACTTTGCGGCTGTTCTTCTCGAGGTGAGCGCTGACCGCCTTCGACCGCCGCATCAACGCCGCGCTTGAGGTCCATCGGGTTGGCGCCGGCCGCAACTGCTTTCGCCCCCTCTTTCACGATCGCCTGCGCGATCACGGTCGCGGTCGTGGTGCCGTCGCCCGCGGCGCTGCTCTGCTTCGAGGCGACCTCGCGCACCATTTGCGCGCCCATGTTCTCGAACTTGTCCTTAAGCTCGATTTCCTTGGCGACGGTCACCCCGTCCTTGCTGACGCGCGGCGCGCCGTACGACTTCTCGATGACGACGTTGCGGCCCTTCGGACCAAGGGTCACCTTGACCGCATTGGCGAGGATATCGACGCCCCGAATCAGACTGTCGCGGGCGTCGCGGGAAAACTTCACTTCTTTCGCAGCCATGGTTCATTCCCTCCGGTTCGATCGAAGTCAGCGCTTCGGTTGAAAGTCCGGCGTCAGGCCTTCTTGCCGGCGGGCGCGGCGCGGCTCGCGGACGCAGAGGCCTGCGACGACGCCCATCACGTCGTTCTCCTTCATGATGAGGAGTTCCTCGCCGTCGAGCTTGATTTCCGTACCCGACCATTTGCCGAACAGGATGCGGTCTCCGACCTTCAAGTCGATCGGAATAAGCTTCCCGTTTTCGTCCCGGCCGCCAGGGCCAACCCCGATCACTTCGCCTTCCTGCGGCTTTTCCTTGGCGGTGTCCGGAATGATGATGCCGCCTTTGGTCTTTTCCTCGGCGTCGATGCGCCTGACGACGACCCGATCGTGCAATGGGCGAAACTTCATGGGCTTTTCCTCCTTGTCCAATGCAGCGAAGACCTCATAGCCACTGGTTCCCACAAGCGGAAGGGCTATGGTCGCGATCGCGGCTCCGAATTCCGGCCCGGGCGGGCTTGAGCCTATCGATCGATCTCTTTCCAGTTTCCCGCGTCATAGCCTTGCGCGTCGACGGTCACAACCACTTTCCCTGCGTCCGCGCGCCGGCCGATGCAACGCCACGCGTAGATCGTGTCGTGACCGGTCGCCGCCATCGGAATATTGTCCGCATCGGGGTTGGAGCGGCAATATTCCCGCGCGCCTGGCAGCGAACGGCTCTTGTTCGCCTTGCCGCAGTTCAGGTTGGCGCCGACCGCGCAAGCCAGGAGTCTGGTTCCGGCGCAGCGCACAAAGGCGCCGTCGCGCACCATTTCGATGGGAATGCCGAAGGTTCCTGCTATATTCGACTCGAGGGCTTTCGGGACTGGAGCCGGGGCGCGCGGCCCTGAGCCCGAGGCGCAAATGGAGGCGCCGCCAGCGGCCGAGGCGGGACAGGGGAGCTGAAGCGCGCCGAATGCGAGCGCGACGACAATTGCGCATTGGCCCCGCCTCGCGGGCGCAAACATTTTCAGCCTCCTTGCTGGCAGGCGCGAGACTGGCTTTCCTCCAGCCCATTCGTCAACCCGACGTGGGCCGGGCAACCGGCGAAAAAATCGATTGAAGTGACGCCGGGCGCGGGCGATACCCATACCAGCGGTGTAAGGAATAGAAGAGCGCGGACTCGCTGGCGAGGCGGCGCAATTTGGGAGGAAAGGCATGAAGACCAGTTCCAACATCATGAACTTGGGCCGCGCGCCAATATCGCGGCGGGGGCTCATTCTGTCGGCCGGAGTTGCAGGCGTCGCGGCTGCGTCCCGCCCATACGGCGCCTTCGCCGCTGGCCCCGAGACGACGCTCAAGGTCGGGTTCATCAGCCCGCGCACGGGAGCGCTCGGCGGATTCGGGGAGACCGACGGCTATATCCTCGAACTCGCCCGCAAGGCGCTGGCCTCGGGGCTGAAGTCCGGCGGCAAGACCTACGGGGTCGAGATCCTCGATCGTGACACCCAGTCGGATCCATCGCGCGCCGGGCAGCTCGCCAAGACCCTCATCAATTCCGACAAGATCGACATGATGCTGGTCGTCTCGACGCCCGAGACGATCAATCCCGTCGCCGACGCCTGCGAGGCGGCGGGCGTCCCGTGCATGTCGACGGTCATGCCGTGGGAAGCCTGGTACTTCGGCCGCGGCGCCAAGCCAGGCCAGCCGTCGCCGTTCAAATGGACCTATCATTTCGGTTTCGGCGGCGGCGAGTTCTTCAAGGCCTATGTCTCGCAGTGGAATCTGATCGAGACCAACAAGAAGGTCGGCGTGCTCTATCCAAACGACGCCGACGGCAACGCGATTCGCGAAAATCTCGCGCCCGCCCTGGCCAAGGCCGGATTCACCATCATCGATCCGGGCCCCTACGAGGACGGCACGACCGATTATTCGGCCCAGATCGCGAAGTTCAAGGCGGAGAAGTGCGAGATCTTCAACACCTTCCCGATCCCGCCCGACTTCGCCGCCTTCTGGCGTCAGGCGGCCCAGCAGGGCTACACGAAAATGGTCAAGATCGCCCAGATCGCCAAGACCGGGCTCTTCCCCTCGCAGGTGACTGCGCTCGGCAATCTTGGCTACAACCTCGCCAGCGCCGCCTACTGGCACAAGGCGTTCCCCTACAAGTCCTCGCTCACCGGCGTCAGCGGCGACCAGCTCGCCGACGGCTACGAGAAGGCCTCGGGCAAGCAGTGGACGCAGCAGCTCGGCGCGAGCCTGGCGTTGTTTGACGCCGGCGCGGCCACGATTCAGGCGAGCAGCGACCCCGCGAACAAGGCCGCCGTCGCCAAGGCGATGTCGACCCTGAAGACGGTGACGATCGACGGTCCAATCGACTTCAACAAGGGACCCGTTCCCAACGTCTCACCGGGCCCGATCATCGGCACCCAATGGGTCAAGGCGCCTGCGGGTTCGAGGTTCCCTCTCGAGTATCCGACGACCGAGAACGCCACCGATCCGAACGTTCCGATCCAGGCGAAGCTCAAACCCTACAACGGTTGACGGCGGCGCGGACGGGAATGTCGGGCGCCAAGGCGGACGGCCTTCTGCTCCACGCGGAAGGCCTGACCAAAAGCTTCGGAGCTCTCGTGGTGCTGGAGGGGGTCGACTTTTCCGTCCACGCCCGCGAAACGGTCGGCGTCGTCGGCCCCAACGGCGCCGGCAAGACGACCCTGCTCAGCGTCCTGGTCGGCGCGCATGCGCCGACCAGGGGCAGGGTGCGCTTCCTGGGCGAGGACGTAACCGAAGTCGCGACCGCGGAACGTTGCCGGCGGGGGCTCGCGCGCACCCACCAGATCCCCCGTCCATTCAGCGGCATGACGGTGTTCGAGAACGTCTTCACCGCCGCCGCCCATGGCGGGGGCCTGGAGCACGAAGCTGCCTATCGCCGGGCGATCGAGTCGCTCGAGCTCGCCGGCATGACCGCGCTCGCCAACCGGCGGGCGGAGACCCTCGGCCTAATCGACCGGAAGCGCCTCGAACTCGCCCGGGCGCTCGCGACGGGCCCCGCGGTGCTGCTCCTCGACGAGATCGGCGGCGGACTGACTGACGCCGAGGCAAACGAACTCGTCGACATCATCCTCGAGCTGAAGTCTCGTGGGGTGGCGATCGTGTGGATCGAGCACATCGTGCATATCCTTTTGCGCGTCGCCGACCGCCTCGTGTGCATGGACGCCGGACGGATCATCGCCGACGGGCCGCCGCAAAGCGTGATGGCCGATCCGCGCGTGATCGAGGCCTATCTCGGCGGAGGCGTGGTTTGACGCTGCTCTCGGTCCAGGGACTGGAAGCGCGTCACGGGCAGCTCCAGGCGGTGCGCGGAGTCACGCTCGCCATCGAGCCCGGCGAAACGGTCGCGCTTGTCGGCGCGAACGGAGCGGGCAAGACCACGTTTCTCCGAACGATCGCCGGCGCGCATCGCCACACCGCCGGCCGCATCGTCTTCAAGGGCGAGGATATCGGCTCGAGAAGCGCGCACGCCCGCGCGGCGCTCGGGCTCGCGCTGGTGCCAGAGGGGCGGCGGCTGTTCGCCCGCCTGACGGTGGAAGATAATCTCATGCTCGCGCGCTCGGCCGGGCGCGCGGGCGCATGGACGCTCGACGCCGTCATGGAGGCCTTTCCGAACCTCAAGCAGCGCCGCCGCAGCCTTGCCGGCACGTTGTCGGGCGGCGAGCAGCAGGCGACGGCGATCGGGCGGGCGCTGATGATGAACCCGGAGCTCCTGCTGCTCGACGAGGTGTCGCTGGGTTTGTCGCCGCTCGTCGTCGATCGGGTGTACGTCCGGCTCGAGGCGCTGAAATCGTCCGGCGTCGCCATGCTGCTCGTGGAGCAGGACCTCAAGCGCGCCATGGCGACGTCGAGCCGCACCATTTGCATGCTCGAAGGCTTGATCGCCATCGAGGGGCCCACAAGCACGCTGACCCGGGAGGAAGTCACCGAAGCCTATTTCGGCCTCAGGAAGCCCTCGCGTGGAGAGGCGGCGCCGGCGTGATCTTCGTCAATCAAATCCTCCAGGGCGTCCTGCTCGGCGGCTATTACGCGCTGATCGCGTGCGGGCTGTCGTTCATGTTTGGCGTCATGGGCGTCATCAACCTCGCCCATGGCAGCCTCGCGGTGCTCTCGGCTTATGCGCTCTATGTTCTGGCCGACCGGTTCTCGATTGAGCCGTTTCTCGGCCTCTTGATCGTTGCGCCAATGATGGCGCTGATCGGCTGGGCGATGCAGCGGCTGGTGCTGGAACGCAGCGCCCGCGGCGGGCTTCTGGTGCCGGTGCTCTCCACCTTTGGGCTCTCGATCATCATCGACAATCTTCTATTCCAGGGCTTCGGCGCCGACACCCGCTCGCTCGCTCCCTATATCGGCGACCTCTCATACGACAGCTGGTCGCTGACCGACGAGATCGCCATCGGCAAGCTCGCCTTGCTGACCATGGCGGTCGCGATCGCGCTGCTCGGCGGCATCCAGACCTTTCTCAACCGGACGCTAATCGGGCGCGCGATCCGTGCAACCGCCGAGGATCCGGACACGGTCGGGCTAGTTGGCGTTAACGCCCGGCGCGCCAATGCAATCGCGGCCGCGATCGCGCTGGCGACGGTCGCGGTCGCCGGCGCGTTCCTGGGCATGCGGGCGACGTTCGATCCTTATGCCGGAGCGGCGCAACTAATCTTCGCTTTCGAAGCCTCAGTGATCGGCGGGGCGGGGTCGTTATGGGGCACGCTCATCGGTGGCATCGTGCTCGGCGTCGCCCAGAGCCTAGGCGCGATCGTAAGCCCGCAAGGCTTCTTCATCGCCGGCCACGCGGCGTTTCTCGCCGTCCTGTTCGCGCGGCTGTTCTTCGCTGGCTTCGGCCAGCGCCTCCGCGCTGCGCTCATTGGGGGAGGGCGATCATGACCGCAACCAGCGCGCCCGCCGTCGAGCGCTGGACCCCGGAGTCGCGGATCGCGATCGTCGTCGCAGCCGTCGTCGTCGCGACGCTCGCGATCGGCCCCGCGATATTCAGCGCCAACGCGGTCGACAAGCTCACGACGCTGTTTATCTACGTCATTCTCGCGCTGATGTGGAACGCGCTGGTCGGCTTCTGCGGCCTTGTGTCGATCGGCCAGCAGGCGTTTTTCGGGCTCGGCGCCTATGCGGCGATCAGGCTCGCGGACCTCGGCGTCAGCGTCTATCCCTCGCTGTTCCTCGGCGCGCTCGTCGTCGGCGCGCTCTCCTGGCCGCTGTCGTTCGTTATGCTGAGGCTCAGGGGCGGCGAATTCGCGATCGGCATGTGGGTGGTCTCCGAGCTCGCGCATCTGCTCGTCAACCTCGACACGCTCGTTCGCGGTGAAACCGGCACGTCGCTGATCGAGCTTGACGCGTATTCGACTGGTAGCCGGCGCGCGCTCACCTATTGGTGCGCGCTCCTGGCGATGATTTGCCTCCTCGCGATCGTGTTTCGGCTCTTGCGCAGCCCGCTCGGCGCGGCGATCCAGGCGATCCGGGACAATGAGGAGGCGGCGGAGTCGATCGGCGTCCGGGTCGCGCGCGCCAAGCGCCTCGTGTTCACGCTTGCCGCCTTCGGCGCGGCTGTCGCCGGGGCGCTTTGGGTGGCGACGGCGCTCACCTTCCAGCCCAAGGCCTATTTCAGTCCGCTATGGACGGCCTACATGATCTTCATGGCGCTGGTCGGCGGCCTCGGAACCTTCGAAGGCGCGATACTCGGCGCGGTCGTCTTTTTCACGATCGAGACCTGGTTCGGCGATATGGGGGTCTGGTATCTGGTCGGACTTGGCGCCACGGCGCTTATTTTCGCGCTTCTCTTTCCCCGCGGATTTTGGGGATGGGTCGAGGACTCGACATCGCTGAGGCTGCTTCCGATTGGATACCGTCTCCGCCTCGCGAGCGGGCCGAGCGGCGCGGAAATGAACGGCGCGGCCGGGCAGGGGAACGCCGCGACCGGCGAGGAGGGAGGCTCATGATGCTGTTTGGCAAGACGATCGTCGTCACCGGGATTTCCTCGGGCATCGGCGCTCGGGTCGGCGAACTCGCGCTCGCCCTGGGAGCTGACGTGATCGGCGTCGACATCAATCCGCCAGGTCGCCCGTTCGACGCTTTCGTCAAGGCGGACATTTCCTCCGCGCGGGGCGTGGCCGAGATCGCCGCGGCGCTGCCCGGGCAGTTTGACGCGCTATGCAACGTCGCCGGGGTTTCTGGCATGCCGGGGGTCGCGAAAACCCTTACGATCAACTTCTATGGCCTGAGGGAGCTGACGCTGGCGCTCGCGCCGCGGCTGCGCGAAGGGGGCGCGGTGGTGAATGTCGCCTCGATCGCCGGCTATGGCTGGCGGGCCAATCTCGAGCGCGCTAAGACCTTCGTCGCCCTGCCCGGTTTCCCCGACCTCGGCCGGCTTATCGCCGAGCACAAGATTGAACGCGGCAACTCCTATCCGGTGTCGAAGGAGCTGCTAATGCTTTGGACAATGCAGGCCGCGCATATGCCCCTGTTCAGGGACCGCGGCGTGCGCGTCAACGCCGTAAGCCCGGGCCCTGTCTCAACCCCGATCCTCAAGGAGTTTCGCCAGATCCTCGGCGATCCGCGGGTCGACGACGACATCGCGCGCGTCGGCCGCGCGGGCTCCGCGCCGGACGTTGCGCCAGCGGTCCTGTTCCTGTGCTCTGACGGCGCGCGCTGGATCAACGGCGCCAATCTGCCGGTCGACGGGGGCCTCGAAGCGTCGATCAACGCCACCGTTCTCGGGTTTTAGAGTCGTTTGCGAATGTGTTCAGCGAGATGCCCCCTCCACCATGCTTTGCATGGCGCCCCTCCCCCGCTTTGCGGGGGAGGGGGACCGTCCGTAGGACGGTGGTGGGGGCGACGACATTCGTCAACGCAAGAACAAAGCGCTCTAACCCTCGCCGGCGACAGCGCCCGGCGATCGAGCAAAGGGAGGTCTCAATGAAGGTAGATTTCATCATCGACGGCGCGGCGGCTTCGGCAACCTCCGGCGCAACATACGCCCGCCACGATCCGGTAACCGGCGCGGTCGCGAGCGAAGCGGCGGCGGCGAGCGAGGCCGACGCCGCCAAGGTCGTCGAGGCCGCGGCGCGAGCGTTCCCGGCCTGGTCGCAAACCGGCCCGAGCGAGCGACGCGCGCTCTTGCTCAAGGCCGCCGATCTTCTCGAGGCCCGCGCGGGCGAATTCACTCAGCCGATGATCGAGGAAATCGGCGCGACCGCGCCCTGGGCAGGCTTCAACGTCCACTTTGCCGCCAGCATGCTGCGCGAGGCCGCAGGCTTGACGACGCAGATCGTGGGCGAGATCATTCCCGCCGACAAGCCCGGCGTGATTTCGCTCGCGGTCCGGCAGCCGGCCGGCGTCGTCCTTGGGCTTGCGCCGTGGAACGCCCCGGTGATCCTGGGCGTGCGCGCGATCGCCGCGGCGCTTGCGTGCGGCAACACGGTGATCCTGAAATCGTCGGAAGTCTGCCCGGCGACCCATCGTCTGATCGGCCAGATCATGAACGACGCCGGCTTCCCGAAGGGCGTCGTCAATGTGATCTCCAACGCTCCGCAAGACGCGTCGAAGGTGGTGGCGGCGCTGATCGCCAATCCGGCGGTCAAGCGGGTGAACTTCACCGGCTCGTCCAAGGTCGGCAAGACGATCGCGAAGCTCGCAGCGGAGCACTTGAAGCCGGTCCTGCTTGAGCTCGGAGGCAAGGCGCCGCTCGTCGTGCTCGACGACGCCGATATCGACGAGGCGGTGAACGCAGCGGTGTTCGGCGCCTTCGCCAATGCGGGCCAGATCTGCATGTCGACGGAGCGGCTCATCGTCGACGCCAAGGTCGCCGACGCCTTTGTCGACAAGCTCGCCAAGCGCGCGGCGGCGCTACCGAGCGGCGATCCGCGCGGCCATGTCGTTCTGGGCTCGCTGGTCAACGCCGGCGCCGCCGAGCGGATGGATGAGCTCGTTGCCGACGCGGTCAGCAAGGGCGCCAAGGTCGTCGCCGGCGGAAAACGCAAAGGCACGATCGTCGAAGCGACGATCATCGACCGCGTGACGCCTTCGATGCGCATCTATGGCGAGGAATCGTTCGGGCCGGTGAAGCCGGTGGTGCGGGTCGACGGCGAGGAAGAGGCGATCCGGGTCGCCAACGACACCGAATACGGCCTCTCGGCCGCGGTGTTCAGCCGCAACATCCAACGCGCCCTCAACGTCGCCAAGCGGATCGAATCCGGCATCTGCCACATCAACGGCCCGACCGTGCACGACGAAGCGCAAATGCCGTTCGGCGGCATGAAGTCGTCCGGCTACGGCCGCTTCGGCAGCAAGGCGGTGATCGCCGAGTTCACCGACCTGCGCTGGATCACGATCGAGGGTCCGCAGCACTACCCGTTCTGAAGCGAGCGGGCGGCGGGTCGCACGGGCGTGATCCGCCGCGATAGAGGCGTCGCACCGTCATATGTGGACGGCCCCGGTTGGCAAGCGTTTTTTGGCGTTGTGAACGGCTTGGTCGGCTGCGGTCATATGTCCGGCCTTTTGGCGCGGCGCATTTGGCCGCTGGCCCTGATGAACTCCGACGGCTTCGGTCCCGATCATTGCGGCGAGCTTTGCGCTCATGACGGCGGACGGGTTGTCCTCGGCTTTCGGTGGCGGCCATGTCGTTCATCACGTCTCGTTGCGCTCGCCAAACTCCTAAAAAGCGAACACTCTTCCCGCCTCTCATTCTACGCCCTGGCGAACATCTCCTGGCGGAAGTCTTCGCCGGTCGTCATGATCGCCCAGCAGATTCTCGCCAGCTTGTTGGCGAACGCCACCGCGACGAGGCGCTCCGGCTTTCTCGCCCGCAACGCCGCGATCCAGTCGGCGAGGACGCCTTTGCGTTTGCCGCGACGCGCAGCGCCGAGGTGCGGCCGACAACCAGCATCTTGCGAATATATCGGTTGCCCTGCTTGGTGATGGAGCCGAGCTTCGTCTTGCCGCCGGTCGAGTTCTGCTTCGGCGTCAGCCCCAGCCAGGCCGCGAAGTCGCGTCCCGACTTGAAGACCCCTGGGTCGGGAACGCTGGCGGCGATCACTGAGGCGATCAGCGGGCCCACGCCGATCTCGGCACGACCATGATCTACGTGACCCACGACCAGACCGAGGCGATGACGCTCGTCGACAAGATCATCGTTCTCGACGGGGGGATCATTTCACAGGTCGGCTCGCCGCTCGAGCTCTACAACGCGCCGGCGAACAAGTTTGTCGCCGCTTTCATCGGGTCGCCGAGCATGAATTTCTTCCCCGTCGATGTCGCTGCGATCAATGGGCTAACGGCAAGCGTGGTCCTGCCGGGCGGACGAGGGGTCGAGATCGGCGTCGGCGCCGGCGACGGCGGGCGTGCGGCTGAACTCGGAGTGCGGCCGGAGCATCTGACGGTCGTCGATCCGAGCGAGCCGGTCGCAGCGTTCGCCGGCCAAGTTGCGATCATCGAACATCTCGGCAATTCGACCATCCTCTATGTCGATACGCCAGCCGGGCAGCTGATCGTCGAGGGCGAAGGCAACCTCGGCGTGAAAGCGGGTCAGACTCTCGGCCTCAGGCTCAATCAAGCCCATGCCCATCTCTTCGGGCCGACGGGGGCGACGCTCTGACCTCCAGGGCGGCGACAACGCCTCGAGAGCGCTCAGGCCTCAGTCGTGAGCCTCAGGACGATGTCCTGATCGTAATTGCCGAACCCGCGGCCGAAGATGTTGACGCCACCCGGATGGCGCGCGTCGGGTTTGACTTCGATCCGGAGTCGGATCGAGTGGTGGCTGGAGATGTCAAGATCTTTGGGGGTTAGCGAAGAAATCTTGACGCCGTCGACGAATGCGCCGTCGGGCGTCACCCGCCAGCTCTTCAGCATGCCGTACTGGCTACCCTTGAGCTTCCACCAGTCAGGCGTATAGAGCCCGCGCTGATCACCGAAATCGCGGGGACTGGTCCAGACGCCGAGGGCGCGGTTATTGACGGCGACCGTGATGTCCGACGACCAGTTCGGCGGAGCGCCGGGCGCTTCGGAGGAAAGCTCGAGCGAGAATTCGAGCGCCGTGACCGCCTTGCCGACCAGGCGGGCGTTGTTGGGAAACTGATACTCGACGAAGCCGCGCGTGAATCACATCATGCCCGCATTCATGCGGTCAGGATCGAGAAAGGTCCCCTGCACATCGAGAAGTCCGATAATTCCCTGCGGCGAGCAAAGGCCGCACGGCGCGCTCACCTCACAGCTCGTAAAAGCCCGATTGGCATCGCCACCTCGATCTCGTTGGCGTCGACGCCGCTCAAGTCGTCGCGAAACATCACCAGCACTTCGTCGAACGCGGAGAAGCAGAGCTTCTGATTGCCTTTCCGCCCCTTGTGGGTTTCCGTGCGGACAAGGCCGGCGCTCTCGAGGATCTGCAGATTAGACGAGACAGTCGATTGAGCCAGGGCCAGCGCCTCGGCGATGCTGCTGACGTTGACGCCGGGGCGCCGGTGCAGCAGGAACAAGATTCGCGCCCGCGCGAGCGACGCGAGTCCGCGAACCACGTCCGGCCGCTCGGCGGGATCGATCACCAGAAAATTGCGCGACATTCTCCATCCCGCCGGCATTTGTCGTTTTGTATCAGGTTTTTGGATATTTGGATAATCCGCCTCGCCTGGGCGCCGACCGCTCATCTGCTCGGAGTTCGCGTTGGGGGCTGCCCATCCCGAGCGAGATCCTAAGAGCCGACGGCAGCGAGTCATGGTGGTTCGGCCGAGTTCGCCGCGTCTGGATTTCCGCGCTCCTTTCTGGTCGCCGCCGTCATCCCGCCTGTGCCAATTCGGATTCTTGCGTCTAAGCGCGTCGCATTTCTGACTAATGCCGACAACACGCGCGCGAGCCCAGCCGAACTGCTGGCGCACAAAAGCTGGCTTGCCGTCGTCTGACGGCCGCGCTACAAGAACCGGGAAAAGCTTTTCTCACCCGGCGGGAGAGAGCGGGCTTTTTCAAACAAAACAATGCGTTCGTCATCATTCCCGGGAGGAAGTTCATGACCACAAGGACGACCCGCGGCGCATTCGCCGTCGCGCTGATCGCTTCGGCGGCCTTTGCCGCGCCGGCCTTCGCCGACACAATGACGATGTGGGTGCGCGCCAGCGGGGTCAACGCCGCCACCCATATGGTCGATCTCTGGAACGCGACCCACCCCGACAAGATCGAGCTCACCACCATCCCGGACAACCAGATGGTCACCAAGCTGGCGACCGGCGTTCAGGCGGGGGACGTCCCCGACCTCGTGTCGTTCGATCTCATCTACATGCCCGATTTCATGAAAGCTGGATTCCTCGTCGATCTGACCGATCAGCTGAAGGCCGACCCAAACTACGCCTCGGTCGCCCAGGCCTACAAGGACATCGCCACCTACGAGGGCAAACTCTACGGCGCGGGCTTCACCCCGGACGTCTCGATCCTGGTCTGGAACAAAGACCTGTTCAAGAAGGCAGGGCTCGATCCCGAAAAGCCGCCCCAGACGATCGGCGAGATCCATGAGGACGCTAAGAAGGTCCACGCGCTCGGTTCCGACACCTACGGGTTCTATTTCTCGGGCGCCTGCCCCGGCTGCAACATTTTCACCACCTCGCCGATGATGGTCGCCGCGGGCTCGAAGATGCTGCCCGCCAACGGGAAGGACGACGCGCTTACCGGTGAAGGCGTCAAGGATGTGCTCGAAACCTTCAAGGAAATGTGGAGCGAGGGCCTCGTGCCGAAGAGCGCGCAGACCGACAACGGCGCGAACTTCACCGCGGAATTCAAGACGAGCAAGATCGGCATTCAAGGCACCGGCGGGTTCCTCCTCTCCGACCTCAAGAAAGAAGTGCCGAACCTCAATTTCGGCGTGACCTTCCTGCCCGGCGTCAAGCCCGGACAGGTTTCCTCGTTCGTCGGCGGCGACGTCGTCGCCATCCCGAAGGGCTCGAAGCATGAGGCCCTAGCCAGGAAGTTCATCGCTTGGGAGCTGACCGACGAGGCCCAGCTCGAAGGGCTCGCCAAGAACAACATTCTGCCGTCTCGGCCGGCGCTCGCCGACAACAAATATTTCGCCGCCGATCCGCGCGTCGTCGTGACCGCCAAAGCGCTCGGCGTCGGTTACGTGCCCTGGGTCTTTCATTTCGCCGACATGGTGAACTCGGACTCGAGTCCGTGGATCAACATGCTGCAGCGCGCGATCTTCGATGGCGACGTCGACGGGGCGATCAAGGAGGGACGGGAAAAGATGAAGGAGATCGCGGGCCAATAGCAGCCTTCCTCTTCATCGATGCGACGAAGTCGAACCCTTCCGCAATGGCCGGGCTGGCTCTTCATGGCGCCAGCCTTGTTGTTCGTCGGCGTGTTCGTGCTGATTCCGCTCGGCCAGCTCGCCGCCGGGTCGCTGACCGACCGGTCGCTGCTCGGCGGCGGCAAGTTCATCGGCGTCGCCAATTATCTGCACATCTGGAACGACTTCGAGCTTCTGGCGCGCACTCGAGTTCACGGCCAAATACACGCTCGTCCTGACGCCGATCCTGATGGGTCTCGGCTTTGCCCTCGCGCTGCTCACCGCCGACAACACGCCGCTCAGGCGGCTCACTCGAACAATCGTCTTCCTGCCCGTTGTGATCGGCCTCTCGAGTTCGAGCCTCTTGTGGTTCTGGCTGCTCGACGAACAGGTCGGGCTCCTCAACAAGCTCCTCGTCGACCTGCACGTGATCGGCGAGCCGATCGTCTGGTTCGCCACCGCCGATCTCGCCTTCTGGGCGGTCGTGATCTCGATCACCTGGAAAGTCGTCGGCTTCGGCATGGTGCTGTTCGTGGCGGGGATCCAGTCGATCAATCCCGACATCCTCGAGGCCGCATTGATGGATGGCGCGAGCTACTGGGGCCGCGTCCGTCTCATCATCCTGCCGCTGACCCGCCGGGTGTTGCTTCTGACGACGCTCGTCAGCGCGATCGGCTCGATGCTGGCCTTCGACCAGTTCTACATCATGACCTCCGGCGGCCCGCGAGGCCAGACGTTCACCGCCGTCTATTGGATCTACCAGAACTCGTTCATCTCGTTCAAACTCGGATATGGCGCCGCGCTGTCGATCGTTCTGACTTTCATAATCCTGGTCTTCTCGACAATGCAGATCGCGCTCACGGCCAGGAGCGCCGACACATGACCGTGGCCGCCCTGACGAGCGAAGCCGAGCGGGCGGTTTCCGCGCCGCGCGGCGGCCGCGCCGCGCCCGGCGCCTATCTCGCAACCGCCGCCTGCGTCGCGGTGATCGCGATCATGGCCGCGCCCATGGCGCTCTCCTTCCTTGCCTCGATCAAGACGGCGGCCGACGCTTCGGCGGTCCCGCCGCGTTATCTGCCGCAGGCGCTGAGCTTCGAGAACTACGCCAAGGTCATCAATTTCCAGGCGGGGCTTGCGGCCTACGTGGACAATTCCGGGGTGGTCGCGCTGATGACGATCGCGGCCTGCATCGCGCTCGCCGCGCCGGCTGGCTACGGCCTCGCGCGCTTTTCGATGCGCGGCAAGGAGCTCGCGTTTCTCGGTCTGCTCGCGCCGATCATGATCCCCTACCAGGCGCTGCTCACGCCTCTCTATCTCGACTTCGCGAGGGTCGGCCTCGTCAACAGCCATCTCGGCCTCGCGATCGCGCACACGATCCTGCAGCTGCCGTTCTCGGTCTTTCTCATGCGCAACAGCTTCGAGGCGATCCCGCGCGAGATCGAGGAGGCGGCGATGGTCGACGGCTGCTCCGGATGGCAGCGCTTCACCCGCGTCTTTCTGCCCCTCGCCGTTCCCGCGATCGTGACGGTGGCGCTGTTTGCGTTCATCAATTCCTGGAACGAGTTCCTCGCCGCGCTCATTTTCATGAACCGGGAGACCTCCTTCACGGTGCCGATCCTCCTGGTCAGCGTCCGCATCGGCAATCACGGCGCCGTCGACTGGGGCGCCCTGCAGGCGAGTGTCGTCATATCGATCATCCCCTGTCTCGCGGTCTATCTCGCCTTGCAGCGCTACTACGTCTCCGGGCTGCTCTCGGGCGCGGTGAAATGAGCGAGGCTGAGGACGATGCGATTGCGCGCGGCGATCGGCGTCGTGGCAGTCTCACGCTCACCATTCGCGATGTCGCGCGGCTCGCGGGGGTTTCGATCGGGACCGCGTCCAAGGCTTTGAACGCCAACGGGCGCCTGAGCGCGGAGACGCGCGGAAGAGTTCTTCGCATCGCAGGCGAGATCGGCTACCGGCCGAACAGCCTCGCGCAAAGCCTGCATCGCGCGCGCACGATGACCGTCGGCATCCTTTCCAACGACAGCTTCGGCCGCTTCGCCTTCCCCATCGTCGAGGCGCTGGAGCGCAGGCTGTTCGATCACGGCATCGCCGTCTTCATGTGCAACGCGACCGACGACCCCTTCCGCGAGCGGCGGCACATCGAGCAATTGCTCAACAAGCGCGTCGACGGCCTCGTGGTCACCGCCCGACGGGCCGACAAGCGCGAGCCGATCAAGCCTGTCGCGCGCGGTTTGCCGGTCGTCTACGTCTACTCGCAGGTCGAAAGTCCCGATGCCCTCTGCCTCCTCCCGGACGACAAGGGCGGAGCAACGCTCGCGGTCGGCCATCTCGCGGCGCTGGGCCGCAGGCGCATCGCCCATATCACCGGGCCGGAACGATTCGAGGCGGTGCGCCTGCGCGAGGAAGGATACCGCGAAGCGCTCGCCGCGGCGGGTCTCCCAGCGGACGCGCAATGTCTGACCGGCGATTGGTCGGAAGCCTGGGGACGCGAGGCTGCCCAGCGCCTCTTCGTGAAAGGACGAGCCGCGCCGGACGCGCTCTTTTGCGGCAACGACCAGATCGCGCGCGGCGCGATCGACGGACTGCGGGAACTCGGGCGCTCAGCCCCCGGGGACGTCGCCGTGATCGGCTTCGACAATTGGGAGGTCATGGCGAAAGGGGCCCGGCCGCCCTTGACCAGCGTCGACATGAATCTCGATGCGCTCGGCCGCGCGGCGGGCGAATGTCTGCTCGAAATGATTTCGGGTCGAGCCCTCGCCGGCGTCAGGCGGCTGCCCTGCTCGCTCGTCGTGAGAGAATCGTGCGGCGCGCACGCACAGAAGAACTTCGCGGGAGAACCGAATCCATGATGCGTCACGGCTACGCGCCTGTTCCGTTCACCGAGGTCAAGCTGACGAGCCCGTTCTGGCGCGAGCGGCTCGATACGGTTCTGACGCGAACCATCCCAAGTCAGCACGACAAGCTCGAGGAATACGGCATGCTCGAGTCGCTCAAGCTGCCGCAGCCGCCGCCCCCGCTCAGAATCCCGCGCAACGCCCACGGCCTCAGTACGCAGATCTTCTGGGACTCGGACATCGGCAAGTGGATCGAGGCGGCAAGCTATGCGCTCGCGCACCGTCGCGATGCGGGTGTCGAAGCGAAAATCGACGCGATCGTCGACGACCTCGCGCGCGCCCAATCGCCCGACGGCTATCTCAACTCTTGGTACAACGGGCGCGAGCCCGGCAAGCGCTGGACCAACCTGCGTGACAACCACGAGCTCTACAACGCGGGGCATCTGCTCGAAGGCGCCATTGCCTACTTCCGCGCCACCGGCCGGCGCAAGATGCTCGATGTGATGGAGCGCTATGTCGATCACATCGCCCAGATGTTTGGCCGTGGCCCCGGGCAGAGGCGCGGCTACTGCGGCCACCAGGAGATCGAGGTCGCGCTGGTCAAGCTCTATCGCCTGACCGGCGACCGGCGCCGGCTCGACCTCGCGGCCTACTTCATCGACGAGCGCGGCCGCGAGCCGCATTACTTCACCGAAGAGGCGCTGAGGCGCGGCGAGGATCCGAAGGATTTCTGGGCC
This sequence comes from uncultured Alphaproteobacteria bacterium, assembly GCA_963832305.1. Classification (GTDB taxonomy): domain Bacteria; phylum Pseudomonadota; class Alphaproteobacteria; order Rhizobiales; family Beijerinckiaceae; genus Roseiarcus. The sequence continues at coordinate 199,196 of CAWHTU010000005.1, read as the reverse complement.
GGCACCTACGAGTACAATCAGTCGCACATTCCGGTGCGCCAGCAGAAGCGGATGGTCGGGCACGCCGTGCGCGGCATGTACATGGCCTGCGCCATAGCCGACCTTGCGCTCGAACTCGACGACGAGGCGCTTAAGCGGGCCTGCGAGGCGCTGTGGGGCGACGTGACGACGGCCCAGATGTACGTGACCGCCGGTCTCGGGCCGAAAGAGGCGAACGAGGGATTCACCGAACCCTACGACCTGCCGAACGAAACTGCCTACGCCGAGACTTGCGCGTCCGTCGCACTCGCTTTCTGGGCGCATCGGATGCTTCATCTTGAGCTCGACGGGCGCTACGCCGACGTGATGGAGCTTGCGCTCTACAACGGCGCATTGAGCGGACTGTCGCGCGGGGGCGACGAGTACTTCTACACCAATCCGCTCGAGAGCCGCGGCCAGCATCGGCGCTGGGCCTGGCACCGCTGCCCGTGCTGCACGATGAACGTTTCGCGCCTCGTCGCCTCGATCGCCGGCTACGCGGTCTCGGCCAGCGACGACGGCGTCGCCTTTCACTTCTACGGCGGCTTCGAAACGACGGTCGAACTGGCCGGCGTGAAAGTCGCGATCAGCGAGGCGAGCGCCTATCCCTGGTCCGGCGAGATCAGGATCGACATCGAGCCCGAGGCGCCGGCGGCTTTCGACCTCAAGCTGCGCATTCCCGGCTGGGCGAAGGGCGCGACTGCGGCCGTCAACGGCGAAAAGTTGGCGCTCGCGCCGGTGAACGGCTATGCGACGATCCGCAGGCTTTGGCGCAAGGGCGACGTGGTCACGCTCGACCTTGCGATGCCGGCCGAGCGCCTCTACGCCCATCCGAACGTGCGCATGGACGTCGGACGCGCGGCGCTCAGGCGCGGTCCACTGATCTATTGCGTCGAAGAGGCGGATAATCCCGGCGGCGCGGTCCAGGCCCTGGCGCTGCCGCGCTCCACCCGGCTCGACGCCGAATGGCGGGCGGATCTGTTCGGCGGCGTGATGACGCTCAGGGCGAGCGCGAAGCGGCTCGTGCCGGGCAAGGGCGCGGGCGCGCTTTATTCGACCGAGCCGCCCGCCGCCAAGGACGCCACGCTCGTTGCGGCGCCCTATCATCTCTGGGCGAACCGCGCGCCCGGCTCGATGCAGGTGTGGGTCGCCGAGATCGACGGCTGAACGGCGGCGGCCGTTCAGGCGGCCTCGGCGACGACCGGGTTGCGCAGCACGCCGATGCCGCTGATCTCCACTTCGGCGACGTCGCCCGGGCGCATGAAGAGCGGGGGGTCGCGCCTCCAGCCCACGCCGCCGCACGTTCCGGAGACGATCACGTCGCCGGGCAGTAGCGGCAGGATGGTGGAAATATAGGCGATCAGGTCGGAAACCGGCGTGATCATGAGGTCCGTCGTAGTGTGCTGGACGACCTTGCCGTTCAGCCGCGTCTCCAGCGTGAGCCGTGAGGGATCGGAAATCTCGTCCGCGGTCACGAGCCAGGGGCCAAAACCGCCGGTCCCGGCGAAACTCTTGCCCGCGAGGAACTGGCTAGTGTGGCGCTGCCAGTCTCGGATGCTGCCTTCGTTGTAGCAGGAATATCCGGCCACATGCTCAAGCGCGCGCCCGGCCGGGATGTGTCGCCCGCCCTTGCCAATCACCACTGCGAGTTCGCCTTCGTAGTCGAACTGGTCCGATACTTTGGGCTTCACAAGCGGCCGCAGATGGCCGACCTGGCTGCCGGCGAACCTGGCGAACAGCGTCGGCTTCTCGGTCACCGTTCGGCCGGTCTCCTCGACGTGGGCGCGATAATTGAGCCCGACGCAGATGATCTTGTCGGGGTCGGGGATCACGGGGGCCAGTTCGAGCCCCTCAAGTTCCATGTCGGGCGCGGCGTCGCGCGCAATCTTCCGCGCCTCCGCCAATCCGCCCGCGCCGAGCATTGCACGCAGCGTAGTCCTTCCGTCGCCGAGGCGCGAGCCGAGGTCGATCACCCCCCCTCCCTTCACCGCGCCGTAGCCGGGGCGGCCTTGAGAGACGAAAGAGACGAGCTTCACGGGTTCCTCCGGCGTTTGGGCAATTGGCGGCTGTTCGGATGGCGACGGCGAGTGTGCTCAAATCCGCAGCGCCACCCGCCTTCGGGCGCCTGTTCGGCCGAGACCATGCCTTCGCCGTCGGCGAAGCGCCTGAGCTCTTCCTCTCGGCGAGACGAGGTTGCAGAGCGATCCATATCGGCTCAATGCGCTCTTGTATCCTGCCTCCGTGACAAATCCGGGCTGAGCTCATCGAGAAGACGGCGCGCCTCTTGCAGGTCAGGCGTGTCAAACCCTTCGGTGAACCAGTCGTGCACCTCGCGAAGCACCTTGAGGCCTTCCGGCGATCTGCCTTGACTTAGCCGGAGACGCGCGAGACTCGTTGCCGCCCTCAACTCCCAGGCTTTCGCCTGGTGGCTGCGAGCGACCTTCAAACTTTTCTCAAAGCTTGCTTCCGCGGCGGCGAGCGCGCAGGCGCCGCCCCGCTGCAGCAACAACTCCCCCTTGAGCCGGTTGGCCTCGGCTTCATAGTAGCGCTCCTCGGTTTCCTCCACGTGTGACAACGCCTCCTCGATCGCAGCCAACCCTTCGTCGATTTTACCGATCTTTGCCAGGAGCTCGCCTCTCAATCCCAGAAACCAGGACAGCCCCAACCTCGATCCCGTTGCGCGGTAGCCGCGCAGCCCTTCTTCGTATACGCGAATTCCAAGTTCGCTTTCACCGCGCTGGTGCAACAACCATCCCTTGAGGATGGAGCCGAGGGTCCGCCAGTAAGGAAATCCTTGCGCGGTTGCGTAGGCGATGTTCTTGTCTGCCCACTCTTCAGCGAAGTCGAATTCGCGACGCACCTGATAGAGCAATGCGAGCATGCCCTGGGCCTGCGCCAGCGTCAGGGGCATTGACAGGGTCTGCGCGAGGGAAACCGCCTGGTTGCTGTACTCCAACGCTTGGTCAGGATAACCGAGGATCGACAAGGTCCTCCCGTAGTAGGCTAAGCAATACGCCTTCGAATGTCCCGCGTACTGAAAGGTCTTTAGCGGACCCTTTGGAAATTGGAGCGACAAGCCCTCGAGAAAATGAGTCTTTGACGATTGGAAATCACCAAGATAAAGCGAAACGACGCCCTTAATCATTCGACCTTCGATTAAGTATTCAAGATTGATCTTACTCAGACTCAATAGTCTCTGCCCTAGATCAAGGGCCGTCCTATAATTTGCGCGGGTGGCGTTGTATAAGGATTCGCCTCTCAGCGCTGCGACAAGCTGCAAATCGTCGCCGATTCGCTCACTCAATGCTCTGGCTCTTCCATAAGCCTCAGCTACGTCTTCAGACCCGTATCCTTTGACCGTTTGAAGCGAAACCCCGAGCGCCAGTTGGAGGGGAGCCTCTTGCTTCACCCGTTCGGGGCTGTCCGGCAGGGACTCGATCAGGCGAATCGCCGCGCGAAGGCTGTCGATCGCTTCGGCATGGGCGGAGCGCTGTACCGCCTGTTGGCCCGCTCTCGCCAGATACTCGATCGCCTTGCCGGCGTTATCGCTGCGCGAGTAGTGAAGCGCGACGTGACTGAGTTGGTCGCCAACCTTGTCGTCGAGCCGTGACTTCAGCGCTTGACCGGCGCGCTCGTGCAACAGCTTGCGACGTTCAATCAGCAACGAGTTGTACGCAACCTCCTGGGTCAACGCGTGCTTGAATATGTATTCATCCTCGACCGGCCCCCTTTGCTTATAAACAAACTCTGCGGCTTCAAGTTGCGCGAGGGTCAGGTCCAACTGGGATTTGGTCCCGGAGGCAAGTTCGCGAATAAGGCCAATCGGCGATCTGCGTCCGATCACGGCCAGGGTCTGGAGCAATTCCTTCTGTTTCGCGGACAGTCGATCGATGCGCTCAGCGAGGATCCCCTGAACAGTTGCCGGCATCCGCAACTCGCTCAGCGGCTTGGTGAGTGTGATCGGCCCGGTCCGAAGCAGCGCGCCCTCTTCGAATAGAGCGCGGATCGTTTCCTCGATGAAGAACGGGTTGCCGTTCGTCCTGTCGATGATGAGACTTTTCAGCGGCTGCAGATCGGCGGCGTCGCCAAGCAGAACAGAGACCAGTTTCTCCGCGTCGCCGCCGCTCAACGGTTCAAGCCTTTGTTCCAGATAGTGGCTTCCCGCGCTCCACTCATGCCGGTATTCTGGACGAGACGTCACAAGCAAGAGGACGCGTGCGCTCCCAATGCTGCCCGCGAGCAGGTCGAGCAGCGCCTGGGTCTGCTCGTCGATCCAGTGCAGGTCCTCGAAGATCATCACGACCGGCTGCCGGAGGCTCTCCGCCAGGATGATCTGCCTGATCCCCTCGAGGGTTCGCTGACGCTTGATTAGCGGGTCCATCATCTGCAAGGGGTCGGGCCCCTGGACGACGCCGAGCAATCCCAGAAGATACGGCGTCGAATAGTTCAAAGCCGGGTCAAGCGCCGCCAGGGACGCGCCGATCTTTTGGCGCCTCGCAGCCGCGCCGTCACCATCCGTGATGCCGAAATAGGCGTGGAGCAGCTCTATGACCGGCAACCAGGCCGTCGCTTTGCCATGCGACATCGAGTGAGCCTGGAGAACCTTGCACTCGGGGGCCAGGGTCTTGCCGAACTCGAAAAGCAGCCGAGACTTGCCGGTGCCTGCCTCCGAGACCAAAGCGATGATTTGCCCTTCCCCGCCCATCGCCAATTCGAGCGGGCGTCGCATCTGCTGCAACTCCCGCTCGCGTCCGACGAATTTGTTCAGGCCGCGCCGCATCGACACCTGGAATCTTTGCAGTGATCCCAGTCCGGTGACTTCAAATGCGTTGATCGGATCGCTGATGCCTTTGACCGTCGCCGATCCCAGCGGCCGCATTTCAAAATAACCCTCGACCAGCCGACGCGTCCGCTCACTCACGGCGATAGAACCGGCGGGAGCCAACGTTTGCAGCCGCGAGGCAAGATTGGCGGAGTGGCCGATCGAGGTATATTCCAGCCTCCCCCCCGTTTCGACCGCGCGCATGACCACTTCGCCGCTGTTGATTCCGATCCGCACCTCGATTGTCGGCTTACCCAGTTTTGCGAGCCGCTCGGCATGCTCGCGCAGCTTCTTCTGCATCTCAAGCGCCGCATAGACCCCGCGCTGCGGATGGTCCTCGTAGGCGATAGGCGCGCCGAAGACTGCGTAAATGCCGTCGCCGGTCGAATGCACGACATAGCCTTCGTAACTGCGCACCGCACGAACCATGATCTTCAGCGCCGGGTCGATGATCGCGCGCGCCTCCTCGGGGTCGAGGTTCGCCATCAATTCCGTTGAACCTTTAATGTCGGCGAACAGCGCGGTGACCATCTTGCGCTCGCCGTCGATCGTTTGGTCGGCGATCGGGGAGTTGCCGATTTTCGCAGGCGCGGCATCGTCGGTCGTCGGCGCCGCCGATCTTGACGATCCGTCCTCCAATTTCGCCGCGCACTCGCCACAAAATTTCGCAGCGGCGGAATTTTCAAAGCCGCATTTCGCGCATATTCGCCTGAGCGCGGCGCCGCACTCGTTGCAAAACTTGAGCCCATCAGGGTTGTCAGCCTTGCAGTTGGAGCAGCGCATCATTCATCTCGGTAACGGCGCAAACAAGCGCGAAACTACGCACGTCGAAGTTCAAGCGGCGACGTCATTGCACGCGGATGTCCGGAGGCATAGCGCGATTTACGGATAGGTCAACGAATTCCGCAAGCTTGACGCCGTGATCGATCGCAATGAGTTCGGCGGCGCGCTCGCCGATCATGATCGTCGCGGCGTTGGTGTTTCCGCTGACAATGTTGGGCATGACGCTGGCGTCGGCAACTCGGAGGCGCTCCACGCCCTTTAACTTTAGCTGCGGGTCGACGACGGACCCGATCCGGCAGGTGCACGCCGGGTGCCAGACCGTAATCGAGAAATAGCGTGCGATATCCTCGAGGAGGGCGTCGCTCGGTTCGCCGCCCTTATATCCATGTTTTTCGGCCAAGAATGGCGGCGTCCACCACGCGCCAATGTCTCCTTTGTCAGGCCATTGCGCCGCGATGTCCAGCGTTCGTCTGATTGAGGCCGTCATGACCTTCATGTCGTGTCGGTCCGCATAGTAATTCATATGGATCGCGGGGTGCTCGCCGTAATCGGCGCTTCTTAGCATGACCTCGCCCTTGCTATGCGGCTGCACGAGCGAAGACAGCAAGATAATGTTCTTCTTGTTGTTGGCGAGGCGCGTCGAGGCGGAGTCGAAATACCGACCCACGTCCAATCTCACTCTGTTTGTCCATGTCGTTACGTCGTAGCCGCAGGGAATGCAGGCGATCTGTGCGTCGTGCGTATGGCGGTCTCCGAGCCCAGTGGAGAAGAATGCCGCCGCGTCGTACAGCGGAGACGACGCAAGGCCCCGCCCGGTCTGCTGCCACTCGGGGACCGAATTCAATACGTCTTCCATCGTCACCCCCGCAGGGGAGTCGAGGAAGAACAAGGGGATTTGCAAGTGGTCCTTCAAATGCTTCCCGACATGGGGGGAATCGAGCCGGCACGGGACGCCCGCGCGCTCGAGCTCGTCTTGCGGGCCGACGCCCGACAGCATGAGGAGATGGGGCGAAGCGATTGCTCCCGCGCTCAATATCACTTCCTTATCCGCAGTCACGGTTTGCTGAGCGCCGACGCCGACCCAGTATTCGACGCCTGTCGCCCGCAAGCGTCCGGGCTCCCCCTCGATGACGACGCGACTCGCCGTCGCTCCGGTGATGATCTTGAGGTTTGGACGACTGGCGGTCGCGCCCTCCAGGAAGGCGTGATAGGCGCTCGACCGTCTGCCGCCTCTGGTCGTGATTTGCAATAGCGACACCATTCCGGGGGGTCCGCCCCGGTCGCGGCCGTTGTAGTCGCCAAGACGAATCCCGGTCGCCATCGCCGCGGTCACGAATTCCTGCGCGCCCTTCAGCAGGGGCGAGCGGACGGACACGCCCAGAGGGCCCGAATCGTTGTGCGCCGATGGATCAATCGGGATCTCCGAAGCCTGCGCCAAGCCTTCGCTCTTCTTGAAAAACGGGAGGACCTGGTCGTAGCTCCACCCCTCGGCGCCATCCTCCGCCCAGCTGTCGAAGTCGCCTGGATGTCCGCGGACATAGACCACAAAATTGATTCCGGAAGAGCCCCCGAGCATCTTGCCCTGGGCGAGCGAGACGGTTTGATTGACGAGGCCGCGTCCGCTGTGCTTTCCCGGGTCGGCCGTATACTTCCAAACCAGTCCTACATCGTCTTGCAATGCTGCGGCGCCGACGGGCAGCAATTCTCCGGGGGGAGGCTCGCTGCCGGCTTCGATCAGCGCCACGCGAGCCGACGGATCCTCGGAGAGCCTCGCCGCGACGACCGCCCCAGCCGATCCGCCGCCGACAACAACGAAATCAAATCTTTCCGACATTTCGCCCAACCCTTTACCGCTTCCGTCCCCGCTCCCCGAGCCACCGGACCGCAGGGCTTGTTTTGCGCATCCTTTCAAGAATCCGCCCGGTCGTCCACCAGCAGGCTCTGTTTTTTCGCTTCCTCTAGTGGAACCTGTCTGAAAGAGAAGATATGGTCCGGCGAAGCAAGGGTCGCTGGAAGATGAGAGGCGCAATGGGCTGCGCGGACAACGATAATCGCCCCGAAGCGACCCGGTCTTAGTCTACGACCGAGAACCGGCAATCAGAGGAGGGCAAAATGGCCAAGTCGCCGACCGCGGTCAAAGTCGCCATTGTTGGTGGAGGCATCGCGGGTCTGACCGCCGCCCTGCGCCTCGTGCAAAACGGTTGCGAAGTGACCGTTTATGAGATGGGCGCGAGGGTGGGCGGGAATCTCGGTGGCGATCTTGATCCGGAAGGGAACTATCACGACGTCTATCCTCACATGTTCGGCGAGTGGTACGACAATTTTTGGCGCCTCGCCGAAGAGCTAGACCTGTCCCGCGAACGCGACTTCGAGCAGCGACCGACCTGCGCGTTTCTGAAAGCCGGCGAATTTCCGAATCTGAGCCTTCTGACCAACAACGGGTCGGCCGCGTCGAGTGTTGCTAACCTGACCTCGGGCATCATACCCGTGCCCGATATGTTCCTGGCGGCGTATTCGATCATCGATATGCTGTCACAGAACTTCGCCGGGAAGGGCCTTATAGACGAGCAGTCCGTCAACGGCTTCCTGACGTCTCGGCCGTACGTCACGGAAAACATGCTCAAGATGCATAATATGATCATTACAAATATATGGGCCGTGAATAGTTATTTGACGTCCGCGATTGCTTATCAAGCCTTCGCCAAATATCAATTTCGTCACCCGACGCCACAGTGTTGGGTTCTGAAGGGCGACTCCTACAACAAATTGATTTTGCCTCTGGAGAAGAAACTCAAGAGTTTGGGCTGCCACATCAAGACCAATGCGATCGTTCGTCACGTAACTGTGGGAGAAGGGAAAGTCGACCGAATTTGCGTCATGGACAACGGAGTTATCAAGGAGGTGGAAGTCGATAGTTTGATTCTTGCGGTTGCGCCCGTTCGTCTGGCCCAGTTGGTGATGTCGGCCGAAACAGATACGCCTGAACCCAGGGAAGCGGATCGGGCGGGAGAGACCGACGACAACGGCGACCCCATCGTTAGCGTTCTTCCGAACCTATCGGAGCTTCGCCGCGTCCGCAGCGAACCGATTCCCGTTTACGATGTCGTTTTCAAGCGCCGGATTGAGGGCGTTCCCAATTACTACGTATCATTGTTGGATTCGATGTTTGAAATAACTTTCGTAGATATTTCGGGTCGAGCGTCCGACACTGGTAACACGGCCTTGGCGGTGGCCGTTTCCGATTTTTATTCGCTGCCAGACGATGATGTTGAAACGCAGGTCGAACCCAAACCGCGCGCAACTCTCCGAGCCATGATACGCGACGTGGACTATCTGAGCGAACAGGCTCAACAGACCGCCAAGTTTCTCATTTTAAAGGAACTCAACCGCTACGTCCCGTTTAAATTGGGTGACTACTGGGGCGACCAGAATAGTGATGTCGATTGGGGCAAATCTTTCTATCACTCAAACAAGGAACATCCATTATTCATCAATGAAGTCGGGTGTAGGGATTGGACCCCAAATGTATGGGATCCGAGATTGCCAAACGGTTTTTTTGCCGGCGACTATGTCGATAATCCGATTACCATCGCCACAGTGGAAGCCGCAGTGGTTAGTGGACTCCGAGCTGCGAGGGAGCTGGCCCGCAAGAAGAAAATTGAGGCGACGATTGAGATTACGCTGCCCGAGTCCTATCCCGAGAGCCTGATGGCTGCTTACAAAATTGCTCTGGCGCCCTACGCGGTCGTCGCGAAATGCTGGTCCGACGCGCACGTCATGTTCACCAGGCTGTCCCACGGCGCGGGATTGCGGGAAGTCGTCGGCTTGCCGGGCCGTCCCGCCTCGATGTTGGCCGAAGCCGCCAGCAAGGCGTCGGAGGCCGCCATTGAATACTGGAAAGCGATCCAGGCTGTTTACGGCGTGAGGAGACGCTGAATGGCGAATGATTCGGCGACGATCGACTTTTGACGTCGTCGCCCCGATGAGATGCTCATGGAAACCAGGATGATAGATATGACGGACAAACACGGTCAGCCATTCGTCCGCGGCGAGGCGGACTCGATAGCGCGGCTGCTCGGCAATTTTGCCGGCGCCTGGGAAACGGGGCTGCAAGCCTGGCAAGCCTTGGCGGGAATGGGAGGCAGCCGGAGCGACCACTCAGACGCCGCGCACGTCGGCTCTATGGGGCCGCAATCGCGGCAGGCCGCGACCGCAGAGATTGCCGATGTCTCCTCTGCGCTCGCGGAAGCCGCCATGGTCGGCGCGGCCAGCGCCATGCGCTACTGGAGCGCCCTCGCGGAACTCGGCGTTCGCTACGAGGCAAGCCTTATCCAGACCGTCGCCGATCAAACGACGGGCCGAAGCCTCGCCTCGCCCGCGGAGCGCAGGGTGCTTGCGGACGAGTTGCGGGCCTTCTTGCGTGGGGTCGGCGATGCGGCCAACCTGGAAGCTCGTCTCCTCCAACGCGACTTGGAGCGGGTCGGCGAAACAATCGCCCAGGCCGTCGACGAAGCGACGCCGTCGCACCACCAGGAGCGCCGCCGCCGGCACGAGGTCAAGCCGTGAACGTCATCGTCGGCATCGACGAGACGAGCAACGACGTAATCGCCGCTCTCGGATTTTCTGACGAGATGATGATTCTGCGACAGCGGATCGCCGCATGGGTGGAGAGCTGCGACTCCGAGATGCGCGAGGCGCTGGAATGGCAGTTCCTCGCGGGGTCGAAATATTTTCGACCCCTGACCATCTTCGCCTGCTACCGGTCCTTGATCCCGGGGCCGATACCGGAACAGATCATGTCCTCGGCCGTCGTGGTCGAATTCTTCCATAATGTTTCGTTGGTGATCGACGATATCGTCGATCGCTCGCCTGAACGACGGGGGCGCGCGACCCTGCATACCCGCTTTGGCGAACTGAATGCGCTCATGGCCTCAGGCTATATCGTGGCCGAGGGATACCGCTATCTCGGCGCCGATCTTGAGGCGATCGCCCTGTTCTCTGAACTGCTGAAGCGTCTCGGTGTCGCCGAGTGCATGCAATGGCGACTGCGCCGCCAAATGCTCGGCGTCGAGGACTGGCGCCGGATCGCCGGCGAAGACACCGGCTCGATGTTCGAGGTGTGCGCCTGCCTCGGTGATCGATCGGCCAGGTTGCGCAAGTTTGGCGGCCTCTTGGGCCTCCTGTATCACGGCTGCGACGATGTTGGGGATGTCCGAGGGGCGATCGCGCTCGGCGGAGGCGGCGAAGAGGATGTCCGCGACGGGATTCTCACGCTCCCGGCCGCGCTCGCAATCCGCGATCCGACGGTCGGCGCGCTGTTCTGCAAGCCGGCCCCCGAGCCCGAAGATCTTCGGGCCATCGCTGAGGCCTTCGCCTTCCGGTTGGGCGACGCCGAAGCCTATCTGGATTTGGTCGCCGAAGAGGCTCGGGCCGAGGCGGCTGCTTTCTCGATCGATTCGGCGCCCCTGTTGGCCCTGGTCGATCAGACGCGCAGACTAAGCCGCCGTTGATAGGCCGCGATCCGACGCGAGCCTTTCCTCTGGTCCCTATCGGCGTGAAGGCTCAAGTCTACCAGGATCACCACCCTTGAGCGCTGAAGGCTGATTGAACCGCCGCTACCAGCTGGGAAGGGTTGAAGGGCTTCCTCAGGATCGGGACGCCGACACCGGCGTCGCGCAGAGCCTCGTCGTCCGCATATCCGCTGACAAACAAGATCGGAAGGTGTTCGTGACGGCGCCGCGCCTCCTGTGCAACTCTCGCGCCGGTCATCCCTGGCATGGCGAAGTCGAGAATAACAAGAGCCGGATCGAAGTCCGTGAGGCTCGCCAGAGCGTCCTCGCCGCTTGATACGTCCTTGACCGCGTAACCGATGTCCGAAAGCACCTTCGCGATGATGGCCCGAACGTCGTCATCGTCGTCCACGATCAGGATACGTTCGTTGCGACCCGTGTCGGAACCGAACTCGGCGACGATCTCTTTTTTCTCCTCCCTGTCGGATCGGGGGAGGACGAGCTTGACCGTGGTCCCCTTTCCGACCTCGCTTTCGATCGAAACGTCGCCGCCAAGCTGGTGGACAACGCCGAACACCTGTGAGAGGCCGAGACCCGTACCCTTTCCCGGCGACTTTGTCGTGAAGAAAGGATCGAACACGCGCGTGATGAGCTCCGGAGACATGCCGCAGCCGGTGTCGGCGACCGAGATGGCGATCCTCCTCTTATTCTCGAGCCGCGAGCTGATCGTAATTGTGCCGCCGTTGGGCATCGCGTCTCGGCTGTTGAGACAGAGATTCAGGATCGCGAGCTCCAATTGATTGTAGTCGGCGAGCGCCGGCGGCAAGTTTTCCTCAGTCTCCAGTTTGACGACGACGTTCAGGCCGATCGTTTGGGCGAGAAGGTCTTGCATGCCGCTAATCAGCGCGTTGACGTTGACGGGTTCGGCGGTCAGCTTCTGGCTGCGCGAAAACGCGAGCATCTGCGACGTGAGACGCGCGCCGCGCCTCGCCGCCTTCAGCGCATTGGCGGCAAGAACCTGGAGTCGGGGCTCCGAAGCCCTCCTGCTGATCATGTCGAGATTCCCGATCACGGCGGTGAGGAGATTATTGAAGTCGTGAGCGAGACCTCCCGTCAGTTGAACGATCGCATCCATCTTCTGCGATTGGACCAGCGCCGCTTCAGCCCTTTCCCGTTGCTCCATCTCCGCAATCAGGCGGGCGTTCGCCAGCTCGAGCTCCCGGGTGCGATCGGCGACGCGCTTTTCCAGCGTCGCGTTCAGAGCGCGCAGCTCATCCTCTGAGGCTCGTATGCGGATGAGCGAGTTCACCGCTGCCGCGAGCTCGATCCGCTCCGCGGGCTGAACCAGGTAGGAATCGGCGCCGGAATCGAGACCGATCGTTCGATGCTCGGGCGAAGTGAATGTCGCCGACGTCATCAGAACGAGAATTTCCGGCCATTTCTGCTTGATGAAAGCGCAGACGTGCGGGCCGTCGATGTCGGGAAGCTGCATGTCGAGAAGGACGATGGACGGATTTTCCTCGCCGACGATCCGAAGAGCCTCGGCGCCGGTAGTCGCCTCCAGCACAACGAAGCCGCTGAGCTGGAGGTCCCGGGTCTTGACGTAGCGGGCCGCGTCGTCGTCGTCGACATTCAGGATCGTCAACGCCGTCATGCTGATTCTCGGAAGATCTCGGAGAGAAAGATCCCGACGGTTTCCCTTGAGATGGTGTTCTTCGAAATGACTCGCGTTCCAGCCGGCATGCGCGCTTTCAGTTCCGAATTGACGGTAAGCGAGGTCGAGACGATGACCGGGGTCAGGCTGGTCGACGGGTCGACCGCAAGTTCCTGCAAGACGCTGAACCCGTCCATGTTGGGCATCTGAAGGTCGACGATGATGGCGTCTGGCTGCTGGGTCTTCGCAAGCTGCATGCCCTCGACCCCGTCACGCGCTTCAAGCATTCGATAGCCCACGTGGTTGGTGATGATCTGGCGCATGACATAGCGGAAGGTCTCGTCGTCATCGATGAGCAGAATCTTCTTTTTCGCGTCCTGCTCCTTGGTCGGCGGCCGTACTAAATCGTGGGCGGCGATCGGCAGGGTGAGCGTGAAAGTCGCGCCCTTCCCAAGTTCGCTTTCGACGGCGAGTGAGCCGCCGAGCGCGTTGGCGAGCGAAAGGGAGAGCGACAGCCCGAGGCCCGTCCCCTTCACTCTTCGTTGAAGGCTCGAGTCGATTTGGGCGAATTCCTCAAAGATGCGGCCCTGGTCGGCCTTCGCTATGCCGATGCCGGTGTCCTTCACCCAGAAATGAACCGCATTCCGTCCGGATTGCGCGCTTGCGCCAACCCTGACTTCGCCCCGCTCCGTGAATTTGAGCGCGTTCGAAATCAGATTGCGAAGGATCTGGGTGACTTTCGCTTCGTCGCTCTCGATCTCGGGAAGCTCGGCGGGGGTTTCGAATACGAGATCCACCAGTTGGTTGGACAACAGAGGCTTGAGCGCGCCTCGCAGACCTCCGAAGAGGTCGCTGACCGAAAAGGCGCGCACGACGACCTCCGCCTTGCCGGCCTCGACCTTGGCCAGATCCAGCAAATCGTTCACCATCTCGAGCAAGCCTTCGGCGGCCCGGCGGATATAGGTGATTTGGCGCTCCTGCTCCGGGGCGAGCTCGCCGTCGATGCGATCGAGGAGAAGGCGCGACAGCGCGAGCACCGAATTAAGCGGTGTCCGGAACTCGTGGCTCATGTTCGAGAGAAAGCGAGTTCTTGCTTTCGCTCGCCTTGCGCAGCTGCTCGGCCCGCTCGTCGAGCTCGGCGTAAAGTGCGACAACGCCGCGATTGGTGTCGCTAAGCTCGGCGGCCAGTAGCCGCGTCTCCTCCTCCTTACGCTTGATTTCGTCCAGAGCCTGCATGAGCTCGTGGTTCTGATCGCGAAGCACGGCCAGGCGGTCGGACCCGGTCTTGTCGCCGAGCGCGCGAGCGACAACCGTCAGCTTGTCGCGATCGATCCGCCGCGCGCGGGGCGGAAGACTGAGCCCGATCAGGACGGCCGTGCCGTTGCCGGGCTTCGAAGCGATCTCAAAACGCTCGACCAGGCGGCGACCCCGCGCCAGGCCCAGACCTAGCCGAGGTTCGGACCGTAAATTTCCGCCGAGCACATCCTCGAGGTTTTCGATGCCCGGGCCCTCGTCCGAAACCTGGCACCAGCACATCTGCGGCGAGACGTCGAGTTCGAGCAGGAACTCGACAACGCCCGAGCCAGCGTAAGCGAAAGCGTTTCGGGCAAGCTCCGAGACGGCGGTCGCCAGGCGTGTCTGATCGCGATGCTGAAATCCGGAAAACTCCGCGAACCGCCGAGCCATCTGCCGGGCCCCGACGACGTCATTTTCCGAACGGATCTCCAAGCGGCCGACCGAATGCGCATTTCCGACCGCCGCCAGTTGGCTTGCCGCCGTGCTGTCCCCGCGATCGGTCCGAGGACGTCGCCGGTCATCCGGGCGAACAAAAGGCTGCATCGCCATGGTATTCAAGAACCCCTCCGGGCCCGCAAACCCCTACCGCCATGTCGCCAGGGTCGCAAGAATTTGGGGAACCAAGCCTCGGACGTTTTTGTTCCGTCCGACCTGCGATCTTGCTAATTGAACCGGTCAACAGGGAGGTTCACAATGTCCGCTGCCGTGTCACAGCTTGCGAAACTGATCAGCAGCCATGAGCCGGAGGTCCTCGCCGCGTGGATGGGGAAACTTCGCACAATGGGCGGCGACGGGGGCGGCAGGATCAAGGATGCCGAGCTTCAGTCCCAATGCAAACAGGTGCTCGCTGAATTCAAGAACGTTCTTGTCTCGGGAGACCTGTCCAACGTCGAGGTTCCGAGCTTCGCCGGTGCGCGCGAAATATTGGCCGATATTTCACGGTCAAGGGCCGTGCAAGGGTTTACGCCGCGAGAGATCGCGGTTTTCATCTTTTCCCTGAAAGAGCCGATTTTCGAACTGGTCCAGAACGAGTACGGAGAGGACGCGGCGAAGGCGCTCGGCGCGCTAGGGACCCTATCGCTTCTGGTGGACCAGTTCGGCCTCTATACAATGGAGGTTTTTCAGAAGACCCGGGAACAGGTCATCATCCGGCAACAGCAGGAGATCGCTGAGCTTTCGACCCCGGTGGTCAAGCTTTGGGACGAGATCGTCGCCCTGCCGCTCATCGGCACGCTGGATTCATCCCGCACCCAGGTGGTGATGGAGAACCTGCTCCAGGCGATCGTCGATCAGCAGGCCGCGATCGCGATCATCGACATTACCGGCGTTCCCACCGTCGACACGCTGGTTGCCCAGCATCTCCTCAAGACGATCGCCGCCGCGCGGCTGATGGGGGCCGATTGCATCATATCGGGCATCAGGCCGCAGATCGCGCAAACGATGGTGCATCTTGGCGTCGAACTCAACGTCGTTTCCAAGGCCTCGCTTGCCGACGCCTTCGCCTTGGCGTTGAAGCGAACCGGGCGTGTTTTGGGCGCTGCGGCCAAGCCGGGAACCTGACCTCATGGACCGAATCCCGATTCTCAAGCTCGGCCACGCTTTGCTTGTCACCATCCAGGTCGACATGCATGATCGGTTGGCGACAACGCTCGGGGAGGACCTCTCCGCCAAGATTGTCGCGAGCCGCGCCAGAGGCGTGCTTATCGATATCTCCGGGCTCGACGTCGTCGACTTTTTCATGGGCCGGACTCTCAACGATATCGCTTCCGTCTCACGCATGCTGGACGCCGAGACTGTCGTGGTCGGAATGCGTCCTGCCGTCGCAATCACGCTGGTCGAGCTTGGCCTCGAACTCAGCGGGGTGAAGACCGCGCTCAACGTCGAACGCGGCATGGACTTGCTTCGGTCGCGGCTTCAGGGGGAGTTCGCCAGCGGGGAGGCGCCGGATGGCGAATGAGACGATGTCCATCGCGACTTCCGAGGACGTCGTAAGGATTCGTCAGAGAGTTCGGGCGCGCGCGATCGACATTGGAATGAGTCTGGTCGACCAGACGAAGTTCGTCACCGCGGCGAGCGAGATCGCCCGGAACACTCTCGACTATGGCGGCGGCGGCCGCGTTCATATCGAGTTGGTCGAGAATGGCGCCCGGCGCGGTCTAAGACTGGTGTTCGAGGACGAGGGACCGGGAATAGCGGACGTCAACGCGGCGCTGGTGGATGGGTTTTCCACCGGCGGCGGATTGGGCCTCGGACTCAGCGGGGCAAGACGCCTTTCCAACGAGTTTGAGGTCAAATCTGCCCCGGGCAAGGGGACGCAGGTCATGCTCGTTCGATGGAAATAGGAAACCGCCCGATCCGTGTCGAGCACGAGAGCGGCGTCGGCGAGGCTCGGCGCGTCGCGGTCGATATCGCGCGCAAGGCGGGATTCGGGTCTGAGGACGCGGGCCGCGTGGCGATCGTCGCCACGGAATTAAGCACGAATGTTCTCAAACATGCGGGAAGAGGCGCAATCCTCGTCGGTCTGTTTGAGGATGAAACAGGGGAAGGAGTTCGAGTGCATTGCGCTCGAACTCGGGGCCGGGCATTCCGAATCTCGCGCTGGCGA
The DNA here is from genome assembly GCA_963832305.1 of uncultured Alphaproteobacteria bacterium. Lineage (GTDB taxonomy): Bacteria > Pseudomonadota > Alphaproteobacteria > Rhizobiales > Beijerinckiaceae > Roseiarcus. Next base: position 182,508 of record CAWHTU010000005.1, on the reverse strand, counting down.
TCCGCGACGGCTTTTCAACCTGTGGCAGCGCAGGCGGCGGCCTCGGAGCGATCCAGCGGCTTTGTCATTCGTTCGACGTCTACTCGTCGTCCGGACGCGGCGTCGTTCTCCTTGCGCGAATGGAAAAGGGGGATCCGTCTCGGGCCAGGAAAACGGTCTTTCCCTCGACCGGGGCGATCAGCATCGCGAAGGAAGGCGAGGAGATTTGCGGCGACAGCTGGAAGGTGAGGCGGCTCGACGGCGGGTTTTCCCTGCTCGTTGTCGACGGCCTCGGACATGGCCCGTTCGCGGCCGACGCGGCTCGCGCCGCGGTTCGCGCCTACGATGCGACCAACGGCCAGGCCGTCGCCTCGGTCATTGAGCGTCTTCACCGGGCGACGCGTTCGACCCGTGGAGCTGCGGCCTCGATCGCCTACCTGCCGTCGAATTCCAACGAGGTGAATTTTGTTGGGGTCGGGAATGTGGCGGGCGCCGCCATCAGCGGAAGCGAGACGCGCCGCATGGTAAGCAGCAATGGGACGCTTGGCCATAGCTTGAAGAGCGTCCGGCCTTTCACCTATCAAACGCAGGGGGAGACCCTGACAATTCTGGCTTCGGACGGCCTCGGAACGCACTGGACCATGGACGCCTATCCCGGTCTGAGGCAGCGCCATCCCACGGTTGTGGCGGCGACGCTCTATCGCGATTTCAATCGCGGCCGCGACGACGTGACCGTGCTAGTAGGCCGGCGCCCGGCGTAGACGAGCCGGTCGGACGGTCGTCTCCACTTGTCTGCTCTCATTGCGAGGAGTGTGGCGACGAAGCAATCCAGGGAACAAAGGACGCTCTACGATCTCTCTGCGCTTCGCTCGCAATGACGGCCGCGGTTCAACCCCGAAGCAATCTGCTCTAGCTTGAGCCGAAGCGCGTCCTCCAGAATCGTGAACAACAGCCTGGGTTTCGCCGAGAGGCTCAGCGCGGCTTCCGTTTCCGAACTGCCGCCCCAACAGGACTCTCGCGCGCCTCGCCTTGCTTCTTTTTCCGCTGATGATACTAGTGTAACCGACAATGACGAGCAGGCCCGGTCGGTAACGCTGCTGGGCTAATGTTATCGGGCTTCAACGCGAAGCGACGATTGGGAGGAAACGCGTGTCGGGCAACAATTACCCGAAACTTCACAACGCTATGTGGCCCGGACTGGTTGGCAAAGGTCCGGACTCGGAGCCGTTCATCGACCTCGACACGATGCTGAGACTGACGGCTGCCGCTAGGGCCAACGGCGCCAAGTTCGAGGGCGTCGATCTGTTTCTCGCTGACCCGCATATATCGATCGAATCCTCGAAGGACGACATCAAACATCTCGCCGACAAGATCGCCGGTCATGGCCTCGCAGTCGGCTCTGTCGTCGCCCCGGTCTGGCCGCCGGTCGGCGGCGGCTCGGCCATGGGGTCGGCGGACGAGCGCAAGCAGTTCCTCACGATGGTCGAAAAGGCCTGCAACATTGCGCAGCGGCTTCGCGACATCGGAATCCGCAAGTCCGGCGTCGTGCGCATCGATTCGGCGACGGGCGTGCGCGAATGGTCGGCGAAGGCCGCCGAGAGTCAGAAGGCCATCGCCAAGACTTTCACCGAAGCCTGCGATATCGCCGAGCAGCATGGTGAGCGCCTCGCCGCGGAAGGCGAAATCTGCTGGGGCGGCATGCACAGCTGGAAGCACATGGTCGACCTTCTCGAAATGGTCGGCCGGCCGAAAACGCTCGGGTTCCAGGCCGACATGGCGCACACGATGCTCTACACGCTGGGCTACAACGCGCCCGAGCACCGCATCCTGCCCAAGGACTACGATTGGAAGGATCGCAAGACGCTCGATTCCGCTCTGAAGGAGGTCGCGCACGCGCTTCGTCCGTGGACGATCGACTTCCACGTCGCCCAGAACGACGCGACCGTCAAAGGCGAAGGCTCTCACGACAAGACCGGACGCCACTGCATGGTCGGCGATCCGAACGGAAAGCTCGATATCACCCATCACGCCGGCTACTGGCTGCGCGACGACAAGGGCGAGCTCACCAAGGTCTGCAAGCATATCTGCTGGGACGGCTGCATGTTCCCGAATTCGGAGATGATGAAGCAGAAGACATGGGACGACATTCTCGGCGCGATGGTGGCGGTGCGCGAGGCGCACGGCTGGGTCCAATAGGCGGCCAAGAGGACCTCGGACAAAGGGAAAGCAAAGGCAGCATGGCCGACCGGAAGAAAATCAACGTCGGGATGATTGGCTACGGCTTTATGGGCCGGACGCATTCGAATGCGTTTGGAAAGGTCAACCAGTTCTTTGACGTCGGCTACGAGCCCGTGCTCAAGGCCGTGTGCGGACGGGACAAGGCGAAGGTCGAGGGCTTCGCCGCGACCTGGAACTATGAATCAGCCGAGACCGACTGGAAGAAGCTCGTCGGGCGGAAGGACATCGACCTCATCGATATCGCCGCACCCAACGACACGCACGCCGAAATCGCGCTTGCGGCGGCCGCGGCGGGCAAAATGGTCATGTGCGAGAAGCCGCTCGGCCGCAATGCAACCGAATCCGCCAAGATGACCGAAGCGGTCGAACGGGCCAATGTCCCGAACATGGTCTGGTACAATTACCGACGCGTACCGGCGGTGACTCTGGCGAAGCAGCTGATTGACGATGGTCGGCTCGGACGCATCTATCACTATCGCGCGAAATTCCTGCAGGACTGGACTATTTCCAAGGACCTGCCGCAGGGAGGGACGGCGCTCTGGCGCCTCGACGCGGGCGTTGCGGGCAGCGGCGTAACCGGGGACCTGCTCGCGCACTGCATCGACACGGCCCTCTGGCTCAACGGCGGCATCGACAAGGTGACCGCGATGACCGAAACCTTCGTCAAGGAGCGTATGCACAACCTGACGGGAAAGGTCGAACCGGTCAGGATCGACGATGCAAGCCTCTTCCTCGCCCGCTTCGCCAACGGCTCGCTGGCGAGCTTCGAGGCCACCCGCTACGCGCGCGGCCACAAGGCCCTCTACACGTTCGAGATCAATGGCGAGCACGCGTCGATCTTTTGGGACCTGCACGATCTGCATCGCCTGCAGTATTTCGATCACCGCGACGAGGGGATCGTGCGCGGCTGGAGATCGCTGCACATCACCGACGGCGACCACCCCTACATGGGGCGCTGGTGGGTTCCCGGCCTTCAGATCGGCTACGAGCATACCTTCGTCCATCAGGTCGCCGACTTCCTGGGCGGACTCGTCTCCGGCAAGCCGGCGGCGCCGACGTTCCGGGATGCGCTGGCCACCGACCGAGTGACCGACGCGGTGCTGCGGTCCGCGCAGAACGGCAAGTGGGAGCGGCCCTAATCGCGGGCTGGCAAGGAGCGCGTAGCCCCGAGCTCCGAGGAGCCGGGGGTAAATCAGCGCGAAACGAGGAGTTCGGAACACAGATGGCGAGCGGAAGAGCGGTCGGGCTATCCCTGTCGGGGGTCACGAAGACCTACGGCGCCGTGCGCGCGCTTGACGGCCTCAGCCTCGAAGTCGCGGAGGGCCGTTTCTTCGTGCTGTTCGGGCCGAGCGCCGTCGGCAAGACCACGACCTTGAGAGCCGTTTCGGGCCTCGTCCGCCCCGACAGCGGCTCCATCCGCATCGGGGAGCGGGACGTCGCCAACGCCCCGATCAAGGGACGCGGCGTTTCGATGGTGTTCCAGTCCTTTGCGCTCTATCCGCACCTGACCGTCTTCAAGAACCTCGCCTACCCGTTGATCGAGGACGGCGTCCCTTCGAGAGACGTGACGCGGCGGGTTCGCGAGACCGCTCACATGCTCAAACTCGAGCATCGGCTTGACCAGAAACCGGCGACGCTCTCCGGCGGCGAGCAGCAGCGCGTGGCGCTGGGTCGATCGCTGATCCGCACGCCGAAGCTTCTGCTCCTCGACGAACCTCTCACCAATCTCGACGCCAAGCTCAGGCACGACATGCGCGCGGAGCTCAAGCGGCTGCACCGCCAGTTCGGCATGACGGTCGTATACGCCACGCCGGACGAACTCGAGGCGCTGTCGATGGGTGAGGAGATCGCGGTCCTGCGAGCAGGGCGCGCCGTTCAACAGGGCTCGCCAGACGATCTTTACGAAAGGCCGGTCGATCGCTATGTCGCAAGCAAGATCGGTTCGCCCCACATGAACATCTTCGACGTGAAAGTCGCGGGCGACGGCGCGAGCCTCGATACGCCCTACGGCCGGTTGAGCCCGGCGCGCCTCTGGGGGCGACTGGCCGCTGGCGAGCTGCTGTCTCTTGGTCTGCGTCCGTCCGACATCAGGCTCGCCAAGGGCGCGCCGCCGTCGAGCGAACCGACCGTACAGCAGCTCGAGCCTCTGGGGGACGTCACCATCGTTTCGCTGGTCACGAACAGCCAGCCGCTTCGCATGGTCCTGCCTGAGGCCCAGGCGGTGAGCATCAGGGAAGGCGACAAGCTTCCGATCATCATTGACCCGGCGAAGATCTATCTATTCAGAAGTCACGACGGTTCGGCCATCGGCCGATAGTGAGGGCGCAACCTGAAAGCGCCAGGGAGGAATGGAAATGAAACTGAAAGCAGCAATGTTAGGCGGTCTCGCCGCAGCGGCCCTGGCCGCTGCCGCGGGGATCGCGAGCGCGCCGGCCTTGGCCGAGGACGTGACGCTTAAGATGGCGGTGCCTGACTGGCCGCCGACCCACATCATGAAGGACCTGTTCGACAAGACCTACAAGCCGAAGTCAGGCAACAAGGTGACGCTCGACGTCGATTTCATTCCCTGGCCCGACTACTACACCCGCCTCAACGCCTCGCTGACCTCGGGCGAAAAGAAGTACAATATGGCGGTTTCGGACAGCCAGTGGCTCGGCGCCTTCATCGAGGGCGGCTATTATCTCAACATCAATAAGTACGTCGACGCGGACCCCGGCCTGCAGGCGGTGTTCAAGGACCTTCATCCGGCGGTCAAGGCCTCGTATTCCACCTATCCGTACAAGTCGGATCAACTCTACGGCTTCCCGCAGATGCCCGACCTGGTCATCAACTACTATCGGAAGGACGTCTTCTGCGATCCGACCGAGCAGAAGAATTTCCAGCAGAAATACAAGTACAAGCTGCCCTGCACGCCCGAGGAGATGGACCAGATCACCTGGGATAACTACCGCGACTTCGGCGACTTCTTCCACCGTAAGAAGGGCGAGATGCTTATGGGCAAGCCGCTCGATGACGACTTCTACGGCATCGAGTTCCAGGTCGGCAAAGGCTACGACTTCTTCACCACCTCGGCCTACGAGTTCCTCTGGCAGCACGGCGGCGACATCTGGGATGAGACCAAGCAGCCCAATGCGCACGCCGTTGGCGTCATGAACTCGCCGGAGGCCGTGAAGTCCTTCGAGCACCTGCTGTCGTTCGTGAAGTATATGCCGCCGGAAGGAACGACCGGCAACCTCGACATCTTCAAGACGGACGAACTCTTCCGCGCCGGCAAGGTGGCGAGCAACCTCGAATGGATCGGATTCGCGGAAAGCTCGATCCATGCGGACACCTCGAAGGTCGCGGACAAGATCGACTTCGCCCAACTGCCCGGCCTCAAGACAGACAAAGGAATCGAGCGCTGGTCCGTGATCGGCGGTCAGCCATTTGTTCTGATGACATGGAACTCCGACATTCAGAACAAGGAAGCGCTCGATTTCGTGAAGTGGTGGCTGTCGAAGGACACCCAGATCGCCTACGCCAAGGCCGGCGGCCAAAGCGCGCTCAGGTCCGTTTACACGGACCCCAGCTACTTGAGCTTCCGTCCGTGGAACCGCACCTGGGCCGAGAGCCTCGATTGGCAGAAGGACTTCTGGCACATTCCCGAGTTCTTCGAGCTTCTGACCCAGCAGCAGGAGGAGTACACCAAGGCGGTGACGGGCCAGCAGGACGCCAAGACGACGCTCGACAACATCGCCAACTTTCAGGAGAAGACGCTCAAGGACGCGGGCCGCATCAAGTAGCACGCCGTTCAAAGGAACCAGCGCGCCGCCGAAGGGCGGCGCGCACCTAAAGCCTTGTTCACATCTTGTGGCCGGCTGTTCCCCACCTGAATTCTCGTGCAGGCGAATCATCCGGCTGACGCATGACCACAACGACCGACTTTCCTGAATCCGGGCCATTCCTGCAGCGGCTGACGGCGCTGCGCTGGGACAACTGGCGCGGCGGCCTCGTCGTATTTCTCATCGGCATGGCGGTCGCGATCCCGCTGCTGCCGCCGAATTTATCCTTCTGGGTTTCGTCGGCGCTCGCCGCCCTGTTCGCCGCGACCGTGATCGTGAACGCCTGGGGCCGCTACACCGGAGGACTGCTCGTCGCTCCGGCGCTGGCGCTGCTGTTTCTCATGAACGTCTTCCCGCTGCTGTGGTCGTTCGGGCTGTCGTTCTTCAATTATCGGTCAAATCGCGCGCGAGCGCCGACCTGGGTCGGCCTCGAAAACTATGCCAACGTCCTCAGCGACCCGGAGGTCTGGGACAGGCTGCACAACACTGTGATCCTCGCCTCGATGACGGTCGCCGCGCAGATGGTCGTCGGCTTTCTGCTTGCGCTGCTGTTTTCGAAGCAGTTTCCGCTCCGGCGCTTTCTCCTGATCCTCGTGCTCACGCCGATGATGCTGTCCTTCGTCGCGGTCGGCGCCTTCTTTCGCTACTATTATGATCCGACCTTCGGCCTGCTCTCGCAGGCCGTGCGGCTTCTTACCGGCCAGCAATTCATTCTAATGAGCACGGTGTGGGGCTCGCGGATCGGTATCGTCTTCGCCGACGCCTGGATGTGGTCGCCCTTCGTCATGCTGCTCGTGCTCGCGGGACTCGTCAGCGTGCCAAAATATCTTTACGAGGCAGCGGCCATCGACCGCGTCTCCCAATGGCGCCAATTCTGGTCGATCACCTTCCCCTACATCCGCGGCCTCATGCTCCTCGCGCTGCTGTTCCGGACGATCGAAGCCTTCAAGCTGTTTGATCTCGTCTTCCTGCTCACCAACGGCGGGCCAGGCACGGCAACCGAGACGATCGCGCTGCGCGTCTACCGCATCGCCTTCGAAAACAACAAGACGAGTGATTCGACGGCGCTCGCCTATATCCTGCTCTTCACGGTGATCGTGCTCACCAACCTCTATCTCTATTTCGCGACTCGACGCGCGAAGGAAGCCGCTCCGGCATGACCGACATGGCTCAAAACTCAGCTCAATCCGCGCCCAGGAACCAATTGCTCCAGCGGCTTGGCGAACGAATTTACTCCCGGGCCGCCTCGAGGGGCGTGGGCGATGCGGGATGGGGACGCACGCTCCTCGCCGCGATCGTCAGCATCATCTACTTCTTTCCGGTGTTCTGGATCATCCTCACCTCGTTCAAGACCTACGAGGACGCGCTGGCGGTGCCGGCGAAATTCTTCTTCACCCCGACGCTCGAAAATTTCGTGCACGTGTTCAGCCGCTCCTTTTCCGCTGGCGGCCCGGTCCAAAACACCGGCTTTGCGCTCTATTTCTTCAACTCGCTGTTCATTTCTGGCGTGAGCGTCCTGCTTGCGCTGGCGATCGGCACAATGGCCGCGTTCGGCTTCTCGCGCTATCCGCTGAAGGGCAACGACACTTATCTGTTCATGGTCCTTACGACCCGCATGCTGCCCGCGATTGTGGTCATCATCCCGATCTTCATCATGTTTCGCGTGACCGGTCTCGCGGGGACATATGCGGGCATCATCGCGCTGTACACGATGTTCAACCTGCCGTTCGCGATCTGGATGATGAAGAGCTTCTTCGACGAACTCGCTCTCGACGTCGAGGACGCGGCGCGCATCGACGGATCGTCCGACATCCGCGTGTTCTTCAAGATCTGCCTGCCGCAGGTGCTGGCCGGTCTTGCCGCGACCGCCGTCTTCGGCCTCATACTTACCTGGAACGAGTTCCTTTTCGCCCTCCTCCTGAGCGGCGTGGAGACCCGCACCGTTCCGGTCGCCATGTCGCAGACGATCGGCGGCGACATGGGCGTTCGCTGGGGCCTCCTCGCCGCCATCGAGACGCTGTTCCTAATCCCTGTGATCATCGTGACCTTCGCGCTTCAGAACCAGCTGCTGCGCGGCGTCACCTTCGGCACGATCAAGAGATAGCGCCGATGTCGACGATCGAGCTTAGGGGGGTCACCAAGCATTTCGGCGCGTTCACCGCCGTCAAGGACCTGAGCCTGTCCGTCGCGGCAGGCGAGGTCGTCTGTTTGCTCGGCCCCTCCGGATGCGGGAAAACGACGACATTGCGCATCGTCGCGGGGCTCGAGCGCGCAAGCGGCGGCGACGTCCTCATCGCCGGCAAGCGCGTGAACGACTTGCGGCCGGACCAGCGCAACATCGCCATGGTGTTCCAGTTCTACGCGCTTTATCCGGCCCTGAGCGTGCGCGAAAACATCATGTTCCCGCTGCATGTCGAGCGGCTCGACGCGAAGACGGCGTCCAGCCGCGTCGCGCGGGTGGCAAAGATGCTGCATCTCGAAACCGTCCTCGATCGGCTTCCGAGCCATCTTGCGGAAGGGGAAAAACAGCGCGTGGCGGTTGCGCGCGCGGTCGTGCGCGATCCGAACTGCTTCCTGTTTGACGAGCCTCTGAGCCGCCTCGACATCGAGCTCAGGCAAACTATGCGCAGCGACATCAAGACGGTGCTTCGTGGCCTGTCGAAGGCCACGGTGATCGTCACGCACGACCAGCTCGAGGCCCTGACGATGGCGGATCGGATTGTAATCATGCGCGACGGCGTCATCGAGCAGATCGACTCGGCGCATGAGGTCTTCGCCAGGCCGGCGACCGCTTTCGTCGCGAGCTTCATCGGAACGCCGCAGATGAACCTCCTCCACGCCGAGTTCGAGGGCGTGGATGACGGGCACGGCCGCTTCAGGATCGACGGCCAGCCGATTCGCCTTCCGGTCGATCCGGCGGTCTCGAAGCTGGCCAAGGGCCAGGTCACGATCGGCATCAGGCCGAGGGCGCTCGTCCTTGACGACGCAGCAGACGCCGAGGCAATCGCCGGAAGGGCGGAGCTGATCGAACCCATGGGCGCGGAGACGCTGGTCCATGCCCGGACTTCCCTCGGCAGCGACATCCGCGTCGTCGTGCCGCGTGGAATTCGCGTGAAGGCCGGAGACGCGCTGAGGCTGCGCACCGACGCGAGAGAGACGCACGTATTCGATTTTTCGGGGCAGGCGGTGCGCTCATGAGCCAGGAAACGTCCGCCACCACGAAAGCCGGCGCGGGAATGAGCCCGGTCGCCGCCCGGCGCCTCGAATGGACCATCATCGGCCTCGGCATTCTGGCGCTCGCGCTTATTTTCCAGCCTCTCAGCCTGACGCTCTACGGAGTGGGCTGTGCCCTCGTCGTCCTGGCCGGGCTCGTCAACAACCTGCTGCCGCTCTGCCAGCCCGGCACAACCCTGCGTTCGCTCCTTGTCGCCGCGCTGATCATCGCGCTCGCGTTCTCGGTCGTGATGCTGATCTCGATAACCGCAGCCTATCTCTACGGCGTCTTCTTCGTCCACGCGATCGCGCCCGACGCGAACGCCCCGTTCTATCAACAGCCCTTCGTCTGGAGCGCGGCCGCGATCGCCGTCGTGCTGGCCTTGCTTCTCCGGACCCTTGCAAGACGCAAAGCCTGAGAACGCAGATCTGGAAAAAAGAATTGGGAGGACCGATGCTCTTGGGATTCAATATGCTTCTTTGGACAACGCATGTGACCGAGGAGCACTTTTCTCACTTCGGCAAGATCAAGCGCGCCGGTTTCGACGGCGTCGAGCTGCCTGTCTTCGAGGGGACGCCTGAGCATTTCCGCAAAGTCGGCCAGGCGATCCGCGACAACGGCCTGCGCTCGACCGGGGTGGCGATCATTCCCGACGCTGAGCGCGACTGCGCTAGCGCAGATCCAGCAGTGTGCGCTGCTGGGCGCCAGCATCTCCAATGGGCGATCGACTGCCTCGCGGCGGCGGGGGGCGAGACGCTTTGCGGTCCGTTCTACCAGCCGCTCGGCGTCTTCACCGGCGAACCGCCGACGAAGGCGGAACGCGACAACGTTGCGGGCGTGCACAGGGCCGCGGCCGCCCATGCGGCGAAGAGCAACATCAAGCTTTCAGTTGAGCCGCTGAACCGCTTCGAATGCTACGTGCTCAATACGGTCGCCGATTCTGCTGAGCTCGTGCGCCAGGTAGGCGCGCCCAACTACGGCCTCCTCTATGACACGTTCCACGCCAATATCGAGGAGAAAGACCCGGTCGGGGTCATCGCTCCCAACATCAGGCACATCAATCATGTGCACTTCTCCGAGAACGACCGCGGAACGCCCGGCAAGGGCCACGTCCCCTGGGCGGCGACGATGAAGGCGCTCAAGCAAGGGGGTTACGACGGCTGGTGCGTGATAGAGGCGTTCGGGCGGGCATTGCCCGACCTGGCTGCAGCGACGCGAGTTTGGCGCGACTTCTTCCCGAACCGCGACGAAGTCTATCAGTTCGGAGGCAAATTCCTGCGCGAGCAATGGACGAAGGCCTGACGGCGCATTCCATCCAGGAGAAAGACAAACGGTTATGAAATCGATCAAGGGGCCCGCAATCTTCCTCGCTCAGTTCGCAGGCGACGAGGCGCCGTTCGATAGATTTCGACTCGATCTGCGGCTGGGCGGCGAAACTCGGTTACAAAGGCGTGCAGATCCCCGCATGGGATGAGCGGTTCATCGATCTCAAGAAAGCCGCGGCCAGCAAGACCTACGCCCAGGAAATCGTCGGAACCGCGAGGAAGCATGGCGTCGAGATCACCGAGCTCGCAACCCATTTGCAGGGCCAGCTCGTCGCGGTCAATCCGGTCTACGACCAAGCCTTGGACGCTTTCGCGGCCAAGCCTGTGCGGGGCAATCCGAAGAAGCGGCAGGAATGGGCGACCGAGCAGGTGACGCTCGCGGCGAAAGCGAGCCGCAACATGGGCCTCAACGCCCATGTGACATTTTCCGGCGCTCTTGCCTGGCCGTTCCTCTACCCGTGGCCGCCGCTTCCCAAGGGCCTGATCGAAACCGCCTTCGACGAGCTCGCCCGGCGCTGGAAGCCGATCCTCGACGCGCACGAGGAGCAGGGCGTCGACGTTTGCTTCGAGCTGCATCCCGGCGAGGACCTGTTTGACGGCGTGACGTTCGAGCGCTTCCTCGACAAGCTCAAAGGGCACAAGCGCTGCTGCATCAACTATGACCCGTCGCACTTCCGGCTGCAGGCGCTCGACTACGTCGGCTTCATCGACGTCTATCACGAGCGTATCAAGGCGTTTCACGTCAAGGATGCGGAATTCCGGCCGTCGCCGAAGCAGGGCGTCTATTCGAGCTTTGCTGATTGGCCGCACCGCGCCGGGCGCTTCCGATCGCTCGGCGACGGAGACGTCGACTTCGGCGCCATCTTCTCGAGCCTTTCGGTGTACGGCTACGACAGCTGGGCGGTTCTCGAGTGGGAATGCGCGATCAAGAACCGGGTGGACGGCGCGCGCGAAGGCGCCGAATTCATCGCGAAGCACCTGATCAAGGTCAGCGAGTTCGAGCTTTGAGGATTTCATCGATCAGGGAGCCGACAAATCCGCCGTCAATCGCGCGCTCGGCATCAAGTGAACGCAAGCCGGTCAGCGGATCACCCGGCGAGCCCGAGGCCGCGCCGCTGGCAGACCGCGCTCGACAAAAATGGTTGGACGGCGGCGGCGCGCCGGGGCGGATTGCGATAGGCGCAAGCGCGCACGCGGTGTAGAGTTGAGCGATCCAGGAATGCGCCGCCGGAAGCACGGAGCGGGCTCGAGCGTGTCCGCGTCGCCTTCGAGAAGACGCATCGACAGGGAGGGAACATGCAACATAGCAGACAATTTCTCCTCGAGTGCTATCGAAGCATGGCGACGATCCGGCGCTTCGAGGATCGCGTCCACGACGAATTCGCAGCGGGTAAGATTCCCGGCTTCGTCCATCTCTACGCCGGCGAGGAAGCCTCCGCGGTCGGCATATGCTCCCAGCTCAGCGCCCGTGACGTGATCGCCTCGACCCATCGCGGTCACGGCCATTGCATCGCCAAGGGCTGCGATGTGACGGGGATGATGAAGGAAATTTTCGGTCGGCGCGATGGCCTGTGCGGCGGCAAGGGCGGCTCGATGCATATCGCCGATCTCGCCAAGGGCATGATGGGCGCCAACGGCATCGTGGGCGGCGGTCCCCCGCTGATCTGCGGCGCGGGGCTGACCGCGAAGTATCTCAAAACCGGCGGCGTGGCCGTGGCCTTCGTCGGCGACGGCGGCTCCAACCAGGGCACGACCCTCGAATCCTACAATCTCGCCAAGGTCTGGCAATTGCCGGTGATCTTTGTCGTCGAGGACAACGGCTACGCCGAGGCCACTTCGAGCTCGTATTCGGTGGGCGGCAGCCAGGTCGGACGCGCCGCCGGTTTCGGCATGCCGGGCCATGAGGTCGACGGCTTCGATTTCTTCGCTGTCTACGACGTTGCGAGGGAGGCGATCGAGCGGGCGCGCGAAGGCGGCGGTCCCTCGCTCATTCACGCGCGCCTGTACCGCTACTACGGGCATTTCGAGGGCGATGCGATGACCTATCGCCTCCCCGAAGAAACGCTCAAAGTGCGGGAGGATAAGGACGCGCTGAAGACGTTCCGCAGCCGGGTCGTGTCTGCGGGTTTGCTTGAGAGCAAGGATCTCGACGCGATCGAGACAGAGGTCGCGGCGCTCATCGACGAGGCGGCCGCCGCCGCGGAAGCGTCGCCGGCGCCGACAGAGGCCGACCTCGCGACCGACGTCTATGTGAGCTACTGAGGGGGTCCGATGTCGAAGAAATCCTATCGCGAGGCCATTCGGGACGCGATCGCAAGCGAGATGCGCCGCGATCCGCGGGTGATCATCATGGGCGAGGACGTCAGCGGCGGCGCAGGCGCTCCGGGTGAGCAAGACGCATGGGGCGGGCCGCTCGGGGTCACGAAGGGCCTCTATCCGGAGTTCGGCCCTGAGCGCGTGCTCGACACGCCGATCACCGAAGGCGCCTTCATCGGAGCTGCGGCAGGCGCGGCTGCAACGGGCCTCAGGCCCATCGCGGAGCTCATGTTCGTCGACTTCATGGGCGTCTGCTTCGACCAGATCTTCAACCAGGCGGCGAAGTTCCGCTACATGTTCGGCGGCAAGGCGGTGACGCCGCTTGTGATCCGCACGATGTACGGCGCCGGTTTCCGCGCGGCCTCACAACACAGTCAGTGCCTCTATCCGCTGTTCACCCATATCCCAGGGCTCAAGGTCGTCCTGCCGTCGTCCCCCTACGAGGCCAAGGGCCTCCTGATCCAGGCGATCAGGGACGACGATCCCGTGATCTTTTTCGAGCACAAGCTCATGTATGACGAGACGGGGGACGTGCCCGACGAAAGTTATTCCATCCCGTTCGGCGAGGCGAACCTCACTCGGGAGGGCAAGGACGCGACCATCGTCGCGTTCGGACGCATGGTGGGATTTGCCAATCAGGCCGCCGACGAGCTCAAGCGCCAGGGCGTTAGCGTAACCGTCATCGATCCGCGCACGACCTCGCCGCTCGATACCGAAACGATCCTCGACAGCGTCTCGGAGACCGGCCGCCTCGTGGTCGTCGACGAAGCGCATCCGCGTTGCTCGATGGCCGCCGATATCGCCCGGCTCGTCGCCGAAGAGGCCTTCGACGATCTGAAGGCGCCGATCAAGACCGTAACCGCGCCTCACACGCCGGTGCCGTTCGCCGCTGCGCTCGAGGACATTTATGTCCCAAGCCCAGCCAAGATCCGCGACGCCGTCCTGGCGGTCGCGCGAGGCCGCGCGCAATGAGCGACGTCCAGCCGATCGTCATGCCCAAATGGGGGCTCGCCATGGAGGAGGGCGCCCTGACCAAGTGGCTCGTTCAGAACGGGTCTGCGGTCGAGAAGGGGCAGGAGATCGCGGAGATCGAGACCTCGAAGCTCGCCAACGTGTTTGAAAGCCCCGCGTCGGGAACCCTGCGTCGCGTGGTCGCGAAGGAAGGCGACGTGCTGCCGGTTGGCGCGCTGCTTGCGGTCCTTGCACCGGAGAACGTCCCGGATGCGGAAATCGACAGCTTCGTCGCGAGCTTCGTTGTCGAAGCGCCGGCGGATGGCGACGCCGCGGGCGCGGCGGTCGAGCGAAAGCTCGAACGTGGCGGACGGACGCTCGTCTACAAGGCGGCAGGCCTCAACAACGACGCCACGCCGGTCGTGCTGATCCACGGCTTTGGCGGCGACTCCGACAACTGGCTTTTCAATATCGACGAACTGGCGAAGACGCGCCCCGTCTATGCGGTCGATCTTCCAGGGCATGGCAAATCAAGCAAGAGCCTGGCGAGCGGCGACCTTGGCGAACTCGCGGCGGCGATCGCCGATCTCCTTGAGGAGACCGGCGCGGCGAAGGCGCATCTCATCGGCCATTCGCTGGGCGGCGCGGTCGCATTCCAAATTCTGCAGGACGAGCCCGATCGAGTCGCATCGGTAGTCGGCGTCGCGCCGATCGGTTTCGACGACAAGGTCAACGCCGAGTTCATCGAGGGATTCATCGCCGCTCAGAAGCGAAAGGACGTCAAGGCGGCGCTCCAGCTTCTCCTGAGCGACCCGGAACTCGTGTCCGCGCAGATGATCGAGGGCGTTCTCCGCTTCAAGCGCCTCGAAGGCGCAAAGGAAGCGCTGCGCGCGATCGCCAACAGGAACCTCGCTTCCGGGCGGCAAACGGCGAGCTTCCGCGATCTCCTCCAGGAAAACCGGGCGCCGGTCATGATCGTGTGGGGCGAACGCGACGCAATCCTCAATCCCGCCGCCGCGCAGGGCCTTCCCTCGTCGGTCGAAGTCGTGCGCATCGAGAACGCCGGACACATGCCGCACCTGGAGGCGGCAAGCGCGGTCAACAGCAAACTCACGGAATTTTTTGAGGCTGCCGATCGCCGATAGGGCGATCGGTAGCCCGTGGCCTCCGCCTGCTATAGCCCGTCATTGCCGTGTGTAACTCGAAGTCGGCGCCACAATCGGGGGCGTTCGCCTCGGACCTGTCCGCCACGACGGTTGAGGCAAATTGGCGGCCCATTTCGTCATCGAACAGGACCTGCTCGCAGAATAAATCCCCCTGTTAACGAAATATGTTCCCTGTTATCTGCAAAAAGTCCCCTGTTAATTTCCAGCTTGTACGCGCTCGCTTCCCAAGTCCGCCGAGTCAGGCGGCATTGCGCACGACGCTCTTCAGCGTCTCGCCGTGACGGATCTCGGTCCCGAGCACCCTTAGGCATTCGCGAATGAAAGCCGCCAGTCCAGGCCAGCCCTTGGCCGACACGAGGTTGCCATCGGCGCAGGCGCCGGTCGGCTCGACGTCGACATAGATGCCGCCCGCAAGACGGACTTCCGGCTCGCAATATTGCAGCGCCGCGACCCGACGGCCTTTCACCACGCCGTCGACCGCGATCAGCACCTGCACCCCATGGCAGATCGTGAAGATCGGCTTCCCGCTCTCATGAAAGTGGCGCACGATGTCCTGCACGCGCTTGTCGATGCGGATATATTCGGGGCCGCGTCCGCCGGCGACGTAAACAGCGTCATATTCCTCTGGCTTGACCTTGGCGAAGGTCTTGTTGAGCCCATAAAGATGGCCGAGCTTCTCGGTGTAGGTCTGGTCGCCCTCAAAATCGTGCAATGAGGTTTTGATGTTGTCGCCCGCCTTCTTGTCGGGGCATACGACGTCGACTTTGTGTCCCACGGCATGCATCGCCTGCTCGAACACGAAGATCTCGTATTCCTCGCTGAACTCCCCGACCAACATCAAGATCTTCTTACCCGCCATAGCTCTTTCCTCTCCTGCAGTTTGAACCCTAGAGGCCCGCATTGAAACGGCCCCGTCGCAAGCAAGGATGGGCAAGGAGAAACGGTCAGTCAAGTTTGGGATCCAGACGACTGTCGGCGTTGGCACGCCACGTAGCGCGGAGCCGGCGGCGATCTGCACGTCTGCCGCCCTTGTCCAGTCGATCGCCCTCGGGCCGTTGCGGGGAAACTCCTGTCTCCACGTCGATCAGCCCAGCGGATAGGAGGAAAGCGGCGGCGGAGGCGCGGGCGTCGCCGGCGTCAAGAAGAGCGCCCAAGGGCTCCGTAAGGTGGCGGCGACGGTGGATGCGATGATCAGATGGTCTAACGCCCAACTGGAACGGGAGAGTGGTGGGGGAGGTAGGACTCGAACCTACGAAGGCTTAGCCAGCGGATTTACAGTCCGCCCCCTTTGCCGCTCGGGACACTCCCCCGCGTCCGAAGGCGCGAAGCGCCGAAGACGAGAACGCCTCGGGCAGGCCGATGCGGGTTGCGGGACGGCTTATGTTGCCTGAAGCTGCGGTGTGTCAACCGGAAATATACCCATGAACAAAGCCGCCCTATCCTTGGTCGCGGCGGGAGTTTAACGGTGGGCGACGTCGACCTAAACCCGGGGACGCGTTCGAGCCGATGACCCGCAATCGCGACCGCCGCTCTGGCCCGCCTTCGGACGGTTCTCGCAAGTCGCAGCGTCTCTTCGGAGCGGCGATGAGGCGGGAAACCACTGCCCCGCGCCTCGAGCGTGCTGTCGAGCTGCGAGAGGCGAAGGTATCGCGTATCTACGGCTTTCACAGCGTCGCCGCCGCGCTCAAGGCGCCGCGGCGAGAGCTCATCCGCCTCTACGCCACGGCGGCGGCGGCAGAGCGGCTCAGCGCCGACATCGCCGCGCGCGGCGTCGAGACCCGGATCATGAGCCTCGAGGAGATTTCCGCCCGGGCGCCGCGCCAGGCCGTTCATCAAGGTCTGCTGCTCGAGGCTCGGCCGCTCGCTCCCATCGAGGTTGGAGAGCTGCCGGCGAACGGCCTTGTGCTTGTCCTCGACCAGATCACCGATCCGCACAATGTCGGCGCGATTCTGCGCACTGCGGCCGCCTTTGGGGTCGATGCGCTCGTCACCACGGAGCGTCGTTCGCCTGAGTTCGCCGGGGCCTTGGCAAAGTCCGCCTCGGGCGGGCTCGAGCACGTGCCGATTTGCAGCGTAACCAATCTGGCCCGCTCGCTCGCCGAAATGGGGGAGATGGGCTATTGGCGGATCGGGCTCGACTCGGACGCGCCGACACGGCTCTCCGACGAAACGCTGTCACGCCCCCTCGCGTTGATCTTTGGCGCCGAGGGCAGGGGCCTGAGGCGCCTGACGCGCGAGCGGTGCGATCGTCTTGCGCGCCTCGATCTGCCCGGCCCGATCAAGAGCCTCAATGTGTCGAACGCCTGCGCGATCGCGCTTGCGCTCGTGTGCGAGCGATTGCCCATCTAGCTCGCCGGCTTCGCCCGCGACCCCTATTGCATCGGCGGCACGACCTTGGCGTAGCTCAGATCGTAAGTCTTATTGAGCAGCGGATCGAGCCGCGTGCCTTCGGACGCGTCGAAGATGCGCGGCCGGCCGGAGACCGTTGGCGGCTGCGGAGAAGCGGGCGCTGCGGGCGTTGTCGCGGCCGGGACGGCCGCGCCTGACGCCAAGGGCGCCGTTCCGTACTTGGCTTCACGGGCCCGCTCATCCGCGAGCATGGCCGGCGGAACGGGAGCGGACGCGACGAGCCCGGTCCCCGAAGCGCTGGCCGAGCCCCCGTCGTCGAACGCCACCCCTTCGGCGGGTGCGTCGTTGACCCCGGTGACGATCCCACCCATCTCCTCAAGAGACTTAACGCCTGGGGCGACCAGGGAGGCCAGCGCCGCATCCCCCGCCTTCCGGTCGGCGCCAATCCGGCTTAGGCGGGCGAGAATCGCCGCCGGCGCCGATTGGCTCTGCGCTGGAGCGACGAGAGCGCCGAACTGAGAAGGATCGACGGGGTCGATCGAACCGCGGATCGCGGGCGCGGGCTGCGGCGTGACGTCCGGCGCGAGCTTGTCTTTTACGTCCTTCTCGATCTGGCGCCATCGGGCGACGTTCTTCTGATGCTGGTCGAACGTTTCGGCGAAGACATGCCCGCCGGTTCCGTCGGCGACAAAGTAGAGATCCTTGCTGCGAGCGGGATTGGCGACCGCTTCGAGCGCCGCCTTGCCGGGGTTGCAGATCGGCCCGGGCGGCAGGCCGTCGATGATGTAGGTGTTGTAGGGCGTCGACTGGTTGAGGTCGGCCTTGGTGATGCTGCGGCCGAGCGTGCCCTTGCCGAGGGCAAGGCCGTAGACGATCGTCGGGTCGGACTCCAGCCGCATATGCTTTTCGAGGCGGTTGATGAACACGCCGGCGACGCGGGGCCGCTCATCGACCTTGCCCGTCTCCTTCTCGACGATCGAAGCGAGCGTAACCATCTCGCCCGGCGATTTGATCGGCAGGTCGGGCGCACGCCCCTTCCAGACCTCCTCGATCGCCTTCGTCTGCATCTTCGCCATGCGCGCTAAAATGGAAAGCCGCGTGTAGCCGCGCTCAAAAGAGTAGGTGTCGGGCATCAGCGACCCCTCGCGCGGGGTTTCCTTGACGTCGCCAACCAAGACGTCGTTGTCACGCAGCCGCTGAACGATCTGCTCGCTCGTCAAGCCCTCGGGGATTGTGAGTTTGTACATGACGACGCGGTGGGCGATGAGCTGATTCTCAAGCTCGTTCATGCTGACGCGCGCCTTGAACTCGTATTCGCCGCGCTTCAGCGCTCCGCGATTGCCGTCGAGCAACGTGAGAAGGTTGAACCACAGCGCGCTGTCGATCACGCCGGCTCGCTCGAGCTGATCGGCTATGCTGCCGCCGTCGTCCTCGCGCACGATCATAACGACCTTGTCAGCCTCGAGCGGCCCGGCGCTGCGCGACTCTTTCAATAGCCAAGCGAGCGCTCCGACGGTCGCAAGCGCCCCGAGCAGTACGAACGTGAGCAGTCCACTGACGCTAGAAACGCCCATTCGCCGCGGCCTGCGCGGCGGCTGGGGCGGCCCGGGCGGCGCCGCGCCGCTAGACCGGGACTTGCTCGCGCGACGGAACAGGCTCACACGAGGCCGGGAGGCCTCTCCATCGCCGGAATCGAGTTCTCCGCTCATATCGTTGCCGCTACCGCGCTGTCGCTGTCGACCTTCAAGCCTTATTCCCGCGCGGGGCTGGACGCGCCGGTCCGCTGGCTCAAGCCAAGTCTAGCCGACGGCGCGGCAGGGGGAAACAACGAAACGCCACTGGCCGAGGTCAGTGCATTCCGCGGAAAACGAGCGAAGCGTTGGTGCCGCCGAATCCAAACGAGTTGGACAGGGCTGCGTGGATCGGACGCTTGCGCGCCAGATGCGGCGCAAGGTCGATTGCCGTCTCGACGGCGGGGTTGTCAAGATTGAGCGTCGGCGGCGCGATCTGGTCGCGGATTGCGAGGATGGAGAAAATCGCCTCCACTGCTCCGGCCGCCCCCAGGAGATGGCCGATCGAGGACTTGGTCGATGACATCGTCGTCTTGGCGGCCGAATTGCCCAGCAAGCGCTCAACCGCCCGCAATTCGATTTCGTCGCCGACAGGGGTCGACGTTCCGTGAGCATTGACGTAGTCGATTTCGGAGGCGGAAATCGAGGCGCGTTGCAGCGCCGCGCTCATCGCGCGATATGCGCCATCTCCGTCGGGTGCGGGGGCCGTGACGTGATAGGCGTCTCCGGAAAGACCGTAGCCGATCAGTTCTGCGTAGATTGGGGCGCCGCGGGCCATGGCATGCTCGAATTCCTCGAGCACGACGCATCCCGCGCCTTCGCCCATCACGAAGCCGTCGCGGTCGCGGTCGTAGGGGCGCGAGGCCTGCTTGGGCCGGTCATTGAAACCGGTCGACAACGCGCGACACGCGCAAAATCCGGCCAGCGAGAGGCGATTGACCGCCGACTCGGCGCCGCCGGCGACCATCACGTTGGCGTCGCCGAGGGCGATCAGCCGACCGGCGTCGCCGATTGCGTGCGCGCCGGTCGAGCATGCTGTGACGACGGCGTGATTCGGGCCTTTGAGATTGTGAGCGATCGACACCTGGCCGCTCACCAGATTGATGAGGCGGCCGGGAATGAAAAATGGCGAGATGCGGCGCGGCCCTTTTTCATGCAGGGTCACCGAAGCGTCGTAGATACCGCCAAGTCCGCCGATTCCCGATCCGATCAGGACCCCGGTCTCAGTCTCCTCTTCGTAGGTTTTGGGGGCCCATTTGGCGTCGCGCAGCGCCTGCGTGGCGGCGCTCATGCCGTAAATGATGAAGTCGTCCACCCGACGCTGCTCCTTCAGCTCCATCCAGTCGTCGGGGTTGAAGGCATCGGGCGCGTTTCCCCGAGGCACTTGCGCGGCGATTTGGCAGGGCAGGTCCGAGACGTCGAAGTTCTCGACCCGGCCGGCCCCCGACTCGCTGGCCAGAAGCCGCCGCCACGTCGCCTCGACGCCGCAAGCCATCGGGCTCACCATGCCAAGACCGGTAACGACGACCCGCCTCATGCGCTCGATACCCATTCCCGACCCGCGTCCTGCTTGGAAATCCGTGCGCCGCGCCGCGTGCGCCCCAACGCAACAAGGGCCGGACTGGACGCCGGCCCCTGCATTAAAGGCAAAGACGTCTTGGCGAAAGGCGGCTCCCGCAACCAGCTTCGCCCGGCCTGCCGCTACTTCTTGGCCGACGCCTTCTCAAGATATTTGATAGCGTCGCCGACTGTGACGATCGTTTCGGCCTGATCGTCGGGAATCTCGACGCCGAACTCCTCTTCGAAGGCCATCACCAGTTCTACGGTGTCGAGCGAGTCGGCGCCCAGATCGTCAATGAAATTGGCGCTGTCGACGACTTTGTCCGCCTCCACGCCGAGATGCTCGACGACGATCTTCTTCACCCGCTCTGCGACATCGCTCATGTCATCTTTTCCCTTTTGCGTCGGGCCTTGCCGCCCGACTTGTGATCAAGTCCCCGATCGATCCCGCGGTGGAACGCCAGCCATCCGGGCGTCCGCGCCACGCCTCGCTAGAGGCGGTACGAGTTTCGTTCGGGTTTCGCTGACGCCGACGCTCGAATAGTGCGCCCCTCCCGCGCCCTGCGACGAACGGCGTCGATAGCATATCTTTCCTGTCAACGCGAGAGGGCAAGGGCCCAGCGGCGGCGTGGACCTGCGGCGGGCTCAAAGCCATCAAATCATTGCCATTCCGCCGTTCACGTGCAGCGTAATTCCGGTCACATAAGCCGCTTCGGAGCTCGCCAGATATACCGCCGCGGCGCCGATCTCATCGCCCGAGCCCAAGCGGCCCATCGGGACTGAGGCGAGGATCGCCTCCCGCCGCTTTTGATCGAGCGCCTGGGTCATCGGGCTCTGAATGAAGCCCGGGGCGATGCAATTCACGGTGATGCCCCGCGTCGCGACTTCAGCGGCAAGCGACTTGGACATGCCGATCATGCCTGCCTTGGCGGCGGCATAGTTGGCCTGCCCCGGATTGCCGGAGACGCCGACGACGGACGTGATATTGATGATGCGCCCATGCCGGCGTCGCATCATTCCCTTGAGCGCCGCGCGCGACAGGCGGAAGGCCGCAGTGAGATTGACCTCCAGGACCGACTCCCAGTCGGCGTCCTTCATGCGGACGAGTAGGCCGTCCCGCGTCATGCCCGCGTTATTCACAACAATGTCGAGCGATCCAAGGTCGGCCTCGACAGCTGGAACCAGCGCTTCGGCCGCGGCGGGGTCGGCGAGGTCGCAGGGAGCCGAATGCGCCAGATCCCCGAGTTCGGCTGCCAACGCTTCGAGCGCCTCGCGCCGAGTGCCCGAAAGCGCGACCGTGGCCCCTTGCGCATGCAGCGCCCGCGCGATTGCGCCCCCAAGGCCGCCCGAAGCGCCGGTGACGAGCGCGGTTCTTCCCGTGAGATCGAACAACAGCGTCGTCCTTTTCGCCAGTCCTGCTAGGGCTTCGCCGAGGCGCTGAAGGCGGCGACGTCGGCGGGCGCGCCAATGCTAAACGCCGTGGCGCCCTCCACGATCCGCTTGATGAGGCCGGTCAACACTTTACCCGCTCCAAGCTCGATAAACCGCGTGACGCCATGCGCGCTCATGTAGGCGACGCTCTCGCGCCATCGCACGGTTCCTGTCACTTGCGCGACGAGGTCCGATCGGATCGTCTCCGGATCAGAAACCGCGGAGGCTTCAACATTGGCGACAAGCGGCGGTTTGGGCGGACGAATCTCAATGCTTTTGAGCGCCGCCTCCATCGCCGCCGCAGCCGGCTGCATCAGCGCCGAGTGAAATGGCGCAGATACCGGCAGAATCAGCGCCCGCTTGGCCCCGGCGAGCTTGGCCAGCTCCATCGCGCGTTCGACTGCCGCCGTCGTGCCCGAGATGACCACCTGGCCCGCGCCGTTGTCGTTGGCGGCCTGGCAGATCGCGCCAGTCAGATAGAGGTCGCTCGCCGCCTCCGTGGCGATCTTCACCACCTGTCCGAACTCGAGGCCGAGAATGGCCGCCATCGCGCCTTCGCCGACCGGGACCGCCTTCTGCATCGCCTCACCGCGCAGGCGAAGCAGGCGCGCGGCGTCTTCGAGCGTCAACGATCCCGCGGCGCAAAGAGCCGAATATTCGCCGAGCGAATGCCCGGCGACGTAAGCCGCCTGCCTCGTGGCCTTGAAGCCCGTTTCGGTCTCCAGAACCCGGACTGCCGCGATGCTTGCCGCCATCAGCGCCGGCTGGGCGTTGGCGGTCAGCATGAGTTCGGCCTCGGGTCCCTCGAACATCAATTGGGAAAGGTTCTGGGAGAGCGCCGCGTCGACGCGCTTAAATATGTCGCGCGCCGCGGAAAACTCGAGGGCGAGCGCCTTCCCCATGCCGACCGTCTGGGACCCCTGACCCGGAAACACCAACGCCGTCTTCATGACTGGCTTCTCCGCCTGAGCGCGAAAAGGCGACTTGTCGCTCGCGCCCCGGCGCAGCGGCGGTGCACAGACACGGCCAGGCCGGGGCTGTCAAGCGCCGTATTTGTTGGGGTACCCCGGATTCAGGCTGATTGACCGGCGAAACCGTACCGGAAAGGGTCAGCGGGGTTCTCGATTAGCGTGGACTCGGCGCAGACGAAGGCTCGTCCGGCGATTCGCGGCAAGACGCCGCCGCCCGGCCCCGGTTCGAAGGTGGCGCGGAAGCGGCTGCCGATGATGCTTTCCTGCACCCAGACCTCGCCGGGACGCAGCTTCCCATCGGCATGGAGGCAGGCGAGCTTGGCGCTGGTCCCGGTGCCGCACGGCGACCGGTCGTAAGCGCCGCCAGGGCAGAGGACGAAATTCCGGCTGTTCGCTTCGCTCGACTGCGGGGAAGCGAAGATCTCGACGTGCTCGATCGGCTCGCCGTCTTTGCCTGTAACGCCTTGGTCGGCCAATGCATTGCGAATGGCGTTCGAAGCCTCAGTCAGTCGGGCGATGTTCGCCGGAACGAGATCGCAAGGCGCACTCGAGGTGAGGAAAAACCAGTTGCCGCCCCAGGCGACGTCTCCGCGCACGGTTCCGAGACCCGCGACCCCGACCGAAACCCCCGCCAGGTGACGATAGCTCTCGATATTCTCGACCGTCGCTGTATTCCGGTCGGCAAGCTCGACGCCGACAGCCCCGACCGGCGTCTCGATCCGATGGCGACCAGGCCGGAGCCGGCCCATATGCGCAAGCGTCACGGCAAGGCCGATCGTCCCGTGCCCGCACATGCCGAGAAAACCCGCGTTGTCGAAGAAAATGACGCCGGCGGCGCATGTCGGATCATGAGGCTCGCAGAGGAGCGCGCCAACCATCGCCTCGTGACCGTGCGGCTCCGTCACGGCGAAGCGGCGGACGTCGTCGAATTCGCGAGCGAAACGCTCGCGCCTTCGGGACATCGGCCCGTCGCCCAACGGGGGGCCGCCATCGACGATCACCCGCGTGGGCTCGCCCTCGGTGTGCGAATCGATGACCCGCATCGCGCTCAGTCCTTCGCTCCACGCCATGACGCGTACCAGGAGCGGAACGTCTTGAACCGTCGCGTCGCCAAACTCTCCTGGGACGGGCTCAGGACATCGAAGGCGTTGAGCTGCAAAGCGTATTCCTCGTGCCCCTGAAGCGTCATCAGGCGCTTGAAATAGAGCACGAGGTCGACGCCCTCGTCGAAGACCGAGAGCGGCTTCAGCGCGTCCTCGAGTTCGAGCGCTAGGCCCCGCGCCTCGGGATCGCCTTTGGCCGCGCGCTCGCAAAGCTCGACCAGCCGCAGCACCTCGCGCGGCAGAACGTTGCCGATGCCGGTGATCGCGCCCGAGGCCCCGCAATTGACGATTCCATGGAACACCTGGGTGTCGACGCCGACCATGAGCGCGACGCCGGGCTCGCGGCCGGCGATATGCTCCGCGGCGTAGCTCAATGATTCTGCGCCGCCGAACTCCTTGAACCCGACGAGATGCGGGTATTCCGGCGCAGCTCGAAGAACAGCTCCGCCCTGGTCTGGAAGCCGTAATAGGGGCTGTTGTAGATGACCGAAGGCAGGTCGACCGCCGCCTCGAGAACGCTCGCGAAATGGCCGCGCTGGGCAGCCGCTGACGAGCCTCGCGAGAGGACGCGCGGGATGACCATCAACCCGCGCGCGCCTTTTTCCTTGGCGTGCCGGGCGAGGGCAGCGGCCTGCCTGGTGTTCTGCGCCCCAGTGCCGACAATGACCGGCAGGCCGGCGGCCGTGAGGCGCTCGACGCCCTCCATCCGCTGCTCGAGGGTCAAGAGCGGCCAGTCGCCCATCGATCCGCAGTAGACGAGCGCGGACATTCCCGCGCGGACAAGCTCGCGGCCGGTGCGGACGAGAGCGTCGAAGTCCGGGCTTCGATCGGCGCCACAGGGCGTCATCAGGGCGGGCATGGTTCCGGAAAAGACTTGCGAGGACATGTTGGCGCTTCCTAGAGTCGGGCCGTCACTTCCGGCACATTCGCATGTCCTCCCCCTCCGTTCTTGATGAAAAGGCAGGCCGCCGCTTGAAATTGGGCAAAACCGCGCCCGCCAGGATCGATCACGATCCCGCGGCCGCGCTCGCTGCTGTCCTCGGCCGGCCGTTTCCGGCGGTCGAACTCTTCGACCACGTCGGCGACATTGTCTTCTTCATCAAGGACCGCGAGGCCCGTTACGTTGCGGTCAACCAGACGCTCGCCGATCGCTGCAATTGCGCCGACAGGCGGGGGTTGATCGGCCGCAAGGCGAGCGAAGTGTTCGCTCCCCCGCTCGGCGAGCGTTTCGAGGCCCAGGATCTCAAGGTCATCGCCGAGGGCCTCTCGATCCGGGGCCGGATGGAGCTTCATCTCTATCCGGACGGCAGTGAGGGCTGGTGCCTGACCTGGAAGGAGCCGCTGGTCGACGCCGAGGGCGCCATCCGGGGCCTCGCCGGCATTTCTCGCGACGCGCCGGCCTTGTCGCGGCCGGGTTCGGTTCCCGCGGCGCTTTCGGCCGCGCTCGCCTATATCGACGACCACCTCGATGAGCCGCTGCGGGTCCCCGATCTCGCACAGCGCGCCGGGCTCTCGCCGTTCCAGTTCGACCAGAGGCTTCGGACGCTGTTCGGCCTCTCGGCGGGGCAATACCTGTCCCGGCTGAGGATCGGCCGGGCGTGCGACCGCCTCCGCCACACCGACGCGCCGTTGAGCGAACTGGCGCTCGAATGCGGCTACGCCGACCAGGCGGCGTTCACGCGCCAGTTCCGTAAATCAGTCGGCCTGACGCCCGGCGCCTACCGGCTTGCGACGGCGCGCGGGCGCAAGCGCGCCCATGCGCGGGGCGAGCGGGTTTGACGGAAGGATTGCAAAGCCGATGGAAGGAAAACCAAAGGCCCGGCGGAAGGAAAACAAAGGCGCTTGGCGGAAGGAAAACCAAGACCGGGCGGAAGAAAAGCAAAGCGGCGTTTTCTTCTAATAATCCAGTTTTTTCAACATCTTAGGTCCAGATCTGCGTCCCTCCTCGCGCCATCAGCGCCAAAGGCGCGTACTCAAGCGCACTTCGAAGCCGCCGGCTTGGGACTGGCCGAAGCGGCTAAACCCGACGACGCTTGGCAGAATAGCACGGACTTCGGATTATCACAAATTATTGTCGCTCCGCCTTTTTCACGCGCTGCCGCGACGGCGGCTCAAACGGTTGATCCCCAGGCGGAGACGGTTTCAGGCGCCCTTAACCCGGCCGGCCGTAGTTTTGGCGGCAATGAGGTCGGCGAGACGACAGGACATGGCCCCCTTCATCGGCCGGGCCGCGACGACGCTCGCCAGCTGCGCCTGGCTCGACGCCGCGCGCGCGCGCGCCTATGCGCGAATCCTGCTTGGCGTGACGCTCATCGGCGCCATCGGCTGGATCGCGCTGAGCGCCGGCGGCGTCGATCGCGAAGGCAAGCCGATCGGAACCGACTTCGTCAGCTTCTACACCGCTTCCCGCCTGGCGCTCGACGGGGCCCCGGAGCTTGCCTACGACGTCGGCGCGCACTGGGCGGCGCAGAAGGCGCTGTTTGGCCCGAAGCTCGGCTATACGGCGTTCTTCTATCCGCCGCCGGCCCTTCTGATCTCCCTGCCGCTGGCCCTCGCGCCCTATTTTTGGTCGCTCGCCGCCTGGCTTGCGGCGACCGGCTATGCTTTCTATCGCGTGCTGCGCGGCTATCTGCCGTCGCTCGACCCGGTGGCGTTCCTCGCTTTTCCCGCGGTCTTCGTCAACGCCGCCCACGGTCAGAACGGTTTCTTGAGCGCCGCGCTGATCGGCGGCGGCCTTTTGGCGATGGACGCCAGCCCAGCGCTCGCGGGTGTTCTTTTCGGCGCGATGGCGTTCAAGCCCCACCTGGCTCTGGTCATTCCGATAGCGCTCGTCTTTTCCCGGCGATGGACGACGCTGGTCGTAGCCGCGGCGACCGCGGCGGCGTTCTCGGCGGCTTCCCTCGTCGCGTTCGGCGCGCCGACGTGGCAAGGCTTTTTCGCTGACTCTTCGTTCGCCCGCTCGGCGCTGGAGAACAATCTCGTCGGCGACGAGAAAATGCAGAGCGTGTTCGCCGCGGTTCGGCTCATGCACGGGTCGCTGGCGCTCGCCTGGGGAGCGCAGATCGGGGCGGCGCTTTGCGCCCTCGCCGCGCTCTGGCGGCTCGAGGGCCACGCGTTTCGGGCCGCGGGGGAACCCGCCGCGATCGTCTGCGCCGGCCTGCTCGCGAGCCCGTTCCTGCTCGACTACGATCTGACGCTGATCGCCATCCCGCTCGCCTGGCTGTTGCGTGAGGGACTGGAGCGGGGCTTTCTGCCGTTTGAAAAGGCGGTGCTGGCGTTTGCGTTCGTGCTGCCGCTTGTCTCGCGCGCCGCGGCCGGCGCGGTCGGCATGCCGCTCGCGCCGTTCGCCATCGCCGCGCTGTTTGCGCTCGTCATGCATCGAGCGCTGGCGTCCGCGGGCGCCGGAGCTCCGGGGATAATTTCGCACATGCATCTCTCTCCAGCGCTCGAAGAGTGATAGGCTTCGGGCACGCTCCCGCCAGGCCGGGACGTCAGCGCGAGAGGGAATGATGGCCGCAGCGCCGGGAAAATCCTGCGGGGCTTGCACGATGTGCTGCTCGGCGCTCGAGATTGCGCATTTCAACAAGCCGGCAGGCCCCTTATGCGCCAATTGCCGCCTTGGCGGCGGCTGCTCGATCTACGCCCATCGCCCGGAGGTATGCCGCGACTTCGAGTGCGAATGGCTGACCCGCCGCGACCTGCCGCGGCAATTGCGTCCGGACCTCGTCGGCACGATCCTGATGGAGGACCCCGACAGCGACGAATATCGCGCCGTCTGTGCGCCGGAGCGGCCGATGGCCTGGCGCCATCCGCGCGTCTTCGCCCATCTCGTCGCGACCGCCAAGTCCGGGCGAACGGTAGTCGCCAAGGCCGGGCTCGCCTCGTGGCGGATATTCGCCTCGGGCGAATGGGGACCGACGGTTTGAATGGCTGAAAACTAGCCAGATTGCCTATTGGCGAGGCGCCCAATCAGCCACCATCTTGTTCCGACCTCATTCGGCGCGCGGTAGCGCGATCTCCGATCCGATGCTATTGAGCCCGGCGCGCACGAGTCCGGGCTTCCGGCCGCCGGGAGGGGTCAAAACGATCGGCGGCGCGATGCGGGGATGAGGAGTTTCGAAAAAAATGAAAAAGATCGAGGCAATCATCAAGCCGTTCAAGCTCGATGAAGTGAAAGAGGCGCTGCAGGAGGCTGGAATCCAGGGCATAACCGTGCTGGAAGCGAAGGGCTTCGGCCGTCAGAAGGGCCATACCGAGCTTTATCGCGGCGCCGAATATGTCGTCGACTTCCTGCCGAAGGTGAAGATCGAGGTCGTGGTCTCGGACGAAAATCTCGCTCCCGCGATCGAGGCGATCCGGACCGCGGCCCAGACCGGCCGCATCGGCGATGGCAAGATATTTGTATCTCAGATCGACGAGGCCATCCGGATCCGCACCGGCGAAACCGGCGCGGATGCGGTCTAGCGGCCATTTCGGGGGCTCATCGAAAGGGCGACCCGCCGCTCTGCGCGGCGGGCGGGACCATACCAACCTTAATTTGAGGAAAGGCTAACCATGAAGACGGCCAAGGATGTCCTGAAGGCGATCAAGGACAACGACGTCAAATATGTCGATCTGCGCTTTACCGATCCGCGCGGCAAATGGCAGCACGTGACCTTCGACGTGGGGCTGATCGACGAGGACGCCATGGCCGAGGGGCTGATGTTCGACGGTTCGTCGATCGCCGGCTGGCGGGCGATCAACGAATCCGACATGACCTTGATGCCCGACCCGACTTCGGCCTGCATGGATCCGTTCTTCGCCGCTTCGACCATGGTGATCAACTGCGACATTCTCGATCCCGCGAGCGGCCAGCCCTACAACCGCGACCCGCGCGGCATCGCCAAGAAGGCCGAGGCCTATCTGAAGTCGACCGGCATCGGCGACACCGTGTTCTTCGGCCCAGAGGCCGAGTTCTTCGTCTTCGACGACGTCCGGTTCAGCTCCGATCCGTACAACACCGGCTTCCAGATCGATTCGATCGAACTGCCGATCAACGCCGACACCGCTTACGAGGGCGGCAACCTCGGGCATCGCGTGCGCACAAAGGCCGGCTATTTCCCGGTGCCGCCGCAGGATTCAGCGCAGGACATGCGCGGCGAGATGCTGGCGGCGATGGCGCAGATGGGCGCGGTGGTCGAAAAGCACCACCACGAAGTGGCGTCCGCGCAGCACGAGCTCGGCCTCAAGTTCGGGCCGCTCGTGACCATGGCCGACCATATGCAGGTCTATAAATACTGCATCCACATGGTCGCGCAGAGCTATGGCAAGACCGCGACCTTCATGCCCAAGCCCGTCTACGGCGACAACGGCTCGGGCATGCACGTCCACCAGTCCATCTGGAAGGGCGGCAAGCCGGTGATGGCCGGCAACAAATACGCCGACCTCAGCCAGGAGTGCCTCTACTACATCGGCGGCATCATCAAGCACGCCAAGGCGCTCAACGGCTTCACCAATCCCACGACCAACAGCTATAAGCGCCTGGTTCCGGGCTTCGAGGCTCCGGTGCTGCTCGCCTATTCGGCGCGCAACCGCTCGGCCTCGTGCCGAATTCCTTGGACCTCGAATCCCAAGGCCAAGCGGGTCGAGGTGCGTTTCCCCGATCCGAGAGCCAATCCCTATCTCGCCTTCGCGGCGATGCTGATGGCGGGGCTCGACGGGATCACGCACAAGGTCGACCCCGGCTCGGCGATCGACAAGGACCTCTACGACCTGCCGCCGAAGGAGCTCAAGAAAATCCCGACCGTCTGCGGCTCGTTGCGGGAGGCGCTCGGCAACCTCGACAAGGACCGCGCGTTCCTCAAGGCCGGCGACGTCTTCTCGGACGACTTTATCGACAGCTATATCGAGCTCAAGATGGGCGAGGTCCAGCGTTTCGAGATGGCGCCCCACCCGGTTGAATTCGACATGTACTATTCATACTGACGCGTTCGGCTTCAGGCGAAACAGCGAAGGGCGGCCACGCGGGCCGCCCTTTTTGCGTATCCTCTCTTCCGGGTCGATTGTGATCGGCGCAGAGCCAAGCTAGGCTTGGCGCGACAAGACTTCCCGGAGCGGCCGAATGAATGAGCCCGCGAGCGACAAGACCGAAGCGTTCGTTTCGCAATTCAAGGGCAAGGCGCTGAGAGCCGGGGACCCCGAATACGACAGTTCGCGGGCGATCTGGAATGGCGCCATTGACCGCAAACCCGCGGTGATCGCGCGTTGCGCCGACGCTGAGCACGTCGCTTCAGCCGTGCGGTTCGCCCGCGACCGCGATCTCGAGATCTCCGTCAGGGGAGGCGGCCACAATTACTCGGGGACCGCGGTCGGCGACGGCGGCCTGATGGTCCATCTCGGGGCGATGAACCAAGTCAGCGTCGATCCGGCCGCGCGCCGGATGAAATGCGGCGGAGGAGCCACATGGGGCGATGTCGACGCGGTGACCCAGCAACACGGGCTAGCGACGCCGGGCGGCTTCATCAGCCATACCGGGGTTGCGGGACTGGCGCTCGGCGGCGGAATCGGCTGGCTCACCAGGAAAGCGGGGCTGAGCTGCGACAATCTGCTCGCGGCCGAAGTCGTGACCGCGGACGGGCGGATCGTGCAGGCGTCGCGGGATGCAAATCCCGACCTTCTCTGGGCGCTCAAGGGCGGCGGCGGGAACTTCGGAATCGTCACCTCGTTCGAATTCGCGCTTCACCCTGTCGGCCCTCTGGTCCAAATGGGGCTGCTCTTCGCCGGACTCGAGAACGGCGCTGCAGCGCTTCGCCACGCGCAGGAGCATATCGACGCCCTTCCTGGCGACTTCAACGGATTCCTAGCCATCGGCCTCAGCGCCCCGCCGGCGCCCTTTGTGCCCGAACATCATCGCGGCAAGATCGGCCACGGCGTTATCATCGTCGGGTTCGGGTCGCCCGAGGAGCACGCCAAGGCGGTCGCGACGCTGCGGGACGCGGTGAAGCCATTGTGGGAGCTCGTCACGCCGATGCCCTATGTCGCGCTTCAGCAGATGTTCGACGAAAGCGCGCATTGGGGCACCATGGCCTACGAGAAGGCCCTCTACATCGACGCGCTGTCCGACCGCGCGTTGTCCGTGATCGGCGAGCATGTTCCGAAGAAGAAGTCGCCGCTATCCTTCGTTCCGACGTTCCGGTTGAACGGCAAATATCTCGCCGCGGACGAGTCCGCGACAGCCTTCGGCGGCGCCCGAGGCTCCCCGGTCTGCGCGTTCAATATCTGCGCTCACGCCCCCCCGGGCGCTCCTCGCGAGCTTTACGAGGACGATCGCGCCTGGGTGCGCAGTTTCTGGGACGCGATGCGCCCTTACGCCAGCGGCGCGGGAAGCTACGTGAATTTTATCGCCGACGCTGAGGAGGACCGGGTCAAGGCGTCCTACGGAGCGGGGAAATACGCCCGCCTCGCCCGAATCAAGCGCGGATGGGATCCGGACAACGTCTTCCACCGCAACGCCAACATCAGGCCGGCCTGACCAGTCGCGCGCCGAGGCGGCCGGGGTCCGGGAAGTCAAAGACCGCGCTAGTTCAAGACCCGCTTCCCGTCGGGCGAATCGAGCGAGAAGGCGGGGATCGAAACCTTGAAGCTCCGCCCTTCGAGGTCGACCATGGAATATTCGCCGACCATCAGGCCGCTCGGCGTTGTCAGCGGACATCCGGACGTGTAGCGGAACGACTTCCCCGGCGCGATCGTCGGCTGCTCGCCGATGACGCCCGGTCCGCGCACCTCCTGCAGCCGGCCGTTCGCGTCGGTGATCCGCCAGTGGCGCTCGATCAGCGTCACAGGTTTGTCGCCGAGATTGGAGATTTCGATAGAATAGAGCCAGAAATAGCGTGGCTCATCCGGGTCGGAGCGCTCCGGATCGAAAGCCGGCTCGACGGTGACTTTAATCCGATGCGTGACGGCCTCGTACATGAAACCGGCATTCTAGCGGCCTCCGCCGCGCCGTCCACCGTTTCCCTTGCGGCGCGATCGCGGGCCGCGGGATGAGGGCAAGGGGCCGCCTCGCCGAGGCCAAGGCGCTGCTCGAACGGCTGATCGCGATCGACAGCGTGAGCGACGCCTCGAACCTGCCGGTTGTCGAGTTTGTAGAGGGCTACCTGCGATCGCACGGGCTTCAGGCGCGTCGCGCGCCGAACGCGGCCGGCGACAAGGCGGCGATCCTCGCCACGATCGGCCCCAGGGTCGATGGCGGGGTCGTGCTCTCAGGCCATACCGACGTCGTCCCGGTCGAGGGGCAGCCGTGGTCGAGCCCTCCGTTCCGGTTGCGCGAGGAGCGGGGGAGGCTCTATGGCCGCGGGACCTGCGACATGAAGGGGTTCGGCGCCTGTGTGCTGGCGATGGCGCCCGCGTTCAGGGACGCCGGCCTGAAGCGGCCGGTGCACATCGTGCTGAGCTACGACGAGGAAACCACCTGCCTCGGCTCCCGCGACGTCATCGCCTGGTTCGGCAAGGACGAGCCGCTTCCGGCAGCGGCCATCGTCGGCGAACCGACGATGATGGCGATCGCCGACGCGCACAAGAGCGTCGCAACCTTCCAGACCCTCGTCACCGGGCGCGAAGCCCATTCGGCCCTGCCGGCGCTCGGCGCCAATGCGGTCGCGATCGCGGCGGACATCGTGAGCGAGATCGGGCGCCTCGCTCGCGCCTACGAGGAAGGCCCGCTCGATCCGCGCTTCACGCCGCCCTATTCGACGCTTCATGTGGGCATGATCCGGGGCGGCACGGCGCGGAACATCCTGGCGCGGGAATGCGTGTTCCATTGGGAATTTCGCGGCCTCCCTGGCGTCACGACCGCTTCCGCGATGGCCAGGGTGCAGGCGTTCGTCGACGAGGTCGCGACGCCGCGGCTCACCCGCTTCGTATCGGGTCCGGCGGTCCTGACCACGATGGAGGTCGATGTGCCGCCGCTCGCCGCCGCGTCCGGTTCCGCGGCCGAGCAACTGGCGCTGAGGCTCACTCGTTCGAACCGGACGGTCGCCGTCTCGTTCGCCACCGAAGCCGGACATTTCCAGGCGGCGGGCGTGCCGACCATCGTGTGCGGGCCGGGCTCGATCGACGAAGCGCACAAGCCAGACGAATTCGTCGACGAGGCGCAGCTCATCGCCTGCCTCGAATTCCTCGAACGCCTGGCGGAGGAACTCGCGCGCTGACCACGACGCGGGCCGCCGTCAGCCCGAACCTGTCCTAAGCCCGCCCGATCTGCCGCTTGTCTGGGCGCGCCGCGAGGGGCAGAGTTGGCGGCGCACGAATCGAGGGAGCGCCGCGAAAGCGCCGAAGGGGCGGGGAATTGGCGATTCTGAAGCGTTTCTTTGAGCGCTTGGCCGTTCTGGGGCTGGGCATCGTCGCGATCTGGCTGATCGTCTTCGTTTTCCGGATCACCGACAGCCGACTGCCGACGATTTTGGCGCTGAGCCTCGCCTACGCGCTCGCGGCCTACGTGATCCTGCCGCGCGTCGTGCGCATGAACCTCAAGATCATGCAGCGCAAGAGCGTGCCGAGCTTTACCGTGACCGGCGACGGGCTGCCGGGAGACCCCGTGAACCTCGTGCTGATCGGCGAACTCGACAAGCTGCGCGCCGCCTTCGCGGCGGCCGGCTGGACCGAAGCCGACCGGCTCGGTCTCAGAAGCTCATGGCGGATGGTCGTCGCCTTCGTCTTCAACCGGCCCTATCCCGCCGCCCCGTTCAGCACTCTCTTCCTATTCGGACGCGGTCAGGACGTCGGCTTCCAGAAGGCGATCGACGGCAGTCCGCGCAAGCGCCACCACGTCCGCTTCTGGGCGCTCGACATGGAGCAGGGGGAGGAAACCATCGGAACGCCCGAGTTCTGGCTCAACATCGACCGCCCGCCGCTCGATGCGCCGGCGCTGTGGGTGGGCGCAGGGACCAAGGACACCGGCATCTCGCTGACCAGGTTCACCTTCCAGATCACCCACCGGACCGACGCCGACGCCGACGCCGAACGCGACTTCATCGTCAGCGAGCTGACGAGTGTCGGCGCGATCATGAGCGTGACGTCCTACACCGCCGGCCAGAGCCTGCGTGTTGGACGGGTCAACCGATACATCACCGACGGCGAAGTCGCCTCGGCCAGCCTGGCCTGAATTGACCGGTTGAAATCTCCGGGCCCGGCCTCATTGCCGGGCGTAGTTCAGGATCCATCGCAACGGGCGCGAATAGGACTTGGTCTTCGGCGCGCCTGACGCAGGCGCTTGCTCGTCGCCCCTCGTCGCGAGGGCTTCGCCGTTCAGCCGGATGAGCGACGGACGCGACGCCCGACTCCTTGCGGACGGCCAGGACCTCAAATAGCGAGCGAGGTCGTTGATTCGCCCGGTCACCCAGTCGAAATGGCCGCCCGGAATCTCAATCAGATCGGCGTCGCCGCTCAACTGAACCCAGCCGCGGCCATCGAATTGCGAGGCGAGGACGAGAAGGCTCACCGGAAGCGGGACGGGAGAATATGCGGCCAGAGACCTCTGGTAATGTTCCAGCCCCCAATCGAATTCCGGTGCTGGCCGGCTCGACGGGCGCATCGTCCGGCGCCGTGACCGGCTCGCGCGCTCCTGTCTCCGCGGCTCGTGACACCGCTTCCGCGAGCCGCCGCGCCTCGCCGCCGATCATCAGGGGAGAGTCGATCATCACCACCGCCTCGACCCGATGGTTCAGCCCGATAAGCAGCCGCGCGGTTTCCAGCGCCACGATTCCGCCGACGCAATGCCCGGCCAGCCGGTAGGGTCCGGTCGGCTGCTCCGCCAGGATCGCCGGCAGTCGATCGGCCGCCATGGCCTCGATCGAGGACGGAATCGGCTCGCCTCCAGGTCCATGCGGAGCCACCGCGATGAGCGAAAATTCCGGTCCGAGCTTTCGAGCGAGGTGCTCGACGTAAAATCCGCCCCAGGTCCAGTCGCCATGGAAGAACAGCAGCGGCGCCGCGCGATCGGAGCGGGGGCCGATCCGGACCACGGTCTTCGCCTCCGGCGTCTCGTCCTGGCTCAGCCTCTGGGCGAGCGATCTGATCGTCGAGCTCTCGAAGAGCACGCTGTCGGGCAGCGCTTTTCCGGTCAGCTGCCGGAGCTCCAGCATGAACTCCGTCGCCAGGAGCGAGTCGCCCCCCTTGTCGAAGAAATCGTCATCGATCGAAAAGTCCGAGGTCTCCAGGAGACGGCTCCAGATCCGGATCATTTCGGAGTGCAGCCGATCCTGCGAGTCGACAAAGGATTCCTCTGTCATCTCAACCTCTTCGTGAAGGTAGGGTCGGCGAGGGCCACGCCATACTTCGCCCAGCCGCCGACGGGGACGGCGCCAAACGCCAACGGGCGGGGCGCCGCGCTTACGCGGGTTTTTGATTTACTGACGCGTCAGCTCGCGAAAGGCCCCCGGTGACGCCGCCGCATCAGATCGGCGGGCCCGGCCTTCGTTCGTGATCCATCACGACCGGTAGGTGAGTCGCGTGCTTCAATCAAGAGTTGTGCACGCGGAATATCGGTTGTGCCCGATTTTAATTTCCTGACGCGAGCGCTTCCTGGCCTCGGGGGAAGTCATGCGGTGTTTGGCGCGGGAAGAATAACCGCTGGCGGTTGGGATCGGCCGTCAGCCGGTTCAAGGGCGGGTTCGACTACTCCCAGCGCCCGCCCGGCTGCCGCATCGTCATGACCTCGACCCGGCCGCGCGGGCCGATCCAGCCGGACATGACCCAGCTCGTCAGGCTGACCACGATCGCCGCGAACACCGCCGACCAGAAGCCGGCGACGAGGAAGCCCGGGATGAGCCAGGCGACGAGCATGATCATCAGCGCATTGATGACCAGCAGGAACAGTCCGAGCGTGAGCAGCGTGATCGGCAGGGTCAGGAGGACGATGACCGGACGCACGAAGGCGTTGACGACGCCGAGCACGAGCGCCGCGGCGACCAGCGTCCCGGTGGAATTGAACGCGACCAGCCCCATTTTCGAGGCGAGCCACAACCCGATCGCGACCACGACCGCGCGAATAAGGAACCCTTCCATCGCCACCGCTCCTGTCAGCCGTATCATTTAAGGATGAACCGCGCGCTCCGCCAGAGTGGGAGCGATGACACGCGGCGGAGGAAGGACTATCAGTCCGCGCGGAGGTGACCCGATGTCCAATGACGCCAAGCGCCCGGTCGCGCTTCTGGCCGCCGACGTCCCGCGGCGGGCGAAGCTCTCGAACTATCCGGAGCCGTTCTTCTCCCGGATGAAGGGGCGCGACAAGCGGCCGCTCGGCGACCTGTTCGGGCTTACCAACTTCGGCGTCAACCTGACCCGGCTCAAGCCCGGCGGATCGTCCTCGATCCGCCACGCGCACACGAAGCAGGACGAGTTCGTCTACATCCTCGAAGGCGAGCCGACGCTGATCACCGACGCCGGCCGCACGGCGCTCAAAGCTGGCATGTGCGCCGGCTTCAAGGCGGGAAGCAACGACGCGCATCATCTCGTCAACGAAACGGACGAGGAGGTCGTCTATCTCGAGATCGGCGACCGCACGCCGGGAGATGCGGTGGACTACCCCGATGACGATCTGGCCGCCGCGCGCTTCGAAGGCGGCTGGCGCTTCGTCCACAAGGACGGAACGCCCTACTGAGCGACGGATCGTAGCGACGATCCCTGGATTGCTTCGCTTCGCTCGAGATGACGACCGCTCGCCAATGATCATTCGGCAGGCGACTTCGCCGCTCCATGAAGGCGTTGAAGCTGCGGGTTGACGAGGTCGGCGCGTCCTTCGCCGCTGATCATCGCCCAGAGATTGCGCGCCGCATGCCAGCCGATGCTCTCGGCGCCTTTCGCCGTCCAGGCGGCGACATGGGGCGTGCAGATGACATTCGGGTAATTAAACAGCGGATCGTTCGGATCCGGCGGCTCCTGGTCGAAGACGTCGAGGGCTGCGCCCGCGATCCGTTTCTCTTCGAGCGCCGTCCGCAACGCGGGATAGTCGACGAGCCAACCGCGCCCGGCGTTGATCAGGAAGGCGCTCGGCTTCATCCGCGAGAATACGTCCTGGTTGAACATGTGACGGTTGTCCAGCGCAGGCGCCGCGTGCAATGTGACGAAGTCCGAACTCGGCGACGAGTTCGTCAAAGCTCGCAAGTTCGACGCCGGGCGGCGGCTCGGTTACATGGGGATCGTAGCCGATGATGCGCGCCTCCCAGCCGGAGAGCCTCTGCGCGACGCCGCGTCCGATGCGCCCGAGCCCCACGACGCCGACGGTCGCCCCTGACAATACCGCCGAATAGGTCAACCCCCGCCAGCCGC
Organism: uncultured Alphaproteobacteria bacterium; assembly: GCA_963832305.1. Classification (GTDB taxonomy): domain Bacteria; phylum Pseudomonadota; class Alphaproteobacteria; order Rhizobiales; family Beijerinckiaceae; genus Roseiarcus. Next base: position 145,208 of record CAWHTU010000005.1, on the reverse strand, counting down.
CGGCGCGCATGAAGTCAGGGGTCCAGACGCCGAACTGCTTGGCGAGCCATAGCATCATGGCGATGGCGAATTCGGACACCGGAAAGATCTGGTTCTCGTTCGGCGTGTTGCTCACCAACACGCCATGTTCGCCGGCGGCCTCCATGTCGATGCTGTCGAAGCCGATCCCGTATTTTGAGATGTAGCGAAGGTCGGGCAGCGAATCGAAGACCCGTCGTGTGATCCTGGTCCCGCTCGCGCCCATGAGCGCGATGCAGCCCTCGGCGTGAGCGATGAGTTCATCCTCGGTGAAGCGCTGGAAAGGCATCTCCCACAGGGCATGACCGGTCCGAACTTCGAGGCCCTGCTCGCGAAGCCACGCGATCGATTTGTCGGTCGGATCATAGCGTTCGAAGGCAAAAACCGCGTGCTTGGCCGGACTCTCCACGCCCATCGCATTTCCTTCAACAACGGCTTCGGACTGTTGACCGGAGCGTCAGAATCCGGGCCCGCGAAAGATCCGGTCGCACGTTCGGGCGAGATGGTCGCGCATCGCGTCTCGCGCTCCCCCAGGATCTCTTCGTCCGATGGCGTCAAGGATTGCGACGTGCTCGGACTGCACAGCCCGCAGGTGTCCCTCCGTCTTGCCGAGCGAAAGCCCGCGGGCAATGTCCATTGTCAGTTCGATCTGTGGGCGCATCGCGATAAGCGCGGAAACGAACCAGGAATTTCCACTCGCGTTGGCGATCGTCTCATGAAAGTGAAAATCGGCCTCCGCCCCGACCACGCGCGCAGCCACCACCTCGTCCAGGAATTCGGTGGCCCTGCGAATATCCTCGAGCTGCAATTCGCTCCGCGCCTCAGCGGCCAGGTAGGCGGCGTCCCCCTCGATCGCCTTACGGAATTCGTAGCTCTGGCGAATCTGCTCGACGCTGTCGATTTCATGGAACGTCGGGCCAGCGTGCGCTTGAGCGGCGCGACGATGCTGAACATAGCTTCCCGATCCGCGCCTTGAAGCGATCAGTCCTTCGTCTCTGAGGCGCGCGAGCGTTTCGCGCACCGTCGGGCGAGAAACACCATAGCGCTGGGCCAGCACCGTCTCGGCCGGCAGCCGAGCTCCTTCATCAAGCTCGCCCATCACCGAGATCAGAAACTCGTAGAGCTGGTCCCCCACCCTCATGGTTGGTCGAGGCTCGTCCACCTTCCAAACACGAGCGAGACGCCGGTCGTACATGGGGTAACCGTGCAATGTTGATTGACAACTCTGCGGCGTGGCGGCGGATTTGTCAAGCTAATCTGGTTCCAGCTTGACAAACACTCCCGCCTTTGTCAGGCTGCCGGGACAATAAATGGGAGGATGACGGCCATGCGTTGTCCGTCGCAGCAGCCGCGGGCGAAGGCAGAACCCGGCCGTGCTTGAGGTCAGAAACGTCTCGAAGCGGTTTGGCGGGACGCAGGCTCTCGACGATGTCAGCATGGCGGTTTCCGGCGGAGAAATAGTCGCACTGCTGGGCGAGAACGGAGCCGGAAAATCCACTCTGATCAAGATTATCGCCGGCGTCTACACGCCCGACGACGGGACCATCTCCTACAAGGGCTACGACACCACCCACGCCGTCAGGCGCATGCCTATTTCCTTCATTCACCAGGACCTCGGCCTCATCGACTGGATGACCGTGACCGAGAACATCTGCTTGACGCTCGGCTACTCGCGCAGCTTCGGACTCATCAAGTGGTCGTGGGCGCGCAGGCGGGCGGAACGGGCGCTCGCCAAGCTGGGCGCCGATATCGATCCCGATCTGCGCATCCAGAAGTCTCACCCGCACCGAAAAATCGCTGGTCGCCATCGCCCGCGCGCTCGTCACCGACGCTGAGATCCTGGTGCTCGACGAGCCGACCGCGAGCCTTCCGGCCGACGAGGTCGCGCGCCTGTTCGGCGCATTGCGCCGGCTGCGCGCGCAGGGCGTCGGAATGATCTACGTGTCGCATCGCCTCGATGAGGTGTTCGAGATCGCCGACCGGATGGTGGTGTTGCGTGACGGCCGGGTTGCCGGCGAGCGAATGGTCGCCGACACGACTCCCCATGAAACGATCCTCCTCATCGTCGGCCGGGAGCCGTCGCTCGTGTTCATGCGGCCGGGCGAGCGCGAGGGCGAACCGCGGCTCAGCCTCTGCGACGTCGTGGCCGGAGCCGTCGGGCCGATCGACTGCGACGTCCATGCCGGCGAGATCGTGGGTTTTGTCGGCCTGCGTGGCGCGGGGCAGGAGACGATCAGCCGCGCGCTCTTCGGCGTCGAACCGCTCAGAAGCGGGAAGATCGTCCTCGACGGCGAAACCGGCGCCATCAACTCGCCGGGATCAGCGATTGAGCACAGCATCAGTCTGGTCTGCGCCGACCGGGTCGGCGAATCGATCATGCCCGGCCTCTCGGTGCGAGAGAATTTCTTCATAAATCCGGTTGCCGATGGCCGCGGGTTGACCGCGTGGCTCTCCCCGGGCGTGGAGTGCGCTGCGGCGCGAGCGCTCGGAGAAACGGTGGGGCTTAAACCCAACGACCCGAACCTCGCCATCGAACTGCTTTCCGGGGGGAACCAGCAGAAAGTTGTGGTCGGCCGGTGGCTGAACCTCAAGTCGAAGATCTATGTGTTCGAGGATCCGACCGCGGGGGTGGACGTCGGCGCCAAAGCCGAGATCTACCGGCTGTTCGCGGTTGCGTTGAAAGCGGGGGCAGCGATCATCATCGTCTCGACCGACTTCGAGGAAGTCGCCAAGGTCTGCCATCGCGCCCTCGTCTTCGATCGCGGCAAAATCGTAAAGGAGCTTCGCGCCGAAGACCTGACCACGAGCAACCTGCTGGCTGCCGCCTCCGCCAACATCGCGGGGACCGAGGCCGTGCTCGCCGCCGCCGACGTCTGAAGGGGGCCAGCGATGCCGTCCATCAAGTCCGCCGCGCTGGAGCCGACGCGACCGGAACTTGCGTCGCTGACCCGTGGCCAGGCGATCCTGCGTCTCCTGCCGGTTTACGGGCTGCCGCTGCTGACCCTTCTTCTGATCGTCTTTTTTTCGATTGTCCTCCCCGACACTTTTCCGACTTGGCTGAACGCGCGCTCGATCCTCGCCGACAAGTCGATCGTCGCCATGCTCGCGCTCGCCGCGACCCTGCCGATGATGGCCGGCCGCATCGATCTGACCGTCGGGTTCGGCATCGTGATGTGGCACATCCTCGCGATCAGCTTTCAGGTTTGGTATGGCGTACCGTGGCCCTTCGCGATCATCCTCGTCGTCGTCTGCGCGGGCGCGGTCGGTCTGATCAATGGGCTATTGGTCGAGGTCGCGCAGGTCGACGCGTTCGTCGCGACGCTGGGCACCGGAACGATTCTCTACGCCCTCGCCCTCTGGCACACCGGCGGCATGCAGGTCACCGGCACGCTGCCGAAGGCGTTCCTCGCGATCAACTCCGCGTCGCTGCTCGGAATCCCGATCCCGGCTTTTTACGTCCTGGGACTTGCGATCATTTTGTGGATCGCGAGCGAGCGCCTGCCGGTCGGCCGCTTCATTTATGCGATCGGCGCGAATGAAAAGGCGGCGGCGCTGAACGGCATTCCGGTTCGCGCGTACGTGATCGGTGTGTTTGCGGCTTCCGGCGTCATTACCGGTCTCGCCGGCTGCGTGCTCGGGGCGAAGCTGCGGATCGGCCAGGCGAATGTCGGACTTGACTTTCTCTTGCCCGCGCTGGTCGGCGCCTTTCTCGGGTCGACGACGATCAGGCCTGGTCGCGTCAACGTCTGGGGCACCGTTTTCGGGATTCTTATCCTCGCGATCGGCATATCGGGGATACAGCTGTTCGGCGGCGCGTTCTTCGTCGAGCCGCTATTCAACGGCACGACGCTCGTCGTCGCCATCGCGCTCGCGGCGTTCGCGCAAAGGCGGAGAGCCATCGCGAAGCCGCCTCGCGAAACGCAACCCGCGCCGGCGGAAGGCGAGTCAACCAACGCAGCGAGGGCCGCTTGAGACCCTCGCGCAAAACGCCGGCGCCGCCGGCTTCGCGGGCCGAGCAACGGCCAGCAATCATGGGAGGAATGCAATGGTATCGAAAAGAATGATCCTAGGGGGACTCCTGTCGGGGGGCGCCCTCTCGCTGGGCATGGGCGTGGCGCGGGCTGACGACGACGCCGCCTATATGGAGAAGGCGAAGGCGTTTCTCCAGAATGTCGCGGCGCCGGTCACCAAATGGGATGGACCGACGACGGGGCCGAAGGCCGTCGGAAAGAAGCTGATCGTCATTGTCTCGACCGACCAGCGCAACGGCGGCGCACAAGGCGCCGGCGAAGGCGCCAAGGAAGCCGCCAAGGCGCTCGGTTGGGATGTGCGACAGCTCGACGGCCAGGGCACCGTTCCCGGCCACGCAACTGCGCTCCAGCAGGCGATCGCGATGAAACCCGACGGAATACTGAACGCCGGAATCGACTCGGCCGAGCAGCAGCCGCTGCTCGAGCAGGCCGCCGCCGCCGGCATCAAGATCGTCGGCTGGCACGCCGGTCCGAAGCCCGGGGCGGTCGAAGGCATTCCCTCCGTGTTCACCAATGTGACGACCGATCCCACCGAAGTCGCAACTTCGGCCGGCCTCGAGGCGGTCGTGAAGTCGGGCGGCCATGCCGGGGTTATCCTGTTCACCGATTCGATCTATGCGATCGCGACCGCCAAGACGAACGCCGAGCGCGCCGCCGTCGAAGGTTGCAAAGGCTGCAAGGTCCTCGCGGTCGCCGACACCCCGATCGCCGATCTTTCCAACCGGATGGGCCAGCTCACCACTTCGCTGCTCTCGAAGTATGGCAAGGACTGGACGTATTCGATCGCGGTGAACGACCTCTACTACGACTTCTCCGCGCCTTCCCTGCAGGCCGCCGGCGTCGATCCGGCCACCGGCTCCCCGCAACAGATCTCCGCGGGCGACGGCTCCGTTCCAGCGTTCAAGCGCATCCGCGACAAACAGTACCAGATCGCGACTGTCGCCGAGCCGCTCAACCTTCAGGGCTGGATCATGATCGACGAGATGAACCGGGCGCTGGCCGGCGACAAGCCGAGCGGCTTTGTGCCGCACGTGCACCTGTTCACCGCCGAAAATCTCGACAAGGACGGCGGGCCCGACAACAAGTTTGATCCCGGCAACGGCTACCGCGACGAATATAAGAAGATCTGGGGCGTTAAGTAGCCGGTGGCGCCCGGCGGCGGATGCTCTCGCGACGTCCGCCGCTCTCTCAAGAAAACGCCGCGCCTCGCGGGCGCGGCGTCAATTGTCGACGCCCTTCGAAACTGCAAAAGGTGAACCGATGCCAAGCTCCGTCCAGAAACCGGATTACGCGACCAGCAATCTGAAGCTGATCGGTCATAGCGACCAAGGCGGGCGCAGCGACGGCGTGCAGGTCATGGTGCACAAGGGCTATGCCTACATCGGTCATATTTTCTCCAAGGGTTTCTCGGTCGTAGACGTGCGCGATCCGAAAGCGCCGAAGTTCGTCGCCCATCACGCCGCCCCGGCGAATACCTGGACTCTGCACCTGCAGGTCGCCGACGATCTGCTGCTTGTCGTGCACAACAAGGACATGTTCGCCCAGCCCGAACTCGCCGAGGAGAAGAACTATTACAAGGGATCGGTCGACCATCACGCCGCCGAGAAACCCGAGGCGCGCAACTGGTCGGCGGGCATGGCGGTCTATGACGTTTCGAAGCCGGCCGAGCCCAGGCAGATCGGCTTCATGCCGGTCGACGGCACCGGTTTGCATCGAATCTACTATGTCGGCGGACGCTGGGCCTACGCATCGGCGCTTCTCGACGGCTTCACCGATTACATCATGATTGCGATCGACATGGCCGATCCGAAAAAGCCGGCGCTGGCCGGCAAGTACTGGCTGCCCGGAATGAACAAGGCGGCCGGCGAGGTCCCCAACTGGCCAAGCAAGAACGGACGGTTCGGCCTGCATCATCCCGATCGTGCGGGACGACATCGCCTATTGCTCCTGGCGCGACGCCTGCCTCGCGGTCGTCGACGTCAAGGACAAGGCAAAACCGAAGCTCATCGTTCACAAGACATGGGCGCCGCCATTCGGCGGCGGAACCCATAACGCGTTGCCGTTGCCGAACCGCAACCTCCTCATCGTGGTCGACGAAACGGTGCTCGATAACCAGGAGGACGGGTTCAAGCCGATATGGGTCTTCGACAACCAGGTGAAGTCGAACCCGATCAGCATATCGACCTTCCCGGCGCCGTCCGACAAGGATTACCTCAAGGTCGGCGGGCATTTCGGACCGCACAACGTACACGAGAACCGGCCGGGGTCGTTCGTCTCCGAGGACATCATCTTCGCGACCTATCAGAACGCCGGCTTGCGCGTGTACGACATCCGGGACCAGCTGCGGCCGAAGGAAATCGGCGCCTTTGTTCCCCCGCCGCCCACCAAGTGGATGGACCCCCGGCCCAATCGCCCCGTCGTCCTGCACTCAGCCGACGTGTTCGTCGACAAGAACGCGCTCTGCTACGTCACGGACTTCTCCGCCGGGCTCTACATCGTCGAATTCAAGGGTTAGCGCGGAACCGGAGCGGCAGGCGCCGGCCCGAACAGGTAGCGAGAGCCCGCGTTTGCTGCCGACAACTCGTGGGTCGCCGTGTCGCCATGAGGGCGCCGAGAAATGGGCGTCTCTCGGCGCGCCCCTCGCGGCGGCGATTCCGCCTGGGCGCGTCATGGTCTAAGGTAGGTGCGGCGGTCCGCCGTTAGCTCTATCGTCGAGACAATTCATGATCACGCTGCCCAAGCTCGCGGCCGACGCGCTAGGCTCGTTCCTTGCCGCCGACATGAAGGATAGGTTCGGGCGGTCGCATGTGCGCCTGGCCGAAGTCATTCCCTTCGCTGCGCAGCTCACCCTGGAATGCATCGGCAACAGCGACGCCCTCTATCACAACGTCGAGCATACGATGCTCATCACCCTGGCCGGCCACGACATCTTCAAAGGGCGGGCGCTGCTGATCGATTCGACGCCGGTCGAATATTCGAATTTCATCGCCGCTTGTCTAGCGCATGACATCGGATACGTCCGCGGGATTGTTAAGGGGGACGGGAGCGACGGCCTCGTCATCGACGCCAGCGGGCGAAAGGTGAAACTGCCGCGCGGCTCGTCCGACGCTGCGCTTGCGCCCTATCATGTCGAACGGTCGAAGCTCTTCGTATTGGATCGGCTGGGGCAGGTCGAAGAGCTCGACGCCCCGCTGATCGCGGCGGCGATCGAGCACACCCGCTTTCCATATTCTTCCGCGCCCGACGTCCACGACGTTGGAGAATGGGCGGCGCTCCTGCGGGCCGCCGACCTCGTCGGTCAGCTCGGCGATCCGCACTATCTAAGGAAGGCCAACGCCCTCTACCACGAATTCGAGGAGGTCGGCCTGACCAGGCAGCTCGGCTACGAATCGCCCGCCGACATGGTCGACCAATATCCGCAATTCTACTGGGAGAGCGTATCTCCATTCATTCAGGACGCCATCCGCTACCTGAACGTGACCTCGAGCGGTCGGCAGTGGATCAACGGCCTCTACAGCAACGTCTTTCGCGCCGAGCATGAACTGCGCCTGTGGGGGCCGCAACCCTAGTCAGCATCGCGCGATCGGGTACGAAGACACGGCAGCGCGGCGGCCTTTTCGGGCGACGGGAGACAAGCGCGGCGCAGGCGTCGCGCGGCCTGCAAGATCGCCACAAACCTTCCCCTGGCCGCTGCTCCCTTCGCTCCCCCGAAAGAAACCCGAGCTTTTTGGGAACAAGTTGCGATCTGACGCGTAGTCCCGCGTAGCCGACGAAGGAGAATCATAATGAACAGAGATAATCTCGAGGGCGCCGGGCGGAGCGCATTCGGACAGGGCGAGCAGATGGCCGGCAATCTGCTCAAGGACAAATCAACGATGGCCCAGGGCCGCTACGACGAAGTCGTGGGCAAGGCTCAGTCGGCCGCGGGAAGCGCAAAGGACGCGATCGGCAGCGCAAAGGACGCCGTCGCGACAGGCATCGACGCAGCCTCGTCGATCGACCTCACCGGGATCCAGGACGAAATCGCCAAACTCACCCAGACCGTGACCGCGCTTGTGCAACGGCAGGCGTCGACGACGCGAGATCAGGTCATGAGCGCGGTTGGATCGGCGAGCGACAATCTTTCGCAATCGGCGGCCATGGCTCAGGACAAGCTGGCCACGATCGAGGAGGACATGGGTACGCGCATCCGCAGGAATCCGTGGAGCGCGGTGGCAGTGGCTGCTCTGATCGGGGTGCTGATCGGCAAGATGACTTAATGCGGCTCCTGGCATGGGAGGTCGCATATGGCGACTACGCCTCAACTGATCGTTGAGCTGATCAGGCAGGTTCAACGGCTAATCACCATAGAAATCGACCTGGCGAGGGCGGAGCTGGCGCAGAGCGCTGGCTCCCTTTCGTCGGGGGCGACTGCGCTCGCTGCAGGCGCGGCGATAGCGTTTGTGGGGTTGATCTTTCTTTTTGCGGCGGCGAGCGCTTTTCTGGTTCGGCTCGGAGTTCCGCTGGACGGCGCATGCCTCATCGTGGCGGTCGTCGCGCTGATCGTCGGCTTCCTGCTGCTGCGTTCCGGCGGCAAGGCTCTGCGGCCCGAGAAACTGCTGCCTGCGCGCAGCTTCGCGCAGTTGTCCTCGCTTCTGGGGAGACGCTGAATTGCAGGACCATGCCCTCAAGCCGGTCGAGTATGAGCAAGAGGCCGACAGGGCTCGCGCTGACTTAAGGTCGACCTGGGCCCAGCTCAGGGCCAACCTCACGCCCTCCAACCTCGCCGACGAGATTGCGGAGGAGAGCGGACTGCGTGACATTACCCCAGCGGCGGTTTTCGATTTCGGCGCGCGCCGTCACCCTGTCCCGACGGCGCTGATCGGTTTGGGGATCGGGCTGTTGGCGTTTGCGCTGGCTCGATCCCGATCCGGCGACGGTCTCAATGCGCGAGGCTCCGTTCGCAACGCGGCCGGCGCCCTGGCGCGCTCGGCGAAGGACGTGTTTCGCGACCGCGCAGAGGCCAAGCGGCAGGCGCTGATGAGCGCTGCGAGCTCGCATATTCGGACCGGCGCGGCCCAACTGAGCGACGCCCTGGAAAATGGCGTCGACGATCTGATCGGAGCCATCCCGGCGACGCCCGCTACGCGCCCGCTCATCGAGTCGGCGATTCAGATGGCGCTTCTCATGGCGCTGGAATCTCTGTTGCCAAAGCCGCGATGAAGTGCGCCGGCGGCAGCGGAATGGCTCCGGCGGTCATGGTCAGCCGCCCTAATTCATCGCCTTCAATATCTGCGGCTTGATTTCGCTCTCGAGCGTCGCGGCCGTCATCGGCCCGACGAGCTTGAACGCCAAGGACCCGTCGCCCCTGACGATGAAGGTTTCCGGCACGCCGTAGACGCCCCAATCGATGCCGGCGCGCCCGTCCTGATCGAGGCCGACCTTGGCGTAAGGGTCGCCCTTGGCGCCGAGGAAGCGGCGGATATTTTCGGCCGAGTCCTTCTGGGCGACGCCAAAGACCGCGACGCCTTTGGCTTTGAGCGACGGATCGGCGGCGAGCGCCATCAGGAACGCGTGTTCGTAATGGCAGGGCTCGCACCACGAGGCGAAGATGTTGACCACACTCACATGGCCCGAGCGCAAGTCGGCGTCGGTCAGGCCCGTCGCGCCGTCGAGGCCGCGCAGGTCGAGCCGCGGCGCGGACTGGCCGATCAGCGTCGAGGGAATGCTCGCGGGATCGCCGGCATAGAGCCGCTCGAACAGGAGCCAGGCGAGGGCCGCAAAGACCGCGAGCGGCAGATAGGCGAGCCAGCGGCGGGGGCGAGGGCCGGTTTCGGCGTCCGTGCTCATCGGCGCGCCGCATCCTGCGAGCCGGCGCGCGCCGAATCGAGCGCGCGCGCCGCCTTCTCCATCTGAGCGTTGAGACGGCGGCCGTCCAGGACCACCGCGCCGATCATGGCCGCGATCGTCGCCGCCGCGACCGCATAGGCCGCGACGACAAAGCCGAGATGCGGGTCGGCCATCAGGCGCCTCCCGCCGCGAATCCCGGCTCGAGCCGGTCGCCCTCGGCCGCGGCCAGCATGGTGGCGCGGGCGATGCGCCGGCGCAGGATCTCGTTGCGGATCGCCATCACATGCAGCGTGAGAAAGAGGCAGGTGAAGGCGAGCGACATCACGATCAGCGGCCAAAGCAACGCGGGCGCGATCGTGGGCCCGCCGAGCCGGAACACCGAGGCCGGCTGATGGAGGGTGTTCCACCAGTCGACCGAGAACTTGATGATCGGCAGGTTGACGCAGCCGACCAGGGTCAGGATCGCGACTGCCCGGGCGGCGCGGCCAGGATCATCGATCGCGCGCCAAAGCGCGATCAGACCGAGATAGAGGATGAAGAGCACGAGGACCGAGGTCAGGCGCGCGTCCCAGACCCAATAGGTCCCCCACATCGGTTTGCCCCACAGCGAGCCGGTGGCGAGGCAGATGAAGGTGAATCCGGCGCCGAGCGGCGCCGCGGCCTTCTGCGCCGCGTCGGCGAGCGGATGGCGCCAGACGAGCGTGCCAAGCGCAGCAACTGCCATGACGCCATAGACGAAGGTCGCCATCCAGGCCGCCGGCACATGCAGATACATGATCTTGACCGTCTCGCCCTGCTGATAGTCGGGCGGGGCGGTGAACGAGAGGAAGAGCCCGACGGCGAACAAAGCCGCCGTCGCCGCAGCGAGCCAGGGCAGCACGCGCCGCGAAAGGTCGACGAACACCGTCGGATTGGCGAGATTGGCCATTGAAACCGCCTTTTAGCGCCGGGTGGGGGGAGGGGCAATGCGGCGCAGGGGCGCCCGAACACCGACCCGGAGTTTAAGATAGAGGGTTGTCGTTGATTTCCCGCAATTGGAGACAGATTGGCTTTGGACCTTGGCGTTCCAGCCAACGGCGCGTCAGCCGATAGCCGGAAGACTTTAAACATGCGTGTGACCTGGATCACAGCAACCGGCGGCCGTTCGTACTAACCTTAGTGTTGAGATGAGAGGAAGGGTTCTATTTGGCGGTTTCTTGATCGATAGTTGGGTTGGGCTGCGGGACTTAGGGCGGCGTCGAGTAATTTTGTGTATAGGAGATTTTGATGGACCAGTGCCAAAATATTAGAGCAGAGGTAGCGAAGGCTCAGGACGTATACGACAGTCTGATCAAGAGCAGCGGACCCCCGGACTTTAAGAAGCCGGTCGGGGTGGCCGAAGCACTCCAAACCCTCAATCTGAAGAAGGCCAACCTAGCGGCTTGCATCAAGGCCCATATACCATTCACCATCACCGGCGATACGCCAAAGCCGGGAAGCGCGCTCACGGAATTCGACAAAGCCATCGAAAACTTCTGCCGAGCGAACAATGTCCGCGCCGGCCAGTTAACCATCCTCAAGGGTGGTATCAAGAAGTTCGAGCATGGCTACACGCTGGCCGAACCGCTATACCCGATCACCCAGGTGGATAGTCTCTTCCGTATCGCCAGCGTCAGCAAGGCCTTTACCTGCGCTTGCATCCAGACCTTGCAAGATCAAAAGAAGGTCAAACTGGTCGACGCTGTCTTTCCGCTGCTCGGCATCACCAAAAAGGCGCTCGCCGGACAGAACCCCGATCCCAACATCAACAAGATCACGGTCGGCAACCTGGTCAATCATCTGGGTGGCTGGAACGATCAGGGCGCTGGGTTCTTCGAGGGAAAGAAGCCGGTGAGCAGCAGCTCCGACCCAGTGTTCCACATACGCCAAATTGCGACCCAGATGAACCTGACAAGACCACCCACGAAGATGGACATGGCCCGGTTTATGTATGGGGAGCCCTTGCAATTCACGCCTGGCGCAGCAATCACCGGCCCGAAAAACTATTGCTACTCAAATTTCGGCTACATGCTGCTGGGGCTGGTGGTCGAAAAACGCTCGGGCATGCCCTATATCGACTTCCTTCGCCAACAGGTGCTGGCGCCGATCGGCGTGACGGATGTGTTTCTGGCGCGCATGCTGGCTGGACCCATTCCGCGCGAAGTGACCTACGACGACGCTGGCTCGGGTTTGAACGCTCTGGAGCCGCACGCCAACGTCACTGCGCCCAACCCTTACGGCGGTTTTGGAGCCGTCACCGAACTGATGGATTCGGCCGGCGGATTGGTAGCCAGCGCCACCGCGATCGCACAATTCATCAACAAATTCATGGCGTGGAGCCTTGGCCACGGCCGCGGCGGCGCACGCTCCGGCGAAATGTCGGGGACAGCCGCCTGGGCGCAATCCACGGGCGACGTCGATCTGACATTTACATTCAACACGTCCACCTTCCCTGCAACCAGGGTCTTCAACGACGGCAAGAATGTGGGTCTGACCGACCAACTGGACTTGTTGGTCAAGGCCGCCAAGTTCTAATCGCAAATCTGTCGGCCGGAGCGCCCTCCCGCCTCGGGATGAATCCCGAGCCGGACGGCGGGGGCGCGGCCTCGGCCAGAGCCCCCGGCCGTCGCTTGATGGCGGGAAGCAATTGATTCATGCCCGCAAGTTCATTGTTGAGGGCGGCGGTGAATGCGCCGACGCTCAACCTTCATCGCCGCATTCAGCTCTCTCGCCAGTCGCGCAGGGATGCGGCCACCGCCAGCGCCGCCGAGCCGCGCAGCGACTGGGCGAGCGCCTCGAGCGCGGCGCGGCGCGGCGAGCCGCGGCGGAAGACGAGCCTCACTTGGCGCGAGGCGCCCCCGCCGATGATCTTCGATCCGTCGAGCCCGGCGCCGAGCCGGCGCCAGTCGGCATAGGCAAGCAGCGGCGCGAGCGTTGCGCCCTGTCCGGCGGACACGAGGTGGCGCAGGGTCTCGAGGCTGGTCGCGCGCACGTCGGCGCGCAGCCCCGCCTTTTGCGCTCCCGCGCAGAGGGCGAGGGCCTGATCGCGCAGGCAGTGGCCCTCGGCGAGCAAGAGCAGGGTCGCGGAATCGATCTCCTCGACCCGGATCGAGGCGCGCCGGCCCCGGTCAGGCCGGCGAGCGGAGACGAGATAGAACGGCTCGTCGTAGAGCGCGATCTCGATCAGCTTGTCGTCGCCCGGATCGGTCGCGATCACCGCGCCGTCGAGCGCGCCGGCGTGGACGCCCGTGAGCAGGCGGTCGGTCAGATCCTCGACGAGATGAAGCGGGGTCGACGGCAGCGCGTCGATCGCGCCGGCCAGCGCGACCGGCAAGAGATAGGGCGCGACGGTCGCAATGACGCCGAGTCTCAAGGGGCCGGCGAAGGGATCGCGCGCGGCCCGCGCGGCGTCGCTTACCGCGGCGGCGGCGGCGAGCGTCGCGCGCGCTTGCGCGATCACCGCGGCCGCCCGGTCGCTGACCCGCGCTCCCCGGCCCTCGCGCTCGAACAGGCGAAGGCCAAGCTCGGCCTCGAGCTTGAGGATCTGGCCGCTAAGCGTGGGCTGGCTCACGTTGCAGGCCGCCGCCGCGCGGCCGAAATGCTCATGATCGGCGACGGCGACGACATATTCGAGGTCTCTGAGGTTCATGGCGGCACGATAGGTCACGACGATAGCGCCATAAGAAACAATCGATTTGAACAATGGTCAATCGCGCGCTAATGCGTCGCCCAGCCAAAATTATCGGCAAAATTGCAGGAGGAGAGACCATGGGAAACGAAAGCAAATGCCCGGTCGGCGGCGGCGCCCGCGGCCCGCGCTCGAATCGGCACTGGTGGCCAGATCAGCTCGATATCCATGTCCTCCACGGGAAGTCGTCCTTGTCCGATCCGATGGGCGAGGAGTTCGATTATGCCAAGGAATTCAATAGCCTCGACCTGAATGCGGTCGTCAAGGACCTCGAGGCGCTGATGACCAACTCGCAGGATTGGTGGCCGGCCGACTTCGGCCACTACGGCGGGCTCTTCATCCGCATGGCGTGGCATAGCGCCGGCACCTACCGCATCGCCGACGGCCGCGGCGGCGCCGGCGGCGGCCAGCAGCGCTTTGCGCCCCTCAACTCGTGGCCGGACAACGCCAACCTCGACAAGGCGCGCCGGCTCTTGTGGCCGATCAAGCAGAAATACGGCCGGAAGCTCTCCTGGGCCGACCTGATCGTTCTTGCGGGCAACGTCGCTCTCGAATCGATGGGCTTCAAGACGTTCGGCTTCGCCGGCGGCCGCGCCGATGTCTGGGAGCCCGAAGAGCTCTATTGGGGTCCTGAGGGGACATGGCTCGGCGACGAGCGCTACAGCGGCGAGCGGGAGCTCCAGAATCCGCTCGCGGCGGTGCAGATGGGTCTCATCTACGTCAATCCGGAAGGGCCGAACGGCAAGCCGGACCCGGTCGCCTCCGCCAAGGACATCCGCGAAACGTTCTTCCGGATGGCGATGAACGACGAGGAGACGGTCGCGCTGATCGCGGGCGGCCACACCTTCGGCAAGACCCACGGCGCCGGCGATCCGTCATTCGTCGGCCCCGCGCCTGAAGGCGGCGCGATCGAGGATCAGGGCCTCGGCTGGAAGAGCACGCATGGAACGGGCAAAGGCCCCCACGCGATCACCGGCGGCCCGGAAGTCACCTGGTCGCAGACGCCGACGAAGTGGAGCAACCACTTCTTCGACAACCTGTTCAAGTTCGAATGGGAGCTCGAGAAGAGCCCGGCCGGCGCCTATCAGTGGAAGGCGAAGGGCGCCCCCGCCACGGTGCCCGACGCCCACGACAAGTCGAAGAAGCATGCGCCGACCATGCTGACGACCGACCTCGCGCTCAGAATGGACCCGGCGTACGAGAAGATCTCGCGCCGCTTCTACGAGCATCCCGACCAGTTCGCGGACGCGTTCGCGCGCGCGTGGTTCAAGCTCACCCACCGCGACATGGGACCGATCCAGCGTTATCTCGGCCCGCTCGTGCCTAAGGAGACGCTGATCTGGCAGGACCCGATCCCGGCGGTGAACCATGCGCTCGTCGGGGAGAAGGACATCGAGGGGCTCAAAGCGAAGATTCTCGCCTCTGGGCTCACGGTCGGCGAGCTCGTCTCGACCGCCTGGGCGTCGGCCTCGACGTTCCGCGGCTCGGACAAGCGCGGCGGAGCGAACGGCGCGCGCATTCGCCTTGCCCCCAGAAGGATTGGGAGATCAATCAGCCGAAGCAGCTCGCGACCGTGCTCGCCAAGCTCGAAGCGATCCAGAAGGAGTTCAACGCCTCCGCGTCCGGCGGCAAGAAGGTCTCGCTCGCCGACCTGATCGTGCTCGGCGGCGGCGCGGCGATCGAGAAGGCGGCGAAGGCCGCCGGTCACGACGTGAGGGTTCCCTTCACGCCGGGCCGCATGGACGCGTCGCAGCAGCAGACCGACGCGCATTCCTTCGCCCCGCTCGAGCCGTATGCTGACGGTTTCCGCAACTATTACCGCAGCAGCGACATCATGGCGCCGGAAGAAGCGCTGGTGGACAAGGCGCAATTGCTGACGCTGACCGCGCCGGAGATGACGGTCCTCCTCGGAGGCTTGCGCGTGCTCGGCGCGAACGCCGGGAAGTCCGCTCACGGCGTCTTCACCAAGAAGCCCGGAACGCTGACCAACGACTTCTTCGTCAACCTGCTCGACATGAGCACGGAGTGGAGGCCGGCGCAGGGCAAAGACGGCGTCTATGAGGGGGTCGACCGGAAGACGAAGGCAGGTCAAGTGGACCGGAACCCGGGTCGATCTCATCTTCGGCTCGCACTCGGTCTTGAGGGCGCTGGCCGAGGTCTATGCGACCGCCGACTCGAAGGAGAAGTTCGTCAAGGACTTCGCCAAGGCTTGGACGAAGGTGATGAACCTCGACCGCTACGATCTCGTCGCCCGCGACGAGCCCGCAAGGATGGCGGCGGAGTAAGGACTGCTGACTGTAGGGCCGGGTCGCTGACCCGGCCCGGCGGGGCCGCCGACCCCGCCCCGCGGCCGCGCTGCGCGGCTTAGATCTCCTCCAGCGCGAGATTGGTCGTGCGCGGGCCGAAGATTCCGATCGTCGCCATCACGACGCCCATCGCGGCGGCGATGAAGACGAAGACGCCGAAGGCGCCGGACGCGTTCAGGATGAACGCGATGACGAACGACGAGAAGATCACCGAGAGCCGGCTCCACGAATAGACGAAGCCGGCGGCGCGGGCGCGGATGCCGGTCGGGAACAGCTCCTGCTGGTAGGCGTGGAAGCTGAACGACATGATGTTGGCGGCAAGCGTCAGCGCGACGCCCATGGCGACGATCAGCGCCGAATCCCGCGCCTGCCCGAAAATGAGGCCGCAGACGAGGATCGCGCCTGCCGCGGCGACGATGATCCACTTGCGCTCGAGCCGGTCGCCGAGAAAGAACCCGACGAGCGGCCCGAGCGGCGCCGCGAGCGCGATCACCGTCGTATAGCCGAGGCTGGTCGAGACGGTGATCCCCTGCTTGACGAGCAGCGAGGGCACCCAGTTGTTGAAGCCGTAAAAGCCGATCGTCTGGAAGATGTTGAAGACGCTCATCAGGATCACGCGGCCGCGCACGCCCGGGCCCCAGAGATCGACGAAGCGGCTCGCCGGCGACACCGGCTCCTCGGGGCCGGGCGGCGGCAGCGGCCGGCCGTATTCCGCCGCGACTTTGGCTTCGATGCCGCTGAGCACGCGGTCGGCCTCCTCGAGCCGGCCGTGCTTGGCGAGCCAGCGCGGGCTTTCCGGCAGGCCAAGGCGCAGATAGACGACGACCGGCGCGGCGAGCGCCCCGATCAGCACCACCCAGCGCCAGCCCTCGAGCCCGAGCGGCGCGGTTGGCACCAGAAAGCCAGGCGAGGAACGAGACGACCGGCACGCAGACGAAGCCGATCGCCTGGTTGACCGCGAAGGCGCGGCCGCGGATCGCCTTCGGCGCGAGCTCGCTCAAGTAGGCGCCGATGGTCACGATCTCGACGCCAAGCCCGACGCCGGACACGAAGCGCCAGAGATTGAGGCCGGCGGCGTCGCTCTGCAGCGCCACCATGATGTTGGCCGCCGAGTACCAGAGAAGCGACCAGGTGAAGATCGCCCGGCGGCCGAACCGGTCGGCGAGAAAGCCGCACAGGATCGTGCCGATGAAAAGGCCGGTGAACAGGGCGGCGATGAAGCTCGCGACCCCGGTCGTGCCGAACAGGCCGGCGGTCGTGGCGGTCAGCAGCGCCGGACTTGACCAGGCTCGGCGCGACATAGGCCGAAAACAGGAGGTCGTAGAGCTCGAAGAACATGCCGAAGCCGAGCAGGACGATGATCGTCCAGATCGTGCGCGTCGCCGGCAGCCGGTCGATGCGGGCGGAGATGGACCCGGCGCTGACCGGCGCTGCTCCCTGGTCGTTCATGTTTCCTCGCCGTGACGCCGCCCGCGCGTTTGCCTCGCGCTTCGAGATCGCCATAGAGACGCGCGTCCGGGCGGCGTGTCAACGCCGCTGGCAGGAGGGGACCGCCTATCGCTTTTTGGACAGAACGCGCTCAATCGAGTCCACGAAGCGCGTCGCGCCGTCGATCGCATCCGTCGCCTCTGACGCGCCGACGCCGAGGTCCGCGCCGACGGCGTAATCGGCGACCGTCTTCAAATTATAGGCCCGTGCGAGAAACGACGCCAGATCGCGTTCGAGGCCAGACTCGTCTTTCGCGATGCGCGCAAACTCGCTGCGCACGCCTGCATGCGTCTTTGCGATCTTGTTCGTGCGAAACAAAATCAAAGCCTGCGCTGCATGGAAGGCTGCAAGATAGGCGGCGCGGCCCGCCGCAGCATAGAAACCGATCCCTGCGACGGCTTGAGCCTCTCTCAGCGACTGACGCGCCTTATCAAGATACGCGTCCGATGGATCGCTCATAAGTCGCGGCCGTCGCGAGTCAATTCCTGCATGAACGCGCTTCGTTCTCGATCCCGTCCAGCCTTGAGCGGCAAGGCGTTGATGACGGCTCCGGTCTCGTAAAGAATATCCGTTCCAATCTCGGCCAAGCGGCCGCTTTCCTGCCAGAAGCTGTCGGGCTCCTTTAGGAAAACGGCGATGTCGTAGTCCGAATCCGGTCGCTCGTCGCCGCGGGCGCGCGACCCAAAGAGCACCACGCGCTCGACGTTCGCGCCGTAAGTCTTGTCCAGTGCGGCGCGAAAGCGCGCGAGTATGGGATCGGAGAGAATATCCATATCTCAAGACTATCACAGGCCCGCTGGCGCTTCTCCTATTCCCGCACATGCCTCAACGCCGCCGCGGCGGCGAAGGGCGCAAGCGCAATCGCCGCAAGCGACAGCGCACACAGCATCAGGAACGGAGTCAGGAACGGCGCCGCGCCGCCGCTTGCGGCGGAGGCGGCCGCGACGCCGAAGATCAGCACCGGAATCGTCAGCGGCAGCACCAGGACCGCCATCAGAAGGCCGCCGCGCCTCAGCGACACGGTGAGCGCGGCGCCGATCGCTCCGATCATGGTCAGCGCCGGCGTCCCGGCGAGCAGCGTCGCCGCGACCAGCATCAGCGGCAGCGGCGTCATCGCCAGCATCAGCCCGAACAGGGGGCTGACGACGATGAGCGGCAGCGCGCTCGCGGTCCAGTGGGCGGCGCATTTGATGAGCACCGCGAGTTCGAGCGGCAGCGATCCGGTGACGAGAATATCGAGCGAGCCGTCCTCGTGGTCGGCCTGGAACAGCCGGTCGAGCCCGAGCAGGGTCGCGAGCAGTGCGGCGATCCACAGGATCGCCGGGCCGAGCCGCGCAAGCAGATTGAGGTCGGGCCCGAGCGCGAACGGCATGATCGCGACCAGGATGAGGAAGAACACCGCGCCAACCGAGGCGCCGCCGCCGATCCGCCGCGCGATGCGCCACTCGCGGACGAAGAGAGCGAGGGCAGGGGTCATGCGAGAACCTCCCCTCTCCCCCTGCGGGAGAGGGGTTGGGGTGAGGGGTTTTGCGCCGGCGGGCGTGTTGCAAAAAGGCGCTTGCGCGCCGGACCCCTCATCCGGCCGCGCTTCGCGCGTCCACCTTCCCCCGCAAGGGGAGAAGGGCTTCCGCTTGCGAGCGCATCCGTCACGCCGCCGCCCCTGCGGCTGCGCCGAGCCTCACCTCCTGCGCCCCCTCGAGCCCGAGCGGCGCGTGGGCCGCGGCGACGATGATCCCGCCGCCGCGCAAGTGCGCCCGCATGATGGCGAGAAGCGCGGCCTGGGCGGCGGCGTCGAGCGCGGTCGCCGGTTCGTCGAGCAGCCAAAGCGGGCGATGCGGCGATGAGGAGGCGGGCGAGCGCCACGCGCCGCCTCTGCCCGGCCGAGAGCAGGCGCGCGGGGAAATCGATCACATGAGCGAGGCCCACTTGCGCCAGCGCCGCCCGCTCCGCGTCGCGCGAGGATTGGCCGCCGAGCATCGCAGCCGCGAACGCGAGGTTCTCGCCTGCCGTCAGCGCGCCTTTGACGCCGTCGGCGTGGCCGAGATAGTGCGCCTGCTCGCCGAGCGAACGCTCGGCGTCGCCGCCCTCGAGCGCAAAGCCGCCGGCCTCGAGCGGCAAAAAGCCGCATAGCGTGCGCAGGAGCGTCGATTTCCCCGCGCCGTTCGGCCCGGTCACGATCAGGCCCACGCCTTGATCCGCCATGAACGAAAGTCCGGCGATGAGCCGCCGCCCGCCGCGCTCGATCGTCAAATCCCACGCGCTGAGGCGCATTATCCCCTGAAGCCCTGTCGCGATTCCGCGCCTTCTAAGACGATAGTTTGTGTAGCCTCATCCGCCGATTATATCTATAAGCCGCTGACCCCCCTCAATCGCTATCCCCCGGGAGCGCTCGCATGGCCAGCCTGGACAGTTTCAAGTGCCGCAAGACGCTGACCGTGGGGAGCAAGGCCTATGAGATCTATTCGCTGAAGGCGGCGGAGAAGAACGGGCTTCACGGCGTCTCACAGCTTCCGTTCTCGCTCAAGATCGTGCTCGAAAACCTGCTGCGCAACGAGGACGGACGCAGCGTCAAGAAGCAGGACATCGAGGCGGTCGCCGCGTGGACCGGCAATCGCGGCAAACATGAGCACGAGATCGCGTTCCGCCCGGCGCGGGTGCTGATGCAGGACTTCACCGGCGTGCCGGCGGTCGTCGATCTCGCCGCGATGCGCGACGCGATGGTCGCGCTTGGCGGCGATCCGAACAAGATCAATCCGCTGGTCCCGGTCGACCTCGTCATCGACCATTCGGTGGTGGTCGACTATTTCGGCACCGGCAAGTCGCTCGGCCAGAACGTGACCCGCGAATACGAGCAGAACCAGGAGCGCTACCGGTTCCTGAAGTGGGGCCAGCAGGCCTTCTCCAACTTCCGCGTCGTGCCGCCCGGCACCGGCATCTGCCATCAGGTCAATCTCGAATATCTCGCCCAGACGGTTTGGACGGCGAAGGAGAAGCGCGACGGCAAGACGGTCGAAGTCGCTTTTCCCGACACTCTGGTCGGCACCGACAGCCACACCACCATGGTCAATGGCCTCGCGGTGCTCGGCTGGGGGGTCGGCGGCATCGAGGCGGAGGCGGCGATGCTCGGCCAGCCGCTGTCGATGCTGCTGCCCGAAGTGATCGGCTTCAAGCTCGACGGCGAATTGCGCGAGGGCGTCACCGCGACCGATCTGGTGCTGACCGTGACCCAGATGCTGCGCAAGAAGGGCGTGGTCGGCAAATTCGTCGAGTTTTACGGCTCGGGCCTCAACGCGATGACGGTCGCCGATCGCGCGACGCTCGCCAATATGGCCCCGGAATATGGCGCGACCTGCGGCCTGTTCCCGATCGACAGCCAGACGCTGACCTACCTCAAGACCACCGGCCGCAAGCCGTCGCGGCTGGCTTTGGTCGAGGCCTACGCCAAGGCGCAGGGCGCCTTCCGCACCCGCCTTACCCCCGATCCCGTGTTCACCGACACGCTCGAACTCAAGCTCGGCGAGGTCACGGCCTCGCTCGCCGGCCCGAAGCGGCCGCAGGACCGCGTGGTCCTCAGCGACGCCAAGGCCGGCTTCGCCAGCGCGATGGAAAGCGAGTTCAAGCAGGCCCAGAGCATCGCCGAGCGCCACAAGGTCGAGGGGACGAACTACGATCTCGGCCATGGCGACGTCGTCATCGCCGCGATCACGTCATGCACCAACACCTCCAATCCGAGCGTCATGATGGCGGCCGGGCTTCTGGCGCGCAACGCCGTCGCCAAGGGTCTGACGGTCAAGCCGTGGGTGAAGACCTCGCTCGCGCCCGGCAGCCAGGTGGTCCAGGACTATCTGAAGGAGGCCGATCTGCAGCGGCCGCTCGACAAGCTCGGCTTCAACATCGTCGGCTTCGGCTGCACGACCTGCATCGGCAATTCCGGGCCGCTCGCGCCCGAGATTTCGGCGACCGTCGCCAAGCACAACCTGGTCGCCGCGGCGGTCCTCTCCGGCAACCGCAACTTCGAGGGCCGGGTCAATCCGGACGTGCGCGCCAACTACCTCGCGTCCCCGCCGCTGGTCGTCGCCTATGCGCTCGCCGGCTCGATGCAGGTCGATCTCACCCGCGAGCCGATCGGCGCCGACAAGCAGGGCAAGGCGGTCTATCTCGCCGACATCTGGCCCAAGACCGGCGAGATCGAGGAATTCGTCGACACGACGATCAACGCCCGGATGTTCAAGACCAAATATGCGAGCGTGTTCGACGGCGACGCCAACTGGCGCAAGGTCAAGGTTCCGGCCGGCCTCACCTACGCCTGGGACATCGGCTCGACCTATGTGCAGGAGCCGCCCTATTTCGCCGGGCTGACCAAGACGCCGGTCCCGGTCGGCGATATCGAGAACGCCCGCATCCTCGCCCTCTTCCTCGATTCGATCACCACCGACCACATCTCGCCCGCCGGCTCGATCAAGGTCGCAAGCCCGGCCGGGCAGTATCTCGTCGAGCATCAGGTGCGGCCGGTCGACTTCAACCAGTACGGCACCCGCCGCGGCAATCACGAAGTGATGATGCGCGGCACCTTCGCCAATATCCGGATCAAGAACCAGATGGTGAAGGACGGGGCGGGCAACGTGGTCGAGGGCGGCTACACCATCATGCAGCCGTCGGGCGAGCGCCTGCCGATCTATGACGCCGCGATGCGCTATCAGGCGGAGAAAGTCCCGCTTGTCGTGTTCGCGGGGCGCGAATACGGCACCGGCTCGTCGCGCGACTGGGCGGCCAAGGGCACGAAGCTGCTCGGCGTGCGCGCGGTCGTCGCGCAGAGCTTCGAGCGCATCCACCGCTCGAACCTGGTCGGCATGGGCGTGCTGCCGCTCGTCTTCGAGGAAGGGACGAGCTGGCAGACGCTGGGGCTCAAGGGCGACGAGACGGTGACGATTTTCGGCCTCGGCGAAACCCTGAAGCCGCGCCAGAAACTGGAGGCGGAGATCAGACGCGCCGACGACACCGTGACGCTGGTCCCGCTGACCTGCCGCATCGATACGCTCGACGAGCTCGAATATTTCCGCAACGGCGGCATCCTGCCCTACGTGCTGAGGCAGCTTGCGGCGTAGATCGACCGTTCGCCGGAGCCTTCGCGCGGCCTCAGGCGACCGCGGCTCTTAGCGGCTCCAGAATGGCGGTCAGGCGGTCTTTCGCATTTTTGTCCTCGGCCTGATCTATACTCAGTTCGAGATCGCTGATCGTGCTCGCAATCTTCCAGCGCTCTCCCGGTTTGCGTTTGAATTCCGCAGCCAGTTTCTCGGCCTTATCGTATTCGCGCGCGTCGAAGGCGGCGCCGAGTAGGGTCTGCTTCAGCCATTCATCCGCGACGCCGAGTTTCTCGGCTCTCTCGCAGGCGGCGAGAACGACCTTGGCGACGATACCCGCGCGAACCTCGTCGCCGTTGAGCTTCCGCTGTCGGTAGAGTCTCGGCAGGTTGGACGAGCAATAATATTGATTGAGATCGAGCTCCATGCCGCGCTCATAGGCTTCTATGGCGCGGTCGAGGAGTTCCGCTTTGTCCTCGTCCTTCGCCTTCGCGAACAGACGTTTGTAGCGCCCGCCAAGAAGGCCGAGGCGTTCGGGCGTCGGTCCTGTTAGCGCCAGAAGCTCCTCGAGCTTGGCAATTGCTTCAGTCGGCCTACCCGAATTGGCAAGGGCAAAAGCGTAAGTGTCTCGCCCGTCCTCAAGATTGGCGATATCAACGGGCAGTTTCTCGATGAGGTCCGCCAACCATCCCCACTGCTCCGGCGTATCGGCGGAATCTTTGAGCAATCGGATCAGGGCGATCGCGTCCGTCGGCGTCGTCCGCGCCTTGATGGACTGCTCTGCGAGGGCCTGGGCCGCCGCCATCCGGGCGTCTTTTGGAATTGCTCGGACGGCCCGGACCTTCCCTTGAAGCGCCGCCGTCTGCGCCATCACGTCCTTCATGGTCGATGCGGCCGTCGGATCCGGGTTTATCGGATATCCTTTGATCGACGCGAAGACCGGCGACTCGCCTCGCAATAAGGCGTCGATCGGAGTCCTGATGGCATCGGAAATCGCCTTGGCGGTGGGGCCCTCGATGTTTCCTTCCTTGAGCGGGTACCGGACGGTGCGCATTTGCGCGACGTCGAAGAGCGGCTTTGACCATTCCGCCGCGAGCAGGACGCATCCTGTCCTCTTTGCTGCGTGTCGAACGCCGACCTCGTAATAGACGTTCCCGTTCGGGATCGTCATGTCGGCCAGCACAAGGTCGGCGAAATAAAGGCGCTCGACCATTTGTGTGATGATGAGCGCGCCCGTGTCCTGATCGGCGCGGACCGGGTCGTAGCCGAGCGACTTAATGGTCGGGGCGAACGCTCGGTCCCAAAGGGCGTTGAAATCAATCTCGCCGGGCGCATTGCTGCTTGGCTCGACCTGGGTCGCCCGTCGTCCGTAGGGCATGATCATAAAACAAAGCGCCATCGTCTCCCTCCATCGTCGGGGACCCGGCTCGCGGTTCTGGCCGGCTCAATTCCAAAGCTTCGTCGTGTCCAGCCAGGTCGCGCGTCCGCCCCTTGCTCGCGCACTTCCTCCATCATGTGGCGGTGCCACCCGGCCCGTCGCCGCCCTCGCCGTTCCAGAGGCAAACGAAGTTAACCTTGTCCGCGCCGAACCGCAGGGCGGCGCCCAGCATCCAGCGGTTGTTGCGCTCGTACGGGTCCTCGCCCTCTTGCGTCGGGCCAAGCTCGCGGGGCGCGACATGAAGCGTGGCGCTCGCCTTCGCCGCGAAATAGCGCCCGCGCCAGTCGCCCCCGGCGAAATCGACCGACTTCTCGAGAAACGTGGGTTCCTCGAAGGGGATATAGAGCTCGAGCCGGGCGCCGCGCGCGCGCGCGGCTTCCGCGAACAAGAGATCGCCGCCGCACGCGCCGCCGCAGATGGCGAGATCATTGGGTCCGAGGCCGAGATCAGCAAGAGCAGCGGCGATGGCAGCGGCCGCGATCGGCTCCCGATCGGGCGGAAACCGAGGTTTCTCGCGGCCCGGCGCGTCGATCATATGGCCGCTGAACAGCACGACCTTGCGCGGCGGCTCCGGGTTGGTCTCAGGCATGCTCGGGCTCTTCATGCCGCTGTCTCGCCTCTCGCGGCGGCGCCGCGCCAGACTAAGGCGGGAGCTCGCAGCGGCGCAATCAGTCCGGACGGCGCTCAAACCCGGCGTCTGCCCCCCGCGGATCGTTGGCGAGCAAGATTGGCGCTCCATGCGGCGTCGCCCGTGCGGCGCGCTCCCACGCCGCCGCGCGCGCGGCCAGCGCTTCGCGGCTCACGGCGCCCTTCTCGACGACCAG
The DNA here is from genome assembly GCA_963832305.1 of uncultured Alphaproteobacteria bacterium. Classification (GTDB taxonomy): domain Bacteria; phylum Pseudomonadota; class Alphaproteobacteria; order Rhizobiales; family Beijerinckiaceae; genus Roseiarcus. The sequence continues at coordinate 120,487 of CAWHTU010000005.1, read as the reverse complement.
GCTTTCGAGCGCGGTGAGCCAATGGAGGTAGTAGGCGCCGTCGCCGTTAGCCGATCCAGAAACCGGCGGCGCGTGGATTTCCCGCGACAGCGCCGCCGCCCATTCGCTCCAGCTGAACAGTTTGGCCTCATGCAGGGCGAGGACAAGGGCGAAGGCCTGCGCCTCCCAGGGCTCGCCAAACCTCGGCTCATCGCCGTTCCCCGCGCCAGGGGCGGGCTCGTTGGCCATCATCCCACGTCGCCTTCGAGATAGCTTTCCCAGGCGTCGATCGAAACGTCCAGACCATGATCGGCTTCACGGCCCCAGAGCTCGGACGCCGGGAAAGACACAAGATAAAGCCACTGCGGGCTCGGGCCGAGACCGTGGGCGTTGGCGTCGGGAAATACGAAGACGCCGTGGATCCGCTCTATCCGGCCTCGCTTGCCGCGCGCGTAACGCGGCAGGCGGGTATGCCCGGCCGGATTGATGTTGAGCGCGCGCACCGCGTCGCCGATTTTGAATCGCGCCGGGGCCTGCGGGGGACGATCGTAAGGCGTCCCCGAAGCGAGCGCCGGCCGGACATCCGCGGCGCCGAGAGGCGGCTTGGTCGCCTTTGGCGGATGAAGCGCGTGCGAAGCGGCGATCTCCTCGGGCGTGACCAGCCCGCGTGCGAGGAGCAGCTTCTCGAGCCCTTTGATCCAGACCTCGTAATAGCTCGAAGCCAGATAGTCGGACGGATGCAGCGTTTCGCGGGCATGGCGCGACGTGTCGAGGTTCCATTCGCCGAGAGCGCCGGACGCGATCGTGAGGGCGAGCGCGCGCCTCTCCCAATCGGCGTGGAAGAGGTCGCCCTCCTTTTCGCCGGCGACCGGGCCGAAACCCATCATTCCGCCGAGATCGTGGGCGCCGTTCATGCGCCCCGCGCCTCGGCAAGCGCCGGGTCGATCGCCTGTCCCGCCCCGATCATCGAATCGCGCGTCACCAGCGAGGCCAGCCGCTCCTCGCTCCAGCCTTCTGTCCCGGCCGGTCGCTGGGGTATGACGAGGTAGCGGATCTCCGCCGTCGAGTCCCAGACGCGGATCTTCGTCGTGGGGGGAAGCCGGACGCCGAATTCAGCCAGGACGCCGCGCGGATCGATCACTGCGCGCGAACGATAGGGCGCCGACTTGTACCAGACCGGCGGCAGGCCGAGCACCGGCCACGGGTAGCAGGAGCAGAGCGTGCAGACGACGAGGTTGTGGACCTCGGCCGTGTTCTCGATCGCCATCATGTGCTCACCCTGGCGCCCAGCGTAGCCGAGCGAGCCAATCGCGGCCGTGGCGTCCTCGCTGAGCCAACGGCGGAAGGCCGGATCGGCCCAGCTCCTGGCGACCACGCGCGCGCCGTTGCGCGGGCCGATTTTCGTCTCATAGGTTTCGACGATGGCGTCGAGAGCGGCGGGATCGACATAGCCTTTTTCGACCATGAGCGATTCGAGGGCCCGGACGCGCAGCTCAATGTCGGTGAGCCCGCCATCGTCATGATCGTGAGGATGGGCGTGATTGTCGCCGCCGATCGGCGGGGGGACCGAGCCCATCGAAGCGCTCCTTTAAGCCGGGCGACCCCTCGCGCCCGATGGCCGGCGGAATCTAGCTCACGGAGCGGAAGGCGGCAATTCAGCCCGGGTCCGCGAAGGGAGGGCCGGTCCTGGCCGAACGCTGATCAGCGCGCGCAGGCGCGGGGGCGGCAGGAACGCGTTTGTCCGATCCTCTTCAGGCTGTTTCCGGCTGAATTTCAGGTCTGCCGACAAGCCGCCGGGCCGCGCGCTCGGCGCGCGCAGCTTTCCGGTCCGCGGAGCCCTGCTATTTCACCAGCCGGGGACCCTCGGCGCGCGTATATTCATTGTCCTGAACGACGCCGAGCCTGCGGGCGACCTCGGTATAGGCCTCGATCATGCCGCCGAGATCCTTGCGGAAGCGGTCCTTGTCCATCTTGTCGTTGGTCTTGACGTCCCACAGCCGGCAGGAGTTGGGGCTGATCTCGTCGGCGAGGACGATCCGCATGTTCTCGCCCTCCCACAAGCGGCCGGTTTCGATCTTGAAATCGATGAGCCGGATGCCGACGCCCAGGAACAGGCCCGACAGAAAGTCGTTGACCCGAATCGCCAACGCCATGATGTCGTCGATCTCCTGCGGCGCAGCCCAGCCAAAGGCGGTGATGTGCTCCTCTGACACCATCGGATCATTGAGCTGATCATTTTTGTAGTAAAACTCGATGATCGACCGCGGCAATTGCGTTCCCTCTTCGAGGCCGAGACGGGTCGAGAGCGATCCTGCCGCGACATTGCGCACCACCACCTCGAGCGGGATGATCTCGACCTCGCGAATCAGTTGCTCGCGCATGTTGATTCGCCGGATGAAATGGGTCGGCACGCCGATGTCGTTGAGGCGTTGAAAGACGTATTCCGAGATTCGATTGTTGAGAACGCCCTTGCCCTCGATCACCTCATGCTTCTTGGCGTTGAACGCGGTCGCATCATCCTTGAAATGCTGGATGAGAGTGCCCGGCTCCGGGCCCTCGTACAGAACCTTGGCTTTGCCTTCATAAATGCGTCGGCGGCGGTTCATGCGGTGCGACCGTGGCTTGAGGAAATCCATTCTCGTGGCCTTTTCTGGTGGCTATCCCGGTGAAGCCGCGATGGCAGGTTCGGAATATGGGGATTCGGACCGCGAAACCCAAGCATTGGACTCGTCCGGACCGGGGGCCAGCCCCCTCCCGGCAATCTAGCTGATTGGCGGCGACTGGCACAAACATTCCGGTTCGGAGCCGGTCTGTTAGCAAAAGGTCGCAGGGCTGGAGCCTCGACGCCGGGCTGAAATTAGAGCAAAAGAGCGGCGACATTCGGTCGGAAGTGCGAAGTTCGAGTCGTCCGGCCGGCGCCGGTCGGAAATGAGAAGCGCGGGAAGCCGGGAGCATTGAGCCGTTTCGCCGAAGTTCCGTGCGGGCCTTTGGACGGGATATGGAGAACGCTTCGCTGACGCCGAAAGTCGTAACGAAGCTTTGGGAGGAACAATGGACCAGACTAGCCTGGCTCGGATCCAGAGAGATCCGAATTATCTGAAGCTCGTGTCGGAGAGGAAGTCCCTCGGCTGGACCCTGACCATCATAACGCTTGTGATGTACTACGGGTACATTGCGATTGTCGCCTTCGCGCCGTCGATTATCGCCGCTCCGCTCTTTGGAACCATAACCGTCGGCATCGTCCTCGGGCTGGCGATCATCCTCGCTTCGATCCTGCTCACCGGCATTTACGTCATGCGGGCCAACGCCGAGTACGACGACCTGACAAGCGCGATCGTCGGCGCGAACAAGCGGGGAGGAAAATGATGAGAGCGTCTCTTCGCTCAGGCGCGCTCGCCGCCGGTTTTGGCTTGCTGTCGCAGTCAGCCCACGCCGCCGACGCCGCAACGATCCAGCCGACCAACTGGAACGCCATCTTCATCTTCCTGGCGTTTGTCGTCGTCACTCTCGGCATCACCTATTGGGCGGCGCAGCACACGCGCACGACCAAGGACTTCTACGCCGCCGGCGGCGGGATCACCGGCTTCCAGAATGGTCTGGCGATCGCCGGCGATTACATGTCGGCCGCCTCGTTCCTTGGCATCGTCGCGCTGGTCTACAGCTTCGGCTATTACGGCCTCATCTATTCGATCGGCTTCCTCGTCGGCTGGCCGTTCATCATGTTCCTGATGGCCGAGCCCTTGCGCAACCTCGGCCGGTTCACCTTTGCCGACGTCGTGTCCTATCGCCTCCAGGCGACGCCGATTCGGGCCATGGCGGCGACCGGAACGCTGGTCGTCGTCGCCCTCTATCTGATCGCGCAGATGGTTGGCGCGGGGCAGCTGATCGAACTCCTGTTCGGGCTGCCTTATCTCTGGGCCGTCATCGTGGTCGGCGTGCTGATGGTCATCTATGTCACCTTTGGCGGCATGATCGCGACGACCTGGGTGCAGGTCATCAAGGCAGGGCTGCTGCTGGGCGGCTCGACATTGATGGCGCTGCTCGTGCTCGCGCAATTCGGCTTCGACTTCAACGCGCTGATCGCCAAGGCGGTCGAAGTCCATCCGATCCACGACAAGATTCTGCAGCCCGGGCCGCAGGTGTCCAATCCGATCAACGCGATCTCGCTCGGCATGGCGCTGATGTTCGGCACGGCCGGTCTTCCCCACATTCTCATGCGCTTCTTCACCGTCGCCAACGCCAAGGAGGCGCGCAAGTCAGTGTTCTGGGCGACGACCTTCATCGGCTATTTCTACATCCTGACCTTCATCATCGGCTTCGGGGCGATCGTGCTGGTGTCGACCAATCCGATCTATCACGTCGGCAACGACATCAAGGGCGCGCTGCTTGGCGGGGGCAACATGCCGGCGATCCATCTCGCGCAGGCGGTCGGCGGCGATCTGATGAAGGGGTTCATCGCCGCGGTCGCGTTCGCGACCATCCTGGCGGTCGTCTCGGGTCTCACGCTGTCCGGGGCGAGCGCGGTCAGCCACGACCTCTACGCCAGCGTGTTCCGGCACGGGAACGTCGATGAGGCGACGGAAGTGCGCGTTTCGCGGATCACGACCGTCGCGCTCGGGATCGTGGCGATCATTCTCGGCATCATATTCGAGAAGATCAATGTCGCCTTCATGGTGGGTCTGGCGTTTGCGGTTGCGGCGAGCGCCAACTTCCCGGTCCTGCTGCTCTCCATCATGTGGAAGGGGCTGACGACTCGCGGCGCGGTGATCGGCGGCTTCGTCGGCCTCATCAGCGCGCTGGTGCTGAATATCGTCAGTCCCGGCGTGTGGGAGGCGGTGTTCGGCTACCCCAAGGGCTCAGCCTTGTTCCCCTATGTGTCGCCGGCCCTTTTCACCATCCCGCTGTCGTTTTTCTGCTGCTGGCTGTTCTCGGTGACCGACAGCTCGAAAGCCGCGAAAACGGAACAGGCGGCGTTCGAAGCCCAATATGTGCGCTCGCAGACGGGCATCGGCGCGGACGTCGCCGCCGCGCACTAGCGGATGATCCATTGTCATTGCGGCCCTGGCTTGGGTCGCAATGACAATATCGGGCGCCAGCAAGCCCGATCACGCGATCAAGCTGGCTATGGCTCGGCGCGGACGGGCGTGAACCCTCGCGAAGTGGCAATGTCGAAATCTTGTGACCATGCGCTCGCTGCATGGCTTTGAGGCGAGACCCGGCGCCACAATTCGGCAGTCGCGCAGAACAGGGACATTTGGCCCGGAACAGGGAACTAAGCGTCCGGAACAGGGAGCGAACAGGGACGGCCGAGGCCCGCCCGCAGCGCAACCTGCCCCAATCCGCGCCTCGCCTGCGGCGCCCTATCCGCGCCGGATGGCGCCCGCTGGCGCGTTATGCAAGGAACAAGGCGCGCAACCCCGCGTTCGCCCGTCTCGGCGATCCTCGCCGCGAACTGCGCCCCGCCCGGAGGATTTTCGGGCTATCCGCCCCTAGGAGGTGAACGTGGCTCTGACGAATTTCAAATTTCTCCTTGGCTTGTTGATTCTAATCGCGCCCACCGTTGCTCAAGCCAAATGCTTCAGCACCGTCCACGAGATAAAAGCAAATCACGTGAAGACAATGTGGCAAGAGACTACCGAGAACGATGGCAAGCCATTGATGATCTCGATCACCGATGGCTCCCACGGTCTTGTCTACTCAGCAAAGAAGGCCGGCGCGCTTTGGCTGACGGGAAACGTATCCGTGTGTCATTCTGGAGGCGCTACGGAGATTACCTTGAAAAACACCCGAGCGACGAGCAATGTCCCGATGGTGGCAAGGCTGGCGTTGCCTTCCACGCAGTCGGGCCGCATTGTCAATAACCGGATCAAGCTGGGAGGGGCAGGATGGAGTGGAACCTTCATTGGACGATAAGGCTCGCCAGTGAAGACCAACGCCTCGCGCGGCGCGGGCGCGGGCAAACGCGAGGCTTTCGGGCCCGCTCCATCACAGCGCCAGAGCACTCCCGTTGACCCGCATCCTCATCGTCACCGACGCGTGGCTGCCGCAGGTCAATGGCGTGGTGCGCTCGATAGAAGCCTTGGTGCGAGAGGCGCCAGCTCTTGGCGTCGAAATCAAGGTCCTAGCCGCTAACGAATTTCGCACGGTCCCCCTCCCGACCTACCCGCAGGTGCGCGTCGCCGTGACGCGGCCTCGCGCGGTGCGACGCCGCATCGAGGAACTTAAGCCGGATTTTATCCATATCGCGACGGAGGGGCCGCTTGGGCTATGCGCATGGGTCGCTTGCCGCAGAGCCGGGCGCCCATTTACGACTTGCTACCACACGCGCTTCCCCGAGTATCTTGCTGCGCGACGAGTGGCGCCGAGCAGGTTTGTCTATGCCCTGCTTCGTCGGTTCCACAATGCTGGCTCTGGCATGATGGTGTCGACTGAGACACTTGGGCGGGAACTCGACACGCGCGGGTTTGTTCGTTTGATGCCCTGGTCGCGTGGCGTCGATTGCGATCTTTTTCGACCGCGAGCCGGCAGCATCTTCCAATTCCCGAGACCGATTTTCCTGACCTGCGCGCGCGTGGCGATCGAAAAGAATCTCGATGCTTTCTTGTCACTAGATCTGCCGGGTTCGAAGGTCGTCATTGGGGACGGGCCGGCGAGGAAGAAGCTTCAGACCCTCTTTCCTCGAGCGCACTTCGTCGGCGAAATGCGCGACGAGAGGCTTGCCGCCGCTTACGCGAGCGCCGACGTATTCGTGTTCCCGAGTTTGACTGACACCTTTGGCCTCGTGCTGCTCGAAGCCCTTGCGTCGGGTCTGCCAGTGGCTGCGAATCCAGTCGTGGGTCCACTCGACGTGATTGGAAAAAGCGGCGCTGGGATACTCGACGCGAATCTTGGCCGGGCTGCGCTCGCAGCGCTCTCAATTCCAAGAGAGCTTGCGCGCGCCCGTGCGCTTACCTTCAGCCTCAGCGAGTCCGCGCGACAATTTGTCGACAACGTATTTGCCGCGCATTTGGATAACCCCTGCGAGCCGAGGCCCGCCGCGCTGTGATTCTCCCCATGCGCCAGTCCCCGGCAATAGTGACAACATCATGCCCACCGCCAATTCGGACTTGCGAGCGCCTTGCTGAGTTTCGCTTTTCCCTCTCGCATTCAGTTTGATATTGTTGCTGTTCGGGACCGTCCGCGGTTACGCGGCAGATCCGTGCGGCGGCGGCAACAATGGCGTCATTTGTCGGTGGCAATGAAAGATTTGGCGACTTTCGCTCGGGCGCCGAAGAGCGGGTGGGCTCAATCGCAGGAGGCTGAGAGAGCGTCCAGCCAGGGATGCTTTGAGTTTCGTTTCCAAATCTGACATTTCCTATGGCGGCGCCTTCCCCCACCCGCCCCCCGTCGGCGTCACGATCTCAATCGCCTCGCCCGCTTCGACATGCGTCTCGGCGCAGCCGGGCAGGATTTCGACCCGTCCGTCTTTGCGACGCACCGAGTTACGGCCGAGTTCGCCTTCGCTCCCGCCGACCGCGCCGGGATTGGCGACCGCGCGATGGCCGCTGAGGATCGCCGCCTGCATCGGCCTTAAGAAGCGGATGCGCCGAAGCGTCCCGTCGCCTGCGTTCCACTTGCCCTTGCCGCCCGAGCCGCGGCGGATGTGGAAATCCTCGAGCACGACCGGGAAGCGGCTCTCGAGCACCTCCGGGTCGGTCAGACGCGAATTGGTCATGTGCGTGTGCACGGCCGCCGCGCCGTCGAAGCCTGGCCCGGCGGGCGCGCCGGAGCAGATCGTCTCGTAGTATTGATATGTGTCGTCGCCGAAGGTGAGGTTGTTCATCGTGCCCTGGGCCGAACCCAACGCGCGGAGCGCGGCGAACAACGTGTCGGTCACCGCCTGCGACACCTCGACATTACCCGCCACCACGGCGGCCGGATAGCGCGGGGAAAGCATCGAACCCTCAGGCAGGATGACCCGGATCGGCCGCAGGCATCCGGCGTTGATTGGAATATCGTCGTCGACCATGACCCGGAACACGTAGAGCACCGCCGCCCGCGTCACCGGCTCGGGCGCGTTGAAGTTCGTGGGCTGCTGCGGCGCCGTGCCGGTGAAATCGACGGTCGCCTCCCGTTTCGCCTTGTCGACGCTGATCCTGACCTTGATGACCGCGCCCTGGTCAGAGACGCTCGTCGCCTCGCCGTCGGCGAGCCTGTCGATGACGCGCCGCACGCTTTCGTCGGCGTTGTCCTGGACGTGGCCCATATAGGCTTCGACCGTGCGAAGCGAGAACATCTCGACCATGCGCTTGAGCTCTCGCGCGCCTTTCTCGTTGGCCGCGATCTGGGCCTTGAGGTCGTTGACGTTCTGGAGCGGGTTGCGAGCCGGCCAGGGCCCACCGGCCAGAAGCTCGTAAAGCTCGCGCTCGCGGAAGCGGCCTTGGCTGACGAGCAGGAAATTGTCGATATAGACGCCCTCCTCGAGGATCGAGGTTGCGAGCGGCGACATGGAGCCTGGAGCAATGCCGCCGATGTCGGCGTGATGGCCACGCGAAGCGGTCCAGAACAGGATCGTCCTGCCCTCCTCGTCGAACACCGGGGTACAGACGGTGATGTCGGGCAGATGCGTGCCGCCGTTATAGGGCGCGTTGAGCGCGAACACGTCGCCCGGACGGATCATGCCCTCGTTGTCGCGGATGACCGTCTCGACCGAGCGGTCCATCGAGCCCAGATGCACGGGCATGTGCGGGGCGTTGGCGACAAGGCGGCCCTCACGGTCGAACACCGCGCAGGAGAAGTCGAGCCGCTCCTTGATGTTGACCGAATAGGCGGTGTTTTGCAGCGTCACCCCCATCTGCTCGGCGATCGACATGAAGAGATGATTGAAGATCTCGAGCATGACCGGATCGGCCTTGGCGCCGATCGCCTCGCGCCGCGCCATCGGCTCGACGCGGGTCAGGAGGATATGGTTTTTCGCCGTGACCGCGGCGCGCCAGCCCTGCTCGACCACGATCGTCTGATGCGGTTCGATGACGAGCGCGGGGCCATCGACGGCGGCCCCGGCCGGCAACGCGTCGCGCAAATAGACATTCGCCTTGCGCCAGGCTCCGTGGGAAAAGAAGCGCGTCGCGCGGGCTGGCCTCGCGTCCCCGCCCCCCTTGTGGGGGCGGGTTAGGGTGGGGGGTCGCGCCAAACCATCGCCAGTCAGAACCCATTCACGACCATCGGAAGCTGACTTCTTTACCGTGGATCGGCGCGACCCCCCTCCTCGCTCCTCCCCCGCAAGGGGGCAGGAGGCGCGCGCGTCCGGTCGCGAATGGAGCCGAGAAGGATTCGGCGCGCGCGCCCGCTCAGTGAGGCGCGCGGCGCCGCCTGTCGCCTCGACCGACACCGCCTCGATCGCGATCGCCTTGGCGCGATCGATGAAGCCGAACCGGCTCTTGTGCGCACGCTCGAACGCGCGCCGCATGGCGGCGGGCGTCGAAAGCCTGACCTCGATCGTCGTATCCGAGCCGGCGTAGCGCAATTGCGCGCGGGCGTGGACCTTGATCGCTCCGCGCGCGACGCCCTGGCTCATGACCTCCGCGACCGCCGCATCGGCGAGGCGATCGGCAATGAGACCGACGCGCGCGAGCGCAGCGCCGTCGAGCGGCTCGTCGACTCCTTGCCCGCGCTGGGCGGCGATGTCGGCGAGGCCCATGCCGTAGGCCGAGAGCAGCGACGAAAATGGGTGGATGAGCACCGTCGTGATCGCCAGCGCGTCGGCGACGTCGCAGGCGTGCTGGCCGCCGGCGCCGCCGAAGCAGTTGAGCGCATAGCGGGTCACGTCATAGCCGCGGGCGACCGAGATCGTCTTGATCGCCTCGGCCATCTTGGCGACCGCGATGGCCAGAAATCCGTCGGCGACTGCCTCCTCGCTCCGCCCGTCGCCGATCTCGCGCGCCAGCGCCGCGAAACGCTCGCGCACGATTTCTCCGTCGAGTGGCTGGTCGCCTCGAGGACCAAACACCTTCGGGAAGAACTCGGGGATAAGCTTGCCCGCCATCAGGTTGGCGTCGGTGACCGTGAGCGGGCCGCCGCGGCGGTAAGCCGCGGGGCCGGGATCGGCGCCGGCCGAAGCAGGGCCGACGCGAAATCGCGCGCCGTCGAACGCGAGGATCGAGCCGCCGCCGGCAGCGACGGTGTGGATCTTCATCATTGGCGCGCGCATGCGCACGCCCGCGACTTCGGTCTCGAAGGCGCGCTCAAACTCGCCGTCGAAATGGGCGACGTCGGTCGAGGTCCCGCCCATGTCGAAGCCGATGACGCGTCTGAACCCGGCGCTGGTCGCCGTCCGCGCCATCGCCACCACGCCACCGGCGGGTCCGGACAGGATCGCGTCCTTGCCGGCGAAGAGCTTCGCCGAGGTGAGACCGCCCGACGACATCATGAACATGACGCGCGCCCCGGTGCGCTCAACGTCGAGGTCGCGCGAGACCTGCCCGACATAGCGGGCCAGGATCGGCGACAGATAGGCGTCGACCACCGTCGTGTCGCCGCGCCCGACGAGCTTGATGAGGGCGGAAGCGACATGGCTTTCCGAGACCTGGGCAAATCCGAGATCGCGCGCGATGGCGCCGACGATGCGCTCATGGGCCGGATAGCGCCAGGCGTGCATGAACACGATCGCGACGGCGTCATAGTCTTGGGCCTTCGCGTTCGCGAGCGCGGCGCGCACCGCGTGCGGATCGGGCGCTCTCTCGACCGTGCCGTCCGCGAGCACGCGCTCGTCGATCTCGACTACGCCGGAATAGAGCTGCTCCGGCTTCCGAATGTTGCGCGCGAAAATTTTGGGCCGCGCCTGATAGCCGATCTCGAGCGCGTCGCGGAAGCCGCGCGTCGTCACCAGGAGCGTGCGTTCGCCGCGCCGTTCGAGCAGCGCGTTGGTGGCGACGGTCGTGCCCATCTTGACGACCCCGATCGCCCCTTTCGGGATCGCCTCGCCCGCGGCGAGCGCGAGCAGGCGGCGGATCGCCTCGACAGCGGCATCGGAATAGGCGGGGCTCTCGGACAGGAGCTTCACTGGATGAAGCCGCGCGCGCGGATCGCGCCCGATCACGTCGGTGAACGTGCCGCCGCGGTCGATCCAGAAGTCCCAGGCCCCGGCCCTGTTCGAGGATGGATGCTTTCCGCTCACGTTTGATTGATCTCCCGCGTTTGCGGTCTCTCTGCCGCGAGCCTACGAATGGATTTATCATTGAGGCAATCGCAAATGAGAGGACCTGCGGATGGAAACCGTAAAATTCGGCAAGACGGGTATGCAGGTGTCGAGGATCTGTCTCGGCTGCATGACATACGGCTCGACCAAATGGCGCGAATGGGTGCTCGAGGAAGAGGCCTCGCGTCCTTTCATCCGTGAGGCGCTCGAGAAAGGCATCAATTTTTTCGACACCGCCGACGTCTATTCGCAGGGCGCGAGCGAGGAAATCGTCGGCCGGGCGCTCAAGGAATACGCCAAGCGGCCGGACGTGGTGATCGCGACCAAGGTGCACGGGGCAATGGGCGCGGGCGTGAACGCCAAGGGCCTGTCGCGCAAGCATATCATGGAGGCGATCGACGCTTCGCTGAAGCGGCTCGGCACGGACTACGTCGATCTCTACCAGATCCACCGGTTCGACCCGCTGACGCCGATGGAGGAGACGCTGGAGGCGCTGAACGACGTCGTGCGCGCGGGGAAGGCGCTCTATATCGGCGCCTCGTCGATGTATGCGTGGCAATTCGCGCGCATGCTCGACATCGCCCGCGCCAAGGGCCACGCCGAGTTCGTGTCGATGCAGAACTATTACAATCTCGTCTATCGCGAGGAAGAGCGCGAGATGATGCCGCTCTGCGCCCATGACGGGATCGCCGTCATTCCGTGGTCGCCGATGGCGCGCGGCTATCTCGCCGGCTCGGGCATTGGCGCCGGCGCCTCGACCGTGCGCGGCCGCACCGATCCGTTCAGCGTCACGCTGGGATTAGGCTCGCGGCAGGACGAGGCGATCCGCAAGCGGGTCGTCGAGACGGCGGAGAAGCTCGGGACGAAGCCGGCGGTGGTCGCGCTTGCCTGGGTGCTTTCGAAGCCGTTCGTCACTTCCCCGATCATCGGCGCCTCGAAGCCGCATCATCTCGCCGACGCCGTCGCGGCGACCGAGCTCAAGCTCGACGCCCGCACGATCGCCAAACTCGAGGAGCCCTATCAGAGCAAGCCGGTGGCGGGGCACGCATGAGGAATTCAGGCAAGGAGGCCGAAATGTCGAACCTGACCATCGCCGGAACCAAGGACCACCCGATCACCATCGGGCCGATCGCCGAGCGCATTCGCGTCGTCTGGCGCGGGCGCACGATCGGCGAGAGCTCGCGCGCGCTCGAACTGCGTGAAGCCAGTTATCCCCCGGTCGTCTACGTGCCGCGCGCCGACATGGACATGAGCGCGCTCAAGCGCACGGCGCGCGTGACGACGTGCCCTTACAAGGGGGAGGCCAACTATTATTCGATCGCTGACGGCGAGCATCGTGACGAAAACGCCGTCTGGACCTACGAGCGGCCGAAGACGGATGTCGCCGAGATCGCATCGCACCTGGCCTTCTATCCCGACAAAGTTGAGATTACGCGAGAAGGATGAGCCTCTTTGGCGCCCGCCGGCGAGGAGAAAGATCGCGCGCGGTTCGACGGCGCTGTCAATTATGTCCGCACTGGTCTAGAATGATCTGAATGCTCCGGGCAGGGGCGGGAGGGGCGACAATGCTGTTTGAGGGCGGATTCACGTTCAGCAATTTCATTGCTGACGCGTTCACGATATTCATGTTCATATTGTGGTTCTGGCTGCTCATCGTCGCGTCGGGGGACCTGTTTCGCCGGCATGACGTGTCGGGGTTCGCCAAGGTGCTCTGGGTGATCGCGTTCATCCTGTTTTCCTACCTCGGCGTCTTTGCCTATTTTCTCACCCAGGGACGGGGCATGGCCGAGCGGAACAAGGCGCAGGCCAGCGAGGCCAGGGAAGAGCTGCGCCATATCGTCGGTTTCAGCGCAGCCGACGAAATCGTTAAGCTCGACAAGCTGAAGTCCGCCGGCTCGATTACGGAGCAGGAGTACGGCCGCCTGCGAGCCAAGCTGGTCCAATAGCAGGCCGATCGACGGTATCCATGCGGCTCGACGCGCCGTCGGGGCGGCGTGCGCCTCAATCGGACGCCCGTCGGCAGCTGGCTCGTGAAAAGGGGAGGATCGGGTGATGTGCGTTGATTGTCAGAGTCGGGCGATCGGCCGAAGGGATTTCATTCGGCTCGGCGCCGCGGGCGCGGTCACGCTGGGGCTCGGCGCTGGCGCACGATTGGCTCGCGCCGCGGAGGCCGCGCCGACTGCGCTCTCGCCGACCGACGCGCTCGCCCAGCTCAAGGCGGGCAACAAGCTCTTCGTCAGTCATCCGGAGCTTTGCTCGGTCAATCTTGCGGAAAGCCGCAGCGCGGTCGCCGGACATCAGGCGCCGTGGGCGACCATCGTCTCATGCGCCGACAGCCGGGTGCCGCCCGAGCTCATTTTCGGCGGCCACGGCGTCGGCGAATTGTTCGTCTCGCGCGACGCCGGCAATCTCATCAATGTCGACACCCTCGGCACCCTCGAATATGGCGCCGCGGTGCTCGGCTCGCCGCTCGTCGTCGTCCTCGCCCATACCGCTTGCGGCGCGGTGAAAGCCGCCTGCGACGTCGTGACCAAGAATGCAACCTATCCCGGCGTGATCGGCCGCATGATCGCCCCGATCGTGCCTGCCGCGCTCGCGGTGCGCGACCAGCCCGGCGACTTCGTCGACAACGCCGCCAAGGAGAGCGCGAAACGGACCGCAAAACTGGTGACGGCGGTGAGCCCGCTCATGGCCGATCTCGCGAAGGACGGCAACGTCAAAACCGTCGCGGCGATCTACGACCTCGAAACCGGAGTGGTTACTTTCCTCGACTGAGGAGCGTTGCGCCGGCGGGCGGGCCATGACCATGAGGAGCAAGACGGCGCTCATCACCGGCTCGACGGACGGCGTTGGCCGATACGTCGCCGGGCGGCTGGCGGCGGAGGGCGCGCGCGTCATCATTCACGGCCGCGACCGAGCGCGCGGCGAAGCAGTCGTCCAGCAGATCACGAAGGAGGGCGGCGACGCCCGCCTTCTCACCGCAGACCTGTCGTCGCTCGCCGAAGTTCGCTCGCTCGCCGAAGCGGTCCAGCGCGACTCGGACGGTCTGGACGCCCTCATCAACAATGCCGGGATCGGCACGAGCGGGGCGGGGCGCGAACTCAGCGCCGACGGGTTCGAACTCAGGTTCGCGGTCAACTATCTTGCGGGATTTCTTTTGACCCGCCTCTTGCTGCCGGCGCTGGAGAGCCGCGCCTCTTCCCGCATCGTCAATGTTGCCTCGGCAGGACAACAGCCGATCGACTTCGCCGATGTGATGCTGACCAGGGGCTATAGCGGCGCCCGCGCCTATCGGCAGAGCAAGCTGGCGCAGATCATGTTCACCATCGATCTCGCGCAGGAGCTCGCCGGACGAAGCGTCGCCGTCAATTGCCTGCATCCAGCGACCTTCATGGATACGACCATGGTTCGCTTGAGCGGCGTTCAGCCGATCAGCACGGTCGAGGAGGGCGGCGCGGCCATTCTGCAGCTTGTCGCCTCGCCTTCGCTCGAGGGCAGGAGTGGGCTCTATTTCAGCGGCTTGCGCGAATCCCGCGCCGATCCGCAAGCCTATGATCCGGGGGCGCGCGCAAAACTACGCGCGCTGAGCTTCGAACTCATCGGCCTCGCCGACCCGCTTGCCGATGGGCCGCTTGAACGAAGGCCCAAGCGGCCCTAGCGCGAAACCAGCGTCTGCATTAATCTACCGATTGGCCACGACCGTCACGATGCCCATTGCTGGCCCTGACTTCAGGATTGCGGCGTATGACAATGGACACGATCGCGGCAGTGGCGGCCAAGAAGCTCAGCAGGCTCGTCGCCGACGACTTCCGCGAAATCTTCGGTTCTTCTCACGACGATCTGGCCGAGCGCGTGGGCGGCCTGGCTCGAATCACGATCGAGTGCCTTGGCAGGAGCGACGCTCTCTACCACAACTTTGAGCATACCGTTCTGGTGACGACGGTCGGCCGCGACATTCTGCTCGGCCGCACGATGTCGGAGCGTATCGAGCCCGAGGACTACAGCCACCTCATCGTGGCTTGTCTTCTGCACGACATTGGTTTCGTCCGCGGCGTGCTGAGCGGCGACACGAAGACCGAGTTCGTCATCGATCGCAACGGCAATACCGTGAAGCTCCCGCGTGGCGCCTCGGACGCCTCGCTTGCCGCCTACCACGTCGACCGATCGAAACTGTTCGTCTACGAGCGGCTCGGCGACGCTGCGTTCGTCGATCCCGAGCGGGTTGCGGACGCGATCGAGCTCACCCGCTTTCCGCCCCGGCCCAACGGGGACTCGGAGAAGGCCAGTCTCGAGCCGAGACTGGTCCAGGCCGCCGATCTCATCGGCCAGCTCGGCGATCCGCTCTATCCGAAGAAGGCCAACGCGCTTTTCTACGAGCTTGAGGAAATCGGCATCAACCGCCAGCTCGGCTACAACTCCCCCGCTGACCTTGTGGAGAAGTATCCGGGGTTCTTCTGGAACACAGTGTCGAACTACATCGATGACGGCATGAAATATCTTGCCCTGACCGCCTCGGGCCGCCAGTGGATCGCGAATCTCCACAATCACGTGTTCTGCGCTGAAAACTCAAAGTGGATCATGGGTCCACAGATGTAGCTGGACCTGAGCGAGGCGTCGGAGTGCAGCAACTTCAAGCCTTCGCCAATTCCGCCCGCACGATCCTCGCTCCCTCGACCATCGCCTTCATCTTGCCGTAAGCCGCGTCGCGCGGCAGGTATTTGAGGCCGCAGTCCGGAGCGACGATGATGTCCTCGGGCTTCTTGTGGCGAAGCGCACGGCGAATCCGCGCCGCGACCGTCTCCGGCGTTTCAATCTCAGGGGTCGAGAGATCGATGACGCCGAGGATGATCTTCTGGTCCGGCAATTCCTCGAGCACGGCGCAATCGAGATTGGACTGCGCGGTCTCGATCGAGATCTGGCGGCAACGACAACCCTTGAGCTGCGGCAGGAACGAGTAGGCGCTCGGCCGCTGGTGGATGATCGCCGCATAGCCGAAGCAGATATGCACGGCGGTCACGCCGGTCACACCCTCGAGCGCGCGATTCAGCGCCTTAAGCCCATAGCCCTCGGCCGGCCCCGGCCGCGCCTGCATGTAGGGCTCGTCGATCTGGACGATGTCGGCGCCGGCGGCGAACAGGTCCTTGATCTCCGCGTTGACCGCGGCGGCATAGTCCATCGCGGCTTCGGCGAGCGAGGGATAAAAGTCGTTCTGCGCCTGCTGGCTCATGGTGAAGGGACCGGGCACGGTCATCTTGACCTTGCGCGTCGTATGCGCGCGCAGGAACTTGAGGTCGTCGACCTCGACCTCATGCTTGCGGCGGATCGGGCCTACGATGCGCGGAACCGGATTGGGATGGCCCGACCGGTCGAGCGCCATGCCCGGCTGATCGATGTCGATGCCTTCGAGCGCGGTCGCGAAGCGGTTCGAGTAGCTTTCGCGGCGGATTTCGCCGTCGGTAATGATGTCTAGCCCGGCGTCCTCCTGCGCCTTGATCGCGAGCACGGTCGCGTCATCCTGCGCCTCGGCGAGATACGGCTCCGGGATGCGCCACAGTTCCTTCGCCCGGACGCGGGGCGGAAAGCGGCCGGCGAGCTTGGCTCGATCGATCAGCCACTCGGGCTGCGCGTACGATCCGACCAGCGTCGTCGGCAGAAGCATAGTTCCCTCCCCGGCAGAATGTTGAAGACCGGCCGCCATCCTGCTCGCTTCATCCCGGGCGGACAAGCCGGGCGCGACTCAGGTCCCAGAGGAGGGCCGCTCTCGCGCGGACTGGAGCGTGTCCGCGAGTGCGCGTCTGAGCGCATGCATCTGATCGAGCAGGTGCAGGATCACGCCGAGTCCCGCGTCGTTGACGCCCATCTTGTCCTTGAGATCGTGGATCAGATTGGCGCGCGCGAGATCCATGTCGGTGAAGGCGAGCTCGTGCGCGGTCCGGTCGGGGATAAGCCACTCCTCTTCGATCCAGATCGTGAGCGTCGCCCGATCGAGTTGCGTGCGTTCGAGAAACTCCCGCTCCCTGATCATGGCTCACATCTCCTTTCGCGGATCATAATTCGACGACGGCGTCCAGTCGGCGAGGAAATTCTCGAGCTCGGGCTCGGCCTCCGTCGGCATCATCACCTTGAGCTTGACCAGTTCGTCGCCCGCGCCGTCGCGCTTCTTCACGCCCTTGCCGCGCAGGCGAAGCATGTCGCCGGTGTTCGACCGCTTCGGGATCTTGAGCATGACGCTCCCGGTCGTCGTCGGCGCGCGCACCTCCGCGCCGAGCGCGGCCTCCTTCACCGTGATCGGCAGGTCGAGAAGGATGTTGTCGCCGTCGCGAGTGAAGAAGCGATGCGGTCGCACGACGATCTGCACCAGCGCGTCACCGGGCGGGCCTTCGCCGGGCGAGGGCGCTCCCTTGCCGCGCAGGCGCAGGATCTGCCCGTCCTCGACGCCTGCGGGAATCGTCACCTTCAAGGTTCCGCCGTCCGGCAGCGTGATCGTCCTGGTCGCGCCGTTCACCGCGTCGAGAAATTCGACCTGAAGCTCGTAGTGCAGGTCCGCGCCCGGCCGCCGCCGCGCCTGCTCGGCGGCGCGGCGCAAAAGCTCGGCGAACATGTCGTCGCCCTGCGCGAAGTCCCCGTAAGCGCCGTGACCCTCGTAAGGATGGCCGGCTTCGCCGGCGTAGTCGCGATAGTAGCGGGCGTTCGGCGGAGCCTTCTCCGCTCCCGAGGCGTCGATTTCGCCGGCGTCGAAACGCCGCCGCTTGTCGGGATCCGAGAGCAGATCGTTGGCGGCGGCGACCTCCTTGAACTGCTCCTCCGCCCGCTTGTCGCCGGGGTTGAGGTCCGGGTGAAGCTTCTTGGCGAGCTTCCGGTAGGCCTTGCGGATATCGTCGGCAGTCGCGGTCTTGGCGACGCCAAGAATCTCGTAAGGGTCTCGCATGGGCTGATCCGGTAGTCCGAGTTCGACGCACGAGGCTTAGCAGAACTGAGGGCGCTGTATCCAGATTGCGCGGTCCCAAAGTGCGGCAGCATCCGTGCGCCCAACCCTTCGCCGCGTCGCAGCAGCGCCGCCGGCGCCGCCGGTCTACAATGACGCTCTCGCCCATGCCGAGAAGTTTTGGATCGCCGACTCCCTCGGATGACCGGGCAAATGGACGATGTAGAAGCCGTAGCCCGGCAACGTCAGCGAATGCGCCTTCACGAGCCTCCGGCGCTTGATCTCATGACTGACCACGACGTCGCTCAGGATGGCGATGCCTTGTCCGGCGACAACCGCGTCAATGGCGTGCAATTCTTCACGGAAGCGGAGATCACATGCTCGGCCGCGGGCGTCAACGGCGGCCAAACCAGCGTCGTCTGAGCCGGCCGCCGTTAGCCACAACCGCCAAGTTGGCGCATCTCGGTCCCAACCCAGCCAATCGAAATGGACAAGCGGATAGCGGATGAGATCGGCGGCGCTCTCGATCCGATCAGCGCCGAGCAATGCCGGACTGCAGATGGGGCCAAAGCGGTCTCGGCAGAGCTCTTCGGCGGCGAGGTCCATCGGCATTCGGCGCGCGTATCGAATGGCCACGTCGCATTCGCCGCTCCGAAGATCGAGGACCTCGTCGGTCCCAATGACCTCGAGGGGAACATCTGGCCGCGCCAGCCGCCACTTGCCCAAGCGGGGAACGAGCCAGCGGCTGGCGAATGCGTTTGGCGCGGTCACCCGTAGCGGCCTTTCCTCCGCGAGAGCGGAGATCGATGCGATGGCGCTCGTGAATGCGTCGAAGCCGGTTCTGAGCGCAGGAAACAGCCGTTCTCCAGCGCGGGTTAGGACGAGCGGGCGAGGCCGCCGCTGAAACAGACGCTGGCCGCAAATGTCTTCGAGCAACCGGACCTGATGGCTGATCGCGGTTGGGGTCACGCCCAATTCAGCGGCTGCTTCCTTGAAGCTCATGCGCCGCGCGGTCGCCTCGAAAGCCCGCAGCGCCGACAGTGGCGGCAGTCTCCTCATAATTCAAGCTAGATGAATTGAATTCATCTGTCAGCTGAGAACTTCGAATTTGTCTGACGAGACGTCACCGTGAAAGGGTCCGGAATAAGACGCGCGTCGGCTCGTCAATTCGATCGTTTCATCAGGAGCAGTTCCATGGGCGCCGCCAATCCTGCCTCGTTGCGCGAGGCTAATGCCATCGATGCTTCGAATGTAGATTGGTTGAGTGCGCGTCTTGCCGGCTCGTTGGTCCTCCCGGACGATCCGCGTTACGGAGCCAGCCGCCGGGTATGGAATGGGGCAGTCGACCGAAAGCCCGCTATGATCGTCTATTGCAACACCGCGTCCGATGTAATCGAGGCGGTCAACTTCGTTCAATCTCGAAACCTCCCCGCGTCGGTTCGCGCCGGCGGCCACAATATAGCGGGCTGCTCGGTTCGTGACGGGGGCGTGGTCATTGATCTCTCGCGCATGAAACGAATCGAGGTCGACCCAATCCGCCGGATTGCGCGCGCCCAAGCCGGTTTGACTTTGGGAGAGTTTGACCGGGCCACGCAAGCTCATGGCTTGGCTACGACCATGGGTGTCAACTCGGATACCGGCATCGCGGGACTAACGCTCGGCGGCGGCTTGGGCAAACTTGCCAGGAAATACGGGCTGACCTGCGACAACCTCCTGGCGGTGGAGATCGTCACGGCCGACGGGAAGCTGAGAAGAGCCAGCGCGAACGAAGAGGAGGACCTCTTCTGGGCGATTCGCGGCGGCGGCGGAAATTTTGGCGTTGTCACCAGCTTCGCATATCGGTTGCACCCAGTCGGTCCAACCCTGCTGGCCGGATCGCTCGCCTACGATTTCGCCCAAGCTAAGGAGGCCATGCGGTTCTACTCAAGTTTCTCACGCTCCGCGCCGGATGAACTGAGCCTTGACGCCGCGCTGGCGACCGCGCCGACGGGCGAACGCTCGTTCCGCGTGTCGGCTTGCTATGTCGGTCCGGTCGAGGAGGGCGAGAGAATCCTCGAGCCGCTGAGGAAATTTGGCGCTCCAACCGCGGACGAGATCAGGGCGATCCCCTACTTGCAGATTCAGTCCGCCAACGACGACACGTTTCCGCCTGGAAAACGTTACTACTGGAAAGCACAATTCCTGCGTGAATTGACGGACGACGCGATCGACAGACTGCTGGACGCGTATGCCAAGGCGCCCGCCGCGAGTTCGTTGCTCGTCCTGCAACATGTCGGCGGCGCGATCGCTCGCGCGCCGAAGTCGGAAACCGCGTACGTCAATCGCGACGTAATGTACGACTGCTTTCCAATTTCCATTTGGGATTGTCCGTCGGAGGACCGAAGAAACATAGAATGGGCGCGCGACACTTGGAACGCGATGCGGCCGTTCTCCACCGGGGGGGTGTACGTCAACAATCTCGGAGACGAGGGGGACGACCGAATCCGCGCCGCGTATGGCGAGAACTATCCGCGGCTTCAGGCTCTGAAGCGGCAATATGATCCGACGAACGTCTTCCGCTCGAATCAAAATGTAACGCCGATATGCTGAGCCGGGAGCGTTTCGGGCGGAAAAACGTCTGTCAGCCCAAAAAACCGCGCCGCCGGAAATATCGCTAGCATCCGGCCAGTTGACTCGCGTCCGAAACGGAACAGAATTGAGGCGAAAACGAATCAATCTCACGACAATTGATCGCCGAGGCGCTTTTATGACTTCTCTCCCCGGCGGCAAAAGCAGGAGGGATCCATGTCGGGCACGATCATCAACCTCATCATTCAGCTGATCGCGGGCGCAATCGGCGGCAATGCGGTCGGCGCGGCGGCAAAGAACGTGAGCCTCGGACCCACCGGCAACACAGTCGCCGGCGCGGTCGGCGGCATCGCCGGCGGATCGCTGCTCACCTCGCTGATCCCGATGCTCCAGGGCGCGGCGGGCGGCATGGACATCGGCGCCATTGTCGGCCAGCTGGTCGGCGGCGGCGTGTCCGGCGCAATCGTCTCGGCGATCGTCGGCATGGTCATGAACAACATGAAGAGCGCCTGAGCGCTTCGATCGCCGCCAGCGAAACGACGCCCCTGTCCGGCCTCGGCCTTTAAGGCTAGGGTTGGCCGCGGCTCCGAATGGGAGCCTTATTTCGAGCCGGAAGGCCGGCAGTGCGCCGGGCGGCGTCAGGAGCGCGAGTCATGGGTCTGATCAGTTTCGTCAAGAACGCCGGCGCCAAGATTTTCGGCGGCAGCGAAGCGAAACCGGCGCCGGCCGAGCAACTGCACAAGGAGCTCGAGAAGCATGGCCTCGACGCGTCCAACGTCAAGATCACGGTCGACGGCGACAAGGTGAAGGTGTCCGGCACGGCGGCGACCACCGAGCAAGCCGAGAAAATCGCCATCGCGCTCGGCAACACGGTCGGCGTCCAGACGGTCGAAAACGACATCAAGGCCGCCAAGGCCGAGGCTGAGTTCGAAGTTTTATACGGTGAAGAGCGGCGACACGCTGTGGGCTATCGCCGAGAGAGAGTACGGCAAGGGGCACGGCGGCAAATACGACGCCATCTTCCAGGCCAACCGGCCGATGCTGACCCATCCGGACAAGATCTACCCCGGCCAGGTGCTGCGCATCCCCCCGATGGCGTAGCGCCAGGCGAGCACCCCTCTCCCGTCGGACGGGGCAGGGGTGAGAGATCGCGCCGGAGGCCGCTTCGCCTGGCCGCTCCGCAAAGCGGATTTCACCCACCCGATGATGGCGGTCCCCTCCCGGCGCGCGTTCATGCGTCGCGCAGGATCGTCACGGATTGACGGCGTCACCTCGAGCGCCGCTCGCAACAACGAGCGGGCGGCAAACCCTTAAATGTGGGCTAACGGTGATGGTGGCCGCCGCCCCCGTGGTGGTGACCGCCCCCGCCGTGGTGATGACCGCCGCCCGCCGTGGTGGTGTCCGCCTCCGCCGTGGTGGTGTCCGCCTCCGCCGTGATGGTGGCCGCCCCCGCCGTGGTGGTGGCCGCCGCCGTGATAGTGCGCGCCGCCGTGATAATGAGCGCCGCCGTGGTAGCCGGCATGGCGCCAGCCGTTCCAGCCGTAACCGCCGCCCCAGCCATAGCCGGTGCGATAGGCGTATCCGCACCAATACCAGCCGGGGCCCTGCCAGCCGGCGTCGTACCAGCAATAATTGCGGCCGTTGAGGACGAACTGAGCCTTTTCGACCGGCAGGAGCTGATCGGGCGTCGGCAGGACGAATGCGCTGTCCGACAGCCCCGCCTGAGCCGGGCCGGCGAGCGCGGATGCGGCGCCGAGCGCCAACGCCAGGCCGAGAGCAAGTTTTCGAGACATGGGCGAGATCCCCTATTCCTGCCAGACGCGAGGCCGCGACTTGGAGCCTTGGATGCTGGCGAGGTCGCCCTGAACGGGCGCTGAACGGCGATCGCCTCTCACCCCTTCGCGTCGAGCCCGTAGAGCGTGTGCAGCGTGCGCACCGCGAGCTCGGTATAGACCTCGTCGATCAGCATCGAGAACTTGATCTCCGAGGTTGTAATGGCGCGAATGTTGATGCCTTTTTCGGCCAGCGCCCTGAAGGCGCGCGCGGCGACGCCGGAATGCGAGCGCATGCCGACGCCGATGGCCGAGATCTTCACCACGTCCTCGGCCCCGTGCAGCTTGGCGTAGCCGATCTTCGCCCGCCGCTCCTCCAGGATATCCATGGCGCGCTTGAACTCGGCCGCGGGCACGGTGAAGGTGATGTCGGTCGTCGTCGTGTCGTCGGAGACGACCTGGATGATCATGTCGACGTTGATGTTGGCGTCCGCCAGCGGCATGAAGATCGCCGCCGCGACCCCCGGCTTGTCGGCGACCTCGCGCAAGGTGATCTGCGCCTCGTCGCGCGAGAAGGCGATGCCGGTCACGACCTCCTGCTCCATGATGTCCTCCTCGTCGCAAATGAGCGTGCCACGCTTCGGACGCGCGGGATCGTCGAACGACGAGCGCACGTAGAGCCTGACTCTGTTGACCATCGCCACTTCGACCGAGCGCACCTGCAGGACCTTGGCGCCGAGCGAGGCCATTTCCAGCATTTCCTCGAACGACACCTTGTCGAGCCGGCGCGCCTTCGGCACGATCCGCGGATCGGAAGTGTAGACGCCGTCGACGTCGGTGTAGATGTCGCAGCGGTCGGCCGAAATCGCCGCGGCGAGCGCGACCGCGGACGTGTCCGAGCCGCCGCGCCCGAGCGTCGTCACCCGCCCCGTGGCTTTGTGCAGGCCCTGAAAGCCCGCGACGACCGCGATCTCGCCCGCCTTGAAGCCCTGGATGAGCCGCGTCCCGTCGATAGCGGCGATGCGGGCCGAGCCATGGGCGTCGTCGGTGAGAAGCGGAACCTGCCAGCCGGCCCACGAGCGCGCCTTGAGGCCGATGTCCTTGAGCACCAGCGCCAGCAGGCCCGCCGTCACCAGTTCGCCCGAGGCGACGACGGCGTCGTATTCGGCGTTGTCGAAATGCGAGCCCGCCTCCTTGCACCAGGCGACCAGCTCGTTCGTCGCGCCGGCCATCGCGGAGACGACCACCGCGACCTCCGCGCCGGCGTCGACCTCCCGTTTGACGTGCGCGGCGACGTTGCGGATGCGTTGAACGTCGGCGACCGACGTGCCGCCGAACTTCATCACCAGACGCGGCATGGATCCTTGAAGCCTTGGGAGAACGCGCTCTCTCGCGCAATGTGTGGGGGCGGCGTATAAAGGCGGCGCTCCAGCGGGTCAACGCGCGTCCCGGCGCGGAGCGAAGGGGTAAGAATGTCCGCCGGGCCATCGCCGAGCGTCATGTCCGAGGAGGTCGCCCGTTTCGACGCGCTGGGCGACGCCTGGTGGGACGCCGACGGCCCGATGGCGCCGCTGCATCGCGTAAATCCGGTCCGGATCGCCTGGGCTCGCGACCTGATCCAGCGGCATTTCAGGCTCGAGGCGCCGACGGGAACGCCGCTCGCAGGGATCAGCCTTCTCGACGTCGGCTGCGGCGCCGGGTTGTTCGCCGAGCCCTTGGCGCGCATCGGCGCGGACGTCGTCGGCGTCGATCCGGCGCCGGCCGCGATCGAGGCCGCGCGCCGCCATGCCGAGGACACCGGCGCGAGGCTCGCCTATCGCGCAGCGACGGTGGAAGAGCTCGCCGCGGAGCCGTCGCGCTTCGACGTCGTGAGCATGATGGAGGTGATCGAGCATGCCGCCGATCCGAAGGCCTTCGTTGCGGCCGCGGCCGCGCTCATCAAGCCGGGCGGCCTCTTCCTCGCCTCGACCTTGAACCGCACGCTCAAGAGCTTCGCGCTCGCCATCGTCGGGGCCGAATACGTGCTGCGCTGGCTCGAGCCGGGAACGCATCATTGGGAGCAATTCGTGACCCCGGTCGAGCTCACCGCCTTCGCGCGCGCGGCCGGCCTGACCCGGGTGAGCCTGCGGGGGGTCGTTTACAATCCGCTGCGCGATGACTGGCGCCTGTCGCCGGATACGGGCGTGAACTATCTGTTCGCGGCGCGAAAGCCGGAGTGACAGGGTCCCTCGCGACGCCCTGAAGAAATGTGGGCGGTGAATTGGCTCTCCGCTGCCTTCTCTTGCTCTACCCAGCCTCGCCCGCCTTCGCCGTTCCGCATGACGTGGTAAGACTTGCCCACTCGCCGATCGATTTCGGCAGCCACGCCGTAGCGGGTTGATGGGGTTCGGTCATGATCGATGCCTCCAACTATTTGGCGACCAAGATCTTGCGCGACGGGCGCACGATCACGATCCGCTCCCAGCGTCCGGAGGACCTCGATGGTTGGCGAGCTGCGCTTGCACGGACAAGTGCGGAAACGCTTCACTTTCGCTTCTTTGCGGTCAAACGCGAGGTTTCCGAGAAAGAGGCCCACTATTTCCTCGACATCGACTTCGTGAAGCATGTCGCATTGGTCGTGGTCGCGGATGAGGACGGGCGCCCGACCTTGATCGGGGGCGCTCGATATTACGTCGTCGAACCAGGCAAGGCCGAGATCGCCTTCGGGCTTATCGACGAATATCAGGGCAAGGGGATTGGCTCCGCCCTGATACTGCATCTGGCGACGATCGGGCGCGAGGCAGGCTTGCACGAACTGGTGGCGGAGGTCCTTTCGGACAACCTTCCAATGCTAAGGGTCTTTGAGCGCAGCGGCCTCGCGATGAGCACAAGGCGCGAGGGCGCTGTCGTCCACGTCACTCTGCGCTTTCCCTGACCGCGAGGCGGGCGCGGGTCTGCTCTTAAGGCTAGTCGCGCGACACAATCAACCGCGAGGAACATCATCCATGAACGCTATCGCTCAATTCGTGCGGACGACGATTGTCGGCGGCCTCCTTTTCCTGGTCCCGATCGTCGTGCTCATTGTCATCCTCGTCAAGGCGTTCGAATACGCGAAGAAGGGGTTGAGCGCCGTTTTCGTTTATTTCCCGGCGGCCTATGAGTTGAGCGCCGGGGCGGCGACGGCGCTCTCGATCGTCGTCGTCGCTCTCCTCTGCTTTCTTGCCGGACTCCTCGCCCGCACCGTGCCCGCGCAGCATATCGTCAACGCATTGGAATCGTCGGTGCTGTCGAAGATTCCGGCCTACGAATATCTGAAGCAGGAGAGCGCAAGCGCGTTGGGGGCCGCCCAGAACGCGGATCTCTCCGTGGTCTTTGTGCCGATGGAGGGGGGATGGCAGCTCGGCCTTCAAACCGAAGCGGGGGGTGACGGTCTCGTCCCAATCTTCCTCCCCGGCGCGCCGAACCCGCATTCGGGGTCCGTCTTTTTCTTTCCCGCGGACATCATTCGCCCGGCCGGGGTCGAGCTGTTGGCCGCGCTCAACTGCCTGAGGCGTTGCGGCGCGGGCAAATCCGCTCTCGGCGCCAATTGGCCGGCTGCGAATATGCGGGGATAACGGCTCCTAACCTCGATACGGGAGAAACGGTCATGAAGATCGGGATCGTCGGAGCCGGACAGGTCGGCGCCACCGCGGCCTATTCCATGATGATGCGGCGTGTCGGTTCGGAGATCATGCTCGTCGACAGCAACGCGGATTTGGCGGTCGCACAGGCGCGCGACATTCTGGACGCTACGCCATTTGCCGATCCGGTCCGGGTCCGCGCCGGCGAGTTGGCCGATCTTGATAGCGCGCGGGTGGTCGTGCTTGCTGCGGGGACCAATCAGAGGCCGGGGGAGAGCCGGCTGGATCTGCTGTCGCGCAACGCCGAAATCTTCGCAGAGATCGTGCCGGCAGTGTTGGCGGCCGCACCGGACCCGATCTTTCTGGTGGCGACCAATCCGGTTGACGTGATGACTCAAATTGTCACGGCAATCGCAGGGCGGGGCGGAATTGTGTCGGAACGCGTGATCGGGTCCGGCACCATCCTCGACTCCGCGCGGTTCCGCACTCTGCTCGCCGCGCATCTCGGCATCAGCCCGACATACATCGATGCGCGAGTCCTGGGCGAACACGGCGACAGCGAGGTGTTGCACTGGTCGGGAGCGTCGGCCGGCAATCTCTCGGTGGTGGAGGTCGCCCACCAGATGGGGCGGCGCCTGACAGACGTCGATCGCAGCCGCATTGATACGGCAGTCCGCCGCGCCGCCTATGCGATCATCAAGGGAAAAGGAGCAACCTGGTTCGGGGTCGGCGCCGGTCTTGCCCGGATGGCTCAGGCTATCGAAGACGATGAGCGGGCATTGCTCACCTGCTCCATGTTGACGCCGGAGTGCCAGGGCGTGCGGGATGTGGCCCTGTCCTTGCCGCGCGTGCTCGGCGCGGTCGGCGTCGTGAAGACCCTGATGCCAGATCTCGACGCCGACGAGCGCGCTGCACTGAAGCGGAGCGCCGAAATCCTGAAGGAGGCGGCAGAAGGGGTGCGCTTCTAAAATCGCGAGGGATTGTCCGGTTCGGGTCGCGAGCGGTCCAGCTGATTGGGGCCTTGATCCCGGGGCGCGGACAGTTTCTTTGGTAAATCAGAAGAGCGTGCTAGACTGCCGCTGCGATGACGGATGGGATGCAAAGAGCCGCGGCGATGGAGCGGGGCAAGCGCCGCTTTCGGCTGCCGTATCGAGCGGAAGGGGGCAAGTAAATAGAAATCGGCCAAGGCCGGCGCAACCCTCTGAAAAGGCTCGTTTCGCACGAGAGATTCCAAGGTAGATCCAAGCCGAAATCAAAGCCTGGCCAAATGACAGCTCGGGCGTTCGTCCCGATTCCAAGAGAATACAAACATTATCATCTTGTATTTAGGAGGCGCCCCTCCCGCTCGCCTCCACGACGAGGTCGGCGGGCCTCCCTGATCAACGCGCGGCTTACGACTTCCCCGGGCATTCCTTCTGCACCCGGTCCAGCGCCTGGGCGAAGCCGGTCAGCGAATAGGTGTCGACCGACTGGTGGCCTCTGAGCGAAGCGGCCTTGACGACGAGCTTCACGCCTTTGCGCATCTCGGTGATCAGCGCGCCTTCCTTGGCCGCGTTCTTGACCCACAGGTTTCCGCCCTTGGGCAGCATCTCGAACGACGTCTCGTCGACCAGCGCGACGGGCGCCGAGCCGGCGGACGTTTTCGACTTGGCGTCGGACTTCGTCGCCGGCTTTGCGCCCGGCTTCGGGTCGAGCTTGGCTTCGGCGGCGTCCGCGCCCCCTGCGACGTCGAAGCCCATGATGAACGAGACTTCGTTGCGCACGCCCTCCGCTGGGCGGTCGGAGATGAACGCATAGCCCGGGTCGCGGGTGAGGCTTGCCGGTTCGCGCGATTTCGGCTGGGCGAGGGTGTAGCAGATGCGCCCCTTGCCGGCCTGACCGACGAACACGTTCCAGTCGCCGAACGTCGCGACCAGGGCGGGCTTCGTCGAAGTCGTCCTTCTTCTCCGCTTTGGCCGTGGTCTTGGCGGGTTTGGCTGCGGCGGCTGCGGGCGGCGCGAAGGCGCTCGGCGTCCAGGCCGCGAGCGCGACGAGCCCAATAGCGCGGAGGGGCGGAATGACGAGACGCGTCATCGACAACAATCCTTTGACCCGGGCCCAACCCGGCAGGCGGCTTCCCTGCCGCCCGATCGGGGCGAAATTCCGGCCTTCCGCCTTGCGGGGGCGGGCGGGGACTGCAATCCTGCGCTTGGTTAATGAAAAATGAGTAAAATTGGGAGCCTGTGATGAAAGCCCTGATCTGTCCGTCGCTTGGGCCGGCCGAAAATCTGAGGGTCGAGGAGGTCGACGAGCCCACGCCCGGCAAGGGTGAAGTCCTGGTCGAAGTCGCCTATGCCGGGCTCAACTTCTTCGACACCCTGATCATCGAAGGCAAGTACCAGGTGAAGCCGGCGCCGCCGTTTTCGCCCGGCGGCGAATTCTCCGGCCGTGTGATCGGGCTCGGGCCGGGAGCGAGCGGATTTGGGGTCGGCGACCGGGTGATGGGCTTTTGCGCCTACGGAGCGGCCGCCGAACGGATCGCGATCCCCACGAACCGGCTGGCGCAAATCCCCGATGGGCTCGCGCTCGACAAGGCGGCCGGCCTTTCGGTCGCCTACGGAACGAGCCTGCACGCGCTGAAGCAGCGCGCCGAGATGAAGCCTGGCGAAACCCTGCTCGTGCTCGGCGCCTCGGGCGGGGTCGGGCTTGCGGCGGTCGAGATTGGCAAGGCGATGGGCGCCCGGGTGATCGCCGGCGCGTCATCGGACGAGAAGCTCGCCTTCGCCCGCCGCTACGGCGCGGCAGAGACGATCAACACGGCGACCGACGATCTGCGCGCGCGCCTCAAGGACCTTGCGCCCAAGGGCGTCGACGTTGTCTACGATCCGGTCGGCGGCGCGCTGACCGAAGCGGCGCTGCGGTCGCTCGCCTGGAAAGGGCGCTTGTTGGTGATCGGCTTCGCCTCGGGCGAGATTCCGAGGCCCCCGCTCAATATCCCGTTGCTCAAGGGCTGCGACATCCGCGGCGTCTATTGGGGCGAGTTCACCGCCCGGGAGCCGGAAGCGCATCGCGAGAACCTGGCTCAGCTCATGGATTGGGCGAAGTCCGGGGCGCTCAGCGTTCACATTCACGCCAAATACGCGCTGGAAGACTTCAGGAAGGCCTTCGACGCGATCGCTAAGCGCCAGACGCTGGGCAAGACCCTGCTTGGCTTGAGCGCGAATTGATCCAGCGGTTGAAATTTCATGCTGCAATGCACAATATAGGGTCGGGATGAAGCGCCGCGGACAATCGGCGAGGTCGAAGTGGTAGAAGCAAAATCATCCCAGGTGGAAGTTCGGCGACTTTGGCCGGCGGACAAGGAATCATTTCGCGATCATTTGCTGAGGCTTGATCCTCAGAGCCGCCACGAGCGCTTCGGCGGCGGCATGTCGGACGATTTTCTTGTCCATTACGCCGAAAACTGCTTCGGCAAGGGCGATCTCGTCTATGGGGCGTTTGTCGACGGCAAGATGGTCGGCGCGGGCGAATTGCGCTCCAACAGGGCGATCTGGAGCGAGCAGGCGCCGTTTGGGCGCAACATCCACGCCGAGGCTGCGTTCTCGGTCGAGGCGGACTATCGGCGCCGGGGCATCGGCGAAAAACTGTTCAAGCGCATCCGGCGCGCCGCGACCAATCACGGCGTCGAGACGATCGAGATCGTCTGCCTGCCCGACAACATCGGGATGCAGAGCCTGGCGAAGAAGTTCAAGACCGAGTTCACGTTCGAGGAGAACGCGCTGACCGGCCGCCTGACCGCGCGTCGGCCGACCGCGATGTCGCTGATGCGCGAAGCCTCAGGCGATGCGTTCGATTTCGGCGTCGCGCTGTTCGACGCCCACTGGCGAGCGGTGGCGGAGGCGCGGGAAAGGGAGCGTGAATCAGACTTGAACTCAGTGCCCAGCGAATGAGACGAGACTGCGCACCGGGACGCCGAGGGCGCCGATCTTGGCTGCTCCGCCGAGGTCGGGGAGGTCGATGACGAAACACGCCACGGCCACTTCCGCGCCCATCTGCTGCAGGAGCTTGATCGCCGCTTCCGCAGTTCCCCCGGTCGCGATCAGGTCGTCGACCAGGATCACGCGCTCGCCCTTCGACACTGCGTCGTCATGCATCTCCATGTGATCGAGGCCATACTCGAGCGAATAGGGAATCGACACTGTGGTGTGCGGCAGCTTGCCTTTTTTGCGGATCGGCACGAAGCCGGCCGACAATTGATGCGCGACCGCGCCGCCGAGAATGAAGCCGCGCGCCTCGACGCCCGCCACTTTATCGATTTTCGTTCCCGCCCACGGCTGCACCAATTCGTCGACCGCCCGGCGGAATGCCCTCGCGTCCCCCAGCAGCGTCGTGATATCGCGAAACAGGATGCCCTTTTTCGGATAGTCCGGGATCGTTCGGATGGTGTCGGCAAGATGCATGATCGACTTCGCTTGAGGTGTTGACCTGGGCGATACATACCGCATTCCCTTGGGAATGACAGCGCCGAGCAATACCGGCTCGTGGGAGGATCTTGGATGACCGCATCCGACTTCTGATCGCAGGCCGGCCGGGGCGGAGCGGGAGCGGCTCGCGGCAGGAACCCTCGACCATGCCAGCGACTGGAAAGTGATTGGCGCGTACTTGAGCGAGCGCGCCTGGGGCACTGTGCGCGAGGACTACAGCGCTGAGGGCAACGCCTGGGAGTATTTCACCTATGAAAACGCCCGTTCCCGCGCCTATCGCTGGAGCGAGGACGGACTCGCCGGCATATGCGATCGCAATCAGAAACTTTGCTTCGCGCTTGCGGTCTGGAACGGACAGGACCCGTTCATAAAAGAGAGGATGTTCGGGCTCACCAATGGCGAAGGCAACCACGGCGAAGACGTCAAAGAATATTACTGGTATACCGACGCAACGCCGACCGCTTCCTGGCTAAGTTGGATCTATCACTATCCGCAAGCGGCCTTTCCATACGCAAGGTTGCGGGAAGAAAACGCCAGGCGCAGCCGCAAGGAGCGCGAATTCGAGCTTTCCGACACGGGGATCTTCGACGAGGGCCGCTATTGGAAAATTGGGGTCGAATACGCGAAGGCCACTCCATTCGATCTTTGCATTCGCATTCGCGCTCGCAACGTCGGGCCGGAGGCAGCGAAACTGGTCGTTCTCCCGACGCTCTGGTATCGCAACCGTTGGTCCTGGGAGGTCGGCGCCAAGCGTCCTGTTATCGTCGCTGAGCAATCGGGCGCCGCTGACGTTTCTTGCGCAAACGCCGTCGATGAATCGGGAGAGCGTTGGCGACTTGCGGCGGGCCCCGATCCGCGCGGCGCGCTGCCCGAGCTACTCTTCTGTGAGAACGAAACGAATGTCGCGCGCCTGTTCGGCGGCGCGCCGCAAACACCCTACCCGAAAGACGGAATCAACGACCATGTCGTGTCCGGAGCCGCAACCGTCAATCCGGATCGCCGGGGGACGAAAGTGGCCTGCCACTACAAGCTCGAAGCGGAACCCGGCCAGGAGTTCGAAATCAGGCTGCGGCTCACGCGAGACGGCGCAGCGGCGAGAATGGACATCGGCAAGGGGTACGAGAGCGCATTCGCCGCGCGCATCAAGGAGGCCGACGAATTTTATCAGGCTCTGCGGCCCGCCCGCTCAACTGACGAAGAAGCGGGGGTCATGCGCGCGGCCTTCGCGAGCTTGATTTGGAGCCAGCAGTTCTATCACTTCGGCGTCGACCAGTGGCTCGACGGAGATCCGGCGCAGCCAGCTCCGCCGCCGGGGCGACGGAGCGTGCGCAACGCCGACTGGCGACATCTGCATGGTCACGACATCCTCGTTATGCCGGACAAGTGGGAATATCCGTGGTTCGCCGCGTGGGACACGGCCTTCCATTCCGTCGTTCTAGCGTATGTTGACCCGGCGGCGGCGAAGCATCAGCTCCTGATGCTGTTGCGCGAGTGGTACATGCACCCGGAGGGACAGCTGCCCGCATACGAATGGAACTTCAGTGACTGCAATCCGCCGATTTAGGCCTGGGCGGCGTTGACGATTTTTGAAATCGACGGCCGCGTCGACTTCAATTTTCTGGCGCGGGCGTTCCAGAAACTCCTGATCAATTTCACCTGGTGGGTCAATCGGAACGACGCCGCAGGCGACAACATATTCGAAGGCGGGTTCCTTGGCCTCGACAACATCGGGCCGTTCGATCGATCGAAAATGCTGTCTGGCGGCGAAATCCTTGAGCAATCCGATGCGACGGCCTGGATGGCGAAATACTGCCTCAACATGCTTGAGATCGCGCTGGTGCTCGCCAATCATGATTCCGCGTACGAGGACGTCGCTCTCAAATTCTTCGAGCACTTCGCAGCGATCGCCTCGGCGATGGACGGGCTTTGGGACGAGGAAGACGGCTTTTTCTACGACCGGTTGCGGAAACCGGACGGGAAGACGATGGTCGTCCGCGCCCGCTCCATGGTGGGACTGCTGCCGGTCTTCGCGTCCGTCCGGTTCAATGCCTCGTTGTGGGAGGCGCTGCCCAGTTTTCGCGGGCGAGCCCGCTGGTTCATGGACAACACTCCTCAGGGCGGCGCCTTCACGAAGCTGTTCACGCACAGCGAGTCCGACCAACTGATCTGTTTGGTCGACAAGCCTCGGTTCAAACGGCTGTTCGCGCGGATGCTAGACGAACAGGAGTTCCTGTCTCCGTTCGGGCTGCGCTCGCTCTCGCGTTTCCACCTCGAACATCCGCTCGTCCTTGACTTGGATGGGGCGCAGGTGCGTCTCGACTATGAACCGGCGGAATCGACGACCCCACAGTTCGGCGGCAATTCGAATTGGCGGGGTCCGGTCTGGTTTCCCTTCAACTTCCTCGCGATTCAATCGCTGCGAGCTCTTCATCGAGGGCTGGGCGACGATTTCACCGTCGAACTGCCGACCGGCTCTGGCCGGAGCGCAAACCTCGGCGTGGTGGCTGACGAGATCGAGCGGCGACTGTTGCGGCTCTTCCTGCCCGACCCCCAGGGGCGCCGACCTGAGCACGGCGCGAACCCGCTGTTCCGGCGCGACTCCGCGTGGGGAGACCGCCCCCTGTTCTACGAGTATTTCAACGGCGACACAGGCGAGGGGCTTGGCGCCTCACACCAGACGGGTTGGACCGCGCTTTGCGCGGCGATTATTGCACACCGCCGCGCCTGACCAGATAGCCGACGGGCTCAGTCGTTCGCCCCTGGGCCGCCCCGCGTCACCTCAAACAGGAACCAGGTCCGCCTCTCGGTCTGATCGATCCAGTTCTCGAGCAGGCTCGCTGTCGCAACGTCGCCATAGCCGTCGCAGACGTTATGGACCTGGCGCATAATCGAGGTCAGCCGCTCGTTATCGTCACGCAGCTCCGCCAGCATGTCTTTCGGATCGACATAGTCGGCGTCGTTATCGAGAATGCGCTGCCGCCGGGCGATATCCCCGATCGAATGGATAGTGGCGCCGCCGATCTTGCGCGCTCGCTCCGCGATGTCGTCGGTCATGTCAAAAATCTGTTCGCCCTGCTCGTCGAGAAGCAGATGATAGTCGCGGAAGTGCGGGCCGCTCATATGCCAATGGAAGTTCTTGGTCTTGATGTAGATCGCGAACACATCCGCCAATAGCCCCGCGAGCGCAGCCGAAATGTCCTGCGTCGCCTCCGGCTTGAGGTCGGTCGGCGTGCCGAGGCGCTCACGGACGTGGGTCTCCTTCACCGATTTCAACTTCGCCATTGAGGCCTCCTTAAAGTGCGTTTTTCGCATCATCGCCCAGGAATAACCGACAGCGAGCAGCGGAAGCGAGTGCGGATCAGGCCCCGCCGACTGAGGGCTTCGCTTGCCCGCCCAGATTGTCGCACGGCTCGCCCGTCGATTCCAGCGGCATCCGGCGTCACAGGCTACGCTCGACCATCATCGTCTTGATACGGGCGATCGCCTTGGCCGGGTTGAGGCCCTTCGGGCAGGTCTTGGCGCAGTTCATGATCGTGTGGCAGCGGTAGAGGCGGAACGGATCCTCGAGATTGTCGAGCCGCTCGCCCTGCGCCTCGTCACGCGAGTCAATGAGCCAGCGATAGGCCTGGAGCAGGACCGCCGGACCCAGGTAGCGGTCGCCGGTCCACCAATAGCTCGGGCAGGAGGTCGAGCAGCAAGCGCAGAGGATGCACTCGTAGAGGCCGTCGAGTTGCGCCCGCTCCTCCGGCGACTGAAGCCATTCCTTCTCCGGCGCCGGGGACACCGTCTTGAGCCAAGGTTCGATCGAGGCGTGCTGGGCAAAGAAGACCGTCAGGTCGGGGACCAGATCCTTGATCACCTCCTGGTGGGGAAGAGGATAGATGGTCACCGGCGCAGCGACCTCGTCGATGCCGCGGGTGCAGGCGAGCGCGTTGAGCCCGTCGATGTTCATCGCGCAAGAGCCGCACACCCCCTCGCGGCAGGAGCGGCGGAAGGTAAGCGTCGAATCGGTCTTGGACTTGATCCAGATGAGCGCGTCGAGGACCATCGGCCCGCAATCGTCGCGGTCGACGAAATAGATGTCGATATGGGGATTGGCGCCGTCGTCCGGGTTCCAGCGATAGATGCGGAATTCGGTCAGCCGCGTGGCGTTGACCGGCTTCGACCAAGTCTTGCCCGGCTTGATGCGGGAGTTCTCCGGCAAAGTCAGTTGGACCATTGCGGCTCATCCATCCCCAGAACGTCTTCCGGCCATGCGCATCAGCGGAGCGTCAGTAAACCCGCGCCTTCGGCTCGATGTAGCCGATATCGTTGCTCATCGTATAGGCGTGGACGGGGCGGTAGTCGATCGTCACCGCCTGCTTTTCGAGGTCGATCCAGGCGAGCGTGTGCTTCATCCAGTTGACGTCGTCGCGCTTGGGATAATCTTCGCGCGCATGGGCGCCGCGGCTTTCGAGACGATTCGCCGCACCCTCCATCGTCACCACGGCCTGCACGATCAGATTGTCGTACTCGAGCGTCTCGACGAGATCGGAATTCCAGATGAGCGAGCGGTCGGTCACCGACACGTCCGCCCCCGAGCGCCAGGCGGCATGGATCTTCTCCTTGCCCTCCGCGAGCACCTCGCCGGTGCGGAAGACTGCGCAATTATCCTGCATGACCATCTGCATGTTGAGACGCAGCGTAGCGGTCGGCGTCTTGCCCTTGGCGTTGCGGAACCGGTCCAGGCGGGTGAGCGCGAACTCGGCGCTGTCCCTGGCGAGTTCGGGCTGGCTGTCGCCGGGCTTCAGCGTCTCGGCGGCGCGCAAGCCCGCCGCGCGCCCGAAGACGACGAGGTCGATGAGCGAATTCGAGCCCAGCCGGTTGGCGCCATGTACTGACACGCATGCGGCCTCGCCAAGCGCCATCAGTCCCGACACGATCGAATCCGGGTCGCCGTTGGCCTTGGTCAGAACCTCGCCGTGATAATTGGTCGGTATGCCGCCCATATTGTAGTGGACGGTCGGCAAGACAGGGATGGGCTCCTTGGTCAGATCGACGCCGGCGAAGATGCGGGCGCTTTCGGAGATACCCGGCAGGCGCTCGTGCAGAACCTTGGGATCGAGATGATCGAGGTGCAGGTGAATGTGGTCATTGTTCTTGCCGACCCCGCGGCCCTCGCGAATCTCCATCGTCATCGACCGGCTTACGACGTCGCGCGAGGCGAGGTCTTTCGCGTGCGGCGCGTAGCGCTCCATGAATTGCTCACCCTCCGAATTGACGAGATAGCCGCCTTCGCCGCGGGCGCCCTCGGTGATGAGGCAGCCGGCGCCGTAGATGCCGGTGGGATGGAACTGCACGAACTCCATGTCCTGCAGCGGCAGGCCGGCGCGCAGGGCCATCGCGTTGCCGTCGCCGGTGCAGGTGTGAGCTGAAGTCGCAGAGAAATAAGCGCGTCCGTAGCCGCCGGTGGCTAGAATAGTGATCTGGGCCCGGAATCGATGAATGGTTCCGTCATCGAGCTTGAGACAGACAACGCCACGGATCGCGCCCTCGGCGTCGCGGATGAGGTCGATGGCGAAATACTCGATGAAGAACTGGCACTTCGCCTTCAGCGCCTGGCCGTAGAGCGTGTGCAGGATGGCGTGCCCGGTGCGGTCGGCGGCGGCGCAGGTGCGCTGCGCGATTCCTTTGCCGAATTCCGTCGTCATGCCGCCGAACGGTCGCTGGTAGATCTGGCCCGCTTCGGTGCGGGAGAACGGCACGCCCCAATGGTCCAACTCATAGACCGCGGCCGGCGCCTGGCGGCACATGTATTCGATCGCATCCTGGTCGCCGAGCCAATCGGAGCCCTTGACGGTGTCATACATGTGCCACCGCCAGTCGTCCGGGCCCATGTTGCCGAGGGCGGCGGAAATGCCGCCTTGCGCGGCGACCGTATGCGAACGGGTCGGGAACACTTTCGAGATGCACGCTGTGCGCAGGCCGGCTTGGGCGCAGCCGACGCTCGCGCGCAGGCCAGCGCCGCCGGCGCCGATTACGACGACGTCGAACGTGTGTTCGCTGATTGGATAGGCCTTGCCCCCGAGCGCCGGCGCGCTCTGCGCGGTAGAGCCGTTGGTCGCCATCGATCGTCCGTCTTCCCAGGGTTGTTCAGGTGAAGGCGATGCGCAGCGTTGCGTAGACGCAGGCAAGCGCCAGAAGCGCGGCAAAAAGGGTGTTGGCGGCCAGCGCCCACGCGCGCGACTGACCGCCGATATAGTCAACGATGACGGAGCGCATGCCGAGCTCCATATGGACGATGCCGGCGAGGACGAACGCCAGCAGCAGGATTACCGGAATGGGGCGCGCGAGCTCCGCCCGCACCCCATTGTAATCCTTGCGCAATAGGTCGAGGACGAGCCAAACGAAGCCGACGGTCAGCGGAACGAGCGCGACCGAAGTCAGATGAACGACCCAGGCGTCCATCGTTCCCGTCCGCGCCGAGCCGAGAAATCGCACCCGCCCGAGGGGAGTGCGCAGATCGCTTGGATGGTCGGCCATGCGATGCTCCTAGCGGACCGCGTAACCTACGCCCCAGACGACAATGGTCAACGCCAAACCTCCGACCAGCGTCGCCCACGCCATTTGATCGCGCAGCGGCGCGTCCAGGCCATGGCCGGAGTCCCAGACGATGTGGCGAATGCCGCCGACGAGGTGATGAAAGAGCGCCCACGTGAACGCGAACAGGACAAGTCGCCCGATGAACGATTGGATAAATCCGGAAAAGACCGCGAACGTCGCGGCGTCCGTCGAGGTCGCGATGAGAAACCAGGCAAGCAGCAGGACGCCGACGTAAAGGGCCACGCCGCTGATCCGGTGCGCGATCGACATCGCCATCGTCATCGTGAAGCGATAGACGCTCAGATGCGGCGACAACGGCCGCGGGCGGCGCGGACCAGGCAGAGCGTCGCTCGAGGCCACGGCATTGATTCCCATTGCTGTTCGGTTGGCGTTTTAGACCGCCGGTTCGGCGCCCGCAACGTTCATCGACTTCGCCCTTAGTTCCATGCCCGATTTCGGCTCACCCGGAGAGGAGGGCCTCGACTTCTGGCCGCGTCGGCGGATCCGAGCCCTTGCGGGTGCAAGTGATGGCTGAGGCGGTCGCCGCGAAGCGCAACCACCGCTCGAGTTCGCTGCGACTGGGCTGAGGCGCTTCGGCGCCGAGCGAATAGTCGCGATCCATCGCCGACAGAAGCGCGGACATGAAACTGTCGCCGGCGCCGACGGTGTCTACGACCTCGACCCGCGCAGCCGCGACCTCAACTTTGTCCTTGCCCAAAATGGCGAGCGCGCCGCGTTCTCCGAGTGTCGCGACGCAAAATTGCGGACCGGACTTGGTCCAGGCGGCGAGAGTGTCGACGATCGAGCGGCCGGGATAGAGCCACTCGATGTCCTCCTCGCTTGCCTTGACGACGCGGGCGAGGGTCACCTGCCTCTCTACCAGGCCCGCGATCGATTGGCGATCCGGGGTCACGAACGGGCGGATGTTGGGATCGAAGCTCACGCTCGCACGCTGACCCGCAGCGCGCATCGCCTCGACCACGGTCCTTCCGTGACGCTCGACAGCGGCGAATGAGCCGACATGCAGATGTTGCGCGCCTTTCGGCCATTCCTTCGGGAAGGGCCAGGGACCGTCGTAAGCGGTGCCGTCGAGGTAGAACGAATAGCGAGAGCCGGTCTTGGCGGTGCCGCGCATGACGAAAGCTAGCGTGGTCGGGCGAAGGTCGCGGGCGACAAAGCTGAGATCGACGCCGTTCGCGGCGAGCGCGGCGGCGAGCGCTTCGCCGTTGCCGTCGGCGGAAATGCGCGAAACGAAAGCGGTTTGCGAGCCCAGCCGGGCGAGGCCGATCGCGACGTTATAGGGAGATCCTCCCAGCACCGCATCGTAGGCGTTGGCCTTGACCGGATCGGGGATCAGATCGATCAGCGCCTCGCCGGAGATCAGGATCATCGTTTCGCTCGCCCCTCGGCCCGCCTGCCGGCCGCCATGCGCTTCAGGCCAGCGTGTAGGCCGTTTTTACCGTCGTGTAGAATTCCGCGGCATAGCGTCCCTGCTCGCGCGAACCAAGGTTGGAGCCTTTGCGGCCGCCGAACGGCGCGTGGTAGTCGACGCCCGCTGTCGGCAGGTTGACCATCGCCATCCCGACTTCGGCGTTGCGCTTGAAGTGCAGGGCGTGCTTGAGGCTCGTGGTGCAGATGCCCGCGCACAAGCCAAAATCGGTGTCGTTCGCGATCGCCAGCGCATGATCGTAATCGCGGGCCGGGATCATCGCCGAGACGGGACCGAAGATTTCCTCGCGCGAAATGCGCATCGAATTGTCGGCGTCGATGAAAAGGGCCGGGGCCATGTAGAATCCGGGGGTGGCGCGGTTGAGCCGCTCGCCGCCCAGCGCGAGCTTCGCCCCTTCGCCCTGACCGATCGTGACGTAGGAGAGATCCTGCTCGAGCTGGGTCGCATCCACGACGGGGCCGATATGGGTGCCCGGCTTTACGGCGTCGTCCACCACCAGTTGCCGCATCCGCTCGATCAGCTTGTCCGCGAAAGCCCGGTAGACCGGCTCCTCGACGATCAGCCGCGACGAAGCCGTGCAGCGCTGGCCGGTCGAAAAATAGGCGCCGTTGACCGCGCATTCGACCGCAGTCGGCAGGTCGGCGTCCGCGAGCACGACAAGCGGGTTCTTGCCGCCCATTTCAAGCTGAAACCGACGCATCGCGCCGGCGCAGGCAGCCGCGACCCGGCGGCCGGTTGCGACGGAGCCGGTGAAAGTCACTGCGTCAACCCGTTTATGGTCGAGGATCGCCTGCCCAACCGTTGAGCCCCGCCCGACGACCAGATTGAACACACCCTTGGGAACGCCGGCGCGCACGATGATCTCGGCGAGCGCATGGGCGGATCCGGGGACGAGATCGGCGGGCTTGAATACCACAGTGTTTCCATAGGCGAGGGCCGGCGCGATCTTCCAGGCAGGGATAGCGATCGGGAAATTCCACGGCGCAATGATTCCGACGACCCCGATCGGCTCGCGCGTGATCTCAATGTCGACGTTCGGCCTGACGCTGGCGAACTTCTCGCCCGGAATCCTTACCGCCTCGCCGGCGAAGAAATCGAAGATCTGGCCGGCGCGGGTCGCTTCGCCAATGCCTTCGGCCAGCGTCTTGCCCTCTTCGCGCGAGAGCAGGCGCCCGAGCTCGTCGCGTCTCGCGAGGATCTCGGTCGAAACGCGCAAGAGGATGTCGTGGCGCTCCTGCGGCGACGTTCGCGACCAGGACGGAAAGGCCGCGTGTGCGGCGTCGATCGCAGCGCCCGTCTGAGCGGCGTCGGCTTGCGCGTACTCGCCGACGACGTCGTTGGTGTCGGACGGGTTGACGTCACGGGTGACGGTCGCGCCATCTACCCATTCGCCGGCGATAAAGTTCTTGTGATGGACGCCCATGCTTCTTTCCCGAGTTTTGGACCGACCTTCTACGGCCACGGCGGTCAAATCAACCCCCGCCGTGCAAGGTTGCGCATGAGTGCGCCCACGCCGAAGGTCCAGCGTTCACACTCTTCGCACGGCCGCATGCGATTCACGAGCCGGCCGAGCTTCTCCGCTCCGATGGCGACGACATCGCCGGTCTTGTGGGTGAACCCCATGCCCGGAGCGCCGCGATCTGCGACCGGGGCGAACATCGTCCCGAGCAGAAGAACAAACCCGTCCGGGTAGGCGTGGCTGGCGCCGATGGTCTGGTCGGCGATATCGCCAGGGTCGCGGCTGATCTTGGCCATCGACGAGCCGCCTTCGAGCCGGAAACCGTCCTCGCCCTCGACCGTGAGCGCAATCGTGGCGGAGCGCACGTCGTCGAGCGAGAATGTCGCGTCGAAAAAGCGCAGGAAAGGACCGAGGGCGCAACTCGCATTCTGGTCCTTCGCCTTGCCGAGCAGGAGAGCCGACCTCCCTTCGAAATCGCGCAGATTGACGTCGTTGGCGAGCGTCGCGCCTACGATGCTTCCGCTCGAAGCGACTGCGAGCGCCACTTCCGGCTCGGGGTTGTTCCAAAGCGACTCGCTGTGGAAACCGGCGTCATCGCCTGCGCCGACGGCTGACATTGGTTGGCTCTTGGTGAAAACCTCCGCGTCCGGCCCGATTCCTACTTCCAGATATTGCGACCATGCGCCTGCCTTCACCAGCGCCGCCTTGAGCCGCATCGCCGCGGGCGACCCGGGCTTGAGGGTGCTCAAGTCGTCTCCAAGCGCTCGCACGATCTCCTCGCGCGCCTTCGCCGCGCCTTCCCGGCTGCCGCGGGCGCGTTCCTCGATGACCCTTTCGAGCAGCGATTGGGCGAACGTCACGCCGGCCGCCTTGATCGCCTGCAGGTCAATGGGCGCGAGAAGGCGCGGGGCCATAGGCGAGCGCCTGTCGCGCGGGGTGAAGGCGAGAATATCCTCAAGCGCGCCGATGCGCGGTCCGGCCGCCGCGCGCAACGCCTCGGCCGGGGACGGCGCCTCGCAAAGATCGCGTATGGTGGGGAATGTTGCGCTGACGTCGACCAAACCGTCTTGCCTTACCGCAACCACGCAAGGGCCGTCGACGTCGGGCCGCCATACCCGTGCCGCTAAAGCGCCGGCGTAGCGGTCCGCCGGCAGCGTCGTCTCCGCGGTCAAGTCCATCGTCGGCATGGCCGTCTCCGGTGCGGCGTTGGTGGATTGACGGGGGGCCCCCGCCTCTCTAGCCTCTAACATGTTAGCGAAAACAGGCGAAGCGTTTCGCTTCGCCCTAAAGGCGCGGGTAGCGACTTGGCGAAAGGCGCGCATTCCAAGGCGGACACCGTGTACGGCGAACTGAAGGAAGCGATTCTCTCCGGAACGCTGGAGCCGGGCTGCCTGATCGACAAGGCGGGGTTGTGTGAGAAGCTCGGAGTTTCTCGCTTTCCCGTCTCGGCCGCGGTCAGCCGCCTGTCGTACGATCGTCTTGTCGACGTTGCGCCCCAGCATGGCTCTTTCGTCGCCCGAATCTCGTTGAACGACGTGCGCGAGCGTTTCTTTATCCGGAGTGCTCTCGAGGGCGAGATCGCCGCGGAAGCCGCGCGGCGAATGACGCGCGCCGATAAGGATGCGCTGGCGGCAAATCTCAAGCAGGGGGCCGCGGCGGTTGATGCCGAGGACCGTGCTGTCTTCTATGCGCTCGACGTGGCGTTCCACCAGATCATGACGGCTCATCTCGGGATGGCGCGCGCCCAGGATGTCCTGGAAGCCCTTCGCGTCCATTTGGAAAGGGCGCGCAGGCTCGCAATGTCTCCAGGCGGACGCCTGCGCACGGCGCAGAAAGAGCACGCCTCGATCATGGCCGCGATTGAAGCGGGCGACCCTCCCGCAGCGCGCGAGGCGATGAGGCGGCACCTCGATGCGACCAGCGCGCTGCTCGAATCCCTGGCGCAGAAACAGCCCGGCCTCTTTTCGTCGTAGACAATAAATCCTGAGTGGAAATACACCATGACAACGCCTCGCGTGCTACGCCTCGACCCATCGGACAATGTTGTCATCGCGATCGACGAGATCGCCGCCGGCGCCGCCCCTGCGGGAGGGGTAATCGCTCGCGAGCGTATCCCAAAGGGCCACAAGATGGCGGCCGTTGCCGTCGAGACTGGCGCTCCGATCCGCAAGTTCGGTCAAATCATCGGCTTTGCCTCGCGGCCGGTTTCTGCGGGCGAATGGGTGCACGAGCACAATTGCGGCGTGAAGGAATTCGCGCGCGACTATCATTTTGGCGAGGATGCGCGCCCCGAGACGATCGCCCCGGTTGCGACTCAGCCGGTCTTTCAGGGCTTCTGGCGGGCAAACGGAAAGGTCGGGACGCGCAACTATGTCGCAATCCTGACTTCGGTGAATTGCTCGGCGACGGTCGCGCGGCTCATCGCGCGCGAAGTCGAGCGGTCCGGAATTCTTGCCGACTACCCGAACGTCGACGGCGTGATCGCGCTAGTGCACGGCACCGGCTGCGGCATCGCCGCCAAGGGCGAAGGCTTTGACGCCTTGATGCGAACTCAATGGGGCTACGCCGGCAATCCCAACATCGGGGCGACGTTGATGGTTGGGCTCGGCTGCGAAGTGTTTCAGATCGGCCGCATGAAGGAGGAATACGGAGTCGTCGAGAGCGAGTCCTTCCATAGCCTGACAATCCAGGCGACGGGCGGCACGCGCAAGACAGTCGCGGCCGGGGTTGAGCGCATCCGCGCCATGCTGCCGACGCTCGACCGCGCCGAGCGCACGACCGCGCCGGCGAGCGTGCTTACGCTCGCCCTTCAATGTGGCGGCTCGGACGGGTATTCGGGAATCACCGCCAATCCGGCGCTCGGCGCCGCCGCCGACATTCTGGTGCGCAACGGCGGCACGGCGATCCTTTCAGAGACGCCGGAGATCTACGGCGCCGAACATCTGCTGACGCGGCGCGCGGCGACGCCGGAGATCGGGCGCAAGCTGGTCGAGCGAATTCATTGGTGGGAGGACTATTGCGCGCGCAACGGCGGCGAAATGAACAACAACCCCTCGCCCGGCAACAAGGCCGGCGGCTTGACGACTATTCTCGAGAAGTCCCTGGGCGCGGCCGCGAAGGGGGGCACGACAGCGCTCAACGAAGTCTACCGATACGCCGAGCCGGTGACGGCGAAGGGCTTCGTGTTCATGGATACGCCGGGTTATGATCCCGTGTCCGCGACCGGGCAGGTCGCGGGCGGCGCCAATATGCTCTGCTTCACCACCGGTCGGGGCTCAGCTTACGGTTGCAAGCCGACGCCGTCGATCAAACTCGCCACCAATAACGACACCTACCGCAGGATGATCGAGGATATGGATATCAATTGCGGCGACGTCGTCGACGGCGTGTCGATCGCAGAGAAGGGCAGGGAAATCTTCGACAAGATCCTTGCGGTCGCCTCTGGCGAACGGACGAAGTCGGAGCTCCTGGGCTATGGCGACGCCGAATTCACGCCCTGGCAGATCGGAGCAACGATGTGACCGCCGGCCCAGACCGTCTTTTCGGGCCGTCATGAAGACCGCGTTGCTGTTCGATCTCGACGGAACGCTCGTGGATAGCGACGCCGAGCATCTGGCTGCGTTCCGGCGCGTATTCGCGCCGCATGGCATTTCGCTCGATCGTTCCGAATACGCTGCAAATATCATGGGCGCGTCTAACGAAATGATTGCCAGTCGATACCTTTCGCACTTGTCGCTCCTTGAGCAGGCTGCGACTCTTGACGCCAAAGAAGCGGCCTACCGCGACAATTTGCGCGACCTCGAGCCCATTCTGGGCGCGCTTGCGCTCCTCGATTTCGCCGACCGGCGCGGGCTCAAGCGCGCGGTGGTGACCAACGCCCCCCGCGCTAACGCCGAAAAGGTTCTCGGGGCGCTTGGGATTGGGCAGCGTCTGCCGATCCTGGTGATCGGGGGAGAACTCCCACGCTCAAAGCCCGATCCGTTGCCGTACCTGACAGCGTTGGAGCGCACGGGCGCCTCGGCGGCCCATTCGATCGCCTTTGAAGACTCGTTGTCGGGGGTGCGCGCCGCTGCGGCCGCGGAGCTTGCGGTGGTGGGGATGACCACGACGCTGGATTCGCAAACGCTCATCGAAGCT
This sequence comes from uncultured Alphaproteobacteria bacterium, assembly GCA_963832305.1. GTDB lineage: Bacteria > Pseudomonadota > Alphaproteobacteria > Rhizobiales > Beijerinckiaceae > Roseiarcus. The sequence goes on along the minus strand of CAWHTU010000005.1, from coordinate 76,377 downwards.
GGAGCGACATTCGCAGCCAGCAATTACACTGATTCACGAATCTTCGAGCTAATTGAAGCGCGTCTGAATTCAGGCGCTGAAGAAGGGGAAAAGCGTGAGACTGGCGCAATTCATCGATGAAAACGGCAAGCGGGCGCTGGCCGTCTCGGCCCGAGGCGAGAGCCGGATCGTCAAAGGCGCGCGCACGACGCTCGACCTCGCGCGCCAGGCGATCGCCGAGGGGGTTTCGATCCGCAAACTCATCGCCGATCGGGGAGTCGGCAAGCCGGTCGATCTTGCGCGAGCGTTGAAGGAGCGGCGTGTGCTCACGCCGATCCACCACAAAGATCCCGCGCATGTCTTGGTGACCGGGACCGGCCTTACGCATCTCGGTTCGGCCGAGGGACGTGACAAGATGCACAAGGACCTCGCCGATCCGTCCAAGCTCACCGATTCGATGCGGATGTTCAAATTGGGCCTCGAGGGGGGCAAGCCCGCCAAGGGCGAAACCGGCGCCCAGCCCGAGTGGTTCTATAAGGGCGACGGTTCCATTCTCGCGCCGCCGGAGGGCGATCTGCCCAGTCCAGCCTTCGCGCTCGACGGCGGCGAAGAGCCTGAGATCGTTGGAATCTACTTGATCGACGACGCCGGCGGTCCGGTTCGACTGGGGTTTGCGCTAGGCAATGAATTCTCCGATCACGTTACCGAACGGCAGAACTATCTTTGGCTGGCGCACTCGAAGTTGCGACCAGCAAGCCTGGGTCCGGAATTGCTGGTTGGCGATCTGCCGGCCGACGTCAATGGCATGTCGCGGATCCGTCGGGGGAAGGAAGTGATCTGGGAAAAGCCGTTCCAGTCCGGTGAGCAGAACATGGCTCATTCGATCGCCAATCTCGAGGCGCATCATTTCAAATATGCATTGTTTCGGCGGCCGGGCGATATCCACGTTCATTTCTTCGGGACCGCGACGCTCTCCTTCAGCGGCGGCGTGCAGACGCAAAAAGGCGACATGTTCGAGATCGAGTCCGAGCCGTTCGGCCTGCCGCTTCGCAATCGGCTCACGGCGGAGAGATCCGCCAAAGTGAGACTGCGGGCCCTTTAGGCAGCGGCGCCTGCCTCTCGGGCCGTCCGCCAGTAGGTGTGCTTCGCACGCCGCGAATGACGCGCTATTCCCCGATTACGCTCGCGCGCGCCCGCTGCCACCAGCCGCTGCGGCGCGGCCGCGGCGGCTCACCCTTTACCGGAGGAGGGGTCGGCGGCGCCGGTCCCGCGGCGGCCTCTGAAGGCACAGATGAATCTCCGGTCGAGGCTGCATCTGCGAATGGCGGCCGAGACTCGACTTCAGGCTCCACGGCCTCAAGAGCCCGCGCCGGCTCGATGCGAGCTTCATGAGCCGATGTTTGCGCCGGCTCGACGGCTGACTCTCGAACTGGAACCGCATCGCGGGCAGGCGTCGGCGCTTCGGAATAGTCAGCCTCGGACGCCGCGAATTCTTGTTCGAGAGCCAGCGAAGGCGGCGAGTCAAAACCACGCGCCCCCGCTTCGCGCCGGGTTTCGCCGTCTGGCCGCCGTGAGAAACGATCTCGCTGGCCACGCGAGCGCCTCGGGCGACGTTGGCGGTCTTCTTCGCCGTGCGGACCTCGCCTCTCGAACGCATTGCCCTCGCCATTCGGGGCCTGGAGGTCACCGCCGATTTCGGCGACCGCGGCCAAGCCGTCATCTGTCGGCTGAGGCGCGTCCTGCGGCAGGTTTTCGCCGAACGACCGCTCGCCGCCGCGACGGCGCCGCCGCCTCCGGCGTCGCCGGCCGGCATCAACTTCGTCGGCCGCCGGGCCGCCGGCCCGCTCGCTCGCGTGCGGAACTTCTTGTCCCTCTTGTCCCGACGCGTCGGGAACTTCCTCCGAGTCGTCCTCGATCGGCTCTCGCTCTTCTACGATTGTCGCAAACTCGCTCGCAATCGATTTCGGGGGTTCGACTTCACTCTTAACGCCCGCCGCCGGCTCGCCGCGCTCGATTGCGTGGTAGTTGGCGCCGGTCAACGTATCGTCAGCCTCGACGGCGATCACGACGCCGAACCTGCCCTCCAGGTCACGCAGATTGGCGCGTTTCTGGTTGAGAATGTAAAGCGCGACGGGCGTGCGGGTGCGCACCGTGACGTCATGGGTCGAGCTTTTGATCAACGCGTCTTCGAGCACGCGTAGCACATGCAGGGCAATTGAAGCCGTTGATCGCACGACACCGGCGCCCTGGCAATGAGCGCAGACGACGGTCGAGCCTTCAAGAACTCCGGTACGAATGCGCTGTCGCGACATTTCGAGCAAGCCGAAGTGCGAAATGCGTCCGACCTGAATGCGCGCGCGGTCATTTTTCAGCGCATCCTTGATCCGCCTCTCGACCGCGCGATTGTTGCGCGACTCCTCCATGTCGATGAAGTCGACAACGATGAGCCCGGCAAGATCCCGCAGACGCAGCTGGCGTGCGATCTCGTCGGCGGCCTCGACGTTGGTGCGCAGCGCGGTATCCTCGATGCTATGCTCTCGCGTCGATCGCCCCGAATTGACGTCGATGGCTACCAGCGCTTCGGTCTGGTTAATGACGATGTAGCCGCCAGACTTCAGCGTCACCTGGTTGGAGAACATCGCGTCGAGTTGCGACTCGACGCCAGCTTTGGCGAAGACAGGCTGGGTGTCTCGATAGAGCTGCACGCTGTTGACGTGACTCGGCATCAGCAGCCGCATGAACTGCCTGGCTTCGCGATAGCCGGTTTCGCCGGCGACGACGATCTCTTCGACTTCCTTGCTGTAGAGATCCCGGATCGCCCGTTTGATGAGCGAGCCCTCTTCGTAGACGAGCGTCGGCGCGCTCGATGCGAGCGTCGTTTCCCGCACGGTCTCCCACATCCGCAACAAATATTCGAAGTCGCGCTTGACCTCGGCTTTGGTCCGCGAGGCGCCAGCGGTGCGGAGAATGACCCCCATGCCTTCGGGAACATCGAGTTCATCGGCGATCCCCTTCAATCGGCTCCGGTCTTGGGCATTGGTGATTTTGCGCGAAATCCCGCCGCCGCGAGCGGTATTGGGCATCAAGACCGAATAGCGTCCGGCGAGTGAGAGGTAGGTCGTCAGCGCCGCCCCCTTGTTGCCGCGTTCCTCCTTGACAACCTGGACCAGCAGAACTTGGCGCCGCTTGATGACCTCTTGAATCTTGTATTGGCGGCGCAAGCGGGGCGCGCGGCGCGGAACTTCCTCCATCGCGTCGCCGCCGATCTGCTCGACTGGCTCGCCTTCATCCTCAACTCGTCGCAGACGACTTGGCGCCGAGCGCTCCTCGGAGCCGTCCTCGAGCGTCGTGACTTCGTGGTCGTCATCCTCGTGGCGGTTTTCGTCGTGTTCGACGTTCGCTGCGTGTCTGGCGGCGTCGGCCGGCTCGTCGAGAGCAACGGCGCCCGAGGCGCCTTCATGGGACACCCTTTCGAGCGGGGACTCATCTGACGTCGAACCATCATTTGATGCTTCACGCGCGGCGTCCGCGCCCGTAGCGTCGGCGCTTGTGGGCGCGTCGGTCGGAGCCAGGTGTGCTGGCGTAGCGTCCTCCCCGCCGCCAACCTCGGGCGAGTCCCCCTCGCCATTCTCCGACGGGAAAGCAGGAGCGGATTCGTCCGCGCCCAATTCGTCCGCGGACGCATGTTCCGAAATCGACTCGCCCTTCCCGACGCGCGCTTCGGCTTCCGCGCGTCGCGGGCGCCGATGACGCCGGCTGCGTCGGTCGCCGCTGGCCTCTTCGTCCTCCTCGCGTTGCGACATCGCCTCCTCCTCAAGGAGCGCTTGCCGATCGGCGACCGGGATCTGGTAATAGTCCGGATGGATTTCGGAAAAGGCGAGAAAGCCGTGGCGATTGCCGCCATAGTCGACGAAAGCGGCCTGGAGCGACGGTTCTACCCGGGTCACTTTGGCGAGGTAGATGTTCCCCCTCAGCGGCCTCTTGCTCGCTGACTCGAAGTCAAACTCCTCGACCCGATTGCCTCGCAGAACCACGACCCGGGTTTCCTCCGGGTGGGAGGCGTCGATGATCATCTTGTTGGCCATGGCAAACTCTCTCGCCGCGCGTGAAAATTCGCGGCGAGCGCCCAGTGGGCTGACCGACTGCGCCGCGCGTGGCGTCTATGTTGGAGATGGGGAAAATTGAAAATTGGGAAACGAGCGCCGCCGCCTCAGCGGGCTGACTATGCGCGACCGCAGCGCTAAGACCCTCCCGGGCCGCACGGATTGCGGCCGGAAAGTCTTGGTTGCGCCATCGGAACATCGTCATCCTGAAAACAAGGCGTATCGCGGCTCGTCGCCATTCAAACGGCGCCGCAGGGCGCCGATGTCACGATCCAAGGCGTGCCGCCACGTAGTATCCGGCAGGTCGATTCGTCGCTTTCTGCTCGCAATCTTCCTGCACAGACCCTCGCCGGCGGATCAAAGCGACGATCCCTCCGACGGGCCGAAAACACGCCCCGACGTTATCCGCGCAAGCCGCGGGCCGTCGTATGACGGTCCCGGCAAATGCCTCGCTCAACCGTCGAGCGAGCCGACCGCGCGGACGCGGTCCGAATTCGTAACGGGTCTTAAATAGGCGCCGCCGGGCCCCTTGGCAAGTTCTTTCCTATTTGTCCTTCTTGAGGGCGCGGAGCTAAGCGCTTCTTCACGAGGCCCCAAGTCCTTCGCGGGCGCGCCCAAGTCCGCTCGCCGCACCCGGTTAACTCCTCGTAAAGAACTTCCCATGCTCATTCTTTCTCGGGCGCTCCGGTTTGTCGGCCGGCGGGCGGGACTTGGAACCAACGCCGGCCGATTGCGTGTCGGCGGCGTTGGCTCTATAGCGCAATGGCGCGCGGCGCCGAGGGGAAGCTGAATGGCGCGATTGGGACGCTTGACGGCTTTTTCCGCTTTGACGTTGATGTCGGCGACATTGATGTCGGCGCCGTTCGAGCGCGCCTTCGCGGTCGAAGCGAGCGCTCCAGTCGCCGTCGCGGCGCGGCTCACACAGGATCCGGGCGGGGCCAAACTTGTGTTCGATCTGTCGCGAGCGGTCGAGGCGAGAGCGTCCGCCTTGGCGTCACCCGAGCGCATTGTTATCGACATGCCGGAGGTCAGCTTCCGCTTGGACCCGGCGGTCGGTCGGGTCGGCGGACTGCGGGACGATTCGCTGGTGAAGGACTTTCGCTTCGGCTTGTTTGCGGCCGGCAAATCGCGGATCGTCATCGACCTCGCGCGAGCGGCTTGTCCTGCGGGCATTTCCACCCGACCGATCGTCGACGGCGCGCCTGCGGCGCGTCTTACGATCGAATTGAGGCCTTGCAATCCCGCCGCCTTTGCCGCGCTCGTCCGCTCGCCCACCCCCGCAAGCGCGCCCGACGCGCCGGTCCTAGCGCAGCCGCCAGTCATTGTCCTTGATCCGGGTCACGGCGGCATCGACGGCGGGGCTATTGGGCTCGGCGGCGTGCAGGAAAAGACGCTGGTCTATGAGTTCTGCGCAGAACTCAAGCGAGAGCTCGATGCGACGAAGCGCTACAGGGTCATCATGACCCGCGACGGCGACCAATATGTGGATCTCGAAGATCGGGTCGACATCGCCCGCGGCGCGAATGCCTCGTTGTTCATTTCCGTCCATGCCGACACGTTGAGCGAGGACGCGGCCGTCAGCGGCTCCACCGTCTATACCGTGGCGGACCGCGCTTCCGATGCAGAGGCTGCCCGCATCGCCGCGCGCGAGAACGCCGCCGACAATGGTCCCGGCGGGCGCAAGCGGCTCGATGATCCGGGTGTCGCCGATATCCTGTTCGACCTCAAGCGGCGAGAAACCCGGACCTACGCCCACCTCTTCTCGCGCGGACTCGTCGACAACCTGCGCGGCGCAGCGAGGCTCAACCACAACCCGGAACGCTCGGCGGGCTTCGTCGTCCTGAAGGCGCCGGAGTTCCCCTCCGTCCTGGTCGAGCTCGGCTATTTGTCGAACCCCCAGGATGTGCAGTCCTTGGCCTCCCCGGACTGGCGGGCCAAGACGGCGGGGGCCATGGCGAACGCCATTGACGCCTTCTTTTCCGCAATCGAGAAGCCGGCGAGCGCCCCAACGGGCGATCCAGGGATCGCCTTGTCTGGCCCACAACCCGCGCTGCCGCTTGGGCATTGACGCTTGCGCCCAGTGGGCGCGCTGGGCTATTGGGGCGCGTGGGCCGGCGCCAAGCTCATCGATCATAGATTCGCCCAAGTCGAGAACGACACCGGGCCAGCCTGACGGGTTCGATTTGGAGCTGGATCGGGGCGGCCAAGGGAAGGGCCGAAGATCGGCCCCGTAAACTTCGCGCCTTGGCGGCGCAGAAAGCAAAGTTCGTCTCGACGCCTCGAGCGCTCGCCGACGGGCGCAATGGAAGGCTACGATCGAGAGATGCGCGGTATCGCTCGCATTATCGGCTTCATATTTGCTACCGGCGCGCTGCTATTCGTCGTGGCGGCGGCCCTCTTTGCCGGCGTCGTCTGGAAATATGAGCAGGACCTGCCGGACTACACGCAGCTGAAGAACTATGAGCCGCCGGTCATGACGCGCGTACACGCCGCCGATGGCAGCCTGCTCGCGGAGTATTCGCGCGAGCGGCGACTCTATCTCCCATCGGACGAAATTCCGGCCCTCGTCAAGGAAGCCTTCATATCGGCCGAAGACAAGAACTTTTACTCCCACTACGGCGTCGATCCCGAGGGTATCGTGCGCGCGGGTCTCATTTACCTCCAGGGTTCACGCCATATCCAGGGCGCCTCGACCATCACCCAGCAGGTGGCGAAGAACTTTCTCCTGAACTCGGACCGGACGTTCGACCGCAAGATCCGCGAAATCCTGCTGAGCATGCGAATCGAGTCCGCCTACTCGAAGGAGAAGATTCTCGAGCTCTACCTCAACGAAATTTACCTCGGCCTTTCCAACTACGGCGTCGCCGCCGCGGCGCTCAACTATTTCAACAAGTCCGTACACGAGCTGACCGTTGCCGAAGTCGCGTATCTCGCCGCTTTGCCAAAGGAGCCGAGTTCGCTGAACCCGTTCCGCGACCACGACCGCGCCGTTGAAAGGCGCAACTACGTCATCGGGCGCATGGAGGAGGATCACTACATCACCGCCAAACAGGCGGACGAGGCGCGGGCCGAGCCTTTGGTGGTCAACCCCCGCGTCCTCACACCCAATTCGATCGCCGCGGGCTTCTTCGCCGAAGAGGTCCGGCGGGAATTGTCGGAGCGCTACGGCGAGCAGAAGCTTTACGAGGGCGGACTGTCGGTCCGCACGACTCTCGACCCGAAGGTTCAGCTGATGGCGCGCAAGGCGCTGGTCGACGGCCTTGTGCGCTATGATGAGGCCTACGGCTGGCATGGCACGCTCAAGAGCATCGACATCAACCAGGACTGGGGCGTCCCGCTGGCCGATATTCCCGCCTACGGCGACATCAAGCCTTGGGTCCTGGCGGTGGCGCTCGATGTCGGCGACACGGCCATGCGGATCGGGATCCAGCCGGAGCGCGACAAGTCTGGCGCGATCGTCGCCGATCGCAAGACCGGATCGGTGACGCTCGATGGGGTCAAATGGACCGGCAGGAGGCCGAAGGGCTTGGTCAAGCCGGGCGACGTCTTCTATGTCGAGCCGGTCGTTGGCCGCGACGGAGAGTATCGGGTGCGGCAGATTCCGGAAGTGTCCGGCGCCTGCATCGCCATGGATCCGTTCACCGGGCGCGTGCTCGCGATGGTCGGCGGGTTCTCGTTCGACGAGTCCGAATTCAATCGGGCGACCCAGGCGCAGCGGCAGCCGGGTTCCTCGTTCAAACCCTTCGTCTACGCGGCGGCGCTGGATAACGGCTATACGCCCACCTCGACCCTTCTCGACTCGCCAGTCCAGATCGACGACGGCAGCGGCCAGCTCTGGACGCCGGCGAACTTCGAAGGCACGTCCGGGGGTCCGCATACGCTCAGATTCGGGATCGAGCATTCGATCAACTTGATGACGATCAGGCTCGCTCGCGACATCGGCATGCCGCTGGTCGTCGAATACGCCAAGCGCTTTGGCATTTACGACAATCTCCCGCCGTTCCTGTCGATGTCGATCGGCGCGGGCGAGACAACGGTGCTGCGGATGATCACCGGCTATTCGATGTTCGCCAACGGCGGCAAGCGGGTGAAAGCGACGCTGATCGACCGGATCCAGGATCGCTGGGGCAATACGATCTACAAGCACGACGAACGCGTCTGCGAAGGGTGCGATGCGGCGACGTGGGAAAACCAGCCCGAACCGCGCCTGATCGATAAACGCGAGCAGGTGATCGATCCGCTGACCGCCTATCAGATCACCTCCATCATGGAAGGGGTCATCCAGCGCGGCACCGGCATCGCGATCAAGGAGGTCGGCAAGCACCTTGCCGGCAAGACCGGCACTACCAATGACGCGAAAGACCTCTGGTTTGTCGGCTACTCGCCCAATCTCGCGTTCGGGGTGTTCATGGGTTACGACAAGCCGCGCTCACTCGGCGGCGCCGCGCAGGCCGCGCTCTACACCGCGCCGATCTTCCGCGACTTCATGAAGCTGGCGCTCAAGGACACGCCCGACACGCCCTTCCGGATTCCGCCGGGCATCAAGCTCATTTCGGTCGACGTCCACAGCGGTATGCGTGCGACCGGCCCCGGCTCGATCATGGAAGCGTTCAAGCCGGGCACCGGACCGCCCGACAGTTATGGCGGCGGCTGGGGCGAAGGGGCCCAGACTTCCTCCCGCAGCGAACGATCGGTCGGGTCGGGGACCGGCGGCCTCTACTGAGCGGACGAGACTTCGGACGAAGAGCTCGACCGCTCTCCCGCTGGCCTGCGCGCTGCTTGCGTTGAAGGCGCTGTGATAGGCGGAGGCGACTTAAGATCGTGCTTCTCGTATTCAGGTTGATGGTTGGGATCATGCGCGCCGAAGCCGAACAGTTGGTCGAATCGATCAAGCAGTCCGTGGGGCTGCTGAGGAGGCATCTTTGACGTCGATGCGGCGACCCGGCGTCTTGCCGAACTGAACGCCAAATCCGAAGACCCTAACCTCTGGACCGATCCCGAGCTCGCCGAAAAGGTGATGCGGGAGCGCACGATGCTGGAAGACCGGCTAGGCGCGCTCACGAAAATCGAGCGCGACCTCGATGACGCGGCGACGCTCATCGACCTTGCCGAGACCGAGGGCGATCAGGCCGTTGAAGCCGAAGGAATCGCGGCGCTGAGGGCGCTCAAGGCCGAGGGCGAACGGCGTGAGCTCGAGGCGCTGCTTTCCGGCGAGGCGGACGCCAACGACACCTATATCGAGGTGCATTCGGGGGCGGGCGGCACCGAGAGCTGCGACTGGGCGCGGATGCTGCTGAGAATGTACGCGCGCTGGGCCGAGCGGCGAAAGTTCAAAGTCGAGCTGATCGAAGAAACGGACGGGGACGAGGCAGGCATCAAGTCGGCAACGATCATCGTCAGGGGCCACAACGCGCACGGGTGGATGAAGACCGAGTCGGGCGTTCATCGCCTGGTGCGCATCTCGCCGTACGATTCGAACGCTCGCCGGCATACGAGCTTCGCCTCGGTCTGGGTCTATCCGGTCGTCGACGACCGGATCGAGATCGCGGTCAACGAGAGCGATTGCCGGATCGACACCTATCGCGCCTCCGGCGCCGGCGGACAGCACGTCAACAAGACCGAATCGGCGGTGCGGATCACCCACATTCCCACCGGCATCGTCGTCGCCTGCCAGTCCGAGCGCTCGCAGCACAAGAACCGGGCGACCGCGTGGAACATGCTGCGAGCCCGCCTCTATGAGCTCGAGCTTGAGAAACGGGAGGCCAAGGTCAACGCCGATTCGGCCTCCAAGACCGACATCGGCTGGGGCCATCAGATCCGCTCCTACGTGCTGCAGCCCTATCAGATGGTGAAGGACCTTCGGACGGGCCACGTCTCGAGTTCGCCCGCCGACGTGCTCGACGGGGACCTGGACCCGTTCATGGAGGCTTCGCTCGCCCAGCGCCTATCGGGCCGCACCGTGACGGTCGAGGACGTCGAATAGGCCATTCCGCGAGCCCGCAACAAAAACCAAATCCACCGCAACAAAAACCAAGGCCGCCGCAACAAAAACCAAGGCCAGGCGCAACAAAAACCAAATCCAGCGCAACGAAAACCAAATTCGTTTTCCCTTCCGCCAGCCGAGGCTTTTCAATGGCTTAAGGCTTAAATCCTTGGCGAAATGGGGCGCAAAGCTTGGGCCGGCGGGATCAACACGACGCAGTCGAACGGCGCGAGGCCCGCCAGCCCCGCCCCTGTCGGCTTTCGGGCCGACAGCGGGCACAATAGCCCTCACTTCTGATAACCGCAAGAAAATGTCGATATTTCTGTAAATGCCGCAGGCGGCCGGACTTCAGCGGCGCGGGGCGCCGAGCTTTGGCCAATCCGGCGACATTCGCCTCAGAACATCATCGCGGCTCATGAAATGGTGCTTGAGCGCGCCCGCTACGTGGAGCGCGACCAGAAAAGCGATCGCCCACGCGGCGACCTTATGCGCAAGCGCGGCGGAGGCGAATGTCGACGGATCGGGCGTCGCGATGTTCGGTATGACGAACAGGCCGAAAAACAACGTCGGTATCGGCAGAGGCGAAGCCGAAACGAGGAGCCAGCCCGAAGCGATCGCACAGATCGTCAAGAGGTAGAGCAGGCCCTGGGCGGCTGCGGCGGATCGCAGCTCCCACAGCGGGGACGCCGGCGCAGGCGGCGAAGGGCCGAGAACGCGCGCGGCGAGCCGGATCGCGGTCAACGCCAGCGCCACGAACCCCAGCGACTTGTGCCACTGGAAAAGGTCAAAGGTCGTCGCGGCGTCAAGACCGCCGTAGATCATCGCCCAACCGAGCGCGATAAGCCCAAGAATGATCGCCGCCGCCGTCCAGTGAAGCGAGATGATCAACACGCTCCACCGCGCTGGCCGCGCCTCGGCGATCAAAGCTGCGCGGCCTCGCTCGAGATCACGAGCTCGACCTCGCGCGACACCAGAGGGAAGCCCGAATTCATGCCGAAATCGAGCCGGTCGATGCTGGTCTTCGCCATGAAGGCGAGGCGAGCCCCGCCGCCGGCCGTCCCGCCCTGCACCGCGACGTCGACGCTGAGCGGCCGCGTCACCCCGAGCAGCGTGAGGTCGCCGGTCACGCGGACCGTGTGATCGTCAATCTTCGCGACCGAATTAGACACGAAATCAATCGAAGGAAAACGCGCTGCATCGAGGAAGGCGGCCGAGCGCAGATAATCGTCGAATGAGGGCGAGCCGACCTCCACCGATCGCGACTGGACATGGAAAGTGACGTTGCTCCGCTCCGGGTGGTCGAGATCGACCGATATTCGCCCTGCAAACTGCTCGAATTGGCCGCGGGTGCGCGGATAGCCAACCGCGTCGATGGCGAAGGCGATGTGCGTTCGCACGGGGTCGATTCGCCAATTCGCGGAAGCAGCGGCCGGCGTTCCGGTCTGTGCGAGGACGCCAAGCGCCAGGATCGCGCAAACGACACGGGTGTGCCGGATGGTCTTTTCGTATGTGGACATGGGCTCCTCTCTATCCTGGTCGGCCATGAACATTCGAGGAGGGCGGCCTATTCGTTTCAAGGGGTCGATTTCACTTACTCGTTACTGTTCCCCGCGATCAAAGATCTCTGAGCGGCACGTAAGAGGGATTTCAGATTCGCTTTTCCATCGTTTGAGCGAGGGCGACGGCATGCTCCTCCGGGATATGGCCGATGACCAGGTGGCTGCGCCCGCCTCGCGACCACCAGGCGAGGGACAGATCGTCCCGGCGTTCGGAGCGGATCGGAGCGTCAGGGGCGTGGTCGGCGAGGATGCAGAGCAGGACCGGCGCCCCCGAGGGGTCGACATAGGCGATCACGCCCAATGGCGACCCCTCGTAGGCGAGCATGAACGCAACCGCGAATCGCAGCCCCGGGAGAGCGATGTTGTCGGGCGTCAGGTTCGCGCCCACTTTGGCCCCGAGCGCGCTCAGTTCGATCGCCTGCAGCGAGGCGTCCGGGTGCAAGGGACTGAAGGTCTCGTTGGTGTAGAGGTCGGTGTATTCGACGACGGCCGAGCGCCAGTCGTCCTGTTCCCTGAAGAGGCCAAAGCTCGCCGCGACCCATGCGGTCGCCCCGGCCGCGAGGAGCCCGATCGCAATGCCGGCCGCAAGCTGCCTGAGCCCGCCGCCCGCGAACAGGCTAGGCGGCCGGGAGACGGGTTTCTCCGCCGGAATCGCCGCACGCAGGCGCTCGAGCGGAGCTTGGCCGAGAAGCTCATCCAACGACCGGGCGACCGGCGCGCCCACTGCTCGCAATTCGTCGTAACGCTGACGCAACCCCTCGTCGGCCGCCAGACGAGCCAGAAGCGCGGCCCGGCTCGCTTCATCGAGCTCGTTGTCGATCAGAGCGACAAGTTCGGCGTCTTCGTCAGCCATCGTCTTACCGGAGAACCTCCTACTTCAGTTTCGCCAGCGCCGCGCGCGCCGTGGCGAGCCTGCTCATGACAGTGCCGATCGGGACCGCAAGGGCCGCCGCCGCTTCGGCGTAAGTGTAGCCGTCGCCGTAGACGAGCAACACCGTTTCGCGCTGAGCCTCGGGAAGCTGGCCGATGGCTCTTAACACCGCGGACGCCGTAATATTCACTTCGATTTCACGCGCGCCGTCGGTCGTCAAGACCTCCTCGGGATCCACGAACCCGCGGCCTTCGCGAATGCGCCGCGACCGAATCTCGTTGAGCCAGATCGACCGGAGAATAGCGAACAGCCACCGATCCACTTTCGTTCCGGGAACGAACTGATCGGCGCGCTCGATCGCGCGCAGGCAAGTCGCTTGCACGAGGTCGTCGGCCACGTCTCGCGCTCTCGACAGCACGAGCGCATATCGCCAAAGGCGCGCGAGGGATGGCTCAAGCCCGGCCCGCACCTCCCGTCGGCTCTCTTCGCTCATCGCTCTAATAGAGCACGATCGGGCGCGGAGCGAAGAGGGCTGGGCGGATTTTTTTGATCGATCCTGCATTCGTCCGAAAAGGCGGGCTCCCGAATAATTCGCGGGCTGATGTGTTGCCTGGGCTCTCTAACTCGATCGGAAGGACCCGGCGATGCGCAGCTTTCTCAATCGTCATCACGAAAAGGGCGCTGGTTTTGTCTCCGCGCTCTGTTGCGGATTGATCGTCGCCAGTCTTGCGCTGGCCTCGCCTGCATTCGCCGCCGGAGGCGGCGGTGGAGGTGGAGGCGGCGGCGGCGGAGGCGGTGGAGGAGCCGGCGGGGGTGGCGCAGGCGGCGGGGCTGGAGGGGGCGGCGCGGGCGCCGGAGGCGGCGGAGCCGGAGCGGGAGCGGGCGCTGGGGGCGGTGCGGGCGCTGGCGCTGGGGGCGGAGCGGGAGCGGGCGCTGGGGGTGGGGCCGGCGGCGGGTTTTTTCACCCGGTCCAAAATGAGCCTCGGGCGCAGGTCCCGTCGGACCTCACGACCTGCAATCCCGGCATGGTCTGGGATGCGAAGCACAAGAAGTGCCTGGTCAGGCACAGCCGCGTGCTTTCCGACCCCGACATGACCGAATACGCCTATGCGCTCGCCAAGGCAGACCGGTATCAGGAAGCGATCGACGTGCTCGATCTCCTGGATAACCCGAACACGCCGCGGGCGCTGAACTATCGCGGCTACGCGACCCGCAAGCTCGGCAACACCGACGAGGGCATCACGTACTATCTCAAGTCGGTGGCGCTCGACCCTGCCTATCCGCAGGTGCGCGAATATCTCGGCGAAGCCTATGTCATCGAAGGCAAGTACGATCTCGCCAAGGACCAACTGGCGACAATCGAAAAGCTTTGCGGAACGGAGTGCGAGTATTACGAGGATCTGTCCGACGCGCTGACCAAGGCGCACGCGCTATAGTTGGCCCGTCGGCGGCGCGCGCCATATAGGTTCGGCGCGCGCCCCTCGTGACGGAAGGAAACGATCGACATGTCCCGCGCCCAATTCACGCGCCAAGACGCCGCGTCCCCTGCGGACGCGCGAACCTTCGACGCGGACCTCCTTTTCCTTTCCCGCTGGGCTGGCCCGCTTGGACTGCTCGCCCGCGCGATGCTGGCCTACATTTTCATCGTCGAGGGGGCCGCGAAGATCACCAGCTACGCTGGCGTGGTCGAATATATGCAGGCCCACGGGGTCGACGGGCGCCTGCTGCTGCTGGTCATCCTGACCGAGCTCGGCGGCGGCCTGCTTGTGCTCTTCGGCCTGTGGACGCGCTGGGCGGCGATCGCCCTCTCCGGCTATTGCCTGTTGACGGCGCTCATCTTCCACATGGGCGCGGACCAGGCGATACAATTCAACAAGAACATCGCGATGGCCGGCGGGTTCCTTGCGCTGGCGATCCTCGGCGCCGGCGGATGGTCGCTCGACGGCTGGCGCGGGCGCGCGGGGTAGAGGCGGCCGACCGGTCAGCGTTTCAGCGCGATCATCAAATCGACGAATCGCCTCGACCATCGCGAATAGGGCTTCGCAATCGGCGGGCAGGGTTGTGAATGGCGGCTTGCGCGGGAAAGACCTCGGCGAACAGCGTCTCGAACTCGCTTCGATTGCCGAAGTCCGCGCTGATGGCCTGAACGATCGCCGGCTGGGTTTCGCTCATCATGCCTTTTGCTTGCGGGGGCTCCGCCGGCTCGACGCGAGACGACTGGAATCCGACGGCCGACGATTTCGGCCATGACGCAACTCTATGGTGTGATTTAGGCGCGTCGATAGCGCCGTCGTCAAACTTGTCACGCGCCTGGCCCCGCTGAGCCCGCCCCTCGCCTTGCAGGGCCCAGCGGGCGCGGCCTATAGAGAGCCTTTCGGCGTCGCCCCGTCCCCGGCTGCGCCACGTTTTGAAGGCCCCGAATGTCGAGCGTCGACGTCAAGCCGACCAGCAATCGCAAGCCCGCCGGCAAGCCCGACGCGCCCAATGAGCCGTTCAAGCGCGCGCTCGCCTCGTGCACGCGGGCGCTGGCGCGTCATCCCGAGCTCGAGATCACCTACTCGGCCGACAAGCCGTCGCTCGCGACCTCGCCGGAAGGGGCCAAGGCCCGACTGCCCGAGCCGCCGCGCAAGCCCAATCCGCGCGAAGCCGCGATCGTCCGCGGCCTCGCCGATTCGTTCGCGCTTCGCCTCGCCTGCCACAACGACGCGATCCACCGGCGCCTCGCGCCGCAGAGCGCGCCGGCGCGCGCCTTGTTCGATGCGGTCGAGCAGGCGCGGGTCGAAGCCATCGGCTCGCGCCGGATGCAAGGGGTGGCTTCGAACATCGCCGCCATGCTCGACGACCGCTACCACAGAAGCCCGTTCGCCGAGGCGCGCACGCGCGAAGAAGCGCCGCTCGAGGACGCGGTCGCCATGCTGGCGCGCGAGCGCCTGACCGGGCTCGAGCCGCCGCGCGGCGCCGCGCGCCTGGTCGAGCTTTGGCGCCCCTTCATCGAGGACAAGGCCGGCGCGGATCTCGACCGGCTGAGTGAGGCTCTCCTCGACCAGCGCGCCTATGGCAGGCTGGTGCGCAAGCTCCTCTCTTCGCTCGGCGTCGCCAACGAATCCGACGCCGAGGCCGAGGAATCGGAGGAGGAGGCGGAGGACAAGACGCCGCCCGAGGACGCCGACGAGGCCGAGGGCGAGGGCGAGGACCAGCAGGCGCAGGATTCGATGCAGCGCGATTCCGCCGACGACACGGCCGACGACGCCGAGGAAGGCGCAATGGACACGGTCGAAGCGCCGTCGTCGGAGCTCGAGGACGAAGGGGAGGCGGGCGATGCGGAAGAAGCCGCGGAAAGCCGTCCGCCGCAGCCGGCCTCCTCGGAAAAGCGCGGACCGGACTACAAGGCCTTCACCACCCGCTTCGACGAAATCGTCGACGCCGACGAATTGTGCGACCCCGACGAATTGCAGCGCCTGCGCGAATATCTCGACAAGCAGCTGCAGAACCTTCACTCGGTCGTCGCCCGCCTCGCCAACCGCCTGCAGCGGCGCCTCATGGCGCAGCAGAGCCGCTCGTGGGAATTCGATCTCGAAGAAGGCGTGCTCGACACCGCACGCCTGCCGCGCGTGATCATCGATTCCCAGCAGCCGTTGTCCTTCAAGCAGGAGAAGGACATGGCGTTCCGCGATACGTCGGTGACGCTGCTCATCGACAACTCGGGCTCGATGCGCGGCCGGCCGATCACCGTCGCCGCGACCTGCGCCGACATTCTCGCCCGCACGCTCGAGCGGTGCGGCGTCAAGGTCGAGATCCTCGGCTTCACCACGCGGGCCTGGAAGGGCGGACAGTCGCGCGAAGCCTGGCTTCAGGCCGGCAAGCCGGCCAATCCGGGCCGGCTCAACGATCTGCGCCATCTCATCTATAAGGCGGCGGACGCGCCGTGGCGGCGCGCGCGCAAGAACCTCGGGCTCATGATGCGCGAGGGGCTGCTCAAGGAGAACATCGACGGCGAGGCGCTCGACTGGGCCCACCAGCGGCTGCTCGGACGCGCCGAGCAGCGCAAGATCCTGATGATGATCTCCGACGGCGCGCCGGTCGACGATTCCACGCTCTCGGTCAATCCCGGCAACTATCTCGAGCGCCACCTGCGCCATGTGATCGAGGAGATCGAGACCCGCTCGCCGGTCGAGCTGATCGCCATCGGCATCGGCCATGACGTGACCCGCTACTATAAGCGCGCGGTGACGATCGTCGACGCCGAGGAACTGGGCGGGGCGATGACCGAGAAGCTGGCCGAACTCTTCGACGAGAACGCCGCGCCGCCCGAGCCGGCGAGGCCGGCGCCGCCACGCCGCGGACGGAAAGCGGCCTGAGCGCGCGGACGTTGTAGGGCGGGCTCGCTGAGCCCGCCGGCCGGGTCCGCGACCCGGCCCCTACAGGGTGGCGCGGGGCGTGATGGGCCAACCCCGGGGTCGTCGGGTGCTCCGAACAAAAAAGGGCGAGGCGCCGGCCAGGAGGGCGCCGGGAGAGCGTTTTGCCGGCGCCTCGCCCGCTCAGGCTCAGGCCGCTGCAGCTGCGGCTTTGCCCGCTTCGGTCGCCGCCTTCACTTCGTTCAGGCGGCCGGTCTTGACGTCGTAGATGTAGCCGTAGACGGGCACGTCCCTGGGGACGAGCGGATGGGCGCGGATTCGCTTCACGTCGTGGACGCGAGGCCCCGCGCTTACTTCGGCCGGAGATCGAGGCCGACGCCATGATTGACGAACTTGAGGGTATAGGCCTTCTTGTAATCGGTGCTCGCGCCGATGAAGCCGGTCTGCACCATCTTGTCGAAGAAATCCTTCCAGTGGGCGTCGGTCATGGCGCCGATGCCGAGCGAGAGCGTATCGCCGGAATCGACGATGCCGTATTTTTTCATCGCGGCGATCGAAAAGGCGATCTGTGCGTCGGTGATGTCGGGATTCTCGGCCTTGATCATCTCGTTGGCCTTCGAATTGTCGCCGTAGAGATAGTGGTACCAGCCGATCGCGGACGCGTCGACGAAGCGCTGCACGAGGTCGGGCGTCTTGTCGACGAGTTCGTTGCGAGTCACGATCAGCGTCGAATAGGTGTCGTAGCCATAGTCGGAGAGCAGGAAGATGTTCGGCTTGAAGCCGCCTTGCTTTTCGATCTCGTACGGCTCGGCGGTCACGTAGCCCTGCTGGATCGAGCCCTTGTTCTTCATGAAGGGGGCGGAGTTGAAATTATACGGCCTGATGTTCTCGTCCTTGAAGCCGTAGACGATGCGCAGCCAGGCGTAGAAAGTGTTGATGGCGCCGGCGCCGACGTAGACAGGCTTGGCGTTCGGCAGGTCCGCCCATTTGTCGAGGCCGACGCCGGGGTGCGACATGAAAATTTGCGCGCTCTTCTGGAAGTCGGCGGCGACGGCGACGAGCGGCAGCTTGCTCTCGGCTGCAAGGTAGTTGCCGATCATGTCGCCGCCCATGAAGAAATCGAGCTTGCCGAACAGGAGCATCAGCCCGCCGTTGGCCTGCGGACCGCCGGGAATGATGTCGACGTCGAGGCCGTATTTTTCATAAGTCCCGTCGGCGGCCGCCTGAAAGAAGCCGCCCGCCTCGGGATCCGCGAGCCAGTTGGTGCCGAACCTGACCTTGTCGAGCGCGAGCGCCGGATGAGCAAAGCCGAGGATTCCCGCCAGAACGGCAAGCGTTGCAACCCTCATGCGATACTCCCCCTGCGCGGCCTCGGACAGCGAGAGCGCGAACATGCCCGGCCATTCTAACGAGCGGATGAAACTTGGCCAATTCCGGCGCCGGCCGTCACGGCGCCGCCGGCCGCGACAGAATAGCCGCAACCCGGCTGGCGAATTCGTCGAGCGCAAACGGCTTTCGCAAAATCTCCATGCCGTGCATGAAGCTGGCATCGTCGAGCGCCGTCCCGGCGTAGCCGGTGATGAACAGAACCCGCAAGCCCGGGATCGTCGCACGGGCTGCGTCCGCGAGTTGGCGCCCGCCCAAGCCAGGAAGCCCGACGTCGGTGACCAGAAGGTCCAGATGGCGCCTCTGATCGATGAGGCGCAATCCTTCCGTCCCGTCCGTGGCTTCGACGACCTCGCATCCCATGTTGGCGAGGACCTCGACGATCTGCGCCCGCACGTCGGCTTGATCTTCGACGACAAGGACGGCGCCGGAAACCGACGACGGCTTCGTCGACGCGCTGGCGGGCTTCGACTGGTCCTTGCCCGCGTCAAATGAGCGGGGAGATCCCGGGAGCGAGATGCGGACGGTGGTTCCACGCCCGGGCTCGCTCTCTATCCGCAGAAATCCGCCCGACTGGCGGACGAATCCGTAGACTTGCGACAATCCGAGGCCGGTTCCCTGACCGGTGGGTTTCGTGGTGTAGAACGGCTCGATGGCGCGGGCGAGGATTTCAGGCGTCATGCCGAGACCGGTGTCCGAGACCGAGACTTCGACGTAGTCTCCGGGCTTTGCTTCCTCCGGATCGGAAAAGTCGCGGGCCGTCACCTTGCGATCTGTCACCGAGATCGTCAGTTGGCCGCCGTCCGGCATCGCGTCGCGGGCGTTGATCGCAAGATTCATCAGCGCGCCCTCCAACTGATGCGCGTCGCAGATGACGTCCCATTTGCCATCGCCCAGCCGCAGGTCCAGTCGGATCTCCGGACCGATCGTTCGCTGGAGAAACTCGCGCATCCCGCCGACGAACTGGTCGGGCTGCAGCAGCTCGGGCTGCAGCGCCTGACGGCGGGAAAACGCCAGAAGGCGGTTGGTCTGCCCGGCCGCGCTGTTCAGCGCCCGGCGCATTTCGTCGACGAACCGCCCCATCTCTTCGAGCCGGCCGGCCGCGATCCGCCGCTCCAGAAGAGTGAGGCCGCCGGAGACGGCTTGAATCATGTTGTTGAAATCATGCGCGATGCCACCGGTCAGCTGACCGATGACCTCCATCTTTTGCGATTGAACGAGCCGCTCCTCGGTCGCCCTCAGGGCCGCGTTGGCCTCGCGGAACTGCGACGGCGACGGCAGAGCCAGGGCGGCGGGAATTGACCGCCAGAGCACGATCGCGGTGAAGAGCGACACGAGCGCGGTCGCCGCCTTGACGACCGCTGCCAGGCCGTAGACGGGGATCCACAACGTCAGGACGTCGAGCCAATGGGTCGCGCCGCATAAAAGGATGAACGTGGCGAAGAGAAAGAGAAGGGGCCGGAACACCAGGTCGCGCCGCCGACGGGCGATGAACCCGAGCGCGACCGGAATCGAGAAGTAGGCAAGCCCAATCCCCGCGTCGGAAAGGGCGTAGGTCCAGATGAGGCCGGGCTGCCAAAGCAGGCAGTAGCCGTGCGCGGTCAAGCCGGACGGATTGAACAGCCAGTCGCCGAGATCGTTGAACATATCGTCCTCCCAGCCGAATCAACGACGCCCGGCCGACCGACCGAGCACGCGAGATCGCCCCTATTGTAGGATCATGCCGCGAAAGGGGTGGTGGACGCAAAATGGGACGCGGCGCCGGGACCGCGCAATCCCGGATGGCGTGGCCATTGAAAGGGGGCGGCGAAACCGCCAGAAGAGGCGCTCCGGCCCGGCCCACCGACCGGCGGGCGCGTCGCACTCAACAGAAGGGGTTCGAAATGAGCCATGTCACCTATGCCGTCGTCGAACACGACGGCGGCTTTGCCTATAAAGTGGGCGACGTCTATTCGGAGACCTTCGCCACCCGCGAAGCAGCCCATGCCGCCGCCGCCCGGGCGGCGCTCGAGCAGCGCGTCCCGGGCCAGGGCGGCCGGATCGAATTCGAAGACAGTTCCGGCCGCTGGCATGAGGAAGACGAACGCGGCGACGACCGTCCGGACACCGAGGTCAAGGACTGAAGCGCTCGGCGGCGCGGGCCGGCCAGTCCGGCAGGTCAGCGGGTCAAACCGCCGGTCTGCGCGAGAGCGAGAGGATCGCGCCCGATGGGCGCCGCCAGGGGAGCCCGCACTAACGGCGTCCTGTCGACGCTCGGGCTCGGCGGCGCGGAAGTCGATAGGTTGGCCAGCGCCAGGAGGGCGAGCGCAGCGCCGGCGCCCGCAACTAGGCCGGCTCTCATTGGAAACGCAGGGTGAAACGTCAACACGGTCTTGATCCGCAAAACAACTAAACTTCCACAAAGTTACGCCCAGTCTCGGATCGGCGCAGTGACGGCGCTCACAGCCCAGCGCGAGCCGGAGTGGTATAATTTCAGCGGTGAGAAACGGGTTCGCTCGGACCGCAAATTGCGTGGCGAGAATAACGCGGAACTAACCTGCCGTTTCGCAATGAGCGAACGTGTGATGCGTCAGGCTTACCTGGGCATCGCTAAGGAACTCGGCAATCAGTCCCAAAGACACATCAAGAGTAAGACTTGGCCGCTATTTGAATGCGAACTTTCCGCTCGATCAAATTACTAGGCGGAATATTGGTCGGAGTGAGAGGATTCGAACCTCCGACCCCATCGTCCCGAACGATGTGCGCTACCAGGCTGCGCTACACTCCGACATCGCGGCGGTGAACGCCGGCGAGCAGGCCTTATAGGGGCGCCGGCGGCGCAGCGCAAGCGGGTTCGATGCTGTTCGATGCTGCGGCAAAGGCGCGCCGGCGCCTTGCTCCTTCGATCGCTCGAAGGCTAAGCTTAAAAGCTTCGGGAGCGGACTCGGCTGCGAGGCCGGCGAGCGTCGACCTGCCCGGTTCCCGGCAAAAGGTTCAACAGGAGCGCCCATGAGCTTTCGCCTAAGAATTCTCGCTCTTGCCGCGGGGCTCATTGTCTCCGCCGGGGCGGCCGCCGCGGACGACCTCAAGATCGCCCTCATCTATGGCCTGACCGGGCCGCTTCAGGCCTACGCCAAGCAGACCGAGACCGGCCTAAGGCTCGGCTTCGAATATGCGACCAAGGGGACGATGGAGGTCGACGGGCGCAAGATCGTCATCATCACCAAGGACGATCAGGGCAAGCCGGATCTCGCCAAGAGCGCGCTGGCCGAGGCCTACGAGGACGACGGCGCCGACATCGCCGTCGGCACCACGTCCTCAGCCGCGGCGATCGCGATGCTGCCGGTCGCCGAGGAGCACAAGAAAATCCTCGTCGTCGAGCCGGCGGTCGCCGACCAGATCACCGGCGACAAGTGGAACCGCTACATTTTCCGCACCGCGCGCAATTCGAGCCAGGACGCGATCTCGAACGCCGTCGCGATCGGCAAGCCTGGGGTCCATATCGCGACCCTCGCGCAGGACTACGCCTTCGGCCACGACGGCGTCGCGGCGTTCAAGCAAGCGCTGGCCAAGACCGGGGCGACGCTCGACGCCGAGGAATATGCGCCGATCAACACCACCGATTTCACCGCCCCGGCGCAGCGCCTGTTTGACGCGCTCAAGGACAAGCCCGGTCGCAAGATCATCTGGATCATCTGGGCCGGCGGGGGCGATCCGCTCGACAAGCTCGCCGATCTCGATCCTGCCCGCTACGGAATCGAGCTCTCGACTGGCGGCAACATCCTGCCCGCGCTGGCGGCCTACAAGCGCTTCCCCGGCCTCGAGGGCGCAACCTATTACTATTACGATATTCCCAAGAACCCGGTGAACGACTGGCTGGTCGCCGAGCACCAGAAGCGCTTCAACGCGCCGCCCGACTTCTTCACCGCCGGCGGCTTCGCTGCGGCGACCGCGATAGTCACCGCAGTCGAGAAGGCGAAATCGACCGACAGCGAGAAGCTCATCGCGGCGATGGAGGGCATGGATTTCGACACGCCGAAGGGCAAGATGACCTTCCGCAAGGAGGATCATCAAGCGCTGCAGTCGATGTATGCGTTCAAGATCAAAGTCGATCCCAACGTCGCCTGGGGCATCCCCGAGCTCACTCGCGAGCTCAAGATCGAAGACATGGACATCCCGATCCGCAACAAGCGATGACTTTGCTCTTTGTCACCCCGGCGAAAGCGGGGGTCCAGAGAGCGGATACGCACGCGGCGGCGAGAGTATGAAGGCAGAGCTGGATGCCCGCTTTCGCGGGCATGACAGGCGACGACCAATGACTCCGTCCCTCGAGACGCGCGAGCTCACGATCCGCTTCGGCGGCCATGTCGCGGTTGATCATGTCTCTTGCGCTTTTCGGCCCGGCGAGCTCACCGCCATCGTTGGGCCGAATGGGGCCGGCAAGACGACCTATTTCAACCTGATGTCGGGTCAATTGGCCGCCTCCGACGGCGCCGTGCTGATCGAGGGCGAGGACGTCACGCATTTAAGCGCGCCGCAGCGCACGCGGCTCGGCCTCGGGCGCGCGTTCCAGCTCACCAACCTTTTTCCGCGCCTGAGCGTCGGCGAGAACGTGCGGCTCGCGACCCAGGCGAGGGCCGGCGTTCACTACGACATGCGCCGGCCGTGGCGCGCGAGCGCCGATCTCATCGCGCGCGCCGACGCCGCCCTCGATTCGGTCGGGCTCCTCGGCAAGCGCGACGCGCTTGCGTCTGCTTTGCCGCACGGCGATCAGCGCAAGCTCGAAGTCGCCATGATGATGGCGCTCGAGCCCTCAATCTTCATGTTCGACGAGCCGACGGCGGGCATGAGCGTCGATGAGGTTCCGGTCATCCTCGACCTCATCGCGCGACTCAAGGCCGACAAGTCGAAGACCATCCTCCTGGTCGAGCACAAGATGGACGTGGTGCGCTCGCTCGCCGACCGGATCATCGTGCTCGCCAACGGCAGGCTTGCGGCCGACGGCGAGCCCGCGGCGGTGATCGCCTCGCCGGTCGTGCAGGAGGCCTATCTTGGCGTCACGCCCGGGGCGCAAGCATGAGCGCCGCGCTCACGCTTCAAGGCGTGCACACCCATATTGGCCGCTATCACATCCTGCAGGGCGTCGACTTCGACGCGCCGGCGGGCATGACGACCATGCTGCTTGGCCGCAACGGCGCCGGCAAGACGACCACGCTCCGCACCATAATGGGCCTGTGGCGCGCCTCCAAGGGACGGATCGCGCTCGGCGCCACGTCGCTCGAGAAACTGGCCGCCAGCGATGTCGCGCGGCTTGGCGTCGGCTATGCGCCGGAGACGATGGCGGTGTTCTCGGATCTTTCCGTCAAGGAGAACCTCGTTCTCGGCGCACGCGCTCGCCCGCTCGACGACGCTCGTCTTGCCTGGATCTTCGGCTTCTTTCCGGCGCTGAAGAAATTCTGGCTCTCGCGCGCGGGGGCGCTGTCGGGCGGGCAGAAGCAGATGCTGTCGATCGCGCGCGCGATCGTCGAGCCGCGCGAGCTCCTGCTCATCGACGAGCCGACCAAGGGCCTCTCGCCGGCGATCGTCGGCTCGCTGATCGCCTGCCTCAACGAGATCAAGGCGACCGGGGTGACGATCCTCATGGTCGAGCAGAATTTTCGCGTCGCCCGCGAGGTCGGCGACGAGGTTCGCGTCATGGACAACGGCCTCATCGTCCATTGCGGCAGGATGGCCGAGCTCGCCGCGGACGATCGCTTGCAAAACCGCCTGCTGGGCCTGAGCCTGGATTCGCATCAATGAGCGCGCTCGACGCCGGCCAGGCGCTGCCGCGCCGGAGGCCGGACATTCTGCCGGCGCTGGCGCCGCTCGCCGTCGCGCTGATCGCCGCGCCGTTCATCGGCTCGCCCTCGACATTCGTAACCCTCACCGCGGCGGGGCTCGCGATGGGGATGATGATCTTCACCATGGCGTCGGGGCTCACCCTCGTCTTCGGCATGATGGACGTGCTCAATTTCGGCCACGGCGCCTTCATCGCCCTTGGCGCCTATGCCGCGACCCTGGTGCTGGCGCCGCTGGCGAGCTGGTCGAGCGCCGATTCGCTTGTCCTGAACCTCGCCGTCTTCGTGCTCGCGGTCGTCGTCGCGGCGGTGGTCTGCGGGGTCTTCGGCTGGGTGTTTGAGCGCCTGATCGTGAAACCGGTCTACGGCCAGCACCTCAAGCAGATTCTGGCGACCATCGGCGGCTCGATCATCGCCGAGCAGTTGCTCTACGCGGTGTTCGGTCCGGCGCAGATCCCGCTTGAATTGCCGAAGACCTTCGAGGGCTCGTTCGTCATTGGCCAGGCGGCGATCGAGAAGTATCGGGTGCTCGCGACATGCGTCGGCCTCCTGGTGTTCGCGGGCGAGATGCTGATCCTCAACCGCACCAGGATCGGGCTTTTGATCCGCGCCGGGGTCGAGAATCGCGAAATGGTCGAGGCGCTCGGTTATCGCATCGACCGGCTGTTCGTGGCCGTGTTCATGGCGGGCTCGGCGCTCGCGGGACTGGGCGGCGCGATGATGGCGCTCTATCGCGGCCAGGTTCATGCAACCATCGGCGGCGAGTTCCTGGTGCTGTGCTTCATCGTCATCATCATCGGGGGGTTGGGCTCGGTCGGCGGCTCGTTCGTCGCCTCGATCCTGGTCGCGCTGATCGCCAACTACGCCGGCTTTCTCGTTCCCAAGCTCGCACTGGTTTCGAACATTCTGGCGATGGTTGCCGTGCTGCTCTGGCGCCCGCGCGGGCTCTATCCGGTCAGCGGGCGATGAACCTTCTCTCCGGCGATCCGCCTCGCGGGCGCGCGCTGCAAGCGATTCTCGTCCTCGTCATCCTGGCGCTCGTGCTGGCCCCGTTCCTGTTCCCTGGCGCGAAGGCGCTCAACGTCGCCGCCAAGACCTGCGTGATGATCCTGCTCGTCGCCTCTTACGACCTCTTGCTCGGCTACGCCGGCATCGTGTCATTCGCGCATGTGATGTTCTTCGGCGTCGGAGCCTACGGCGTCGGGCTTGCGCTTTACGGACTCGGCGCGGGTTGGGGCGCGCTCATCGCCGGGCTCGCCGCCGCCTCCGCGCTGTCACTCCTGCTGGCGCTGGCGATCGGCGTTTTCTCGCTCCGGGTGCAGTCGATCTTCTTCGCCATGGTGACGCTCGCGGTCGCCTACGCCTTCAACGTGCTGGCCTCGCAGCTCTCGTGGCTCACCGGCGGAGAGGACGGGCGCTCGTTCAAGGTTCCGGACGTGTTGGCGCCGGGATTCAGGCTGGTTGAGGGCAGGGTGCTTGGCGTCGCGATCAATGGCAAAATCCTGACCTACTATCTGGTGCTCATCGTCGTCGCTGTTGCCTTCCTGGTGCTCTTGAGAGTAGCGAACTCGCCGTTCGGCCGCGTGTTGCAGGCGATCCGCGAGAACCCGTTCCGCGCCGAGGCGCTGGGCTACCGCACCGTCTTTCATCGCACGCTCGCGACCTCAATTTCCGCCCTTGGCGCGACGCTTGCCGGCGCGTTGAGCGCGCTCTGGTTGCGCTACGTCGGGCCGGACACGGCGCTTTCGTTTTCGATCCAGGTCGACGTTCTGGTGATGGTGGTCGTCGGCGGCATGGGGTCGCTCTATGGCGCGATTCTCGGCGCGGCCTTGTTCGTGTTCGCCGAGAGCTATCTGCAAGACGCGATGGGCGCGCTTTCGCGCCTCGCCGCCGACGCGCGCCTGCCGCTGCTGCCCGCGCTCTTCCATCCCGACCGCTGGCTGCTGTGGCTCGGTCTCGCCTTCGTGCTTGCGGTGTACTTTGCGCCGACCGGCATCGTCGGCGCGCTCAGGGGCGGCGAAGCGAAGGCGAATTGATCGTAGAGAAGGGTGGGAACGGTGGCGCTGTGGCGGGCGGTTCGCGCGCGTCATACTGACCTCGAAAACCAGCAAGCAAAGGAGGACCGGGATGAAAGTCGGTATCATCGGCTCGGGCGTGGTCGCGCAGACTCTGGGCGGCGGATTCCTCAAGCACGGCCATGAGGTCGCGCTTGGCACCCGGGATCCGGCGAAGCTCAAGGACTGGGCGGCGAAGCACAAGGGCGCCGCGGTCAGGTCCATGGGCGAGGCTGCGGGTTTCGGCGACGTCGTCGTCCTGGCAGTCGCAGGCGACGCCGCGCTCGAGGCGCTGAAGCAGGCAGGCGCGGACGCGCTCGCCGGCAAGACGGTGATTGACGCCTGCAATCCGATCGGCGGCGGCCCACCGGTCAATGGCGTGCTCTCGTACTTCACGCTTCAGAACGAGTCGCTGATGGAGCAGCTGCAGAAGGCCTTTCCCGACGCGCATTTCGTCAAGGCGTTCAACTCGGTCGGCAACGGGCAGATGGTCAATCCGCAATTCGCCGGCGGAAAGCCGACGATGTTCATTTGCGGCAATGACGCGAACGCGAAAAAGGCCGTCGCGCAGATCCTCGACCAGTTCGGCTGGGAGACGGAGGACATGGGCGCGGTCGAAGCGGCGCGGGCGATCGAGCCCCTATGCAAGCTCTGGTGCATCCCAGGCGTGGGCAAGGGTGATTGGTCGGCGCACGCGTTCAAGCTGTTGCGCTGATCGCAGGGCTATGACGTCTTCTGCGTCGCATCGAGCGTCGCGCGCAGCTTTTGGGCGAGCTCCTCCAGCGTATAGGGCTTGGCGAGAAACTGGACCTCCGGATCGAGTTGCCCGTTGTGCACAATAGCGTTTCGGGCGTAGCCGGTGGTAAAGAGGACGGGCAAAGCGGGGCGCAGGGCTAACGCTTCGACAGCCACCATTCGCCCGTTCATGCCCTGCGGGAGAACGACATCGGTGAACAGGATGTCGACTCTCTCCCCTCCTTTAAGCTGCGCGAGCGCTTCGGCGCCGTTGCGGGCGGTGAGAACCGAATAGCCCAATTCGCGCAGCAAGACGACGGTCGAATTCAATACATCCTCATCGTCCTCGACGATCAGCACGACTTCGCCTGAACTCGGCTGCCGGCACTCGCGCGTTCTCCGTACTCGAGGCGGCGGGAGCGGATTCGATCTGCGCCGCTCCGGTCATCCGCGGCAGATAGATCTTGGCGGTGGTCCCGTGGCCGACCTCGCTATAGATGCGGATGTGGCCCCTCGACTGCTTGACGAAGCCGTAGATCATCGCAAGTCCAAGCCCGGTGCGCATCGAAGCGCTCTTGGTGGTGAAGAAGGGCTCGAACACCTTGCTCAGGTTCTCCGGCGAGATGCCCGTTCCGGTGTCGGTGACCGAGATCAAGACATATTGGCCGGGCGCCACGTCGCCGAATTGCCTGCAATAGGCCTCGTCGAGCGACGCATTGGCGGTCTCGATGGTGATCTTCCCGCCGTCGGGCATGGCGTCGCGGGCGTTGACGACGAGATTGACGATGACGTTCTCGAACTGGCTCACGTCCACGAATGTCGGCCACAGGCCGCTGCCGAGGATGGTTTCGACCGCGATCGTCTCCCCCACCGTGCGGGTCAGCATCTCCGATAGGCTGGCGACCAATCGGTTCAAATCGACCTGCTGCGGGCTCAGGACCTGCTGGCGGGAGAACGCGAGCAGGCGTTGGGTGAGCGTGGCGGCTCGCCTGGCGCCCTGCATCGCCGCCGCAATCGGCCTCCCGATCGACGATGCGTCCGCCGGTCCGCCGCGCGCAAGGCGACGCTCGGCCGAGTCAAGGTTGCCGATGACGACGGTCATGAGGTTGTTGAAATCGTGGGCGATTCCGCCGGCGAGCTGGCCGATCGACTCCATCTTCTGGGTTTGCGCCAGGATGGCCTGCGCATCCTTGCGGACGCGTGTTTCCTCGGCCAGCGCTTCCGTGCGCTCCCGCAATTCCCGGATGAGAGCGGCAGCGATTGAGAATGCGGCGAGGGCAGCCCCGACCGCGCCGGCGAGGCCGACCAGAATGAGGCCGAGCATGATCGTGCGCCCCGTCGATTCGGCGGCCTGACGCTTGCCCAGGAGATCGCTCTCTGCATTGTTGATCTCGCCGACGAGCGCCTGGACGGAATCGAGCGCCGCCTGCCCCCGCCCCGCCGCGACAAGCCCGATCGCCTCGTCGAACCTGCCGCTGCGGCCAAGGTCGATCGTCTTCGCCGTTTTCGTCAGCAGCACGTCGATGTCGGCGCCGATCCGGTCGACCCGCGCGATCTGGTCGGGATTGTCCGCGACAAGCGACCTGAGCCTCTGCACCTCTTCCGGGGTGGCCGCTCGGGCTCGTTGATAGGGGCCGAGAAACGTGTCCGATCTCGTCAACAGATAGCCGCGCTCGGCCAGCTCGAGCGCCTGCACCGTGCCGAGCAATTGCGTGGCCGCGCCCTGGACCTCGAGCGAGTGGGCGACCCAGCCGGCCGCCGACCGGACGCGCTCGACCATTGCCGCAGCGAGGAGGCCGGCGACCACAACCAGGATAAAGCTTGCGAGCGCAAGCAGGTTGGCCGGGCGCCGGCCGAGGTTCGGCCAGGCGGAGCTGAGCCCGAACGCGCCCTTCGCAACTGACATTGCTTGACTTTTCCCTATGGGGTCCCACTTCCATATTGTTCGACGGAACGATTGTGGTACGCTCGCGCCGGGCTGGCAACTGGAGGCGGAATGGCGAGAATTCTCGTTGTCGACGATGAGCCGCTGATCAGCGCGATGACCGAGGACTGGCTATCGGAACTGGGTCATGTCGTGGTCGGACCGGCGTACAACCTCGCGGCCGCGCTCAAACTCGCCGAGACGGACCTGGACGCCGCAATTGTCGACGTCTCCCTCGGCCATGAGAAGAGCTATCCGCTCGTGGACGCGCTGAGCGCGCGGGGCGTTCCGTTTGCGCTGGCCACGGGATACGGGCCGGAAGGGATCGAGCCCAAGTACCGCACGCGTTCCACGCTCGGCAAGCCATATGAATTTGCGACCTTCAGCCGCGTCATAGACGAGCTGCTTGCTCAAGGCCGATCGGCTTCGGCTCGCGACGGCGCGTCGTGATGAGGTCTACCGCATCGACGCGTTGATCGCAGCCAGCGCCTTCGACCCGGGGCAGAGTTCGCGATCGCCGAGCTCGTTGAGCGGCCGCGCGGCTGTGCCGAGAATCTCGTGCAGCTCGTCGGCCTCCTCGTTGAGGTAGATGAGACCGGTGACGATCTCGCCGGAGACGCGAGCGCGCTCGAGCGTGGCCAGCGCCGCCGACCGGTCGGCGCAATTGTGATCGGCTTCGAGCTTGCGCAAAACGATGGTCGAGCCGTCGTGCATCGCGACCGCCTGGCTCGCGCCTTCAGCGTAATCGACCTCGATCGGCTCTCTCCCGAGGATGACGTCGAGCGCATTGACGGCGATATTGTGCTCGCGCACGTAGTCGAAGCTCTTGGTCGAGCCGGCGTGGTTGTTGAACGTGACGCAGGGCGAGATGACGTCGATGAACGCCGCGCCGCGATGCTCGAACGCCGCCTTGATCAGCGGCACGAGCTGCGCCTTGTCGCCGGAAAAACTGCGGGCGACGAACGAGGCGCCGAGTCCGATCGCCATGCCGACGAGATCGATCGGCTGATCGAGCGCGCCGGCCCCCTTTTTGCTCGTCGAGCCGCGATCGGCGGTGGCCGAGAACTGGCCCTTTGTCAGTCCGTAGACGCCGTTGTTCTCGACGATATAGACCATGTTGACGCCGCGCCGCATCGCATGGGCGAACTGGCCGAGCCCGATCGACGCCGTGTCGCCGTCGCCCGAGACGCCGAGGTAGATGAGGTCGCGGTTGGCGAGGTTGGCGCCGGTCAGCACCGAGGGCATGCGCCCGTGCACCGAATTGAAGCCGTGGCTCTGGCCGAGCATGTAGGTCGGGGTCTTGGAGGAGCAGCCGATGCCGCTCAGTTTGGCGATGCGGTGCGGCGGGAGGCTCAGTTCGAAGCAGGCGTGGATGATCGCGGCGCTGATCGCATCGTGCCCGCAGCCGGCGCATAACGTCGACATCGAGCCTTCGTAGTCGCGGTGGGTGAAGCCGAGCGCGTTCACCGGGATCGAGGGATGGTGAAACTTCGGCTTGGCGAGATATGTCATTCGGCGGCCTCGAGCGGTTGCGGCGCCGCCGGCTTGCGCAGGCGCGTCGCGATTTCGCGATAGATAAAACGGGCGGAGGTGGGCATTCCGTTGAAGTGGAGGATCGGTGTCCAACGGTCCGTGGCCACGCCGAGATCGGTCGAGATCAGGGTGCGCATCTGCGCGTCGCGATTTTGCTCGACCACGAAGATCCGATCATGGCTGCCGATGAATTCCTGGACCTCGCGCGTCATCGGAAATGCGCGGATGCGCAGGGTGTCCACATGAAGGCCCTCGTCGGCCAGCATCTTCTGGGCTTCGTCCATCGAGGCGGCGGTCGATCCGTACTGGAGGACTCCGACCCGGGTCGGCTTCGTCGCCCGCTTGAGCACCGGCCGCGGCAGCAGGCCGCGCGCGGTCTCGAACTTGCGCTCCAGCCGCTCCATGTTGTCGATATAGGGCAGGCCTTCCTCCGTGTAGCGCGCGAAGCGGTCGCGGCTGGTGCCGCGGGTGAAATAGGCGCCGCGCGTCGGGTGGCCGCCGGGAAGCGTCCGATAGGGAATTCCGTCGCCGTCGACATCGTCGTAGCGGCCGAAATTCGGCGCCTTTTCCAGCTTGTCGAACGAGAGAACCTTGCCCCGGTCGTAGACGCGGGCGTCATCCCATTGGAACGGCGCGCTCAAGTGCGAATTCATTCCGATGTCGAGGTCGAGCATGACGAAGACGACCGTTTGCAGCCGCTCGGCGAGATCGAAGGCGCGCGCCGCGAATTCGAACGCTTCGTTCGGGCCGTCGGGAATGAGCAGCACATGCTTGGTGTCGCCATGCGAGGCGAAGGCGCACGACAGGAGGTCGGACTGTTGGGTGCGGGTCGGCATTCCAGTCGACGGACCGCCGCGCTGCACGTCGAACACCACCACCGGAATTTCGGCGAAATAGGCGAGGCCGAAGAATTCCTGCATCAGCGAAATGCCCGGGCCGGAGGTCGCGGTGAAGGCGCGGGCGCCGTTCCAGCCGGCGCCGACTGCGATGCCAATCGCGGCGATCTCGTCCTCGGCCTGGACGATGGCGTAGTTCCTCTTGCCTGTCGCCTTGTCGACCCGATAGCGTGAGCAATTGCGTTCGAACGCTTCGGCAAGCGACGTAGATGGCGTAATCGGATACCACGCGCAGACCGTTGCGCCGCCGTAGACCGCGCCGAGCGCCGCGGCGTAGTTCCCCTCGACCAGAATGCGATCACCGACTGCGGCCGAGCGGCGAATGCGAATGCCGAGGGGGCATTCGAAGCGCGATCTGGCTTCATCGTGGCCGATGCGCAGCGCTCGCTGATTGGCCTCGATAAGCTTTTCCTTGCCCTTGAAGCGTTCGGCGGCGAGCTTCTCCATCACCCCGAGATCGATATCCAGAAGCGCAGCCAGCGCGCCGACATAGATGATATTCTTGTAAAGCTGACGCTGCCTTGGATCCGAATATTGGACGGCGCAGATCTCGGTCAGCGGCATGCCGAGAATAACGATGTCGTCGCGCATGCTCGAGGGCGGCAGTGGCCGGGACGAATTGTAGAAAAGGTAGCCGCCGGGCTCTAGCGCTGCGACATCCTGCGCAAAGGTCTGCGCGTTCATCGCGACGAGAATATCGGCGCCGCCCCGCGCGCCGAGCCACCCTTCTTCGCTGACCCGCACTTCATACCAGGTCGGCAAGCCCTGGATATTGGAGGGAAAGATGTTGCGCGGCGCGATCGGCACGCCCATGCGCAGAATCGAACGCGCGAACAGGAGATTGGCGCTGGCCGATCCCGAGCCGTTGACGTTGGCGAAGCGAATGACGAAGTCGTTTACGGCGTGGATCGGCATGAGTGTCCGGCTTGCGCCATCTCGAAGGTGAACTTCATCATATCCCAGGCGCCGGTCGGGCAGCGCTCGGCGCAGAGTCCGCAGTGCAGGCAGAGGTCTTCGTCCTTGACCATGACCCGGTGGGTCTTGACCGGCTCCGAGACGTAGATCGCCTGGGTAAGGTTGAGCGCGGGCGCGGTCAGCGAACGCCGCAATTCGTCTTCCGGCGCGTTGGGGACGAACGAGATGCAGTCGATCGGGCACACATCGACGCAGGCGTCGCACTCGATGCACAAGGGGGCCGAGAACACCGTCTGAACGTCGCAGTTGAGACAGCGCTGCGCTTCGCCGAGCGCCTGGGCGAGATCGAAGCCGAGCTCGACTTCGGTCTGAATGTTCTTCAGCGCCACCGCGTTCTCGACATGAGGCACCTGGAACCGGCGGTCGAGCGTGATGTCATTGTCGTAGGACCACTCGTGAATGCCCATCTTCTGGCTGACGAGATTGGTCATGGGATCCGGGCGCAGCCGTGGATCCTGGCCCTGGCAGAATGCGTCGATCGAGATCGCGGCTTCATGGCCGTGGGCGACGGCGGTAATGATGTTCTTCGGGCCGAACGCGGCGTCGCCGCCGAAGAAGACGTTCGGCACGCTCGACTGGAAGGTGACTGCGTCGACGTCGGGCAGGCCGTTGCGGTCGAAAGCGACGCCGGCGTTGCTCTCGATCCAGGGAAAGGCGTTCTCCTGGCCGACCGCGATCAGGACGTCGTCGCATTCGATCACAACGTCAGGCTCGCCGGTCGGGACCAGAAGACGGCGCCCGCGGTCGTCCTTCTTCGCTTCCATCTTCTCGAACACGACGCCGGTCAGGCGGTCCCCTTCGTGCGTGAACGCCTTGGGGGCGTGGAAGTTGAGGATCGCGACGCCCTCGCGCATCGCGTCTTCCTTCTCCCACGGCGAAGCCTTCATCTCGGCGAAGCCGGAGCGCACGACGACCTTGACCTCGGCGCCGCCGAGGCGCCGCGCGGTCCGGCAGCAATCCATGGCGGTGTTGCCGCCGCCGAGCACCACCACGCGCCGTCCGATCGACGAGACGTGGCCGAAGGAAACGCTCGCCAGCCAGTCGATGCCGATGTGGATGTGGTCCGGCGCTTCCCGGCGCCCGGGGATATCGAGGTTACGGCCACGCGGCGCGCCGCAGCCGACGAAAATCGCATCATAGCCTTCGCCGATAAGGCTCTTCAGACTGTCGATGCGTCGTTCGGCGATGAACCGGCCGCCGAGCGCGAGCGCGTAGCCGACCTCCTCGTCGATCACTTCGTCGGGCAGGCGAAACTTCGGAATCTGGCTGCGCATCATGCCGCCGGCGCGCGAATCGGAATCGAACACCACGACCTCGTAGCCGATCGCGGCGAGATCGCGCGCCACCGTCAGCGAGGCCGGGCCGGCGCCGACGCATGCGACGCGCTTGCCGTTGCGGTCGGTCGGCGCAGGCGGCAATAGCGCCGCGATGTCCTGTTTGTGATCGGCGGCGACCCGCTTGAGCCGGCAGATGGCGACCGGCTGCTCCTCGAGCCTTCCCCTGCGGCATGCCGGCTCGCACGGACGGTCGCAGGTGCGCCCCAGGATCCCGGGGAACACGTTCGACTTCCAATTGATCATATAGGCGGCGTTATAGTCCCCCGCCGAGATCTTGCGGATATATTCCGGGACGGGCGTATGGGCCGGGCAGGCCCACTGACAATCGACGACTTTGTGAAAGTACTCAGGATTCAAGACGTCAGTCGGCTTCACGACCGCTTGCCCTTCCGCCCGTCCCCGGGATGCGAACTCGTCCGAATCCATTCTTACGCCAGCCTTCGGGCAAAACTGCTAAAATCGTTCAGGGAAACGACAAAAGGTCGTGAAGTGGGTAGTTCATCGCCAATTCCGCGTCAAGCAACACCGCCCGGAGCCCGCCGGCGCGGGAAACTAACCCTTAACGCGCGGCCAGGTGTCTGTGATCCGATAGCCCAGAGGCCAGGGATCGGCCGGGTCCAGCATATACTGATTGATGCCGGTAATCCATCCCCGGCCGGAAATGATCGGGACAATGGCCGGGCGGCCGGCGACCGCGGTTGAGCGGGCGATGCGGCAGACGAACTCCGAGCCGATGATCGAGCGGGCGCGATAGACGTCGCCTTCGGCCATAAGTCCGCGGGCGCTGAGCGTCGCCATCCGGGCGCTGCAGCCGGTCCCGGTCGGCGAGCGGTCGATCTTGCCGGGACGGACGACGACGGCGTTTGGGCCGCTGAGCTCGGCGCCCGCGCGCGCGAGCGGCCCGGCGAACTGGCAGAACGAAATGTGGTCCCAGCCGGCGGTCTCGGGATGGGTGAAGCCCAGTTGTTCGTTCGCCGCCGCGGTGATCCGCATGCCGGTCTCGGCGAGGTCGCGCGCCTCGTCCGGCGCGATGGCGAACCCAAGCGCCGCCGCGTCGACGATGACGAAGCTGTCGCCGCCATAGGCGACGTCGACCTTGAGCGCGCCGAGGCCCGCAACCTCGAGCGGCGCGTCGAGCCGGTCGGCGAACGACGGCACGTTCTCGACGCTGATGCGCTCGGCCTTGCCGTTGCGGCAATCGGCGACGACCCCGATCAGCCCGCCCGGCGCCTCGAGGGTGAGGTGCGTCTCGGGCTCCTGCATCGGCAGGATGCCGGCGTCGAGCAGAACGGTCGCGACGCAGATCGCGTTCGAGCCTGACATCGGCGGCGTATCCTCGGGCTCCATGATGATGAAGCCCATCTGCGCCCTCGGGTCCTTCGCCGGCACGATCAAATTGACGTGGCGAAAGACGCCGCCGCGCGGCTCGTTGAGCACGAAATTGCGCAGCGCGCCGTCCCTGGCGATGAATCGCGACTGCTCCCACAAGCTGTCGCCAGGCGGGGCCGGGACCCCGCCGACGATCACGTCCCCGACCTCGCCCTCGGCGTGGCAGGCGACGATGTGGATAAGTTTGGAGGTGCGCATGATATGGTCTTAATAGCATTCCTTGAGCAAGATTGAGGATGCAGGAGGGGCGGCATGTTCGACCACGTCGGCTTCAATGTTTCCGATTTCGCCCGGAGCAAGGCTTTCTATCTTGCCGCGCTTCAGCCCCTGGGCATGCAGCTCATGCGTGAAACCGACAAATTCGCGGTGATCGGCAATCCTTCGGGGCGCCTCTGGATCGGCGTGTTCGGACCGGCCGCGACGCCAATCCACTTCGCCTTCCGAGCGGATAATCGGAAAGCAATCGATGCTTTCCATGTCGCCGCGATCGCGGCGGGCGGGCGCGACAACGGCGGGCCGGGCCTACGCGCCAACTACGGCCCAGACTATTACGCCGCCTTCGTTTACGACCCCGACGGGCACAACGTTGAGGCGGTGACGTTCTCGGCCGATTGAACTCGAGCCGCCTCGCCTCTCGAGGACGAACCGAGCGCTTGGTTTGAAGATCAATCGCGCGCTGCGATCAAGCTCGTCAATTTGGCGAGCAACTCGTCCGAACTCGCTTGAGCGCCGCGCTGCTGAAATACAATTTCACCCTTCGCGTTGAGGAGTGAGATGACCGCGGCATGATCGAAGCCGTTCTGGTCGTTCGGGCGGAAGGGAACGTCCAGCGCAGCCGAGAGCTCTCGCACCGCCTCGTCATCGCCGCGCAGAAGGGTCCAGCGCCCGAGATCGAGGCCGTGGCTGTCGGCGTAGAGCCTGAGCCGTTCGGGCGTGTCGGCCTCAGAGTCGAAACTGAAGAAGGCGAAGCGAACGTGTGCGGCCGCACCCAGTGGCAGATGCTTCTCGATCCACATCATGTCGGCCACGATTGCCGGGCACATGGCCTTGCAGGTCGTATAACCCATCGCGAGAACGACCGGTTCGCCGGCGAAAGAGGCGGGGGCGATGCTGGCGCCATCCTGGGTCGTCCATTTGGAGTCGAGATTATTGAGCGAAGCGCCCGAGGGCGCGCTCGGATCGGCGGTGGCCGCAGCGCAGAGTGCGAGCCAGGCCGCCGCTGCGGGGAGCAGACGTCCACGCCTCATGGCGCGCCTCCCGCACAGCGAAAGCCGAGATTGCCGGCGGTGTAGTTGGCCTTCAGGCTTTCGCGCATCGAGTAGCGCATGAAAGCGGGATAGTCGGTTGCGTCAGCGGCGCGGGCGGCCGCGCCGCCGCAGGAAAAGGCGCCGTCCGCCGCAATCGCGTAGGCGTCGAAATCAAGCGTCCATTCCCAAACGAGGCCAACCAGATCCCGCAAGCCGAAGCCGTTGCTGGGCCCGGCGGCGGCCTGCGCCGGGCGCGCTCGGTTCGGCTCGGAGAACCATTCGAGCGAGCGCTCGCGCACTTCGGCTTGACCGCGCCCGTTGTCGGCGAGCGCGTATTCCCATTGATCTGTCGTCGGCAGCTTCAAGCCTTGCGCCTTGCAATAAGCTTCGGCGGCGAACCATGAGACGTTTGTCACCGGCTCGTCGCGGGCGGCTTCGCCGTTGAGTGCGAGATCGGACGGCCAGCGCCTGAGATACCCTGCGTCGGCGAAGACGCTCTTGATCTGCGACTTGCGCCATTGCGGATGGTCGATGACGAAGGCGAGGAACTCGGCGTTGGTCACCGACTCGACGCCGAGCCGAAACGCTCCGACCCGCCGGACGCGCCCCAACTCGCCACCGCCCGCACCCGGCGTTGTGACTTGTAGGAATGGCCGGTAGGTCCCGGCGGGCAGGCTGGCCATGTCGCTCGGCGTCGCCTCGATCGTAAGCGCAGTCGCCCCCAAGGCGGCGAGCGCCCCGCCCCCGATTGCGAGCGCCGCCGCGCCGCGCATCACTACTTCGCCTGCACCCGATAGGCCCTGACCTCCTCGGGCGCGACATCCAGGCCGGAGTTGCCCCAAGTATTGTAGACGTAGGTCAAGACGTCGGCGATGTCCTCGTCGGAGAGGCTCCACGCGGGCATCACGCCGTTGAAATCATGGCCGTTGACGGTGAGTTTGGTCTCAAGCCCGCCGGTGACGGTCTTGATCGCGCGGACCTTGTCGCTGTTGAGATAGTCGGACTTGGCGAGCGGCGGGAAGGCGTCCGGCACGCCTTCGCCGGTGGCCTGATGGCACGCCTGGCAGTTGTTTGCGAATACACTCGCGCCGACCGTAATGCGCTCCTGCTTCGTCTTGGCCGCCGGCGCCGGAACGCTGCCCTGGCCGGCGACGCGGATGCCCGTCCCCTCGGGCTGGTAGACGAGATCGAATTGCTTGCCGGAATAGACAAGCTTGTCCTCCGGCCCGGTCACCTTCAGCTGCGCCAACGCGCCGCGGTTGAAGGCCCGCTCGATCGAATGGTCGACGATGATGAAGGTGCCGGGCACGCTCATTTGGAATTGAACGATCGCGGCTCCGCCGGCCGGGATCGCCGTGGTCTGAACGTTGTGCGTTGGCGCGGCGAGGTTGCCCTCCGGCCAGACCGAATCGAAAATCTGGCCAATGACGTGGAAGGATGAGACGAGGTTCGGTCCGGCGTCGCCGACAAACAGCCGCACTGTCTCATCGACCTTGGCCGTCAGCGCCCTGTCGTCGACCGTCGAACCGACCGACCCGTTGAAGACAACATATTCCGGCTTCTCGTCGATGACCTTGGCCATGCTGAACGGCTGCAGGCCCTGTTCGCCGTTCTTGCCCTGGGTGTAGAAGTCACCTTGCATGATGTAGTATTCGTGGTCGACATGCGGCAGGCCGTCCTTCGGCTCGACCAGGATCATCCCGTACATGCCGTTGGCGATGTGCATGGCGACCGGAGCGGTCGCGCAATGATAGACGAACAATCCCGGATTGAGCGCCTTGAACGAGAAGACCGAGCTGTGGCCCGGCGCTGTTAAAGAAGCCGCCGCGCCGCCGCCGGGACCGTTGACCGCATGCAGGTCGATGTTGTGCGGATTCTTGTTGCCGGGATGATTGTCGAGATGCATCTCGACCTCGTCGCCTTCACGGATTCGGATGAACTTGCCGGGCACATGCCCGCCAAAGGTCCAGAATGTGTAGCGGACGCCGTCGGCGAGCCGCCCCTCAAGTTCCTTGACCTCGAGATGCACCACGACCTTCGTCGCACGGTCGCGGTGGATGGGCGGAGGAACGTCGGGCGCATCGGTGAGGACCGCGTCCTCGACGCCAACGACCGGATCAGCGAGATTCTCTTGGCGCGAGGCTGCGTAGGCGGAGCCCGCAAGCAACGTGGCCCCGAGGGTCAATAGAGACCGTAGGATCATGCAGGCGTCCCTTCCTAATTTTGTTCTTTCCTGAGTTGGGTTCAGCGTCGAACCAATAGGGAATTCCCGACTCGAGGCGCCATGATCTGAGTCAAAAAAGGCGGGGGCCGTGCAATTTGGCCGCGGGGCGCCGTCTTCGATCATTTATGGCGTCGCGATCATCCTACCCGGAGAGACCGCCATGCGCGCCGGCGACGGCGCCGAGAATTGTGATAGCGGCCGCCGTGAGCAGGACGAGGTGGGCGCGAAAAAGACGTCTGAGGACAGCTTCCGGATCGCGCGCCGCCAATGCCGCGAGCCGCTCATGCGCGAGCGGTTCGACGACGAAAACAGCCAGCATGAACACCGCCCAAATCGCCGCCATGGCGCCCAACCACCAGAGCGCCGGGTCGGCAAACCCGGCCCAGAGATCGAGGCGCCAGGCCATCCAGAGCCCCGTCGCCCCAGCAAGCGGGATCGACCATCTCACCTGCGCCGAGAAGCGGCGCTCGATGGTTTCGAACAGCACCCAGCCTCTCCGCGCGTCTTCGTTCGCTCTGGCAAGGGGCAGCGCGATGAGAGTGACGAAGGCGACGCCGCCGATCCAGTGAACGACGCACAAGACGTGAACCGCGCGGGCGAGCTCCATGTCGTCGATCATTGCCTCCCCGGGATTATCCGTGTTTCGCCGTTCCATCATAGACGACTGAGAGGCCCTTGGCGCTTCCCCCTTCCATCCTCCTCGCATCCGGCATAGATAGCGCCCAATCCCCTTGAATTCGCGCCCCCGAGGGCGCTGGAGAGCGTTATGTCCGATCCGCGCACGTTATATGACAAGATCTGGGACGAGCATGTCCTGGACACCAGCGGCGGCCTGAGCCTCATCTACATCGACCGCCATCTCGTCCACGAGGTGACGAGCCCGCAGGCGTTCGAGGGGCTCAGGATGGCTGGCCGCAAGGTGCGCGCGCCGGGGAAGACGCTCGCCGTCGTCGACCACAACATCCAGACGACCGACCGCCGGGGCGGCATCGCCGATCCGGAGAGCCGCCAGCAGGTCGAGGAGCTGGCCAAGAATGCGCGCGAGTTCGGGATCGAATATTACGACGAGTTCGACGCGCGGCAGGGCATCGTCCACATCATCGGGCCGGAGCAGGGGTTCACCCTGCCGGGCACGACGATCGTCTGCGGCGACAGCCACACCTCGACCCACGGCGCCTTCGGGGCGCTCGCCCACGGCATCGGAACTTCCGAGGTCGAGCATGTGCTGGCGACGCAGACGCTGATCCAGACCAAGGCCAAGAACATGCGGGTCAAGGTCGACGGCGCGCTTCCCGAAGGCGTCACCGCCAAGGACATCATTCTTTCCATCATCGGCGAGATCGGCACGGCGGGCGGCACCGGCCATGTGATCGAATATTGCGGCTCGGCGATCGAGGCGCTCTCGATGGAAGGGCGGATGACGGTCTGCAACATGTCGATCGAGGGCGGCGCGCGCGCCGGCATGATCGCGCCGGACGAAAAGACTTACGCGTACCTCAAGGGCCGGCCGAAGTCGCCGAAGGGTGGTCACTGGGATCAGGCGATGCGCCATTGGGAGACGCTGAAGAGCGACGATGGAGCGCACTTCGATCGCGAGGTCAAGCTCAACGCCGCCGACCTGCCGCCGATCGTCTCCTGGGGCACGAGCCCGCAGGACGTGGCGCCCATCCTGGGCGCCGTGCCCCGGGTCGAGGACGGCGAGACCGAGCAGAAGCGCGCCTCGATCAGGCGGGCGCTCGACTACATGGGTCTCAAGGGCGGCGAGAAGGTCGCCGACATCGAGATCGACCGCGTCTTCATCGGCTCGTGCACCAACGGCCGGATCGAGGATTTGCGCGCCGCGGCGGCGATCGCCAGGGGCCACAAGGTCAGCGAGCGCGTCAATGCAATGGTCGTGCCGGGATCGGGCCTGGTCAAGGCGCAGGCCGAGGCCGAGGGCCTGGACAAGATTTTCCTCGCCGCCGGCTTCGAGTGGCGCGAGCCCGGCTGCTCGATGTGCCTTGCGATGAACCCGGACAAGCTTGAGCCGGGCGAACGCTGCGCCTCGACCTCGAACCGCAACTTCGAGGGCCGGCAGGGCTACCGCGGCCGCACCCACCTCGTCTCGCCCGCGATGGCCGCCGCCGCCGCGATCGCCGGCCGGTTCGTGGATGTGAGGACGTGGCGGTAGAGGCATGAAAATCGGCGATCTTCTCGTTGACGAGAGCGAGATCGTCGAGAGCTTCGTGCGCGCCTCCGGTCCGGGCGGGCAGAACGTCAACAAGGTGGCGAGCGCAGTCGAACTCAGGTTCGACGCCCGGCGCTCGCTGAGCCTGCCCAATGACGTCGCGGTGCGGCTGATCAAGCTCGCCGGCGCGCGCGCGACACTCGACGGCGTGATCGTCATCTTCGCACAGAAGTTCGCGAGCCAGCCGCGCAACCGCGAGGACGCCCGGGCGCGTCTCGCGGCGCTTATCATGAAGGCGCAGGAGCGCGCGAAGCCACGCGTCGCAACCCGCCCGACGCTCGCTTCGAGGGCGCGCCGCCTCGACGAGAAGAGCCGCCGCGGCGCAGTCAAGGCGCTGCGGCGGCCGACGGCCGGAGCCGACTGAGCGATGTCGCCGCGCCCGGAAGTCGTTGTCGATGGCAAGAACGAGCTCGGCGAGGGCGTCGTCTGGTCGCCCGCGCACGGCGAAATCCAGTGGACCGACATCTTCGGCCGCCGCTTCTGGGGCAATCGCCCCTCGGACGGCGCCACTCGTTCGGTCGCGCTGCCCGATCGCCTCGCGTGTTTCGCGCCGCTTGGCGCGACGTCTCTGCTCGCGGGCTTCGCCGGCGGTCTCGAGGTCTTCGACCTCGAGAGCGGCGCGCGCCGGTCGATCGCCGTCATCGAGCCGGACCGTCCGACCACGCGCGTCAACGATGGTAAGCTCGACCGCCGCGGGCGGCTGGTGTTCGGCACGATGGACGAGGATCCGGGCCATCGGCCGATCGGCCAGGTTTATTCCTATGACGGCGGAGCGAGCCCGCGCGCGCTGATCTCAGGGGTGCGCACCTCGAACTCGATCGCGTTCTCGCCCGACGGCCGGCGGATGTATTTCGCCGACACGCCGACCAAAGTCATCCGCTGCTACGATTATGATCCTGACAGCGGCGACGTCGCCGGCGAGCGGACGTTCGCCGAGGTCCAGGGTCCCGGCGCTCCGGACGGGTCGACCGTCGACGCCGACGGCTGCCTCTGGAACGCCGAATGGGGCGGCGGGCGCGTCGTGCGCTACACGCCCGACGGGCGCGTCGATCGCGCCATCGCCCTGCCGTGCGCGCAAGTCACCTGTTGCGCATTCGGCGGCGCGAGGCTCGATCAACTGTTTGTGACCACGGCGCGCACCGGCCTCGACGCGGCGGCGCTGGCTGCTCAACCGCACGCGGGCGCCCTGTTTGTCATCGACGCCGGCGTCACTGGCCTAGCCGATACCCCGTTCCCGCCGGCGCGTCTTTCGTCTTGCGACTGAGCGATCGGTTTCGTGTGCGGCGGAACGCCGCGAGCCCCCTAGGCGGATGCCGCTTGTTCGGACAGAACACCATATTGTATTACTTTTTCGCATCCAGGAAGCGCGCAAGGCCCTTTCGAGCCAAATGGACCAATGTGGGAGGATTGAATGTTGAACGACCGCACGAAGAATATCGGGTTCGCCGTCGGAGTTGCCCTGAGCGCCTGCCTGGCGGCGACATCCGCTTACGCCACTGACCCGACGCCGAAATGGTGCCAGGGCGTCAAGATCGCCGCTTTCCCGGGCGGGCCGCAGGGCGGCGTGTTCGCCAACAACGTTTACAACGGCTTCAAGCAGGCTGAGCTCGATCTTGGGCCGAGCGTTACTTATTACTTCTCCGACTGGGATCCGAACAAGATGCTGACCCAGATCCAGCAGGCGTTGGCGACGAAAGTCGACGGGATCGCGACTTACGGCTTCGGCGGCGAAGCGGCGACGGCCCCGATGGTCGATCAGGCGTTCGCTCAAGGGACGATTTTCACCACCCTCAACACGTCGCTCCCCGAGAGTCAGAAGAAATATTCGGCCAAGGGCTTCGGCTACGTCGGCGCGCCTAACTATTCCGCCGGCTTCGCACTCGGCGCCGAGGCTGCGAAGCGCGCAAACCTCAAGGCCGGCGACAGCGTCTTCGTCTGGGGACTGAAAGGCCAGGGCGGCGACCGCGGCCAGCGCACCGTC
This sequence comes from uncultured Alphaproteobacteria bacterium, assembly GCA_963832305.1. Lineage (GTDB taxonomy): Bacteria > Pseudomonadota > Alphaproteobacteria > Rhizobiales > Beijerinckiaceae > Roseiarcus. The sequence continues at coordinate 33,803 of CAWHTU010000005.1, read as the reverse complement.
GGCGTGATCGACGCCTTCACCAAGGCCGGGGCCAAGGTGATCTACCAGGAGATCGACGCGGCGACCAACGCCGATCCGAACGCCGGCACCGCAACCTTTGTCGGCGTGATGGGCGCCAATCCCGGAATAAAGATCGTCGTCACCGACCACGGCGGCCTGACGTCGAACGTCGGCGTCTACGCGCGCGCCGCGTCGCTGAAGCCGGGGCAGGTGTTCTTCGCCGGCTTCGACATGTCGCCGAACACCGCCCAGGCGGTGAAGGAAGGTTATCAGAATCTGGTCATCGACCAGCAGCCCTACCTGCAGGGCTATATTCCGATCCTCAACATCTGCCTGACCAAGAAGTACGGCTTCTCGGGTCTCGACGTGAACACCGCCGGCGCGTTCGTCGACTCTACCAACGTCGACGCCGTCGCCCCGCTCGCGGCCAAGGAAATCCGCTGACCGATGCGTTCCTCGAGGCGCGGGAGTCGCCGCGCCTCGGCCCCCTTTTGAGAGAAATGGACCGCCCGTGACGATAAAGTCCGCCGGGGCCGCTGACCCGCCGGTCATCGAGCTTCGCAATGTCTCGAAGACATTCGGCGAAGTGCGGTCGCTCACGGGGGTGAATTTCGCCGTCAATCATGGCGAGATCGTCGGCCTGCTGGGCGACAACGGCGCCGGCAAGTCGACGCTGGTCAAGATCGTGATGGGATTTTATCGGCCGGATTCCGGGGGAGAGATCTATTTCCAGGGACGGCGGATCGACGATTGGTCGGTCGCCAGGGCCCGCAGTCTCGGCATCGAGACCGTTTATCAAGAGCGGGCGCTGAGCGAGAAGCAGCCGATCTGGCGCAACATGTTCATGGGGCGCGAGCCCCGTACGCGCTTCGGTCTCCTCGACGTCAAGCGGATGCGCTCGGAATTTGCCCGGCTGATGAGCGAGCATATGGGGTTCACGTCGGCCGCGGTCCATCCCGACAATATCGTCACCACCATGTCGGGCGGCGAAAAGCAGGGCGTGGCGATCACCCGGGCGCTCTATTTCGACGCCGAGCTGGTCATCCTCGACGAGCCGACCATGGGGCTCTCGCTCAGCGAAACCAAGAAGACGCTCGACTTCGTGAGCGGCATCAAGAAGGCGGGCAAATCGGCGATCTTCATCGACCACAACATTTTTCATGTTTACCCGATCGTCGACCGGCTCTATGTGCTCGATCGCGGCAAGGTGGCGGGCGTCTATGCCAAGAGCGAGATCACGATGGACGAGTTGATCGATCGCCTTTATCGAGTTGCCCGCTCCGGTTCGATGGACTGACGCTGATGGCGACCGGCGCGATTCCGAACCGTCCTGTCGACAACCGCATCGCGCCGCCTTCGGCCTTGCGCCGGCACGGCAGCCAGCTCGGCATCATCGGCGTCGGTCTGGCGATGTGGCTCGCCTTTGTCGTTGCGGCGCCGGCCGTGTTCACCAACCTCGACATCTACCGCGCCTTCGCGCAGACAACGCCGCAATTCGGCATCATAGCGCTCGCGCTGACCTTCGTCGTCATCACCGGCGAGATCGATCTCTCGTTCCCCTCGATCATGGCGCTCGGCACGGCGGCGTTCTGTCTGACCACCGCCTACGGCGGGGCGCCGTGGTGGATTGGCCTCGTTTGCGCGCTCGCGACCGGCGCGGCGTGCGGATTGCTGAACGGCCTCCTGGTCGCCAAGCTCAATATTCCGTCGCTCGTCATCACCATCGGCACCTCGTTCCTCTATCGCGGCCTCGAGCTCGTGCTGATGAACGGCACCGGCGTGCCGCTGACCGCCGACAAATTTCCGCAGATGCACGCACTTCTGCGCGCCTCCGTGTTCGGCTTCCCGGTTCAGACCTTGTGGATGATCGCGATTCTCATCGTCTTCTGGGTCCTGCTCAACCGCACCCGCTTCGGCGCCCATGTGTTTCTCGTCGGCGACAATCCGACCAGCGCCCGGCTCATGGGCGTCAACGCCGTGTCGGTGAAGGCGCGCGCCTTCGTGCTCGTCGGCGTCACCGCCGTCTTCTCGGGGCTCATGACGTCGATCTACGGCTACTATTTCTGGCCGACCACCGGCGACGGCTTTCTGCTCAACACCATCGCCTCGGTCTTCCTCGGCGGGACTTCGGTGTTCGGAGGCACGGGGTCGGTCGTCGGCACTTTCGTCGCCTCGTACATCATCGGGGCGATCAACGCCGGCATCGTCTCGGCCGGCATCAACGCCTTCTACACCCAGCTCGCTTTTGGGCTGGTCATCGTGATCTCGGTCGTCCTGCAGACGCTCATCGAGCGGCGCATCCGCCGCCAGTCGCTGACCGGACGGTGACCGAACGCGAGGCTTAGATGAAGATCACCGCAGTCAAGAGCTTCGTCGTCAACGCGAAGCTGCGCAACTGGATTTTCGTTCGCGTCGAAACCGACGTTGCGGGGCTCGTCGGGCTCGGCGAGGCGACGCTCGAATTCCAGACCCGCGGCGTCGTCGGCGCGATCGAGGACCTGGCGCCCCTGGTCGTCGGCGAAGATCCGCGCCGGATCGAGCATCTCTGGCAGGCGATGTATCGCTATCCGTTCTTCAAGGGCGGGGTGGTCACCATGTCGGCGTTGTCGGGCATCGACCAGGCGCTGCATGATTTGAAGGCGAAGGACCTCGGTGTTCCCCTGTGGCAGCTGCTCGGCGGGCTCTCGCGCGACCGTCTGCGCATGTACGACCATCTCGGCGGCGGAGATTCGGCGGCGGTTTATGACGATCCGAAAGCGGAACGGTTCGCCGAGAAGGCTGCGCGGTCGCGTGACGACGGGTTTTCGGCGGTGAAGATCCTCGCTGTCGGCAAGACTGCGCCGCTCGATGGCTTTGCGGCGCTCAAGGACGCCGAGCGGCTGATGGCGGCGGCGCGCTCCGGCGCCGGCGACGACATGGACATCATGGTCGATCTGCATGGGCGCACGAGCGCTGCCATGGCGATTTAATACGCGAAGGCGCTGGAGCCCTTTCGCCCGTTCTTTCTCGAAGAGCCTTGCCAGCCCGAGGATTCCGAAGGCATTGCGCGCGTCGCCCGCTCGACTCCGATTCCCATCGCCTCGGGCGAACGGCTCACCCATCGGCGCGAATTCCTGCCCCTCCTCCAGTCGCAAGCGATCGCGGTTGCCCAGCCGGACGTCTGCCATGCCGGCGGCCTGACTGAGGTCCGGCGCATCGCCGCCCTCTGCGACACGTTCGGCGTCAGCATGGCGCCCCACAACCCGCTCGGGCCAGTCGCGACCATGGTCAATATCCACCTCGGCTTCGCGCTGCCGAACTTCCTCATTCAGGAAGTGATGCGCGCCGACGTGCCCTGGCGCGACTCGATCGTCACCGGCGTGACGCCGATCCAGGGCGGTTACGTCGAGCCGAGCCTCGCTCCGGGCGTCGGCGTCGAGATCGATTTCGAGGCGGCCGCGAAACATCCGTTTCAGGAGGCGCTGCCGATCCAATGGCGCCACCACGACGGCGCGGTCGCCGATTGGTGAGAGGCGCCGATGGCCGGACGGATCGAGGGACAACATGTCCTGGTGACCGGGGGCGCGCGCGGCATCGGCGCAGCGATCGCCGCCAAGGCGGTCGCTGAAGGCGCGCTCGTTTCGATCATCGATCTCGACGAAGCCGCTGGCGCTGAGCTCATCGTCGCGCTCGGCGCGGGGAACCGTGCTTTCTTCGCCGTCGCCGACGTGAGGCTCGCGTCCGACATCGCCCGCGCGCTCGAGACCGCCGCCAGAATGTTCGGGCCGGTCAACGGCGTCGTCAACAACGCGGGACGCAACGTCTACGCCGATCCGGTGACGATGACCGAGCAGGAGTGGGAGGATGTGTTCGCCGTCGACCTCAAATCGGCCTGGCTTGTGGCTCGCGCCGTCCTGCCTGCGATGAAGGCGGCAAGAAAAGGTGCGATCGTCAACATCGCCTCGCTGCACGCTGACATGACCTATCCCGGAATGTTCCCCTATGCGGCGGCGAAATCGGGCCTCGTCGGACTCACCCGCTCGCTCGCGCTTGAGGTCGGCCAATGGCAGGTTCGCGTCAACGCGCTGTCGCCGGGCTATGTCGAGACGGCTCTGGTCACCGAGTTCTTCGCCCGCAACGACGCAAGCCTGCGGGAGAAGGTCCTGGCGGCTCATCCGATGAATCGCATGGGCGCTCCGGCCGAGATCGCCAATTGCGCCATCTTTTTGCTGTCGGACGAAGCCTCGTTCGTCACCGGCTCCAACTGGCGCGTGGACGGCGGCCTCGGCGCCCGTTTCGCCGGCTGAGGGGCGGATGCAGGCGCGATGAAGTTCCTCATCATCGAAGACGACGCCGAGACCGCCGAATTGATCGCCGCGGAGCGAGAGCCGCCAGGACGTTGAAGGATTGTGCTCTTAGAGCGCGTTGCTTTTGGTTTTACGCATAGCCTGCGTTTCTGAGGTAGGCGGCGCATTCGCTTGCGGGAAAGCGTTTGAGGATTTCGCCGCAGGCGGCGGAGATGGCCTCGTAGGTTCGCGCTCCGACTTTTCGCAGCAGGGTTTTGAACTTGGCGAAGAGCTGTTCGATCGGGTTGAGGTCAGGGGAGTATTTCGGCAGGAAGACGAGGCGAGCTCCGACGTCGCGGATCGCCTTCCGCACGGCCTTGCCTTTGTGCGAGCCGAGATTGTCGAGGATCACGACATCGCCGGCCTTGAGCGTCGGGACGAGGAACTGTTCGACATAGGCGCGAAAGCGCTCGCCGTTGATGGGGCCGTCGAACAGGCAGGGCGCGTCGATGCGGTCTGAGCGCAAAGCGGCGAGGAAGGTCGCGGTCTCCCAGTGGCTGTGCGGGACCTTGTCGATGAGGCGCTCTCCCTTCGGCGCCCAGCCGTAGAGGCGGGTCATGTTGGTTTTGGCCCAGGTCTCGTCGATAAAGACGAGGCGGGCGGGATCGATGCGGCTCTGATAGGTTCGCCAGCGCGTCCGATGCCGGCGGATGTCCGCCCGGTCTTGTTCGCGCGCGACGAGCGTCTTTTTTTGAGCTTTCTGTTGTTTTTGGCCGGCGCGAGTTTGGCCTACGCCCGGTTGCGGGCGGCTGCAGCGAGGGATTTGTTCGCGAGCCTTTTCGGATGGCTTGGAACTTCGGGTCCCCCTCCATGACTCGTTGCTCCCATGTGACCTGGTTGAGATCCTCGTTGTTGAACACGCAAACCACCCAACTTGTCGGCCCAGTCACGCCAGTATTTGGCGATCGTGATCAGCTCGGCCATGTTGTTTTTGCAACGCCCTGTGCTCAAGCACCTTCCACCATTCGGCAACCTCGGTCTCGACTTCGCTGCGCGAGCGGCGGTCTTTCTTCCGGACGAGCAGGGGAAGCAAAAGGCACAAGGTTTCAGCCGCGTCCCCGACGAGATTGACCTCCATCGGGTAGCGTGACGAGAGCATGTCCGGCTCGATGTCGATTTGGACGCCGCGCGCCTGCCCCTCCTCCGGCATGAACTTCGCGTAAGGAAATCCGGACCCGACCATCAGCAGCGTGTCGCATTGGGTCATCAGGGCGTGGCGTGGCTTGGCTTCGATCCGAGCAGTCCGATGACATGGGCGGTTGACCGTCAAGCCCGCAATGGCACTATGACGCCTCCGCGTCTGAGCTCTTCGCATTTCTCCGCCCACCAGTTCATCATTTTCACACGCTCGTCCCAGAATTCGGCGCGCGCATAGGCGCGCCGAACGCTGTCCGCCTCTACATGCGCCAATTGCCGTTCAATTGCGTCGGGGTTCCAGAGACCGCTCTCATTAAGAATTGAGGATGCTGCCGATCGGAAGCCATGTGCCGTCATCTCGTCCGCCTTGAAGCCTAACTGGCGCAATGAAGCATTGATCGTGTTCTCGCTCATGCAGCGCTTGACCGAACGAACGGATGGGAACAGGAACTGACCCTTCCCTGTGATCGCGTGAAGCTCGCGCAGCACCTCCACCGCTCTCGGAGACAGCGGCACGAGGTGTGGCCGACACATCTTCATCTTCTAGACGGGGATCGACCAAATGGCCCCATCGACCTCGAATTCAGACCACTCGGCCGAGCGAAGCTCGCCGGGGCGAACAAAGGTGAGCGCAAGGAGTTCCAGCGCCGCGACGGTCTCGGGCGCGCCCTCGTAGGCGGCCATTGCGCGCAGTAGCGCACCGAAGGCCTTCGGCGCAACAATCGCTGCTCGATGCTTGATGACGGGCGCCCCTATCGCTCCGGATAGAGCCCCCGTTGGGTCCGAGTTGGCGCGGCCAGTCGCGACCGCGTAGCGAAAGACTTGGCCGACCGTGGCGCGCAGGCGCTTTGCGGTCTCAAGTTTACCTCGCGATTTAACAGTACGGAGCACAGCGAGAATCTCAGGCGCGGCGATTTCCCTAATCGCGCGGTTGCCAGCGCCGGAAGGGCTAACCCCAAAAGCCACTCCGACTTGGCGACTGTGACCACTGCCTTCTGCTCACGACGCTTCTTATCAACCAGTTTAGCCGCGATGGCCGCGAACGTGTTATCCGCCGCGTTGGCCTTTTCGATCTTGGCCTGTTTCCTCGCTTCGGACGGATCGACGCCGTCGGCCAACAGCCTCCTGGCCTTTTCCCGCGCTGCGCGAGCTTCCTTGAGGCCGACGCTCGGATAGACGCTGATCGCAAGCAGCTTCTGACCGCCCGCGAAGCGGTAAGCGAGGCGCCAGCGCTTCGCGCCGTCAGGCGTCACCCAGAGCTGGAGGCCGCCGCCATCGGAAAGCTTGGCGATTTTGGGCTGCGGCTTGGCTGACCGGACCTGGAGTTCGGTGAGCGGCATATTGGTATATGTCCTGTTGGAACGGTGGCAATATCAACTTTTATACCAACAAATTCGCGGGGATTGCAACGAACACCGCCGGATACCGCCGAACACCATTTCCGCACAATTAATTGAATTTTCGCGATATTGCAGACGTTTTTGGACGCCTGCGGACAGAGATTTGGTGCCGGTTGAGGGACTCGAACCCCCGACCCACGGTTTACAAAACCGTTGCTCTACCAGCTGAGCTAAACCGGCGGCGCGCGTCAATGAGCTAACAGCGGGGCAGCGTTGGTGCAAGAGCGCCCTTCAGGAGGGGTTGGCCGCGACCGTCGGCGCCCAGGGGCCGCAGACGGGCGTCGCCTCGCCCTCGCCGGGCCATGGAGGCATGGTGATTGCTACAAACGTGAGTGACGCGTCGCTCTCGGCGCGAAACTGAAATGCCGTTCCGAGCGGGATGGTGAGCGAGGCGCCTGGGCTCAGCGGCTCGATCCGCTCCGAGCCTTCCTGCCGACGCCAGATGCTGCCTTGCCCGCTGATGATTAGCCAGATTTCTTCGACAGTTCGATGGGCGACAGCGTGCGAAACGGCCCCGGCGGGCAATTCGAAATGCGCCATGCTGCCGCCGCGAAGGCTCAGCAGCAGGCGCACGGAGCTTCCGTCCGGCGCCGTAACGTCAGGCGCGGCGCTCAGGGTCTTGGTTTCGAAGGGTGTGACTTGGGTCGCCGGCATCGGTCGGAACCTCGCGGATCGGCGCGGCCTAAAGCCGTGTTCACTTGGCGCGGCAATCGGAGGCCTGCTAAGAGGGCATATGATGGACCCAACCTTAACCGCGGATCAGACGCTTGACGAGTTTCGCGCTGCAGGCGCTCTCCTTACCGGCCATTTCATCCTCTCTTCCGGCCTGCACTCGCCGGTATTTCTGCAAAAGATGTTCGTGTTCCAGGATCCGGTCCGGACAGAGCGGCTGTGTCGTGCGCTCGCCGCGAAAGCTCGGGAGGCGTTTGGGCCGATCGACATCGTCGCCTCGCCCGCGATCGGGGGCATTGTTCCGGGCTATGAGACCGCGAGATGGCTCGGCGCCAAGGCGGTTTTCGTCGAGCGCGAGGGCGGCTTTTTCAAGTTGCGTCGCGGCTTCTCTATTGCGTCTGGCGCGCGTGTGCTGATGGTCGAGGACATCATCACCACCGGCCTCTCCTCCCGCGAGACGCTGGAGGCGCTGGCCGAGCACCCTGGAACGGTCGTCGGCGCCGCCTGCCTCATTGACCGGTCGGGCGGCAAAGCGGACGTCGGAGTTCCGCGCGTGGCGCTCGCGACGCTCGACATTCCGGCCTATGCGCCCGACGCGCTTCCGCCCGATCTTGCGGCGCTTCCGCCGATCAAACCCGGAAGCCGAGCGATGGCCGGCGCGGCCTGACTGCCGGCAGACTCCTAATCAAAGGGGGACCGACCCGATGATAGCGCTGCGGCTCGGCGTCAACGTCGACCATGTCGCGACCGTCCGCAACGCCCGAGGCGGCGCCGTTCCCGATCCCGTTCGCGCGGCGCTGCTTGCGATCGAAGCTGGCGCTGACGGCATTACCGCGCATCTCCGCGAGGATCGCCGCCACATCCACGACGACGACATGCGGCGGCTCAAGGCGTCAATCGAGAAGCCGCTCAATTTCGAAATGGCCGCGACCGAAGCGATGCTTGACATCGCATTGCGCCTCCGTCCGCACGCCTGTTGCATCGTTCCGGAAAAGCGGACCGAGCGCACCACCGAGGGCGGCCTCGACGTGGTCGGCGGGTTTAAGGCGTTGAAGCCGTACGCAGCCGAACTGACGAGGGCGGGAATCCGGGTCTCGATGTTCATCGAGCCGTCTCCGGAGGCGCTGAAGGCCAGCGCCGAGCTCGAAAGCCCGGTCGTCGAGCTGCACACCGGGGCCTGGTGCGACGCGCGGCAGCGGGGTGACGCGACCAAAGCCGAATACGAATTCGGTCGTATCAAGGTTGCCGCCGCGGAGACCGCGGTGCTTGGACTCGAGTGTCATGCCGGCCACGGCCTCGACTACGAAACTGCCCGCGTCATTGCCGCGGTACCGCAGATCGTCGAGCTCAACATCGGCCATTTCCTCATTGGCGAGGCGATCTTTGTTGGACTCGCCGAATCCGTGAAGGCGATGCGCGTGGCGATGGCGGAGGGACGGGCGGCGGCGGAGCGCCGGCGGTGATCGTCGGCATCGGCAGCGACCTCTGCGACATCGAGCGCGTCGAGAGGACCCTGGCGCGCTTCGGCGACCGTTTCATCGAGCGTTGCTTTACCGAGACTGAGCAGCGCCGCTCTGACCGGCGGGCTGCACGGGCCGCCTCCTACGCCAAACGATTCGCCGCCAAGGAGGCGTGCGCGAAGGCGCTGGGCACAGGCCTCAGGCGCGGAGTATTCTGGCGGGACATGGGGGTGGTCAATCTTCCCTCAGGGCAACCGACGATGCGCCTTACCGGCGGCGCCGCCGAGCGGTTGCGAGCAATTCTGCCCCCCGGAACTGACCCGTTCATCCATCTGACCATCACCGACGAGAGGGGCGTCGCACAGGCGTTCGTGGTCATAGAGGCCCGCATGACTCAAGAAAAAGGCGACCCCGCGTAGGGCAGCAACATGAACCTTCTGGCCCGGATATCGTCAACTCCGGGGCTACTTAGCGCCGCGACGGGCCAGCAAGGGACGAATTTGGGTTGATTTCGACATTGTTGGAGGTTCCGCCCAACGACGACGCGCTATGGCGGCCCCGGCCAAATTGGGCTATGGCCTTGCGTGATCGGGCGAGAAGCCCAAGATAACCGGTTGTCCGGAGTTTCGGCCGGGTAAGATTGTCATGCTTGCACCGAACCTCGCGCCGCCCTCACGCGCCGCGCTCAATAGCCTGGGCCTGCGCCAGGCGCCCGCAGAAACCCGCGTCGTGGTGGCGATGTCGGGCGGGGTGGACTCGTCGGTCACTGCGGCGATGCTTGTGGCCGAAGGCTATGACGTCGTCGGCGTGACGATGCAGCTCTATGACCACGGCGAAGCGACGCATCGCAAGGGCGCCTGTTGCGCCGGGCAGGATATTCACGACGCGCGCGATGTCGCCGCGCGGCTCGGTATTCCCCATTACGTGCTCGATTATGAGGAGCGCTTTCGAGAGAAGGTTATCGAGCCGTTTGCCCGCGCCTACGTCGCCGGCGAGACCCCGGTCCCGTGCATCGCCTGCAACCAGCACATGAAGTTCGCCGATCTGTTCGCTGCCGCCAACGACCTCGGCGCCGACCTGCTGGCGACCGGCCATTATGTCGTCAGCCGTGACGACGGGCGCGGCGGGCGGGCGCTTTTCCGCGCGGCCGACCCGGATCGCGATCAGAGCTATTTCCTGTTTGCCACCACGCGCGCGCAGCTTCAGCGCCTCCGGTTCCCGTTGGGGACGTTGCCCAAGGCGCGGGTCCGCGAGATCGCGCGCGAATACGGCCTGGTGATCGCCGAAAAGGCCGACAGCCAGGACATCTGCTTCGTGCCTTCGGGTCATTACACCGACATGATCGAGCGGCTGATGCCCGGCGCCTCCGTTCCGGGCGAGATCGTCAATGTCAACGGCCGCGTGTTGGGACGGCACAATGGCGTCGTTCACTACACCATCGGCCAGCGGCGCGGCATTGGCGTCGCGGCGTCGGAGGCGCTCTATGTGGTCGCCCTGGACGCAGCCAACGCGCGCGTCGTCGTCGGTCCCCGCTCCTCGCTCGTGGTGACGCGGCTGCGGTTGCGCGACATCAATTGGATTGGCGACGGCGAGTTTGCCGACTTGCCCGGCGCCGGACTGCCGGTTGCAGCCCGGGTGCGGTCGACTCGTCCGCCCGCGCCCGCTCTGCTCGGCCCTTCGGGCGAGATCCAGTTCGTTCAACCCGAGAGCGGCGTTTCGCCGGGCCAGGCTTGCGTTTTCTATGATTCCGTCGACCCGGACGCGCGGGTGCTCGGAGGCGGATTCATTGCGGCGGCCTGACGCTTGAGATCGGAGAGAGCGCGGTGGCCGCATTCGACGACAACTCCCCGTTCGGCGCCAAGCCCAAGCCGCTGGTCGCGCACGAGATCGGCCGGAACCTCGACGACCTGTCGGCGCCGGAGCTCGCGGAGCGCATCGGCCTTTTGCGCGCCGAGATCGAGCGGCTCGAGAGAGCGATTGAGGCGCGTCAGGCGACCCGCGCGGCGGCCCACTCAGCATTCAAGGCCTGACCGGGTCGAGGGGCGCCCGCCGTTGCGCGGCGAGGGCGGCTCTACTGGTGATCCGGAATCATTGCAGCCGGAAGCCGCCTTCGGGCGGTCTTGTTTTGTCCATTGCCAGAGCCGCAGCTTCCACGTTAACCTTGCTCAATAGTAAATGCGCGAAGCGAGCCTGCCGGAGTTATTGTCCCTTGTCCCTCAGATTTCGCGCTGGCGATTCTTTGCCGCCGCCTCGCGTCAATGAGATGGGAGTTGAGAGCGTATGGGTCGTCAGTTCCAAGGGCCGACGCGTAATTTCGCCGTCCCCGGTTCGCCGCCGAACGCCATCCCCTTTATCCGCCGTCTAGCGGTGTCGGGCGCGTTCAAGGATCTGTTTCGTGAAGGGATGACGCTCGTCGAGGAGGCTGCGTCCTACCTCGACGGCCCGGGACGAACGGAATCGCGCGGCCTGTCCCGCCCGGCCGCGCTCGCCTATTCGACCGAAAGCATGCGCCTGACCACTCGTCTCATGCAAGTCGCCTCGTGGCTCTTGCTCCAGCGCGCAGTCAATGAAGGCGAATTGACCTCGAGCCAAGCGCAGGCCGAGCGTGTCCGCGTCAAGCTTTCCCGTCAGGAATATGGTTGTGCGCCCGAGGTTTTCGAACAACTGCCGCCGACCTTGCGCAACCTGAGCAAGCGGTCGCTTCGCATTCAGGAGCGCGTTATCCACCTTGATCAAGGCCTCGTCGTGGCTGTTTCGCCCGAGCCCGCGATGATGCGCTCGGAGGTTGCCTCTCAGGTTGAACGGCTTCGCGCGGCGTTTTCGAACTGACCGGGCCGATAGACCCGCATTCATGACCTGCTTCTGGTCTTACGAAGCTCATGCGGACGACCCCGCGCGAGAGCCTTGTCTTGACCCCCATTTGGCCGCATTGGTCGACGATATCTCAGCGTCCGATCCAATTCTCCTGTCATGCTCTTGACATCTCGAAACCCGCCGGGCTGCTTGCTCTATCTCATCACCCCGCTCCTGTCGGCCGCTGACGCCGGCGCCTTCGCCAAGGTCTTCGCCGAGGTCGTCGAGGCGGCGCCGATCGCTTCTGCGCTCCTCCGGTTTGCGCCCGGAGCCCAGTCCGACGCGAAGGCCATCGTGGCCCCGGTCCTTCGAGCCGCCATAGCAGCAGACTGTGCGCTGCTGATCGAGAACGACGGCCGCTTGGCTGTTCGACTTGGCGCAGACGGGGTTCATATCAGCGGCGCTGGCTCGGATCTGGCCGCGGCGGTCGAGGGCCTGAAACCGGAGCGGATTGTCGGGGCGGGGTTTCTGCGCACGCGCGATGAAGCGATGATGGCGGGCGAGGCGGGAGCGGATTACGTGATGTTCGGGGAGCCGCACCCCGGCGCGCCAACGACGGAGTCGCGCTCGCTGGCCGAACACGTTGCGTGGTGGGCCGAAATCTTCGAAACTCCATGCGTCGCCTACGCTCCCACAATCACCGCCGTGGGCGCGCTGGCCGACGCCGGCGCCGATTTTGTCGCGCTTGGCGATGCGATCTGGGGACGCCCGTCGCCGTCCGAGGCTGCGCGAGAAGCTCAGGCGTTGCTCACCCGCGTCAGCGCGAAGGTCCCATGACTCGGTTCGCGCTGGCGGTGGTTTTGGCCCTGAGCCCCGTCTCGGCTGTTTTCGCTCAGACGCAGGCGCCAAGCGTCGCTTCTCCGTTCGCCACCCGCGCCGGCGTTGATTCGCGCGCCTCGTTGCCGCCTGCGCTCCCGCCGCGGGCGGATGGAGTGGCGCCGGATTTGGCCTTCGGCGCCTATCAGCGCGGCAATTTCCTCTACGCCCTGCTCGAGGCTGAAAAGCGCCTCGACGCAAATCCCAAGGACTCGGCGGCGATGACGCTGATCGGCGAAATCTACCACGACGGCGCGGCCGTCGTGGGCGACGACCGCGAGGCTTCCCGCTGGTACGGCCTCGCGAGCAATCTTGGCGATCCTCAAGCTGCCTACGAACTCGGAGTGGTGCTGCTACAAGGGGCCAAGGGCGTGGCGAAGGATCCGGTCGCCGCCAAGGCGCAGTTCGAGCGGGCGGCGGCCAAAAACCATTCAGGCGCGCTCTACAATCTCGGGATAATGGAGCTCAACGGCGTCAACGGAAAGACGCCGGACTACGCCAAAGCGGCGCAATATTTCCTCCGTGCTGCGAATGCGGGTGACGACAACGCCGCCTATTCCTACGGCGTGATGCTGCGCGAGGGCAAAGGCGTGCCGCAAGATATCGTCGAGGCGGCGCACTGGCTCAAGCGGGCGGCCGACGGCGGGATCATCGCTGGCCAGGTCGAATACGCGATCATGCTGTTCAACGGGGATGGCATCACCAGAGACGAAGCCGGCGCCGCCAAGATCCTTCTTGTCGCAGCCGCGCGAGGCAATCCGATCGCCCAGAACCGCATCGCTCATCTTTATGTCAGCGGTCGTGCGCTGCCACACGATCTGGCCAAGGCGGCGGCGTGGAATAGCTTCGCCAAAGCGGCGGGGCTTCAGGATCAAGACCTCGACGTCGCCACCGCCGCTCTGACCCTCGACGAGCGCCGGCGCTTTACCAAGATGGTCCACGATCTCGGGGGCTTTTGAAACCCAGCGTACAGCCGCGGTTGCCGGCATATGCACGCCGCCCTTTTTATTGCCTGCCTTTGCGCTAGAAGAGGGTTGACAGCCCACGTAGGGGGATTGAGGAGCGATACGCGCATGACGACAAAGCTCAATGCCCGCATCGGCGAGGTTACCGAACGCATCGCTCAGCGCAGCCGTCCGTCGCGTCAGGCTTACCTCGCGCGGATCGACGCCGCCGCCGCCAACAAGCCGGCGCGCAAACGTCTGGGCTGCGCCAATTTCGCCCACGGCTTCGCGGCCTGCGGAGCAGGCGACAAGGAGGCGTTGCGCGAGGGGGCTGGACCCAATCTCGCGATCGTCACCGCCTATAATGACATGCTCTCGGCGCATCAGCCCTATGCCCGCTTTCCCGATCTCATCAAGGAGGCGGCGCGCGCCGCCGGTGGTACGGCTCAGGTCGCTGGCGGGGTTCCGGCGATGTGCGACGGGGTGACCCAGGGCGAGAAGGGAATGGAGCTTTCCCTGTTCTCGCGCGATGTCATTGCGCTTTCGACCGCGGTCGCCCTTTCGCACGATATGTTCGACGCGGCGGTCTATCTCGGAATTTGCGACAAGATCGTGCCGGGCCTCCTGATGGGCGCGCTTTCGTTCGGCCATTTGCCGGCGGTGTTCCTGCCCGCGGGACCGATGCCCTCGGGGCTCGGCAATGACGAGAAGTCGAAAGTCCGGCAGCTCTTCGCCGAAGGCAAGGCGACGCGCGCCGACTTGCTGGCGGCGGAGGCCGAGGCCTATCACGCGCCCGGCACCTGCACCTTCTACGGCACCGCCAACACCAACCAGATGCTGATGGAGATCATGGGCCTGCATTTGCCGGGCGCGTCCTTCGTCAATCCCAATACGCCGCTGCGCGATGCGCTGACCATGCTAGGAGTCAAGCGGGCGCTGGCGATTACCGCTCTCGGCAATCAATTTGCGCCGATCGGGCGCATCATCGACGAACGCGCGATCGTCAACGGCGTCGTCGGGCTGCACGCGACCGGAGGCTCGACCAATCTCACCATCCATCTCGTGGCGATGGCGGCCGCCGCCGGCATTGCGCTGAGGTGGGAGGATTTCGCCGACCTCGCGGAGGTCACGCCGCTGCTCACGCGGATTTATCCGAACGGGAAGGCTGACGTTAATCATTTCCACGCCGCCGGCGGCATGGGCTTCATGATCCGCGAGCTTCTCGGAGTCGGGCTCCTTCATGGCGACGCGCAGACCGTTTGGGGCGAGCTCGGCGATTATGCGGTTGAGCCTCATCTCGACGCCGATGGCGCCGTCGCCTGGACGCCTGCGCCCACCCAGTCAGGCGAACGAACCGTACTGCGCGGAGCGGGCGACCCGTTCCAGTCGACTGGGGGATTGCGGGTGCTTGCTGGACCGCTCGGAAGGGCGGTCATCAAAACCTCGGCCGTCGCGCCGGAGCGGCATACGATCGAGGCGCCCGCGCGGGTGTTCCACAGCCAGGAAGAGCTGCACGCAGCGTTCCGCGCCGGCGAGCTTGACCGCGACTTCGTCGCCGTGGTCCGCTTTCAGGGACCGAAGGCGATCGGCATGCCGGAACTGCACAAGTTGATGCCTCCGCTCGGCGTGCTGCAGGATCGCGGCCACCGGGTGGCGCTGGTCACCGATGGGCGCCTTTCGGGGGCTTCAGGCAAGGTGCCGTCAGCCATCCATGTGACACCGGAAGCAGCGGCGGGCGGGGCGATCGGCAAGATCCGGAACGGCGACGTCATCCGCCTCGATGCGCCCGCGGGACGGCTCGACGTCATGGTCGCCGACGACGTCTGGGCCAGGAGGCCGCATGCCGAAGCCGACCTTTCCGCCTCCCATGTCGGCGTGGGGCGCGAATTGTTCTCCATCTTTCGCGGCGCGGTCGGCTCGGCGGATGAAGGAGCGGCGATTTTCCCGACGATCTGACGCTCGGTAAGTTGAGATTTCCTTCATCTTTGTCGAGCGAAATGAACCCTGATCTCCGGACGAGAGAGGGTTCTCATGCCGTCGCGCCTTTGGCTCGCTGCCGCGTTTGTTCTCGCCTTCGGCGCGACGCCCGCCCGCGCCGAGGCGGACCTGATCGCGGTCACGCTCGATCAGGCAAAAATCGCCAAGCTGCCGGCCGGAGCGACGACCCTCATCATCGGCAACCCGATGATCGCGGACGTGACCATGCTCAAGAATAACAATTCGATGGTCATTACCGGCAAGGGCTTCGGACAGACGAATCTCATCGCCATCGATGCCGGAGGTTCGATCATCGAGGAAAAGCAGGTCCGGGTCCTGCCCGCGAGAACCGTGCTCCTCCTGCAGAACGGGAACTCCCGGATCTCGTACGCCTGCAACCCCCAATGCATGCCCACGGTCCAGCTTGGCGACGATGACAAGATGTTCTCGGAAGCGGGCGGTCAGATCACGACCCGCAACAACTACGCTGCAGGCGCCGCAGGGCCGGCGGCAGCGAAATAACGGATGGTCGCCGGCTCGCGAGAAGCCGCATCTCATTCCAGCCGATAGCGCGTCTCACCGTCGTCATGCACGTCTGCGACCACCAGCCCGCGCTCGCTGAGGTCTTCGAGATGCGCAAGCGTCGATAAGCCCGCGGCGCGGGCCAGCGAGGGGTCGATGCCGACATAGACCTTGGCGACCACAGCAGGAATCGTCCGTGGGCCGTCGCCGAGCGCGGCCAGGATCGAGGCTTCCCGTTGGCGCCGGTGATGGATCAGCGCGCGCAGGTAACGCTGCGGTTCGACAACTGGGCCGCCATGCCCCGGCCAATAGACGGTCTCGGCCCGCCCGCGCAACTTGTCGAGCGAGGCCATGTAGGCGCGCATCGAACCGTCGGGCGGCGCGACGACCGATGTCGACCACGCCATCACATGGTCGCCGGACAATAGCGCGTTTTCCTCGACCAGCGCGAAGCTGAGATGATTGGAGCAATGGCCGGGCGTCGCGAGGGCTTCGATCGTGAAGCCCGCCCCTTGCAGCCGCTCGCCGTCGGCGAGGATCGCGTCGGGCGAATAGTCGCGGTCGTGCGCGGAATCGAGACCGGCAGTCCCGTCGCCGCTGGGCGCAAACGGCGCCGGCCCGACCACCCGCGCGCCGGTCGCCGCGGCGAGCTGCTTTGCGCCAGGGCTGTGATCGCGATGTGTGTGGGTGATGAGGATCGTTTCGACACTCTCGCCTTCGACCGCGGCGAGGGTCGCCAAGAGATGCGAATCGTCATCCGGTCCCGGATCGACGATGGCAACCGCGCCTCGGCCAACGATGTAAGTGCACGTGCCGTTGAAGGTGAAGGGCGAGGCGTTCGGCGCGACGAGGCGTCGAACCAGCGGCGAAAGTCTGGTCAGCGCCCGCGGCGGAGGCTCGCGCGCCGCGGGGATGGAAACGGGTTCGGTGTCATCGTCGGCCATTTGCGCGCCGTCCCTCTCACGCGCCTCCCGCAAGGGCCGCGCGTCGCCTTGTCATGATAGTCTCGCGCGGGCTAAGACGCGAAGCCAACCGCGAGCTGACGGGAGACGCATGGAATGGCGGCCGATCCCGATCGCCAGGGGCCGCCGGCTCGCACGGCTTTCGCCCGCTTCGTTGAGATCGCGACGCGCTGGAGCGACAACGACGCATACGGCCATCTCAACAACGTCATCTATTACGCTCTGTTCGATTCGGCGGTGAACGCGATCCTGATCGAAGCGGGACTGCTCGATCCGGCGTCGAGCCCGGTCATCGGCCTTGTCGTCGAGAGCAGCTGCCGGTTCTACGCCAGCCTCACCTATCCGGAGCCGGCCGAAGTCGGGGTCGCGGTTGAGCACCTCGGCCGCTCGTCGGTGCGCTACCACCTGGCGGTGTTCAAGGCCGGGGCCGCAACGGCCGCGGCGGCCGGACGATACACCCACGTCTATGTCGAGCGGGCGACGAGCCAGCCAGTTCCGATCCCCGAACGGCATCGGCGGCTGATGGAAGGTCTCATGGCGCCGGGGCGAGGCGCGGCCTGACCCCCTTTTTCGCAGATCGGCCTGGTTGAAACAAAAGCAAATCTTTGGAAGGATTTTCCAAGAGCTTTGGGAAGCAAATCCAAGCGGAGGGAAGAAAAATCCAAGCGGAGGGAAGCAAAATCCAAACAGATTCCCTAGCGATTCCAACGATTTAACTCGAAATACGACAAGAGTCGCGGGTCCTCTCCCTTGTTCGCCCCCGCCGGATCGGCTGCCGATCTTGTGTAACACGACTTCTGATTTTCGCCAAGGAATTGTCGTCGAAAATTAAGGCCCGTCGCGCCGCCGGGAATGACAGGTCCAAGTCAGCGGTTCCGGACCGCGATCATCGCGTCGCGGAGCACGTTGACCTCGTCGCGCGCCTCCCGCTGCCGCCAGACCATCACGTCGCGGATCGACAGCATGCCGGCGAGCCTTGCCCCGTCCATGACCGGCAAATGACGGACGCGGCGCCGGTTCATGATCTTTTCCGCTTCGACCATCGGCGTGTCCAGCCCGCAGGTCTCAACTTCGCGGGTCATCAGATCGCGGACGTGCATGTCGGCGAGCCGCGCTCCGTCCCTGGCGAAGGCGCGGACCACGTCGCGCTCGGAGATGATCCCGATGAGCGCACCATGGGCGTCGCAGACCGGGAAAGCGCCGATATTGAGCGCGCTGAGCCGGGTGCAGATCGTGGCGATCGATTCTTCGGCAATGCAGGTCTGAAGCGTCTGCCGGTTCGTTTGCAGGACGTCCGAAACTCTCATGGGAAAGAGCCTCCTCCTCGCTCGCTTCGCCCCTCGCCCCTCCAGCTTAGCCGACAGTCTGGCGGTGGATTTGGCTGGAATGAAGGCCGTCATAGCCGCGGGCGGAGCGCGCCAGCCAGGGTCGAACTCAATCGCGTGCTTGCGCTGACAGCCGCTCCGGGCGATTACCGCCGCGCGAGGCGGGACACGATCGACCCACCAGCAGCAAAGTTTGGCGCCAGGACTGACCAAACATCTCGAGAGCTGATGACAATGTTTATCGATGCTCGCTCGGTCGAGCCGGGGGTCAACATCGCGACCGACGTCTGCGTGATCGGGTCAGGCGCGGCAGGCATCACGGTTGCGAGTGAACTGATTGGATCAGGGATAAACGTATGTCTGTTGGAAAGCGGCGGTTTTGAGTTTGATCGCGAGGTACAGGATCTCTATCTCGGGGAAAGCCGCGGCATGACGATTGTTCTGGACGCCGAGCGGCAAAGGTCGTTTGGCGGCGCGACCAATCTTTGGGGTGGTTATTGTCGTCCGCTGGACGAAGAGGATTTCGAGAAGCGCGACTGGGTTCCTCGTAGCGGATGGCCGTTTGGAAGAGCCGAACTCGACCCCTATTACGAGCGCGCTCACAAGCGTTGTCGCCTTGGGCCATTCAATTACGATATCGATAGTTGGAGCGCCGCGAACCGCTGCGCGGCGTCAATAAGGAGCGAGGGGGTCACTACCAAGTTCTTCCAACTTGTCCCAACCAAGCCTCTAGACTATCGAAGATTTGGAGAAGTATACAGGGACGAAATCGGTCAAGCAAAAAATATATCGACGTATCTATATGCAAATATCACAAATCTGCAGTTATCCGACGATCAGAAAACCATATCCCACGTCGACGTGGCGACGCTTTCCCAGAACCGCTTCACGGTCAGCGCGCGCCTATTTGTGCTGGCGACCGGCGGAATCGAGAATGCACGCAACTTGTTGATGTCGAATTCGGTTCGCGGAGCCGGCGTCGGCAATGAGCATGACCTGGTGGGTCGCTATTTCATGGCGCATTTGGAGGTGGAAGCCGCATTCTTCATGCCTGCGCCGACAGTCCCCATGGCTCTCTACGGCGGCTCCTGCGCCTTGAGTGCGAAGGGTTGGGCCGGTGCGGCTGTTCCGCTCATCACGCTCACGCCGCACATCCGGCGCGCCGAAAGGTTGTTGAACGCCACGGCGGAAATCTCTCCTGTTTCGGACGACGAAGTCCCGAGCGGGCTTGCCGATGACCTGCGCCGGATTCTCCTTGACGAACGGAGCGCGCAGACGGCGGCTCGACAGTCGGTCTACTTATTGGTGAACGCCTCTGAAACCTCGCCCAACCCCGATAGTCGCGTCACGCTCGCCGCCAGCCGTGACAGATTCGACAGAAACACCGTATCGGTCGATTGGCGGCTGAATTCCGCCGACCTGGAAAGCCTCACGCGTACCTATGAAATCCTTGGCCAGCAGTTCGGCGCGGCTCGGCTCGGCAGGGTGTTGCTGGACGTCGCCGGCAAGATCGAAAGGGGAAAATACTGGAGTCAGCACCATCACATCGGGACGACGCGGATGCACGATGATCCGCGTCAAGGCGTCGTAGACGCGACATGCCGCGTGCACGGCGTGACAAATCTCTACATCGCCGGAAGCTCGGTGTTCCCGACTTCCGGCAGCGGAACGCCGACGCTGTCGATCATCGCGCTTGCCGTGCGCCTCGCCGACCATGTGAAGGAAATGCTGAAGTGACGGGTAGACGCAGATTGAGCCGCCGCGCCGCATTGGGCAGTCTGGCCGCGGCCGGCGCCGCTGGCTTGGCGGGTTCGTCCCTTATCCTCCGAAACGCCCGTCGCGACTCGCAGGCCGTCCTGGATAACCTGCTGGCGTTTTACCGCGATCGCGGCGCCGCCGCCTCTGTCGGCGCGCGCTATCTCGGCGACCGGCCCGCCGAGAAAAGCATTGAGACAATCGCCAATCTTCTCTGCCCGCCTCGGTCGCAGCGCTTTACGACCCTGGCGGCGGCCGGCAAAAAAGAAGCGCGGGAATTCATAGCGTCTTGGCTCGTCGATGACTTCGCCAACAAGCGGATCGTCGATCTTTCCGGCTGGCAACTATCGCTCGCAGAGGCGCGCCTATGCGCCCTCGCGGCGCTATCGAAGGTTTGAATTGCATTTTGTTGGGACGCGCGGGGCTTGGACCTCTGGGGGCGGCTGAGGAAGGCCGTGGGCGGCGGTGCTTGACTCGATCGCGTGCTTGCGCAGGTGAGCGCTTGCGAGGATTGCCGCCGCGCGCCGGTCATTGCCAATGTATCCAGAATTAGACAGGCGCATATCGCCCGGTCATTCATGCTAGTCTCCCGAGCGGAGATGTTCGCTGTGGGCGAGACGCGCAAGATCGCTGCGATCCTGGTCGCGGACGTGGTCGGCTACAGCCGGCTCGCCGAGGCGGATGAGGACCGCACGCTCGCGCGGCTCCGCGCTCTGCGCAGCGACCTCATCGATCCCACCGTCGCCCTGCATCGCGGTCGCACCGTCAAGCTGACCGGCGACGGCGCGATCGTCGAGTTCCGCAGCGTCGTGGACGCCGTTCGCTGCGCCGTCGAAATCCAGAACGGCATGAATGAGCGCAATTCTGGCGTGCCGCAGGAGCAACGTATCGATTTTCGTATCGGCGTCCATCTCGGCGATGTCGTCGAGGAGGCTGACGGCGATCTGATGGGCGACGGAGTCAACATCGCCGCGCGACTGGAAGGGATCGCCGCGCCCGGCGCGATCTGTCTTTCCGAGGACGCCTATCGTCAGGTCACCGGCAGGCTCGACATGGCAGTCACCGATCTCGGCCCGACGCAACTCAAGAACATCGAAAGACCGATCCGGGTCTACTCGCTGCAAGTCGGCGTCCCGGCGCGGGCGAAGCCCGCGAACCTCGCCATTCCGAAAAGGCGCCCCTCGCTCGCGCCGCTCGCCGCAGGGATCGCCGCCTTGCTCGTTGTCCTCTCGGGCGGGGCATGGTGGCTCCTCGGAGCGAGCCGGCCTGTGGCCATCGCGACGAACGTGGCGGCGACGGCCACAACGAACGCGACGACGACGGCTGAGGCCAAGCGTCTCTCTATCGTTGTGTTGCCGTTCGCCAATCTCTCAAACGACCCGACCCAAGACTATTTTGCCGACGGCGTTACAGAGAGTCTCACCACCGACCTCTCGCGCCTTCGCGGCTCCTTCGTAATCGCGCGCAATACTGCCTTCACCTTCAAGGGCAAGAATGTCGACGCTCGCGAGATTGGCAAGGAGCTTGGCGTCCGCTACGTGCTCGAAGGGTCTGTCCAGCGCGACGCGGGCCGCATGCGGGTAAATGTCCAACTTATCGATGCGGAGACCGGCAATCACCTTTGGGCTGACCGCTTCGACAAGCCTGCCGCCGATCTATTCGAAATGCAGGACGAGATCGTCGCCCGCCTAGCCAATCAATTGGGGGCGGAACTGATTTCCGTGGAGGCTGGCCGCGCCGAGCGGGCCCCAAATCCCAATTCGATGGACCTCTATTTTCAGGGACTGGCATCGCTCAACAGGGGCCTTAACCCCGCAAACATGGCGCAGGCGCGCGGCTTCTTCGAGCGCGCTGTCGCGCTCGATCCGAACAATCTCGACGCGATGCTCGGAGTCGGGCGGGTTGACTATACGATTGGCGGAGCTTTTCTGTCAGACGACCGAGACGCGCGCCTCGCGGCGGCCGAAACGACGATCGCCAAGGTGCTTTCTCAAAGGCCGAACGATGCGCTGGCGCATGAGATCATGGGTGGCGTCCTGAACCAGACCAGCCGCTCTGACCAAGGCATTGCCGAATTGGAGCGGGCATTGGCGCTGGATCCGAATTTGGCGACAGCTCATGGAGACATCGGTCTCGCCAAGCTACTTGTCGGGCGCCCGCAAGAGACCGAAGCTCACGAAAGGGAGGCTTTACGCCTCTCTCCGCGGGACAGTTTTTCCTGGCTCTGGCTGCATTTCACCGGAGCCGCGAAGATGACTCTGGGCGCCAATGAAGAGGCAGCCGCATTGTTTCGCCGCTCCATCGAGATCAACCGAACCGCCCCATTAACCCATTTCCTCCTTGCGGCGGCTCTGGCGAATCTAGACAAACTGGAAGAGGCGCGGTCCGAAGTCAAAGCCGGCCTTGCGCTCGACCCGAGCTTCTCGATCCGCCGCTTTGAAACTGGCGGGGGAGGTGGACCCCCCCTCGAAGGCATGCGCAAGGCCGGGGTGCCGGAGGGATAACCGCGCTTACGCGGCCGCGCCACTTCCAGACGACTCGCACTCTTTTGAAACCAGACGGGCATGTCGCGGGCAACGCGCAGGCTATTTCCTTTGTCCGCTCTCCGTCGTCGGAACACATCGAGCTGATTGAGTTTAACCCAGCCCGGCCGCGCCGCTCTTGATCGCCGTGGCGCTTTGGGGCATAGAGCGCGCTTCCTTTTGTCCGCCGTGGGCTCGTCCGCACGCGGGAAGAACCCGGGTTGATGTCGTGAAAGTCCGTAATTCGCTGAAATCGTTGCGCAACCGCCATCGCGACAACCGCCTCGTGCGGCGCAAGGGTCGCGTCTATATCATCAACAAGACCCAGAAGCGCTTCAAGGCGCGTCAGGGATAGGCGCCCCGCGCTTCCCGCCGGCGCGCAACTTTTTGACCGCCGCCGCCGGCGGGTTTACCCTCTGAGCATGAGTCTCCGCCCGGCTTTGTTCGCCGCCCGCCCGGCCGTCGCGGTCGTATTTGCGCTGGCGCTCGCATGCCCGGGTGAACTCGCGGCTGGGCCTCAGGGCATACAAGAGGGACCCGCGCCGGCCGTTGGCGCAGACACGCAGTCACAATCGCCCGATGCCAAGGAAGCGCCGCAGGCCAAGCCGGACGAGCCGCCGCCGCAAACTCCCGAGCAGGCCCGCGGCGATCTTTACGCGCGGCTCGCGGTCGCCAAGGACGCGGACGAGACTGCCGGGATCGTCACGCTGCTTCTGCACGCCTATGCCGAGTTCGGGCTCGGATACCGGCGACCTTCTCTTGAAGCGGGCCAGGCAGGCGATCAGCGCGGAGGAATATCCGGACGCGCTCAAGATCCTCGATGTGACGATCGCGCTCCTGCCCGACTGGGCTGAAGGCTGGAACGCCCGCGCCACCGCGCGCTACCTCGACGACGATTACGACGGCTCGATGGCCGATATCGCGCAAACGCTCAAGCGCGAGCCGCGGCATCTCGGCGCGCTGATGGGCATGGCGGCGATCCTGGAAGCGCGCGGTAAGAAAGAGGACGCGCTCAGGGTCTACGAGCGGACGCTTGCGATTGCGCCGCATTGGCGCAACGCCCGGGAGGCGGCCGACAAGCTCAAGGCCGCATTGGCGGGCGAGGAGCTTTAGCGGGCGTCAAATTCCCCGCCTTGGCCGGCTCAGGCTGGTTTCTTCTCGTTTCGCCTCGCACCGGACGTTAACGTTGCCTCTCGCGCCGGCCTTTGACAAGAATGAAATGTCGTTGAGACGCAGAGCGCGGCTGTAGATTATCGAGGAGTTCTTGCGTCGCTGTCACTGGCCAGCTAGTGTTGTCTAAGACAACACTATGAAGGCGCCGATGACCCTCACCGACGAGGTGCGCAGCTTCAACCGCTTCTACACCCGCGAAATCGGGCTTTTGAACCGGCGCCTGCCGGCGACCGAGCTCTCGCTGCCGGAGGCGCGCGTTCTCTACGAGCTAGCGCATGCGCCCGCAGCTGGGCGGACGGCGGCTGAGATCGGCCGGGCGCTCGGGATGGACAAGGCGCATTTGAGCCGCATCGTCGCGCGCTTTGGCGCGCGAGGCCTCGCGCAAAGTCGCGTCAGCCCCGACCACGGCAAGCTTCGGCTGCTCTCGCTGACTGCAGCGGGGCGGAGGGCCTTCGCCGCCACCGAGGCCGCCGCCCGCGCCCAGGTCGACGCGCTTCTCACGCCGATCGGCGAGAGCGGGCGGGAGCGGCTGGCCGAGGCCATGCGCGACATCCGCGCGGCGCTGAACGGGCGCGAGACGGAGCGCGGCGACCTTGGCCTCAGGCGCCTCAAGCCCGGCGACGTCGGCTGGATCATCCATCGCCAGATGGTCCTCTATCATCAGGAATACGGCTGGGACTGGACCTACGAGGGGCTCGCGAGCCGCATCCTCGGCCAATTCGTCGCCGAATTCGATCCGGCCAAGGAGGACGGCTGGGTCGCCGAGCGGGGTGGCGCGATCGTTGGCTCGATCTTCCTGATGAAGAGCGAGGATACCGCAGTCGCCAAACTGAGGCTGCTCTATGTCGAGCCGAGTGCGCGCGGAGGCGGCCTCGGCCGAGCGCTGGTCGCGACATGCATCGCGCGGGCGCGCGAGCTCGGCTACATCAAGCTCACGCTGTGGACCAACGACATCCTGGTCGCGGCCCGCCGCATCTATCAGGCGGCCGGGTTCCGCCTCGAAAGCGAAGCCCCGCACCATTCGTTCGGCTGCGACCTCGTCGGGCAGACCTGGACGCTCGATCTGGCCTAGCCGCACGCGCGTCGCCGCGGCCCATTGAGCAGGGTTCCTGTGGCGAACCGTCAGGGATCTGGTGGCCGGGTCGGGTCTCCGCTTTGACGAGCGAGGCAGGCGGCTGCTCAGGGGTCTCAAAGAGCCGATGGACCTCTACGCGGCGTCGTATTGACGGATCCGAGCCTCGGCGGCTTGATAGACCTGTCCGCGCCCGGACGGGAGGCGCGTGTTGTGCGCGCAGGCCAGGGAGACAAGCATGGATGTCGGTTTCATTGGGCTCGGCAATATGGGCCGCGCGATCGCGCGCAACCTTCTCGCGGCCGGCCATCGCCTGACCGTCTATAACCGCACCCGCGACAAAGCGGAGGCGTTGGCGGGGGAAGGCGCGAGGGTCGCCGCCAGACCGGCCGACGCTTGGCGCAACCCGCTTGTCATCACCATGCTCGCCGACGATGCGGCGCTCGAATCGGTCGTGTTTGGAGACGGCGGCGGAATCTCGATGCTCGGGCAGGGCGCCATCCACGTCTCGATGAGCACCATCAGCGTGGCGCTGTCCGATCGACTGGCGGAAGCGCATCGCCATGCCGCCCAGGCCTATGTCGCCGCGCCGGTGCTCGGCCGGCCAGACGCCGCCGCGGCAGCCAAGCTCTTCGTCGTCGCCGCGGGCGCGGAAGCCGCGATCAACCGATGCCAGCCAATCTTCGACGCGATCGGCCAGCGGACGTTCGTCATCGGCGACAAGCCGTCCGCGGCCAATCTCGTCAAGCTCAGCGGCAATTTCCTCATCGCGTCGATGATCGAAAGCCTCGGCGAGGCGTTTGCGCTCGTCCGCAAGGGCGGCGTCGATCCGCACGCCTATCTCGAGATCGTGACCGGAACGCTGTTCTCGGCGCCGGTCTACAAGACCTACGGCGCGCTCATCGCCAATGAGCAATACGAGCCGGCGGGATTCAAAATGTCGCTCGGGCTGAAAGATATCCGGCTTGCGCTGGCGGCCGCCGACGCGCTCGCCGCGCCGATGCCGGCTGCGAGCCTCGTTCACGATCATTTCCTGGCCGGGGTCGCGCAAGGGGAGGGCGATTCGGACTGGGCGGGCTTGGCCCGGCTCAGCGCGAAAAACGCGGGTCTTTGAGCCTGCGCGAAAGCGTCGCGTCGCCTCGGGCTTGTCAGAAACCCGAACTTGATGCACGCTTTCTGCCTCCATCGCCGTCGGTCGAGAGGCCAACCTCACGCGCGATTTGGCGGCAATCCGGGGGGACGCGATGTCGACGATGAAGCATTATGCGGCGCTGGCCATCCTATGCATAGCCGCTTCCTCGCCGGTTCTGGCTCAAGAACAAAAGCCGGAAAATTCGCAAGAACGCCAGCCAGAGCGCTACGTGCCGCGGTTCAACACCTTGATGATGGTGACGCAACTCGGACATTTCAAATTGTGGTACGCGGGCGCGGTGCAAAACTGGGCGCTGGCGAATTACGAATTGGCGCAGATCCGGGCGAACATGGTCGACGCCAGCAAGCTCTACCCAAACAATTCAAAGTCCGACATGTCGGATATGAAGCCGCCGGCCGACGATCTCGACGAAGCCATCAAGGCGAAGGACAGCGCCAAATTCGCCAAAGCGTATTCGAAGCTGACCGCGGCGTGCAATTCCTGTCATGAGGCTACCGGCTTCGGCTTCATCAAGATTAGAGATCCGCGATTGTCGCCGATCGAGACCTCGCCGTTCAGCGACGAGTCGTTCAACGGCAAGTGATTTACGCCGGATGCGAGCGTTGCGGCTTGCGTAATTTACCGGTGCAAGATAGGGTATTGCGTCGCCTCTAAAGAGCGGCGTTCTAGGGAGGCTGGGGATAATGTCTGACGTCGACGACGTAAAGGGCGCCGTGGCGGCCTATCATGCGGCGCTGAGCTCGCTCAACATCGCCAAGATCGAAACGCTTTGGGCCCACGACGACAGCGTGACGCAACTTGAACCGGCGTCGAAGGCGATCATCCACGGATGGAAGGCGGTCAAGAAGGGTCTCGAAGACTTTTTCGGCGGGTTTTCGGAGTTAAAGATTTCGCAGACTGATGGACCGCATGTCCGCGTCAAGGGCGACGCCGCCTGGGCCACGGGACGGACGCACGCTGTCGCGAAAACCAAGGCGGGCGAGGCGATGACCCTCAACGTGTTCGACACCCAAATTTTTGAGAAGCGCGGCGGCGCGTGGCTGGTGGTGTCGAACATCGCCCTCTCCGTTCCGGAGTAACGCGCGCTCTCCTTTGCCGGCCCGGCGAGGGCATGCGCGTCCCCTGCCGCAGGCCTTCATGCCGGCAGTTCAAACAGCCGCCCGTGGGCGCGCAGCGCTTCGCTGACGCCCGCAAGGCGCAGACAATGCCAGGCCATTGCGTGGTTGCTCGAGGTGACAGGAACGCCCGCCAGCCGCTCGAGCTTCGCCGCCGCCTCGGCGACGCGGAGGCTGGTGCAGGAGACGAAGACCGTCTCGACGCCGCGCGCTTCGGCGAGGCGGGCGATTCCGGCTTCGATCGAAGCGACCGAAATGCGCGCCGCGTCGCGGTCGTCGCGGCGATCGAAGGTCGCAACCGCGGCGACGTCAATCCCCCGGGCGCGGAAACTTTCGACCAGCGATGCGTTGATGTCGGGCGCGTAGGGGGTCAGGAGTCCGATCGAATTGGCGCCGAGCGCTTTGAAGGCGGCGAGCGCGGCGGTGACCGGGGTCGTGCAGGCGACGCCCGGGCGGCTTTTATGGATTTCGGCGAACACCGCCTCTTCGCCGAGCGTCATGGTCGCCGAGGTGCAGCCGAATGCGACCACGTCGAGCTTGAGGCCCGGCAAGATGAGCGCGACGCTCGGCGCGATCCGCGGCCCGATGGCGCGCAACGTGTCGGGCCGGATCTCCGCGTCGTTGAAGACCCGCGACTCGTAGAACGCGACGCCAGGCATGCTGATGAGGGTGCGAAACTCGTGCTCCATGGTCTGGTCGGTCGCGAGCACGATGAGACCGATCGCCGCGCGCCACGCGAGGCCGCCGTCGAGATCGGACGGAAGAACGCCCAGATCGACGGTTGTTGCGGCCGGAGGGGCAAGGTCGAGAGACATGGGGAGCCTCGCTTCTTCACGCGGCCATCAGGCCGTCCATGGGAATGGCCGGCGTACGGCCGGCGATGAGGTCGGCCGTGATACGGGCCGAGCCGTGCGACATGGTCCAACCGATATGGCCGTGGCCGCAATTGAGGACGAGGTTCTTCAATCGCAGCCGGCCGATCAGCGGCAGGTTGGTCGGCGTCATCGGCCTTAAGCCTGCCCACATTTCCGCCCGACCGTACTCCGCGCCGTCGGGAAAGAGTTCCTGCGTCACCCGCTTCATGAATGCGAAGTCGGAGGGTTTATGGCTCGCGTCATAGCCTGCGAACTCGGCGGTTGCGGTGACGCGGAGGCGGTCGCCGAAGCGCGAAATGGCGACGAGGTTGTGCTCGTCGAGACAGGCGATCGTCGGCGGCGATTTCGCCGCGCCGATGGGAATGGTCAGGGAATAGCCCTTGATCGGATAGATCGGCAGGCGCAGGCCGAAGCCGCTCGCAAGGATTGGGCTCTCGGCGCCAAGCGCCAGCACGTAGGCGTCGCCGACCAACGGGCCGCGGTCGGTCAACGCTTGCGTCACCGTGTCGCCGTCTGTTTCAAACCCGGTGACGGTTGCGCCGGTGACGATCGCGCCGCCGCGCGCCGCTATCTTCGCGGCGAGCGCGCGGGTAAATTTGGCGCAATCGCCGGTCTCATCGGTCGGGCACAAGATCGCGCCGGCGATCTTCTCCCTCGCGTGGGCGAGGTTGGGCTCGAGCGCGACGACCTGATCGCGGCTCAACACCTTGATCGTTTGCCCGTCCGATTCGAGCAGCCTCATGTGCTCGACCCCGGCGTCGAGCGCCTTCTGATCGCGGTAGAAATAAAGAATGCCGCGCGTGTTGCGGTCGTAGTCGATCGCCTCGTCGGCGACGACCCCATCGAGCACTTGCTGCGAGTAGGCAGCGAGCCGGTGCTTGAGCAGGGTGTTGCGGCGGGCCCTGGCGGCCGTGCATTCCTTCAAGAAGCCCCAAGTCCAGGCGTAAAGCCGCCGATCGGCCGACAGCCTGAATCGCAGCGCCTGATCCTTGAGCATCAGCGACTTCGCCAGGATGATCGGCGCGCGCGGCGACGACCAGACGAAGGAGTGGCCGGGCGCGATCATGCCGGCGTTGCCAAAGCTCGCGCCGGACGCGACTTCAGGGTTGCGCTCGACGATCACGACCTCGTGGCCGTCGCGCTGCAGCTGATAGGCGGTCGTGACGCCGACCACGCCGCCGCCGAGCACCACTATGCGCATGGGCGCCAGTCAACCATGGCGCGTCGAAA
Source organism: uncultured Alphaproteobacteria bacterium (assembly GCA_963832305.1). Lineage (GTDB taxonomy): Bacteria > Pseudomonadota > Alphaproteobacteria > Rhizobiales > Beijerinckiaceae > Roseiarcus. The sequence continues at coordinate 4,515 of CAWHTU010000005.1, read as the reverse complement.
TGTGCAAAGCGCCATTGCCTTATCCCGCGAGCGCGACCACCGCGCCGGAGGCCGAGCCGGATCAAGGCGCGATCATCCGATCCAGTTCGGCCACAAGCGCGTCCGGCAATTCGATTGCGTCGAGCGCGGTTCGCCGGCCGGGAATATGCACGCCAAGCCTGGCGAGTCGGTCGAGCTGGAGCCTAAGACGCTGCGGAAAGTCTGGCGCGAGCAGGGCAGGCGCGATCGCGATGACCGTGAGGCCGGCGCCGGGCGAGCGGTCGCCCGCGGTGAACGAAGGCGCGTCGAGGGCCCAGTTCGCGCCCGCAAGTCCGGCCGCGAGCACCTCGACCATCAGCGCGATATTGGCGCCTCGGGCGCCGCCGAAGGCGAGCAGCGCGCCGCGTATCGCCGCGCGCGGATCGGTGGTCGGCTGCCCGTCCGCGTCGATCGCCCAGCCTTGGGGCAAAGACTCGCCGCGATCCGCGTAGCGCCTGAGCTCGACAAAGGCGGTCGCGCTCGAGGCCTGGTCGATGAGCAGCGGCGGTCCTTCATCGAGGGGCGCGGCGAAAGCGATCGGGTTCGTGCAATAGACCGGCGCCTTCGCGCCGGCGACCGTCATCAGCGCCGGTCCGCTGGTCGCGGCGAGCGCAACGAGGCCGGCCTCGGCAAGACGGCGCGGGTAGTAGCCAAGTTCACCCGTGGTGTAGCTGCCGTGCTGCGAGAACAGGGCGAGGCCGAAGCTTTCGGCGCGGCGGCGAAGATCGTCGAAGGCGCGATCGAACCCGAGCTGTGCGATTCCTCCTCTCGCGTCGCAATGGATGGCGGCGGGCGCTGGCGATGTGACGAGAGGTTCGGCGTTGCCGACGATCCTTCCCGCCCGCAAGGCGGTCAGGTAGTCGATGAGATGGGAAAATCCGCTCGAGCCTTTTCCGTGCGCATTGGCGGAGACAGTCGCAAGCGCGAGCGACCGCGCCGCCTCCTCAGAGGCGCCAGCCGCACGGCAGGCGCGCGAAGCGAGGTCGACGGCTTCGGCGAGGCTCAGGCGCCTCGTCACGCGAACACCGGCTCCATGCGCTTCAGCGCCTCGACTGGCAGGTGACACTTGATCGTATGACCGTCGGCCACAGTCCGGGTCGGCGGCATCTCGCGTTCGCACAAGTCGCCGGGAACCTCGCGCTTGTGCCCGCAGCGGGTCTGGAACGGACAGCCATTCGGCGGGGAAAGCGCCGAGGGGATTTCGCCCTCGAGCACCACATGGCGCTTCTTCACCCTGGCGTCCGCGATCGGAATCGCCGAGAGGAGCGCTTCCGTGTAGGGGTGGAAGGGCGGCGTGAAGATCTGCTCAGTCGCCCCCATCTCGACGATATGGCCAAGATACATGACGGCCACGCGGTCAGCGAGATAGCGCACCACCGACAAATCGTGACTGATGAACACCATCGTCGTCTTCGACTCGCGCTGGAGGCTCATCAGGAGCTCGCTGATCGCGGCCTGCACCGAAACATCGAGCGCCGACATCGGCTCGTCGGCGATGATGACGCGGGGTCGTCCGGCGAAAGCCCGCGCCACCCCGATGCGTTGCTTCTGGCCGCCCGACAATTGCCGCGGCGAGCGGGAGGCGAAAGCGCGCGGCAATTTCACGAGATCGAGCAGGCGCAGCATGATCTCCCGTCGCTCGGGATTGCTGGCGCCGACGCGGAAGCGCTCGAGCGTCCGGACGATTTGCGAGCCGACCGAATAGCTTGGATTGAGGGTGTCGAACGGATTCTGGAAGATCATCTGTATCGACGCAATAGTCTTGACCGCGCGACTCTCGACCGGCTGGTTCTGAATCGCCTCGTGATCGAAGACGACCAGGCCTTCGCTCGCCGTCTCGAGCCCGAGCAGCACCTTGGCGAGAGTCGACTTGCCGCAGCCCGATTCGCCGACAATCGCCAGAACCTCCGCCTCGCGAGCGGCGAACGAGATATCCTCGACCGCCTTGACCGCGCGCCTTTCGCGCTTGCGGAACAAGGCGCTCGCCGCCACGCGATAGTGCTTCTTGAGCCGTTCGACGTCGAGGACCGTCGGGCCGATGGCAATAGGCTCGAGCGACGCGGCAGGACGCGCCGACGCGGCCCAGTCGATCGCCTCGACCCTCAGGCAGCGGCTTTGATGGCCGCTCGCGCCTACGACCTCGCGCATGGGCACGTCCGCCTGGTCGCATTGGCCGTCGACGAAATAGGTGCAGCGCGGGCCGAAGTTGCAACCCCTCGGGCGCTGGTGCGGCAGCGGCAATTGGCCGGGAATAGGAACAAGCGGATTGTCGTTCTTGTTCGTTCCCGGCATCGGCATCGAGCGGAAGAGACCCTGGGTGTAAGGGTGCCGTACCGCGCCGAACACGTCGCTGACCGCGCCGGTCTCGACCGCTTCGCCGGAGTACATCACCGTCACTTCGTCACAGGTCTCGAGGATGAGCCCGAGGTTGTGCGAGATGAACAACGATGAAGCGCCGGTGCGGGCGGTGAGGTCCTTGACGAGCGCGACGATGCCCGCTTCCACCGTGACGTCGAGCGCCGTCGTCGGCTCGTCGAGGATGAGCAGCTTCGGATTGGAAAGCAGCGCCATCGCGATGACCACGCGTTGCTGCTGGCCGCCGCTGAGCTGATGCGGATAGGCGCGCATCACCCGCTCCGGGTCGGGCAGGCGCACGGCCTTGACCATGTCGACGGCGCGGGCCCGGGCCTCGCCCCTCGAGACCTTGTCGTGGATCAGCGGGACTTCCATCAATTGCCGCCCGATCGGCATGGTCGGATTGAGCGAGGCCATTGGCTCCTGATAGACCATGGCGATCTTCGAGCCGCGGGTGGCGCGCAACTCCGTGTCCGAGAGGCCTGCCATGTCGCGGCCCTCGAACCGGATCGAGCCATCGGTGATGCGACCCGTCCCGGGCAGGTCGCGCATGATAGCCAGCGCGACCGTCGACTTGCCGCAGCCCGATTCACCGACCAGTCCCATCGCCTGCCCGGGCATGACCCGGCAGGAGAAGTCCATCACCGCAGGAATCTCTCCTCCGCGGGTGAAGAACGAAATGCCGAGCCGGTCGATCTCGAGAATTGGATCGCCCATGCGCTTCTCCCTCAATCGCGCAGCGACTCCTCGCGGATCGCGTCGGCGAGCAGGTTCAAGCCGAGCACGAATGACATCAACGCCAAAGCGGGGGGCAGGGCGGGGTGGACATAGATGCGCATGAAGCGGCTCGATTCGTTGATCATCGTCCCCCAGTTGGGGCTTTCGGGCGGCATGCCGAGGCCGAAATAGCCGAGCGCGCCGAGCAGTATGGTGGTGTAGCCGATGCGCAGGCACGCGTCGACGATCAGCGGCCCGCGGGCGTTGGGCAGGATTTCCCACAGCATCACGTACCACGGGCTCTCGCCGCGGGTCTGGGCGGCGAACACATATTCGCGCGTCTTGATGTCGAGGGTCAGGCTGCGCACGATCCTGAAGATGCCGGGTCCGGAGGCGAGCGCGACCGCGACGAAGATGTTGAGCGTGCTGGGGCTGACCTGGATCAATCCGAACGGGTCGGCGTTGAAGACAAAAGTCGCGAACAGCCATCCCCCGGCAAGCAAAGTGAGCGCCAGCCTGACCGCGAGCGCGCCGGGCCTCGCGCGATAGCCGGCGACGAAGAACACGCTGAACAGCACGATCGGAAAGGCGAAGAAGATCGCCGCCATCGCATAGGGGATCGGTGTATCCAGGATGCCGGGCGACACCAGGAGGTAGAACAGGAGGATGATCGGGAAGGCCAGCACCAGATTGGCCAGGAACGACAGCGCGGCGTCGATGCGGCCGCCGAAATAGCCGGCCGGAAGGCCCAGCGCGATGCCGACCGCAAGCGCGAGCATTGTCGCGAGGGGCGCGATGATGAGTACGATCCGGGCGCCGGCGATGACGCGCCCGAACACGTCGCGCGCCAGCTTATCGCCACCGAACAGGTAGGGCAGACCGGAGTGAGGGTCGATCGCGCCAGGCGGGGCGTGCTGCAATTCCGCGATCTGGGCGAGCGGATCGAAGAGCTCGATGCGTTTGGCGAAAATCGCCGCAAACAGCCAGAAGCCGACCAACAGGAGACCGATGAACCCGGTCCCGCTTGCGACGACATGGCCATGGAGCCCGAGCCGGCGGCGGAAGACGAGGCTCAAGCCAAGAACAACCGCGAGGCTCGCCCACACGGGAATGAGCTGCTCGAGGGTCTTGAGAATGATCTCGCCCGGGCTCAGAAACTGCAAGCGCGCCCCACTAGTGCACGCGGATGCGCGGGTTGAGCCAGGCGTAGCCGATGTCGGAGATGAGCTGGGTCAAAAGCACCAGCATCACCGAGACGATCGAGCAGGCGAGGAGAAGATCGATGTCGTTGTTGCCGGCGGCGTCGACCAGAGCCTGACCGAAGCCCTGATAGCGGAACATCACCTCGACAATCACCACACCGGTCAAGAGCCACGGAAAGAGAAGCATAATGACGGTGAAAGGCGCGATCAGCGCGTTGCGCAG
>CAWHTU010000004.1:0-15020 GCA_963832305.1 uncultured Alphaproteobacteria bacterium | reverse complement strand
ATCTGCGTTCCACAGATTGAGGTCGCCGACCTGCGGGCCGTCGATGCTGACGATGCGAAAAAAATGTCCTGCCGGAACGTCGAACGCGCGGCCCTGGCGCGGCGGCACAACCGTCTCGCCAATCTTCGCCATACCGGCGCGCGCCTTGTCATAGAACGCGGCGTCGTAGGCCGGCAGCCGCTCGACGGCATAGACGATAGTGGGCCTCGCGGCGCGTCGCTCCGCGGCGTCTGGCGGCGGCGTTGTCCGGGGCGGGATCAGCATAGCGGCAAAGCGTAGCCGAAGGCCGGGCGGCCGGCAAAGCAGCGGTTGGCGGCTTCCCTGCCGCCTCGTCGCGGGCCGGCTATTGTGCTAGGCAGAACGAGACTGCGAACGGGTCTTTGTTGAAATTCCGCTGCCTGTCAGGACTGCACGGAGCGATGTGATGCGTGGCGAACAGCGGGTGATCGAATATCTCAACAAGGCGTTGCGACACGAACTCGCTGCGCCGGTCCCGTGAGGACAGCATATCGCGAGGAAAGCCATGACGGCCAAATGGATCAAGTGCACGCTGACCGAAGGCGGAAAGACAATTCGCGTGAACATGGCGCTCGCGGCCACCTTCGTCCCGCACGGCGCAGGCACGAGGATCTGGATCCCTGGCGATCAAATCGGCATCGATGTGAGTGAGATGCCTGAGCAAATCGATGCGGCAATCGCAGATTCGCTGGTGGACGCCTCTCAGACCTAGCTGCGGAGGAGCGCCGGCGCCACGAACGTTGCCCTGGCGAGCCGCCGGCGAATTAGCCAGACCACGCTGCGCGTTGGTCGCGACCGTTGCGGAGCGGCGCGGGTGTCGCTAGGCTGTCTTGTCGCGTCTCACAACTGCGGAATTCGTGTGGCTGCCAATCGCGGATTGCCGGAACCTGGCCCCGCGCAGTTTTTCGAGGGCCGCGCGGCCTATCCGTGGTTCGTTGTCGGCACGGTGTGCATCGGCGCGTTCATCGGCCAACTCGACGCGAGCATCGTTCAACTCGCGATGCCCACGTTCGAGGACGTGTTCGACGCGCCGCTTGACGCGGTAAGCTGGGTCGCCGTCGCTTATGTGTTGGCCTTTGCCGCCGTCCTGCCGGCGTTCGCCCGGCTCGCGGAAATCGGCGGACGCAAGACCCTCTATCTGTGTGGCTTCGCGCTGTTCGGTCTGTTCTCCGCCCTTTGCGGCTTCGCTCCGAGTCTGCCGCTGCTCGTCGCGTTCAGGGTGCTCCAAGGGATCGGAGGATCGATGCTGGGCGCGAACAGCGTCGTTATCCTGGTCGGCGCGGCCGGGCCGGCGCGACGGGGAAAAGCGCTCGGAATCATGGCGGCGGCGCAGGCAGTGGGTCTCAGCCTCGGCCCGACGCTCGGCGGGGTGCTTCTGGCGACGTTGGGTTGGCGCTCGATCTTCTGGGTCAGCGTTCCGTTCGCTATTCTTGGCGCCGCCCTCGGCTGGCTGATCGTCCCGAAGACGACGGCCTTCGCCCAGAATCGGCGCTTCGACGCCGCCGGCGCCGCGCTCCTGATCCCGGCGCTGGTTGCGCTCCTGATGACAATCTCGGAATGGCGGGCGTGGGGGCCGACGGCGCCGCTCATCGCCTGCGCCGCCGCCGGACCGATCCTGCTCGGCCTCTTCATCTGGCGGGAAAGCAGGGCGCCGGCGCCGCTGATCGATCTCCGCCTGTTCGGATCCGCCGCCTTCTCGGCCGGCTGCGTCGGCGTGCTCATCTCCTACGCCATGCTCTACGGCATGTTCTTCGCCATGTCGTTTGCGCTCATCCGCGGCTACCACGATCCGACATTTGCAGCTGGTTTGCGCCTCACCGTCGTCCCGGTCGCGCTTGGTCTCATGGCGCCGTTCGGCGGAGCATGGGCGGACAAACGCCCGCGCCTCGTCATGGCCGGGGGCATGGTGATCTGCCTCGCCTCGGCGATGGCGCTGAGAGTGTTGCTCACCGGGACGCCGCAGAGCCTGGTCGTCGTAATGACGGCGCTCGCAGCCTATGGCGTCGGTCTAGGCCTTTACATCGCCCCCAACAACAGCTGGACGATCGGCGCAGCCCCAGCTGACAAATCCGGCGTTGCAGGCGGTCTCCTCAATCTTCTGCGCGTGTTTGGCGCCGGCGTCGGGGTGGCCGGGGCTTCGACGGCGCTGGGCTGGGGGCTGCAAACGGCGACCGGCGGTGGCGGGCGCACAACCCATGCGCCCGAGGCCGCACTGCTCTCGGCGGTCGGCGGCGTGCTGTCGATGCTCGCAATTTTCGCCGCTTTGGGAGCGGCTGCGGCGCTCATCCGCAGCAATTCGAAACAAGCGACCGGAAAGCCCGCGCCGGCGTCCCTGGCGACGTTGCGCCGATGAGCGTGCAAATGACAGGTCGAGAGCCGGGCGCCGACCGAGGAGAACCTGATGGCTGACCCCGCCGGGTTCTCCCACACATCCAGCAGCACGTCGTTCGACGCGCTGTCTTCAGCGCAGCGAAAAGCTTCTGCCTCAATCGCGGTCATCATCGCCCTCGCGGCTCTGGCGCTATCCGGCTGCAACTCCACTGGAGCGGTCAATTCTTCTTCACAACAGAATCTTGCAAACATCTACCCGAACTATAGCGCCTACAATCCCATTCAATATGCCCAAACCAGCGGCTTTTATGGCGGCCGCTGAGGGTTCTCCTTCCGTGAGCGAACCGATCAAGACATGAGGAAGAGAATCCATGCCGCTCGTTCGAATCGACCTTCGCAAGGGCAAGGACGCCACATATCGCGAGGAAATCAGCCTGATCGTGCATGAGGCGCTGATCAGCGTCGGCGTTCCGAAGGACGACCGCTTCCAGGTGATCAACGAGCATGAGCCGCCGAACCTGGTGTTCGACGCGACCTACCTCGGCATCCGCCGCACCGAGGAATTGGTGATGATCCAGATCACCTGGAGCGAGGGCCGCACCGTCGAGCAGAAGAAGGCGCTCTATAAGGCGATCGCCGACGGGCTTGCGGGCAGGCTCGGCCTGCGCCCTGAGGACGTCTTCGTCAGCCTTGTCGAGGTCAAGAAGGAGAACTGGTCGTTCGGCAACGGAATTGCGCAATACGCATGAGCTACTCGCAAATTCGGTAACTCCCGCTCGAGCCGTGCTTCTCGATGTCCATGTGCATATTGTTGGCGTGGAAAGTGTCGGCGCCCGGACCCAGAACCGTCGTGAACCAGCCGCAGGCCGCTGTCCGAACCGCGCGGAAATACGCGGCTTCGTCGGCGCCGGTTGGTCGCTCGACGAGAAGGCGCCGTTTGTCAGCGAAGGCGATCGCAACAAAGTCGACCGCGAGCCCCTTGGCATGGGCGCTGATCTTTGCTCCCACGACCCTGTCCTGGGTCCGGCAGTCGTAGCCGGGGCCGGTCTCGATCGAGGCGACCTTCGCCCGCAGCAACGCCTCTCCGAGCGGGGCGATGATCAACTGGATGTAGTCGGCGAGGACCGCCGCAAACTCGCATTCGAGAATTGGTCGATCGGGCAGGCTGACGATGTCCCCGCCCGCCACCGTGACCGAAGACAGGCGGATCGGCGAGGCGATCCCGCAGCCCTCGCCAGTCGACGCCGGAGCCGTGGCGGCTTCCACGCGCGCGCCGCCGGCCACAAGCTGAGCGAGGCAAGCGGGACCCATGGCTTCGGGGCCCATTCCACGCACCGGCTGCGAACCGACATCCTCCGCGGGGGCCGGAGCTGACTCCGCCGGGCGCGGCGGCGGGAGCGGCGGCTGCTGTTCCATCGCCACGCCGACCCGAGCGGCGATAATCAACACCAGCGCGCCTAGGGCGACAAGCGCTCGCGGGCTCGCTCCATTCATTTCGGGAACCTCGCGGGCCGCTCGTTTGTGCCCCTGTTCGTCTACGCCAGGCGGCGTCAAACGGCAAAGGTGACCGGAGGCGGCGCTTCCGGCGGGAAAGTCTCGGGAATGTCATCCGGCCCGGGTTCGCGGATGACATCCGGCCCCGGCGCCGGAATGTCGGGCGGCGGTTCCGACTTCGGCGCCTCTTGAGGGGTCGGGGGATGCACGGGATTTGGAATGACATCGGGCGGCGGGGCCGGAACCGGCCGCTGTGGATCGCCTGGCATTCGCCGTCTCCGGGCTCGCGTTTGCAAGACCGCAACGCGTCGGGGTCGCGCTTGGTTCCTTGACACCCGCTCGCCTCACGCGCCCCACCCGCCATGCGGGGTTTGCTCCCCGACCTTGGCGCGGAATGAGGTTACGGCTCTCTGCAAACGGGCGGCGGCTGCGGCGGCGGGGCGGGATGGGCCGCGCGCCATCGCGCCAAGGATTGGCTCGAGCGTTTCCTTACCCCAGAAACGTGGGGCGCCGATGTCTCTCAGGCATACGGCGTTCCAATAGAGCCCCGCGCGAGACGGCGCCTCTCCGGCTCCGACTGCCCGCGCGACCGCGTCGATGTCGCGCGATTCCGGATAGATGTAGAGCGTGGTCGGGTTGCCGCTTACCATCGCCATGATGCTTTCGGCGTCCGCGGGCGACCAACTGGTGCAGCCATCGCTGCGCCCGGCCTCGTAGTTCACGAGCTTCCCAAATGGAACGTATCCGTCCGCGTCGGCGTGCGGGTTTCCCGGCTCCTTTCGCCGGCAAACTCCCCGAAGCAGGACCGCCGGATGCCCGCCGATGGCGCGCTCGCGGGCGTTTGCGGTATCGCCTTCGCCGTCAAACTTGAGGAAAGGCCGGGTGAAAGCCGCGTCTCCTCCGCCAGAGCGATAATAGCCTTTGAAGGCTGCGGCGATGTCGGCGGTCACGTACGCCCCCCCGGTCGTCAGATCGGAATCCTGCGCGTTGCCGAAATTCTTCACGCACCGCCGGCCGTTGGCGAAATCCGCCATCCCGTCGAGATCGCGTCCGCCGCCGTGGCCCGCGGAGATTGCGCGAAACGACCCCTGGGCTTCGCAGATGATGTAGAACCGCCGTCCCAGTCCGCCGCCGAGATCATGGGGACGCGTCGCGTCAAACGCGAAGTAGCAGGGATTGCGAACGCCTTTGCGCTGATAGAGCGCGCGGGCGCGTTCCAATACGACGGGCGCGATCTGCCCCTCGCCCTCGCCGACATGGGCCGCGAGCCATGCGGGAAGTCCCGGCTTTCCGGCAAGCGACGAACCTGCACTTACGAGCGCGACCAGGAGCCCGAGGCCGACTGAGGCGAAAAGGCGCAATCCCGACGGCATTGAACCTCTCTCCCCTCCATCCGCCAAGCCGACCGTCACAACGGTCGTCGAACACGACTTTTCAATGGCTTAGGTGACATAATATGATTCGGGTCTTTTCCAGTCTCTGGATCTTTCCCACCGGTCTCGACGACGTCTCCGCCCTTTGTCCTTGCGCGGCATCCCGCGGCGGGTTCGATCCGAGGCCTGCCGAATTGTAGCACGAATTCCGATTCTATGAAAGAGATTGTCGTGTTTTCTGATTTCTGCCATGATCCCAGGAAGCGGCTTGTTCGTAGAAGGACCGTCCCAACCCCTGAAATCGATCGCCGGGTACTCGTGACCCGCCGGCCACGTCTCTTCTCGAAGCGGAGGACCGAATGCGGATCCCGATCATTCTGGCGATTGCGGCGCTCGCGCTCGCCGGCTGCAACGCCAATCAGAACGTCAATCCCTCGTCGCAGGGCGCTTCGCAGATCTTCGCCGGGCGCTACTCTGACACCAATCCTTACAATCCCATCAGCTACGCCCAGAACAACACCGGGCGCGGCGGCGGCGGCCACTAGGGTGCGAGCGCGACAACGGCCGGCGGCTTAGCGCGGCGCAGTCGGCCCAGCCGGGGCGTTGGCGGGCTCCTCCGCGCATTGCGGCCTCGATGCGCCCTTGGAGCATCCGTGTAGAAAAGGGCGAATGATTCGGAAATAGAGTAGACTGTCGCTCTAATCTTGGCGACCGGGAGGAAAGCGATGAAAACTCGATCTATGGCGGCGTTGGCGTTGTTGGCGGGCGCAGCGATCGGCGCTGTCGCGGTTCAAGGCCTCCATGCACAGACCAAGGCGCCGGTCTATGTCGTCACCCAGACGGACATCACGGACTTGGACGCATATCAGAAAGAGTATGTCCCGGTTGTCCAGGCCACGATCAAGGCGGCAGGCGGGCGCCTCGTCGCCGCCGGGCAGAACATCGTGGTGCTCGAAGGACCGCCGCCGGGTACACGCGTCGCCATCAATCAGTTCGACAGCCTCGAAGCGGTCAAGGCCTGGCGCGCATCCGCAGATTACAAGGCCGCGCGGAAGATCGGCGACAAATACGCGAAATTCCGCACCTTCGCCATCGAGGGCCTCCCTCAATAGCCGGCGACCGTGTAGGCTATGTCACCCCCGCAAAAGCGGGGGTCCAGCCGCACATGCTCTCAATTGAGCGGTTTGGCGCCCCGGCGATTCTGGATGCCCGCTTTCGTGGGCATGACAGCGGAGACAATGTCCAGCCTCGCCGCCGCTTTAAACGACATCACGACTCCGGCGGCGATTGCCGCTCCGGAGCGTTCATCCGGCCGATCGATCAGGAGGGGGAAGGGAAATGATTCGCTTCAGGCTCGCCGCCGCCATGCTCATCATCGCCGGAACGGCGCTTTGCGGCGCGGCCGAGGCCCAAACCGCGCCGGCGACTGGCGCCGGACAGCGCGCGACCCATCGCCTGCTTCGCCCTTCGACGGCGCGCCCCAGCCACCGTTCGCCGGACTTTCATCGCCGCGCCCACGGAACCGTGACCCACGGAACGCCGATCCACCGCACGATGGCGGGCCCTCGGGTGTGACCGGCCATGCGCGGTGATCCATTTGGGGGATTAGTAAAGTGTCACCGATCGGCCCGGTGAGGATGAGATGAGGCTCCTGATTACGGGCGCGACCGGAAAGGTCGGATCGAACCTCATCCGGAGGCTGCGCTCTCAGCCGCATCCCGACCTCGTCATCCGCGCTTTGTGCCACAATCGCGCGCTTGCCCCGGCGCCGGGGCTCGAGGTCGTGAGAGGCACGATCTCCGACCGCGGCGCCGTCGATCGGGCGATGGATGGCGTCACCCATGTCGTGCATCTGGCGACCTGCAAGGAGCTCCCCGAACTCGTCATGGACGTGACGGTCAAGGGCCTGTTCTGGCTGACCGAGGCGTTCCGTGCGAGCGCGACGGCCAAGCAGTTCATCCTGATCGGCGGCGACGCCAGCGTCGGGCATTTCTTCTACGACCATGGCGCGCCGGTGACGGAGGCGACGCCGCACAGGGCCTATCCGGGCTGCTATGCGCTGTCGAAAGTGCTGGAGGAGACGCTGCTTCAGCAGACCCATATCCAGTACGGGCTCAACGTCTCATGCTTGCGCGCGCCCTGGATCATGGAGAAGGACGACTTTCGCTATTCGCTTTCGTTCGGCGATGACGTGTTCGGCGGCCCGGACTGGAAGACGCTCGTTGCGCCCGAGGTCGCCGAGCGCTGCCGGAAAGAGGGGACCATTCCCCTCTTGCGCGATGCGCACGGGCGCCCGCTCAAGCGCAACTTCGTCCATGTCGACGACCTCGTCGACGCCATCCTCGCCGCGCTCGACAATCCTGCGACGCGGGGCAAGCTCTACAACATCGCGATGGACGAGCCGGTCGACTATGCCGCCGTCGCCGCCCATCTCAAGGCGACCCGGGGCCTGGGCTCGATCGATATTCCGAGCGCCTATCAATCCAACTGGCTCGACAATTCGCGCGCCAAGTTCGACCTCAACTGGCGCCCGCGCTACGATCTCGCCAAGCTCATCGACGCCGCGTGGGCCTACGAGCGCGCGGCTGACGATGCACGGCAGGTCTGGTATCCGGGTTAGAGCGGGATCTACAAGCACTGACCCGATGACGCCACCCTCGTCATGACCGGGCTTGAGCCGGCCATCCGCGCCGCGCCGCTCGACGGCCGAATGGGTCTTAACGCTACCGCCGCAGACGCTCTTCAACGAGCCCGGTTACAAATGGTGATTTAGTAAGCTGTCACCTTAATCCGTGTCACCTTAATCCGTAATCCCGCGTAATCCCCGTAATCCCCGCTTGAACCCGACATCGAAACCCAGGTTGGCTTCCTGCAGCAAGCTCGGCAGAAATGGTGTGGCCGAAAACCCTTGGTTTCGCGGCCCACGTTCGACTTCGCGCGTGACGCCGTATCCATAGGAAAACTCAAAAAATCGCTCTTGGAGTTCAACGGGCATTCACGCGCAACGATGGCTGAGCTTCGCCCATTGTGTCGCCTCCGCTGAGGGACATAGTCTCAAAACGACCGGCTTCTGTGGCGCGGACAAAACGAAGCATCGAAATCACCGTGTCAAAGATAAAGCGTGCCTCGTCTTTGTTTACTACATCATTATCATGCGCGAACGAAGCGTTGTTCCGCACATCATTGTATGCCTGGAAGATGCCAATGCAGTTTTTCATAATCTGCTTACTAATCGGCCGAAGGGGACGCTCGGCTTCGAATAGCTTGATATAGCGCCCGACCCGACTGTGTAGAGGCTCGTCGCGATCAGGTGTGGCCGCTCGCATTTCGAGCAAATATGCAAATTTTTTCATGCTGTAAGTATGCAACCGATCAAGCGCGGCTTGCGGCTTCCCGGCATCCGCGTCTCGGCGAATTCCCTGCACCAATTCATCGAGCGTTTCGTCCCGCGTAAATGCAACCAGAGCGTCAGTAGCTGGGCTGGTTTCTTGACCCTCTATCTTGTTGATGAGGTGGAAGAGGTTCGCCTTGTGTCTCGCAACCTCTTCTTGCGCGACGCCGTAGGGAGCGAAACCAGTTTTCTCTCGATAGTCCCATAAGAGGCGCAAAAAGCGCGCGACAACTGGGGCCGGTTCATCTTCGACGAAGGTCCGCACACGGTTCGCCTTTGAGCTGCCCCGACGCCTGTAGCGTTCATGATCAATGTCGATGCGCAGCTCATCTTCGAACCACTCCGACATCGTGCGGTCCGAGAAGTTCAACACATATCCCGACCCCATACCGAAGGGGCCATCAAGTGACCTCAAGTCTAACCGCGTAATCTGCACCATGCTGCATCCACCCTCGCCTTCAAGAGCACCCCGTCGTCCCGCCGCAGGTGTCGCACTTGAGGCACGTGCCGTTGCGCACCATGGTGAAGTTGCCGCACTCCGGGCAGGCTTCGCCGACATAGCCTTTCATCCGCGCCTCCGCGCGTTTCTCGGCGACGGTCTCCGCGGCCGGGGCGGAGGCGCCGAAGGCGACGAACTGCGCGGCTTCGGCAAACTCCCCTTTCAGCGCGGTTGCGCCCTGCACATAGCTCCCAGCCGGCGAGCCGCCCACCTTCGCGGCCGGCGGTTCGCCGCCTGTGTCCCGCCCGCGCACCAGCATCAGCTTGTCGCCGGGGCGCGAACGCAGAAGGCCTTTCGACACGACGGAGGCCACCGGCGCTGCGGGCGTCGCGCTGATCCCCTCGCTATCGCCCGGCGCCTTGTCCTCATTGACGCCGCCGCCGAGGATCATGTTGCCGATCTCTTCCGGCGCGATATGGGCGAGGTCGTTGCGGCCGAGGTAGGAGATGGCGAGCTCGCGGAAAATATAGTCGAGGATCGAGGTCGCGTTCTTGATCGCGTCGTTGCCCTGCACGAAGCCGGCCGGCTCGAAGCGGGTGAAGGTGAAGGCCTCGACATATTCCTCGAGCGGCACGCCATATTGCAGGCCAAGCGAGATCGCGATGGCGAAATTGTTCATCAGGCTCCGGAAGGCGGCGCCCTCCTTGTGCATGTCGATGAAGATCTCGCCGAGCCGCCCGTCCTGGTACTCGCCGGTGCGCAAATAGACCTTATGCCCGCCGACCACGGCCTTCTGCGTATAGCCCTTGCGGCGGTCGGGCAGCTTCTCGCGCTCGCGGGTGCGCTCGACCCGCTCGACCACGCGCTCGACGATTCGCTCCGCGATCGCGGCCGCGCGCTGAGGCGCGTTGAGCGCAACCAGCGTCTCGACCGCCTCGTCGTCCTCCTCGTCGTTCTCGATCAGTTGCGCGCTGAACGGCTGCGACAGCTTCGAGCCGTCGCGATAGAGCGCGTTGGCCTTAAGGCCGAGGCGCCAGGAGAGCATGTAGGCGTCCTTGCAATCCTCGACCGTCGCGTCGTTCGGCATGTTGATGGTCTTCGAGATCGCGCCGGTGATGAACGGCTGCGCCGCCGCCATCATCCGGATGTGGCTCTCGACCGAGAGATAGCGCTTGCCCGTGCGTCCGCACGGGTTGGCGCAGTCGAACACGGCGAGATGCTCATGTCTGAGATAGGGCGCGCCTTCGAGCGTCATCGCGCCGCAGGCGAAACCGTTCGCGGCCTCGATCTCGGATTTCGAGAAGCCAAGGGCGCTCAGGAGGTCGAAGCCCGGCGCCTCGTAGCGCTCGGCCGGGATCTTGAGCGCGCCGCTCAGCGTCTCCGCTCCGAGCGTCCACTTGTTGAAGACGAAGCGGATGTCGAACGCGCCGGCGAGCGCGGACTTCGACCTTGTCGATCGCCTCTTGCGGCAGGCCCTTGGCTTTCAGCGCCGCATGATTGACGCCGGGCGCATGGGCGAGCGTCGCCCGGCCGACCGCATAGGCGACGATGTCGCCGATCTGCTTCTCGTCGTAGCCGAGCGCGCGCAGCGCCTCGGGCACAGCGCGGTTGATGATCTTGAAATAGCCGCCGCCCGCCAGCTTCTTGAACTTGACGAGCGCGAAGTCGGGCTCGATGCCGGTCGTGTCGCAATCCATGACGAGGCCGATCGTGCCGGTCGGCGCGATCACCGAGACCTGGGCATTGCGAAACCCATGCTTTTCGCCGAGCGCGAGCGCGTCGCTCCATGCGGCGCGCGCGGCTTCGCTCAAGCTCGCCCACTCCGGGCCGGCGTTGGCGAGCTCGCCATGGTCGATCGGGGTCGGCGCGACCGAGAGCTTCTCGTAAAGCCCCGCCTCGCCGTCCGCGGCGCGCTTATGATTGCGGATTACGCGCAGCATCGCGTCCGCATTGTTGCGATGGCCTGGGAAGGCGCCGCTCTTCGCGGCGATCTCGGCCGAGGTCGCATAGGCGCGTCCGGTGAGGATCGCGGTCAAGGCGGCGCAGATCGCCCGGCCGTGGTCGCTGTCGTATGGAATCCCCGACGACATGAGGAGACCGCCGATATTGGCGTAGCCCAGGCCCAGCGTGCGGTAGTCGTACGACAGCCGCGCGATCTCCCTCGAAGGAAACTGCGCCATCGCGACCGAGATCTCGAGCGTCAGCGTCCATAAGCGGATCGCGTGCTCATAGCCTTTGACGTCGAACGCCTTGGTCGCCACGTCGCGGAACTGAAGCAGGTTGAGCGACGCGAGATTGCAGGCAGTGTCGTCGAGGAACATGTACTCGGAGCACGGATTGGAGGCACGGATCGGCCCCGATTCGGGGCAAGTGTGCCAGTCGTTGATGGTGGTGTGATACTGGATGCCCGGATCGGCGGAAGCCCAGGCGGCGTAGCCGATCTTCTCCCAAAGCTCGCGCGCCTTGATCGTCTTCGCGACCTTGCCGTCGAGGCGCCGGGTGAGGCTCCACTCGCTGTCGGTCTCGACCGCATGCAGGAAGGCGTCGGTCACCCGCACCGAATTGTTCGAGTTCTGCCCCGATACGGTGAGATAGGCCTCCGACTCCCAATCGGTGTCGTATTCCTCGAACTCGAGCTTCTGATAGCCCTGGCGCGCGTATTGGATGACCTGCTTGATCGCGCCGTCCGGGACGTCGTCGCGGCGCGCGGCCTTGACCTCTCGCTTGAGCGCCGGGTTCATGTCGACGTTGAAACAGTCGTCGCCCGAGCCCTCGCAATTGACGCAGGCTTTCAGGATCGCCTTCAGGCGCCGCCTGACGACTTTCGAGCCCGCAGCGAGCGCGGCGACCTTGCGCTCCTCCTTCACCTTCCAGTCGATGAACAGACTCGATATCGGGATGATCGACGTCCACCACGACCATCTTGGCGGCGCGTCGCGTCGTGCCGCCCGACTTGATCGCGCCCGCCGCGCGGTCGCCGATTTTCAAGAACGACATCAGGCCCGACGAGCGCCCACCGCCCGACAGCTTCTCGTTCTCGCCGCGAAGCGCGGAGAAATTGGTCCCCGTGCCGGAGCCATATTTGAACAGGCGCGCCTCGCGCACCCACAGGTCCATGATCCCGCCCTCGTTGACGAGGTCGTCGGCGACCGACTGGATGAAGCAGGCGTGCGGCTGGGGATGCTCGTAGGCCGACTTCGACTTGACGAGCTTGCCCGTCTCAAAGTCGACGTAATAGTGGCCCTGGCTCGGCCCATCGACGCCATAGGCCCAATGGAGGCCAGTGTTGAACCATTGCGGCGAATTGGGCGCCGCGACCTGGCGCGCGAGCATGAGCCGCATTTCGTCGAAATAGGCGCGTGCGTCCTCCTCGTCGTCGAAGAGGCCAGCCTTCCAGCCCCAATAGGCCCAGGCGCCGGCGAGCCGGTCGAACACCTGCCTGGCCGAAATCTCGGAGCCGAAACGCTCGCTCTTCGGCAGCGCGCCGAGCGCGGTCTCATCGGCGACCGAGCGCCACAGGAAGGACGGAACGCCCTCCTCCTCGACCCGCTTCAAGCGCGCCGGAACGCCCGCTTTACGGAAATATTTCTGCGCCAGCACGTCGGCCGCAACCTGGCTCCAGGCGGCCGGAACCTCGACGCCTTCGAGCGAAAACACGACCGAGCCGTCAGGATTGCGAATTTCGCTCTTGGTCGTCGCGAACGCGACGAACTCATAGGGCGAGACGCCCGGCTTGGTGAAATACCTCTCGATCCGCATCGCTTTTAACCTCGCCCTCGCGGCCACGGACATATTACGCCCGCAGCGCCGCCGTTGATCCCTCAATCGCCATCGATGGCGCGACATCGCCGTGCGCTGCCCGCAGCGCGCGCGGCGCCGCTGGCCTGGCTCAAACGCCGCCCCGCCCCTCAAACTCGCTTATGTTTTACCTGGACCGGCGCCTCGCCGGGTGGTGCGCTTCACCCATCCCGACAGGCTTGAAACCGACCGCCCCTTGACGCTTGGCCTACCCGCTGCACCCGATTCCACTGGACCGCCGAACATTACGACTTTATGACGTCCGCGTCAACACCTTGTATGAGCGTCCGCCACCGGCACAACATATTGTGGACAACAATCTCTAACGCTGGGTTAACGCCGGCGAGAGACCGAGAGCATCCGACGAGTTGGGGGAAGCCTGCAAGCCCGTTTTTGCTACGGACAAGAAAAAGTTCAGCTTGCCTCGTTCGGTCCGCCCCGCCATAGTCGCGCGCGTCGGTCGGCGCCTCATCACGAGAACGCGCCAGTCGACGTCTTATCCCCAAGATATGAGCGGCGCTCGGCGAATGGACTGGATCAAGGAAGCTCTGCTCCACTATTTCACTTGGTGGAATGGCGCGAACTTCAACACCCGCTTCTATACGAAGCGACATGGCGAGCTCGTCGGCCATGACGAGCAGGGCAACGCCTATTACCGGCGGCCGGGCATCGATCCCGCGCTCGGGTTTGAGCGACGCTGGGTGATCTATAACGGCGTATCCGAAGCCTCGAAGACCCCGCCGGGCTGGAACGGCTGGCTTCATCACACCGTCGATGTGGCGCCGACCGAGGAAAGTTATAAACCCCACTCCTGGGAATTGCCGCATATGCCGAACCCGACCGGCACGCCGGGGGCGATTCGGCCCGACGGCTCGACACTGAGGCCCGGTCCGCGCCAGCCGACTGGCGGCGATTACGAGGCCTGGAGTCCGGGTCCCTGAGGCGCGCCGCCTTCATTCCGCCTCCGTTGAGCAGCAAAGCGCCGACCATGACCCTCCTCGACCGGGCTCACGCGATCAGCGGCCGCGCTTTCCCCGCCCTGACCCGAAGGGGCGCGGCGGTCGCGTGCGCGGCTCTGGCGGCTGCCGGGCTCATGGCGCCCGAGGCGGCGCGCGCCGACAAGATCAGCCATCCGATCGCTATTTTCGACGGCCTGGACAAGATCACCGGCCGCATCATTTCGTTTGAAGTCGGCATCAACGAGACGGTGCAGTTCGGCGCGCTGCAGATCACGCCCCGCGTCTGCTACTCGCGCCCGCTGACCGAGGCGCCGCAGACCGACGCCTTCGCTCAGGTCGACGAGATCGACGAGCAGAAGCAGCTCAAGCGCATTTTCTCCGGCTGGATGTTCGCCGACAGCCCGGGCCTGCACGGCATCGAGCATCCGATCTTCGATGTCTGGCTGACCGGGTGCAAGGGCGGCACGGTGGTCATCCACGACGCCCCAACTGCCGAGGCCTCGGCGCCGAACCCTGACGAATCGCCGCCGACCGACACCGGGGCGGACGCGACCGCGACGACGGAGCAACCGGCGCCAGCGCCGGCCCCGGCGCCGAAAAGGAAGAAGCCCAAGCCTCAGCCGGCGGTGGTCGCCGCGCCCGATGCGGTTACTGTCACGCCGATCGACCCGCCGGCGCCGACGACCTCGTCCGGGAACGGCCGCGGCGGGCGGTGGCCCTGAGCGGCGGCTGGATTGGCCAATGCGGGATGGCGGCGGCGACGATGCTGCGGTAGCATTTTGAAAATCGGTTGTCCGGCTCCGATTTAGAGGCCGAATTCGGGAGGGAAGCGCCATGACCGCGATCCGCAACGCCATCAAGCCGACCCGGCGTCCAGGCGAACTCGGCGTTCATTCGGTCGACCGGTTTCATTTCGCTGTTCCCGACCTTGCGCTCGCGAAGACTTTTTACGGCGAATTCGGACTGGACCTTGGGGAAGACGGCAATCTGATCGCCATGAAGACCTGCGGCAATCCGCATGTCTGGGTCACAATCGGCGAGGGCCCGCGCAAGAAGCTGGGCATCTTTCGTTCGGCGCGTTCGAGGAGGATTTCGACCGCTTCGGCGAGCGGCTGCAATCTCTCGGCGTGAAGCGGCTCGACCCGCCGCCGGGCGTGAAAACAAACGGCCTATGGTTTCACGATCACGACGGCAACCTGGTCGAGATCAAGGTCGCA
>CAWHTU010000003.1:0-160604 GCA_963832305.1 uncultured Alphaproteobacteria bacterium | reverse complement strand
CTGCGGGGCGGCGATATCTCGATCAGGAGATCGAGTCACTAACAGCGGAGGGCATTTCTTGTCGCCGGCCACCATTGGGAATCATGGTCGAGGTGCCGGCCGCCGCCATCGCGATCGAGCGGTTCGACGCCGACTTCTTCTCGATCGGCTCCAACGATCTGACCCAATATGTGATGGCCGCGGCCCGTGATCTCGACGCGGTCGCAACTCTAAACGACCCGGGGAATCCCGCCGTCATGCGGCTGATCGCGCAGGTCGCGACGCACGGGGCGGCGATCGGCAGAAAGGTCAGCCTGTGCGGCGACGCCGGTGGCGAGCCAAGGCTCATCCGAGACCTCCTGACTGCTGGCCTGCGAGCACTATCGGTTGCGCCAACTGCGCTTGCTCGGACCAAGGAGGCAATCGCGAGCGTCGACCTCAAGACGAGCATGCGATGAACGACGGCCCAAGCCGCGACGGAAGAGCTGCTTCCGTGGAGACCTACAAGAGGATCCTGCGGAACTTGCTCGATCAGCGACCGTCCGGCACGCGACAACGGCTGGCGACCGCGCTGGGTAAGAACCGAAGTTTCGTCACGCAGATTTCGAACCCCGCCTATTCGGTGCCGATTCCGGCGCCGCATCTCGAGATCATCTTCGAAATCTGCCGGTTCTCGCCGCTTGACAAGAGTGCTTTCCTCGAAGCATTCACCCGCGCCCATCCTAATCGAGATTTGCAGATCCGCAACGGACCGAACTTGCGCAGCTTGAGGCTGGAAGTGTTCGATTTCGGCAATGTGGAGACGAACCGCGAGTTCGATGAGCTGGTGCGCGAAACGGCGCGACGCCTATCCAGGCTGATGCGGCGTGACGGCCAAGGCAGTCAATGAGCGACCGAATCCTGGGAGGGACGTTGCGAGGAAACGATGAAGAAATTTCTCAATGCGTACGAGACGCTGCTCGATGAAAGCCTCGACGGCTTCGCAGCAGCGCATTCGGACATCATCGTCGTCGGCGAGGAGCGGAAATTCGTTCGCCGTAGGATCCTGGCGCCGGGCAAGGTTGCGCTGATTTCGGGAGGTGGGTCCGGACATGAGCCGTTGCATGCAGGCTTCGTCGGCTTCGGCATGCTGGATGCTGCGTGTCCCGGGCAGATCTTCACCTCGCCCACGCCAGACCAAATGGTCGCGGCGGTCGAGGCCGTCGACCAGGGTCAAGGCGTCGTCTTCATCGTCAAGAACTACGAGGGCGACGTCATGAATTTCGAGATGGCGGCAGAAATGACTGACGGCCGATGTACGACCATCCTCACCGATGATGACGTCGCGGTCGAGGCGTCGACATATTCGACGGGTAGGCGCGGCGTTGCGGGCACGCTCACCGTCGAGAAAATCGTCGGCGCCGCCGCCGAGAAAGGCATGGGCCGCGCGGACCTTCAGACCCTGGGACAGACCGTTAACCGTCGGACGCGCTCGATGGGCGTCGCCTTGACATCCTGCACGGTTCCGGCCGCGGAAAAGCCGAACTTCGATCTAGGCCCAGACGAGATGGAAATGGGGGTCGGCATCCATGGCGAGCCGGGGCGCCGCCGGGTAAAGCTGGGTCGTGCGGATGCGATCGCCGATGAAATGACGACGGCGATCGTGGGGGATCTAGGCAATCCCCACGGGGGCGAAGCGCTGCTCTTGATCAATGGCTTCGGCGGCACCCCGCTCATCGAGCTTTATCTTATGTACAATGCGGCGCGGCGCCTGCTCGAGAAGCGCGGTCTGCGGATCGTGCGTTCGCTGGTCGGCAGCTTCGTCACTTCCCTCGAGATGGCGGGGTGCTCGATAACCGTCAGCCAGCTCGATCCGGAGACGATCGCGCTGTGGGATCATCCCGTTCATACGGCGGCGCTCAGATGGTAAGGGAAGGCGCGCCGGCTCTCAGCCGATCGGCCGAGCGCGGTTATCCGACCTCGACGGACGGAAAGCGCACGGAGAGAACAATCGTGTCGCCAATAGCCTCCCAAGAGTGAACAACCTCGGGCCCGAATGCGACGTAGTCGCCCTTGGTCCGAAGCATGACCTCCCGCTGCGCGCCGTTGACGTGGAAGGTCACCTTCAAGCTGCCCTCGACAAGCACCGAGATGGTCGTGCTGTTCCGATTGGCCCAGGGTTGAGGCCGCTTTTCTCCATCGGGATGGATGCCCCACTTCAGTTCGACATCGGTCTGATGCCTCAGTCCAAGCTCGGCCGGAACGAACTGACCGACAAACCATCCAGATCCGCCTGCCTGATCTGCCTTCGCGTTGCCGAAGTAGAACGCTTCACGATCGCCCATAGCCCTTACTAACGAGCCTTTGACGACAAGCCAATCTGTTGCCGCAGGCTGAACAGCGTTTGTTTGGCGCTAGAGCAGTCTGATTTTGGCTTGAATCGGGTGGGGGATTTCCGAATCGCCTTGGTTGTGATTCAAACTCCTGGCTGGGTGGAGGTCAGCAGGAGATGCCGAAGCCTTTTTCTCAAGATTTGCGCAACCGCGTGATCGATGCGGTTAGGAAGGGCGGGATGAGCTGCCGGGCCGCGGCGCGCCGTTACGAGGTGAGCGAGTCGACGGCGATCAAGTGGCTTGAGCGCTACCGACGCGACGGCTTGCGCGGACCGGTGGGACACGGCGGCCATCGTCCTTCGGCCTTGATGCCGCACCGGGAGTTCCTCGAGGCCGCGCGCGCCGAGAAGTCGGACCTCACGCTTCAAAAGCTGTGCGACCGGCTTCGCTCCGAGAAGGGCGTCAAGGCCGACACCTCGATGATGAGCCGGTTCTTCCGCCGGATCGGCGTCACGCTCAAAAAAAGACGCTCGTCGCGCGCGAACAAGACCGGGCGGACATCCGCCGGCATCGGACGCGCTGGCGAACCTATCAGAGCCGCATCGATCCCGCCCGCCTCGTCTTTATCGACGAGACCTGGGCCAAAACCAACATGACCCGCCTCTACGGCTGGGCGCCGAAGGGAGAGCGCCTCATCGACAAGGTCCCGCACAGCCACTGGGAGACCGCGACCTTCCTCGCCGCTTTGCGCTCAGACCGCATCGACGCGCCCTGCCTGTTCGACGGCCCCATCAACGGCGAGCGCTTTCGCGCCTATGTCGAACAGTTCCTCGTCCCGACGCTCAAGGCCGGCGATGTCGTGATCCTCGACAATCTCGGCTCGCACAAAGGCAAGGCCGTGCGGAAGGCGATCCGCGACGTCGGAGCTCGCCTCGTCTTCCTGCCGAAATACTCCCCTGACCTCAACCCGATCGAACAGCTCTTCGCCAAGTTCAAAACCCTGCTGCGAAAAGTCGGAGCGCGAACCTACGAGGCCATCTCCGCCGCCTGCGGCGAAATCCTCAAACGCTTTCCCGCAAGCGAATGCGCCGCCTACCTCAGAAACGCAGGCTATGCGTAAAACCAAAAGCAACGCGCTCTAGGTCCGCCGGCCCGGCAGGGTGGTAGGCCCTGGCGCGGTCAGGGGCTGCTCTCCGGCTCTGGCGAGGGCCAGCCGCGCGAGCGGCATGGCGAGCGCGGTGCTGACCAGCGCCATGAGGACCATGGGCGCGAAAATCCTCGGCGAGAGGATCCGGGCGTCCAAGAGAACTGAGAGAACAACCAGCTCCGTTAGCCCCTTTGCTTGCAGCAGCGATCCGAGCGCGAGACCGAATGACCATCGTTCGCCAAAAATCCGCGCCGCCAAAGCGGCCCCGCCGATTATGCCGACGACGCCCACTGCCATTGCGATGCTGAAGACTTGAATAAGGACAGGGGAATTGAGGTCGATCAGGGTCCGCATGCCGGTCAAGGTGAAGAAGAACGGCATCAGCAGCGCGACGGTCATCACCTGCAGACGATCGAGAATGGGCTTATGCAGGTTGGCGGGTATAATCGCGCCGACGACGAAAGCCCCTATGATGTAATGCAGGCCCATCAGCTCGGTGGCGAGCCCGGACAAGATCGTGGCGCCGCCCACCACAATCGCGCCTTGCGTCGTCACCGCCTCATCTCCGTCATCGATCCGGCGCATCACCATCCGGGCAAGAATCGGGCGCACGTATCGAACCATCAAGAACAAATAGACCGGCGCCAACGCCAAAAGCCAAACAGCGGGCAAGCCGTGATCGGCATGACCCGCGGCTGCAACCGTCAGAAGGATTCCGAGCAGCACCCAAAGAGCTATATCGTTGACGCCGGCTGCGCCGAGGGCGAGATGGCTGATGCGGTCGCCGAACAGGCCCATTTCGCCCAGGATTGCCGCGAGGACCGGCAGCGCCTTCATGCTAACGGATATCGCCATCGCCGCCACAAACACAGCGGGACTGACGCCGGGAAGAAGCTCGTCGGGATAGCGCGACAAGATCCAGTATCCGGCAAGACAGCCTAGCGCGATTGGGCACGCGATGGTGGCGATGGATACGGGCCAGAACGCCCGCTCCTTGCCGCTAAGGACCGTCGGGTCCAGATGCAGGCCGGAGATCAGGCCGAAGATCAGCACGGCGACAGTTGCGAGACCCGCAAGGGGCGACAGCGCGGCTGGGCTCCCGAAGACTTGAAAGACGCCGGGCGCCACTTTGCCAAAAACCGAGGGTCCCAACACGATGCCGATCATGATCTGCATCGTAACCAAGGGCATAACGCCCTTTACCCGAGTCAAGCGCCGCAGTATTGCAGGAACGGCGACAATGATGAACGCCTGAACCAAGAAGATTGCACTGGGGCTCATTCAGCAGAAGACCTCACCGGTGCGCCGCCGAGCGCTCCCGAGCCCGTTTCTTCAGCCAACCTAGTCCAGCTGCGCCAGAGATCCCGCCCACTTGTCAAAAAACATCTTGCTCGACGCAGTGAGCGGCAACCCAATCGGCAGGCGGGACTTGCCGTACTTGGAGAACTCAAGATATTTCTTGATCGTCTTCAAATCCTCTGCGTTCGCCAGATGCAGATCTTCGTTGACGAAGTGAATGATGCATCCTCTCTTCACCGCCTTCTCTAGCAGTTCGTTGCGATAGGCCTCATCCTCCGGCAGCGCGAAGATGCTGTACATGACGATGTTGCACTCCCGCTGCGTGACGAGGTACTTCAGCGTCGGCAGATGCGTCATGTCCTCGAGGTCGAACAGTTCGTAGTCGAACTCGAGGTTATTCTTTTTGCAGTAATCGACAAGCATGTAGCGCTGCAGATGTACGGGTATACCGTACGTCGACGCCGTATTATTCGCAACATAGAAAATGTTGTTCTTTCCGTTGAAAAAGGCGTCTGCGCGGCGCGGGTGCGCGGCCAGCGTCTCCTCTTCTTCTTCAGTGTCGGGGATGAGATGAAAGTAGCCGGCTGGAATCTTGCGGCCGAGATAGTCGCCGTAAATCCCCTCGGCGACGCGGAAGTCCATGCTGACCCTGGTCTTGCCGCTGGTGTTGGGCCGGCCCGAGCCGTGGATGTTCTCCTGGGTGAAGAAACAGGCGCTGCCGGGTCCGGCCTTGATCTGCCAGCTTTCCTTGCCGAAGAGCTCCGTCATTTCGTCCATGCTGAGCCGTTTGTCGATCGCCTGCTGGATCAATTCGCGCGATTTCTTGATGCTGAGGATTTGCATCGACCGGCTGCGATCCTCGTCCGCTGTCACGTCGCAAAAGGGCATCCAGATGCTGCGTGAGGCAATGCCGTGGCCGTAAAGCAACCCGGTGTGGAACGGGAAGAACAGTTCCGGCGTGGTCGGCAGCATGATCCGGACGTTCATGAACCGCTGCACCGCGACCGGAAGCCTCAACTTGCCTTGAGGCACGATCACCTCGCGGACGAAGCGGTTGAGCATCCGCCGGAACTCGGGCAGATTCGTATCGGCGCAGAGCTGCTTGGTGACCTTGTAGGTCTCGTTGAGCGGAACGCTCTCGTGCAAATAGCTGAGGTCGTTGAGCTTATATCCCATCTCGCGAATGCGGTTGAGCATCCACTCGTTGAACGGATATTTTGAGTTGTCCCACGAGTAGACCTTCGCGTCCCATACGGTCGTCAGACTCTCCTCGAGCGCGGCGTCGATGTCATTGGCGGCGACGAGTTTTTCACGTACGTGCTCGGTCATAATGGTTAGTCTCGCTCCCGTTAGCGATCTTGGCCAAAGCCCTATAGCTTACCCCGCGCTGGGAAAATAGCCACTCTAAGGCGAAAGCGCGATTGGCCTTCGCCACCGTCCACAACGACGGACCGCGGCCCGCGCGGGCGTTGCCCAAGCCGATTCCAAATTCGGCCAAACCCAGCAAAATCCGGCCAAGCCCCAGCAAAAGAAATCAAAGAAAAGGGCTTGAATTTCCTTTGATATCCTTCGCCGGATTGAGCCTTTTCAATGGGCTGTACGGACCCCCCAGGTCCAAAAACTGTTTCTCCGCTCCGCTTCCCGCGCTCGGCCGCCGCCGCCGAGGGCCTGCTTCATTGACGACGGGCAAACTACCACGATTTCCGATTTTCTAAAAGACAAAGTCGAAAATTCTCGAAGCCGTCCGGCGCTGCTCGACATTCGTCCCGCCGCCATTAGGCGCGAGCCCGCCCCGCCGAGGCGAAAGCCGAATTCGCCATATTGTGGGGCCAGCATCCTAAAGGGCTGAGCTGGTGCATGACGCAAAGGCCGTCCCACCGGGACAGCCCCGCGATTCGCCTTCCGCGCCTCAGGCCACGGCCGCCCTACGCGTCGCCCGACGTCCGGCGAAGCCGAGAGCGACGAATCCCAGCGCCATCATCGCCCACGTCGAGGGTTCTGGCACGCTGCCGGCGACATAGTCCAACACGACTGGCGTGTCGGAGTCCGCGAGAACGGCGACGCCGTAGCCCATGGTTCCGGGCGGGGCGCCGATCCCATTGAACCACAAATCTACATCGTCAATGACGGGCGCGTCAGCCGTACCGACATTGATTTGGAACATCACGCCATAGACATCCAGGGGACCGCCAAAGAACGGCCATTCCGCCGCAACCCAGGCCGTGATTGGGGCGCCTCCCGGCCAGTAGAGATTGTCGTAGCTCACGGAGGGGCCAAACGGCAGAAGGTTGCTCGGGTCGGAGACCACAATCGTGCTCATATCCGCCGGGGCGCCGATATTGGCCGGATCGGCGGGACCGGTTTTCGTAAGGGTAAAGAGGCCGACAATCGGCGCGTTGACGATGGCGAGGCCATTGTTCGAATCGGAAAATGTTCCGCCGATGCTTGTGATCTCATACGCAGTCTCGGGATACGTCCCCGACGGATATTTCGCGTCCGTCGTGGTTCCGTAGGTCAGTTCGACTGAGCCGCTGACGCCCGGCGCGGTGAAATTGAGAGTCGTGGTCGTCGCCTGAGCCCACCCAGCGGCGGCGACAAGTCCCACCATTGCGGCCGTAGCCGCGACAAAATGCCCTATTTTCATCTTCCCCCCTGAGTTCCCCGATCGGACGCCCGCTTGATCGCGAACGCGCCCAATAACTGAGCAGAGCGCCCTGCCGCCGGCAAGTTAGAAATGCCTCGTTGTCTTCACGATAATTTGACGTTGCGTCAACTATGGAGAAAATCGTCCCTTCCTTTCAGGCTAGGCGCCTCAATTCCCGGCGCAGAGACCCGCCTGCGGCCGTGCGGGGCGTCGGGCATGGCCGTAATGTGTCTTCTTCGCCACAATTCAGGGGCAATTGACGAATTCGTAACCACCTTCCGCCACAATCCATTGCCTGCGGCCTCCGTCCCACAATAATTGTGCGATCGCGCCGAATCGGGCCGAAGCACTAACCGCTCGTCGTGCGTTCACTGGGACCGTCGACTGCCTTCATGGGGGAAATCATGCGCCGCTATCTGGTCCACGCCGCCGTCTGGGCCGGTCTTCTTCTGAGCGCCGGAGCGGCCCCTGCATTCGCCAATGCGCTCGATTCGCAGCTCCAGCCGGTCGCCACTTCGATCCCGCGCGAAACCGTGCCGTTTGACGGCCGGGAGGCGCCCGGAACCATCATCATCCGCACTTCGGAGCGCCGCCTCTATCTGGTCCTGCCTGACCACCAGGCGCTGAGATATGGCGTCGGCGTCGGGCGGCCGGGTTTCACCTGGGCCGGCGTCACGCATATCGGGTACAAGCGGGAATGGCCGGACTGGACGCCGCCGGCCCAGATGCTCAGGCGCCGGCCGGACCTCCCGCGGCACATGGAGGGGGGCGTCGATAATCCGCTCGGCGCGCGGGCGATGTATCTTGCGGGCACGCTCTACCGAATTCACGGCTCGAACGAGCCCGACACGATCGGGCACGCGGTTTCGTCCGGCTGCATAAGGATGACGAATCAGGACGTCATCGACCTGTACGAGCGAGCAAGGGTCGGCGCACGGGTCGTCGTCACGCGCTGAACCGCGCGGAAACGGCAAGACCAGCGCGCTTTGCGCCGCCGGCCCTCCGGCCGGCGCCTTTCTTTCGAGCAACCGCGCGGCTATATGATTGAGCGATGAACGCTCACGCGCGTCCCGCTGTCCAGCCTCTCGTCGACCCCTTCGGTCGCGCGATCGCCTACGTGCGCGTGTCGGTCACCGACCGCTGCGACTACCGCTGCGTCTATTGCATGTCCGAGGACATGAATTTCCTGCCGAAGCGCGATGTGCTGTCGCTGGAGGAGCTCGATCGGTTGTGCTCGGCCTTCGTTGGCCTGGGCGCCCGAAAGATCCGCATCACCGGCGGCGAACCGCTGGTCAGGCGCAATGTGATGTCGCTGTTCCATGGGCTCTCCCGGCATCTTACCGCAGGCGCGCTCGACGAAGTCACCCTGACGACAAACGGCTCCCAGCTCGCCCGCTTTGCTCACGAGCTCGTCGATTGCGGCGTCGAGCGCGTCAACGTCTCGCTGGATACGCTCGACCCGCTCAAGTTCCGCCAGGTGACCCGCTGGGGCGATCTCAGCGTCGTTCTCGCGGGCATGGACGCCGCGTCGGCCGCGGGGCTCAAGATCAAGATCAACACGGTCGCCCTGAAGGGCTTCAACGAAGACGAGGCCCTGAGCCTCGTCGAGTGGGCGCATGGGCGCGGATTCGACCTCACCTTCATCGAAGTCATGCCTCTGGGCGCGATGGAGCGCGACCGGGCCGACCAGTTCCTGCCTTTGACCGAATTGCGCGCGGGGCTGGAAAGAGCGCTTTCGCTCACCCCCTCGGCTTACGCCACCGGCGGTCCGGCGCGCTATTACGACGTCAAGGAAACCGGGGGACGCCTCGGATTCATCACGCCGCTCACGCACAATTTCTGCGAGAGCTGCAACCGGGTGCGGGTCACCTGCACCGGCACGCTCTACATGTGCCTCGGCCAGGAGGACGCGGCCGATTTGCGCGAGCCGCTCCGCCGCTCGACATCCGACGCGCCGCTTGTCGCGGCGATCCGGGCGGCGATCGCGCGCAAGCCCAAGGGCCACGATTTCGTCATCGCGCGCTCGTCGGCGCCGGCGACCGAGCGTCACATGAACACAACGGGCGGGTGAGCGCGCCTTACGTCAAAACCTCATTTCGCCTCCGGTTTCGATTTGAGGCGCGGCGCCGGCGAGCCCCGAACTATAGGCTGCGAAGAAACGCGACCAGGTCCTGTTCATCTTGGAGGGAGAGGCCAATACTAAATCGCGTGTTGTAGAAGGAAACGACGTCAAGCAGTGTTGCCGCGGATCCGTCGCTGAAATAGGGCGCCCGAGCGGCGAGTCCGCGCAATTGGGGCACCGTGAACCGGCCGATGTCGGAGCATTTGCCGGTGATCATGGCCAGCCCGGGATCGTTGGTGACGACCTTCGGACCCTGATAGATGGTCGTTTTGCCCGAGGCCGTGCAGTCCAATTCGAAAATCGGCAGCAAGGTCGACGGTTGAGGGAACGTGTTTGGCGCGCCGGGAACCGGGGGCGCGCCGGGGGCCGGCGAGGTGCCGCCGATCCCAATGTCATGCTGCGCCGCGACGAACGAATCGTTGCCCGTGTTCACCTGATTGTGGCAGCTTGCGCACGTTCCGAGTTGCTGCGCCTTGACGACGCCAATATTCGTAAGGCCGGCCACACCGTTGATGGCGAACGTTCGGGTTTCGAAAATCACCTCGCCGCGAGCGACGGAGGCGCGTTGCGCGGCGCGATCGGCCGTTGCGGGGAGGGTGGCCCAGTCGTCGAATAGCGGGAAGGTCGCGCCTGCGGTTTGCGGCGGCAGCCCCGGCGTGCCATCCGACAGATAGATTGGCCCGCCGAGGGCGCCTTTCCCGTTCAGTTGGTGCGCCCACGCGTCCCAGACTTGTGCGCTGAAGATGCCCAACTCGAACTGCACCATCTGGGCGACCTGGGTATCCGTCGGCGCGTTTTTCGCCTGCGCGTGGCCGAGCGTGGCGTCAGCGGCCTGATGCTCGAAGGTGGGCTCGCGCCCGTCCCACATTATGTTGCCGCTAACGGGGCGGCCCGTGCTGGGGTCGATCACAAAGCCGTCGACGTTCAAGGGTGGCACAGGATTGGGAGGCGGAG
The DNA here is from genome assembly GCA_963832305.1 of uncultured Alphaproteobacteria bacterium. GTDB lineage: Bacteria > Pseudomonadota > Alphaproteobacteria > Rhizobiales > Beijerinckiaceae > Roseiarcus. The sequence continues at coordinate 150,147 of CAWHTU010000003.1, read as the reverse complement.
ACGGCTGTATCGGATCCGTGGCCGGATTTGGGTTGGCCAATGACAGCTCTACCACGCCCGCTGCCGGTGGCGCAGCGCCGCCGTTGTCGACGTCCGAGCGTGTGGTTTGCACATACATCAGATTGCCGGCGATGCGCGGACGTCGGTACATGGATAGCGTCGGCACGGGGTTGCCGTTCGAGTCGAGCGGCGCTGTATAGGTTGGATCGGTGTTACACCCGTCCTTGTTGAACGGAGGCTGAGGGGCCGCCGAATCGGTGGGGTCGTGAAGGACCGTGACCGTGAACTCAGGATTGTCTGGGATTGCGAGGAAAATGCGGAACAACCCACGATCCAGCAGCATCGAATGCGCCGCGCGACCGTTGGAGGGCGCGACCTTGTTCGGGCAATCGGCGCCGTCCACAGGCGCGAAAATCGGATCGTTGCCGGTGGTTGCGATCCAGCGCGCGTTGATGTTCTCGACGCTGACGCTCATCGCGTTCGGCGGCAGATGGCAGGTCACGCATGTGCGGCCGTTATTGCCTAAGCTCTGAAAGAAAGCGTTGCCCGCGGTCGTCGTTGGGCCGAGCGGCTGGTAAGACGCAGTCCGGCCGCTGGCGTCAGGATCGACCTCGTATTCCGGGATGACCGCGGGAACCCCGCCCTGCTGGAAGATTTCAGCCGGTAGCGGCGCCTGGAGGAATTGGTGAAAAATCTTCTGGAAGTACCGGGGCGTGCGCGGCGGTAGTATCGCTTGCTCCTGGCCGGGCGGGACGGCGGTGGGGTTGGGACGGCCTGTCGGATTGCCCGGCGTATTCGGTTTGAAGGTATCGGCGGTTGTCGCCGGCGCCGCCGCCTCGGGCGGAGGTTGCTGTGCCGAGCTGTCCCGCGCAGTCAAAAGCGCCGAACCCGCCAGCGCGATTAGGAGCGGAACGTGAATGTCCGTTCTGCACGAACAATTCCAAGTCGAATGCGACTCCATATCATCCTCCCATTTGAGGTCTGTCTCCCATTCATTGCCCAAATTCGATGCGAGCCGACGCAAAAGCCCATTCTACAACTATGCCAAACTGACCGTCGCCGCTGTGATGGGCGTCACAGTTTAAACACATTGTGGCCCTGACCTTTCCAAAGAGGCGGCTAAAGCGAGCTCCTTGAATCCGCTCATCCGGCGAAACCCCAGTTTCTGTTGCTTCCCGGCGCGCGCCATTTTGTCAGGCTCCCCGCTGGCGGCGAAGGCCCGGCCGCGCTATATCAAGTGGCGTGAAGACGGCGGGACCTTGACTCCCGCGCGAATGAGGACTTGCTCCATGCCGAATGCTCGCGAACGTATCGAGAAGGTGATTTCGGAAAACCCGGTCGTGCTGTTTATGAAGGGAACGCCGGAATTCCCCCAATGCGGGTTCTCGGGCCAGGTGATCCAGATCCTGGACTATCTCGGCGCGCCGGTGGTCGGCGTCAATGTGCTTGAGGACGCCGATATTCGTCAGGGAATCAAGGAATACGCCAATTGGCCGACGATTCCCCAGCTCTACGTCAAGGGCGAATTTGTCGGCGGGTGCGACATCACGCGCGAGATGTTCCAGTCGGGCGAGCTGGCGGCGATCCTCGCCGACGCCGGCGTTCAGGTGAAGAGCCAGGCCGGGGCCTGATCCGCCCGCAAGCGACCACGCGGTGCAAAGGCGGGCGCGGGGCGGCGACTTCGGCGCCTGCCTGGACGTTGTCGGCCGACTGAAAACCGGCAGCCGCCAGAGGGCGGCGAAGCGCGGCGCGACCGGATAGGTCCGCGCGACGTTCCGGACCGCAACGAATCCGCTTCTTGTGGACTCATCCTTTAGACCTATTTGATATAATTCACTGCAGCGATAGGCTGGCATGTCAGAGGATTCGTCAGCGCCTCTTCGGTAACCGGTCCGTCTTTATGTCTCCAAGCTATCCCTATCAGCTCTACGAGATGGCCCATGCCGCTCTGGCGCCTGCGCGGGCAATATCCGACGCTGCGCATTTCGTCTTTCGCAATCCCTGGAATCCGCTCTCCAGCACCGCGCTGGGCAAGAACATCTCGGCTGGCGCGGAATTGTTCGAACGAATGACCCGCCGCTATGGCAAGCCGACCTTTGGGCTCGGCGAAATCAAGGTCGGCGGCATCGTGACTCCAGTGCTCGAGGACGTCGTCTGGGCCAGGCCGTTCTGCAATCTGCTCCGCTTCGTCCGGCCCGAGTTCGCAGAGGGAGCCAGTCAGCCGAAGCTCCTGATCGTCGCGCCGATGTCCGGTCACTACGCGACTTTGCTGCGGGGAACGGTCGAAGCGTTTCTCCCCCATTTCGATGTCTATATTACCGACTGGGCGGACGCGCGCATGGTCCCGCTGGCGGTCGGCTCTTTCGACCTTGACGACTATATCGACTACCTGCGCGAAGCACTTGCTCATCTCGGCCCCGGCGTCCACACGATCGGTGTCTGCCAGCCCTCGGTGCCGCTGCTCGCCGCGGCGGCGCTTATGGAGGCCGGGGGCGACGCCAATGCCCCCGCCAGCATGACCCTGATGGGGGGCCCGGTCGACACGAGACGCAGTCCGACCGAGGTCAACAAGCTCGCCGAGAAGCGCGGCGTCGAATGGTTCCGCCGCAACTGCCTGCACACCGTGCCGTTCCCCTATCCGGGCTTCGGGCGGGAGGTCTATCCAGGCTTTCTCCAGCTCTCCGGCTTCATGGCGATGAATCTCGATCGCCACGTCAGCGCGCACCTCGACATGTTCAACCATCTAGTTTCCGGCGACGGCGATTCGGCCGAAAAGCACCGCGAGTTCTACGACGAATATCTCGCCGTGATGGATCTCGCCGCCGAGTACTACATGCAGACCGTCGAGACGGTGTTCGTGCGCCACGCGTTGCCAAAGGGCGAGATGACCCACCGCGGGCAGCGGGTCGACCTCGCCGCGATCCGCAAGGCCGGCCTCTTGAGCGTGGAAGGGGAGAAGGACGACATTTCCGGGGTGGGCCAGACCTGCGCCGCCAATGAATTGTGCGTCAATATCCCCGAAGCGAGGAAGCACTATTACTTGGCTGAGGGGGTCGGCCATTATGGCGTCTTCAACGGCTCGCGCTTCCGCAAGGAGATTGCGCCGCGCATTCGCGAGTTCATCGCCGGAACGGAGGCGGCCGCCAAGCCGCACAAGCCGAAGACGAACGGCGCCCGGCGCCTGGCCGGCGTCTAGCGCGCTCTGCAACACGCTTTAAAAGTCGCTCGCCAGGCCCTTCACCTCCCAGTCGCCGTAGCGGACGGGATCGGGGCCGCCCCGGCCATTGAACTCGCGGGGGTTCGCCGGCCTGGGCTCGGCGCGCCGCGCCGCTGCTTCCTCAAGCGCGCGCCGCGCCGCCGGGGGCAGGTTGCGGTCCTGGGCTGGGGAGTTGGCCCGCGGGCCGGCGGCCGGATCGGGAACCTTGGCGTTCATGAGTGCGCTCGCCTCCGGCTTCCGTTCGCGAGAAAATGGCCGCAGCGCCGGGCTCGCCCACCGCCGCCAGCCTGACGCAAGCCCGCGGCGGATTTCGCGTATAGACTTAGTATGGGCGGCCGGCAATTTTGATTCGAAGCGAGGGTCGTTTGGCGCGTCAATCGCGCGGGTTTCATGCCGGGCGTCCCGAGACCCCGGCGCCTGCGCCGCCGGGCATGGCGGCGCGGGTCGCGGCGGCGCGCGCGGTCGCCGAAGCGCTGACGCTTGCCCGTCCGCTCGAAGAGCGGCTCGCCGCCGACCTTTCACTGCGGGCGGGTGCACTCGATGCTCGCGACCGGGCGCTCGCGCGCTCGATCGCGACCGTTGCGCTGCGCCGGCTCGGCACGATCCGCAAGGCGCTGGCGCGGCGGATGGAAAGGGGAATGCCGAAGCGCGGCGGCGCCCTCGAATGGGTGCTCATCGCAGCCGCCGCGCAGATCCTGTTTCTCGATACGCCCGATCATGCGGCCGTCGACCTCGCCGTCAAGGCGACGCGAGCCGATCCGGCGAGCGCCCCGTTCGCGGCGCTCGCCAACGCGGTGCTGCGCGCGATCGCGCGCGACCGCGACGCGATCCTCGCGAGCTCCGATCCGCTCGACGACGACACGCCTGCCTGGCTCGCCCAGCGCTGGCGGGCGACTTATGGCGAGAGCACGGCGCGCGCCATCGCCGCGGCGCACGGTACGGAGCCGACCCTCGACATCAGCGTCAAGAGCGACCCTTCCGGCTGGGCTCAACGCCTCGGCGGGATCGTGCTGCCGACCGGCTCGGTGCGCCTCGACACCCATCAGGCGGTCGCTGAACTCGAAGGCTATGGGGCCGGCGAATGGTGGGTGCAGGACGCCGCAGCGGCGCTGCCGGCGCGGCTTCTTCGGCCCCGCGCGGGCATGCGGATCGTTGATCTCTGCGCCGCGCCGGGCGGGAAGGCGGCCGAACTCGCCGCAGCGGGCGCCGAGGTGACGACGGTCGATCGTTCGGCCGAAAGGCTCAAGCTGCTCGCCGCCAATTTCGAGCGCCTGCGCCTCACTTCCGAGATCGTGGTCGCTGACGCCCTCACTTTCGACGCGCCGCCGTTCGACGCCGTGCTCCTGGACGCGCCGTGCACTGCGACCGGCACCATCCGCCGCCATCCTGACGTCGCCTGGATCAAGCGGCCGGGGGATCTCCCCCCGCTCGTCAGGCTACAGGCCCAGCTCATCGACAAGGCGGTGGCGCTGACGCGGCCTGGCGGCGCCGTCGTCTACTGCGTGTGCTCGCTCGAACCGGAGGAGGGCGAAGCGCAGATCGCCGCGGTCCTCCGCCGCAATCCCGACGTGCGGCGACTGCCTATCGCCGCGGAAGAGATGGGCGGCCTGGCCGAATGCGTGACGCCGCAGGGAGACATGCGGACGCTGCCCTGTCACCTCTGGAGCGACAATCCGAGGCGATCTGGCCTCGACGGTTTCTTCGCGGCCCGGCTCGTCAAAGCGGAATAGCGCAACGAAGGCGTTGGCCCGTCAGAAGAACGGAAACAGGCCCTTCCCGTGCTGCCGCAAATATTCGGCGTCATCTTCGGCCTGATATCTGGCCTGATTGTCGTGATTCCAGGCGCGCTCTTTATTGGTGAGCGATTGCGTCGGAATGACCGGTCCCCAGCCAACACTTCCGTAGGAGGACGAAGTTCCCTGCTGGGCGAGAGCTACGGCCGGCAGGAAGGCGAGAGCCGCGCCGAGCCCGATCATTGCAATGACTTTGAACATTGGAATTCTTTCCTTTGGGAGACGCGGCGCGATGGATTGTGAGACCACCATCCATCCAGAACACCGAGGCGTTGCCGGGTATTCAATGTCCTAACGGACGAAGACCGCAAAAGTTTCAAGCGCCGCAACACTGAATCGTCAAACAGCCGGCCTATTCTGGCCGGCTATCGGGCGCCGCCGCGCGCGTCAGAACGGGAACGGGCTCTTGCCGTGCTGGCGCAGCCATTCGGCCCCGTCCTGCGCCTGATACTTCGACTGGTTGGCGTGATTCCACTTGCGGTCGAATGGCGTCAGCTCCTGGGTCGGGATGCGCGGTCCCCAGCCGACGCTGCCATAAGACGACGAGGCGCCCTGCTCGGCGAGAGCCGCAGCCGGCGCAAGCCCGAGCGCGGCGCCCAAGGCGATCAAAGCAATTGTCTTGACCATCGGATGTTCCTCAAAGCCAGTTCGTTTTCGGACCCGTGGCCCAAACGTAAGAAGCGGCGGAGCCGGGACAATCCCCCTGAGCATAACGTTTCGGTGAGTTGAATTTCTGTCCCTTCGACAGTTCCTGAGCGGTTCCCGCCATGCTATTGCACTGCAACAAAAACTCCTCACCCACGCAGCGGGGGCATTCGCCGATGGCAACCGATATCGTCAGGGTCGGGCGGGCGCTCCTTTCCGTTTCCGACAAGGCGGGCCTCGTTGATCTGGCGCGCGCGCTCGCCGAAGGCGGCGTTGAGCTCATGTCGACTGGCGGCACGGCGGCGGCGTTGAGCGGCGCTGGCCTTGCGGTCGTCGACGTGGCGCAGATCACCGGCTTCCCCGAGATGATGGACGGGCGGCTGAAGACGCTGCACCCGCGCGTGCATGGCGGCTTGCTTGCGATCCGCTCCGAGCCGGCCCATCAGGCGGCGATGATCGCCAACGACATCGCGCCGATCGACCTTCTGGTCGTCAATCTCTATCCGTTCGAGGCGACGCTTAAGCGAAGCGTCTCGTTCGAAGACAGGATCGAGAATATCGACATCGGCGGCCCGGCGATGATCCGCGCCGGGGCCAAGAATCACGACGACGTGGTCGTGATCGTCGACGTTGACGACTATCCCGCGCTGATCCAGGAATTGCGGCTGCACGCGGGGGCGACCAGCCTCGCCTTCCGCCGGCGGATGGCGCAGAAGGCCTACGCCCGGACAGCGGTCTACGACGCCGCGATCTCGAACTGGCTTGCGCGGGAGATTCGCGAGCCCGCGCCGAAATGGCGCGCTTTCGGCGGCGTCCTGCATCCAAGCTTCGGCGCGCTGCGCTATGGCGAGAATCCGCATCAGAGCGCGGCGCTGTACCTGACCGCCGAGGCCCGCCCGGGCGTCGCGACCGCGCGCCAGGTCCAGGGCAAGGAGCTGTCCTACAACAACATCAACGATACCGACGCGGCCTATGAGCTCGTGGCCGAATTCGATCCCGCGGACAGCGCCGCAGTGGCGATCATCAAGCACGCCAACCCGTGCGGCGTCGCGCTCGGCGCAACGCTCATCGAGGCCTATGAGCAGGCGCTGGCCTGCGATCCCGTTTCGGCCTTCGGCGGCGTCATCGCGCTCAACCGGCGGCTCGATGCGGCGAGCGCGCACAAGATCGTGGAGCTGTTCACCGAGGTGATCATCGCGCCGGACGCGGACGAGGAGGCGCTCAAGATCGTCGCAGCGAGAAAGAACCTTCGGCTCCTCATCGCGAGCGCGCTGCCCGACCCTGCTTCTCCGAGTCTTTCCGTAAGGTCAGTCGCCGGCGGCCTCCTGGTCCAGGATCGCGACAACGGCGCGCTGGATGGCCAGGCTCTCAAGGTCGTGACCAAACGCGCGCCGACTTCAGGCGAAATGGCGGACCTCAAGTTCGCCTGGCGGGTCGCCAAACATGTGAAGTCGAACGCCATCGTCTACGCAAGGGACGGCGCGACCGTGGGAATCGGCGCCGGGCAGATGTCGCGGGTCGACTCGGCCCGCCTCGCTGCGCGCAAGGCCGAAGAGGCGGCGGCGACCGCGGGCTCGACCGAGCCGCGAACCCGAGGCTCGGTCGTCGCCTCCGACGCCTTCTTCCCGTTCGCCGACGGCCTCGTTGCGACGATCGAAGCCGGCGCGACCGCAGTCATCCAGCCGGGAGGTTCGGTGCGCGACGCGGAGGTGATCGCCGCCGCCGACGAAGCGGGAGCCGCGATGGTGTTCACGGGGATGCGGCATTTCCGGCACTGAGGCGGCGCCCAGCTTCGCCGAAAGGACGCTACTGGTCGGCCGAGACGATGGCCGAGAGCCGATCGCCCTCGACGCCGCTGAACTGCAGCACAAGCGGGCGGGACGGCAGGTCGAATTTGACGCTCTTGCGCATCCCGTCGCATGCCGTCGCGCCGCTGAAGGCCTTCGGATGCAAATAGGCGTCGCCGTCGAGGACGTCGACCCAGCCGCCCGAGGAGATCGTGATCCGGTAGATCCCCGGTTTCGCGGGGGCGGCGAGGGTGAAATGGCCCGCGAACGCCCGCGCCAATTTCGGCGCCCGTTCCGGGGCTTTCGGCAAGCCGGCGCTGGCCAGCGGCTGAAGCTCAAGCGTCGTCGCCACACTCAGGGGGAGCGCCCCGCCGTTGGCGAGCGAAGGCTTGTCGGCGCGGATGAGCGCGGCCCGCTCGGCTTCGAGCGGCCACTTAAAGCCGCCGCAGCCCGACCCTTCCTGCGCCCGCGCGAGTCCCGGCGCTGCCGCTAGAGCGACGGCCAGGAGCCCGACGGCCGAGAGCCATCGGGCGAAGATCATTGCGAAGTCACGGCCGCCGGCGGATCGGGACTTCTCAACGTCTCGGCCTTGGCGCCGTGCAGCAACTCGACGGCGGCCTCGAGTTGCGTGTCTTTGGCGCGATCGGGCGGGACGTAAGCGTCGGAGCCCTTCTCCTCCTCTTCGCCGTTCTTCAGATGACCGGCGAGCGAGGCTTCTCCCAAGCTGGACACTTTACCCTTGAGGTCGTCCGGGATGTTCTCGAGCACCCTGATGTCGGGATCGATGCCCTTGGCCTGGATCGAGCGGCCCGATGGCGTGTAATAGCGGGCGGTCGTCAGCTTGAGCGCGCCGTTCTCGCCGAGCGGCAGGATGGTCTGGACCGACCCTTTGCCGAACGAGCGCGTCCCGATCAGGGTCGCCCGCCTGAGATCCTGCAACGCGCCCGAGACGATCTCCGACGCCGAGGCCGAGCCGCCGTTGATGAGCACGACAAGCGGCTTGTTCTGCGCGAGATTCACGCCGGCGCGAGCGGAGTAGCGTTGCCCCTGGTCGGGGGTTCGGCCGCGGGTCGAGACGATGTCGCCGCTGTCGACAAAGGCGTTGGTGATCTCCACCGCCTGATTGAGCAGTCCGCCCGGGTTGTTGCGCAGGTCGAGGATGTAGCCTTTCAAACTCGCCTGCCCGGGGTCGGAGCGGAAATGGTCGAAGGCCTTGCGCACCCCGTCGTAGGCCTCCTGATTGAACTGGGTGATGCGGATATAGCCAATGTCGCCGCCCTCGAGATGCGAGCGCACCGATTGGACGTGGATGATCTCGCGGACGATCGTGAACTCTTTCACGTCGCGGTTGGCGCCGCGCTCGATGGTCAGCCTTACCGGCGACTTGGCCGGACCGCGCATCTTGTCGACGGCCTCCTTCAAGCTCAGGCCCTTGACCGCGGTGTCGTCGATGCGGGTGACGAGGTCACCGGACATCATCCCGGCGCGCGCCGCGGGCGTATCGTCGATCGGGCTCACCACCTTGACGAGCCCGCCCTCCATCATCACTTCGAGCCCGAGGCCGCCGAATTCCTCGCCCTTCATGCTGCTCTGGAAGTCCTGCAGCGCCTTCGGATCAAAATAATTTGAATGCGGATCGAGCGACGCAAGCATGCCGTCGATCGCCGACTTCATCAATTTTTCGTCATCGGGCTTCTCGACATAGGTGTCGCGCACCTTGTTGAACACTTCGCTGAAGACCGCGAGCTTCTCGTTGGCGCCGCTCCCGGCGGCGCGCAACGCGTCGTGCGAAGCGCCCACCAGCAGCACGCCGGCGACAGCCCCACACGCAAGGTAGGAGAGTCCTTTCCTCATTGAACGACGCCCGGCTCCCTGACCTCTGTTGGGCTGCATCAGTTCGGCTTGGCCGCGCCTGGCTGGCCGGGATCGGACGGCGCCGCCGTCGCCGCAGGCGGATCGGTCTTCGCCGGAGCGGCGTCGGCCTTGACCGCCGGCTCGGGGTGTTTCACCCCGTGCAGGAGGTCGATCGCGGCGACAAGTTGATTATCGTCCTTTTCGTCCGGCGGGACGTAGGCCTGCGACGCTGAGGTATCCTCGTCGCCGTTGGCGAGATGGCCCTTGAGCGAGGCCTCGCCCTTCATGTCGTCCTTGCCCTTGAGATCGTCAGGCACGTTCTCGAGCACCTTGATGTCGGGCTCGATGCCCTTGGCCTGGATGGATCGGCCCGACGGCGTGTAGTAGCGCGCCGTCGTCAGCCGCAGAGCCCCGTCCTGGCCGAGCGGCATGATCGTCTGCACCGAGCCCTTGCCGAACGATCGGGTGCCGATCAGCGTAGCGCGCTTGTGATCCTGGAGCGCGCCGGACACGATTTCCGACGCGGACGCCGAGCCGCCATTGATCAGCACCACCAGCGGCTTGCCGCCGGACAGATCGCCGCCTGGCTTGGCGTCGAACCGCTGCGTCTCGTCAGCCGTGCGACCGCGAGTCGAGACGATCTCGCCGCGGTCGATGAACGAATTGACGACGTCGATCGACTGGTCGAGCAATCCGCCCGGATTGTTGCGCAAATCAAGGACGTAGCCCTTGAACTTGTCGGCTGGAATCTCGCTGTGCAACTTGTCCATGGCGGCCTTCAGGCCGTCCTCGGTCTGCTCGGTGAACTGCGTTATGCGGATGTAGCCGATGTCGCCGTCCTCCACATGCGAGCGCACGGATTGGACGTGGATGAGATCGCGGACGATCGTGAAGTCTTTGACCTCCTTTTTCGGGCCGCGCAGGATCTTGAGTTTCACCGGCGAGTTGATCGAGCCGCGCATCTTGTCGACGGCCTGATCGAGCGTCAGGCCTTGCGTCGATTGGTCGTCGATCGCGGTGATGATGTCGCCGGACAGCACGCCCGCCTTGGCGGCAGGCGTGTCGTCGATCGGCGTCACCACCTTCACGACGCCGTCCTCCTGGGTCACCTCGATGCCAAGGCCGCCGAATTCGCCCTTCGTCTGGACCTGCATGTCGCGGAAGGCCTTCGAGTCCATATAGCTCGAATGCGGGTCGAGCGAAGTGAGCATGCCGTTGATCGCGGCCTCGATCAGCTTCGACTCGTCTGGCTTCTCGACATAGTCGTTGCGGATCTTGTCGAACACGTCGCCGAACAAGTTGAGCTGCCGGTAGGTGTCGGCCGCCGCCGCATAGGCGGAAGGACTGACGAAGAGGAGCGCCTGCGGCGCCGTCGCGGCGGCCGCTGCTCCCAGAACGACGCCAAGTCCCAAATAACCGGTTTTACGAATCATCCGTGCGCCTTCTCGATATCTGCCTTCGCCCACCACGGTCCCGGGTCGATCGCCGTTCCGTCCTTACGCAACTCGATATAGAGCACCGGGCGCGCCGCGCCAACAGCAGCTGCGGTCGCCATGCGGACGGACCCGTCCCCCATGACGCCTACCGGTTCTCCCGCGAGGACGAACTCGCCGGACCCAACATTGATTCGATCCATGCCGGCGAGAAGCACATAATATCCCCCGCCGGCGTCCATGATCAAGAGTTGCCCATAACTTCGATAAAGTCCGGCGAAAAGCACCGCCCCATCGGCCGGGGCCGAGACCGTCGCGCCGGCCGGCGTGGCCAATGAAAGCCCCCGTTCGGTTCCGCCAAGGCCGTCCGGCGACCCGAAAGTCTTCAAAATTGAGCCTGCGGCGGGCAGCGGCACTTGACCCCTGGCGTCGCCGAAGGCGATCTCGGGCCTCATGCGCCCCGGATCGGACCCGCGCGCGGCTCGGGCCGCCGCCTCGATTTCCGCAGCCGCGGCGGCCTCGGTCGCATGCGCCGCCGCCGCGGCGGCCCTGCGGGCGCCGGTTTCGCTGTCCAGCCGCGCGATGAGGTCCTTGAGCGACGTCGCCTGCCTGGCCAGCTCGGAAGCGCGCTGCCGTTGCGAGCCGAGCGCGTCCTGGGCTGAGGCGAGCGACTGCTGGCGCGCGTCGATGAGGGCGCCAAGACGCATTTTATCGACTGCCAGCGCCTGGCCCCTCTGGGTGAGCTCGTCACGCTCGATTGCGATCGAGTCCCTGGTCTTGGCGAGGGCGTCGAGGTCGTTGCGGACGGACTCGGTCTGCGACTTCAATTCCGGTATGAGCTCGCCCATGACCGTCGCCGCCCGGACCGCTTCCGACATGTCGTTGGGCTTGACGAGAATGGCGGGCGGGGGATTGCTGCCCATCCGCTGAAGCGCGGCAAGCACGTCCGCAATCACCGCCCGCCTGCGTTCGAGCGAACGCGAGAGCTCGTCGGCGGTGGCGTTGAGGCTCGCCAGTTTGTCGCCAGCTGCTGCGGCGCCGCGCTCGGCGTCCTGAACCTTGGCCGTCGTATCGATCAGCGCCGCCGACAGGCGAACCCGATCGGCGCGCACCGATTCGATTTCAGCCTCGATCGCGCGGCGCTGCTCCTCCGACGCGCGCAGCGTATCTTCGACCCCGCGCAGCTCGGTCTCCTTGTTCGCGCGCTCCTGGTCTGATGCGGCGGGCGGATCCGGCGGAGCGGGATCGGCTCGCGCCTCCCAAGCCGGCGCAAGCGAGGCGGCGAGAACTGCGCCGGCTGCTGCGGTTCGCCTGAAGCGGCTTAAGCGTTGCGACATGCGGGGCAAGAATCACGAAATCTAGCCAATATCGCGGCGCTCATCGGCGATGATAGGGATGGCCGGCGAGAATCGTGATCGCGCGGTAGAGCTGCTCGCCAGCCATCACCCGGACGAGCTGGTGAGGCCAGGTCATCGAGCCGAAGCTCACGATTCGATGCGCGGCGGCGGCAAGCGACGGATCGAGCCCGTCTGGTCCGCCGATCGCGACCGCATAGACCGGTTTCGACGCGTCCCGCGCGCGCCCGATGTCGGCCGCCCACTCATCGCTGGTGACGGGTGGTCCTCGCTCGTCGAGCAGGACCAGCGCGCCACCTCCCGCCAGGGCCGCCCGAATTGCGGCGCCTTCCTCCGTCCGCCGTTCATCCGGCCGCCGCGCCCGCGATTCGCCGATCTCGCGAACATCAACGCCGGCGAGGCCTGCGCTCCGCGCGCCCTCGGTGAGCCGCTTGAAGTAACGCTCGAACAGCAGCCGCTCCGGGCCCGCCTTCAGTTTGCCGACGCAAACCAGCGCGAGGCGCATCGCCTCAGCTCTTGCCAGCCTCTCCCGGCCGATCCGCGCTCCACATTTTCTCGAGGTTGTAGAATCTTGCGGACATCCGGGCGGAAGATGTGGACGATGGCGTTCTGCGCGTCGAGCAGGACCCAGTCGCATAGCGGCATCCCCTCAACTTTCGGCGACGGAAAGCCAGCGTTGCGGCAGGCCCTGACCACCCGGTCGGCGATTGCGCCGACATGGACGCTCGACCGGCCGGAGGCGATAATCATCCGGTCGGCGAGCGTCGTCTTGCCGGAAAGATCGATCGAGACGATGTCCTCCGCCTTCGCGTCCTCGAGTCCTTCGACGATGATCTGAGACAGGATGTCGGCCGTCGGCGCATGGCCGGAACTGGCCAAGCTGCGGGCCGTTGGCGCCGCAGCAGGAAGAGGCGTGAGTGTCAGCGTCGCGTTCCCCTTGGGGCGGAACCGATTCTCGCCCCGCACGGATAAACATGCGACTTCGGCCTCCTCTTTTCAAGCTCGGCCGGCGGCCGTGCGATCATGTCCTCAGGACCACCTTGCCGACGTGCTCGGCGCTCTCGATCCGCTCATGCGCCTTTGACGCCTCGGCGAGCGGGAAAACCGAATCAATGACCGGCTTGCAGCGACCCGCCTCGAGGAGCGGCCATACCTTGGCCTTGAGCGCCTCGGCGATGACCGCCTTCTCCGCCGGCGAGCGGGGACGCAACGTCGAGCCGGTATGAATCAGCCGCTTGGTCATGAGCGGCCTCAGATCGACCGTCGCTTTCTGACCCTTCAGGAAGGCGATCTGCACGATCCGGCCATCGAGCGCCGCCGCGGCGTAGTTGCGCTCGACGTAGTCGCCGCCGACCATGTCCAGAATGACGTCGGCTCCCCGGCCCTCGGTCGCCTGAAGGGTCAGGACGACGAAATCGTCCCTGCGATAGTTGACGCCAAGGTCGGCGCCCAGCCGCTCGCATTGCGCCGCCTTCTCGGCCGATCCGGCGGTGGCGATGACGCGGGCGCCGAACGCCTTGGCGAGCATGATCGCCGTCGTGCCGATGCCGGAGGCCCCGCCATGCACGAGCAGGGTTTCGCCGGCCTGCAGCGCTCCCCGGGAAAAAACATTCGTCCAGACAGTGAAATAGGTCTCCGGAATCGCCGCCGCCTCGATTGCGGTGAGGCCGGCGGGGATCGGCAGGGCGTTGGTCTCGTGCGCGACGCAGAAATCGGCATAGCCGCCGCCGGGGACGAGGGCCGTGACTCGCTCGCCCAATCGGTGAAGCCTGGCGTTGGGCCCGAGCGCCACGACCTCGCCGGCGATTTCGAGGCCCAGCACATCGGTAACGCCGGGGGGCGGCGGGTAATTTCCCTGGCGTTGGTGAACATCGGGCCGATTGACGCCCGCGGCTTCGACGCGAACGAGAATCTCCCGCGCGCCCGGGTCCGGGCGCGGACGCATCTCGATCTGCAGCGCCTCGGGACCGCCCGGCCGAGCCGCAATCACGGCGCGCATGCTTTGACCTTGGCCAGCCATGTGAACGTCTCCCGCGCGTGGCCCGCCGCGATGGTCTCGGCGGCCGGCTCCGTTTCGTCAATCGCCAATCGCGGCGGCGGTCGCCCCATCCTGCGGCGGGGCGGCGCGAAAAGGCGGAAGCGCCTCGGCGCGGGCGGAGAACGCCGCGAGATTGGGATAGCGGCCCGTATCGACCAGATCGGCCAGAATCCCTTCGGTAAAGCCGAAGGCGCAGACGACTGAAATATCGGCCAGACCCAGTTTGCCGCCGATCCAGCCGGACTCGGGGAGCTCGGCGTTCAGCGCGTGCAAGCCTCCTTTCAGCTGGCCCATGATTCTGTCGACCCACGGATCATGCCGCTTTTCGGCCGGGCGCAGGATGCGCTCGTAGTGGCGCTGGACCGCTTTTTCCATCACCGTGAGCGCAACGCCGGTCGCGCGGAGCGCGCGGAGGCGCGCGGACGCATCCGACGGGGTAAGCGCCGCCATCTTTGGCTCGAGGCCGCCGAGGTAATCGAGAATCACGCTCGAATCCATCAGCGCCGTCCCGTCGTCGGCGACGAGCGTCGGCGCTTTGAGAAGCGGATTGAATTTGGAGAACTGGTCGATATGCCGAAAGAGCGAGATTGGCCGGTGCCTGAACGGCATTCTGGCCACGATCAGCGCAATCGCGACCCGGCGCACATATGGCGAATCAAGCATTCCGATCAATTGCATGCGAACCCCCAAAGAGACGAAAAAAGCATTGCGGCCCCCGATCGGCAAGATACGGCCACGCCGCCGAATGGCAAGCCGCGAAGCCCGCTGGCGGAGAGGAGAAAACCAGCGCCCGGGGCCGGCTTGCGCCAGTCCGGCATGCGGGTTAACTAGCTTCCCCGCCCGTTCGACCGCACAATGGGCGTCCAAGCGAGCGAAGCATCAGTTTTGACGACATTGGCCGCCGCTTTTCCCCGCTTCGGCTCCCGCGTCGACCGCGCGACGGTCGGGCCCGATCTTGGCGTTGAGCCGCCGATTCGATTGGGCGACGACCGGTTGGACCGCCACGAGCGGCGCAGCGCATCATTTCGATGGCTCGCCGGCGCGTCATTGGCTGGCCTCTTCGGCGTGACACTGATTGGCGCGGCGCTCTATCTTGATCTCGACAGTCAGTACGACTTCGCCGAGGCGCCGGAGTTCGCCGCTCCGGCGCGGCCGACCGACGCGCGGGAGGAGGGCGTCAATCCCAGCAAGGGCGATCGGCTGCTTCGGCCCGTCGACATCGTCTCGGACAAACAGACTTTCAAGGTTCCGATCAGCATCAAGGTCGGCGACAAGGAAGTGGTGAAGGAACGGCCCTTCACCCGCCTTCAGACCACGCTGACAACCACGCCGACCGGGTTTGCCGACGCCGTGCCGCCGTTCAACCCTCTCAAGCTCATGAACGCGGGAACCGAAGTCGCCGATGCGCCGCCCGATCCCGGCCCGGTGCAGGACAATGCGGAGGTCACGTTTCGCGTCGAGGATCTCACTCCCGCCGACGCTGAGCAAACGACGGGTGAATTGTCGCAGGCCGAGGCTGAGGCGCAGGTCGTCGAGACCCTGAAAGCGCCCGTCGGGGCCCAGAAGGCGGCGACGCAATCGCTGCCGCCGCAGATTTTGCTGATGCGAACGAGCCGGGCCGGCGGCGACATGCTGCGCGCGCTTTCAGCCTACGCGACCGTGGACGCCCCAATTCCAAGCACGCCCTTCGCATCGATCGAGGTGCGGATGATCCCGGAAAATGTGACCAACGCGGTCAAAGCAGGTCCGGAGGATCTGTCGCCGAGCGAGAAGCTCGTCCAAATTCGCCATGGCGAGAGCTTTGAGGACGTGCTCAAGGCCAATGGCGCAACGCCCGAAGACGTAGCGGCCATCCTGGCGGCGTTCGGCGTCAAACACGGCGAATCGCCGGTCGGCGAGGGGCAGAAGATCATTCTCCTGCCGGAAGAGCCGGCTGTTCGCGGAGAAAAGCCGCGGATAGCCCGGATCTCGGTCTACGCCGACACCCAGCTCAAAGCGACAGTCGCGGCCACCGACGGCGGCGGTTACAAGACCGTCACTCGGCGCGTCGCCGAGGGACCGCGGAAGCCGAAGGCCACGGATGAAGAGGACGCGGGCGGCGGCCTGAGCCTTTACCAGAGCCTCTACGAGACGACGATCAAGCAGGGCGTGCCGCGGCCAGTCATCGACGTGCTCGCGAGGGTCTTCGCCAACGATGTGGATTTCCAGCGCGCGGCCACCCCGGGCAATTCCATCGAGGCGTTTTATTCCGATCCCGACGACATCAACCCGCGGCCCGAGCTCCTGTGCGCCTCGATGACCGTCCGCGATCAGACGTTCAAATACTACCGGTTCCAGACGCCCGATGACAACATGGTCGACTTCTACGACGAGAACGGCCGGTCGATGCGCAAATTCCTGGTGCGCAAACCGATCGCGGACGGCGAAATGACGTCGCCGTTCGGCATGCGCTTTCATCCTATCCTGCACTATTCGCGCATGCACACCGGCGTCGACTGGGCGGCGCCGATCGGCACCCCGATCTTCGCCGCCGGCAACGGCGTCATCATCGAGGCGGGCTGGGACAGCGGCTACGGACGGCGGGTCGAAATCCAGCACGCCAACGGCTACGTGACCACCTACAATCACATGTCCGGCTTCGGACGCGGCGTGGTCGAGGGGGCGCACGTCGTCCAGGGTCAAACCATCGGTTATCTGGGCGAAACGGGGTTGGCCACCGGACCGCACCTCCATTACGAGGTGATCATCAACGGCAACTTCGTCGACCCGATGGCGATCAAGCTTGCCCGGACGCGCGAATTCGATGGCAAGATGCTTGGCGCATTCAAGCGCGAGCGCGAGCGCATCGATCAGCTGATGGCCCAGTCGCCCTCGGCGGCGGCGATGGCGGCGGCGGAGAAGCCCTCGACCGCCTCGACGGCAGAGCTTCAGCCGAGCGCGACCGTGAGCGCGCCGGCAGCGCCGGCTCCGAACCCCAGCGCCGCCCGAACCTCGTCCGGGTCCAAGCCTCTTTCGCGCAGTTCGGCGACCGACGCGGACTGACGGCTTTTCGACAGTTTTGCTCCGTCACGGTCAAGGACGAGCCGGTGGCGCCGGTAGCGCGGCGATTGGCAGGAGAGAAGCTCCTGAAGCAGCCGGTGGACGGGCGGTCGCGTCGCGTCAAGGCGTCTTACCACCTTAATCTTGACAAATTTACCGTTTTGGCGGACATTTCCCTGGGGAAGATATGTCCCATTACGGGCGCGCCTTCGGCGCCGACTTAAGCAGAAAAGAAAAGGGGGAGGTAGACATGTTTCAAATTCTGTCGAAGAATCTCTCCTTTGCCGCGCTCGCTGCGGCAGGAGTGTTGGTTATTGCGGGCGTGCAGTCCGCGAGCGCGACAATAGTGGCGACGATCGTTGGAGCGTATGACAAAGACGCCTACGACACGCCGGAGCTCGATCTGACCAATTCGAGCGGCGGCCAACTTATCAACGCTCAGATGGTGTTGACGGGTTACCAGCCTGGCACCAACAACTTTGGCGTTGTCCAAACAGTCCCTCTGTCATACTCATTTCTCGACAGCACGACGACAGACATCATTTGGGGTCAAATACCGGGCTTCGCTAACCAGCCTAGCGTGGGCCCGCTTGGAAACCTGGCTTCCTACGACTACGACGACGAAGGCAGCCCCATCATTAGCAATCCAAACTGCATCGTGAACGCGAGCCTTTGCGCGTTGGTCGGAAACTTCCAGGTGACCTTCACCGCCACGATCTCTGGCGGCGCGTTTAACGGAGACCCGGTGTTTGCCGTCTTCAGCCCCACCACCAACTTCACCGGCGGGTTTGTCGGCTGGGAGGGACTCGATCAGACTGGCCTATCCGAGACGACTTTCGATCAGCATTCGGGGACCTTCAGCGGAACGATGGCTATCGTTCAAATTGGCTTGCCACCGGTCCCCGAACCCTCGACCTGGGCCATGATGATCATCGGCTTCGGCGGGTTGGGCTTCGCCGCTTACTGGAAGACGAAAGGCCGCAGGGGCGCCCTCGCATCCTGATCGGTTTCAAGTCGACCACCACTGGAAAGGCCGCCCAACGGCGGCCTTTCTGTTGAACCACCCGAACAAAGGTGGCGCTCCGCTATTTGGCGGATTCTGAAGGGCGCTCGG
Source organism: uncultured Alphaproteobacteria bacterium (assembly GCA_963832305.1). Lineage (GTDB taxonomy): Bacteria > Pseudomonadota > Alphaproteobacteria > Rhizobiales > Beijerinckiaceae > Roseiarcus. The sequence goes on along the minus strand of CAWHTU010000003.1, from coordinate 131,872 downwards.
CGCTCAGTTCCCGAAACGACCCGATCCAGGGCTCATAGCGACGCCATCGGCCAACCGCATCTCTATAGATGGGTTGGCGCGCCTGCCATCGACTGGCGCTCCTGACGACCCGTTTGTTGTTCTCCGGCCGCAGGCATTGTGGCTGCCAGTCAAGACCGCACGCGGCGATCAGCCGACGCGATTCCGACCCCGGATTGGCGACCAGCGCCTCATAGTCGACCTCGACGAAACGCTCCGGGCGCAGCGTCGCCCGCCAATGCGCCATCAGGCTTTGATATTGGCGATAATAAAACACAAGATCTTCGCGGCCGGTCGAAAAATCTGGATTCCACCGGAAATAGGTCGAAAACGCAGACAAGCAGGTGTCGATCGGATCACGCCGACAGTGAATGATCACGGCGCGCGGGAATGTGAGATGGATCACGCCCGCCCAAAGAAAGTTAAACGGATCCTTGTCGGTCACCCTCGCCTTGCCCGGCGCGACCGCGCGAAGCGTGGCCAAATATTCCTCGGCGGTTCGCCGTTGGAACTCCGAAATCGATGCATCGCTGGTTGTCTCTTCGAATAGCGGACCGCGCAGAGACCAAAACTGCATCTCACCCCCGCCGCCCACCTGAGAGTGACACGACAAGATCTGTTCGACCAGAGTCGTGCCTGAACGAGGCATCCCCACAATCAGGACCGGAAGGTCGGTATCATCGCCGCGTCCGACGTGCGCCGCAATAAAATCCGGGGTGAACCTTCCGATGAGTCCATCGATCCGGCGCGCAAATCGGCCGCGATCAAATAGGCCGAGGGTCTTCTTGATCCGATTGGCCTCCTCGAAGTGGGCCATCGCGGGGCCGAAATCGCCGAGATCCTCAAGCGCCTTTCCCAAAGCAAGATGCAGACGGATGAGTTGATCCGGCCGGGTCACGGTCGCGACGACTTTGAGCATGCGCCTGATAAGCGGACGGTCGGCCTCCCCGAGAGATCTCGCGCGGACGAGATCGTAGTAAACGCCGCCCAGTTGGGGGTCGAGTTCGATCGCTCTTTCCAGCGCGGAGCGCGCCTCGGCGAACCGGCCAGCCTCAGTCAGGATGCGGCCGAGTAGCCAGAACCCATAGCCGCTCCTCAGATCGAGACTGACCGCGCGGCGGGCCTCGGCCTCCGCCTCGCTGGCTCTACCTTCGATCATCAGCGCCCTGACAAGATCCAGTCGGCGCTCGGTGGTTTCGCCGTTCGTAGCCGCGGCCCGAAACGCGTCGCGTGCCGAATTGACAAGACCGCGTTTCGTGAAGAGGTGCCCGAGCCTGCTGAGAGCCTCAGGCGCTTTGCCAAATGCCGCGGCCACACGATACGCTTCAATAGCTTCGTCGACTCGGTTCTGAGATTCCAGCGTTAGCCCGCGCCGGGTTTGTGCGCGGACGAAGTCGTCCTGGATCGCGTTGATGCGATCCTTATCGGCGCAGCACTGTTTGTATTTGCGTCCACTGTTGCAAGGACACGGATCGTTCCGGCCGGGTGTTTCGAGCTTGGCCTGCCGCTCGCGGTTCATAACGCCTCCGTTGACTCGCGCCATGGGCAAAACCGGCGTCGATATTGTAAGTGCAAACCCAGATCAGGCAAACTTGGGCTGCTCCAGTCGCCGGCCTGCGTCACGAGCGGCCCTATGGCGATCGTCGGGCTTACACCCGCTGACTTTCAATCCGCGTCGCAGTCGCCAGAATTTCGCCGAGCCCGGGCGTGATCGGCGAGGGCGGGGCGGCGGCCGGGTCGATCCATTCGACGCGATCGACTTCGTCGCTCAAGCGCGGCTCCCCACTGACCCAGCGGGCGACGAAGGAGGCGATGACGAAATGCGTCCGGACGCGGTCGCCTTCGCGAGCGATCGCATCCACGTGCCGGTTGAAGCCGATGATTTCGGCGCTGACTCCGACTTCCTCATCAAGCTCGCGCGCGACGGCTTCAGCGAGCGTCTCGCCGATCTCGACCACGCCCCCTGGCAGGCTGAAATGGCCGATCAGCGGCGCCCGCGCCCGCCGGACGATCAGGACCCGCCCATCGCGGAACACCGCCGCCGACACGGCGAGGAGCGGGCGGGCGGGGAAAAGTCTCTCATCCATCGGGCATTCCATGGCTCTCGAGCTTGTCGCCGCTTGATAGCGAATCCGAATGTCCGGCGCCGATCAATTCGTGGGCCGGGGCGGCTCTCAGCGGGCGGACTGGGAATGAGCGGCGGCGAGCGCCGTTCGCGCTCGCGCGGAGCCGGCCGAGATTTTGGCGCATTCTCTTTCGGAAAAACGAAAGACGTGCTACGCTCCGTTTGGTCGGGATCAATGCCGGGAGGCTCAGGAAGACGATGAGACTTGCGTTGCCTTTTTTTGCACCCACCGGCGCTTGGTTCGTCCGTTTGACGGAGGGCTTGGCGAGCAGAAGATTATTCTGCCCGGGGGGGTCGCGGTAACCCATTGAACAGGCTCATTTCCGCCAAGAATATCAAAGGAAATCAAAGCCTTTTCCTTGGCTGGATTTGGCCGGATTCCCGCAGGGCTTGGCTCGGCTTGGTTATATTTCGCCGCGATTTGGAATTGTGGGGGCGTATTACACATTTCTACGGATAAAGGAGACGCTTTTCCCATGGCGCACCGGGATCGGCACGTTTGAACTGAAGCCGATCGTGCAATCGCGACGGGCGGTCGCGCCAGAACTCGACTTCGACCGGCTCCAGCCGATAGCCCCGCCAGTGGTCGGGGCGCGGGACCTCGCCGCCTCCGAACCGCCGCTCGTAACTCTCGACCGCCGCCTCGAGTGCGGCGCGCGACTCGAGTGGCCGGGACTGCCGGCTCGCCCAGGCGCCGATCTGGCTCCCTCTCGGCCGAGTGGCGAAATAGGCGTCGCTCTCGCCCGCCCCGAGTTCCGCCACCGCGCCCCGGAACCGGGCCTGGCGCCGGATCGACTTCCAATGGAACAGCGCCGCCGCCCTCGGCTGGCCCTCAAGCTCGCGCCCTTTGACGCTTTCGACATTGGAGTAGAAGACGAGACCGCGCGCGTCCGCGCCCTTGCACAGGACCATCCGCGCGTCAGGCAACCCGTCGGCGTCGACGGTGGCGAGCGCCATCGCCTCGGGATCGTTGATCTCGGAGGCCGCGGCTTCCGCGAGCCATAGCTCAAAGAGCGCGAAAGGGTTCTGGGCCTCGGCAAAGTCGGCAAGACTCAATTCGTTCAAGGGGACGCAACTCCGGGGAAAGGGGCGGGACGAATCATATCCCGGCCCGCGCCGTGTGGCCAACGAACGCCTCGCCCTTGCGTGGCGTCGAACAAAGCGCCAAATGTGCGAGGGAGACATGGGCTCCCGCGCTTGAATCGAGGCGGGGCCGAGGGATGGGCTCATAATGCGTGATCCTTATGAGATTCTTGGCGTGGCGAAGTCCGCCACCGCAGCCGAGATCAAAACCGCCTTTCGCAAGCTCGCCAAGAAATACCACCCCGACCAGAGCAAGGAGCCGAGGGCAAAGGAGCGTTTCGCCGAGGTCGGCTCCGCCTACGAAATCCTCGGCGATGAGAAGAAGCGGAAAGCCTTCGACCGCGGTGAGATCGACGCCGAAGGCAAGCCGAGAGCGCCGCAGTTCGAGGGGTTCGGTTTTGGCCGCCCGCCGGGAGGAGGAGGGCGAGGCGAGTTTCGGAATTTCGGCTTCGACTTCGGCAGCGGCGGGTTTTCGGCCGAAAGCGGTTCGATCGACCCCGACATTCTGTCGGAGCTGTTCGGCGCCGGCCGCACGCGCACGCGCAGTCAGTCAGCCCGTGGCGAGGACATGGGCGTCTCGGTCGCGGTTCCCTTGGCGACGGTTGCGCACGGAGGCTCGATTCGCGTCGCCCTGCCGACCGGGAAGATGCTGGACGTCGCCGTGCCCGCCGGAATTGAAGAGGGAAAGTCGATCAGGTTGCGCGGTCAAGGCCAGGCCAGCCATCGCGGCGGAGCGCCGGGCGACGTGATGGTGACCATTCGCTACGCCCCCCATCCGCTATTCAAGGTCGAGGGTCGCGACTTGCGATTGGATTTGCCCGTCACCCTCTACGAAGCTATTTTGGGCGCACGCGTTCGAGCGCCCACGCTGAGCGGGGAGGTCGAGATGTCCATCGCGCCGGGGGCGAGCGGCGGCCGAGTGCTTCGGTTGCGCGGCAAAGGCCTGCCCGCCGGCCCCGATCAACCCGCCGGGGACTTGTTGGCGACGCTGCGGATCGTTCTGCCGAACGAAACGGACCCAGAACTGAGCGCGTTGATGCGCAGGCTGCGGGATCAAAAGCCTTACGACCCTCGCTCGGGCATCGTCTGAGCGCCCTCGGTCGGCGAATCGAACAAGTCTTTCGCAATCTTCAGCAGTGCCGGTGCATCAAGGTCCCCGACCAGCGCAAATCCCTGGCCGCGCCACGTCCATATTGCGGCGGTACCGCCGTCGGCGGCTAGGAGTTCGGGCGCTCTCGTCATGGGCGCGTCAAGCAACCGGACGAGCAAACCGATGCGCCTTCCTTCGGAGATGTAAACGAGAAACGCTGCCGGCGCCCCCGGACATGGAGCGATCCTCGCGCCGAGCAGGCCGACGGCCGAAGGGGCGGCGGGGAGGTAAACGGGACGCAGGAGACGTGTCCTCAGCCACTGTTGCGATTCCGTCCGATCGCCGGTCGCGAACTCGACCGGGGCGACGCCGGAACGGACGAATGCGCGAAACGCTGCTACAGCCGCCTCTCCAAGTCCGTTTGCCGGAACAACAGGCGCCGCAGGCGACCAAAGGCATCCCAGGCAGACGAATGCAGCCGCGAGGACAAGCCGCCATAACGGCAAAGGCCGAAAGTCGCTCGCCGCGCCGACCTGCGTGGCGATTCGCGAAGCGTCATCAAGGCCGGGCACAGATGACCACCGCGAAAGCTCGCGACCAGGTGTTGCGCCGATGGCTGCCGGCCGCCGGCCCTTGCCCGGAACCTCGTTTTGAGGACGAATGACGCCGATCGAGAAGGCTCGCGGACCCTCGCCATCGAAGGCGGATCGAATGGCGCTGTTTTGCGCTCGCCACATCGTCGCGCGACGGGCAAGCGCTGGATCTTCCGCCATCCGCTTCTCGAACGCCGAGCGCTCATCAGGCTCGAGGCAATCGTCGACAAAGGCGTGCAGATCCGCTACCCGCCACGCTTCCATCACTTGACGACTCGAAGATGGGGGACCGCCGGCGCCGCATCGGCCGTCTCAGCCACGCCAGGCGACTGGGTCAGCGCGGAGAGGCGTTCGCGGGCTTTCGTCAGCCGAGCGACAAGTGTAGCGAGCGAGATATCCAGCGCTGAGGCAGCCTCGCGGTGGGTGAGGTTCGCCAGAACTACAATTAACAACGCCTCTCGGAGCTCCAGAGGCAGCGCGCGGACAGCAACGGACATGCCGACCCCGCCGGCCGCCGCTCGGCCGCGAGCGCCTTCTCCGCTCTCGTCCCATCCGATTTCCCCTTCGTCGACGACCAAGCGACGCACGTGCCGGCGATAAAGCCGGACAAACTGGCCGAACGCACGTACGCGCCCGTCTTCACGCGCATGCCCTATGGCGTCACCGGCGACGGTCGCGTCGACTGCCTCGAAAGATGCCTGCCTGAACAGGCGGTCCACAAGCGCCACCGCGGCCCCACGATCGAGCACCAGCCGATCGTCTCGCGTCAGAGCCAGCGCGAATTGGCGCAGGTCTGAGAGGTCGGCCAAACTGTCGCTTAGCGGCGGCACCAGTGACACCGGTAGTCTGTGTGAACCTCGACAAGCGATAACGCTCGTTGATGATCCTAGTCAAAAGAGGATCTGGTTCCAAGCGCGCGTGTGAGCGGAGTCACACATTTTGTGACGATTGACCGAAACCTCGGTCCTTCCCTTGCGTGTCAGGCGAGGCTAAGGGATACCCCGGCGCCCGGGCGTCCTAACATTGACCTTCCAATTCAAGCCGTAGAGAGGCCTTGATGGAGCGAACCCCTTCAGTCGGCGCAACCGCGAGCGTTATGCGCGGGATGCGCGGGGTCGTTTTCGGCGTCGCCAACAATCGCTCGATCGCATGGGGCATCGCCAAGGCTGCCCGCTCCGCTGGCGCAGAACTGGCGCTCACTTTTCAAGGAGGGGCGCTGGAAAAGCGGGTCCGGCCGCTCGCGCAAGAATTGGGAGCCCACGTGCTGGGCCATTGCGACGTCACCGAGGGCGGTTCGATCGACTTTGTCTTCGCGGAAGCGAGAAAGTTGTGGGGCGCCATCGACTTCATCGTTCACTGCATCGCCTTCGCCGACAAGGACCAACTGACAGGTCGGTATATTGATACGACCGAGGACAATTTCACAAAATCGCTCGCCATATCGTGTTATTCCTTTACGGCTGTCGCCCAACGAGCCGAAAAGTTGATGCCCAACGGCGGCGCCATGCTGACCCTGACATATTATGGCGCAGAAAAGTGGATGCCCCACTATAACGTGATGGGCGTCGCCAAGGCCGCATTGGAGGCGAGCGTCCGATACCTCGCTGCCGATCTCGGAGAGAAGGCGATTCGCGTCAATGCGATTTCAGCTGGACCAATCAAGACGCTCGCCGCTTCCGGCATTGGCGACTTCCGCTACATTCTGCGGTGGAACGAATACAACTCACCCCTGCGCCGTACAGTGAGCATCGAGGAGGTCGGCGAGAGCGCTGTCTACCTCCTGTCGCCCATGTCGCGCGGGGTGACCGGCGAGATTGTCCACGTCGATGCTGGATACCATGTTGTCGGAATGAAGAATCCGGCCGCGCCCGACCTGACCGTGGTCAAGGACTGAGGGCTCGGAAGGATTTCCAAATCCTTGGAAGCAAATCCAAATCGGCGTGGAAGAAAATCAAAGCCGAGTGAAGGAAATCCAAGCCCAAGCGGAAGGAAATCCAAGCGTCGCTTTTCTAAGGAAAGCGATATTTTTCAACAACTTAAGCTATTTTGTCACACACGTCGGACCGTCCCGGCCTTCCCGCCTGTTCTTTCACATGATATCTAAGTCAAAACACCGCCAGCCGCAGATGTCTCAGCATTGACCCCGACGGCGATCCGGGCCCGACGACAGTTGCAGCATAGCACGGGCTTCTGATTATCGCAAATAATTTGCCGCCGCCACCATCCGGCAACTCCTCTGCCTGCTGCCAAGGCTTTTTCGATCCGAAATGCAGTTTCAGGCGGCCGGTCGGGTCCGACTTCGCGCTCTTGGAGCGACGACCAGCCGCCAAAGAACCAGCGCAGCGACCGCCATATGCACATAGGCGTTCTGAACGAATAGTATCTGCGGGCCGAAGTCCTTCATGAGGACGGAGGCCACCGCCGGGGCGGCGATCGCCGCGACGCAGTAGATGAACAAGAGCCCAACTGAAATGAAGACGAGGTCATGAGGGGCGCCGCGATCGTTGGCGAGCGAGACCGCAAGCGTATAGAGCGAATAGGTTGTCAGGCCGACCAGAAATCCAAGCGCAATCAACCAAACGCCGGGAGCCGTCACTCGGCTCAGCGCGACTTCGCAGGCGGCGCCTGCGATCATGACCGCGGCGATGACCAACCGGCGGTCGATGCGGTCTGAGACCAGGGCGATGGGGAAGACGCCCAGCGCCGATCCGAGCACGATCGAAGAGGTGAACAGCGGCACGCTGCTGGGCGTCATGCCGATCTCGACCGCAAACACCGGACCGAGCGCAAACAGGGCGCCATTGGCGGCGCCTGCGGCGAGCGCCGCAAAACACGAGATCGGCGCCAAGCGGACGAGCCAGAAGAGGCGTGGCCGCACGCTTTTCGGCTGAGCGGGCGGATCGACGCTGGTCATCGCCATCGGCACAATGGCGAGCGCGAGCAGCGCCCCGGAGACGGCGAAGGCGGAAAAGCCGTTGGGCCCGAGCGGCCTGAGGGCCAACTGTCCGCTAGCAGAAGCGACGAAATTGGCGATCTGGTAGAGAGCGTAAAGCGCGCCGCGATTGGAGTTGGTCGCTTTGGCGTTGATCCAGGATTCGATAACGGCGTAGAGCCCGGCGAACACGAAGCCGATGAGCGCGCGACACCCGAGCCACGCCAATGGGAAGAGCATGACGGGCATAAGGATCACGGAAACGACCGCGAGCGCGACAAACGCGGTGTAGGCCCTGATGTGACCGCCACGACGAATGATCGCCGGCGCCGCGAGGGTTCCCGCAAGCATTCCGGCGAAATAAACCGACCCGAGCAGGCCGATGGTCAGGTCGGGGAAGCCATCGATACGGGCCCTCAGCGGCGTCGCCACGCTGACCAGGCTGTTGCCGCCGATCAGCAGCAGCACAGAGAATAAGAGAGCGGCGATGGAGGGAAAGATGCTCAAATCGGCGAATTGGCGTTGGCGTTAGAGTAGGTTCGGGGATGGTCTCACACCATAGGGCGGGGCGCGACGTCGTCATCCGCTTCATCTGTTCGATAAAATGCGGGTCTGCCTCGAAAATCGGCATATCGGCCGGAGGCGTCCGACTGTATATAGACCGCCTGCGATCGGGAAGCGGCGCCGGAGCCGCTCATTTGAGGAAGGGATGATGGCGAGCCAACGTTGGACCCCGGAGAGTTGGCGCGCGAAGCCGATCGCTCAGGCGCCGACTTACCGTGACCGCGCGGCGCTCGCCGACGCCGAGCGCCAGCTTGCCGGCTATCCGCCGCTGGTGTTCGCGGGCGAAGCGCGCAAGCTCAAGCAGGCGCTGGGCAAGGCGGCCGGCGGAGGCGCGTTCCTATTGCAGGGCGGGGATTGCGCCGAGAGCTTCGGCGAGCATTCGGCGGACAATATCCGCGATTTCTTTCGGGTCTTCCTGCAGATGGCGGTGGTCATGACGTTCGCCGCCGCTTCGCCCATCGTCAAGGTCGGTCGCGTCGCGGGCCAATTCGCCAAGCCGCGCTCCTCGGACTTCGAGACCATCGATGGCGTCACGCTTCCTGCCTATCGTGGCGATATCGTCAACGACATCGAGTTCACCGCACAGGCGCGCGAGCCCGACCCACGGCGGCAACTGGAAGCCTATCGCCAATCGGCGGCGACCTTGAACCTGCTCAGGGCGTTCGCGACCGGCGGCTACGCCAACCTCGAGAACGCCCATCGGTGGATGCTCGGCTTCGTCAAAGACAGCCCGCAATCCGAACGCTATCAGGAGGTCGCCGACCGCATCACCGAGACGCTGGGCTTCATGCGCGCGATCGGCCTCGACGCCGAAGCGCATCCGGAACTGCGGGCGACGGATTTCTACACCTCGCACGAGGCGCTGCTGCTCGGTTACGAACAGGCGATGACGCGGCTCGATTTCGACCTCCGGCGACTATTACGCCACTTCAGGCCACATGATCTGGATTGGCGACCGGACACGCCAGCTCGGCGGCGCCCACGTCGAATATTGCCGCGGACTCAAGAACCCGATCGGCCTCAAGTGCGGCCCGTCGCTGAGCCCGGACGAGCTCCTGCGCCTGATCGATGTGCTCGATCCCGACCGTGAACCTGGCCGGCTGACGCTGATCTGCCGCTTCGGCGCCGACAGGGTCGACGCGGCGCTGCCGCCGCTCCTGCGCGCCGGCAAGCGCGAGGGATTGACGCCGCTTTGGGTCTCGGACCCGATGCACGGCAATACGATCAAGACCTCGACCGGCTTCAAGACGCGGCCGACCGAACGCATCGCTCACGAGGTGCGCAACTTCTTCGCCATCTGCCGCGCGGAGGGCGTCTACGCCGGAGGCATTCATCTCGAGATGACGGGCAAGAACGTCACCGAATGCACCGGCGGCGCGCGCGCGATCTCCGAGGCCGATCTGCACGACCGGTATCACACCTATTGCGATCCGCGGCTCAATGCGGAGCAGTCGATCGAGATGGCGTTCATCATCGCCGATCTCCTCAAGGCGCAGCGGCTCGCCCAGCCTGAACGGCCGGTCCGGGCGGCGGAATGACGGCCGGGCTCCGCCCGCCCGCAATCTGCGGCCGGCCGTAGGGGCCGGCCGTGCGACTGTCCGAATATGCCGTCGGCCGGGACAACAATTTCAATCTCATCCGCCTCGCGGCGGCGCTCTCGGTCATCTTCAGCCACAGCGTCGCGGTTCTTGGACTGCCGTCGTCGCGGGAGTTCTTCTTCGACCATCTCGGCCTGTCGCTGGCAGAAATGGCGGTCGACGTCTTCTTTGTCACCAGCGGCTTTCTGGTCGCCGGCAGCCTCGTCAATCGGGGAGACGTGGTCGCCTTCCTGTGGGCGCGGGCGCTGCGCATCTATCCCGCGATTTGGGTGATGCTCGTCCTCACCGTATTCGCTCTCGCCCCGGCTCTGACCACGCTGCCGCTCGCAGACTACTTCACTTCCGCTAAAACACAGCAATATTTTGTTAAATGTGCGACGCTGATCGGCGGCGTCCGTTATTCGCTGCCGGGCGTGTTCGAGACGAACCCGCTTCATGGAGAGTTCAACGGATCGCTGTGGACGCTGCCGATCGAGCTCAGGCTCTATTGCTATCTCGCTGCCGGGTGGCTCGTGCTCGCCGCGGCGCCGGCCATCCGCCTCAGGGCGATGGGCGTAGCCGCGCCCATCGCGGCCTGCGCGTTCCTCTTCCTCATCCTGCGCGGCCGCCTGTTCGGGGCGCCGTTCAACGCCGCCGACACCAGGGTGTTCATGTTCCTCTACGGCACAACGCTCTACCTCTGGCGCGACAAGGTTCCGGTGAGCCGCGGCATCCTGTTGGCGGCGTTCGCCTGCCTTGTGCTCGCTTCGGTCAACGAGCAGGCGTTCTTCGTCGCCTACGTTTTTTGCCTCGCGCCCCTCGTCTTGCATCTCGCCTACCTGCCGAAGGGACCCGTCCGCGCCTTCAACGACTGGGGAGATTGTTCCTACGGCGTCTACATCTACGCCTTTCCGATCCAGCAGACGCTGGCGTTCCTCTTTCCCGGCATGCCCCTGATCGCGATGATCGTCGGCTCCGGCGCCATCACCCTTGGCGTCGCCGCGCTCTCCTGGACCCTGATCGAGAGGCGGGCGCTCGCGATGAAGGGCGGCTTCGCCGCCGCGACCTCGCGGGCGGTCAATCTCGGCTGGGCGAAGATCGGCGGCGTCGTGCGCTGAGCGGCGGCCCCGGAATCCCAAGAGGATTCCAAACTTAGCCAAATCCAGCAAAGCCGGCCCGATATCCAGCCAAATCTGTCCAAGGAAAAGGCTTTGATTCCCTTTGATCGCCTTGTCGGGATTGAGCCTTTTCAACGAGTTACGGCGACGGCCGGCCCGGGAAATCTTCTTCCGAGCTCCCACATATGCGAGCCGGGCGCGGGCCATCCATCTATAATTCCTAGTCCGTGTTGTTAAACTCGATGCCATGATGAAGGCATGATATCGCGGTTCTGGATTTTCGAAAAGGAATTGTCGCTTAAACTCCCGAGCGACGCCTGTGGGCCGGCGCATACAGGAATCTGCGTGGACTTCGCGCCGCGTCAGGTTCTGGCGTCGCGTCAGGTTCTGGCGGTCGCAGACATTACCCCTTACGCTGATCACATTTTCGTGATATGTGTTGCCGTAGAGTTCGCGCAGACAAAAACAATATTGACTACGGATAACCGTAGTAATTTGCCGCCGGTCAAGGCGGTGGAGGAACTCTCCGAGGGAGGAAACGATCCATGGATCAGCGACTTACTTTACAACGTGCGGCCGTTGTGAGACGCGTGGACGCTCTATTCAGGGCGATGTCCTCGGATTTTCTATTGCGCGAACAGTTTGTGACTGATCCCGCCCAGATCCTGTCGGAATACGTCTATTCGAAAAAACTCTCGCCGGAAGAAACGGCTCCGGTCAACCACCTCATTTACTCGGTCATGGCCAACAGAGGCCTGCTGCGATGGCTCCGCGACCGGTCGTTTCAACCCCGCGGCCGCGAGCAGTCGAGCGGCGTATTCGTCGCGGAATTCACCCGCGCGGCGGTCCGGCATGGCGACCATAACGTGGTCGAAGCGCTCATCCGAAACTCGTCGGTCGCCGCCAGGCCGATCGCGTTCGATGGCGCCCTGCTGTCCGAGATCGTGAGGACCACCTTGGGGTTCGAGGACGGCACGGAGCACAGCCCTGGCGGCGGCGGCACCCAGCAGAGCGGCACCCACACGACCGAGCAGAGCACAGGCCGAGCAGAAGCGCGCCGCTGGCTTGAGCGCGCCGCAGACGAGTTCCGGCAAGCCTTCCTGTTGCGCGCCGACGCGACCGAGCACAGCCCCGGCGGCGGCGGAACCCAGCAAAGCGGCACCCACACGACCGAGCACAGCACCGGCGGCGGAGGAACGCGCGGCTGGCTCGAACGCGCCGCGGACGAGTTCCGGCAAGCCTTCCTGTTGCGCGCCGACGCGACCGAGCACAGCCCTGGCGGCGGCGGCACCCAGCAGAGCGGCACCCACACGACCGAGCAGAGCACAGGCCGAGCAGAAGCGCGCGGCTGGCTCGAACGTGCGGCAGAGGAGGCCCGGGAAGTCTTCCTGTTGCGTGCGGATGCAACGGAGCACAGCCCCGGCGGCGGCGGAACCCAGCAGAGCGGCACCCATGTCACCGAGCACAGCACCGGCGGCGGCGGAACGCGCGGCTGGGTGCTCGAACGGGCGGCAGAAGAGGCGCGACGGGCTTATCTGTTGCAAGCCGACGGCACGGAGAAGAGCACGGGAACTGGCGGGACGGAGAAGAGCACCGGAACGAGCGGGACCTACACCACCGAGCACAGCACCGGCGGCGGCGGCACCCGCGGCTGGGTGCTCGCGGAACGGCTTGCAGAGGAGGAGGCGCGGCGGGCTTATCTCTTGCGAGCCGACGGCACCGAGATGAGCACCGGCACCAGCGGCACCGACATGAGCACTGGCACCAGCGGCACCGACATGAGCACCGGCACCAGCGGCACGGACATGAGCACCGGCAGCGGAACGCAGCAGAGCACTGGGACAGGCGGCGGAACGCAGAGCGGGACGCAACAGAGCACCGGAACTGGCGGAACGCAGCAGAGCACCGGAACTGGCGGGACGGATAAGAGCACCGGAACGAGCGGGACCTACACCACCGAGCACAGCACCGGCGGCGGCGGCACCCGCGGCTGGACCGAAAGCATATTCGGCGCCGGTTACGCCAGCGTAACGCTTCAGTCCCTTGCCCAGTATGCGGCCAACCTGCAGAGGCTGGGTCTGCTCGACGCTGCGCGGCAAGAGGGAGGCGATTGAAATCTGAGATCAGCGCCCGGAGGCAGCGATGAGCCTGTCCGAAACACTGTCCTCGGCCGAAGCCGATGGCTCGAAGCGAGACGATCGAAGCGACGCGTCGGATCGGCTGGAGGTCGCCCGGCGCCTGCTTGCGCAGGGCGACGAACATGCCGTCGCCAAGCGATATGGCCACGCCGAGGCGAGTTTTCATCGCGCCATCGAGCACAGCGGAGATTTCGCGCCGGCGTACAATAATCTCGGCTGGGTGCGGCAGATGCTGGCCGACGCCGAGGGCGCCGAACGCTGCTACGGTCAAGCTCTGAAGTTCGACCCTTCGCTCAGGGCGGCGCGCAAGAATCTTTTGATGTTGCTGGTGAAGTCAGGCCGCCGCCAGGAAGCCTTCGAGCTGTGGCTCCCCGAGCTGACATCCGACCAGGATCCAACGATCTTTCTGGAGGATCAACTTTCGCGGGCTTTGCGCGATCACGATCTCTATCTCGCCGGCGAATACGCCGCTTTGCTGGCCGCATTTCGCTGCGGCAGCAAATGGCATCCGGCCGGGGTCGACGGTCGGGGCGCGACGGCGTTTCTCATGGAGCGGGCGCTTTTTCTCACCATCCCCAAACTGATCCACGATGTCGAGCAATTCTCGTATCTGCAGTCGAGAGCGGTCCTCGGAAGTGAATTCACCCCGATCATTTCCGCCTATGAACAAGTGATCGACGAGATGAGGTCGGCGGACGTCCAGGCGCCGACGCCTCTCAATGACGACGTCCGGGCGCGCATCGGGCATGTCTATAACCGGATCGTGCACATCAGGGAGACGCCGCGGCTCGCGCGAGCGCTCTCCGGCGAGTGGAACGCGGCGACGGTCGAGACGGACTATCTCGAGACCGGCGTTGTCGTCGTGGACAACTTTCTCACCAAAGAGGCGCTCGACAACGTGCGCCAGTTTTGCCTGGAATCAACCGTCTGGTCGGGCAACCGCTACAACCATGGGCGGCTCGGTGCTTTTTTCCGCGACGGATTCAATTGCCCTCTGCTGTGGCAGATCGCCGAGGAATTGCAGCAGGCTTTGCCGCGCGTGATCGGCCGGCGCTATCCGCTTCAGCAACTCTGGGGCTTCAAGACGCCGCAGAACCTTCCCGCCAATTCGACCACTCACGCCGATTTCGCCGCCGTGAACGTCAACTTCTGGATCACGCCCGACGACGCCAATCTCGACAAGGAATCGGGAGGGTTGGTCGTCTACGATGTGCAAGCGCCGATCAACTGGAATTTTGACAGTTACAACGGGAAGCTCGGCGCCATTCGTTCCTTCCTGCGGCGCAAGAAGGCGAGCTCGTTCAGAATCCCCTACCGGCAAAACAGGGCGATGATTTTCAATTCCGATCTCTTCCACGCGACCGAGGCCGTCAATTTTCGCCCCGGTTACGAAAACCATCGGGTGAACGTCACGATGCTTTACGGGTTTCGTGAGGACGACGCCCATCATTTGGACCCGCGCATCGACATCCCGACCGGCTCCTCCTCACCGAGTTCGGCCGCCTGGCGCTCGGCGGCGTTCAGCCGGTAAAGCGATGGATTCGCCCTCGCAATATGGCCAGGATCTGTTCGTTCTCGAAGCCCTGGGCAGAAAGCGCGGCGGGTACTTTCTCGACTTCGGCGCGTCCAACGGCGTCCGCTTCAGCAATACGCTGCTGCTCGAGCAGTCGTTTGGCTGGCGAGGGATCTGCATCGAGCCCAACGACTCCTTTTTCGCCGAGCTGAAACAAAATCGCAAATGTCATTGCCTGAACTTTTGCGTTTACGATCGCGACGGCGAGGTGGAGTTCGTCGAAGACGCGGCTGTTCTGGGCGGCGTCCTCGACGACTATGATCCGAGCCACCTGGAATACGCGAAGGCGAATTTTGACCTTCGATGTGATTCCGCGGGAAGACCGGCGACGGTGACGAAAGCTGCGCGCACCCTGCGGTCGGTGCTCCGGGAGTGCGAAGCTCCGCCAGTGATCGATTACTGGAGCCTGGATACCGAGGGGTCCGAGCTTACGATTTTGACGAGCTTTCCGTTCGACGACTACTCATTCCGAGTGATCAGCGTTGAGCACAATTGGCTGCCGTTGCGCGCTGAGATCCGCGATTTCCTGGAGGGGCGCGGCTATCAACTTGTGAAGGCGCTGGGGTGCGACGATTGCTATGTCAGGGATCAGGACCTCAAGAATATGCGTCGATACTCGAGCGCGCCGACCTGGCGCAGTCGCGCATGGATTCGCTCAAGAGACTGAGGCGGCGCCGCGGCGGGTCCGCGCTCTGGACGGGAGGGAAACCCCATGTTTGCCAGCTTCTCCCTGGATAATTTCCGTATTACAAACACGCGATCCCTGCACAAGGACACCGTCTTCGCCTCCATAAACATGACTGTTGGAGGCAACCCATCCGTTTCCAAAACCCGGGCGATGGGGGATCTGAACAATGGAACTTATAAAACCGGTCTGACCGTCGAGGCCGATATTCCGAATGATGACACCTTGGTCATCTGCAAATACGTCATCGTCAACGCCGGTCATTCCAATAATGACGCGGTGGAAAAATCAATTCAAACCGCTTTCCACTCGATCGACAAGGCTGTCTCCAACAATAAGAAAACAACAGCGGAGATTGGCGTCGCCACGGCTCTTGGCGTCGCGGTGGTGCCGTTCGCCGGCTCGGCGCTTATCGGTCTGTCCGTGATCGTGGGGGCCGCGTGGGTTGGCTCTCTCTTGTTTGCGGATTGCGATGGATTGGTTGCCGCCGGCGTACGGGTCTTTAAAGCCAAGGACCTCATTCAAAAGACCCCGTCCGGCAAAAAACTCTCGGAGACCGTGGAGCATCATGGCACGGATTCCCCGCATGGCTGCGGCTCCAATTCGCACTACTACACGACCCACACGATTTCGACCGCGCCTTCGATTCAGACCGTGATCGATCTCAATGGCGCGTGGGCCAGCGGCGGCGTGGCCGGCCCGTTCATCTCCAGAACCGGCAACTCGCTCTCGATCGACATGTCGGCGTATCACCGCCCCACGGCTTCTGGATCGATCCTGGACGGCTCTCGCATTTCGGTAAAATTCCCGGACGACAAGACCACCTACACCGGGACGCTGCAGGCGCCAAACCTGATCAAATGGTCGAACAACACGACTTGGACGAAAGTGGCGGCGATCGCGACGGTGATCGATCTCAATGGTCAATGGACGAGCGGCGGCGTTCTCGGTCCTGTCATCACGGTCCACGGCAATTCGATCTCGATCGACATGCCGAAGCCGCGGCCGAAGGCTTCCGGCTCCATTGTCGACAGCTCGCATATCTCGGTGAATTTTCCCGACGACAAGACTTACACCGCGACGCTCCAGAAACCTGACACGATCAAATGGTCGAACAACTCGGCCTGGACGAAATTCGGCAAGAGCCGGATCAAGCACCTCTTCGTGCTGATGCTGGAAAACCGGTCGTTCGATCACATGCTCGGTTTTTCGCAGATCACCGGAACCGACGCGCATACCGGCCAGCGGACGTCCGCTGAGGGCCTGAAAGGCAACGAGTTCGAACGTCTATGAATCGATAACCACCACCGTCTCGCAAGCGGCCGTGGACCGGGTGACGCCGCCGGGTCCGGCGCATCAATTCAACGACGTGCTGATCAACCTCTGCGGGCCAGAGTTCGACAATAGGCAGCTCAATGGCCAACCCTATCCGACGGTGGTTGGGACCGGCTACGCCGCGGCCTACGGCATCATCACCGACAAGACGCGCGCCGGCGAGGTGATGCGCTGTTTCTCCAAGGCCGATCTTCCGGTCCTGAATGCGCTCGCTTCGGAGTTCGTTCTCTGCGATCACTGGTTCAGCTCGATGGCCGGCCCGACTGAGCCCAACCGGATGTTCGTCCATGCGGCGACTTCCGGCGTGTGGGACGACTTGCCCACGGGCTGGCAGCAAACGAAAGATGAATTGGGCGGGGACGGCGTCAGTTTCCCCAATGGCACGATCTACGACCGGTTGCGCAAAGCAAAAATTCCGTTCCGTATCTATGCGGGCGATGTTTTCCCGAATGTCGGGCTTCTGCACGGCATCAGCATCAACGACGACATCGACGACTTCGCCAACTTCGAGGGCGATATCAGCAGAGCGGACTTCGACGCGGCTTACACCTTCATCGAACCGAGCTACGACGCGCTTACAAACAGCTTCAAGGACGGCAATTCCCAGCACCCCCTCGGCAGCGTTCACGCCGGCGAGCAGCTGATCAAGCAGGTCTATGAGATCATCCGCCAGTCGCCGCGCTGGAACGACAGCATGCTCATCGTCACCTGGGACGAGCACGGCGGTTTTTACGATCATGTCCTCCCGCCGCGGGCGACGCCGACCGGAGAGCGCGGCCAGTCGCACGGCTACATGTTCGACCAGCTCGGCCCGCGCGTTCCCGCCGTGGTGATCTCGCCATGGTGCCCGAAGAACGTGATCGAGCACCGGCCGCTGGAGCATTCCGTCGTGCCGGCGACCATCGAGCAGATGTTCGGCGTCCCTCCGCTCACCGTCCGTGACCGGGGGCTTGTCGGCCTGCAAGCGCTCGCGACCCTGGCCTCGCCTCGTCAGGACGCGCCGGTCACGCTTCCCGGCGTCGCCGCCGTCCCGGATGTGAAGGTCGCGGCGGCGGTGGCAGGCCCCGACTTGTCGACGCCGCTGGACGCCATCAAGGACGACTGGCCGTTCTGGCTCTTGCGCATCGCGGTGAAGCATCATCTGGAAGCGGCGCCGGCCGAAAGCGCCGCGATAAAAGCTCAGGTGAGCGCGATGAATACGCTTGGCGACCTCCATCAATACATGGACAAGACCGCCGCCGTGGTGACCGCGAAGAAGGCCGAATTGCGCAAACTGCGGGTCGCCGTGTGGCAGGCGAGGCTTGCCCAGCCGGCGCGCGCCCCCGCTTCGTAGCCCCGGGCGCCGGCACAAGAAAGCGGCCGCTTGTTGCTGGCCCAAACACGAGAGCAAGTTGCGCTTCCGTGGAAATCGTCGTCGCGAGGAGCGAAGCGACGCGGCGATCCAGGGGGAGTTCATGGCGCCCAACGATCATCCATGGATCGCTTCGCGTCGCTCGCAATGATGGATCTGGTTCCAACGGATTGCGTCATGCGCTAAGTCTCGGCGCATGCCCTCCCCTCCCGACCGGCTCGTCATTGCGCTTGCCCAGATCCCCGCGATCGTCGGCGACATCGCGGGGAACCGCGACCGATTGCGGAAGGCGCGCACGGAGGCGGCGGCGTTCGGGGCCGACATCGTGATGGCGCCGGAACTCTATCTTTCCGGCTATCCGCCCGAGGACCTGGTGCTCAAGCCCGCGTTCCAGGAGGCGTGCCGGGCCGCCTGCGACGAGCTCGCGCGCTTGACCGCCGACGGCGGCCCGGCTGTCGCTGGTCGGCCTGCCCTGGGTCGAGGACGGCAAGCTCCATAACGCCATGGCGCTGCTCGACCACGGGCGGATCGAGGCGGTCAGGTTCAAGGTCGATCTGCCCAATTACGGCGTCTTCGACGAGAAGCGGGTGTTCGCGCCGGGCCCGTCGCCGGGACCGATCGTGTTTCGCGGCGTGCGCGTCGGCGTCCCGATCTGCGAGGACATCTGGGGTCCCGACCCGGTCGAATGCATCCTCGAGACGGGCGGCGAAATTCTTCTCGTCGCCAACGCCTCGCCGTATGAGCGAGACAAGCTCGCCATTCGCCAGAATGTCGCCGTTTCGCGCGTGGTCGAGAGCGGCTTGCCGCTCATCTATCTCAACATGGTCGGCGGCCAGGACGAGCTCGTGTTCGACGGCGGGAGTTTCGCGCTCAACGCCGACCGCAGCCTCGGCGCCCAATTGCCGGCCTTCCGTCCTATGGTCGCGAAAACGGTTTGGGAACGGAGCGGCAAAAGCTGGCGTTGCGTCGAGGGTCCGCGCGCGGTGGTCGAGGAGGGCGACGAGGCCGACTATGCGGCCTGCGTCATGGGCTTGCGCGACTACGTCGACAACAACCGCTTTCCCGGAGTCGTGCTGGGCTTGTCGGGCGGCGTCGATTCGGCGCTCTGCGCCGCAATGGCGGTCGACGCGCTGGGCGCGGAGCGGGTGCAGGCGGTGATGCTGCCCTATCGCTTCACCTCGAACGAATCACTCGCCGACGCCGCAGGCTGCGCAAAAGCGCTTGGAATCCGCTACGACATCGTGCCGATCGCCGAACCGGTCGAGGGCGTCGAGCGGGCGCTTGCGCGGATGTTCGCCGGCAAGAAGCGCGACATCACCGAAGAGAACGTCCAGAGCCGGGTGCGCGGGCTGATCCTGATGGCGATCTCGAATAAGACCGGCGCGATGGTCGTGACGACCGGAAACAAGTCGGAGATGTCGGTCGGCTACGCGACGCTGTACGGCGACATGAACGGCGGCTTCAATCCGATCAAGGACCTCTACAAGATGGAGGTCTTTCGCCTCTCGACCTTACGCAACCGCTGGAAGCCGGAAGGCGCGCTCGGGCCGGACGGCGAGGTGATCCCGCAGAACATCATCGTCAAGCCGCCAAGCGCCGAACTGCGCGAGAACCAGAAGGACGAGGATTCGCTGCCGCCCTATCCGGTGCTCGACGGGATCCTGCACGGGCTCGTGGAGAAGGAGATGCGGATCGCCGACATCGTCGCCCAGGGCTACGATCCGGAGACGGTGCGCAAAGTCGAGCGCCTGCTTTATCTCGCCGAATACAAGCGCCGCCAGTCGGCGCCGGGGGTGAAGGTGGGCCCGAAGAACTTCGGCCGCGACCGGCGCTATCCGATCGTCAACCGCTTCCGCGACGGAGGCCTCGATGCGCAGAAGCCCGACCCTTCGATCGCGCCGCCGAAGTCGATCGGGACGAGCGAGCGGTTCGAGGAGTAGCGGCCAACAGCATCGGACCGCCGGCCCCCGTCGCCTTTCTGGCGCGGTTCCTGTTGACAAGCGAAACTCGCGAACCTGACAACCCTGTCGGGGAGATTCCTACCGAAGTCCCGGAGCGCGGCCGCATGTCCAAAAACGATGAGCCTCAATTCTGGCGGAACGCGCGCAATCATCTGATCCGCTATGGCGGCAGCTTCGAGCCGCTGATCATCGAACGCGCAGCCGGCAGCTTTGTATATGACGCCGACGATCGCGCGATCCTCGACTTCACCTCGGGCCAGATGAGCGCCATCCTCGGCCATTCGCACCCCGAGATCGTCGAGGTCGTGACGAAGTCCATCAATCGGCTTGACCATCTCTTCAGCGGCATGATTTCGCGACCCGTCGTCGACCTCGCGACCGCGCTTGCCGAAAAGACGCCGGAAGGTCTCGACCGCGTGTTGCTGCTTTCGACCGGCGCCGAATCGAATGAAGCTGCGATCCGCATGGCGAAGCTTGTCACCGGCAAATATGAAGTTGTCGGTTTCGCGCAGTCTTGGCATGGCATGACGGGGGCCGCCGCCTCGGCGACTTACAGCGCCGGCCGCCGTGGCGCCGGTCCGGCGGCCGTGGGCTCGTACGCGATACCGGCGCCGTTTCCCTTCCGTCCGCGGTTCGAGAGAAAGGGCGAGTACGACTGGAAGGGCGAGCTCGACTACGCCTTCGATCTGATCGACCGCCAGTCCAGCGGCAGCCTTGCCGCCTTCATAGCCGAGCCGATCTTGAGCTCCGGCGGCGTCATCGATCTGCCGCTTGGCTATCTCGCCGCCCTGAAGCAAAAGTGCGAGGAGCGCGGCATGCTCCTGATCCTTGACGAAGCGCAGACCGGCGTCGGCCGAACTGGCACGATGTTCGCCTTCGAGCGCGACGGCGTGACCCCTGACATCCTCACGCTTTCGAAAACGCTCGGCGCCGGCCTGCCTTTGTCGGCAGTCGTCACATCGGCTGCGATTGAAGAGAAGGCGCACACGCTCGGCTATCTGTTCTATACGACGCATGTGTCCGACCCCCTGCCAGCCGCAGTCGGCCTGAAGGTGCTTGAGGTGGTCGAGCGCGATCATCTCGTCGAACGCGCGCGTAGCGCCGGCAAACGCCTTTCCGATGGCCTTTGCGCGTTGCAGCAGCGCTATGAGTGCATCGGCGATGTGCGCGGGCGCGGGCTTTTGCTCGGCATGGAGATCGTGAAAGACCGTCCGAGCCGGGCTGCCGATGGCGAATTCGGCGTCCGCATCACCCGCGAATGCATGAAGCTCGGCCTCAGCATGAACGTGGTGCAGTTGCCGGGCATGGGCGGCGTTTTCCGCATCGCGCCGCCATTGACGGTCAGCGACGGCGAAATCGACCTCGGCCTGTCGATCCTTGGCGATGCGATCGAGAATTCCTACAGGGCAGCCTGACTCCCGCGGTCTTACGACAAGTCATTGCTTGTGTGTGCCAGGGACGTCGACCAGGGGCGAGCGATCAACGGCGAGGAAAGGTAGGCATGGCGCGGATCGAGCGGAGCCCAAGGTCACCGACGCGATCCAAAGCTTCTCGTCGCAGGAGACTCCGATCGTAACGGTGATATACGTCGAGCATATTCCTCAGCTCGACAACCTGACGACCTCAGCGTTGCGGATCGAGAACGGCATGGCGCTCGCGCCAATGAAGCCGGGCATTGACGTCGAATGGGACCTTGACGCCGTGAAGGCCAAAAGCCTTCCTGCGTTCAGCCTCGCATTCGGAAGGGGAGCACAATCATGAAGCGCATGGGCATGGTGATCGGAATCAAACCGGACCAGATCGCCGAATACAAGCGAACGCACGCCGCCGTCTGGCCTGAAGTTCTGGCCAGGATCTCCGGGTGCAACATCCGAAACTATTCGATCTTCCTGCGCGAGCCGGAAAATCTCTTGTTTGCCTACTGGGAATATCACGGAGAAGACTGGCCTGCCGACGCAAAAAAGATGGCGGCCGACGCGCGCACCCAGGATTGGTGGGCGATCCACAATCCGATGCAGGCGCCGCTCGCGACGCGCAAGACGGGCGAGTGGTGGGCGATGGCGGAAGAAGTGTTTCATCACGACTGAGGAGAGCGCGCGACGAGTCGCA
The DNA here is from genome assembly GCA_963832305.1 of uncultured Alphaproteobacteria bacterium. Taxonomy (GTDB): domain Bacteria; phylum Pseudomonadota; class Alphaproteobacteria; order Rhizobiales; family Beijerinckiaceae; genus Roseiarcus. The sequence goes on along the minus strand of CAWHTU010000003.1, from coordinate 109,620 downwards.
CGCCGTCTCGATCACTGGCCGTTGTGCGCGTTCGACACCATAGGCGCTGGGTAAAGATTGCCGGGCCAACCGAGGGGCGCCGCTCAGGCGGGACCGACCTCCGTCGTCATCGGTTCGGCGCTTTCGAGTGCGTGAAAATTGACGAAAGCATCCACTCCTTCCCGGTCTAGCTGCCGAACATCAAGGCTTCTCAATGGATGGGGTCGAGCACGACCACGGGTATCTCGCGGTCGGCCTTGAGCGCGTAGTCGGCGTAGGGGGGCCAAAATTCGAGCGCCTTTTTCCAAAGACGCTCACGCTCGTCACCCGTGGCCGTCGTCGCCCGCGCCCTCAGCTTCTCCGTCCCGACTTGGACTTCGACATCCGGGTTGGCGAGAAGATTGCGGTACCATCCTGGGTGTTCGGGCGCGCCGCCCTTCGAGGCGACTACGAAGTAGCGGTCGGCGTCCGTTCCGTAGAACAGCGGGAAGATGAACTTATCGCCGGACTTGCGGCCGGTGGTCGTCAGCAGCAGCGCCGGCGCCGTGATCTCGCCCCGCCCCGGCACATTGATCTTGTACGAGTGTCCCTCGGTTCCGCCGCTGGCGATATAGCGGTTGGCATGCTTAACCATCCAGTCCGGCAGGTTCGGAGCGAGTTTCGCTTCAGCCATCACGGGCCTCCTTCAGAGTTGCAGCGACTATAGCGGTTGGCGCAAAGCTGGCCAATGATGACCTCGACGGGAAGGCCGTGGCGAGCGAGAGCCCTGGCCGACGGTCGAAGCCTTTAGCCCGCAACGGCGTGATCTCGTCTCGTTGCCATGTCAGGTTGCGACGATTAGGTTGATCACCAACGCCGAACCAGCGCTCCAGCAAAACGCGGCGCGAGAAACCCACGCCAATCGAGGAGATAGTTATGGCAGCGATACCCGCTGAGTATCTGGATTTAGTGGAGCAGAAAAAAGCGTTTGCCCATTTGGCGACGATCATGCCGAACGGAACGCCGCAAGTAACGCCCGTGTGGTTCGACTACGCGGATGGCAAGATCCGGGTAAACTCCGCGAAGGGGCGGGTGAAGGTACGCAACATGCAGGAAGGCGCGCCCGTGGCGCTTTCGATTCTTGATCCCGAGAATCCGTATCGTTACATCCAGATCCGCGGCCGAGTTGCGCATGTGGCCGAGGAGGGCGCGTCGGCGCACATCGATTCCCTCGCCAAGAAATACCTCGGGAAGGAAAAGTATCCCTGGGCCCAGCCAGGCCAGGTCAGGGTTACGTTTGAAATTGAGCCGACTGCCGTGCAGGCCCAAGGCTGAACCACGTGCAGAAGCCCAACGACCGGGCGCAGTTTCGGTCAGGCGCGCAGATGGCCCGCGAGGCCGCTAGGCCGCGGTGATGGTTGCGTTTCGTTCAAGAGCGAACCGCGACCCTAATAAACCTGTCTGCGCTATTCTATTCCCTGACCCCGGCGGCCTCATCAGGTGGAGAGCGTACCGTGCTCAAGCTTGGCTATAAGGCATCGGCGGAGCAATTCGAGCCGACAGAACTGCTCCGGTTTTCGCGTCTTGCGGAGCAGTCGGGTTTCGATTCGGTCTTCATCAGCGACCATTTCCAGCCATGGAAACACCATGGCGGCCACGCTCCCTTCTCGCTCGCGTGGCTCGGCGCGCTCGGAGCCGTGACGTCGCGCATCACAATCGGCACGAGCGTGATGACGCCGACCTTTCGCTATCACCCCGCTGTCGTGGCGCAAGCTTTCGCCACTCTGGCCGTCATGTTTCCCGATCGGGTTGTGCTCGGCGTAGGCACCGGGGAATCGCTGAACGAGGTTCCGTCAACGGGCATCACATGGCCCGATTTCAAGGAGCGGTTCGCCCGTCTGCGTGAGGCCGTCATCTTGATCCGTCGGCTCTGGACTGAAGAGCGGGTAACGTTCGAAGGCCAGTATTATCGCACTCGGGACGCCACCATCTATGATCGGCCGGCAACGCCGGTACCGATATATATCGCCGCGGCCGGCGCGCTGATTGCAAAATACGCAGGACGAGCGGGCGACGGCCTGATCTGCACCAGCGGCAAAGCCCGCGAGCTCTACACCGAAACGATATTGCCGAAGGTATTGGAGGGACGGGCCGAGGCCGGTTCGCGAACGCGTGAGTATACAAGGATGATGGAGGTCAAGGTCTCGTTCGACACGGACAGCAAACGCGCGCTGGAGGACACTCGCCACTGGGCGGTCCTCGCCCTGACGCCTGAGGAGAAGGTTTCCGTCCACAGTCCGGAAGAGATGGAGCGGCTTGCCGACGGGCTCTCGGCCGAACGCGCCGCGAGCCGCTGGATCGTCTCGACCGATCCGGACGAGCATGTCGAACGCATCGGCTACTACGTCGACCTCGGCTTCGATCATCTCGTCTTTCATGCTCCGGGTCCCGATCAGGAGCGATTCATCCGCCTCTATGCGGAACATGTTCTGCCTTCCCTGCGGCGCCGCTTCGGCGGGCCGGAAACGCCCAAGAGCGCATGACCTCTCTCGAGGTCGTCGGTCTCCAAGGTCTGCCTTTGATCAAGGCTGGTGACGACCTGGTCGAGCTCATTGCGTTAGCCCTCGAGCGGAGCGGTGTTGCGCCGCGCGCCGGCGATGTCTTTGTCATTGCGCAAAAGATCGTCTCGAAGGCCGAGGGCCGCATCGTCAACCTCGCGATGGTCGAACCCTCCGCGAAGGCGCAGGCGCTTGCGGCGGAAATTGACAAGGATCCGCGGCTTGTGGAGGTCATTCTGTCGGAGTCGGTTCGTGTCGTGCGAACTCGCCGCGGCGTTCTGATCGTCGAACACAGGCTTGGTTTCATCATGGCGAACGCTGGGGTGGACCAGTCGAACGTGGGATCCGCGGACGGCTCTGCTCATGTCCTTCTGCTGCCGGAAAATCCGGATCGGAGCGCCGAGGCGCTACGGCGCGGACTTAATGCCGCGACCGGGGTCGATGTCGCCGTGATCATAAACGACAGTTTCGGACGTCCCTGGCGCCAGGGAACCGTGGGCGTCGCCATCGGCGTCGCCGGTCTGCCCGCCTTAGTCGATCTGCGCGGGCGGCCCGACCTGTTTGGCCGAAAGTTGGAGGTGAGCGTCGTCGGTTTTGCGGACGAGGCCGCGGCCGCCGCCTCGCTCTTGATGGGGCAGGCGGATGAGGCGCTGCCGGTGGTCCTGATCCGCGGTCTGCACTGGTCCGCCCCAGAATCGACGGCGGCCACCCTGGTCCGTCCTGCAAATGAGGATCTGTTTCGATGAGCTGGGATCTGGTGGTTGCTCTATCCGGAGGGATCGGGGGCGCCAAGCTCGCGCTTGGGCTGAGCCGGATCGTGGCTCCGGAAAATCTGCTCATCGTCGCCAATGTCGGCGATGATTTCGAGCATCTCGGCCTGCATATTTCTCCGGACGCCGACACATTGATGTACACGCTGGCTGGCCTCGACAACACGAAGCTCGGTTGGGGTCGGCAAGACGAAACGTGGGCGTTCATGGAAACGCTGAAAATGCTCGGCGGCGAGGATTGGTTCCTGCTTGGCGACCGTGACCTCGCGGTTCATGTCGAGCGAACGCGTCGGCTGCGCCGGGGGGACCCTCTCTCCGCCATCACCGCAGATTTCTGTCGCCGCCTCGGCGTCGGTCCCCGGATACTGCCGGCGACCGATGATCCATTGCGCACCCGATTGAGAACGGATGAGGGGTGGCTCGATTTCCAGGACTATTTCGTGCGTCTTCAGTGCCGTCCTGTCGTACAGGAACTCGCCTTCGAAGGCGCGGAGCGTGCGCGCCCTCATCCTGACATTCTGGCGGCTCTGCGCGACGAACGGCTGCGTGCGGTTGTCATCTGCCCGTCCAACCCCTTCATCAGTGTCGAGCCGATCCTAGCCGTGTCGGGGATGCGTGAGGCTCTTGCTGCTTGCGCGGCGCCAATCATCGCGGTTTCCCCGATCATCGGCGGCCGCGCAATCAAGGGTCCCACGGCCAAAATGATGGGGGAGCTTGGACTGACAGCGAGCGCCGCGACGGTCGCGAAGCGCTATGGCGATCTGCTCGATGGATACGTGATGGACATTGGAGACGCGGAGGAGGCAGCTCAAGTGGCGTCCAAAGTGACGCTTGCCCGCACGCTCATGACGAATATCGCGGAGCGCGAGGAACTGGCTCGGGTCGTGCTTGAAACCGCGGACGCGCTTGCCTCTTTGAAACGGGGCCAGGACCTCGTCGCGTGACCGATATCTGGGCCGTCTTGCCCGTCAAGGAGTTCGAGGGAGCCAAGCAAAGGCTGTCCTCGGCATTAAGCTCGGACGAACGTCGCCTGCTCGCAACGACCATGCTCGAGGATGTGCTCAACGCCGTGAGCGCGGTCCGTGAGCTTGCGGGCACGCTTGTCGTTACGGTCGATCCGGTTGCGACATGGCTCGCCGAGCGCCGTGGCGCGCGCATCGTCGCGGAAGGCGCGCGGGAGGGTCATACCGGCGCCGTTACCGCCGCCGCGCGCCGGCTTGCCCGCGAGGGCAAAGCAGGGATGATGACAATGCCTGGCGACATTCCTCGACTTTCGTCAGCGGAGATCGCTGCGACGCTCGCGGCGCACCAGGCCGCGCCTGCCTTCACCATCGTACCAGCGCATGACGATCGCGGATCGAACACCATCGTCTGTTCGCCGCCCGATGCCGTTCCGCTGCGTTTCGGCGAGGACAGTTTCTACCCACATCTCAGCGCGGCGCGAAAGCATGGGATCGAACCGCTTATCGTCCGCCATCCTGGGATCGGGATGGACATCGACAATCCTGCCGATCTCATCACCTTCCTGAGAATGTCGCCGCCTGCGCCCACCCTGACCCTCGCCTTCCTTGAACAATCGGGCATAGCCGACCGCCTTCTAACGGCGAGGCAGGAGCTCCGGTAGGTCCTATTCGGCCGGTACGAGTTTACGCGGAGGCGTCGAGACGATGGGAGCCAGCGCCGCGGCGTTCATCGACGCATCGCGGCGTTCCTCCGCAACGAGGCCGTAGAGCGTGGTCCGCTGTTCCGGTATGCGCCCAAGCGATCGGATAAGATCCTCCATCGCCTCGGGCGGAAACTCCTGACCGTGTTCCGTACCCGCCGCGCGCGAGATGCTCTCGTTCATCAGGGTGCCGCCAAGGTCGTTGGCGCCCGCGTTGAGGCATGCCGCCGCGCCCTCCGGTCCCATTTTGACCCAGGACGTTTGGATGTTTGTGATGTGGGGATGCAGCGCGAGCCGCGCCACCGCGTGCATCAACACCGCTTCACGGAAGGTCGGCCCGCGCCGAGCCAAACCTTTGAGATACATTGGCGCTTCCATATGCACGAAGGGCAATGGCACGAATTCGGTCAAGCCGCCCGTCTGCGCCTGCAGGTCCCTCACGGCGATGAGATGCCGCGCCCAGGACAGCGGATGCTCGACGTGCCCATACATGATCGTCGACGTCGTGCGCAGGCCTAGACTGTGGGCTGTCCTCACGACATCGAGCCATTGAGCCGAGTTGACCTTGTCCGCGCAAATCACGGCGCGCACTTCATCATCCAGAATCTCGGCGGCGGTGCCCGGCAAAGTGCCTAAGCCCACAGCCTTGAGCTCCGCCAGAAAAGATTGAATCGGCATGCCAAGCGTCGCCGCGCCCTGGGTGACCTCCAATGGCGAGAAGGCGTGAATGTGCATGTCCGGAACCGCCGCCTTGATCGCGCGGCAAATGCCAAGATAGGTCTCACCCGTATAGTCTGGATGGATACCGCCCTGGAGGCATACCTCGGTTGCGCCTCGCTCCCAGGCCTCGATCGCGCGCCGCACGATTTCGTCGAGGGCGAGATTGTAGGGCGTGCCCCGCAGCGCCTCATGCGTCTTGCCCTTGGAGAAGGCGCAGAACTTGCAGCGGTAGAAGCAGATGTTGGTGTAGTTGATGTTGCGGTTGACGACGTAGCGGATGACATCGCCGCTCGTCGTCCGGCGAAGCTCATCGGCCGCTGCGATGACACGTTGGCAATCCGCATCACGCGCCGCGAACAGCCGCACGATCTCAGGCGCATTTAGGCGTGCGCCTGCTTGAGCGCGCTCGATGGTGCGCTCAATAACGGGATCGACCGAGCGCGCGTGGACCGCGGGCATGCGCGGAGCGACCTTCGTTCCAGGGGCCCAATTGTCGTCGCGCGCCAAGCCCTCGGCGTCGCTGAGCCGGCGCGTCTGTGCGGCGATCTCGGGCGCCGTCCAGGCCGCCAAGTCGCGCAGGTAAGAGGGATAGAGCGGCAGCCGATGCACCAAGATTTTCCCGGCGGCGGCCGTGCGCGCCGCAAGCTCCGCAATCGCCGGCCACGGCGCCTCCGGATTGACGTGATCCGGGGTGACCGGAGAGATCCCACCCCAGTCATTGATACCCGCCGCAATCAGCCGCGGATAGACGCCCGGCGACAGGTTGGGGGGCGCCTGGATGTTCATCGCAGGGCCGAGGATAAGGCGCGCGGCGGCGATGCTCCAAAGCAGATCATCGAGATCGGGCTCCGCGGCTCCGGCGAGCTTGGTGCCCGGCTTGGCGCGGAAGTTCTGGACGATGACTTCCTGAATGTGCCCGAACTGCCGATGCAGATCGCGGATGGCGAAGAGCGCCTCGAGCCGCTCGGCGCGCGTCTCGCCGATGCCGATCAGAATGCCAGTTGTGAAGGGCACGCTGAGCTCGCCCGCAAGCCTCAGCGTCTTGAGGCGCGCCTCGGGTTGCTTGTCAGGCGAGCCATGGTGAACCTGGCCCGGCTCGCACAGCCGGGCGCTGAGGGATTCGAGCATGATGCCTTGACTGGCCGATACCGTCCGCAGCCCCGCCATCTCGGTGCGACTCATGACTCCGGGATTGACGTGCGGCAGCAGTCCCGTCTCGCGCAGCACCACTGCGCACATCGCCTGGAGATAGTCGATCGTGCTGTCGTACCCGAACGAGATCAGCGCTTCCCGCGCAGCCCGGTAGCGCAGCTCTGGTTTATCGCCGAGCGTGAAAAGCGCCTCCGTGCAGCCGGCGGCGGCCCCGGCGCGGGCGATTGCGAGCACATCTTCCGCGGATAGATAGGTAGACCTTGCCGCGCGAGGCCGCTCGGCGAAGGTGCAATAGTGGCAGACATCGCGGCAAAGATGGGTGAGCGGAATAAACACTTTGCGCGAATAGGAGACATGGCGCCCATGCCCCTCGTCGCGTAGGCGCCCCGCAGCCTCGATCAGCTCGGCGAGCGGCGCCCGATCAAGCCAGTCAAGAAATGCGCTATCGCTCGAATCACCCATCGCCATGACCTTGTGACGCTGTCCAAACATGTTCGCGTTGTGTTGGAAGCGGCTTACGATGATGTGGTATCTTCGCGATAGATGCAAACCGGCGAAGTGCGTGGCGACGCCTCCTCAAACGGCTCGACTCGGGGAATTTGCGCAAATGAGACAGCTCGGACGACTAGGTGTCTGGTACCCGATCGACCGCCTGGACGGCGCCGGGATCTGCTATTTGCTTCGGACGATTGAAGACCTCGGCTATTCGACGCTCTGGTACCCGGAAGCTGTCGGATACGAATCGCTTTCCATCGCCAGCTTCCTGCTCGCAAATACGACACGACTCATCATCGGCAGCTCCATCGCGAATATCTACGCCCGCGACCCGTTTACCGCGAGGCGCGGCCTCCGAACCCTCTCCAGCCTCTACGACGATCGCTTCATCCTTGGGCTGGGCGTAAGCCACGCGCCCATGGTCGAGAAGCTGCGAGGCCACGTCTACGACAAGCCCGTGCCCGCGATGCGCCGCTACCTCGACGGCGTTTACGAGAGCCCGTCGAATGCAGGCGAGTGGCCGCTTGTGATCGCGGCGCTGGGGCCGTTGATGCTGAAACTCGCGGCGGAGCGGACCGCAGGCGCCGTCCCCTACAATGTGACCCCCGAACATACACGCGCGGCGAGAGCCGCCCTGGGGCCTGGCAAGCTGCTGGCGGTCGAACAGAAGGTCTGCCTCGAGGCGGACCCGGCCGTGGCCCGGGGCCTCGCGCGGAATGAAATGCGCCGCTACATGACCCTTCCAAACTATCGGAACAACTGGTTGCGCATTGGCTTCACCGAAGCCGATCTTGCCGGCCACGGTTCGGACAGGTTCCTCGATGCGATGGTGCTGTCTGGCGATGCGGCGACGATCGCCCGCGGCTTGCGGGCTCATCTCGAAGCGGGCGCCGACCAAATTTGCATTCAGCCGGTTCATGCAGGCGACGACCCGGAAGCGCGCGAACGAACCCTGGCGGCGCTGGCCAATGTCTGAGAGACTTTTTCTTCAAGGTTCGTCGATTCGGTAAACGCGGCGCGCATTGACGTGAAACAACGCGGACTGCTCGTCCTGGGAAAAATCGCGAACGACGGTCTTGAAGCGCAAAGAGCCGGCCGTCGCGCTCCGTGAGGCGGAAGGGATCGGAGGTCCATCCGGCTCCAATCGCGCCGTTGTCGAGTCGCGCGATGACATTCGCGCGGTCCTCCGTGAGAGGCCTGATTTCTGTGACGAAGCCGAGGCCGTTGAGCTCCGAAGCGAGCAGCGACGCGGCTTCGGCCTCCCGGCCCGGCGGATTCTGGGTGTCGATGGCGACGAGACGTTCGAGCAGGCCGACGAGGCGACCGACATCGGGCTCCTTGCTCACAGCACCTTTCCTCGCGCGGCGACCTCGTAGAAGGTCTCGACTCGTCCCTGGCGCGCGGCGTAGACCCGGTCGTACAGGTTGGTGACGACGCAGGCGTGATTGGGAATGACGGTGACGAGCTCGCCGATCCGCGGCTCCTCCGAGCCCGGCGGAGCGCGTACGTGGCCGTGCTCTTCGCTGAGGCCGTAGATCTCCCAGTCCAGATGCTCGAGGATGCGGCCATAGCCCTGCAGGCCGAGCAGATCGGAGGACAGGCTCTTCGATCCGGCGTCGATGACGCAGCGGTCGGGCGCAGCGTGCGGAAACGACTCTCGCCTGAACGCGCAAGGCGCAATCGCTCCAATCGCCGAACGAATGCGTCTCGACATGATAGCGGTCGCTGTAGATGTAGGTGCCGGGCCGGTGTTCGGTGGCGACGGTCACTTCATGGGCGCTATAGAGATCGGGGGTGCCACCGGTGCTGACGATTTCAACCGCAACTCCGGACCGCTTACAGAGATCGACGGCCTCGGTAAGCCACGCGTTGGTCTTCGCGACCGAGTTCTTCGGCGGATAGGTCATAAGGCCCTGGAAGGCGAGTCCGGGGGCTCGGTCGATCGTCTGCGCGAGTCCGAGGGCCTCGGTCGGTGTGGTTGCGCCGCAACGCAGCGCGCCGGTATCGCACTCGACCAGAACCGGCAGCGTGAGGCTGGCGCGGGACATCGCGGAGGAAAGCCCCTCAATCGTCTCGCGCGAATCCGCCACCACCTTGACGTCGGCGCGATGAGCGAGCGCCACGAGGCGGTCGAGCTTAATCTGGCCTATGAGGTTGTAAGTAAGCAGAATGTCGGTAATTCCGGCGTCCGCCATCACCTCGACCTCGCCGAGTTTCTGGCAATTCACGCCCTTCGCGCCGAGCCTGATCTGGAGATGGGCGAACTCGGGGATCTTGTGAGTCTTGATGTGCGGACGCAGGCGGAGGCCGTGCCGGTCGAGGTAGGTCTGGCAGCGCCGGAGGTTGTTCTCCATCACGTCGAGGTCAACGACCGCGCAGGGCGTGTCGAGGTCTTGCACAAGCACTGGATGTCCTCCTTCCGCCCGCTCGTCCTTCCCGTGGTCCTTACCGCGACTGGTCGCGGCCCGACAGCGGTAACATGCCGAGGATCAGGCAGCCCAGTATAAGGCTCCGCAGGACGGCTGCGGTCGGATGCGCGCCAGCGAGAAACTCGGACAGCGTCGGGGGACGAATCCACCCGGCCGCGGCATGATGAGCAGCGCCAAGCCGCGGAGGACGAAGGAGAGAGGCGGACCAGCATCGCGACGTCAGGGCGGCGAGCGAAGACGTCGGCTCGTCGAAGATGAGGACACGCGGTTTGATGAACAACGCCTTGGTGATCTCGACGATCTGCCGTCGGCCGAGCGGCAGCTGACTGACCGAGTCCGAGCTTGCCGCCGATCTCTCCCACCGAGGCAACGAGGCCGCTCTGCGACGAGTCAAAATTGCCGAGCGGTCGGCGTCAAAGGTCTTCGAGCGTCAGCTCGCGCGCCATGACGATATTGCCGGACGTCAGTCCGCAATCGACCGGCAGAGCGACGCCCGTGATCGCCGAGGCCGCGTCGGACGCGAGAAAAGCGACCGCCCTCGCGACATCGACCGGTTCGACAATACGGCCAAGCGGATACCAGCGCTTCAACGTCTCAAGGACCTTGGGGTCCTTCGCGGCGCGCCGCTGCCAAAGCGGGGTGCGCACGGTGCCGGGCAGTACGATGTTCGCCCGGACGCCGTAGCGGCCGTATTCCTGCGCGATCGAGCGGGTTAGCGAAATCATCGCCGCCTTGCCGGCGCTATACGCTGGATCGCCAAGCGCGCCCAAGCCATTGACCGAACCGATGCCGACGATAACGCCCGAGCGCCTGGCCTGCATGCCGGAAATGACGGCATGGACGCAGTAGTAGGCGCTGCTCACGTTGCGCTCGATTTCGCTGCGCCAGCCGGCGGGGTCGGTGCGGGCGAAAGTCAGATGATCCGAGCCGCCGGCGTTGTTGACGAGAATTTCGATCGTTCCGAGAGCGTTGGTCAGCGAAGCGAAGGCGCGCTCCACTTCCGCTGGGTCGCTGACGTCGGCGACAGCGTGAGCGAAAATCTTGGTGTCTGCCCTGAGCTCGGCGGCGAGATCTTCTAGTTCCCTTTTCTTGTCGATGGCGGCGATCTTCGCGCCTTCGTCGAGGAACAATCGACACAGGCTCTGACCGATCCCGCCCGCCGCGCCAGTGATTGCGACCACCTTGCCGTCGAATGTCATGCGACCTCCCCGAGAAGCCATGCCGCAAATACACTTGCAACGGTCATCCTTTGAGTGCCCCTTCCATAAGCCCTTTGAAGAAGAGCCTCTGCGCCAGCGTGAACGCGATTATGCCGGGAGTCACGACGATGACGTACACGGCGGCCAAATTGGGCCATGCCCATTGTCCCTGTCCGCCCTGGGCGGCGGCGAGAACGACCGGCATCGTGCGCTTGGCCTCGTCATCGATCAGCGTCAGGCAGAATAGATATTCACCCCAGGCGGCGACGAAATTGACGATGAAGATCACGACCAGGCCATTGCGCACCATTGGCAGGCCGATTTCCCACAGCGCCCGCCAATGGCCGGCGCCGTCGATCCTCGCCGATTCGAACATTTCGTGCGGCACCAATTGGAACATGCTGCGCATGATCAGGATGCTGATCGCGAGTTGCAGCGTGATGTAGGGCAATATGAGGCCGCTCGTGTTGTTGATCAGGCCGAGCCAGTGCTGCGTCTCGTAAATGCTGATGATCGAGACAACGCGCACTGGAAAATAGAGAGAAACGAGCAGCGCCGTCACAACGAGGCCTGAACCGAGCGGACGGATGTGAACCAGCGCGTAACCCGCGAGCACGGCGCAGACCGTCGTAATGAGAACGGTCGCCGCCGTGACATAGATGCTGTTGAATAGATTCACCGGCAGCGTCGCGATGTGTTGAAAGACAAAGCTATAGTGGGTGAAATCGAAGTGCTTCGGCCAGAAATCGCCGCGCGCCGCGTCGGGCAGCGACTTCACCGACAGGAGCAGGACCCAGGCAAGCGGCAGCAAGATGGCGAGATTGAACAGGTTGATCACAACGTGGCGAAGCGCCCCGGTTCCGACAGACGAGGCGCGTTCATCTCTGAGTTCGCCGATATCAGCGCGATCCGCTTCGAGCGTCATTGTCAGCCTTTAGGGCGGAAAATCCATAAGAGTCCCGCCATGACGAACATCATGGCGATTGCGCCGATCATACCGATGGAGGCGGCGTAACCTTGCCGCCAGAGCCCCGTCTTGAAGGCCTGGTCGTACATGAAGATCGTCCAGGTGTAGGTCGGCGAAGCCCGGTTGAATCCGCCGAAGATAAGGTATTCGTCGATCACCGCCATTGCGGAGCCGAAGCGCAGGACGACGAGGATCATCATGATCGGGGCGAGTTGCGGCCTCGTCACATGCCAGAACACCTGCCACTCGCCGGCGCCGTCTATGCGCGCCGCGTCCGGCAAATCCTTAGGGATCGCTGCAAGGCCGGCGATGAAGAAGATCGTGTGGTAGCCGAGGCCCCACCAGACTTCCATGATCGCAATCGCCGGCAGCGTGAGCGCCGTGCCGCCCAGCCATTGCGGCGCATTTTGCAGGGTGAAGAGCCCGAACGAATTGACCAGGAGATGATTGATCGGGCCGCTCTGATAATTGTACATCCACTTCCACAGCACGAAGATCAGGGTGCTCGGGATGACCGCCGGAACGAGCAGGATCACGCGGTAAAACGTGGCGAGGCGCAGGTTCCCGACGCGGTCGACGAGGATCGCGAGAAGCAAGGGAAGGATAATCGTTCCAGGCAGGAACATGATGGTGAACAGAGCCGCCCGCCCGAGGCTCGCCCACATCAGCGGGTCGTTAAGCGCCTGCGCGTAATTGTCGAACCCGACCCATCGCGCGGGCTTGTCCGACAGGAGCTGGAAGTTCGTGAAGCTCAGCCACAGGACGCGGACGATCGGCCAAGCCTGATAGCCGATGAAGAATACGAGGGCTGGGACGAGAAACAGCCACTCCGACATGCCCTTCCGGATCACCTCAGCGGGGCCACCCGCAACCCGCGCGCCGAGCTCAACTTCGTTGTCTACGATCGCCTGCGCCATTCACAGATCCAATACGCCTACCTCTCCGCGCAAGGTGGTGCGGAGCGGGCGGCCAAAGCCGCCGCGCCCCAGGCGATCAACCCTTCTTGATTTCGGCCTGCACCGCCTCCATCACTTTCGTCATCGCAACCTTCGGATCGGGCTCCTCGCCTTTGAGGTAAGTCTCCCAGATCGGTTTGCCGATGACGAATTGCTGCAGCCCGAAAAGGTTGTTGTCGATCGCCTTGGCGCGATCAAGCTGGCTACGCACGAGGCCTACGAACGGCGGCATCCAATCGGGCTTGCTCGATTCCCAGCCCGCGTAGATCGATTTGTAAGGCGGAAGCTGGCCGGGATGGACACCAGGCGTGCCAACGATCGAATCCTTCCAGATCTGCTGATCGTAGGTCAGCGCCTTGATGTACTCGGCGGCTTTCTCTTTGTTCTGACCATACTTGAACAGTGCGCAGCCGGTCGTCCAGAACACGGTCGAGCCTTCGCCGTTCGTGAACTTTGGCAAGGGGCCGAGATGCAGGAGCTTCGGGTCGTCCCAGCTCGCGGCCATCCGCAGCGGTGCGTTGAAGTACTTGAAATAAAGGCCGACGCGTTGGGATTTGAAGGCCTCTTCATCAGTGGTCGAGTTGACCCCGGCGTCGGAGGAACCCTCCAGCAGAATGTCGGGGTTTGAGAACGCCATAATCTGCTTCATCAGCTTCAACGCTTCGATCGCTGGCTCGCTGGTGAAGTCGAACAGGCCATCCGGCGTATAGACCTTGGTGCTCATGCTGTGGGTGACCGGCACGAGCGAACGCCAGCCATGTGCGTCGAACGTCGCGCCCCAGGGCGCAGCCTTCGAATCAACGATCTTCTTGGAGCTTGCGAGGAACTCGTCCCAGGTCGCTGGAGCAGCGTCGGGGACGCCAGCTTTGCTCGTGATGCCCGAATGCCACGCGGAGCCGATGACGTCCAGGAGGAACGGCCAGCTATACAATTTCCCGTCGACCGTGCACTCCGCGCGGATCGACGGGATGATGTCATCGATCACGTCCTTTGGAATGTAGTTGTCCCACGGCTCGATGACCCCGGCCTTGATGAAGGCTGACATTTCGACGAATGGCGTCTGGCCGACATAGACGTCCCAAGTGCTTTGCTGGTTCTTGGCCTCGGCGACGAAGCGCTCGATGCCGAAGCCTTCGACTGGGGCGATCTGGTAGTTAATGCCCGGGAACTTGGCGTTCACTGCCGGAATGCCGGGATGTAGGTCTTGAATCCACTGATAGAACGTTGGGGTCAACGGGCGGTCTGCCGCAAAGGCCGGCTGGATGCCGGACCTCGCCGCGACTCCCACACCGGCCAGCCCTAGCCCGGTAAAGAGGCTGCGGGTAAAAAATTCGCGTCGATCGATACGTCCTTGGGCAAGCTCGCGGCGCGCCGCCTCTCGAAGAATGCGCTCTTGTTCGCTCCGTTCACTCATATTCTTCTTCCTCCTCTTTGGTGTGACCCGGTGGCTCGAGCGAAAACCGCTACCCAGCGGGATGGCCGGAGCGGGTCAATTTGGCGACGCAAGACGGGACCCCGAGCTTCATGCAATTGGCTCCGAAATGCAGCTATCCCAAATCCTCAAGTCCGAGCTTCGACGATTTGCAAGTGAACATTATCAGCTAATATGAACGTGCGGCAACAACCGATGAGGATTGCGCCATGAACGTGCTCGATCGTTTTCGGTTGGACGGTAAGCGCGTGCTGATTACCGGGGGCAGCCGCGGCTTTGGCCGGGCCATCGCTCTTGCGGTTGCTGAGGCGGGTGCCGATGTCCTGCTTGTCGCGCGCGATCCCGCCGCGCTTGCCCGAACCGCCGACGAAATACGCGAACGCAAGCGCCAAGCCTGGACCTTTGCCGCCGACATCAGCGAGCCCGAGGCATGCGAAAATCTATGCCAGCGGGTGTTGACCGAAGCGGCGCCGATCGATGTTCTCGTCAACAACGTCGGCGGGCGCAATATCGATGTCGCGATCGAGAAAAGCGACCTCGCAACCTGGCGGCGCATGATCGATCTCAATCTCACTCATTGCTTCATTTGCACCAAGACGATCGGCGCCGCAATGCTTCAGCGCGGTGAGGGAAGCATCATCAACATCGCCTCGATCAGCGGCATGATTGCCAACCGCGGGATTGGAGGCCGTCACTATGAAACGGCGAAGGCGGCGCTCATCCATTTCACCCGCGCCGCCGCCGCCGACTGGGCGCCCCGCGGCGTCACCGTCAACGCCATCTGCCCGGGCCTCTTCATGACCGAGCCGAATCGCGAATGGGCGAAGAAAAACCCGGCAGTGATCGAGACCTTCGTGCGCGCGATTCCGATGGGACGCCCGGGCGAGCCCGACGAACTTGGCCCTCTTGCCGTCTATCTCGCGTCGCCGGCGTCGAACTATGTGACCGGCGCCGCTTTCGTCATCGATGGCGGATATACACTGTGGTAGCGGACGCCTCCAGGCGTCAGTCCAGGTTCTTCGCCATGATAAAACGGATCGCGGCTGCGGAGGCCCCGAGACGGTCATATTCCGGTGGTCTCAGTTCGCCGCCCATGAACACATGCTCCCGGCGAAATCGCATGCCGCTTGTTATCGGCTCAAGCGCGGCGAAATGGATTTCGCGCGGGTGCGCCGCAGCGACGATGCGCTCGACGTTGCGCGCTGTGACGCCGCCACCCGGCATAATGACTATGCGATCCCCGATGCGCTTCATGAGCTCGACAATGAGCGGCAATCCCTCGAGAACCGTGGCTTCTTGGCCGGAAGTCAGCACACGATCGACGCCAAGCCCAATGAGCGTCTCGATCGCCTGGAACGGGTCGGCGGCGACGTCGAATGCGCGGTGAAAAGTCACCGAAAGGGGACGAGCGGACGCAATCAACTCTTGCGTTCGCGCCACGTCGATTTCACCCGCCTCCGTCAATAGGCCGATGACTATGCCGTCCGCGCCTTCGGCCTTGGCTGTTTCAATGTCGGCTCGCATAGTCGCGAACTCATCGTCATCGAATAGGAAGTCTCCGCCGCGCGGCCTGATCATCACGTTGAGGCCAATACCGGGAACCTTCCGCGCCTGACGGATCATGCCTCGGCTCGGCGTAGTGCCGCCCTCCAGGAGGTCGGCGCAGAGCTCGACACGTTGAGCCCCGGCAGCCTTCGCGGCGCGCACGCCGGCAACAGAATCCACGCATATTTCGTAGATCATGCAAGCTCTTCCGATCCCGGCACAGCGTCAGAATCCGCGTGACGACAGCGTCAGTCTTTGGGTGACGCATTGACGCAACGCGCCGCCTTGTCCCCTGGCTGCCGCCCTCGTCAATCCGGATTGAACGGCGCCTCGCCACGCCTCGCTCTGATTAGAAGAATGGCCTCGATCTCAACCATGATGCGGTTGGGTAGCGAGCCCATGCCAACCGCCGAACGCGCATGGCGCCCCGCGGCGCCGAGCACATTGACCAATAGGTCGGAGCAGCCATTGATGACCTTGGGATGGTCTTCGAAGTCCGGCTCGGCATTGACCATGCCCAACAGCTTGATCACGGCCTCGACGCGCGAAAGCTCCCCGAGCGCGGCCTTGGCGACCGCGAGCAGTTGCAGCCCGGTGAGCCGCGCCGCCTCGTAGCCCTGCTCAACCGAGGCGTCCTTCCCGAGACGCCCGACCATGAAACTGCCGTCCGAGCGCTTCGGCCCCTGCCCAGAAAGGAACAGGAGATTGCCTGCCAAACGATGGGGCACATAGTTGGCCATCGGCGTGGGGACGGCGGGAAGCGTGAAACCCAGAGCGGCTAACCGCTCCTCCGGCGTTGATGTCGTCATGTCGCGGCCATCTTGAAAGACGTGAAGAGCAAAGACGAGCTCAACCTTCCCACCAATGGCCATTCAAGACAACGCCGCGCGCGGAAAGCCGCGTTCGTCCGGCCAGGCGCTCGCCGGCCGAGTTCGACGTAGTCGAAGTCGCCCGTTTCGAGCTCGAGCACCGAGGCATCGCCCGCCGCGCCTGGCTGTAAGGTTCCGAGAGCAGTACGGCGCAGCGCTTTCGCCGGCGCGTCTGTTGCCGCCAGCACGACGTCAACGAGCGGTAGGCCGAGACAAAGAAACTTTGACATTGTTGTGAGGAGATCGAACGCGGGCCCATCAATGCAGAGCGCGTGCACGTCGCTCGATATGCAGTCGGGGGCAAAGCCGTTGGCGAGCATGGTGCGCGCGGTCTTGAAAGCGAACGATCCCATGCCATGGCCAATGTCAAAAATGACGCCGCGCTTGCGCGCTTCGATGACAGCAGCACGCACCCCGTTGTCGGGCGTCGTCGGATTGTTAGGAAATGGGCGGAAGCAATGCGTGAGAATGTCGCCTGGGCGAAGGCGAACGAGGACCTCCTCAAGTGTCGGCGGCGGAATGTCGATATGCGCCATGAGTGGAAGGTCCGCTTCTTCGGCGACCTTGAGCGCAATGTCGAGCGGCGCTACTCCAGAGTTCTGCGACGCATTGAAGCCAACCCGAACCTTGATCCCCGCGATCGTGTCGCGGTTTGCGCGCGCGACCTCAACCGCGTCGATCGGCGCCATGAGTTTGAGGTCGCCGCTTTCTCCTACCATCACCCGCCTGGAAAAGCCGTAAATGCCGGCGAAGGAGACGTTGAGAAGGGCAATGATCCGAACCGGTGACGGCCTGATCACATGCTCAAGAAAGCCGGGATAGTTGCCAGGCCCAGCACTGCCCGTGTCGACGAGCGTCGTGCAGCCCCTACGTGCGAGAATGAGCGGATCGACGCCGAGCGAGGTGCCGCCCCAATAGACATGCGTGTGAAGATCTATCAGCCCCGGCGTGACGATAAGCCCAGCGACGTCGCGGACCCTTTCGCCGCCAAGTTGTGCTCCTACCTGCGCCACGCGACCTTCGTGGAAGCCGACATCCATAACGGAGTTGATTCCCTGGGAAGGATCGATGACGCGCCCACCACGCAGGACCAGATCAAAAGACATGTCGCATACTCTCGCTCGCTTTAGGTTTCGCGCCCTATCGGATCGCTTGGCCTACGCAAAAAAGAAATCGTCCAGCGTCACGCCTTGCTGTTGAGGGCGCCGAGTCCCTCAGCGATCCAGTCGAGGTTGCCATCTCTCACGTGCCCCCAATTGTAGAATGCAACCTCTGTAACGCCGCCGGCGACGAGCGCGCGGATCGCCGCTAAGAATTCGTCTTTCGATTCCAGATCGGGGAAGGCTGGACGCAGGATGCCGCGCAGACGGCCCCTCCCGCGCAGACGGCGCTTCACGTCAAACAGGTCGGCTTTGATCCGTTCGGCCCCATGTTCGTAGAAGCAGGCCTCGACGATTCCTGCCGCTTCCGCAAGCGCCGGCAGATCGCTCCCTTCATACCAGGCCCCCCCGGTTGGGCGGGCGACCGAAGGGATAACCGCAACCGCAGCATCCTTTCGCACCGCCTCGCGGATTTCACGCACGAGCGAGGTCACGACCGCGCAGCGCCAATCGAGATACGCCGCGAAGTCGCCGCCGCTGCGAACGTCAGCCAGCCAGAAGGCTTCCGCCATGTCCGCGGGAAAATCAGTGTCGCTTGCAAGATAGGCTTCGATGTCGGCCCCCACTTGTCGCTTGAGCGCATCGACGCGAATTCCGGCGCTCTTCGCGCCTGCCATACAATGCGCGCAGAAGCAAAGGCCTAGCTGGTTGTCGAGCCAGCGATTAGGTCGATTGAGGGCGAACTCATGATGGTAGCCATGCGCATAAGGCAGGAAGCCCGGCGTCTCTAACGATACGCCGCTCACCGCATAGGATTTAGTGACATCGCGTGCGAGGCCGATCGCGTAGGCACGGGCATCGGGCGCCGAGGGGCAGAGATTATAGATGTAGCGATCGCCGAAAGCGTTGGCGACTACGGAATTGGGATGGTCGGAGCCGAGCCGCGTATTGTGCAGGAGTACGAGCCAGACGTTGGTCGCCATGCGGGGTTTCCGAACAAGCTCGCGCATGATGTCCTGACCGGACGAAAGCATCGAGTTCTCAATCGGCTTGATCGCCCCGTAGCGGCTGAGGTCCGGTTTGAAGTAGATCGTCCCGTCCTCGGGAAAATAGACCTTGCCGCTTTTGCCGTGCGGTCTGAGAAATTTGCCCGCGTGGTAGCTGCCGACCATCGTCACCGTGTCGAGGCCAAGGGCGAGGAATTGGTCGACCGCCGCGCTCACGCCGATCTCGGCCACATCCCAGGCATAGGCGTAGATGGCTTTGTAGCCCATCGCATGTTTTCCTATCGGAACCCGCCACTGCTTGCGCGGCAAACGATCATTCGTTGAGCCATAGCGTGGGGCGGAATTTATCGCCAGTATCCGAACCAATCGCCGCCCTGACGTAAAAGCTAGCTCCGATCCGTGAGATCCGTCGATCACTTCTATCTTCGCGATCGCCGCGACAGCGGAGGCGGATTAGTGAGCGAACAGAATGTCGTTCCGCCGGGCGCTAATGTCGCGGCAGTTCGCCTTTGTGATGCGCGCCTCCCGCGCACTCTACAACCGTTGCCTCCAGCGGTATGGGCGGCAACAGTGTCTTCTGGCGGAGCGCCACCACGATGGCTTCCTCGGCTGGCGTCAGCACCGTACTCTTCGGAGCCTTCGGCCCCATCCGCGCATCGGCCGTCGTGGTCCGCCGGCGCCACTTCCGCACAGTCTTGGGGTTCAGGCCGTAGCGCGCTGCAAGGGAGCGGGCGCTCTCTTTCGATCGCTTGGAGCTCGGCTCGAATACGCGGCGTCGCGCGGACGCTGCCATGCAGAACGCTTGCCATAGGGCATCCTCCTCCTGACGACTCAGGAACGATGATGCACGACTACATTCCGGGACTGCACAGCTGGGGCAAATCAGATTCAAGGCTGCTTTTGGGAAGGCGGCTTTGGATGTGATGGACCGGTTGGTTTTGAGCAACGCGGCGTGGGAGCGGATGGCCCAGGTTTTTCGCACCCCACCGACATCAATGCGAAGCGAAGCCTGGGAAGCTTCCCGCTATTGACCCTCAGTCTTCTTCGGCGGAGCCCGCGAAAAGGCGATTGTGAACCCGCTCAAGCAAGGCGCGCTCGTCGGAATGTCTCGGGCGCTGAGCGGTTGTCCACCATCGATTCCGTTCCCGATCGGCGGGTTCCTCCGATGGACGTCGGATTCCCGACGGGTGCCCTGCCTTCCGAAGCCTTCAAGTCCGCCGATGCGTCTTCGTTTGTCCGGCGAGGAAAGTGACATGCGACGCTATGACCATCGGACAAAGGCCGCAACTGTGGACGCTCGCTGCGGCAACGCTCGCTGACGATTGGGCAGCGCGTTGAAAACTTGCAACCACCCGGCGGATCGAGCGGGCTCGGCAGCTCGCCCTTCAGGATAATGCGCTCGCTCGGCCCGGCCCCTCGGGCGCGCGGCGCCGGAATGGCTGAGAGCAGAGCCTCGGTATAAGGGTGAGCCGGACGGTCAAAGATGAGATCGGTCGGCCCTGTTTCGACGATGGACCCGAGATACATCACGGCTGTTCGTGTGGAGACGTGGCGGACTACGGCCAAGTCGTGCGCGATGAAGATGTAGGTGAGTGACAGGCGCTCGCGAAGCTCCGTAAACAGATTGACGATCTGTGCTTGGACGGAGACGTCGAGGGCGGAGACAGGCTCGTCCGCAACGATGAGGCTGGGTTCCATCGCGAGCGCGCGGGCAATGCCAATGCGCTGACGCTGGCCGCCGGAAAATTCGTGGGGATAGCGCTCCAAATAGGCCGCCGGCAGGCCGACAAGGTCCATCAGCTCCCTGAGTTGCGCGGGAATATTCTCACGCGAGCGGATCGCATGGGCGTGCAGCGGGTCGGCAATGAGATCGCCGATCCGGCGACGGGGGTTCAGCGAGGCGGAAGGATCTTGAAAGATCATCTGCATGCGGCGGCGGAACGGCCGGAGCTGCCGCCGCGACGATTTCGTGATGTCCATCCCTTCGAATTGCAACGTTCCGTCATCGATGTCATAGAGACGCGTGAGGCAGCATCCTAGCGTCGACTTGCCGCAACCGGACTCGCCAACCAACCCTAGCGTCTCTCCTGGCCAAATGGTTAGCGACACGCCGTCGACTGCATGCAACGCCCTGCCGGACCCCGACATGATGGTTCGGCCGACGAGGTAGCGTTTGGTCAGCCCTTCCGCCTCGACAAGGGGGACGGCTGACGAATCCGCGCTCATCAGCTCAGGCTGCCCGATCAGGGACGGATTCAGGACCTGCTCGCGCAGGCGAGGGCGACTGCTTGGATCGATGAAACAAAGCGCCGCGTGCTCGCCGTTTTCGTGGCTAGGCGGGGTTTCGGCGCATGGACCAAAACGAAAACGGCAGCGCGGCGCGAAGCCGCAGCCTTTCGGCAAGGCAGTAAACGCCGGCGGCGCGCCCGGAATGGGGGACAGCCGCACAGACCGCTCGCCATGTAGCTGCGGAATCGAGGCGAGCAGGCCCCAAGTGTAGGGGTGCCAGGGGTCCTCGAAAACGACGTCCGTCGGCGCCCGCTCCACGACGCGTCCAGCATACATAACCAGCACGCGGTCGGCCATCTCGCCCACCACGCCCAAGTCGTGGGTAACGAGAATGATCGACAAGCCGAAATCGACACGCAGGCGGCGGAGCAGTCCGAGCACCTGCGCCTGCACCGTCACATCGAGCCCCGTAGTCGGCTCGTCCGCGACAAGAAGCGAGGGGTTGCAGGAGAGCGCCATGGCGATGACGGCCCGCTGGCGCATGCCGCCGGAGAGTTGATGCGGGTAGAGATCAAGCGCCTTTGCCGGATCGGCCAAGCCGACTTCGTCCAACAGTTCGACGGCGCGACGGCGGGCAGCCGCGCGCGACAAGTTCAGATGGACGCGAATCTGTTCCTCGATCTGCCACCCGACTGTGTGTACGGGTGTCAGCGCGGTCATCGGATCCTGCGAGATGAAGCCGATATCGCGACCGCGGATCCGGCGCATCTCCCGCTCCGGCAAGTCGAGAAGACTCCGGCCGCGGAAGGTCACGGAACCCTGGACCTTCGTGTTGCGACGATCAGTCAGCCCGAGAATGCTCAACAAAGCGACGGTTTTGCCCGAGCCGGATTCGCCGACAATAGAAACAATCTCGCTTTGGCCAACCTTAAACGACACATCGGTGACGGCCGGGATCAATTCCCGTTCCGTCGCGAACGACACGGTGAGTTCGGCGACGTCGAGCAGCGGCGCTGGCTCCTGCGATGTTGCATTCATCGCCCGCTCCTCACGCGGGGATCGAGCGCCGCGTAGGCGATGTCGACAAGCGCATTCGCGGCTACGATGAAGAACGAGGCGTAGGTGACGGTGGCGAGTATCACCGGCAAGTCGAGGCTCTGGAGAGCCACATAGGTCAGCCGGCCCATGCCATTGAGACCAAAGACGACCTCTGTCAGCAGCGCCGCCCCGCCCACCAGCGCGCCGAAATCGAGGCCGAACATCGTGACAAACGGGATGAGCGAAGTACGCAGGGCGTGCCGGAGCATGATACGCAGCGGGCCTAGACCCTTTGCCCGCGCAGTGCGAATGAAGTGCTCGTGATAGGTTTCGACTAGATTGGCGCGCAAAACCCGGGCATAGACGCCAATATAGAGCACGGCCAGCGTGAACCACGGGATAACAAGCGTCTTGAACCAGGGCGCGAAGCCGTCTGAAAGCGGCTTGTATCCCAGACTCGGCACCCAGCTGAACAGGATCGTATCGTGCAGCCGGCTCTGCGAGAGCAGGTTCATGACCTCGCCGAACCAGAAGACCGGCATCGACACACCGATCAGAGCAAGCGCCATCAAACCTTTGTCAAGGAAAGTATCCTGGAACGCCGCGGCGACCATGCCCAGAACCAGCGCTCCGACGACCCAGAGTATGGCGGCGCCTATCACCAGCGCCAGCGTGATTGGCGCCGCATCGATGATTTGAGGGATGACGCGCTGGCCACGATTAACGAATGAGGTGAGATCGCCCGTGACGAACAGGCGTTTCATCAGGAGCGCGTATTGCACCGGCAGCGGCCGATCGAGGCCGAAGTCTTTTCGGACCGCCTCAAGCGTCTCAGGAGCGGCGTTGCGGCCGGCGATACGGGCCGAGGGATCGGCGCCGGGCGTCGCGAAGAAGATCAAAAACACGATCACACTGATGCCGAACATGACGAATAGCATTTGCGCCATGCGGGCGATCACGACCGCGATCACGGGTTCACCGCCGCCGCCCGGCGCGGGGATCGAGTGCGTCGCGCACGCTGTCGCCCAGGAGATTGAGCGCCAGCACGGTGATCACGATCGCAATACCCGGCGCCACGGATACGGCGGGACGTGTGTAGAGGAGCGCTTGCCCGTCCAGGATGATGGTGCCCCAGCTTGCATCGGGCGACTGCACGCCCACCGACAGGAAGGAAAGCGCCGACTCCGTGGTAATATTCAGCGCCATCATCAGCGGGATGTAGACGATCAACGTGGTGGAGACGTTCGGCAGGATATCGCGCATCAAGATCCGCCAGGTCGGAATGCCGAGACCCACGGAGGCTAGCACGAACTCGCTGTTGCGTAGGGCCAGCACCTGGCCACGCACCGGCCGCGCCACGTAGGGCACATAGACGAGGCCAAGGATTACGATCGGCAACATCAAGCTTCCCGAGCCGATGGTGATCGAGCCGATGATGATCGGCTTGCTGATCAGGACGATGGAGAGTGAAATAGCGAGGAGATAGACAGGAAAGGCCCAAAGCACGTCGAGGATGCGGGAGAGCGCCATGTCGACACCGCCGCCCAGAAATCCCGCGGTGACGCCGACGATTGCCGCCAGGATCAAGCAGAGCGCTGTGGCGGAGCCGGCGATCATGAGCGAATTGCGCCCGCCGTAGAGTAGCCGAGCCGCCACGTCACGGCCCTGCCCGTCGGCGCCAAGCAGATAGGGGCCGCGCCAGGTCGGGCCGATCGGAGTGACGCCGAGGCGCCGGCCTTCGGTCGACGGCTGCATGACCGCCGTCCGCTTGCCGCCGACCATGATCTTGCCGCTGAGGTTGGAGCGGAACGGGTCCGTCCCCGACACCAGGGAGGCGTAGAGCGGCGCCGCCAGGCAAGCGACTAAGATCACAAAGAGCACGATGCCTGCTCCAAGTGAGGTTCGGTCCCCGCGCAAGCGCGTGACGACCTGCCGCCAAGGCCCGGCAGAACGACCAGCGACCGAAGCCCCGAGACCTTCGCCCGCGACCGACATCTCTCGCTGTCCGAGACCTCTGGACAACGCGCCTCCGCGCCTCGCGGCAGGCTCACTTCACCCAGGAGAGGGCCGGGAGCCAGTAGAATTGGTTTGAGAAGGTGAAGTTGCCGAGGCGCTTGGAAACGAAATCGAGGTGCTTGGGTGTGAAGAGCGGCACCCAAGGCGCTTTCTCCATGTAAGCCTTATCAATTTCGGCCCATTCCTGGTTGGCGCCCTTCGGGTCGGTCGATGCGAGCTTCAGCGCGTACTGCATGCGCCCGTCGAGCTCCTTGTCGCACATTCCAGAGATGTTGATGGATGAGTCGCTGCCGGGATGGAAGCTGTCGCAACTCAACAACACGTTCAGGAAGTCCGAAGCGGCAGGATAGTCCTGGTACCACTGCGTGATGCTGATCTGCACCTTGTTGGTGGTGTTCTGGATATAGGTGAACTGAACGTCCGAGGACATCGAATGGACGGAGGCCTTGTAACCGAGCTTGGTCAGCACCTCCCGGATGTTGTCTCCGATCTTCTTGGAAACATCGGTGTCGTCAGTGATGATCGCCACCTCCTGGCCCTTGGTTCCGGACTCCTCGACCAGGGCATTGGCCTTGTCCATGTCCGGCGCCGACCAAGTCGGGCCCGGATCAGCGGTGTATTGGCAGCTGTCTTCATGCCCGGGGAAGTCCGGCGGTAGGATTTGACAGACGGGCGCAGCAAGATTTGGCCCGCCGTACAAGGTGACAAGCTCGGCGCGGTTGACCGCATAGTTTAGCGCCCTCCGCACCCGCACGTCGTTAAACGGCGCCAGATTAACGTTGAGCGGGGCATAACAGACCGCCGTTAGCGGGTTCACGTGGAGCTGGTCTCCGTAGTTGGTGCTGATCGTCTCGATGCTGCTGGCCGGCACCGGGTCAAACATCCAGTCGACCGCATCTTTCGGGTCGGTCGCATCCTTCTCGATCGCGTTAATTGCGTTTACCTCGTTCACACCAAATTTGTATGAGATCCCGTCGGCGAAAGCGTCAGGCTGGGCGTCGGCGCTCCATTCTTTGAAGTTGGGATTGCGCACGATCTCAATGCCCAAGTTCGGATTGTAACTCTTAATTGTATAGGCGCCGGTGCCAGGAATGAGGTCCGAGCCCATGTCGTGGGCCGGCGTCGACGCTGGCAGGATCGAGGCGTGAGGAACGGCCAGCTTGTACATGAACTCCGGATCGGCCCCCGTCAGGTGGAAGGTGATCGTGTTTGCCGCTTCATCTCCGACCACGCCTCCATCGAGCGTGCAGCTCGCTGGCGTTTTAATGCAAGCGTCCGCGCCGACAATGCCGTTGTAGAATGTGCCCGACGTCGGGCCGCTAATCTTGAAGATGCGCTGAAAGGAGGCGACCACGTCCTTGACGGCGACAGGGTCGCCGTTCGAGAATTTAATGCCCTTGCGCAGCTTGAAAACATAGGTCTTGCCCTCGTCTTGCGGCGCAGGCACCTCCTCAGCCAGGTCGGCCACCACCTTAAAGCCCTCTTTGCCCTGCCCCTTCTTGAAAGCAACCAGGCCGTCGTAGATCGCCTGGTAAAGCTGCCAATATTGCAGCGTGTAATTGATTTGCGGATCCATCGTGCCGGCTGCCTCATTGGCGACTGCGTTGATGGTCCCGCCGCGGTGCTGCGACATCAGGGCGGCGCGGTCGTCCGCGCCAGCATTCGCTTGAGCAAGGGCGGTTCCTGTAACGAGAGTTGCCAGGACGATCATGACTGAGAAATTCTCCATCGGCGCATCTCCCTAGAGAAGTCATTATTGGCGCGGGCTTTTGCCCGTTCGGCCTGTCGCGCGCTCGTCCGTGTCCTTTTGCGAATCGCCTGCTGGGGCAGCCCTTCTTTCAGTATGCGTGCCCTAGAGCGCGACGTGAACAGGTGCTAACATACCCGAGCCGTCGAACAAGTCCAATGCACAGACGGAGTTTAACATCCCGAAGCCCGTGGCAAACTTGAAAGCCCGCCGGCGCCGAAGCAGCGTGAGTTGGAGGAATGGCGGCGATCAGGCAGCCGAGTTCGAAGTCTTGCCGGAGCCGAGGACATTGTCATGACCGAGCCTGAGCCGGAGCAACAACCGGCACAAGACGTTCGGAAGACGATAACAATTCTCTTCGCCGACATTGTAAATTCCTCACGCCTCAGCCTCACCCTCGATCCGGAGGCGCTGCGGAACCTGCTCGCCCGCTACTTCGACGAAATGAACTCCATTATACAGCGCCACGGTGGGATCGTAGAGGGATCCGCTGGTGACGACATCATGGCCGTGTTTGGCGTGCCGACGCTTCACGAGGATGACGCTCTGCGGGCCGTATCCGCCGCTGTCGAGATGCGCGATACGCTTGCGACCCTGAACCATGAGCTTGGGACGGTTTGGGGCGTTCAACTGGCTCATCGGATTGGTGTCAACACTGGGGAAGTTTTTACTGGCATCAACAGAAAGGGACAACGATTCCTCACGGGCGAGCCCGTGCGTGTTGCCAAGCGTCTCCAGGAGGCCGCGGCTCCCAACGAAATCCTGATTGGAGAGGCGACCCATAAGTTGGTGCGCCGCGCCGTTGTTGTGGAGTCGAGCGCCCCGCGCGCGCTAAAGCACGGCGAGACGTTCCCTACCATTATCGTTGTGAACGTCATTGCCCAGGCCACCGGCCTTCAACGCCGCTTCGAGACGCAGTTCGTCGGACGCAAACGCCAGCGCGCGATGATCGAGAGCATTTTTGGTGATTTGCTCAGCGCCGGAACCTGCCACCTGTTAACCGTGTTGGGCGAAGCGGGGGTGGGAAAATCGCGGCTTGTTTCGGAAGTCGCCGGAAGCTTTCCAAGCGAGACGATCGTCGCGCACGGCCGGTGTCTGCCCTACGGCGAAGCCATTACCTATTGGCCGCTTGTCGACATTGTCCGGGAGATCACGCGGGCGGCGGTCGGCGACCCCGCCAAGCAACCCGCGGCAGCGATTGCAGAGATCCTCGCAGGGCAGGACAAAGCCAAACTCATCGCCGAGCGGGTCGCAGAGTTGCTTGGGTTCGAAGAAGGCGAACCAGGCACACGCGAGGAGACTTTTTGGGCCGTCCGGCGACTTTTCGAAGTGTTGGCGCGAGAGCGACCGCTAGTGATCGTAGTAGACGACCTCCACTGGGCCGAGCCGACGTTCCTGGACCTGATCGAGCATGTCGTCGATTTCTCGCACGGTTATCCCATTATGGTCGTCGGCACGGCACGACCGGAGTTGCTCGAGACGAGGCCCGGTTGGGGAAACGGGAAGCCAAATGCGACGACGATCGCGCTTGAGCCTCTGAGTGAAGCCGAATCCCACGAAATGATCTTAAATCTACTCGACCAACTCCCGCTGTCACCGGCGGTCGAGTTAAGGATCACGCGCGCCGTCGACGGTAATCCGCTGTTTGCCGAAGAGCTCGTGGCAATGCTTGTTGATGAAGAGTTGCTCAGGCGCAATGAGGAAGGCTGGGTCGCTCACTCGGATCTCTCCGAGCTTCCGGTGCCATCGACAATTAACGCGCTTCTCGCTGCCCGCCTCGAGGGCCTCCCGCCCATCGAGCGCGCTATCCTGACGGCCGCAGCGGTCGAGGGCGCAGTATTCCATCGGAGCGCCGTCAGCGAGCTAGCCTGCCCCGTGTTCGACGCACTCGAGAACGGCTTGCTCGCGCTCGTTCGCCGGGATCTGATCCGCCCGGAAGCGCCGTCGTTCGCCGGCGAGAACGCCTATCGCTTTCGTCACGCCCTGATCCGCGACGCCGCGTATCGCTCCGTGCCGAAGAACGCGCGCGCCGACCTGCACGAACGCTTCGCCGCTTGGCTCGAGCTAACGGCCGCAGACCGGCTACGCGAGTTCGAGGAGATTGTCGGCTATCATCTCGAACAAGCCTTTCAATACCGTATCGCGCTCGGTCCGCGCGACGCGCGTGCGGCGTCGCTTGCCGCCCGGGCGTCCGAACGGCTCGAAGCAGCTGGGCGGCGGGCGCTTGTCCGCAGCGACCTCCCGGCGGCGATCAGCCTGCTCGAGCGGGTTTCCAGGCTCCTTCCCACCGATGATCCACAGCGGATCGCAGTGCTTGCTGAACTCGGTGCGGCGCTGATAGAGTGCGGCCGACTGACTGACGCCGCGCAAGTGCTCGGGGAGGCGGAACGCTTGGCTTCCTCCACCAACGACGAACGCGCCGCGTCGCACGTGCTAGTGCAGCAGCAATTGCTCCGGCTTCTCCACGTCGATGAGGATGGGACGAACGAAGCCGCGCGTGCAATCGCGTTAGTGATCCCGAAATTTGAGCGCTACAAAGATGATCTTGGCCTCTGTCGCACGCGTCGGCTTGAAGGGTTGATTTACTGGAACGAGGCGCGCGCAGAGGCGGCGGGCGAGGCGTGGCGACGCGCGGCCGCGCATGCTCGCATGGCGGGGGATCGGCATCTGCACAACGAGACCCTGGCTTGGATTGCGACCTCGCTCTGGTTCGGTCCGACGCCTGCAAGCGAAGGCATTCGCCGTTGCGAGGCAATCCGCGAGGAGGTCCGCGAGAGCCCTGAGTACGACGCGGCGATCCTACGTCACCTGGGCGGTCTGCACGCGATGGTTGGCCGCTTTGACCTCGCTAGACAGATGCTTGCCACGAGCAATGCAGTCTACGCCGACTTAGGGCTCACGCTCAACGCCGCGAGCTCCCAGAACGAAGCCGTCATTGAGCTACTGGCGGGGAACCCCGCCGCTGCCGAGTTGAGCCTGCGTAACGGATATCGAGCGCTTGAGGAAATGGGCGAACGATGGTTCCTATCGACAACCGCCGCCTTCCTCGGTCGAGCGGTTCTCGAACAAGGGCGCGATGAGGAGGCCGATGATCTTGCGAAGATGAGCGCTCAACTGGCCGCGAATGGCGATGTGCTCTCGCAGATCCTTTGGCGCGGCGTTCGTGCGCAGGTCCTAGCGAGGCGCCAGCTTGTCCAGGAGGCCGAGAAACTCGCCCGCGAAGCCGTAATGCGCGCCGAGTCGACTGACTTTCTTAACCACCGGGCGGATGCACTGCTCGACCTATCGCACGTGCTTGAAGCCTCCCCAGCCGATGCGACGACGCGGTCGCCGCTGCGTCCGAGCCCTGCATCTCTACGAGGCTGAAAGGCAACCTGGTCGCTGCGGCCACGACCCGACTCCGCTTAGGCGAACTCGTCAAAACGTGACAGCGCCGGGCAGGCAGGCGACCGAGACTGAGAGCGTTCAGGGCTAAACACCCTGTCGGTGAGCCCTCAGCTCCGTAATATGCCGCATCACCGTCATCTTGAATGCGGGATATTGCCGGAGCCAAGGCTGCTTCCGGGTCACTTCTACCTATGACCCTTGCTACCCCCGCCCTGACCTCGCTCGCCTAATGACGTCCTCAACGTTTTTCCCTATGTTTGCCTGCAATAATTTGAGATTGGTCGTCGGCTCTGCCGAGGGCCGCCGCGACCGACTCCTGCAACTTCCCAAGGACCTTAATCTGAGTATTGAAACTCTGAATAAGCTTGTCGTTGATAACCATTTCATCCCTCCATCAACGCTTCTCTCGAGTACCGGGGTCGTTACTGCAGAGTGATAACCTCAAACCACCAATCGTAGCCCTGGGTCCCTGCGGAGCTATCGTACGTCGCGAGAAGCGAAATCCCCAGCGCGGCTAGTCCAGACTGGAAAGTTCCGCTGGCCCACCCCGGCTACGTCTGCCTTCCAGCGCTGATAGGGGGGTGCCCCCCAATCGGACCAAGAGGGACCGTGGCTCGCTTGACTTGGGCCCGTCAAGACGTTGCCCTGCGACCTCGCCTCCCCCCTGCACAACCCAAGCCTCGATCCATGTGGGCTTCGAGTTCGCGTCGAGGCCTGCGATTGGACCAGTCGGACATTCGACCTTGGCCGTTGGTAAGATTCTGAACGGGATCCCAAAGACCACCACCTGGCATGGCACATCTCCAATTGTTGCCGGGCGCTTGCCCGGAACTATGAACGAGTCATTAAACGCGTTTGACTATGTCCCATTTCTTCGTTTTCGGCTAGCGCAAATCTTGCGTACAGGACGCGTTTTTCCCTACCGGAACAAACGTCAAAGCGAGCGACGACCAAAGAAGAACGACACTAGAACTACTGACCGCCAAAGGTCTTCTGCAGGGTGGCTACGGAAACGTGCGGCCAGGTCAAATTGGCGGCGGAACCTGATCCGAGAACAGGAAAGTTCAGAAAAACAGTCTGGACATATTGGAGCTGCAGGAACTGCGACGGCGCTGAGATTTCTTCGATCCAGAAGGTCGCGAACATGGTCGCGGCGTCGGCGTTGGTTTGCAGGAACGGGATATTCTCGATTCCCCCGCCAGCCCCCTGGACATCCTCAAGAATGTCTACGGGGAGCGGCTGCACTCCGCTGCTCGGGATCGGCTGCTGTTGCAGCAGACTTGGGACCGTGGCGATGCTGATCACAACCATGTTCGAGATCGTTTGGCCCGAGAGAGCGGCGGTCAAAAGTTTGGTGGGATCGAGAATGACATCCTGCATCGGAACGCCAAGGATCGTGGTTGGCAAGGCGATAGGAAGGGCGTTTCCTGCCGGCGTCCTAAAGTTTATCGATGCCGGAGTGAAGTTCGAGAGATCGTAAGGCGGGAACCCGGAAAGCGTACCCGGCACGGGCATCCCCTTACCTGAGCCCGGGGGCGTCGCCGTCAGCGGGAAGGCATCTTCAACAGGGAAGGGCGCTGTGTTCGACGCTGCGACCTTATCCGGATCGAACGGATTTCCATTAAACGGATCCCGCTTGATGGCTGAGCCTTGCGCAAGCAGGGAATTGCCGTGCGGAATGGTTCCCATTCTGGCGACGCTCTGGACGCATCCGTTGTCTTGCGACGGCACATGAATCCATATGCCAGGCTCGATGTGCAGCGCGCCGCCCGTCACGGTGTCGGTAATTTTCTGAAGGTAGGTCAAGCCGAAAAGCTCAATGTCATCGACTGCGAAGCCGCGGTTCGGAATCGTCGACGAAATCGGGGTGAAACTTAGCGTCTCGAAAGTCTGGTTCAGCTCCAGGAAGACAGGCGAGTCCCCCTGCTTATCCGGCCGCCCGATGAGGTTGAAGCCAAAACCTTCCCAGGTGCCAGAGAGTTCGGCGAGAAATCCGAGATCAGCCGTAACTTGCGGACGGCTCCGCCCCATACGTATCGATGGAAGCGTTCGAGGCATGTCAAGCCCTATATAATTCTTGCCCAGCGTGAAGCCCGAGACTGGCACAATTACGGTCTCTTCGCTGTGATCTAGGTCACACAACTAACCGTGTTGCATCGAGGTTGTGGAGACGATTGCCAAGATATACGCCGGGCTCTTGACGAAGGCTGACGCCAGCCTTCGAGAGTGGGCGCCAGAGACGACGCAGCTTCGCAGTCAAGCTCCGTGCGAAGCCAACACCGTTTGATGGCGCGATCAGCAGACTTTCGTTCGCATAATGCTCTTCGAACTTGTAACCGCGACAGAGCTCCTTCCTCCAAACTCCCGGTCAGAGCCCGTGAACTCGTCTCCCGCTTGCACGGGAGCTCATTCCTGTTCACGTCTATACACCGGAGATTGGGTGGAGAGTGGCGTCCCGGAGAGGACTTGAACCTCTGACCCCAGGTTTAGGAAACCTGTGCTCTATCCAGCTGAGCTACCGGGACCCTCGATAAATGCGGCAAGGCGCCAATATGTTCTGGACAAGGCCGCCCGCTGCGCGGCAAGGCCCTTAGCATGAATTTCCGCTCCGCGCATCGCCGGCGCGCTTGGATCACGCGCTTGGGCGCCGTGCGTCTTTGTGGCGCCTGCGCCGCGCTGCCGGTCCTGGTTGTTGCGGCGCCCTGCTTTGCGACTTGCGGCCTGCCGGCCGGACGGGTCCAGGCGGTCAACGTCGATGAGCGCCTGGATGTTGCGCTCAGCGATGGCAGGACCGTGCGGTTCGGTGGCCTGGACGAGCCCAGCATGGGTCGCGGGGCGCCGGAAATCGCAAGCGCCGCGCAAGATTTCCTCAAGCGCCGCCTGCTCGGCCGGGAAGCGGAGCTGATCGTCCTCGCCGGGGCGCCCGATCGATGGGGCAGGACGGTCGCCGACCTCAGCCTGCCCGATTCGGCCGTGGGATTGGCCGGTTCGACCACTGCGGCGCTGCTGGGGGCGGGCTTGGCCCGCGTCCGGCCGGAGTTCGAGACCCGCGGCTGCGCCGCTGAGCGGCTGATAATCGAGGACGGCGCGCGCCGCGCGGGCCTGGGAGTGTGGCGCGATCGCGATTTCGCGGTGATCCAGTCATCCGATTCGGCTGAATTACGCCGCCGCGACGGCAGGTTCGTCGTCGTCGAGGGGATGGTGCGAAGGGTTGGCTTTGCGCGCTCGCGCCTTTATCTTGAGCTCGCCCCGCATGACGGTCCCACGATCGTGATCCCGCGCAAGCTGGAGCAGGCCCTGGCGCGGGAGGGGCGGCGGGTCGGCGCGCTGGTCGGTGAGACAATCCGGGCGCGCGGTGCGCTTGATGACCGTTTTGGTCCGAGAATCGAGGTCGGCGAGCCGACGATGATCGAAATTGCGCGTCGCGCGGACGCGTCAGGAGAAGCGGCGCACCATCCATGAGCGGCCCAGCCGACAGTTTGGGACGGACGGCCGCGCCCCGGCGCGGGCGGCGCTTCCTCGTGGGGCTGGCGGCCGTGTTCGCGTGCGCGCTTGCCGCCTGCGCGGCGATCGATCCTCCGTCCGCGCCGGTCAGCGTCGCTTCGCCCGCCGCGCCGCACGCCGTCGCTGGGGCGCCTGCCAGTCCTGAGCGCAAGCGCCTCGTCGACGCGTTCGGCGGCGTCTATAACGCCCCCGCGACCGAGGCTTACCTCAACGCGGTCCTGGTCAAGCTCGCTCCGGCCGTGGACGCCGGGGGGCAACCCTACCGGGTCACGATGCTCAATTCGCCGATCGTCAACGCCTTCGCCCTGCCTTCCGGCGATATTTTCGTCACCCGCGGCCTGCTCGCCCTCGCCGACGACACGTCCGAAATCGCCGCCGTCATGGCCCATGAGATCGGCCACGTCACCGCGCGCCACGCCGCCCAGCGGGCGGAGTTCGAGAAGACCACGGCATTGTTCACGAAGGTGAACACGCAACTGCTTGCCCAGCGTCAGGCTCAGGGCGAGGCCGAGGCGCGCTCCAAGCTGGCGATCGCCAGCTTTTCCCGCCAGCAGGAATTCGAGGCCGACCAGATTGGCATCAAGACAATCGCCAAGGCGGGATACGACCCCTATGCGGCGGCCCGATTCCTCACTGCGCTCGGCGAGTGGAGCGCGCTTCGCGCTTCGGTCTCGGGCGCGGGATCCGCCGACCGCCCCGACATGATGGCGACCCACCCGTCCACACCCGAGCGCATCGCCCAGGCGACCGAGGAAGCGCGGCAGTTCGGCCCGCCGGGGAGCGGCGAAACCGGCCGCAACGGCTATCTCGCCGCCATCGACGGCCTTTCCTTCGGCGACGACCCGTCGCAGGGGGTCGTACGCGACAACGCCTTCATTCATCCGAAGCTCGGCTTCGCCTTCGACGCGCCGGACGGGTTTTCGCTCGACAACCAGTCTGCGGCGCTGATCGGGGTCGGCGAAGCGGGGGGCGAGGCGCTGCGCCTCGATAGCGTCGCGATCGCAGAATCCACACCGGTGGCGAGCGCGATCGGGTCGGGCTGGATCGACGGCGTCAAGACGACCGCGATCGAGGCCAAGGAGATCGCCGGCCTCGAGGCGGCCACGGCGGTCGCCCAGGGCCAGCAGTGGAGCTTCCGACTCGGGGCCGTTCGCCTGAATGGCCGGCTTTACCGCCTCATCTTCGCCGCCCACACCCTCTCGCCTGCCGTCAACTCCCGTTTCATGGCTTCGCTCGATTCGTTCCGGCTCATTAACGCCCAGGACTCGGCGCTCGCGGTCCCGCAGAGGGTCAAGGTCGTCGAGGCGGCGCCGGGCGACACCACCGCAACGCTCGCGGCGCGAATGGCCTTCCTGCCGCAACCGGTCGACCAGTTCCTGATCCTCAACGGCCTCGAGCGCGGCGCGGCGCTCGTTCCCGGCCAGCGCTATAAGATCGTCGCCCAGTGAGCGGCGACGCCTCGATCGCGGACAAGCGCGGGCGCCTTGCCGGGCGCCTCATCGTCGCGACCCACAATCCCGGCAAGCTCAGGGAGATCCGCGAGCTGCTGGCGCCTTCTGGCGTCGATGCCGTCAGCGCGGGCGAACTCAATCTCGCCGAACCCGAGGAGACGGGGGCGACCTTCCGGGACAACGCGGCGCTCAAGGCGGAGGCGGCGGCGCGCGCTTCCGGGATCGCGGCGCTTGCCGACAATTCCGGGCTTTGCGTCGAGGCGCTCGACGGCGCGCCGGGGATCTATTCCGCGCGCTGGGCGGGCGGCGGCAAGGACTTCGCCGCCGCGATGGCCCGGGTCGAACGCGAGCTCAAAGCACGCTCCGCGCCGCCGCCGTGGCGCGCCGCCTTCGTCAGCGTACTCGCCCTCGCCTGGCCGGATGGCGAGCTTGAGACATTCGAGGGACGGGTCGAGGGGACGCTCGTCTTCCCGCCGCGCGGGACGGCCGGGTTTGGCTACGATCCGATCTTCCGTCCCGACGGCCACGACCGCACCTTCGGCGAGATGAGGGCCGAGGAAAAGCATGGGATTCCGGCCGATGGCTCGCTCGCGCTCTCCCATCGCGCCCGGGCGTTCCAGAAGCTTGCGCGCGCACGGCTATGAGCGGCGGTTAGGGCGGCCCATCGGTTCCGGATGTCACTCGGCCTCTGCCAGAGGCACGGCTTCGGCGCGACGCGAGGCGCGAGGGCCGACCTCCTGGTATCGGCTTAGAGAGTTGGACAGGTGTTGTCGCGCCGCCTTGCGGGCGGCCGCTGTGTTCTGGGCGCGAATGGCCTGGTAAATCGCCACGTGCTCCACCTAAATCTTACGCAAGTATCGGACCTGGTCGCTGCCGCTGGCGAGATTTAGGGTCTGGCGGGGAATGATGAAGTTCCCCAGGAACTCGAGAAGCTGCGGGAAGTAGCGATTGTGGACGCTGCGAAAGATCGCCAGATGGAACCGGAAGTCGGCGTCCACCGCGTTGCCGCCGAATTCGATTTCGGCCTCGATCGACCGCAGGGCGGCCTCGATTAGGATGAGGTCGTGGCTTGTCCGGCGCTCGGCGGCGAGTCCCGAGGCCTCGATCTCCAAGCCCATCCGCAATTCGAGAATCTGCAGCACGTCCTTGCCGGACTTCACCTCGTCGGGATCGATGCGGAATGGGCGGCGCTGCACGTCCGCGGGCACGAAAGCGCCGAGCCCCTGGCGGGTCATGACCAGCCCGTCCGCTCGGAGCGCGGCCACCGCCTCCCGCACGACCGTGCGGCTGACGCCCGTAGCCAGCGAAAGTTCCTGCTCGGTCGGCAGGCGAGAGCCTGGCTGCAGGCGGCCGCTGAGAATCTCGGCGGCGAGCCGTTGAGCGAGCGCCTGGGCCCGATTGAGCGCTGGGCGAAGGGCAAGCGAAATCGTTTTGCCTCTCTTCACCGGATTTGCCGTTCGAGTCCCGCTGACAATTATTACAGAAACCGCACAAGACCGGATGCCGGCCATTCAGCGTCGCCGACGACAAACAACCGGACATTCGCGGGATCACGACCGTACCCGGCCAGACTGCGCCCAGAGGATGACTTTGACAAGACTGAAATGTCATCGGGACTTGGCGGCGACCCGCGAGCCGCTACCGATCGCGCCTGCGGCGCGAGATCGACGAACCGCTGCTCGGATTACACGCCGTCGCCACGCGCCTTCTCGACAAGGGCCTCGTAGCTCGCGCGGGACAACGGAGAAGGCGCCGTGCAGAGGTCTTTGTCACTCTCGAAGAAAACGTAAACCCGGTCGCCGCCAACGGCGGCGAAGATCTTCGTCGCGACGAAGTCGCTTCTGGGCGGCATCGCGTTGAATGCGATGAGGAACTTCGCGGTCTCGACCTCAGTGAAATTCTCAATGGCGAGACCGCGGCCGTAAGCCGATGCGATGGTCATTTGCTCGTTTCCCACCCACACGCAGCGTGCACTGGGATCTTGGGCGGAGGCCTTCGAAGTTGGGCCGCCGATCGCGAGAATCATCGTCAAGCTAAGGATAATCCAACGCATAGTCCCCTCCTGGCGTAGCAAAAGGGCGCGCGCTTTTCGTGTATGCGGAAGCGCGCGCCGACTGCCGTGCGGAACAACTGGCGCTCTGCCCGAGGCGGTCCACAACAATTCATGCGTAACAGAAACCACCGCCGCCGCTGTGATCCAGATCACACACCCAGCGGCTCTTTGGCTCGACGCTCTCCATTGCCTTCCCAAGTTCAATCGGCTTGCAAAAGAAAGCGACCTAAGCAAATGGCGCGATTGTGAAGGGCGTCAACTCGACAGAAGCGAAACATGATTGCGTCGTGCAGATGACGGCGAGTTTTTCAACACCATCGGCGCATTTCTTCCATAGCGGGACTGGCCGGGGAACGTCGCCTTCGGGCCGAGACGGGTCAAGCTGATTGGGCTTCGGCTCCACTTTGGATTGCATTCGGGGTGGCCGTGAGCCGCGGCTTCTGGCAAGAGGGCGGCGCCTGGAGCGGCCAGGCGGCTTGGACGGGGGTCCTGCGATGTTGGTGGAAGAGACGGCCATTCCGGCGGTCAAGATCGTGACGCCGAAAAAGCACGGCGACGCGCGCGGGTTTTTCTCCGAGGTCTATAGCCAAGCCGCCTGGGAGAAGGCCGGCCTTCCTCCGATGACGTTCGTGCAGGACAATCACTCCTATTCATCGGCCAAGGGCGTCTTGCGCGGCCTGCACTTCCAGACGCCGCCGTTCGCGCAGGACAAGCTCGTTCGCTGCGGACGCGGCCGGATTCTTGACGTCGCGGTCGACATCCGCCGCTCGTCGCCGACTTTCGGCCAGCATGTCGCGGTCGAGCTCTCGGCCGAAAACTGGCGCCAGCTTCTGGTGCCGATCGGATTCGCCCACGCCTTCATCACTCTCGAGCCCGACGTCGAGGTCCTCTACAAGACAACCGCGCCCTACTCGGCCGCCAACGACCGGGGGATCGCCTGGGACGATCCGGGGCTCGGGATCGCCTGGCCGGCGCCGCCCGGAGGCCCGATCCTGTCGGACAAGGACGTCAAATGGCCGCGGCTCAAGGACGCGCCGGACCTGTTCGAATGAGGATCGCGGTCACCGGATCCAAGGGCCAGGTCGCGACGTCGCTTCTGGAGCGCGCGGGGCCGAAGCTCGAGGTGGTTGCGCTCGGCCGGCCGGCGTTCGACCTCACCGACCGCGCCGCCGTCCTCGCCGGGCTCGAGGCGGCGCGCCCGGACGTGATCGTCAACGCCGCCGCCTATACCGCGGTCGACAAGGCGGAAGCCGAGGAGGCCGAGGCGTTTCGGGTCAACGCCGAAGGGGCCGGCCATGTCGCCGAAGCCGCTGAGCGGCTCGGCGTTCCGCTCATCCATCTCTCGACCGACTATGTCTTCGACGGCGCGCTCGACCGGCCCTACCGCGAGGACGATCCGACCGGGCCGACGGGGGCCTACGGCCGGTCCAAGCTCGCCGGCGAGAAAGCGGTCGCGGCGGCGTGCGCGAACAGCGTCATTCTGCGCACCGCCTGGGTCTATAGCCCGTTCGGCGCGAATTTCGTCCGCACCATGCTGAGGCTGAACGAAACCCGCGACGAGGTCGGCGTGGTCGCCGACCAGCGCGGCAACCCGACCTCCGCGCTCGACATCGCCGACGCGCTCGTCGCCATCGCGGCGCGGGTCAAGATCGATTCATCGCCAAGCCTTCGCGGCATTTTCCACATGACCGGATCGGGCGAGGGAACTTGGGCGGATTTCGCTGAAGCCGTGTTCCGCGAGGCCGAGGCGCGCGGGCGGCGCTCGACCCGGGTCAAGCGGATTGCGACCGCTGACTACCCGACGCCCGCGCGGCGGCCGGCCAACTCCCGCCTCGACAACGAAAAGCTTGCTCGCGTATACGGCTTGAGCCTGCCGGACTGGCGCCGGTCGGTCGGGGCAGTTTGCGCCCGCCTTCTGGTATGATTGCCAGGAACGGGCCGCTGCCCGGGCGGACAATTGTAGCTCAAGGATTCATTTAGGGAGTAACGGGCAAGGTGTGGCGTCGGAATGCCGGGCGCGTTCCGAACGGACGGTTTGTTAGTGATTTCAGAGGTCTCGATGCAGCGCAAAGTGCTTGTGACCGGCGGCGCAGGGTTCATCGGCTCGGCTTTATGCCGGCGCCTGGTCGGCGAGGGCGCCTCGGTGCTCAACGTCGATGCGCTGACCTATGCCGGAAACCTGCAATCGCTGGCCACGATCGGCAATGCGCCCAACTACCGCTTCGCGCGGATCGACATTTGCGACCGGCGCGCGGTGGCCGAGGCGTTCGAGACCTTCGCGCCTGACCAGGTGATCCATCTCGCTGCCGAAAGCCACGTCGATCGCTCGATCACGGCCGGCGACGCGTTCATCCAGACCAATATCGTCGGCACGTTTTCCCTGCTCGAGGCCGCGCGAGCCTACTGGCGCGGGCTGCCGGAGCACCGGCGGGACAGCTTCCGCTTCCTGCATGTTTCGACCGACGAGGTCTATGGCTCGCTCGGCGAGGATGGCGCGTTCGTCGAGGAGACGGCCTACGATCCCAGCTCGCCCTATTCGGCGTCGAAGGCCGCAGCCGACCACCTCGTCTCGGCATGGGCCCGAACCTACGGCTTCCCGGCGCTCATCTCGAATTGCTCGAACAATTACGGCCCCTATCATTTCCCCGAGAAGCTCATTCCGCTGATCATTCTCAACGCCATTCACGGCAAGCCGCTGCCGGTCTATGGCGCGGGCTTGAATGTGCGCGACTGGCTCTATGTCGAGGACCACGCGCGGGCGCTCGACCTGATCGTGGCGCGCGGCCGGATCGGTGAGAAATACAATGTCGGCGGCCGCAACGAGCGCCGCAACATCGACGTCGTGATGCGGATCTGCGCCATTCTCGATCGCCTTCGTCCGCTCTCCCGCTCGCACGAAACGCTCATCTCCTTCGTGACCGACCGGCCGGGACACGACCGGCGCTACGCGATCGACGCCGCCAAGCTCGAGCGCGAACTCGGCTGGCGGGCGCTCGAGACGTTCGAGACCGGCATCGAGAAGACGGTGCGCTGGTATCTCGACAACGAATGGTGGTGGCGCCCGCTGCGCGAGAAGGTCTACGCCGGCGAGCGCCTCGGCGTCATCGCCGAGGCCGGGACCTAGTGGGCCGCTTCATGCCAATGCAACCGGCCGACATGTCATACCCGCGAACGCGGGTATCCAGACTTGCGGCGGTGGCGCTGGATTCCCGCGTTCGCGGGAATGACAGGTTGCGCTTGATGGCGCCGCAACCGGAACGGATTCGAAGATGAAAGGCATCATCCTGGCCGGCGGCGCGGGGACGCGGCTCCATCCGATCACGCTTGCGGTCTCAAAGCAGCTTGTCCCCGTCTACGACAAGCCCATGATCTATTATCCGCTGTCGGTGGTGATGCTGGCCGGGATCCGGGACGTCCTCATCATCTCGACGCCGCACGACCTGCCGATGTTCCGCCGCCTGCTCGGCGACGGCGCGGAATGGGGCATCAGAATCGAATACGCCCCGCAGCCCGAGCCCAATGGGCTCGCGCAGGCGTTTGTCATCGGCGAAACGTTCATCGGCGGCGGTCCGGCGATGCTGGTGCTCGGCGACAACATCTTTTACGGCGCGGGCCTCAGCGAGCAGCTCAGGCGCGCGGCGGCGCGCGAGCGCGGCGCAACCGTGTTCGCCTATCATGTGCCCGATCCAGAACGCTATGGCGTGGTCGAGTTCGATTCGGCCTTCCGGGCGCTCTCGATCGAGGAGAAGCCCGCCGCCCCCAAGTCCCACTGGGCGGTGACCGGCCTCTACTTCTACGACTCGCAGGTGGTCGAGATCGCGAAGGCGCTCAAGCCTTCGGCGCGCGGCGAGTATGAGATCACCGACGTCAACCGCATCTATCTCGAGGCCGGGGCGCTCAGCGTCGAGCGCATGGGCCGGGGGTTCGCCTGGCTCGACACTGGAACCCCTGACTCGCTCCTCGACGCCGCGAGCTTCGTCAGGACCATCGAGCAGCGTCAGGGCGCCAAGATCAGCTGTCCCGAGGAGATCGCGCTTGACCTTGGCCTTATCGACGTCGCCCAGTTCAAGCGCATCATCGCCCGCTTCGGCAAGAGCGCCTATGGACAGTATCTCATGTCGGTGCTCGAGGAGCGCAGCCAGCTCGGGGCGCGACGCTGATTTTGGGCGCAGGGGCGCCTCGCACCGGGCACGCACATTTACCCGCCATAATTGTCCGTTAGCGGTCGAGCG
This sequence comes from uncultured Alphaproteobacteria bacterium, assembly GCA_963832305.1. Classification (GTDB taxonomy): domain Bacteria; phylum Pseudomonadota; class Alphaproteobacteria; order Rhizobiales; family Beijerinckiaceae; genus Roseiarcus. The sequence goes on along the minus strand of CAWHTU010000003.1, from coordinate 69,143 downwards.
ATCGCCGAAGGCGACTGCGCGTTTTTGAGCCGAAAGGACAGGGCCGATGACCGAGAAGCCGCGACGCGGCGAACCGCAAGTAGGCCCCCCGAGCAGAGGCGCCGGCATCAGTCTCGATCGCGCGCTCAAGTCGATCGTCACGGTGCAGTCGTCGATTCCCGGGGACGCCTTCACCGCCGAAACACTGGGCGAGCAACGGTCGGGCAGCGGCGTCGTCATCCGCGAGAGCGGTCTGGTTCTGACGATCGGCTATCTGATCATGGAGGCCGAAAGCGTCTGGCTTTCCGACGCCGAAGGCCGCGTCACCCCCGGCCATGCGCTCGCGGTCGACGGCGAGACCGGCTTCGGCCTCGTGCAGGCGCTTGGCCCGCTCGATTGTCCGGCGCTAGAGCTTGGGCGTTCGAGCGAGACGAAGCTCGGCGATCCGGTGACGATAGCGGCCGGCGCCGGGACCAAGCCGGTCCGCGCGATGGTGGTCGGCAAGCAGGAGTTCGCCGGCTACTGGGAGTATTTCCTCGACGAGGCGATCTTCACGTCCCCCGCCCATCCGTTTTGGGGCGGCGCCGGCGCGATCGACCAGAACGGCCGGCTGATCGGCGTCGGTTCCCTGCATGTCGAGCAATTGACCGCGAAGAGCGGGCCGCGGGACGTCAACATGATCGTGCCGATCGACCTTCTGTCGCCGATCCTCGACGATCTTCTGGCCTATGGCCGGGTCAACAGGCCGGCGCGCCCGTGGCTCGGCGTCTTTTCCGCCGAAAACGGCGATGAAATCATCGTCGCCAGCGTGGCCGAGAACGGACCGGCGGCGGCTGCCGGCCTGCGCCGCGGCGACGTTCTCGCCAGCGTCGGCGGCTCGGAGACCGAGGGCCTCGGCGATTTCTACCGCAAGGTCTGGGCCCGCGGTCCCGCGGGGGTCGAGATCCCGATCGAGATTATGCGCGACGGCCGGCCGATCGGGTTGCGCATCCAGTCGGCCGATCGGTCGAGCTTCCTGAAGCGTCCGCGTCTGCAGTAGGGGCGGAGCGCGTCATTCGTCGGGCTGGCGCGCGTCGGCGATCTCGTTGACGAGCTTGCGCATCATCGCCTCGCCGAAGCTCTTGAAATCGTCGATCTGCAGCACGAACGCGCCGGCGCCGCCGGTCACGTTGGCGCGGTAATATTGGGCGATGCCGCCGGGCGGATTGGTGTGCAGGGCCAGATAGCCGCCCATTGCCGCGGCCTTCTTGTTGAAGATCGCGAGCCCGTTGATCACCGCTCCCGCCCCGACGGCGGCGTCGCGCGCCTCGGTGACCATGCGGCCCTGGTTGCTCGTGCCGTCGCCAGAGACGTCGATCACCCTGCGGTCGGTCGAAAAAGCGCTCTCGGCGAACATCGCGAACGAGAAATCTATCGCCGTCCCGATCGCGGTCCGGCCGAGGAACGACCTCGGCGCGGCGGTGAGCGCAGCGGCGAACGCCCCGGCGTCGCTCTGGTTGCGGATGACCTCCCAGTCGACCACGACCTTGTCCTCGCCGTCGCCGGCCCATTCGACGTAGGCGAGCGCAATTGCGCCGCGCGGCCCGGTGGAGATCGCGTCGAGAAGCTGCTGGCTCTGAATCGCGTCGGCATAGCCGCGCCGCTCAAGCGCGAACTCCTCGTCGTCGATGCTGCGCGAGACGTCCGCGGCCAGCACGATCGCGGCGTCCACGGCGACCGGCGTCCCTGCGGCGCCCGCCGGGCGCACCTGCGGCGCCAAGGCCGCTACAATGACCGCGGCGCCGAGCGCCAGGCCGACCCGCAATCCGCGCATCCAAGCCTCCTCCGCCCCGCCTGCGCGAGCATAGGCGCGCCAGACGGTCGCCGGAAGGGAGGGCGCGATCACTTGTGATGTGAAGGAGCGACTTCGGCTGGCCCGCAATTGGCGGAGAAGGCGACGTCCGGCCGGCGATCCGGCCATTCCGGGCTCTGCGGCGAGAAGCTCGACCTGGCGAAAAGCGCGAGAGGAAGTGCAAATCAAGGACGGCCCGAAAAAGGCCGCCGCAAGAGCGGTGCGTCTGTGGCCCAGCCATGAAATAAGCGTCTAATTCGCCTTATGACGCATCCTTGATTTGCAGCTCCTCTCGCGCGTGAGTTTTGCGGCGGACCGCAGGAGACTAGTTCGCGGCCAATTCGCCGCGCAGGGTGTGGCTTTCGCCGTCGAGCATGGCGTAGGTGATGTCGTCGATGCGCCACTCGCCGCGCTCGTAGACCATGGCGTAGGTGAGCCGCTCCCGGGCGCCGTCGCCGCGGGCGAACTCGGCCAAGACCTTCGCGCTGTCGCGGGTTTCCGAGATCGGCGTGACGCGCAGCGCCACCATGTGGGGCGCCTCGTCGGTGAACGGGTCGCCGACGACCGCCGGGGGCGCATTGCGCGCGTCAGCGACGATTTCATTGGCGGCGATTGACCGCAAGAGCGAGCGCGAGAAGAAGCGTGCGCGCAGCGCGTTGTCGCCCATCACGCCAACGCCGCGGCCTTCAATCGCCGTTTGATCGGCGGCGTAGGCCGCTTTCACCGCGGCGTCGGGCGAGTGTGTGTTGAACGCGGCCTCGGCGGCGAGCGCAAAGGGCAGAAGAAAAGCGACAGCGACGAGGATTCTCACGACGGGGGTCCTTCGAGATCATTAAGAAAAGTTTAACCGCGCGCCCCGCCGCGCGCTGTGACGCCCGTCACATTCCGGAACGCCAAGGACGGGGATGCAGGCCAATAATTCAACAATCTAATGCAGTTCTATAAGAACAAACTATTCTCGCTAATTAAAGGCCACGCCGTCGCCGCGTCTCGCGGCCGTTCCAGAAAAAAGCGCCCAAGCCCTTGAAAAGGCGTCGTCGTGCAAGAGGACGCGCGCTCGCCTCTCAGCGCCGCCGGTCTGCGAACCCCTTGGCGAGAAACAGTCCGCCGTGGCGCAGGCCCCCGGCGTCGATGCCGTGGCCGATCCCGAGCGAAAGATGCCATTGGGTCGGGATCGAAGCGCCGGCCAGCGCCTCTGTCGCCATGAACATCGCCTCGAACGGGATCACCGGATCCTGGTCGCCGTGCGCGAGCAGGATCGGCGGCGGCCGGCCGCGCGGATCGCGCGCCGTCGCCTCGCCAAGCCGCTCCGGGCCGATCAAGAGGCCGGAAAATCCGAGGATCGCCGCCGGCGCGACGGGACGCCGCAAGCCCACGTGCAGCGCCATCATCGCGCCCTGGCTGAAGCCGACCAGCGCGAGCCGCGAATCGTCGAGGCCAAGCCGCTTGAGCTCGCCGTCGAGAAAGGCGTCGATCGCGCCACGCGCCTTGACCGCGCCGTTCCAGCGTTCGTCGGCTCCGGCGGCATCCTCGGGGGGTCGATTGGAGAGCGCGAACCATTGCCGGCCCATTGGCGTGGCCGGCGAGCGCTCGGGGGCGTGGGGCGAAACGAACGCCGCCTCGGGCATCATCGCCCGCCACTGGCGCCCGAGGTCGATCAGGTCGGCGCCGTCGGCGCCGTAGCCGTGCAGAAACACCACCAGCTGGCTGGTTCGGCCTGCGGCCGCAGGGATGCGGGGTCCGTCCAGGGCGGCGCTCATCAGACATTAAGCTCCGGGGATGATCGGGGGTCTGGCTTAACCCGAACCATCAGCGAGAGCCATCCCCGAACGCGCTTTCACGCCCCGGTAGTAGGCCCATAGCATCCGCGCGGCGACGCCCCTGAGCGGCCGCCAGCGTTCGGCGATCCGCTCGAGCCTCACCGCGTCGGGGCGGCGCTTGAGGTTGAGCGCGAGCTTGGCGGCTTCCTGGAGCGCGAGGTCGCCGGCGGGAAACGCATCCGGGTGGCCGAGGCAGAACAGGAGGAAAATGTCCGCCGTCCACGGGCCCACGCCCTTGACCGCGACCAGCGCCTTGTGGGCGACCTCGGCGTCGAGGGCGCTGAGGCCCTTAAGATCGAGGCCGCCCTCGACCACCGCCTGGGCGACCGCCCGCAGGGCGCGGATTTTTGCGGCTGACAATCCGCAGGCGCGCAAGTCATCCTCGGTCGCCGTGGCGATCCCGGCTGCCTCGAGCGGGACGATGCGCGCCTGCAAACGGCCGAAAATGGCGGCGGCGCTCGCGACCGACACCTGCTGGGAGACGATGATCGCCGCAAGCCCCGCAAAGCCCGGCTCCCGGCGGCGAAGCGGCGGCGGTCCGCCCGCCGCGGCCAGGCGCTCGATCAGCTTCGGGTCCTTGGCGCGCAGCCGCTCGGCGGCTTCGTGCAAGGAAGCCTCATCGACGATCAGGGGGCCGGGATGATAGGTTCTTGCCGCCGCAGGCCGGGCGCGCCGGGTTGCGCGGGGTCGCGGCTTATGCATCCGCTTTGCCGCCATGGTCGATCACCCTCCCGCAACCGCGCCCGTGCTGCGCTTTGCGCCGTCCCCGAACGGCGCGCTGCACCTTGGCCACGCCTATTCGGCGCTCATGAACGAGCGCGTTGCCGCCGAGACGGGCGGGCGCCTGATTCTGCGCATTGAAGACTTGGACAGCGCGCGTTGCAAGCCTGGGTTCGAGGCCGCGATCGTCGACGACCTGGCATGGCTCGGGCTTCGCTTTCCCGCGCCGTGGCGCCGCCAGAGCGAGCATCGCCGCGCCGATCCGAAGGCAGTCTGCTCTTGGAGCCCCTGCAGGACCGGCGGGAACCTTCCTCGCTCCGAACCGTTTCTGTCGCGGTCCGACAATCGCAAGGAGCAGATCCGTGGACAAGGAACACATCAAGGGCGCGGCCGACAAGGCCAAGGGCGCCGTGAAGGACGCGTTCGGCAAAATGACCGACGACAAAGAGATGCAGGTCGAAGGCAAGATCGACAAGGCCAAGGGCTCGGCCCGCGAAGCGCTCGGTGACGCCAAGGACGCCGCCCGGAGGGGCGAGAACCCGCCCAGGCGCTGAAGCGTCATGAAAACGAAGAGGCTGCCCACTCTCGGGCGGCCTCTTTTCTCCGATCCCATGGTGAGGAGCGCGCGATGCAGCCGGACAACAGCATCCCCGCCGCAAACGAACCGCAGATCAGCGACAAGGAGGGTAAGTCCACTCAGGCGCAGGCCCAGTCCGACACGGAGCCGTCCGACACGGGGAACGGATCGCTGCCGGAGTTGCGCAAAGCGTCGGACGATTTGAAGGCGAAGATCGACGAGGCGAAGCGCCGCAACGATATGCCGGTCGACTCGGCGCTGGGAAATCCGGGTTGGGAACAGCGCGCCGCCGACGGCCATCTCGACGTTCCCGACCGGGACGACGAATAACCTTCAAGAGCGCGCTGGTGTCGGAAGCAAGCCTGGGTTTTGTCATTCCCGCCCAAGCGCGAATTTAAAGTCGCTTAGAGCCTCGCCTGGCGCCCCGTTCGCGGGCATGGCAGCGAGCAGACAGCCTGCGGCGTGGATCAGGAAACTGTCGGCCGCCATTGAATCCACGCGTTTGCGGTACGCTCTATCCCGCCTTTTTCCGAGCGCCAGGCTTCGCCGGCTGTTTTTCCTCAACAGCCTTGGCTGGCGAGCCGCCGGCGATCGGCAGAAGCATCTCGCGCTGATCCAGGTTGCGGTTCGCCGCCTTCTTGCCCTTGGAGACGGCGGCAGGCTTCGCTGGCGCCGGCGCAGGCTTGGCCGCCGCCGCCGGCTTCGGTTGAGATTCCTTGGCCCTTTCGATACTCTGCCGAAGCGCCGCCATGAGATCGGTGCCGGCGACGATCCTCGGCAGCTCGCGCTGCTTCGAAACCGGCATGCCGGCCTTCTTCTCGTTGAGCATGGCGACGATCGCCTCTTCATAGCGGTCGTGGAACTTCGTGGCGTCGAATTTGGCGGCCTTGGTCTCGAGGATATGCTCGGCAAGAGCGAGCATGTCTTTTGGAATCTTAACGTCAGCGATGTCGCCGAAATAGATCTCTTCGTCGCGAACCTCATAGGGGTATCGGAGCGTCGTCCCGAGCAGCCCCTTGCCCCTTGGCTGGAGCATGATGACCCGCTCGCGCTTCGAAAGGACCACCCGGCCCAATGCGACCATGCCCTTGTCCTGCATGGCGTCGCGGATGACCGCGAACGCCTCGAGGGCGACCTTGTTCTCCGGGACCAGGTAATACGGGCTGTCCACGTAGCGCTCGTCGATCTCCGACTTGGGGACGAACGAGTCGATGTCGATCGTATGGCTGCTTTCGATCGCGATCGCGTCGATCTCCTCGTCCTCGACCCTGATATAGACGCCCTTGTCGACCTCGTAGCCGCGTCCCTTGTCGTCCGGATCGATCGGATCGCCGCTCTCTTCATCGATCAGCTGCTGGCGGAGGCGGTTGCCGGTCTTCTTGTTGATCTGGCGGAAGGCGACGCGCTCGCCCGACGATGTCGCGGTGTAGAGCGCGATCGGACAAGAGACGAGGGAAAGCTTGAGGTAGCCCTTCCAATACGGGCGCGGCGGGGCCATGGGAACTCCTACTCAACGCGGTCTTGGGGGCTTTATAGCACGCCGGCCATGCAACCTGCGAGTCGCACCCCAACGGAAGAGGCAAGGGCGCTGCGCAGTTTGATCGCCCAACGTCCCCGACGCGCAGGATGTTCGAGTCCGGCTACCTCCGCCCGCCGGAGAGGAAGGCCTGGAAAGCCTTGCGCGCCTCGTCGGACTTGAGGGCCTCGGCGAACGCGTGCATCTCCTCGGCCATGCGCGTTTTCAACGCCTCGCCATCGCCGCGCAGAAGGCGCCGCGTAGCGAGGAGCGCCGCGCGAGGCTTGGCTGCTAGCGCCGCCGCCTTGCTCATGGCGTGGGCGACGAGCTTGGGCTGAGGCACGAGCGCGTTGACGAGGCCCAGCGCACGCGCCTCCTCGGCGCCGAACGGCTCGCCGAGCAGGAGGAATTCGGCCGCTTTCGCGCGGCCGAAGCGTTGCGGCGCGAGCAGCGACGACCCGGCCTCGGGCACCAGGCCCAGGTTGACGAACGGCGCCTGGAAGCGCGACTCGGGCGTCGCATAGACGAGATCGCAGTGAAAGAGAAGCGTCGTTCCGATGCCGACTGCGAGCCCGTCGACCGCGGCGACCAGCGGCTTGCCGAATTCGGCGAGCCGAGTGGTGAACCGCCACGCCGGAAAGTCGCCACCCTCGCGCGACGCGGCGGCGACAAAATCGCCGAGGTCGTTTCCGGCGGTGAACACGCCGCCCTGACCGCTCAGCATGAACGCGCCGACGCTCTCGTCGCGCTCGGCCGCCTCGAAGGCCTCGATCAGCGCTTCGTACATCGCCCCGGTAATCGCGTTCTTCTTCTGTGGCCGGGCGAAGGCGGCCGACATTACCGCGCCGTCGCGCGAGACCTCGATGTCCTGAATCATGCGCTGTCCGCCAGGATTGTCTCATAAGGTTTAAGCGGCGCGCAGCCCGCGGCGATCGCGCGCGACAGCCCCGGCGCGGCGACTGCAATATTCTCGGCGAAGAAGCGGGCGAGGCCGACGCGGCCGAGTTCGCTCTCATCGCCGCCTTCGGCCAGCGCCTCAGCCGCGAGACCCGCTTTCGCGAGGCACGCGCCGCCGAGCGTGAGCCCGAACAGGCGAAGATAGGGAGAGGCGCCCGCAAGGGCGGCATACTGATCGGCGACGATCCAATCCAGCATCAGGCGCGTCGATTCTTCGAGCGCGTCGGACGCCTCGGCGAGCCGCTCGGCCGTCGCGCCAAAGCTTGGGCCCCCGCGCCCGGCGACGTCGCTCGCGACCCGGCGGACGCCTTCGATCTCCTGCCGGACGGCGTCGCCGCCGGCCAGCGGCAGCTTGCGCTGCACAAGGTCGATCCCATGGATGCCGTTCGCACCCTCGTAGATCGCCGCGATGCGCGAATCGCGCATGTGCTGGGCGGCTCCGGTCTCCTCGATATATCCCATGCCGCCATGGACCTGAACGCCGATCGAGGCCGCCTCGTCGCCGATGTCGGTCGAGAACGCTTTGGCGACAGGCGTAAGCAGCGCGGCGCGATTGGCGGCGGCCGTACGTTCGGCGGCGGTCTCGCCGTGGCTTGCGAGATCGAGGGAGACGCCGGTCAGGCAGCAGACGCCGCGCGCGGCCTGGACGTTGGCCTTCATCGTCAGCAGCATTCGCTGGACGTCGGCGTGCTCGATGATCGGGCGCATGCCGTCGCCGCCATTCATGCCCCGGCCCTGGCGGCGCTCCCGGGCGTAAGCCAGCGCCTGCTGATAGGCGCGCTCACCGATCGCCACCCCCTGCGTCCCGACCGCGAGGCGCGCGGCGTTCATCATCACGAACATGGCGGCGAGGCCGCGATTTTCCTCGCCGACCCGCCACGCCTTCGCGCCCTCATTGTCGCCATAGGCCATGACGCAGGTCGGCGAGCCATGGATGCCGAGCTTGTGCTCGATCCCGGCGCAGCGCAGGTCGTTGCGCTCGCCGAGCGAGCCATCGGCGTTGAGAAGGAATTTCGGCGCCAGGAACAGAGTCAGGCCGCGCGTTCCGGGAGGCGCGCCTGGCAATCGGGCGAGGACGAGATGGACGATATTCTCGGCCATGTCGTGCTCGCCGTAGGTGATGAATATCTTCTGGCCGAACAGGCGATAACTACCATCCTCGGCTCGTTCCGCCCGGGACCTGACCGCGTTGAGGTCCGAGCCCGCCTGCGGCTCGGTGAGGTTCATCGTCCCGGTCCACCGGCCGGCGATCATCGGGGCGAGATAGCGGTCGAGCAGCTCGCGCGACCCGAAGCTCTTGAGCGCGCCTATGGCCCCCTCGGTGAGGAGCGGGCAAAGGGCGAAAGCCATCGATGCGCCGTTCCAGATTTCGGTGCAGGCGGCGTTGACGACATGAGGCAGGCCCATGCCGCCGAATTCGACCGGCGCGGAAACGCCGTTCCAACCCGCCGCAGCCCACCGTCGATAGACTTCGGCGAAGCCCGGCGGCGTGGTCACAACGCCGTTCTCGTAACGCGCCCCGACGAGATCGCCGGGGCGGTTCAGCGGCGCGATCTCCTCGGTGGCGAAGCGTCCGGCCTCGGCGACAATTGACGACACCGCATCCCAATCGAGTTCGCCCGCGAGCCCGCGGCGGATCATGCCCGGCACGTCGGCTACGGCCTTGAGCGAAAAAAGGATATCGCCGACCGGCGAACGATAGGACATCTCTCGCTCCTCCTCGTCGCCGGATTGCGCGGCGATCGGCCGCTGCGGTTTGCTGCGGCGGGCGAAAATCAGCTTATGTACAGTCAGGTTGGCGCGCAACGCGCGAGATGAGGCCGGTCGTAGCCGGCTGCCTCGTCCTGAGGAGAGCCGGCGCGTCTCGAAGGACGGTCGGAGCCCTCTGGACCATCCTTCGAGACGCGAGTTTTCGCCGCGCTCCTCCGGATGAGTGCGGCGGGAGCCCGCGAGCAATGGGTGCGGATGAAACTGAAGCCCAGATTGACCCGCATCGCGGCCGCCAGCCCCGGCTCGATCGCCGACGCGGCGGCGGCGTTGCGCGCCGGCGGGCTCGTCGCCATGCCGACCGAGACGGTTTACGGCCTGGCCGCCGACGCGACCTCGGATGCCGCCGTCGCGGCGATCTATGCGGCCAAGGAGCGGCCGGCGATCAACCCGCTCATCGCCCATGTCCTCGACTTTGAGGACGCGCGCCAGCACGCCGTCTTCGGCTCCGACGCCGAAAGGCTCGCCCGCGCCTTCTGGCCGGGGCCGCTCACTCTGGTCCTGCCGGTCGCGCCGGCCTGTCGAGTGAGTCTCCTTGCGCGCGCCGGCCTCGAAACCGTCGCTCTGCGCTCGCCGTCGCATGAAACGGCGCGCGCGCTGATCGAAGCGGCCGGCGTCCCGCTTGCGGCCCCTTCCGCCAACCGGTCGGGCCGAGTGAGCCCGACCACCGCCGCCCACGTCGTCGTCGAACTCGACGGCAGGGTCGACTGGATCCTTGACGGCGGCCCGTGCCGCCATGGCCTCGAATCGACCATCGTCGAGGTTGTCGCCGGCGGCCCTCGATTGCTGCGGCCGGGAGCGATTGCGCGCGAGGCGCTCGAATCCGCGCTCGGCTCGCCGATCGAGTGGTCCGGCGGGTCGCCGACGGCGCCCACCGCGCCCGGTCAATTGGCGTCTCATTATGCGCCGAACGCCGTTCTTCGGCTCGACGCCGCCGAGGCGCGCGTCGATGAGGCCGCGCTCGATTTCGGCGGCTTGCTCGCCGGCAGCGCGGCGGGCGCGCGGCTTGATCTCTCGCCGGCCGGAGACCTTAACGAGGCCGCATCGCATCTGTTCTCCTATTTGCGGACCCTCGATGAGGCCGGCGCGGCGCGCATCGCGGTCGCGCCGATCCCGGACCATGGGCTCGGGGCTGCGATCAACGACCGGCTCCGACGGGCGGCCGTGCCGCGGACAGGACGACCCGGCGGGCGGCCGGAGCGAATGTGAACATTGTTCTTCCCCGACGTGGAGTGGTAGAACACACGCAGGCGGTTGAGTTTTGCGCCGGATGGCGCTTGCGGGGAATGAGCGGCGGGCTGGATGAACCCCGATTTGAGTTGGGACGAGTTTCGCCTCGTCAAGTCGATCGCGGACGCGCGGTCGCTGATTGGGGCGGCCGAACGCCTGGGCGTCAATCAGTCGACGGTCTACCGGCGGCTGGCGGCGGTCGAGGCCGCGGTCGGCGCGCGCCTCTTCGACCGGTCCCGCGCCGGATACGAGCCGACTCCCGCCGGCGAGGACATGATCGCGCTGGCGGCGACGATGGCCGCATCGATCGTCGAGTTCGAGCGTCGCGTCGCGGGGCGCGACGTCAAGCTGACGGGTGAGCTTTCAGTCACCGTTCCCATCGGCATCGGCCTACATTTCATGCCGGCGATCGTCGCCGGGTTTCAGGCTTCAAATCCGGGCGTGATCGTCGAATTGATCCTCTCCAACGACGTGCTCGACCTCTCCCGGCGCGGCGCCGACGTCGCCGTCCGGCTGACCAATGATCCGCCGGAAACCTTGGTCGGCAGGAGAATCTGCACCGCCCGATGGTCCGTCTACTGCCGGCGCGACATGGCGAATGCCAAGGCCGAGACGACCGAACCGGTCGCATTCATCGGGTATGGAGACGCGCTCGGGCCCGCGTCTGGCCGGCGGTGGATCGAGGCCAATGTCGATCCGCGACGAATCGCCGCCAGGGCGAACTCGGCCCACTGCATGCTTGAGCTGGCCCGTCAGGGGGTCGGCGCGGCGTTGCTGCCGTGTTTCCTTGGCGATCCAAGCCCGGACCTGGTCCGGGTCGGTTATCTGGTGCCGGAACTCGACGCTGGACTTTGGACGCTGACCCACGCCGATCTTCGCCGGGCGGCGCGGGTGCGGGCGTTCATGGATTTCACCGCGGCCGAGCTCACAAAACATCGCCGCGCATTTGAGGGCGAAGAAACGTAGGGCTGGGTCGGCGGGCCGCCTACAGCCGCGCGGCCCTGTTTCACCAGGCCGAGAACTTCGCCTCGACCTTCTTGAGAAACGCGGCGCGCCGCTCCGGCGAGGTGTGATCCATGTCGTAATGGGCGACATAGTCGCACCGCGCGCCGGGCGCGCAGTTGCGGCGCATCGAACGGGTCATGAAGCGCCGCGGCGGATCGCCCATGAAGAAGGTCAGCAGCCGCGAGCCCCCGTAGGTGCACACGACCCCGAGGCGCTTGATGTTGTGAAGGCAGGGATTGTAGGAGCCGTCCTCGCCGAGGGTGAAGCTGACCCCAGGCAGGAAGACCTTGTCGACGAATCCCTTGAGGATCGCGGGAAAGCCCATGTTCCAGACTGGGAATGAGAACACCATCGCCTCGGCGGCGAGCAGGCGGTCGACGTAGGGGGCGACGCGGCGCCGATTGACCGCGACATTGTGATAATCGATCCGGTCCTGACGCGACATCACCGGGTCGAAGCCCTCGGCGTTGAGATCGCAATCGTCGACCTTGTGCCCCTTGGCGCGCAGGACCTCGACCAGCTTCGCGTGGGCCGCAGCGCCGAAGCTCGTTTCGACCGGGTGGGCGAACAGCACCAGAATACGCAAGGCCGGTCAGCCCTGCGCCGCGCGCGCCCGGGCCTCGAGGCCGGGAAAGAGGAAGTTCCTGCCCGCGGCGAAATCGAACTCCGGGTTCTCCCAGGCGATCATCTTGCCCGGATTGAGCAGCCCCTTGGGATCCGTCTCGCGCTTGAACGCGAGCTGGATCGCGTCGGTCTGCTTCATGCCGCCCTCCTCGAGGGTGTAGCGGTGGGGATTGAAGATCATCGCGCCCATCGCTTCGTGCTCGGCGATGATCTCGTTAAGTCGCATTTCGGTGGTGAACCTGACGAGCGGCAGCCCGGCGAACGCAACCCGGCCGTTGAAGCGGATGACCTCGAGATGGCCCATCACCTCGTCGCCGAAATGGTCATGGATAGCCTTGACGACCTTGAGGCCGCCGTCGGTCGGGTAGCGGGCCTGGAGATAGGTGATTTTGGGATCGACACGCAGCGCGCGGAGCGTCGTATGGTTCCAGGTCAATTCGTAGTTGGGGGGCAGGCCGGCGAGCGTCTCGGGCTTGGCTTCGGTCGAGTTCGAGCAGAATCCGCGCCTCCCGGAACGGCCGGGTGAAGGCGCGGAACGCGTCGAGCGCGTGGGGCGCGATCATCAGGATGACGACGCTCGCGCCTTCGGGAATGAACGCGCGATGACGCAGGAAATAGGCGTGCGGCGCCGGCGCCGCGACGACGGTGATGAGCTTCTTCAGGATCCCGTCCTGCTCGCCGAGCGCCAGCGCATAAGCGGCTGCGGCCTCGAAACTGTCGAACCCGACAATGACGTCGGTCCAGTCGTAGTGCGGGGCGAGCGGCGCCTCGACCTCGACGATGACGCCGTTCGTGCCATAGGCGTGCACCGCCTTGTGCAGGTCAGAGCCCGTGAGCTCGAGCGCGCGCGGCTCGGATTCGAGCGTGAGCACCTTGAGCCTCAGAACGTTGCCGAAATCGCGCAATCCGCCCCAGGTGATCGAACCGACGCCGCCGGAGCCGCCGGCGACGAAGCCTCCGATCGAGGCCGTGCCGCGGGTCGATGGAAACATACGCAGTTCCTGCCCGGATGGTTCGGTCACCTTGTCGATGTCGACGAGGATCGCACCGGGCTCGCAGACGACGCGGCCGCGCTCGATCGACTTCACCTTGTTCATCTCGGCCAGGTTCAGGAGCACTCCGCCGGTCAGCGGCATCGCCTGGCCATAGTTGCCGGTGCCGGCGCCGCGGGGGGTGACCGGAATCTCGAGCCGGTAGGCGGCCGCGAGTACGGCGCGCACTTCCACCTCGCTCGAAGGCGTTACGACGACGTCGGCGGTCACCGCCTCGAGCTCCCGCTTCAGCACCGGCGAATACCAGTAGAAGTCGCGGCTCTTCTGTCTGACCAGAACGGGATTGTCCTCCCACTTGATCGGACCGACGAGATCGCGAAACGCGCCGATGTCGTAGGCGCAATTCATGGCGCGAGGCCCTTGAGGCCATCGAGCTCGGCGTAGTCGGGAACCTCCGCGGTCGAGGGCTCGCCGTTCCGGATCACGATGCGATCCGACTGCGGACGGGCGAGAAGCTCGGGAAAGTCGCGCGCTCTCGTCAGGATCATGTCGGCGCGGCCGCCCGCGCGGAGAACGCCGAGGTCCAGCCCCATCGCCCGGGCCGGCGCGGCCGCGACCGCCGGCGCCCAGTCGGCGAACGAATAGTCGAGATGCAGGATCCGCACGCCTTCACGCCAAGTCTCCATCATGTCGAGATCGCCGTAAGGGTAGAACGGGTCGCGCGTGTTGTCGCTGGCGATCATCACGTTGACGCCGGCGCTCTTCAACTCGTGCAGCGCGGTGACGCCGCGCCAGCGCGGGGTGCGGCCGGGATGGCGATCCTGGAGGAAGAGATTGCACATCGGCAAGGAGACGACACTGATCCCAGCGCGCGCGACGGCGTCGATCGTCTTTTTCCGTTCGTCGTCCTCCTGCAGCACGAGCGAGCAGCAATGGCCGACCAGGATGCGGCGAGCAAAGCGGCGCTCGATCGCCATTTCCGCCACGATCTTGAGCGAGCGCGCCGCCGGATCGGCGCTTTCATCGACATGGAAGTCGAGCTCCCAGCCCTTGCGCTCGGCGAGCTCGAACAGCGTCACGAGGCCCTCGCGCAGGCCGGGGACCATATAGGTCACCGCGCCGAGGATTCCGGTTCCGTGCGCGTCGAGCATCGCCTCGACGTCGGCCATGTGCGCGCGGTCGCGGGCAAAATCCACGCTGAAGATCGGCGCCGCCTGGAGCGTGATCCTGTCCCGCCAGCGCTCGCGCACCGCGGCGAAAACCGGCCAGCTGATCCGCGTCTGCGCGCCGACGCTGTCGATGTGGGTGCGGATCGCCGTCGTGCCATAGGCATAGGCCGAGCGCAGGCTGAACTCCATCCGGGCGGCGACGTCGGCGGCGGTCCAGTTCGCCGAACGGTCCTCGATTGCCGCGGCGAGCGCGCTTGGGAAATCCCCTACAGGATTGCGCTTCCGCCGCCAGATGTGACCCTTGTCGATATGGGTGTGAACGTCGACGAATAGCGGCAGCACGATGCGTCCGGACAATGAGAGCTGAGGCGCGCTGCCGAAATCCGACGCGCCAGCCGGCGCAATATCGGCGATCGCGCCGTCGTCGATGAGAATGTCGACCGTCGCAAAGCCGTCAAAGTCGAGCGGCCCTTCGGGCTCCAGGAGCGACCGTCCGAGCACGCGCGCCTGCCTCAGCACGTAGCGTTTGGCGCTCGGGACGGCGAACGGGGCGGTCATGGTCGATCGCGTTTCCAGCCAGACGCAGGACGGCCCCGGCGAGCCACTCACGCCGGCGCTCATAAGAAGGGCTTTCCCTACCCTCACTTCGGCCTGAGGTCGAGGCCGACGCCTTTGTCGACGAACTGGAGCGTATAGGCCTTCTTGTAATCGACATCCGGCTTGACCACGCCGGCCTTGACCATCGAATCGAAGAAGCCCTTGACCCGCTCGTCGGTCATGGCGCCGATGCCGAGCTTCAGCGTGTCCCCGGAATCGGCCAATCCATATTCCTTGATCTTGCCGATCGAGAACGCGATCTGCTCATCCGTCATGTCCGGATTGTCCTTCTTGATCAGCGCATTGGCTTTCGTATTGTCGCCGTAGAGATAGTTGTACCAGCCGATCGCCGACGCATCGACAAACCGCTGCACGACGTCCGGCTTGTTCGCGACAAGGTCGGCGCGGGTCTCGATGGTCGTCGCATAGGTGCCATAGCCGTAGTCGGCGAACAGGAAGATATTGGGCTTGAAATGGCCCTCGCGCTCGACCGCGAACGGTTCCGAGGTGACATAGCCCTGCTGGATCGAATGCGTGTCGGCGATGAATGGCCCAGGATTGAATGTATAGGGCTTGACCACTTCCTCCTTGAAGCCATAGGCCGACTTCATCCACTGGTAGAAGGTGACGAGCCCCTCCTTCCCGATGAACGCCGTCGTCGCGTTCGGCAGGTCCGCCCACTTGTCGAGGCCAACGCCCGGATGCGACATCACGATCTGTGGGTCTTTCTGGAAATCGGCGGCGACGACGACGATCGGGACGCCGCGCGCGACCGCGTCGAACGCGAGCAGGAGATTGCCGCCCATGTAGAAGTCGAGCCTGCCTGCCGCCAGCAGGAGCTCGTTGTTGGCCTGCGGGCCGCCCTGGACGATCGTGACGTCGAGGCCGTACTTGGCGTAGGTGCCGTCGGCGACCGCCTGGTAATATCCGCCATGCTCCGCCTCGGCCAGCCAGTTGGTCCCGAACGAGACTTTGTCAGCGGCAAGCGCGGGCGACGCGAGCAGGCACAAACCGACCGCCAGGCGAGGGGCAAGAAGTTTCATAGTTCACTCCCGTCTCGAGTTGCTTTATTCGACGCTCGCAACTTAGGCGCCATGATGAGGCCGGCCCGGAGACAAGACAAGGGCGCCGGGCGCGCTGGCCGGAGACTTTTCGCGAGATGCGCAGACTGAACCCGGACGCGATCCATCCGCCGTTCGCAAATTACGCCCACGGGGTCGAAGTCGAGCCCGGCGCGCGGATCGTCTTTTGCTCCGGCCAATTGGGAATCAGCAAGGATGGCGTTGTCCCTGACGACGTCGAGAGTCAGGCGAGGCTTTGCTTTCGCGCCATCGCAGCAATCCTTGGGGAGGCGTCGATGTCGCTCGACGATCTCGTTCGCCTCAACGCCTATGTCGCCTCGGCCCAATATTTGGCCGGCTACATGAAGGTCCGCGACGAATTCGTGAGCAATCCGCCCTCCGCGTCCACCTTGATGGTCGTTCAAGGTTTCGCCCGGCCCGAATTCAAAGTCGAGATCGAGGCCGTCGCCGCGCGCCCGCGTTGAACGCTTTGGAGAAACCGATGCTGCCAACCAAGTTCTGGGCCGAAATGAGCTGGCGCGACTTCGCCGCGGCGGACATGGAAAAGGTCGTCGCGGTTCTTCCGGTGGCGGCAGTTGAACAGCACGGGCCTCATCTGCCGGTCGGGGTCGACATGTTCATCAACGAGGGCTACCTCGCGACCGCAGTCAAGCGCATTCCCGACGATTTGCCGGTGTTGATCCTCCCGATTCAGGCGATCGGCAAGTCGAACGAGCACACCGAATATCCCGGCACGCTGACCCTCTCGATGGAGACGGTCACCCGAGCCTGGACCGAAATCGGCGACAGCGTCGCCCGCGCCGGTTGCCGCAAGCTCGTTTTCATGAATTCGCACGGGGGGAACGTCCCAGTGATCGACGCGGTCGTGAGGGAGCTGCGCGTCCGCCATCGCATGCTCGCGGTCCATGCGGGCTGGCATCGCCTCGGCTATCCGCCCGATCTTTTCTCCGCCGTCGAGCGCGCCCACGGGATCCACGGCGGCGACGCCGAGACGTCGCTGATGCTTGCCTTCAAACCCAAGACAGTCCTGATGGACAAGGCGCAGGATTTCGTCAGTGCAGCCGTCGGAATCGAACAGGAGTTTCGCCAGCTTCGGGTGACGCAGCCGATCGGCTTTGGGTGGATGGCGAGCGATCTGCACGAGCTCGGAACAGCTGGCGACGCCGCCAATGCAACCGCGGCCAAGGGCGAGGCCTGCGCCGACCACGCGGCGAACGCCTTTCTCGATCTGCTGCGCGACGTGCTCGCTTTCGATCTGGCGCGCCTGCGACCGGGGCCGCTAGCAGGCGCAGAGAAGCCGGATTCCCGGTAGGGCGTGCCGAGCCACGGCGCCGCGCGATCTGCGAGAAGCGAGGTAAACGGGTCCGTGGCTGCGGCTCCTGCGGGCGCTCCACCGCGCTATGGCAATTCGATCCGCACGTGATGTCCGGCGGCCGCAGCCAGACGCCGGTCGCGCGTCAGCAACGGCGCGTCGAGCGCCTCGGCCAGCGCGACATATGCGGCGTCATAGGCGGTCAGATTCCTCCGTAAATCCCAAATTCGAGACAAAAGGAAGCCGTGCGGATATCGCCGGAGCGGAAAGTCGGCCAGGTCGGCGAGAGCCTCACGGCCGCGCTCGGCGCCGACTTCACCGGTCGCCGCGTAGCGGCGGATCACCTGTGCGGCTTCCAGATCAATGAGATGCGGCGCGTGGAGTGTTTGACCAGGGGCGAACAGCCGTCCCTCGACCGCTTTCGCAGCCGGGGTGCGAAGGAGGGCTTCGAGCAGGGCCGAAGCGTCGACGACAATCACGTACGGTCGCGCTCGGCGCGAACCGCTTCTGCAGGCGCTACGGAAAGGACGGTTTCTGCGCGGCTGCGGAGGCGCGCCCGCAACTCGTCGATCGTCGGCCGTTCCGCCGCCTGACGAATCTCGTTGAGCAGATAGTCGGACAACGACATTCCCGCTAAAGCGGCTCGCGACTTCAGCCGGCGATGCAACGCCTGCGGGACATTGCGGATTTGAACCATCACTCCCATGCTGACAACATGGGAGCATGTGGATCACATGTCAAGGCGTGTTATCGGCGGGACTTGAGGTAGGCGCGCCAGCCTCCGAAGCGAGAGACGTCCTCGGCCGCTTTGACCGCCTCGGCTTCGACCAGAAATCCTTTCACCGATCCGCCGTCCTTGAGCCGGATCGTCCCGATGCCGAGCGGCGAGGGGATTCGGGCGACGAAGTCGCCGAAGCCGGCGCGGTCGAGCGTCCAGATCTCGGCCTTGATCGCGGAGCCCGCGCGATCGGCGACTCTGAGCAGGCCTGGCTTGGCCGGAACCGAGTTGGGCAGCACAAACAGACGGTAGTCGGGCGCTGTCTCAACTTCGCGCGAAAACGCCGCGCCGAGGTCTACGAGCTCGCGGTTAAGCTGCAGCCCCGAAAGATGTGCGCCGACCACTGCGATTTCGACCCGCTTCGCCTGGGCGCCTGCGGCCGCCTCCGACGGAGCCGAAAAAGCAGCTTTGGCCGACGCGCCGGAGCGCGCCTGCATCGCCGCGGCGATCCCGGCGATGAGACCATCCGCGCCGGACGGCGCGATGAGGGTCACGCTCGAAGGCAGCCCGTCGCCGCGAACGCCGGTAGGAACAGCAATTGCGCAAAGATCGAGCAGGTTGACGAAGTTGGTGTAAGTCCCAAGCCGCGAATTGAGCCGGACGGGATCGGCCTCGACCTCGGCGACCGTATAGACGCGCGGCATAGTCGGAACGAGCATTGCGTCGAACTCCGACCAGACGCGGCCCGTTCGCCGCTTCCGATCGGCGAGCCGATAGAACGCCTCGAAGGCCGCGACGGCGTCGAATTTGTGCGCGCCCTCGATGATCGCGCGCGTGACGGGATGGAACGCCTCGGGATTGGTCTCGATCAGCGGCTTCACCGCGGCGTAACGCTCGGCGACCCACGGACCATCGTAGAGCATGCCCGCGACCTCGGCGAAAGGCGCGAAATCGAACTCGACGATACGAGCGCCAAGCGATTGAGCGAGCGTGACGTCTTGAGCGAAGGCTGCCGCCGCCTCCTTGTCGTCGAAGAACTCGAGCTGGCCCGGGTGGGGAACGCCGAGCCGAATCCCGCTGGGAAGCGCCGAAAACGCGGGCTCGCGGAACGAGCGGCTATAGGCGTCGCGTTCGTCGAAGGCGATCGCTTCTCGATAGACAGAGAAAGCGTCGCCAACATCACCGGCGAAGATCGATATCGTGTCGAGCGTACGGCAGGCAGGTACGACGCCGGAGGCGGACAGAGCCCCCGACGAAGGCTTCAAGCCCACGATGCCGTTGAGCGCCGCCGGAACCCGCCCCGATCCCGCCGTGTCGGTGCCGAGTGAGAACGGGACGAGGCCGGCGCCGACCGCGGTCGCGGAGCCCGAGCTCGATCCGCCGGGAATGAGATCCGGGCGCAGCGCGTTGCGCGGAACGCCGTAGGGCGAGCGCACGCCCACGAGCCCGGTCGCGAACTGGTCGAGGTTCGCCTTGCCGATGACGATTGCGCCAGCGCGCTCGAGCCGACCGACGACGAACGCGGAACGCTCGGGGCGATAAGCGAAGGCCGGGCAGGCCGCTGTCGTCGGCAGGCCCGCGACGTCGATGTTGTCCTTGACGACGAACGGGACGCCGTAGAGGGGCTTGCCCACCGACCCTGACGCCTCGAGGCGCTTCGCAATCGCCACGGCCTCCGCTTTCGGGCGGATGGCTATGAATAGCGCCGGATCGTCATAGGTGGCGATGCGAGCGTAAGTCTCTTCGATGGTCGCCGTCACCGGCTTGCCCGCGGCGTGAGCGGCGAGAAGCGTTGCGATCGTGGCGGTCATGCCGTTCAGTCCCTTGCAGCGGCGTCGTAGCGGCCAGCATCCAACGAAAGCAAGAGCCGGGCAATTCAGCCTTTGCGGCAATTGCCTGAGCCAGACGCAGCGTCGGCGGAAAAGCTAGGCGCGTGCGCTCAACATTCGGGCGCCGCGCCGAAAGATGAGGCGCTAAACCCCAATGAGGTCAAGCACGACCGCGCGGCATGGACTTTGCAAAAAGCAAGGCTCCAGTTTGACGCAGCCCCGCGTGAGCCTTCAAAGCATGAGGACGTCAGTAATGTCAGTAACCGAACTTACTCGCCGCAATCTTCTCAAATCCGCCGCCCTCGGCGCAGCGGGAGCCTCGCTAAATCTCGTCGCCTTCAGTCGCGCATTCGCCGCAGCCGACCTGACGGTAGGGATCGTCTATGTTGGCGCGCGCGACGATTTCGGCTGGAACCAGGCTCACGCGGTCGCGATCAAGTCGCTGAAGGAAGTGCCGGGGGTCAAGGTCGTCGAAGAGGAAAACGTCCCCGAAACTGACGCCGTTTCGAAGTCGATGGAATCGATGATCAACCTAGACGGCGCCGGCCTCATTCTGGCGACGTCCTTCGGCTACTATACGCCGTTCGTCGTCGATCTGGCGAAGAAATATCCGGACGTCCAGTTCCGCCACGCGGCGCCGCTCTGGAACAAGGACAAGGATCCCAAGAACGCCGGCTCCTATTTCGGCTATCTCAATCAGGCGCACTACGTCAACGGCGTCGCCGCCGGCCTTTCGACCAAGGCCAACAAGATCGGTTTCGTGGCGGCGAAGCCGATCGCGAGCGTGCTCAGCAACATCAATTCTGTCCTGCTCGGCGCGCGTTCAGTCAATCCCAACGCGACCGTGCAGGTGATCTTCACCGGCGACTGGTCGCTGCCGGTTCGCGAAGCGGAGGCCGCGAACGCCCTGGTGGACGCGGGCTGCGACGTCATCACTTGCCACGTCGACGGCCCGAAGGTCGTCATCGAGACGGGTGAAAAGCGCGGCGTGAAGACGTGCGGCCACAATGCGAGCCAGGCGCCCCTCGCGCCAAAGGGCTTCGTCACCGGCGCCGAATACAAGTGGATCACGATCTACAAGGGCTACGCAACCGATCTCGCGGAGGGCAAAACGCTGCCGAACTTCACCGCCGGCGGATACGAAGCGGACTTTGTCCAGAATACGCCGTTCGGAGCGGGCGCGACGCCAGAGGCGCAAAAGGCCGCGCTCGCCGCGATCGAGGGCCTCAAGGCCAAGAAGCCGATCTACGTTGGGCCGCTCAAGGATAATAAAGGCAAGGTCGTCATCGACAAGACCTACGACAACCTCGACCCCTTCCTCGACAAGATGGACTATCTTCTGGAAGGCGTCGTCGGGTCGACGACTTAAGGCTCGGCGGGAACGAGCCGGTGTCGAATCCGCCCATCGCAACCGGCGCGCCGCGCGGCATGGTCGATCCGGTCGCGTCGCGCGCGGCCGGGTCCGACTTTGCCGATCGGCTGCGCGTTAATTCGGAATATCTCGTCATCCCGCTGTTCGCGCTCCTGGTCGCGGCGGCGCTGTTCGCGGTCTTTTTGCTCGCGATCGGCAAGTCGCCAAGCGATTTCGTCGCCTACGTCTGGCGCGGCGGGTTCGGCACCGCGTTCTCGTTCCAGAATACGCTTCAGCGCTCGGCCCCCTTGATCCTGACCGCGCTCGCCGTCGCTATTCCCGCCCGCATCGGACTGATCATGATCGGCGGCGAGGGCGCGCTGGTGCTCGGCGGATTCGCGGCCGGCGCGCTGGCGATTCCGCTGGTCGGCCACGCCCCTTCGATTGTCGCGCTGATCCTCATGGCGGTCTTTGCGATGGTCGTCGGCGCCTTCTGGGTAGGCATCAGCGGATTCCTGCGTTATGCGCGCGGCGTCAACGAGACGATTTCATCGCTTCTTTTGACCTATATTGGCATCGCGATCATGAACTTCTTCGTCGAGGGAGCGCTGCGCGACCTGTCGAATCCCAACAAGCCGTCGACCATGCCGATCGGCGACGCCTATATGGTCGGCAAGATTCCCGGCACCCAGGTGCACTGGGGATTTGCCTACGGCATTTTCCTCTGCATCGCGCTCTATTTTCTCATGGCGCGCACGACCTTCGGGTTCGCGGCGCGGGTGACCGGGGGAAATTTTCGCGCTGCGCTTGCACAGGGGCTGCCAGTAGGCAAGCTGATCGTCGCCTGTACGGCGATCGCAGGCGCCTGCGCGGGACTCGCCGGATTCTTCGAAGTGGCGGCAATCCAGGGCCGCGCGAACGCCTCGCTCGCCGCCGGTTATGGCTTCACCGGCATCCTTGTTTCTTTCCTCGCCCGTCATAACCCCCTCGTCATCCCCCCGGTCGCCATTCTGCTTGGCGGACTCGTCGCCTCGGGCGGCCTCATTCAGCGGCGGATGGGTCTGCCCGACGCAACGGTGCTGGTGTTGCAGGGTTTGATCTTCGTGGTTCTTTTGACCTCGGAAACTCTCTACGGGCGTTTCGCTCTCTTCCGGCCCGGAAGCGGACAGGACCGCAAATGAACGAGGCCGTCGTCACCGTCCTCATCGCGATGCTCGGCGGGGCGATCCGGGTGTCGACGCCCTTCATGTTCGTGGCGCTCGGCGAATGTCTCACCGAGAAATCGGGCCGAGTGAATCTTGGCCTCGAGGGCACGCTGGTGCTGGGCGCGATGGTCGGTTACGCCG
This sequence comes from uncultured Alphaproteobacteria bacterium, assembly GCA_963832305.1. Taxonomy (GTDB): domain Bacteria; phylum Pseudomonadota; class Alphaproteobacteria; order Rhizobiales; family Beijerinckiaceae; genus Roseiarcus. The sequence goes on along the minus strand of CAWHTU010000003.1, from coordinate 46,721 downwards.
CGTCCTATCACACCGGCAACCCATGGCTCGGCGTTCTCGCGGCGGGCATCGCCGGGTCGTTTCTCGGCGCGATGCATGGCTCGATCTGCGGCCTGCCGCGGGTTAACGACGTCGCCGTTGGCATCGCGATGATGCTGTTTGGAGTCGGGGTCGCGTTCTTCTTCGGCAAGCCCTATATCCAGCCAACTGCGCCGCGGCTCGGCTCGATCCCCTTGGGATTCTGGACCGACGACGCCAACCTGAAGAGCGCGCTCCAGGTCAATCCGCTGTTTTTCATCGGCATCGCGCTTGCGATCGTGATCGCGTGGTCGTTCCGTAACACCCGCTGGGGGTTGGTCGTGCGCACGGTCGGCGACAGCGCCGCGGCCGCACGCGCCATGGGGATTTCCGTCAACTTCGTCCGTCTCATGACGACGACGGTCGGCGGCTTCCTCGCCGGTGTCGGCGGCGCGTTCCTGTCCCTCTCCTACCCGGGCTCCTGGAACCAGGGCCTGTCCTCCGGACAAGGCCTCATGGCCGTGGCGCTGGTAATTTTCGCCCGCTGGGATCCTTTGCGCTGCATCGCCGCGGCGCTGCTCTTCGGGGCCGCGGGAGCGATTGGGCCATCCCTGCAGTCGGTCGGCATCACCCAGGGCTATTATTTCTTCAACGCCGCGCCTTACATCCTCACCCTCGGCATCATGATTGCGACCTCGAGCGCCAAACATTCGGCGCGCGACATGCCGGGCGAATTGTCGATGGCGAAATGAGACAATCCCTTGCCGACTTTTGACGCCGACCCCTATCCCTGGCCGTATAACGGCGACTGGCGGCCGCAGAACACCGCCATCATCGTCATCGACATGCAGACCGATTTCTGCGGCAAGGGCGGCTATGTCGATGTGATGGGCTACGACATCTCGCTGACCCGCGCGCCGATCGAGCCGATCCGGGCGCTGCTCGACGCGGCGCGGTCCAAGGGCTACCTCGTCATTCACACGCGAGAGGGCCATCGTCCCGATCTCGCAGATCTGCCCGCCAACAAACGCTGGCGGTCGCAACGGATCGGCGCGGGGATCGGCGACCCGGGACCTTGCGGCAAGGTGCTCGTTCGCGGCGAGCGCGGCTGGGAGATTATCGACGAGCTTAAGCCGGCGCCGGGCGAGCCGGTGATCGACAAGCCGGGCAAGGGGTCGTTCTGCGCTACCGATCTCGAGCTGATGCTGCGCACGCGCGGCATCGAGAACATTGCGCTCACCGGGATCACGACCGACGTCTGCGTTCATACGACGATGCGCGAAGCAAACGACCGCGGGTTTGAGTGCGTGCTGCTCGAGGACTGCTGCGCCGCAACCGATTACGGCAATCATCTCGCCGCTCTCAAAATGGTCAAGATGCAGGGCGGCGTGTTCGGCGCCGTCGGCCGCTCGGCGGACTTCATCGAGGCGATGCCATGACCGCTCCAGCGGCGACCGCCCAGATCCGTGCGCCGTCGCTCGAAACGATTGGGATGAGCAAGTCCTTCGGCGCATTGCGCGCCTTGCAGGACGTGTCGATCCAGGTTCCCGCCGGTTCGTTTCACGCGCTCCTCGGCGAGAACGGGGCCGGAAAGTCGACCCTCGTCAAATGCATCATGGGCTTCTACATTCCTGACAAGGGCCAGCTCAAGCTCGCCGGCGCCGAAGTCGCCGTCCGCAATCCCAAGGACGCGCAAGCGCTGGGCGTGGGCATGGTCTATCAGCACTTCACGCTGGTGCCGGCGCTCACAGCGGCAGAAAATCTTGTCGTAAGCCGCGCCGACGCACCCTCGTTCATCGACTGGCGCAAGGAGCGAAAGGGACTGGAAGATTTCCTCGACCGGATGCCGTTCCGGGTACCTCTCGATAAACCCGTTTCCGGCATGGCGGCAGGAGAAAAGCAGAAGCTCGAAATCCTTAAGCTGCTCTATCTCGATCAGCGCTTTCTCATTCTCGATGAGCCGACGTCGGTGTTGACGCCGGGCGAGGCGGACGAGATTCTCGGGCTCTTGCGCGACATGGCGCATCGCGACGAAATCACCGTTGCGATGATCAGCCACAAATTCCGTGAGGTTGAGGCGTTCTGCGACGACTTTACGGTGCTGAGGCGCGGCGCTCGCGTCGGCGGCGGCAAGGTCGGCGGCGTCTCGACCCGCGAGATGGCGGCAATGATGATCGGCGATGCGGTCGTGCGTCCTTCGGCGGCGCGCGCGGTCGCGCCGAAGAGCGGGACGACGCTTGAGATCGCCGGTCTCTTCGCCGAGAACGACGAAGGTCGCGACGCCGTCGCGGGCTTCGATCTCAAGGTCCAGGCGGGCGAGATCGTCGGCATCGCCGGGGTGTCAGGCAACGGCCAGAGCGAACTGGTGGAGGCGCTGTCCGGCCAGCGGCCGATCAAGCTCGGGCAAATCCTGGTGCATGACCAGGACTTCGAACCGATCAGGGACCATTTCGACAAGTTCAAGATTTTCGGCCTGCCGGAGGAGCCGCTGAAGAACGCGACGGTGCCGACGATGTCGGTCGCCGAGAACATGGCGTTTCGGCGGTTCGACAAGGCGCCGATGTCGCGGCTCGGATTCTGGCTCTCGCGTGAGCCGATGCGGGCCAAGGCGCGCGATCTCATCGACCGCTACAACGTGAAAACGCCCTCGACGGAAACGCAAATCCGCGACCTGTCGGGAGGCAACGTCCAGCGTGCGGTGCTGGCGCGCGAGCTCTCGGAAGACGTCGATGTTCTGATCGTCGCCAACCCGTGCTTCGGCCTCGATTTCGCCTCGGTCGCCGATATTCGCGCCCAGATCATGGAGCAGCGCAATCGAGGCGCGGCGGTTCTGCTGGTGTCTGAGGATCTCGATGAGATTCTCGAGCTCTCCGACCGCATCGCGGTCATGTCGGGCGGCAAGGTCGCCTATCTCACCGAGGGAGCGGGCGCGGACCGGACGACGATCGGCCGCCACATGGCGGGTCATTGACGAAATGATCGGAACCGCCGCGAGCGGTTCGCCTATGGCTTCATTCCCGCATTCGGCCGTCGTCGCCGCGGACTCGCGGCAAGAAGGCGCCGCAAGTCGGCTAGACCGCTCGACAAGGATGTCGAACGCGGCTATGAGCGCCCGCTGATCGAGGACATGACGATGGCGGACATTATTCCAGATCTCGAGACGATAAGGCTCGCCATAACCGCGTTGACCCAGGCGGTCGCGTGACGCCGGATTCGTTCGATCCCGAAACTTGGGCCGATGCGATGGCCCGGTTGCTCGGGCTGACCCAGACGCCAGAATCGCGCGCCCAGACGATCGTGCACTTGCGCATTGCGGCTGAGCAGGCGGAGAAGCTTCTCTCGGTCTCGCTCGACGATGAGGAGGAGCCCGCGCCGGTGTTCACGCCGTGACGGCGGCGCTCCTGGATGGATCTGCTCGAGGGATCGCCGAAGCGGTCCGAACCGGCGCTGCGAGCGCGCGCGAGATCGCTCAGGAGACCCTCAACCGCGTTAAGAACCGCAACGCGGCGCTCGGCGCCTTCACCGACGTCACGGCGGCCCGAGCGCTCGCCAAGGCCCAGGCGATCGATGCCGCCCGGGCCCGCGGGTCGAGACTGGGACCGCTCGCGGGGGCGCCGTTCGCGGTCAAGAACCTGTTCGACGTCGAAGGCCTGCCGACGCGCGCCGGCTCCAAGATCAATCGGGATCGGCCGCCGGCCAAGGCTGATGCGACCGCGCTCGCCCGGCTCGAGGCGGCGGGCGGCGTCCTGATCGGCTCGCTCAACATGGGCGAGTACGCCTACGACTTCACCGGCGAGAACGCCCACGACGGTCCGTCACGCAATCCGCACGATCTCGAGCACATGACTGGCGGATCGTCGGGCGGGTCGGCCGCGGCGGTAGCCGGCGGCCTGGTTCCGATCGCGCTGGGGTCGGACACCAACGGGTCCATTCGCGTGCCGAGTTCGCTCTGCGGACTGTTCGGCCTCAAGCCGACTTATGGCCGGCTGTCGCGGGCCGGCGCATTCCCATTCGCCGCCAGTCTCGATCACGTGGGGCCGCTCGCGCGATCGGTCGACGACCTCGCCCTCGCCTATGACGCGATGCTCGGACGAGACGAGGCAGACCCGGCGCAAGCCGATAGGCCGGCGGCGCCTGCTTCGCCAACGCTCCAAGAGGGCGCGAAAGGGCTTCGCGTCGCGCGACTCGGCGGTTATTTCGCCCGCTCCGCCGAACCTGGGGCGATCGCCGCCGTCGATGCGGTCGCCCGAGCTTTGAAAGCGGACCGCACCGTCGAACTTGCCGACGCGGAGCAGGCGCGTTCGGCCGCCTATCTGATCACCATGGTCGAAGGCGGCGCGCTTCATCTGGAACGGTTGCGCACGCGCCTTAACGATTTCGATCCCGATGTTCGCGACCGGTTGGCCGCAGGGGCGATGCTTCCGGGCGCCTGGGTCGCGCAGGCGCAGAAATTCCGCCGCCGGTTCAGAGCCGAGACGCTGGCGCTTTTTCGCGATGTCGATATCCTGCTCGCGCCGGCAACCCCGTGCCGGGCGCCGAGGATTGGGCAGAAGACGTTCGTGCTCGATGGCCGGGAAATGCTGGTGCGCCCGAACCTCGGACTGTTCACCCAGCCGATTTCCTTCATCGGCCTGCCGGTGGTCGCGGCGCCGGTGTGGACAGAAGGCGAAAGACTGCCGATCGGGGTGCAAATTATCGCCGCGCCGTGGCGCGAGGATCTCGCACTCCGCGTCGCATCGGCGCTGGAGCAGGGCGGGGTTGTTCGCGCTCCGGTCGCCAGACTGTCTTAATGGAGCGAAGATGGCCGAAACTTTCACTGGCGGCTTCTTGCAATGATCGACCGGCTTTCCGGGCTTGTCCTGCTGCCGACCGACGGCAGTCCAGCAGGTCCGCCGGTCGATCTGTCGATCAGCGATGGACGCATCGCCGCGATTACGCCGGCCGTGGACACGCCGACGCGTCGCTTGCTGGCGATGGCTGCGCTGGTGAATGCGCACGATCACGCCCGCCCGCTCTCGCCGACATCGTTTGGTGCGGCTGGGAAACCGCTCGAGGCCTGGCTGCTGCGGCTCGGCGCGATGCCCGCGATCGACCCCTATCTCGGCGCGCTCGCCGCCTTCGGACGCGCGGCGCGCGCCGGGGCGGGCTCGGTGATGGCCCATTACACCCGTTTTCATGGGCCGATGGCGCCGCTCGAGGAGGCGAAGGAGGTCGCGCGCGCCGCGCGGGATGTCGGCCTGCGCGTCACGTTCGCTGTTTTCATGCGCGATCGCAACCCTCTGGTCTATGAAGGCGAAGACAGCGTTCTGATGAAGCTGCCCGACGATGCACGCGCGGTGATCGAGGCGCAGTTCCTTTCCTCGATGCCGGGGGTCGTAGAGCAGATCGCGAATGTCGAAGAGATTGCTGCCGAGACGGAGAGCGATCGCTTTTCGGTCCAGTTTGGGCCCAGCGGTGCGCAATGGTGTTCGGACGAGCTTATTGCTGGGATTGCCGAAGCTTCGCGCGTCACCGGACGGCGGGTGCACATGCATTTGCTGGAGACCCGATACCAGCGTGCGTTCGCCGACCGCGCCTATCCGGAGGGCGTCGTCGAGCGCCTGAAGACGCTTGGACTGCTCACGCCGCGCCTGACGCTCGCCCATTGCGTCTATGCCAGGCCGGCCGAGCTCGACGCGATCGCGGCCGCAGGCGCGGTCATTGCTACAAACCCGAGCTCAAATTTTCACCTCAAGAGCGGCATTGCACCAATTTCCGAGGCGCTTAGGCGCGGTTGCCGGGTCGCCCTCGGGGTCGACGCCTCGGCCTTCGACGAGGACGACGACATCGTGCGCGAAATGCGACTCGGACATTTCCTGCATGGCGGCTGGGGCTTCGAAAGCGTGATTGATCGGGGAGCATGGCTCTCGGCGATCGTCGCCAATGGGCGGTTCGCCAACGGCGCGCCCGGTCCCGGCGCGCTTGCGGTCGGGGCGCCCGCCGACATTCTCGTGCTCGATCTCGACGCGCTCGACCGCGACGCCGTTCTGGCCGTGGAGCCGATCGATCTTGTCTTTGCACGCGCGAGCGCGGCCCATGTCGCACGCTTGGTGGTCGCAGGCCGGGAGATCGTGCGGGACAATCGGCTGACCGGCGTTGATCTTAACGCTGCGGAAGGCGAACTCCGTCGCCAATACCGGGCGAAGATGCCGTCGCGCGCGGCGTTTTTCGAAGCCTGGGGCGCCTTGGAGCCGGCCGTCGCCGCGCACTATCGCGGCGGCCTTGGCTGTTGCTGACCGCTCGCGGCCTAGGGACGGATCATGCAGCGCACATTGCCGATCCTTGATCTCTCATCGTGGCGTGAGAGCGATCGGGCGTCGCTGACCAGAATTGCGGCCGAAGCCGGCGACGCCTGCCGGAACGTCGGCTTTTTCTATGTCATCAATCACGGCGTCGACGGGGATCTGATCGCTCGCGCGTTCGACCAGTCCCGGCGCTTTTTCGCTCTGCCGCTGGCCGAAAGGCAGGCTCTGGCGATCGAGAGGATCGGCGGAAATCGAGGCTATTCCGGGATGTTGCACGAAGCGCTCGATCCGGGGCGGGGACCCGACATGAAGGAGGCTTTCAACGTCGGACTGGAGATCGCGCCGGACGACCCCGCCCTTCTGTCAGGACAGCCCTTCCGTTCCCTCAACGCGTGGCCGAGCCTGCCGAATTTCCGCGAGACGCTGCTCGGCTACTATGACGCCTGCGCGACACTCGGCGCCCGGCTGCATCGCACATTTGCCTGCGACCTCGGCCTTGAGCCCGGCTTCTTCGATGACAAATTCGATCGCCCGATGGCGACCCTGCGGCTCCTGCACTATCCGGCGCCCCCGCAGGGCTCCGAGCCGCGGACGGGCGCGGGCGCGCACACCGATTATGGCAATCTGACGCTGCTCGCCACCGACGACGTTGGCGGACTCGAAGTCCGCGCGCGCGATGGGCGATGGATCGAGGCGCCAGTTGTCCCCGGCGCTTTCATCGTGAACATCGGGGACTGCCTGATGCGATGGACCAACGACATTTACGTTTCGACTCCCCATCGTGTCGTCAACCGGAGCGCCAGGGAGCGGTATTCGATCGCTTTTTTCTACGACCCGAATCCCGACGCGCTCGTCGCGACGATTCCGTCCTGCGTGCGCCGAGGAGAGCACGTCCGTTATCCACCGATCCTGGCCGCGGACTATCTGAAGCAGCGGTTGGACGCGAGCAAGCCGGCGGAAGCCGCCCCGCCCGGGTGAGCGTCGAGGGCAGGTTCGGACTTGTCAACCGGCCTGAGAGCGGTCTATTGCTTCGCCGTTTACAGGCGCGACTCGGTTCGCGATACAAATGGGGTCGGGGAGAGCAACATGAACAAAATCACGCGTCGCAGCCTCATCGTATCCGGAGCGGCGCTGGCGAGCGGGTCGATGCTGCTGCCGGCTGAAGCCGCGACCGGGCAGATTTCGCTCAGGATCGTAAGCGCGGGCTTTATTTTCGGCGCGTCCGGAGGAAGCGGTGTCCTCACCTTCCAGGGCAGGCAATATCAGCTGTCGGTCGGCGGCATCAGCGCGGGCGCGACAATCGGGGCATCGGGCACGGATCTCGTCGGCACTGCGTCTCATCTGCGCACCCCGGCTGACATCAGCGGCGTCTACTCGGCGATCGGCGCCGGCCTCTCCGTCGCCGGCGGCCGGTCGGCGGCTCAGCTTTCGAATGCAAATGGCGTTGTGCTCCGTCTCCGCGGTCGACAGGTCGGCTTCATGTTCTCGCTCGACCTCAGCGGCATGGTGATCTCGCTGCAAGGGTGATCGGACGGCGCCTTATTGAGCGGGGGCCTGCCCGTAATAGGCGCCCGGCCCATGCTTGCGCCGGAAGTGCTTGTCGAGAAGCTCGGGCTCGATAGGGTCGAGGTGCGGCACGAGCTGCAGCGACATGAGCGCCATGTGGGCAATGCATTCGACGGCGACGGCGGCTTCTAGCGCCTTCGCCACGCTCGGCCCCCAGGTAAATGGCGCGTGCCGGTTGACGAGGACGCCGGGAAAATCCGCGGGATCGAACGCCTGCATTTTCTCCACGATGACTTTGCCGGTTTCCCACTCATAGTCGGCGGCGATCTCGCTCGCGGTCATCTTGCGGGTGACAGGCACCTCGCCGTTGAAATAGTCGGCGTGGGTCGTGCCGAAGATCGGAATCGGCCGGCCGGCCTGGGCGAATGCCGTCGCATGCGACGAGTGGGTGTGCACGACCCCGCCGATGTCCGGGAAGGTGAGGAACAGCCTACGGTGGGTGGGCGTGTCCGACGACGGGTTGAGCCGTCCTTCGACCCTGCGCCCCTCGAGATCGACGACGACCATGTCGTCGGGAGTCAGCGCTGAATAGTCAACCCCGCTGGGCTTGATCGCGAATGCGCCTCGCGCCCGATCGATCGCGCTCGCATTGCCGAAGGTGAGATTGATGAGGCCATGCCGCGGCAGGGCGACATTGGCTTCATACGCTTCACGCCTCAGTTCCTTGAACATCGCCTCGTCCAGCCGTCAGGCGCGGAATCCCTGCGCGAGGTAATAATAGACGTCGTTGCTGCGCAGGTCCTGCTTGAAGTTCGCCAGAGTAGTTTCCGGCCCGATCACCGCCATCTCGATTCCGGCGATGGTGGCGAAATCCTCAAGCATCTCCCGGGTCACGCTGTAGCTGTATCCCGTGTGGTGCGCGCCGCCCGCCAGAATCCAGGCAGCGCACGCAGTCTTGAAGTCGGGCTTGCATTCCCAGACCGCGCGAGCGACCGGCAACTTCGGCAGGGCGGGATGCTTGACGGCGGTCACCTCGTTCACCAGCAGGCGAAACCGGGCGCCCAGATCGATCAGGCTTGCGTTGAGCGCTGGGCCGTTGGCCGCGTCAAAAACCAGGCGAACCGGATCCTCCTTGCCGCCGATCGAAAGCGGATGAATTTCAAGCTTGGGCTTGCCTGCGGCGATGGATTCGCAGATCTCGAGCATGTGGGCGCCGAGAACCTGATGCCCGCCGGGCGCCAGGTGATAGGTGTAGTCCTCCATGAACGAGGTTCCACCCGGCATGCCTTGGCCCATGACCTTCATTGCGCGCACCAGAGCGGCAGTCTTCCAGTCTCCCTCGCCCGCGAAGCCATAGCCCTCGGCCATCAGGCGTTGCGGCGCGAGGCCCGGAAGCTGTCGCAGGCCGTGCAAGTCCTCGAACGTCGTGGTGAAACCCTTGAAGCCGCCCTGTTCGAGAAAGGCGCGCAAACCCAATTCGAGCCGCGCGCCATAAAGCAGCGATTCGTGCCGGGCGCCCGCTTTGCGCAGTTCAGGAGCGACGGCATATTTTCTCTCGTATTCGCCGGCCAAAGCCTTGGCCTTCGCGTCGGAGACCGCGTTCACCTCGGCCGCAAGATCGCCGACGCCGTAGCCATTGGTCGCGAAGCCGAATTTCATTTCGGTCGCAACCTTGTCGCCCTCGGTCACGGCCACCTGGCGCATGTTGTCGCCGAAACGACAGAATTTGGCCCCCTGCCAATCGTGCCAGGCGTGCGCCGCGCGCATCCACGCGCCGATGCGATCCTGCACTTCCGGATCGGACCAGTGGCCGACGACGACTTTGCGCGACAGACGCATGCGGGTGTGGATGAAGCCCGCCTCCCGGTCGCCGTGGGCCGACTGGTTCAGATTCATGAAGTCCATGTCGATCGCGTCCCAGGGAAGGTCGCGATTGAACTGGGTGTGGAGGTGAACAAACGGCTTCTTGAGCGTGTTGAGCCCACGCACCCACATTTTCGACGGCGAGAACGTGTGCATCCAAAGGATCAGGCCGGCGCAGCCCGGGTCGGAATTCGCGTCGAGGCAAAGCTTCGCGATCTCGTCCGGCGTCGTCAGCAGCGCCTTGAAGGCGGTCTTCAACGGCAGCCTCGGGGAATCGGCGAGTGCGCCGGCGATCTCCCGCCCATGCGCCGCGACCTGCTCAAGCGGGCCGGGACCGTAAAGATGCTGAGAGCCGCAAACGAGCCAGACTTCGGGAGTGGCGAGATTGATCATGGCCGTCTCGGTTTTCCAGGTTGACGGAACATTTTACGGAGCGCGTGTGCGGCGGGCAAAGCCCGTCGCTTCACTCCTGTGACCGCGAAATCATGCGCGCTGCGCATATTTAATATCCAGAAGCCTCTTCATGACCTCGGACAGATCGGCGGATTTGGTCAGCCCGCCGAAAGCGTCGTGCAGCTTGCGGTAGAGGGCGTAGAGTTCGTCGTAGACGGCGCGATTCCCGGCGAGTGGGTGATAGGACTCGGGCTTAAGCGAGGTCATCGCCGCCTCCGCGCTGGCGAAGTCCGGATGTGCGCCCGCCAGCACCGCCGCGGCGACCGCCGAACCGAGCGCGCAGGTCTGGCTCGAGCCCGCGACCTGCATAACGCAGCCGGTAACGTCGGCATAAATTTGCATCAGTAGCGGATTTTTCTCGGCGATGCCGCCCGTGCACACAACCTGGTCGATACGCACGCCGTACTCCTGGATGCGCTCGATGATCGCACGCGCCCCGAATGCCGTCGCCTCGATCAAGGCGCGATAGATGTCCGCACGGGTCGTATAGAGGTCCTGTCCGAGGATGAGGCCGGTGAGCCTCTGGTCGACGAGAATCGTCCGGTTGCCGTTGTTCCAGTCAAGGGCCAGAAGACCGGCTGCGCCAGGACGCTGCTTCGCCGCTTCGGCGGTGAGCTTGTCATGCAGCGCCGCGTCGCCGCCCAGGACCACCTCGACCCACCATTTGAAAATGTCGCCGACGGCCGACTGGCCTGCCTCGATGCCAAAAAAGCCTGGCAGGATCGCGCCTTTGACGATGCCGCAGATGCCGGGGATGTCGGCGACTTGTCGGTCGGCCGAAACGACCGCGCAGTCACAAGTCGAGGTGCCGATCACCTTGACCAGTGTGCCTTCGCGCACGCCGCAGCCGATCGCGCCGTAGTGAACGTCAAACTCTCCGATCGCGATCGGAATTCCCGCCTGAAGCCCGAATTTCGCCGCCCACTCAGGGCTGAGCTGCCCAGCAGGCTCGGTGGCGTCGTAGGCTTTTTCGTAAAGCCGGCCCCTGAGTTCGGCGAGGCGCGGGTCAAGCTCGGTCAAGAACTCCTTGTCCGGTAGGCCGCCCCAATCGTCGGAGTAGAGCGCCTTGTGGCCGGCGGCGCACACTCCCCGTTTAACCAGCCGCGGATCGGCCACGCCGGCGAGCACGGACGGCGCCCAGTCGGCGAGCTCGACCCAGGAGAAGGCGGCCTCGAATGTCTGAGGAGCAACGTTGAGGCAGTGCCAGAGCTTGGCCCAGAACCATTCGGACGAGTAGACCCCGCCGATCTTGGCGATGTACTGAGGCCGGAGTTTGGCGCAGAGCTCGGTGATTCTGGAGGCCTCGCGCCAGCTCGTGTGATCCTTCCACAACCAGCACTGCGCGTTGAGGTCGGCTTTCCATTTGTCGCCCAGCGCCAGCGGGCAGTTCTCCGCGTCAACCGGGATCGGGCTCGAGCCGGTCGAGTCGAGGCCGATGCCTGCGACCTTCGATCGATCGAAACCGGGCTCGCGCGCGGCTTCGGCAAGCGCGCCGGCGATGCTTTTCTCGAGGCCGTAGATATAATCGCCGGGGTGCTGGCGCGCGAGCAGGCCGTCTTTTGGATCCAGCAGCACCCCTTGCGCACCCGAAGGATAGTCGATCACGCGGCTGCCGAATTCGGCGCCGTCCGAACAGCGCACGATGAGCGCGCGCACCGAATTGGTTCCGAAATCGACGCCGAGGGAGAACATCAGTGTTCAAGTGCTCAGGGTTTGTGGGACCGCTGCGACCGGCGCCCGACGCAGCGCATTCGCGGCGAAAGCATGAGACCGCCGCTCGCCTCTCTCGCGGACGCCATCCGGCGTCCGCGATCCTTCGGCCGCGAGGCCTTGCGATCGAACCGGCCAGCCTTAGCGGATGCCGGCGTCGATCAGTTTGGTCAGCGAATCGATCGTCTTCGGCGTGACCGTGCCGGCGCCGGTGTTGAGCGACAGACCCGGCATCTTGTATTTGGCGCTCATCACGCATTGGACGACCGGCATGAAGCCTTGCATGTAGAGCAGCTGGTCGAGCGTCGCGCTGATGTAGCCGGACTTCAGCCCGTCGATCGTCGCCGGAGCGAGGTCGATGCCGCCGAGAATGATCTCGCCGGGCTTCTTGCCCGCCTTCTTGAGAGCCTCGGGCATGACGCCGGTGACGCTGCCGTGCTGCAGGCCGATGGCCTTCAAGTTCGGGTGAGACTGGATATAGGCGACGAACTGCGGGACGCCGAGCGAGGCGTCGCTGTTAACCTCCTGGGGTATTTCCAGCCGATCGACCTTGAGTCCGGCCTTCTCGAGCGTGTCGGCGAGACCCTTCTCGGACTGGCCGCGCTCGGCCTGGCTGAAGATGCCCCAGACTACCGCTTCGTCACCGGCCTTCAGGCCCTGCGCCAGCATCGCCTTGGCCGTCAGGGCGCCGCCCGCGTAGAGATCGACGCCGGCATAGCCGAACCCCTTGGGGCCGAACTCGTTCTGCAGATCGGTCAGCGGCGAATTGCCGGAGGTGACAACGATGCCCTGGTCGACGGCCTGTTTGACCAGGTCATGGAAGGCGGTCGAGCCGGGGTGGCCCATGATCTCGATGCAATTCGGCTTTGCCGCCATCGCCTCCTTGAACTGGGCGATCATGGTCTCGGGCGCCCACTTTGAGAATTGAGATTTAAGCTCGACGCCGAGCGCTTCGGCGGCTTCCTTGGCGCCTGTCTGGCGGGCGAGCGTCGCGCCGTCGCCAGGGTTGCCGCCCATCTGCATGTACATCACGAGGCCCTTGCCGATCGGATCGGCAAGCGCTGGAGCGGCCGCGGCCGCTAGCCCGGCCGCGGCGACTCCGGCCAGAAGAAAATGAGCCAAACGCATGTTCGTTTCTCCCTTGCTTATTCGGGCGGCCTCATCCGGCCGCCCCTCCCTCTCAGGAAGTCGGTGAATAGGTGACTATCTCGGACGATCGTCCGCGTCGACTTTCGAAACTCATGTAGTAGGAAAGACAAGCCTCCGGCCGAACGTCGGACCGCGGCCTGACGACAAAGGCGCCACGCGAACACTCCCTCCCCCCGCCGGCGAAAACTCGGACGAGCATTTCATCCCATGGAACCGTTTGTTCGATAAGTAATACAATATGATTTTAGCGTCGGTCAACTTGGGGTCGCGCTGTTCGCGCTCTTCCTTGCCGCCCTACGACCAAGCCGACCTAGGCCCGTTGCACTCCTCCCATTCCCGCTCTCAGCCTTTAGCGAACCTTCCCCTCTTCCGACGCTCGTACGCCGCCAAATCTACCAAACGATCGCAGTTTGGCGAAGAGCGCCCGGCGACGCTGCGGTTCGTCCGCATACATGTAGAAGATGATCGAAACCAGGAAGATGAGGCCCTGCACGGTCCTCACCCATGCGCCGGTGAGCCCCGCCGCGACGAGACCTGCCTCGACCATGCCGATGATGAAACAGCCGAACACCGTCCCGATGATGGTCGCCTCGCCGCCGAAGATCGAAGTGCCGCCGATCAGAACGGACGCAATCGCGGTCAACAGATAGCCCTGTCCCTGGTTGCCGAAAAAGTTCTTGTTCTCGAGAGTCAGGATGATCGCGGCGCAGGCGGCGAGAAAGCCCATCAACGTGAAGATCTTGATCTTCTCGCGATCGACGTCGATGCCAACGACGCGCGACACGTCATTGGAATCACCGATGAACATGGCGTGCTCGCCGAACCGATGATGTGTGAGGATGAGCCAAAGGAAGCCGACGATGATCGCGGTCCAGAGCGCCTGGATCGAAAGCTCCTGCAGCCAGGGCGTCGACGCGGACGCGAATGGGCGTCCGACGATCCATTGCCATACCGAACTCTCTTCGGCGCCGCGCAGCGCATAGGACTTGCCGCCCGAGAGCACGGTCGCCATTCCCGCCCAGAAGAACTGGGTTCCGAGCGTCGTCATGAACGATGGAATCCCGATTTTGGCGATGATGACGCCGTTGATAAACCCGACCAAAACCCCGGAGGCGAGGCCAGCGACGACAGCGATCCAGCCGAGCTCGTATTCCTTGAACAGAACCGCGAAGACGAAGCCTGAAAAGGCGATAATCGATGGAAAGCTAAGGTCGATTTCGCCTGCGCCGATCACAAAGGTGAGCCCGGCGGCGAGAAGGATCAGCGGCGGCAAGGTTGAGAGGAAGGTGGTGTAAATGTAAGGGGCAAGGAACACCTCGGGCGCCCTGTACATGAAGAGGATGAGCAGGAGCACGAAGACGATGATGATCGGCAGAGCCTCGAAGCGCTGCAGGATCGACGCGTCTGACCGCTGAGCCATTCGTGTCGTCTCCCCTCACGCCTTGTGCTGTAACGCAATCAGATATTCGGTAAGCTCGGGCACCGTCATATCCTTCGGATTGATCTCGGAAACGACGCACCCGCGATCCAGCACAATCAGCCGGTCCGCCACTTCATGCACGTGGGCCAGATTATGTTCAATATAGATGCAGGCTCGCCCGGACTGCTTGATCCGGCGCACGAACTCGACCACCTTCCGCACCTCGGCGACGCCGAGCGCAGCGGTCGGTTCGTCGAGCACGATGAGGTCGGCGTTGTAATGCATGGCCCGGCCGATCGCGATGCCTTGACGCTCGCCGCCCGACAGATTGCCGACCGTCGAATCGACGGTGATGCCGACGCCGCGGAAGCCGATGATGTCGATCAGGATCTTCTGGGCGACCTCTTTCTCGCGCTTGATGTCGATGAAGCCGAACCGGTTCGTGATCTGCCTCCCGACAAAGAAATTGCGCCACAGAGGCTGCTTTTCGGCCAGCGACTTGTCCTGGTAGACCGTTTCGATCGAAAGATCGTGCGCCATCCGGACCGAGTATTCCCCGGGCTGAATTTCGCGCTCGCGGATGAAGATTTTGCCTGAGGTCGGCGCCAGCACGCCGGTCATGACCTTGATCAGCGTAGATTTGCCGGCCCCGTTGTCGCCGATGAGTCCGACGATCTCGTTGCGTCCGATGGCGATGTCGATGTCGCGAAGCGCATGCACCGCGCCGAAATACTTCTGGACGTCCTCAAGACGAACAATGGACGCAAAATCACCATCCGCCGGCGTCATTGCGTCCCCATCCCGAAAAGAACCCGCTGACGAAAAGCGGCTCCGCGCGCCTCACATTCGCGCAACTCGGCGCACTTGGCAACGGGACGCCCTCGGCTTGGCGGCCTTCCGATCCAATCGAATCCGCGGCTCTTGGTGGCCGGAAGGACAGGCGTGGCTGGGGCGGGAGGATTCGAACCTCCGTATGGCGGAATCAAAATCCGCTGCCTTACCGCTTGGCGACGCCCCAACGTGCTGCAAGGCTGGTTAGGCCCGGCGGAAAGCGGCCGGACAATAGTTCGACCGTTTGCCCATCGCAATGGCCGCCAGCGCAATTCTGCCCAAGGGGAGTCACGGAGCGACGCCACGGCCAGCTCCTGCTTCCGCGAGCGCCGCTGGATCGGCATTGGCGCCGCAGACGAGAACGCCAACGCGCTCGTCTGGTTCGGGTTGATAGGCGCCGCTTGCGATGGCGGCGAAGGCCGCCGCGCCGCCGGGCTCGGCGATAACCGATATGTCGGCCCAAAGCCGGCGCTGGGCTTCGACGATCGCCATGTCGGTGACCAGGACGCTCCTGCTCACGAATTGCCCGGCGATCTTGAAACTGAGTTCGCCCACGCGCTTGGCGCCGAGCGAGTCGGCGGCGATCGAGTTGACCGCAACGTCGACTGGCGCGTTCGCCGCAAGCGCAGCACAGAGCGCGCGCGAACCCTCTGGCTCGACGCCAACCACCTTGACGCGGCCGTCGAACCAGGCGGCGGCTCCGGCGATGAGCCCGCCGCCGCCAACCGCGATAAGAACGGTGTCGAGCTTCGGCAGGCCAAGCCGATCGAGGTCTTCCTCCCATTCCAGGGCCACGGAGCCCTGACCCGCGATCGTCTCGATAGCGTCGTAAGGGTGGATCGAGAGCGCGCCGCTTTCGGCGACATACTCGTCGCAGCGCTGCTGCGCTTCCACGTAGGTCCCGCCGCCGATGATGGCCTCGCGCCCCATACGCCTTGATCTTTGCAATCTTGGCGGGCGTGGCGATTTCCGGCACGAAAATGCGCGCACGAATTCCTAGCTTTTGCGCCGCGAAGGCGACCGCCGCGCCATGGTTGCCGCCCGACGCCGTCGCGCAGCCTGCCGCAGGAGCCGGCCGGGTAAGAAGGTTGTGGAAGGCGCCGCGAGCCTTGAATGAACCGGTAACCTGCAAACATTCGAGCTTAAGCGACAGCGGCGGCGCACCGGCGATCGGCGAGGTCGTCTCGAGGATCGGCGTACGGCGGATGTGGTCGCGAATGCGCGTGTGGGCGGAGCGGATGCAGGAAGGCGTGACTGTCGCGGATGTCGCCAGGGTCATCACGAGGCGCCGACCTCCAGCGCCCGCTGCGCCTTTTTGGGAAGGCCTGCGACGACCAACGCGTAGCTCTGGCGCACGTAACTCTTGAGATCATTGTCGCTGAGCGAGCGAGGGTCGGTGCGCTGAACCCAGGACAGTCCTCGGGAGGCGAGATACGGCGCTGGACGTAGTCCCGGCAGTTCGGTCAGAATTGCAAAGCTCGCCTGAGAACATTTGAAACTTACGCCGAACTCTGGCGCGCTTAACCACCCGCCGATCGCGAACACCTTGCCCCCGATCTTCCAGACGCTCGCGCCACCCCATTGGACGACATGCGTCGTCTGGGGCAAGCCGCCGCAGAAAGCGTCGTAGTCTTCCTGTGTCATGCGAAATAGGAATGTTGGGTCAGGAGATCGCGAGGAAGCGGACCCAACTCGCTCTCAAAGCCTGATCGCGTCCTTGAGCTCGCGTAATCGGTCGAGCTTCTCTTGCGCCAATCGCTTCTGGTCTTCGTTTGCGTCAGCGAGATCCTCCTCCGCGTTCTTGATCTCCTGGCCGAGCTTGTCGGCGTTCAAGTCCTCGAACGGGATCGCCGTCTCCGCCAACAGGATGAGGCCCTTCTTGCTCGCGTCGGCAAATCCGCCGCGCACGAAGACGCGACGGTGCTTTCCCTCGGCGTCGTCGATGCCGACAACTCCAGGCCGCATCGACGTCATCACCGGGGCGTGCTCGCTCAGCACCAGGAAGTCGCCTTCGTTGCCCGGCACGAGCACCGACTGCGCGGCGCCGTTGAACAGCACCCTGTCCGGAGACACCAGTTCAAAGTGGAAAGTGGCCATGGCGACCCCCGGACAAAGTTCGCGTCAAGCCGCCTCCGCGGCCAGCTTCTTGGCTTTCTCGACCGCCTGTTCGATCGTGCCGACCATGTAGAAGGCCGCCTCAGGCAGGCTGTCGTATTTGCCTTCAACGATGCCCTTGAATCCCTTTACAGTATCCTCGATCTTGACCTGCACGCCGGGCGTCCCGGTGAACACGGCGGCGACATCGAACGGCTGCGAGAGGAAGCGCTCGATCTTGCGCGCGCGGGCGACGATTTGCTTATCCTCTTCCGACAGTTCGTCCATCCCGAGGATCGCGATGATGTCCTGCAGGGCCTTGTAGCGCTGCAGGACCTGCTGCACCTGGCGGGCGACATTGTAATGCTCCTCGCCGACGATCGCGGCCGTTAGCATGCGCGAAGTCGAGTTCGAGCGGATCGACCGCCGGATAGATCCCCTTTTCCGAAATCGCGCGGGAGAGCACGGTGGTCGCATCGAGGTGAGCGAAGGAGGTTGCCGGCGCCGGATCGGTCAGGTCGTCGGCCGGAACATAGATCGCCTGCACCGAGGTGATTGAACCCTTCGTGGTGGTGGTGATGCGCTCTTGCAGGGCGCCCATGTCGGTGGCGAGAGTCGGTTGGTAGCCGACCGCAGACGGAATGCGGCCGAGCAGCGCCGAGACTTCCGAACCCGCCTGAGTGAAGCGGAAAATGTTGTCGATGAACAGAAGCACGTCCTGACCCTGGTCGCGGAAATGCTCGGCGACGGTGACGCCGGCCAGTCCGACCCGCATCCGCGCGCCGGGGGGCTCGTTCATCTGGCCAAACACCAGCGCGCATTTCGACTTTACGCCCGAGTCGGGGTCATGGGGATCAGCGTTGACCTTCGACTCGATGAACTCGTGATAGAGGTCGTTGCCTTCACGGGTGCGTTCGCCGACGCCCGCGAACACCGAATTGCCGCCGTGAGTCTTGGCGACATTGTTGATGAGCTCCTGGATCAGCACTGTCTTGCCTACGCCCGCGCCGCCGAACAGGCCGATCTTGCCGCCCTTGGCGTAGGGGGCGAGCAGGTCGACGACCTTGATGCCGGTAACGAGAATCTGGGCTTCCGTTGATTGCTCGACATATGCAGGGGTCGGCTGATGGATGGCGCGGCGCGCCTCCATGTTTATCGGTCCAGCCTCGTCCACCGGCTCGCCGACGACATTCATGATCCGCCCGAGCGTGCCTTCGCCGACAGGAACAGAGATCGGCGCGCCCGTGTCCACGACTTCCTGACCGCGCACCAGGCCTTCCGAAATGTCCATGGCGATGCAGCGCACGGTATTCTCGCCCAGATGCTGAGCGACTTCGAGCACGAGGCGATTGCCGTTGTTCATGGTCTCGATCGCGTTCAGAATCGGCGGCAGATAGCTGTCGAACTTCACGTCGACGACCGCGCCGATCACCTGGGTGACGCGGCCGGTGGCATTCGCGATATTGGCCATTTTCTGACGTCCTCGTTCCGATGGTCACGTGTCGCCTCCAGGACGACGAGTGGGTTAGAGCGCCTCAGCGCCCGAAATGATCTCGATCAATTCCTTGGTGATCATCGCCTGCCGGGTGCGGTTGTAGCGAAGCGTGTAGGCCTTGACCATTTCGCCGGCATTGCGCGTGGCGTTGTCCATCGCGCTCATCTGCGCGCCGAAGAACGAAGCCGCGTTCTCGAGCAGCGCGCGGTAGATACGCACCGTGACTGCGCGCGGCAAAAGTTGGGCCAGGATTTCGCCCTCGTCGGGTTCGTAGTCGTAAACTGGGGCTTTATCGTCCTTCGGGCCGAGCTCCGGGGGAATGAGCTGCTGGGCAGTCGGGATTTGGGCGATCACCGATTTGAAGCGGGAGTAAAACAGTGTGCAGACGTCGAACTCGCCGTTTTCGAAAAGTTCGATCACTTTTGCGGCGATCGGTTGGGCAGTCCCGTAGGAGATGATCCGCACGGAACGCAACTCGGTCAACCCCAAAATCTGCCTCTCGTGGGTGCGGCGAAGCTGATCATACCCCTTCTTGCCGACGCACAGGATCTTGACGGTCTTGCCCTCGGCCGCAAGGGCGTTGGCCCTCTCACGCGCCAGCCGCACGATTGCAGTATTGAACGCGCCGCACAGCCCGCGCTCGCCCGTGCAGACCAGCAGCAAATGAACTTGGTCCGATCCGCTGCCGATGAGCAGGCGCGGGCCTTGGCCGTCAGTTGCCGCGCCGGCGAGATTCGTAAGCACCGCTTCGACCTGCTCCGCATAGGGGCGCGCCGATTCGACGGCGCCCTGTGCACGGCGCAGCTTCGAGACCGCGACCATCTGCATTGCCTTGGTGATCTTCTGCGTCGACTTGACGGAGGCAATCCGGTTCCTGAGGTCCTTTAGCGACGGCATCGCTGAACGCCTCCGCGGGCATCCGATTCAAGGGCAGCGCATGTGCGAGGGAGGGAAGACCGGGTCATTTCAGCTAAACGTCGTAGCATAGGCCTCGACCGCCGCCTTGAGCTTGGCTTCGACATCGCTGGTCAGATCGCTGGAGGAGCGGATCGCCTCCAGAATATCCGGGTTCTTCGCCCGCAGAAAGGTGAGGAGGCCATCCTCGAACGGCCGCACCTTGTCCAGCGGCAGCTTGTCGAGATAGCCGTTGACCCCGGCGTAGATGACGCAGACCTGCTCCTCCATCTTGAGCGGCGAGAACTGTGGCTGCTTCAGAAGCTCGGTCAGGCGAGCGCCCCGGTTGAGCAGGCGCTGGGTGACGGCGTCGAGGTCTGAGCCGAACTGCGCGAAAGCCGCCATCTCGCGATATTGCGCGAGCTCGCCCTTGATCCTGCCGGCGACCTTCTTGGTCGCCTTGGTCTGCGCTGCAGAGCCGACTCGCGAAACCGAAAGGCCGACGTTCACCGCGGGCCGGACGCCCTGGTAGAACAGGTCCGTTTCGAGAAAGATCTGCCCGTCGGTGATCGAAATCACGTTGGTCGGAATATAGGCCGAGACGTCATTGGCCTGCGTCTCGATGATCGGCAGCGCGGTCAGTGAGCCCGATCCGTTTTCCTTGTTGAGCTTGGCGGCGCGCTCGAGCAGGCGCGAATGGAGATAGAAAACGTCGCCGGGATAGGCTTCGCGCCCTGGCGGTCGCCTGAGCAGAAGCGACATCTGGCGATAGGCGACCGCCTGCTTGGACAGGTCATCGTAAATGATGACTGCGTGCATCCCGTTGTCACGGAAAAACTCGCCCATCGCGCAGCCGGCGAACGGGGCAAGGAACTGCATCGGCGCCGGATCGGAGGCGGTGGCGGCGACGATGATCGAATATTCGAGAGCGCCGTTCTCCTCCAGCACTTTGACGAATTGCGCGACCGTTGAACGTTTCTGTCCGACCGCGACATAGACGCAGTAGAGTTTCTTGGATTCGTCGGCGCCCTGGTTCAGCGGCTTCTGGTTCAAGATGGTGTCGAGCGCGATCGCGGTCTTGCCGGTCTGCCGGTCGCCGATGATAAGCTCGCGCTGGCCGCGGCCGATCGGGATCATCGCGTCGATTGCCTTGAGTCCCGTCGCCATCGGCTCGCTGACTGACTTGCGGGGAATGATCCCGGGCGCCTTGACGTCGACGCGGGCGCGCTTCGCGGCATTGATCGGGCCTTTGCCGTCAATCGGATTGCCGAGCGCGTCGACGACGCGGCCAAGAAGCTCCTTGCCAATTGGCACATCGACGATCGCTCCCGTGCGCTTGACCGTCTGGCCCTCCTTGATCTCGCGGTCGGCGCCGAAAATGACGATGCCGACATTGTCGCTCTCGAGGTTCAGCGCCATCCCGCGGGCGCCGTTCTCGAACTCGACCATTTCACCGGCCTGGACCTTGTCGAGACCATAGGCGCGCGCGATGCCGTCGCCGACCGATAGAACCTGACCGACCTCGGTCACCTGCGCCTCGGCGCCGAAGTTGGCGATCTGGCTCTTGAGGATCGAGGAAATTTCTGCGGCGCGGATATCCATCAGCCGACCTCTTTCATGGCTAGGCGAATTGCGTTGAGCTTCGTTTTCAGCGAGCCGTCAACCATGCGCGAGCCGAGCTTGACGATCAGGCCGCCGATGATCGACGGGTCGAGGCTGACGTTGAGATCGACCTCCCTGCCGCCGGAAGCGGCGCGCAGCGAATCTTTCAGCGCCGCGATCTGGGCGTCCGTCAAGGCGGTCGCGCTGGTGACGTCGGCACGCGTCACGCCGCGGTACGCGTCGTTCAGCTTGCGGTAGTCAGCGATCATCTCGCGGATGAAGAACAGACGACGCTTCGATGTCACCAGCCGGATGAAGTTTGCGGCGACGCCGCCGATATTTGCGTCCGCGAGGATGGCGTCGAGCGCCTTGAGTTGGTCGGCGGCGGAGAACACCGGACTTCGCACCATGCGTTCGAGGTCCGGGCTTTCGGCGATCAGCGCGTCGAATTTCGCCAAAGCTTCGGCGACCACGTCGGTTTGGCGATCGTCCCGGGCAAGCGAGAACAAAGCGGACGCGTAGCGCCCCGCCACTCCCGAAACGATCGTATCGTCCTCAGCCAAGCCCGCCACCTCGTCACAAGGCTTCAAAAGCCCACGCGCGCTACGCCCCCCGAAACGCGCCAACCCCAGGAATTTCCGATGTTTCCGGGTCTCGCATCGAGCGCGCTCGCTGGCTCGGCCCTAATGGCGGGCGTTGCCTAACATAGGACTTTTCGAGGCGCAACCCGCGGGCGGCGTGACAACGCGCCCGCCTGGACGAAGCGAGCAATCGGGTCCAGGCCTCATCCCAAACTCGAACTCCAGCCGGCGACTGGATCGCCGCCGCGATATGCGACGCAATGCACGCTGAGGCCTGGCGGATTGACCAGCATCAAGACTCCGCCCCGATCCGCCAGTCCGCCCGAAGTCAGCGATACGCTGAGGGGCTGGCTTGGCCCGAGGATCCCCGCCGGGAGATCGATCGAGGTTTTGGCGTCGACGACAAGCGTCCACCCGGCGAGATCGAGCGGGTCATGACTTATGTTGGTCAGAACCACTGAAGTCCCCCCGTCCGGACCGCGATGGGCGCTGGTCAATTGCGCGAGTCGCTGCGGCGGCAGGATCACCGCGGCCTCGCCGTTTGAGAAATCGTAGGCCGGCGCCTCCGCTCCAGTGGCGCCGTCGATCGGGTCGCCGCTGTCGTTCGTGTGCCAGGCCTGGCTCTGGAAAGACAGGAACACCGCGGTCATGCGCTGGGCGCGGCCATCCCAGACGAAGGAGGCGCCGTCATGCCAGACGCCGTTTTCGTGCAATCGCATGTTGATTGAACGCGGATCACCCTGGGCCATATGGACGTTGTCGAGGCCAAAGGGTGTTTGGGGCGTGTAGCCGAAGGCGGCGTCGGTCTGGCGCGGATTATCCTTACCAAAGGCGTTGCCGTAGAAGAAGACTTCGCACTCCTGAGCCTTCGCCAACTGAAGAATCCCCGTGAGGCGCTGGACGAGGCCGTCATGGCCCGGACCCTCGGGAGGGAGAACGCGCATCGCGTTTGGGTCGAACAGCCCCGCGCGCTGAAAATCCAAGGCGCCGCCGTCGAAGGATCGCTCGACCGCTGACAGCCCTTCGGGCCGCGCCAGGATGGATGCGACGAAGGGATGGTCGAAATCAGTATCGACCAAATAATAGAGATAGGATTTGCCGGCGGGCTCTCCAAGCGCGTCCTTGTCCGAGCGCACGTTGATGGTGGCGAACCACTGCTGCCCGTTCGCTTCGAGGATGACCCATAGATGCGGATTGGTCGGCGGCGCGGCTGGCGCGACAGCGTGGATCCTGCCGCGCAGGCATTGATAGTTGACGTGGCCCATCGTCCCTCGGCCCCTGACCGCGCGGCCATATCTCTAGACGGAGGGCCGGACGCCGGGCAAGAGAAGCGCCCGGCCGGCGGGCGGATCAGCGGCCCACCGTCAAATCCCGTTTCCTTCCCGCGCGGGCCCTGCTATCCCGCGCCCATGCCCGTCCACCCGATCGAGAACATCCGCAACTTCGCGATCATCGCCCATATCGACCATGGCAAGTCGACGCTCGCCGACCGGCTTATCCAGCAGACCGGGACAATCGCCGAGCGCGAGATGGTCGAGCAGGTGCTCGACTCCATGGATATCGAGCGCGAGCGCGGCATCACTATCAAGGCGCAGACGGTAAGGCTCGAATACCGGGCCAACGACGGCAAGCTCTATGTCCTCAACCTGATGGACACGCCCGGCCACGTCGATTTCGCCTATGAGGTGTCGCGGTCGCTCGCGGCCTGCGAGGGCTCGCTCCTGGTGGTCGACGCGAGCCAGGGGGTCGAGGCGCAGACGCTCGCCAACGTCTACCACGCGCTCGACGCCGGCCACGAGATTGTGCCGGTGCTCAACAAGGTCGACCTGCCGGCCGCGGAGCCCGATCGGGTCAAGGAGCAGATCGAGGACGTGATCGGCCTCGACGCCTCGCAAGCGATCGAGATCTCGGCCAAGACCGGCTTCCACATCGATCAAGTGCTGGAGGCGATCGTCCACCGCCTGCCGCCGCCCAAGGGCGACGAGAGCGCGCCGCTCAAGGCGCTCCTCGTCGATTCCTGGTACGACGCCTATCTCGGCGTCGTCGTTTTGGTGCGGCTGATCGACGGTCATTTCCGGCGCGGCATGCGCGTCCGCATGATGGGCTCCGGCGCGGCTTACGAGGTCGACCGCATTGGCGTCTTCCGGCCGAAGATGACCGAGACCGACGAGCTCGGTCCCGGCGAGATCGGCTACATCACCGCCCAGATCAAGCAGGTCGCCGACACCCGCGTCGGCGATACGATCACCGACGACAAGCGCCCGACCGCGGAGGCGCTGCCTGGCTTCAAGCCGGCCCAGCCGGTCGTCTTTTGCGGACTCTTTCCCGCCGACGCGGCTGATTTCGAGGCGCTCAGGGCGGCGATGGGCAGGCTCAGGCTCAATGACGCGAGCTTCTCCTATGAGATGGAGACGTCGGCCGCGCTCGGCTTTGGCTTCCGCTGCGGCTTCCTCGGGCTTCTGCACCTCGAGATCATCCAGGAGCGGCTTGAGCGCGAGTTCAACCTCGACCTCATCGCGACCGCGCCCTCGGTCATCTACCGGATCGCGCTGACCGACAAGTCGGAGATCGAGCTCCACAATCCGGCCGACATGCCCGATGTGGTCAAGATCGCCGAGATCAGGGAGCCGTGGATCAAGGCGACGATCCTGACCCCGGACGACTATCTCGGCGCAATCCTCAAGCTTTGCCAGGACCGGCGCGGCGTTCAAATCGACCTCAACTATGTCGGCAAGCGCGCGATGGTGGTGTACGAGCTGCCGCTCAACGAAGTCGTGTTCGACTTCTATGATCGCCTGAAGTCGATCTCAAAGGGATATGCTTCGTTCGACTATACGCTTATTGATTATCGCGCGGGCGACCTGGTGAAGATGTCGATCCTGGTCAACGCCGAGCCGGTCGATGCGCTGTCGATGCTTGTCCATCGCGACCGGGCGGAGGCCAGGGGGCGGGCGATGGTCGAGAAGCTCAAGGACCTCATTCCGCCGCACATGTTCCAGATCCCGGTGCAGGCCGCGATCGGCGGCAAGATCATCGCCCGCGAGACAATCCGGGCCTTGCGCAAGGACGTCACCGCCAAGTGCTACGGCGGCGACGCCACCCGCAAGCGCAAGCTGCTCGAGAAGCAGAAGGCTGGCAAGAAGAAGATGCGCCAGTTCGGCAAGGTCGATATCCCGCAGGAAGCTTTCATTGCGGCCCTGAAGATGGATTCGTGAAGTACTCTACTACATTTATACTCCAAACTACGTCGCGATTGCGAGCGAAGCGAAGCAATCCAGCGCTTGTGGCCTGACGGGCGGCGCCAGAGCCGAGCGCCCCAAACCCAAACCGAATTTAGCCAAATTGAGCCAAATCCAGCAAAGCCCCGGCCAAGGCCAGCCAAGGAAAAGGCTTTGATCGCCTTGGATCGGCTTGTCCGGTTTTGAGCCTTTTCAAGACGTTCCGCCGACCCCCCAGGGCGTTTTTTCCTTGTCCTCGGCCGGCGGTTCCGGGGCGGCCAGTTCCGGGACGGGAGCCGGCTCGGGCGCCGGCGTCTCCTTGGCCTTCGCGGGATCCTCGATCACGGCGAGGCCGAGATTGGCGGCGACCCGGTTGAGCTTCTCGAACAGCTTCTTGCGGGCTTCGTCGTCATAGACCTGGTTGACCTTGGCGGTCTTCTGGTAGCGGTCGAGCCGGTCGAGCACCTTGAGGAACGAGGGGATCGCCCCGACGTCGCCGCCCTCGATCGCCGCTGTCGCAATCCGCATCGCCGAGCGAAGCCGGTCGAGCTGGAGCTTGGCGTGGTCGGTGTCTTCCTCGGGCAGGCGCCGAGCGAGCGCCTCGCGCACGATCTGGCGGACCCGCTCGGCTGTCAGCCGCTCCTCCTCCGCGATCTCGTCATAGGCGGCGCCCTCGCGCAGGCGAGCGAATATGCGCGACCGGCGCTGCACGCGCGCAAGCGCGGTAAGCGGCCGCTTCGGAGCGGGAACAAGTTCGTCTTTCATGTGAGCCTCGCCTTTCGGCCGCCCTCCGGCGGCCATTGGGAATCGAAGCGGGCAGCATAGCAGAGATTTGGAAAATCAGAAAGCATTTGTCGCGCCTTGAGCGTGGTCATACGCCTAAGATGCTGATAAAAATACGCTAATCATCAATGGGGAGCTTTCTGTGAAGACTCCTCATCCGGCGCTTTGCGCCACGTTCTCCGAGAGGGACAAGGGATGATCTGGCGCTCGCCCCAGCGCTCACGACTCGGCGTCGCGCTCTTTCCGCCGCCGGCCGGGTGGCTTCTTCGGGCGGTCCTTGCCGGCCTTGCCGTGCCCCTCGCCCGCGCCTTTCTTCTGCGCATGAGCCGCTGGCGCGTGGTGGGCCGCTGTTTGGGTCATGGGCGCCGGACCCGCTCCGGACCAAAACCGGACCCAGGGGTTCGAGATCATGCCCCTCGGCGCTTCGTCCGCTGGGGCGATGCGCATTTTCGCAGCGTCGAAGACCGGGGCGGCGCCCACGCTCTTCCGCACGACATCGGGACCGTGGCCGCGAGCGTGGGGATCGGTCCGATGCGGCGACCGGGGGCGCTCGCGCGCTTCGCCCGCGGGCTTTTTCGTCACGGTCATGACAGGCGCTCCGATGTCAGAGGTTCAGGATCGCATAGCGCCCCTCGACGCCGACGCTTTGCGCCGTGAGGTTGGTTATGGTCACGTGGTAAGTGACGCCGCCCGAGGAGTTCTCGACCGCCACGCTCCACTGAAGCTGCGGCCCGCCCGAGGTCGGCGTCGTGGGCACGATCATCCAGACCACGTCAAGCGACGAGTCCCAGCCCCACGTGTAATAGTCGATCACCGCGTGCGGCGCCATCGTATCGACGATCTGCGTTCCAAAGACCATGGCGGACCTCTTTCAAACCGCGAGCACGGCGTAGCGGCCTTCGACGCTGAGCGGCGCGTTGGTCAGATTGGTGATGACGATGTGATAGGTGACGAAATAGGGATAGGGCGAACGTTCGACCTGCACGTTCCAGGTCATCTGTGGACCGCCGTCGGTCGGGCTGTCCGACATCGGCGTCCAGACCACGTCCCAGCAGGCCGGCCAGCCCCAGGTATAGTAGTCGATGACGCCGTGCGGCGGCATGGTGTCGGTCCATTGCGTGCCGAACCACGGCCCCTCGATCATCGCGGAGCCATAGAACATTTCCTGAATGCCGGTTCTCGTGTCGGTCCAGAAGACGCTGAACCCGTTGGACGACCCGTCGAGGCCGAAATAGTCGCCAATAAAGGTGGTCGAGGCGTCGCCATGCGACCAGGGCGCGTCGATCGTCGGGTCCCAGGCGCGGTCGGTCACCGTGTCGCGCGTCGAGAAGGTCACGCCGCTATTGGCCGACTGCGCAAGGCAGACGTCGATCAGCCGCGGCCCGCCCGACCATTTCGGGCCGAACTCGTAGAAGGCGCATCCGATATGGCCATTGGGCAGCGCGGCGATCTGGGCGTGGAAATCGTGCTGGTCCGCGGCGGAAGCGAGGTTGCCTGACAGAAGCGGTTGGCCCGTCGGCGCGTTGAGCCACGAGGCGCCCCCATTGTGGGAATAGGCGTAGTAGATGCGCGACACGCCTTCCCGATAGTCGGCCCAAGACAAGACAATCGTCCCGCCCGCTCCCGCTGTACAGGCGGCGATTGTCAGCACGCGGAACGAGCCGCCCGGCAATTCCGGAAAGCTGCCCGGCGCGAGCAGGGGCGGGCTCGTCAGCGGCGTCATGCCGCTGACCGCGGCGACGGGGGCGGAAAAGCTGCCGCCGCCGTCGGTCGACTTGACGAACATGACGTCCGAGCCCGCCATCCAGACGACGTAAACCGTCCCGTCGGACGCCACCGAAATCTGCGGCGAAAACGAAAAGGGCCCCAGCGAGGCGCCCGGCGCATGTCCGGCAGTGCCGGTCCAGGTCGCGCCGTTGTTCGTGCTGCGGGCAAATGCGCAGACTCCGGCGCTCAGATCGTCCCAGACGACGTAGACATTGCCGTAGTGCGGGCTCGAGGGATGCGTGTCGCTCGCCGTCCACTGCTTGTCGTCGCCCGAGCTTGTATGGATCAGGTTGGGCGCGCTCCAGGTCTTGCCGCCGTCGGCGGAGCCATACATGGCGATGCCGATCAGCGCGCCGTTCAGGCCGGGCGCAAAGGCGAGGCCGGCGAGCCAGACATTGCCGGCCTTGTCCCAGGCGAGCGTTGGGTCGGAAATGCCCGCCCACCCGGGCTCGAGCCCGAAGGGAGCGGCCTCGAGCCAGGAGACGCCGCCATCGAACGACGCGTAGGCTGCGAGCGAGAATTCATAGGTGCTCGGGTTCGTGAACCGCTTCGACGCTCCGACGATGTTGGAAGGATTGCGGGGATTGACCGAGATCGCACATTCGCTGCGGGCGTTGTTGACGCTCGTATCGAAGGTCACCTGAGTATTGCAGAACACGTCCAGCCCTCCGAAGTGCGACTGCGACCCGTGCGTTCGGCGCGTCCTATCTCATGCCGGCGGACGACCCGACTTGGCGGAATGCTCGCCATTCCCGCCGCGCGAGCCAGGAGGCGACGACAAAGACCGCGACCGCCCCCAACGACAGGCCCCATTCGAAGCCGCCGCTGTCATTGTCCGGCGCGAAGCCAGAGGTCCGTTCGATCCAGTCCGGGGAGATGAGCGACGCCACAAGAAAGACAATCGCCACGATGGCGGCCAGCAATTCTAAAGTGAAGCGAATTCTTGGGGCCCAATTCATGGCAGATCCCCCCTCTATTCAGTCAAACAACTGAATTCATATTCTTCGTTTAAAGTAAACCCCTATATCATTTCTGTCGTGAAAGTCAAGCGCACTCCCGCGTCTTCCCGGGCCCCGATCTCACTCTGATAGAGCGGTCAAATGTTTGGGAGCTACGTCTGTGCGCCCGCACGCACGTCCGCTTCCGCTTCCCGTGCTATGGTCAGTCTTACTCCCATGGAGCGTGCGAGAAAGCGCACAATGGCCGGTCCCAGCCTCGCCGATCTCGACGCCGGGCGCGGCGACAAAGCGCCGCGTCGATCCAAACGCGATTTATTTTGGGCTGCTACGCTCACGCTCGCGCTCGCGATGACGAGACCGCCCACGTCCCCTTCCTACTTGGCCGAAGCGGCCAATCGCCGGAATCCGGCGTAACCGAGGCCTGCGAAGCCGAGCAGCATCATCGCCCAGGTCGAGGGCTCGGGCACGGCGACCAGCGGATCGGTCCGACCGAGGTGGAGGGAGACGGCGACGGCGACAAGTCGAGCGAAATGTCGGCGAATACGTCGAAGAAACTGTCGATTTTGAACATGCCGCCGTCGGCCGCGATCGTCGTCTTCCCCGACGACGTGTTCAAAGGATTCGAAGTGTCGAGGCCGACCGTAAGGGTCTTGCCGTCGAGTAATGGCTCGCCCGGCAACGACAGCGGACCGCTGAGCGTGAGCGCGGTGAGATCAACGGTGAACGTTCCTGTTTCGGTGTCCGAGGTTCGGCTGAGGACCGTCTCGTCCACGGTTCCAGTGAGGAGCACCGACCCGATGATGTTGGTTAGCCCTGGCGGCGTCAGCGTCGCTTCATAGGTGACATTCGCGATGATCTCCTGATTGCCCCCGGCGAAGATGTCGGAGACTACGCTTGTCTGAATGAACGGGCCGGGATTGACGCACGCGGTGGCCACCGTAAAGCAGCCCGCGCCCGCGCCCGGCGACAGGTAGGGAATGCCGATGAGCGGCAGCGAGGCCGTGGGCGTAACAACGGACGCTTGAGCCGGCCCGCCAAGCGCCGCGGAGAGGGCGACTCCTGCGGCGAGAAAGCCAAAGCGCGCCTGCTTTGATCGTGAGAATTGCATGACCTGTCCTCCCCGAATGGCGACGGACGATCCCTATGCGGCGGCTGCCGAGCGCAGCCCCGAAAAATCAGAAAAAATCCGCAAGGAAAGTCAGCCTATACTGCGATATTCCCTGAAATGGTTAGTAAAGTTTTTCATGGATACACGTTACCTCTACCACCGTTGCTGCATTGACGCAACGAATGGCGGCCGATGTTCTGGTTTGGAAATCTGACAACTTGACGGAGAGTAACGCTTGCGCGAGGCTTGAGTGAGTCGGGGTCCGGCGTGAGGTCGGATCGACTGAAGGGGGTAGGATAATGCGCAAACTATTTGCGATAGCGACTCTCGTCCTGATGTCGGGATGGGCGGCCGGGGCGCGGGCGAATGAACTCGCGTTTACGATCACGGGCGCCGGCCATACACTTATTTTCGACCTGCCTCAAAATCCGACCCCGGATACTTTCACACTCGACCAATCTTTTGGGTTTGATGACGTCAGCGGGACCGAGGATGGAAGCCCGGTCGGGTTTGACGTGATTTTCTTCGTCCCTACGCTTGGCGACGGGAATTTGCATATAGGCTTCAATAGTCCTTACTTCGGAGACCAGTTGTACACTGGCCCGGAAAGCGGCCCGACGTTCAAGATTGGTTCGTTCGCGATAACTGACGACGAGTTCGATTACACTCTGACGATCGGCGCCGTGCCGGAGCCTTCGACGTGGGGCCTGATGCTCCTTGGCTTCGCGGGTCTCGGCTTTGCCGGCTATCGCCGCTCGGTGAAGGGCGCCACGGCCGTCTGAATCATCGCCGCCACCGCCGTGCGCGAAGATCGCGGATCATCTCGCGCGCGGCGTTGAAGCCGGGGGCGCCGGTGACCCCGCCGCCGGGGTGGGTCGAGGCGCCGCACATGTAGAGGCCCGGAATGGGCGAGCGGTAGTCGGCGTGGCCGAGGACGGGACGAGCCGAATAGAGCTGGTCGAGGCTGAGCTTCCCGTGAAAAATGTCGCCGCCGACAAGGCCGAAATCGCGCTCGAGGTCGAGGGGCGTCAGGATCTGGCGGGCGATGACCGAGCGCTTAAAGCCGGGCGCGTAGCATTCGACCGTGTCGATCATGAGATCGGCGACGGTTTCGCGCGCTGCGTCCCACGAGCGCCCGTCCGGGAGCTCGGGGGCGACATGCTGGCAGAACAGCGAGGCGACGTGCCGTCCGGCGGGCGCAAGCGAATCGTCAAGCGTCGAGGGGATCAGCATTTCGACGATCGGCTTCGCCGACCAGCCCGAGAGCCGGGCGTCGAAGAAGGCGCGCTCCATGTAGGCGAGGCTGGGGGCGATCACGATTCCGGCGCCGTGATGCTCCGCCGCCGCGCGCCCCGGCAGCGCGGCGAAGCTCGGGAGCTCGCTCAGGGCGAGATTCATCCGGAACGAGCCCGAGCCGCTCCGGTAAGAGGCGATGCGGGCGCGGAAGTCGGCCGGCAGCAAAGCGGGGTCGAGAAGGCGCTCAAAGGTGAGCTTCGGGTGGAGGTTCGATACGACCGCGCGGGCCGCGATCTTCTCGCCCGCGCCCGTGACGACGCCGGCGGCGCGGCCTTTCTCGACGAGAATCTCGCGGACTGCCGAGTTCGCGCGAATCTCGACCCCGCGCGCGGCGCAGGCGCGCGCCATCGCTTGCGTGATCGCGCCCATGCCGCCGATCGCGTGGCCCCAGACGCCGCGCCTGCCGTTCACCTCGCCCCAGCAATGGTGCAGGAGCACGTAGCCGGTTCCCGCGGCATAGGGGCTTGAGTACGTCCCGACGATCCCGTCGAAGCCGAGGATCGCCTTGATCGGATCGCTCTCGAACCATTGGTCGAGGACGTCGCCGGCCGAGCGGGTGAAGATTTCATGCAGGTCGCGCTGCCCTTCGAGCCCGAGCGAACGCAGGCGGTTTCCGACCTTGGCGGCGTCGACGAGGGCGGCGAGATTGGCGGCGAGCCCCTGTCCGGTCGCGAGGTTCGGCGGGGTCTTGAGCGCCAGCGCGCGCAAAACGTCGGCCAGGCGCTCGAGCCGCGCCTCATAAGAGGCGAGCCGCCCGGCGTCGCGGGTCGAGAATTTTTCGACCTCCGGTTTGGTGCGCCCCGGTGCGACCTTGAGGAACCGTCCGTCCGGAAGGGGCAGGAAATTCGCTAAGGGGCGCTCGACAATGCGGAGCCCATGGGCGTGAAGGTCGAGATCGCGGATGACCTTCGGGTTCAGAAGCGAGACGGTGTAGGCGGCGACGGAATTGCGGAAGCCGGGATGGAATTCTTCGGTGACCGCCGCGCCGCCGACCTGCGCCCGGCGCTCGAGCACGGTGACCTTGAGCCCCGCGGCGGCGAGATAGGCGGCGGCGACAAGGCCGTTATGGCCGCCGCCGATCACGATGACGTCGGTCATTCCGGCGTTGCGCCAGGGCCGAGCGCCCTCATCCGGCCGCGCTTCGCGCGTCCACCTTCCCCCGAGGGGGAAGGGGCGCGGCGGCGCCGTCCATCCCTTCTCCCTCTGGGAGAAGGTGGCCCGAAGGGCCGGATGAGGGCGCGCGCCCGCGCGTCAAAAGTCGAACCTCACCCCCTGCGCCAGCGGCAG
The DNA here is from genome assembly GCA_963832305.1 of uncultured Alphaproteobacteria bacterium. Classification (GTDB taxonomy): domain Bacteria; phylum Pseudomonadota; class Alphaproteobacteria; order Rhizobiales; family Beijerinckiaceae; genus Roseiarcus. The sequence goes on along the minus strand of CAWHTU010000003.1, from coordinate 14,424 downwards.
CTTGGCCGAATAGTTCACCGTGCTCGTCTGCCGGCGCATGTAGGACTTCCAGGCGTCGGAGCCGCTCTCGCGGCCGCCGCCGGTCTCCTTCTCGCCGCCGAAGGCGCCGCCGATCTCGGCGCCCGACGGGCCGATGTTGACGTTGGCGATGCCGCAGTCGGAGCCGGTCGCGGAAAGAAACGTCTCCGCCTCGCGCATGTTGAGGGTGAAGATCGACGACGACAGGCCCTGGGGGACGTCGTTGTGGAGCGCGATCGCCTCGTCCATCGCCTCGTAGCCGAGCGTATAGAGGATCGGGGCGAAGGTCTCCTCGCGCACGATCCCCGACTGCCCCGGCATCTCGACGATCGCCGGCTCGACATAGGCGCCGCCGTTCGGCGCGCCTTCGGCGACCGTGCGCCCGCCGTGAACGAGGCCGCCCTGGTCCGCGGCGCGCTTGAGCGCCGCCTGCATCCTGTCGCGCGCGGCATGGTCGATCAGCGGGCCGACGAGCGTCCCCTCCTTGCGCGGATCGCCGATCGGGAGGCTCGAATAGGCCTTGACCAGGCGGTGGGTGAGGTCGGGGCGGATCGAACGGTGGACGATGAGGCGGCGCAGCGAGGTGCAGCGCTGCCCGGCGGTGCCGACGGCGGAGAACACGATCGCCCGGATCGCCATGTCGAGATCGGCGGAAGGGGCGACGATCATCGCATTGTTGCCGCCGAGCTCGAGGATCGGGCGGCCGAACCGGGCGGCGACCTTGGGCCCGACGATCGAGCCCATGCGGGTCGAGCCGGTGGCCGAGACGATCGGAACGTGGCGGGACGCGACCAGCGCTTCCCCGATCGCCGGGCCGCCGATGACGAGTTGGGCGAGACCTTCAGGCGCATCGGGGCCGAAGCGCTTGATCGCGCGGGCGAGGATCTTCATCGTCGCCAGCGCCGAAAGGGGCGTCTTCTCCGATGGTTTCCAGATCACCGGATCGCCGCAGATGAGCGCGAGCGCGGCGTTCCAGGACCAGACCGCAACCGGGAAGTTGAACGCGGAAATGATCGCGCACGGCCCGAGCGGATGCCACGTCTCCGCCATCCGGTGGCCGGGGCGCTCGGAGGCGATGACGAGACCGTGCAATTGCCGCGAGAGTCCGACGGCGAAATCGCAGATGTCGATCATCTCCTGCACTTCGCCCAGACCCTCTGAGACGATTTTGCCGACCTCGAGCGTGACGAGGGCGCCGAGAGCCTCCTTCGAGGCGCGAAGCTCCTCGCCGAGGAGGCGCACGAGCTCGCCCCGCCGGGGCGCCGGAACCTCGCGCCAGGCGAGAAAGGCGTTCCGCGCCCGCTCGATGACCGCCGGCATGTCGTCAGGCGGCGTCTCCCGGATCCGAGCGATCTCGGCCCCGTCGATCGGCGAGCGGACAGTGAGCGAGCCCCCGCCAATCTCCGCCGGGGTCAACCCCGCGCGCTCGAGCACGTCGTCGCTGGTCATCGGTTCGCCTCATCCATTGATCGTTTCGCGGAGGACGCCGGGCGCGGCTCGCGAAGCCTCTGTTCGAACCCAATTCCGCCCATCCGGCAAGCCTAACCTCGTCGACCCGCCTGCGGGCTCCAAGATTTCGGCCAAATTCGTCCGCGCGGCCGCCCTTTTTTACATCCATGAGGGCGCAGTCGCCGGTGTTGCGCCGGGCGTGTGCGGCAGATATGTCTACAACCTCGCGCGCGAGTTCGGCGCGAACCGGAGCCTCGGATGGCGCGTTCGACCAATATTCTCCTCGCCTGCGTGGCGATGCTGGCGGCGATGCTGCTTGCGATCGTGCTGACGCCGCACAGACTGATGGCGCATACGCACGACGTGTTCGATATCAACAAGCGCCTGCCGACGGCATTCGGCGACTGGAAGCCGGTCGAAGGGTTGAACGTGGTTGCGCCAGCGCCCCCGGACTCGCTCGAACGCGAAGTCTACAACCAGGAGGCGTCGCGCGGCTTTATCGATTCGGACGGACATATCGTCATGCTGATGGTGGCCTACGGCGAGAGCCAAAGCGACCGCCTGCAACTGCATCATCCGGAAGTGTGCTACACCGCGCAGGGCTTCCGGGTGTCAAAGACGAGCGCGACCAGACTCGCCTACGCGCCGTCCGAGCCGGCGCTCAAACTGACGCGGCTCGTCGCTGCGCGCGAGGAGCGCGTCGAGCCGATCAGTTACTGGATGAGGATCGGTTACGACAATTCGAACAGCAACTGGGCGCGCCAGGCGCTGAAGCTTGGATACGGCCTCAGGGGATGGATTCCTGACGGCGCGCTGTTCCGGGTATCGACCATCGGCATCCCGCCCGAGCAAAGCTTCAAGGTTCAGGACAAGTTCATTCACGATCTGTTGAATTCGGTCGACGCCGAAACCCGGGAATTCATGGTCGGCGACCCGAAGAAGGCGCTGCTGTAGGCCTTTGTCATACCCGCGAAAGCGGGTATCCAGACTTGCCGCCGCCGGCCGCGCTGGATTCCCGCGTTCGCGGGAATGACAGGGGCGGACTGGTCCGCCGGCGGCGCCGGCCGCGCGACGTGGCCCCGACATTGTCATAACCGCAGGGACGTGGCCCCGAGGTTGTCATACCCGCGAAAGCGGGTATCCAGACTTGCCGGCGTAGAGGCCTCTGGGTTCCCGCGTTCGCGGGAATGACAGGGGCCCTGCCGATGAGCGACCGTGGCCTTGACGACGAGGACGATATGGAACGGGTCTGGCTCAAGTCCTATCCCCGCGGCGTTCCGGCCGAAATCGACCCGACCGTCTTTCGCTCGCTCGGAGAGTTTTTCGCCGCGAGCGTCGCCAGGTTTCGCGACCGGACCGCCTTCATCAGCATGGGCAAGGCGATCTCCTATGGCGAACTTGATGAAAGGTCGCGCGCCTTCGGTTCCTACCTGCAAAACGTGGTTCGACTGCCGCGCGGCGCTCGCGTCGCGCTGATGCTGCCCAACCTGCTGCAGTACCCGATCGCCATGTTCGGGGCGCTGCGCGCGGGCTACGTGGTCGTCAACTGCAACCCGCTCTACTCGGCGCGCGAGCTCAAGCATCAGCTTGCCGATTCGGGCGCGGAAGCGATCGTGGTGCTGGAGAACTTCGCGGGCGTGCTCGAGAAGGCGATCGGCGGCACAGCGGTCAGGTCTGTCGTGGTCACCGGCGCGGGCGACCTATTGGGCGCCGCGCGCGGGCGGATCGTCAATCTTGTCCTGCGCCACGTCCGGCGCGCGGTTCCCGCCTTTCGCCTCGAGCAGGCGGAGCGGTTCAATCGCGCGCTCGCGCTCGGAAGAGCGCACGCCTTCTCGGAGGCGCTGGTCGAGCCGGCCGACGTTGCGTTCCTGCAATACACCGGCGGGACAACCGGCGTGCCGAAGGCGGCGATGCTGACCCATCGCAACATGATCGCCAATCTGCAGCAGGTCCACGCCTGGATCGCGGCGGCGGTCAGCCCCGAGGGCGAAACATTCCTGGCGGCGTTGCCGCTCTACCATGTGTTTGCGCTTCAGGCGAACTGCTTCGTCCCGGTGATGATCGGCGGATCTAATCTCCTGATCGCCAATCCGCGCGACATCCCGGCCCTCGTCAAGGCGCTGCGAAAGACGCCGTGCACGGTCATTGTCGGCGTCAACACCCTCTTCAACGCGCTGCTCAACAACCAGGATTTCGTCCGGCTCGATTTCTCGCGTCTGCATCTGGCGATCGGCGGCGGCATGGCGGTCCAGCGCGTGGTCGCCGAGCGGTGGAAATCCCTGACCGGCAAGCCGCTGATCGAAGCCTACGGACTGACCGAGACCTCTCCCGCCGCGGTCGCCAATCCGCTCACCATCGAGGACTTCACCGGCGCGATCGGCCTGCCGCTGCCTTCGACCGATATCGCCGTTCGCGACGGCGGCGGCCGCGACCTCAAGATCGGCGAGGTCGGCGAATTATGCATCAAGGGCCCGCAGGTCATGGCCGGCTACTGGAACATGGCCGATGAGACCGCCAACGTGATGGACGCCGACGGTTACTTACGCACCGGCGACATCGCGCAAGTGGACGAGCGTGGCTATGTGTTCGTCGTCGACCGCAAGAAAGACATGATCAATGTCTCCGGCTTCAACGTCTATCCCAATGAAATCGAAGATGTGCTGATAACCCATCCCGGCGTGCTCGAGGTCGCCGCGGTCGGCGTCCCCGACGAGAAGACCGGGGAGGCGGTCAAGATCGTCGTCGTGCGCAAGGACAACACGCTGAGCGGCGCCGATCTCATCGCCTATTCCAGGCAAAACATGACCGGCTACAAGATCCCGCGTCATGTCGAGTTCCGCGACGCCCTGCCGAAGACCAACGTCGGCAAGATCCTGCGCCGCGAATTGCGCGACGAGAAGCCGGCTAAACCATAACGATGTAGGGCGGGGTCGCGCGCTCAGGGCGCGCTCGCCGTGTCGAGCGCCGCCATGTCGGCCTTTGTCAGCTTAAGTTCGGTTGCGCGGACGAGGCTGTCGACCTGCTCGACCGAGGTCGCGCTCGCGATCGGCGCGGTGACGCCGGGCCTCGCCATGACCCAGGCGAGCGCGACTTCCGCGGGCTTAGCCTTGTGGCTCGCGGCGACCTTCTCGAGCGCGTCGAGGATGCGAAATCCGCGCGGATTGAGATAGGCCTTGACCCCGTCCGCGCGCGCGCTTCCGGCGAGGTCCTTTTCGCCCCGGTACTTGCCCGAGAGAAAGCCCTTGGCGAGGCTGAAATAGGTGATGACGCCGATCTCCTCGCGGACGCAGAGCTCGGCTAGCCCCGATTCGAACCCCTGCCGGTCGGCAAGATTATATTCCGGCTGCAGGACTTCGTAGCGCGGGAGCCCCTTGGCCTTGGCCGCCGCGAGCGCCGCCTTGAGCAGGTCGGTGGTGAGGTTCGAGGCGCCGCACCAGCGGATCTTGCCCTTCTCGATCAGGCGCTGATAGGCCGCGAGCGTCTCGTCGAACGGCGTCGCCATGTCCGGCCAATGGGAGAGATAGAGGTCGATCGCATCGGTCTGAAGGCGCTTGAGCGACGCTTCGACCGCCTCCTCGATATAGGCCGCCTTGAGGCCCTCCTTGCCCTGACCCATCGGCGAGCCGACCTTGGTGATGACGATGACGCGATTGCGATTGCCTCGCGCCTTCATCCATTCGCCGATGATGGTCTCGGATTCGCCGCCGTGGTTGCCGGGGACCCAGGCCGAATAGACATCGGCGGTGTCGATCGCGTTGAGGCCGGCCGCGGCAAAGCGATCGAGCACCGCGAACGAGGTTTTCTTGTCCGCCGTCCAGCCGAACACGTTGCCGCCGAGAACCAGCGGCGCGATGGAAAGATCGGTGCGTCCCAGACGGCGAAGCTGCATTGGCGTCTCCTCCTCGCAAGGACACGGTAGCGGAAAATCTGCCTCGCCGGAACCGGGACTTTGCGCGGGCGAGGCCTCATCACGCGAACGCGATTGGCGCCGTCGCGCCTTCTGCCTTAAAGACGCTTGCAACCTCCCAAGAATCGCGATGAACCCCCTTACCACTCACCGACCGCTCGTGCTCGCCGCCGTGATGGCGGCGAATTTCATGATCGCGATCGAAGCGACGATCGTCTCGACCGCCATGCCGCAGATCGTCGGCCAGCTCGGCGGCCTGCCCCTCTATAGCTGGGTGTTCTCGGCCTTCCTCCTGACCCAGACCGCAACCACCGTGGTGTTCGGCAAGCTCGCCGATAGCGTCGGCCGCAAGACGGTGATGCTGATCGGGATCGCGGTCTTCCTCGTTGGCTCGATCCTGTGCGGGTTCGCGTGGTCGATGCCGTCGCTGATCGCCTTCCGGCTCATTCAGGGCGTCGGCGCGGGCGCGGTCCAGCCGACCGCGATGACCATCGTCGGCGATCTCTACACCGCCCATGAGCGGGCCAAGATCCAGGGCTGGCTGGCGAGCGTCTGGGCGCTGTCGGCGGTGCTCGGACCATTGGCCGGCGGCCTCATCATCCAGCATTTCTCCTGGGCCTGGATCTTCTGGATGAACCTGCCGATTGGGGCGCTCGCCGCGGCCGGGTTCTGGGCTTATCTGCACGAGAAGCGCGCCCACCGCGCCGCCCGGATCGATCACTTGAGCGCTGGTTTGTTCACCATCGCCATCGCCGCGATCATGGCCGATCTCACCGCGTTTTCGACCTCGGGCCGGTTCGAGATCTCTCTTCTCACCGCGGTCGCGGCGGTCGCGGTCGCCCTGTTCGTGATCCAGGAGCGCCGGTCTCCCGAGCCGATGATCTCGCTCGAGCTATGGGGCAGGAGGCCGATCGCCGCCGCCAACGGCGCGTCGCTCCTCTGCGGCATGGTGATGATCGGGCTCACCACGTTTCTGCCGGTATTCGTTCAGGGAGTGATGGGGGATTCGCCGCTCATCGCCGGCTTCGCCCTCTCGGCGATGGTGCTCGGTTGGCCGGTCGGCGCCACTGTCGGGGTGCGCTTCTTCAAGCGCTTCGGCGTCCGCACCGTCCTCCGCACCGGGGGCCTGCTGGTCCCGGCCGGCGCGCTGGCGTTCGTCGTCCTGACCGCGGAGACTTCCCCATTCGTCGCCGGGCTCGGATCGCTTGTCGTCGGGCTCGGGATGGGCCTTCTGTCGAGCGCCTCGATCATCCTCATTCAGGAGATCGTCGATTGGTCGGAGCGCGGCAGCGTGACCGCGTCCTTCCTGTTCGCGCGGAGCCTCGGCAGCACCTTTGGGGCGACGGTGTTCGGCGCGGTGCTCAATTTCGGCCTCCTGCGGTCCGGCGCCGCCGCCACTTCGGATGAGCTTCGGCGGCTGCTCGAGCGCGGCTCGGCGAGCGCCGACTCGGGGCTTCGCGCGGCGCTCGAACAGTCGCTTCACATGACCTTCGTCTCGATGTTCGCGATTGCGCTCATGGTCGCGGCGACGGCGTTTCTCGTGCCCCGGGTCGCCTTCGCCGCGAGGCGCGCGCTCGCCGAATAAGGATCAGGCCACGCCCTCCGCCCGCTTTTCGCCGACGGCGACGGCGAGCGTCATCGCCAGGCAGAACGTCGCTGAAAGCGAGCGAAACGACCCGAAGTCGCTTTCGACGATCTCGAACCGGACGTCGGCGATGCCGGCAAGCGGGGAAAGAGCGCTGTCGGTCACGACCACGATCGGAACGCCGGCGCGCCGCGCCCGCTTCGCGAGTTCGACAGTGAACGGCGCGTAGGGCGAGAAGCTGATCGCGATCAGCGCGTCGCCCGCGCCGGCCTGCGCCAGTTGCTCGGGCCCGAGGCCGCCGACATTGTCGATGAGCGACGCCGCAATTCCGAGCTGGGAGAGAGCGTAAGTGAGATAGTGGGCGACGCAGAACGATCGTCGCTGGCCGAGGCAATGGATCGTTCGGGCGCCCGCCAGCAGGCTGACCGCCCGGTCAAGCTCGCGCCGCTGCACCGCCTCGCGCAGCCGGCCGATCGAGGCGGCCGCGGAATTGGCGAATCCGAACAGGAGATGGGTCGGGTCGCCACTGTCGCGCGCGTTCTCCTGGAGCGCCTTGAGGCGCTCGGAATAGTCCGGCCAGCGATTGCGCAGGCGCGAGCGGAACACCTCCTGCAACTCGGAGAAACCGGCGAAGCCGAGGGTCTGCGCGAAGCGCACCAGAGTGGAAGCTTGCACCTCGGCGCTGCGGGCGAGGGCCGAGGCGGTGCCGAGCGCGAACTCGTCGGGATGGTCGAGCGCAAAAGCCGCGGCCTGGCGAAGCCGTTTCGGCAGATGCGGCTCGATCTCGAACAGCCGGCGTTCGAGCGCCTCGAAGCTTTCCGGCGGTTCGACGGTCGAGTCGGCGCCCATCGTTCCCCCTCGTCCCGCGCGACGCGGTCTCCCGGCACAATAGAACGGATATTCCAATTTGTGTAGCAGATGAAATATTTGTATTGGCGGGGCGCAGCGGGTGCGTCGCGCCATCGCGGAGGGGAACGGTCATGCGCACGATCGGCGTCGGACTGATCGGCACGGGTTACATGGGCAAGTGCCACGCGCTGGCCTGGACGGGCGTCCAGGCGGCGTTCGGCGACACGCCGGTCGTTCGGCGCGCCGTGCTGTGCGAGGTCGAGGAGGGACTGGCGCGGCGGCGCGCGGGCGAGTTCGGCTTCGAAGCCTCGACCGCCGACTGGCGGGCGCTGATCGCCGATCCGGCGGTCGACGTCGTCTCGATCACGACGCCCAATGCGCTCCATGCGCCGATGGCGGTCGCGGCGCTCGAAGCGGGCAAGCATGTGTGGTGCGAAAAGCCGATGGCGCCCACGCTCGCCGATTCCGAACGGATGGCGGCGGCGGCGCGCGCCTCGGGCCGGGTCGCGATCCTCGGCTATAACTACATCCAGAGCCCCGCCATCCGCTTCATCGGCAAGCTGCTCAGGGACGGGGCGATCGGCCGGCTCAACCATTTCCGGATCGAAATGGACGAGGATTATCTGGCCGACGCCGAGGCGCCGTTTTCGTGGCGCAGCGAGGCTGGCGCCGGCTATGGCGCCCTCGACGATTTCGCCGTCCACCCGTTGAGCCTGATCTCGACCCTCATCGGCCTCCCAAGCGCGGTCTTCGGCGAAATGAGCAAGCCCTATCCCGACCGTCCCGACGGCGGCGGACGCCGGGCGGTCGAGACCTTCGACATCGCGACCGCGCTGCTGAGGATGGAGGACGGCGTCGTCGGGAGCGATCCACGTCAACCGCTGCGCCTGGGGCCGCAAGGGACGGCTGCAACTGCAGCTGTTCGGGGTCCGTGGCGCGATCACATTCGACCAGGAGCGGTTCAACGAGGTCGGCCTCTATGTCGCCGAAGGGCCGGCGGAGCTGCAAGGGTTCCGGCAGATCCTGATGGGTCCGGCGCATCCGCCCTATGATCGGTTCATCGTCGCGCCCGGCCATCAGATGGGCTTCAACGACCTCAAGATCATCGAAGCGCACGAACTCCTGAACCGCATCGAGGGCAAGCCTTCGCTGACCATCGACTTCGACGCCGGGCTCGCGATCGAGCGAACCATCCACGCGATCGCGAAGTCGAGCCGCGAGGGGCGGTGGGTGGCGATGCGTGGCGCTTGGCGCCTCGTCCAGCGGCCGATCAAACAGCCGGAATTGACCCTAGCGGACAAGGCCATCTCAACTCGCCGGTTGCGGCTCCGGAAAGGTCCAAGTCCCATCGAGTATTTCCGGACGCGGCCGATAGAGCCGCACCAGATAGCTCCAGCCCGGAGTGATGGGGAGGCAGTTCGAAACATTGCCGTCGCAGCCGCCGAACTGAACTGGGATGGACCCGTCAGCGTTTGCCTTCGCGGTGCTATTGTTGAGGGTATAGGCGTTCTGAGGGTTGGGCTCGAAATAGCCCTTGGCGTTGTAGACGCTGATCGACCAGAAGCCGTCGACCGGCGCGTCCTTGACGTTGAGCCTGTAGACCGTATTGCCGTCATTTTTGACCGGAACGACGTTGAGATAGAGCGCGTCCTTCTCCGGATTGCCGCCCCAGGCCGAGGCCGCGCCGATCAGATGCCGCACCGGATCGACGGCGCCCCTCGGCCCGAACATTCCCTTGGTGTCCGGCAAGGTCGTGGCCAGCATGAGGAGCCCGTCGCGCGCCGTCCTCTGGCTCGCCTGATCCCATTGCGGCGTCACGAACTTGCCCGGCCCGCCCGGCTGATCGACCTTGATCGCGTCCTGAAGGGCGTGAACGGCCTCGAGGTCCTTCGGACCGTTCGGGTCGACCTGGGTCCGAACCGCAACCAGGACATAGCGTGTACCGATCTTCTCTTTGGTTAGCGTGTGGCTGCCCGCGCCGTAATCGACCTCGGGCGTGTACTCATCCTCGTCGATGACCTGCATCGACATGAACCGCTTCCCGGCGTCCGGCAGCTTGATAGTCACCGGACCGGCGTCGAGATCAAACACCCCGGCTGAGTAGAGCGTATCGCGGTTGAGCCGGATGACGGTTTGATTTTCGATGGAGGCAACCTCTCGGCGGTGGTTGAACTTGCCGAAGCCGCCGTCTTTGACGATGTTGCGAAAATTGAGGTCGCTCTCGGCGCGAACAAAGTTCTGGGGCGTGACGGGACAGGTAATCACTGTCGGTTCGAACGTCTCCCCCGCGGAGGCGACCTTTTCGATGTCGGGCAGCGTCCAGGTTTTCTCAAGCAGCGGCTCCTTCGGCCCGTAGAAGCGAAAGAGGACCTCGAATTGTCCCTCACCGTTTGTGGGGATCCAATTCGTCTCCTCGCCGTCGTGATTTCTCGGTCCGAAGTAGAGATCGACGGAGCCGTCGCAGTTGATCTGAAGGTCAGGGTTCTGGGAGGAACGACTGAATCGCTCCATGCCGCGGATGAAGGCGTGGGTGGCTCTGTCGTATGTCGTCGCCGACCAGTACTGCGTGACTGGGGCCTTCGCCGGCACGGCAAGGTGATAGCTGCTGGCCTTGTCCAGCGCCTTGCCGTCCTTATCCTTAAGAGCCATCAGGTAGAGCTGTCCGGCCTCCAGATGCTTGACGCCGATGAAGGCGATGGAAGAGGTGATGCCGCGTCCATCAACGGGATAGCTGTCGGGTTTCGCGAAGCCGGTGGACATGGCTTCGACCACTTCTTTGACCACTTGAGACGAAGCCGGTAACGCCCACTGGGTCGCTTCAAAGTACGGAGGCGAAAGGAGCGTCTCCAATCGAGCGTCGAGCCAGGCGTCGGCTTCGCGAGCGCTGCTTTCGAGCATCTCCTTCGTCTTTGGGTCGGGACTGAACGGCTTGCCCTTCTCGATTCCAAGGGACTTGAGCTGGTCAATCATCGCTTTGTCCCTTTCAAGCCAAGGCTCGGTCTGAACGATATGATCGAGCGACTGAAAGTAACTGAGATCGTAGGGAATGGCGCCATCGAACACCACATCTGTCGCGTCCACGAACACCGTTGGGGGTGGGTTTGCGGCTTGCGCTAGAGGATAGAGTTTGACCCGCTTGCCGTAGGTGACCGCTTTGGCGGTGTCCGCGTCGGTCTCGCCCCTGAGAATGGAGCGCAGCACGGCGAAATCGCCGTAGGTTTCGGAGGGAAGCGGGATGTAGCCCTTGGGCGCCTTGTCCTTATAGCCCGGCGGCAGAATCAGGAGCTTGACGCCCTTGCCCTTGTCGACGCCCTCCGGACCCACTTCCTCAAGCGGGAGCTGCCACACATCGTCGATGTCGCCGGTGATCGATCCTTCGTCGCTGGCCGGGGGAATCTCAAGCACCATCGGACCCGCGCGCGTGTTGAAGAAGGGCATGAGGTAGACGGCGTCAGGGTTGGGGGTGAGCGTCTGGTTCTTCCAACTCGGCAGTCGGGACCAGTAGACGATCTGGTTCTCCGCGCCCTTCGCTTGGCGAATCGCTGCCTGTCGCATGAGATCGAAGTTGACGGCAGGAATGCCCCATATGACCGCTTCGACGGCGCGCCGCTCGATCGTGCGTCGAGCCAACTCATCGGCGGAGAAAGTCTGTGAGCTTGCCTGTTGCGCGAACCCCACGAGAGCCAGCCCGGCTACAAACGCCCTCAACATGGCGCGCCTCCCTGTGCGACCAGCCTTTTCCCCAGGCCGGCTTTGGATCTGTTACAGCGATCCAACAGGTGACGCTCGATCGCCGCCGATCAGACGATCTTTGCCCCGTCCCACTTCAGAATCAACTGGTCGGAACGCGGCAGATCCGCACACAGGCGCGCATCAGACTCCTGTCCGGCTTCTCGCCCTCTTGAGACATCGGCCTGCCGGGAGCCGAGCGTTTGATTTGAAGCCCTGACGCCCGGCTCATGGGCTCATCAGCCGCATCGCGGGCAAGGATTACGGTGGGATTACGGGGATTACGGTGGATTACGGTGACAGGGGATTACGGGATTACGGTGCGGGGATTACGGGGATTACGGTGACAGTTTACTCAATCCCTTTTTATGAGCGCGCCGCGCCGTCTCGCGTTTGGGCTTCGCCCTCGGCGCTTCGGTCGCGGGTCCCGGCCGGCTGCGGGTCGAGAAAAGCGGTTTGAGGTTCAATTGGGGATTAAGTAAAATGTCACTGTTATTGTTGTCACTGTTATTGTTCGTTATTCCGTTATTCCCTCGTCAAACAATAAAACACACTGTAATTTTTATATACGTCCCCCTCTCCGGGGCGGACATCAATCGCCACGCGGACGAGCGGCAGCCGCGAACCTTGCAGGTTTTGGGATTACGGGGATTACGGGATTGCGGGGATTACGGTGACAGTTTACTCAATCCCTTTTTATGAGCGCGCGCCGCGCCGTCTCGCGTTTGGGCCTCGCCCTCGGCGCTTCGATCGCGGGTCCCGGCCGGCTGCGGGGTCGAGAAAAGCGGTTTGAGTGTTGAATTGGGGATTAAGTAAAGTGTCACCGTTATTGCGTTATTGTTCTCTCGTCAAGTGCAATAAAACACACCGTAATTGTTATATACGTCCTCCCCTTTCCGGAGCGGACATCCATCGCAACGCGGACGAGCGGCAGCGCGAACCTTGCAGGTTTTGGCGCCTAACCCACTGAGATGACGAGACCGGCGCAGAAAACGGCGCTCCCGAGCAGGCCGGCCCTCGCCTACCGGAACTTCGCCCCCAACCGCTCCATCGTCGGGCGGAATTCGGGGAAGCTGGTCGCGATCATCGCCGCGTCGTCGATCGCCATCGGCTCGAGGCTGGCGAGCCCCATGACGAGGAAGCTCATCGCGATCCGGTGATCCATCTGGGTCGTGACCAGCCCGCCGCCGCGCGGGCGCCCGCCCTCGACAATGAGATCGTCGCCCTCGATCGCGCAATCGACGCCCGCCGCCTTCAGGCCCGCGGCGACGGCGGCGAGGCGGTCGCTCTCTTTCACCCTGAGTTCGCTCAAGCCGCGCATCCGCGTCGCCCCGGAGGCGAATGCGGCGGCGACGGCGAGGATCGGATATTCGTCGATCATCGAGGGCGCGCGCGCGGCCGGAACGTCGACGCCGCGCAGCGTGCCCTGGCGCACCCGCAAGTCCGCGACCTCCTCGCCGCCCTCGAGGCGCCGATCGAGCGTCTCGATATGGGCGCCCATCTCGCTCAACGTCTTGAGAAGCCCGGTCCTCAGCGGGTTCATCATCACCCCTTCGACAACGATATCGGAACCCGGAACGATCAGCGCGGCGACAATCGGGAACGCCGCCGACGAGGGGTCGGCGGGAACGACGACGGTCGTCGGGCGCAACTCCGGCCGGTCGGCGAGCGTGATCCGCCGCCCTTCGCCTTCGGCTCTGACGCTGACCTCGGCGCCGAAATGAGTGAGCATCTTCTCGGTATGGTCGCGCGAGGCCTGCGCTTCGATCACCGTGGTTGCGCCCCGCGCGTTGAGCCCGGCGAGAAGAACGGCCGATTTGATCTGCGCCGAGGCGACGGGAGTGCGATATTCGATCGGGCCAGGGTCGCGCGCGCCCTTGAGCACGATCGGGAAGCGCCCGCCATCGGCTTCGGACAGGACCTGCGCGCCCATCAGCCGGAGCGGATCGAGGATGCGCCGCATCGGCCGCTTGCGGAGCGAGGCGTCGCCGTCGAAGGTCGCGGTGATTCCGTGGCCGCCGACGACGCCCATCATCAGCCGCGAGCCGGTGCCCGCGTTGCCGAAATCGAGGGTTTCCCGCGGCGGCAGGATCGCGCTCGAGCCCGGGGCCCCGAATCCGCCACTGCCCGGGCGCGGTGCGCTCGACGACCGCCCCTAGCGCCCGGCAAGCCTTGCCGGTGTGCAGCACGTCCTCGCCCTCGAGCAGTCCCTCGACCCTGGTTTCACCGCAGGCCAGGAGGCCCATCAGGAAGGCGCGATGCGAGATCGACTTGTCTCCCGGCGGCCTGACCCGACCTTTCAGGGGTCTTGCACGCATGGCGCTGAGGGGCGAAGCCGCGGGATGCGACGAATGAGCGGACAACCGGGTGGCTTCCTTTCGGCTGGGGCGCGACATGGGGCCCGCCGCCCGCGCTCGTATCACCGGCATTTGAGCCTGTCGACCGTCGAGAGAAAGCGCATTGACACGACCGGGAGCGGCGACTAACGGGGCGGTCCTGAAGACCGCCCTCCAGCCTCGGGGAACTGACCGCAGTGGCCAAAGTCGAACTCGGAACCAAGCGCCAGTGCCAGAACTGCGGCGCGAAATTCTTCGACCTCAACAAGGACCCGATCGTCTGCCCGAAATGTGGCACGATCTTCCAAGGCGCTGCGGCGACGCGCGCGCGGCCCGCCGCCAAGCCCGAAGAGGAGGATTCCGAGCTTCCGGCGCCGGCCGGGGTGGACATCGTGTCGCTCGACGAGGTCGCGGCCAGCGAGGAGAAGAGCGCCGAGGCGGCGGTCGACGACATCGACGTCGAGGAGGCCGACGACGACGCGCCGGATGATCCGTTCCTGGAGGAGGAAGAGGAAGACGACGACGACGTGAGCAACCTCATCGACGGCGAC
>CAWHTU010000002.1:0-87332 GCA_963832305.1 uncultured Alphaproteobacteria bacterium | reverse complement strand
CATCACGGCCGCGGCGCCGCGAAGAAACGCGAACGGGTCCGTCATCATGCGCTTGTAACGCTCGGGCCGGAGTTGCGGCACACGCCCAGCGTCCGTTTCCGCGAGAATGGCGAGGGCGTCCCGATCACGCCGGCCGTGCAACTCCGCGTGGGCTTCGCGCGGGACGCTCGAACGCAGCAATCTCCCTTTCTTGTATTGGTCAGCACGGCTCTTCAAAGCAGCGCTCATAACGAAGATCCCTGAAAGAGAGACCGAGTTTCGACGCAAATTCCGGGCTGCGCGCGTCGGCCACCGGAGTCCGAACTGTCAATCGACGGCGATCCGCATCCTCTCCGTCCGTGCCGTGGCCGCCTACATCCAACCGGCGGCGGGTGCGGGGCTTCATCCGCAGCCCGTAGAAGCTCGATCCCGAGAGGCGCTCGTAGAGGGGGCGGCCGCGTCAGCGAAGGCGAGCGCCTCATCGAAAGCAGCGCAACGTCCCATTGGGCATGCGCGTGGCCGGATGGCCGGTTTTTCTCAGGCACCAATCCTCATTTTGCCCCCCCCAAACGCACTGGCCCCACCCGTTGCGATGGTGGTTCGGACCGCAGCCGCCCAACGCGAACGCCGGCGTGATCGTCGAGGAGAGAGCAGCGGAAATAACTACGACTCCAATCAGCTTAATCGCAAGACTTTTCATCGTCTCCTCCACTTCTGACCCGATAGAAGTGAATGAAAATAGACAACCGTGCAACGTCCCTTGCCGACATTCGAATCAACACAGTAAACGGACATCACGAATCGCGCCGGGCGGCTAAGCACCAGGACAAGGGAGGCTCACTTTGACGGCGCGCAGCGCAAGCGAGGCGGTGAGAGTGTCGGCCGTCGGAAGCGATGACTGGCGCGCCGCTGCGATCGCCATGCTCTCAGTCCGCGTCATCCAGGGCTTCATCTACTGGGGCGGCGGGTCGCGGCGCTTCATCTACGATCCCTCGAAACTCGATCCTGAGGCGCATTCGTGGATGGCGAACAAGCTCCAGACGGCGATCCCGGGCGCGCTTTTCGGCCTCGATCGAGTGCTCGGCTTTCTGCTCCATCATTTCTGGCTCTTGTATGCCGCGATCGTCCTGTTCAGCGCCGTCGAGCTCGTCGTTGGTTTCGCGCTGATGGCAGGCCTCCTAACGCGGCTGGCGGCGCTTCTGTCCATCGGACTGTCGGTCTCCCTGATGCTGCTGTTCGGCTGGCAGGGGGGCACATGCATCGACGAATGGACGATGGCCTCCTGCAACGCCGCGATGGGCGCGACGCTGTTGCTCGCCGGCGGCGCGGCCTATTCGCTCGACAACGCATGGCTCAGCCGCAATCCCGCACTCGCCCGGCGGGCCTGGTTCCGCTGGTGCGGCGGTAGCCTGAAGCTGCCGCTGAGCGACAATGGCTTTCGCGGTCTCGCGCTCGGGATCCTCGTTTTCGTTCTCGCGTTTGACGTCAGCCTCTACAGTTACTATCGGGGCTCCGTCCTCACGCCCTATCACGGCGGGCCGGTCAGCGCCGCGGCGCACCATCTCTCGCTGTTCGACGCAACGATCTTGAGCGACGGCGGCGTTCGCTTCGCCATTGCGCTCGACGGGGGCACGCCGGCTGTGCCGGCGCATGTGATGAAGGTCGAGGTCGTGGGCCCCGACGGTAAAGCGCTCGTAACCTGGGACTGGAAAGCGCTATCGGCTCTTCCCGCTTCGGCGATCGTCAACGATTTCCGCTACAACCGGTTCCAGCCGGGGCCTTACGGGCTGGAGGCCGGGATGGGCGCCAGCGCGGTCGTCACCCTACCCCCGACGGCGGACGCAGCGGCGGCGCGCTCCGGCGCTCAGTTGCGCGTCACCGACGTGGATGGCAAGACTTTCGCCGCCACCCTAATCGTGTCTTGAGGCTCGAAGACCACACCTGCTCCATTTTGCGTGCGTTCATTGAAAGCTCCCAATGCCCCTCCCCGCCGACATCGCATTGAAGACCATTGACGGCAGACCCGCGGCGCTCGCCGATTTTGACGGTCGGACGCTCCTCATCGTCAATGTCGCCAGCAAATGCGGATTCACGCCGCAATACGCTGGGCTGGAGGCGCTGCACCGGCGGTTTTCCGACCGAGGCTTCGCCGTCATGGGATTCCCCTGCGACCAGTTCGGCCATCAGGAGCCTGGCGACGAAAGCACGATCCGGAATTTTTGCACCGATAATTACGAGGTGACCTTCCCGATGTTCACCAAGACCGAGGTCAACGGCTTGAACGCCCATCCGCTGTTCAAGGCGCTGAAGCAGGAAGCGCCGGGCCTTCTGGGCACCCAAGCGATCAAGTGGAATTTCACCAAGTTCCTGGTCGACCGGCAGCGCCGCCTCGTGCGGCGCTATGCACCGACCGACAGGCCGGAATCGCTCGTCGCCGACATCGAGGCTGCGCTCGCCTGACGCGATGGCCGGCGCCCTCGAACGAGGTTCATGATGCCCGAAAAAGTTCTTCTCGTGACCGGCGCCTCGCGCGGCATCGGCCGCGCCTGCGCGCTGCTCGCGGCCAGGAACGGCTGGTCGATCGGCGTCAACTATCGCGAGGACGCGAAAGCGGCCGACGCCGTCGTCGAGAAGATCGCCAAGGGCGGCGGCCGCGCGGTCGCGTTGAAGGGCGACGTCGCCGTCGAGGCGGATGCGGTCGCGATATTCGACTCGGCGACCAAGGCGCTAGGACCCCTGACCGCCGTCATCGCTAATGCCGGCATCATCGCGCCGACGGCCAGGCTTGTCGACATGAGCGCCGAGCGGATGCGGCATATCTTCGAGGTCAACACGCTGGGCGCCTTTCTCACGGCCCGCGAAGCAGCGCGGCGAATGTCGAAGTCGCTCGGCGGGGCTGGCGGATCGATCGTGCTGATGTCGTCGGCCGCCGCGCGCCTAGGCTCGCCGAACCTCTATATCGACTACGCCGCATCGAAGGGCGGGATCGACACCCTGACGCTGGGCCTTTCAAAGGAGCTGGGGCCGGAGGGGGTCAGGGTCAACGCTATCCGGCCAGGTCTCATCGACACGGAAATCCACGCGAGCGGCGGCGAGCCCGACCGGGCGCGTGTCCTTGGCGCGACCGCCCCGCTCGGGCGTCCCGGCGCAGCCGAGGAGATCGCTGAGGCGGCGATTTGGCTGATCAGCGACGCGGCGTCCTATGTGACCGGCGCGCTCCTCGACGTCGCGGGCGGGCGCTGAACGGCTGCCCCTGCGGCGATCGGACACATATGAGACTGGGGCGGCAATCTTACGTCCTTTTATGAGCGGGAAGCCAGAGCGCCTAAGTTGGCCTCGGACCCGTAGGTTCGCCTAGCGGCGGCTTAGCGCAAAAGACCGCGCGTTGGTCGCGCGCGGCGCGCACCCCGATTAACCGACAATTTGATGTAAGTTTGACCGATGTTTTCACATGTGCTAATTGTCCATCGTAATGTAGTGGTAGCGATAGGATCGAGTAAATGACCAAGATTGTTCTAAGTGTCGTAGGGGCGGCGGCGATCCTATCGGCTTCGGCGGCGTCCGCGGCGACTGCCGTAATTGACGGCATAACGGTCAGCGACTTCGGTCGCGTCAACCCCGCCGGGCCGGACTTTGCCCAGCCCGGCGTTGGGACTGGCACGTCGCAGATTCAAATTGGCCAGGTCAGTGCAATTCCACCGAATCCCCCCGAATTTGGTAACCCAGGCTGGGATCCGTACGGCCTCGGCGATACGACCCACCCTTGGTGGAACATCGAGGGCGGCCAAGTGACGTTCAACACGTCGGGCGACCATCTGACCATTGTTTGGGGCTCGCCCAACGACAACAATCCCGCCGCGACGAACACCGTGTCGTTTTATACTGGCCCGAACGGGACGGGCTCGCTCATCGGCCAGGTTCTCGCCTCGGACCTCTATTCGAACTTCAGCGGCACCAACAATACACAGGATCCGGGCTACCTCATCTCTTTTCTGACGCCGGAAAAGTTTGGCAGCGTCGTATTCACGACCGGCTCGAGCGACTTCGAGTTTGCGGCGATTCCAGAACCGTCGACCTGGGCGATGCTGGGCGTAGGCTTCGTAGGGCTGGCCCGCCTCGCGAGACGCAAGCGCCCGCAGAATCGCCTTGCGCCGGCGCTCGGCTGACGATTTTTCTAGCGCGTCTCGATAGCAACAGTCGTCCAGGAGGCGATCTGTTCTTTCGGACGGGCCAAAACCTCGGTCCCGATAACCAGATTGCACGCCTCGTAAAGGACGTGATGCCTCGCTGCATCGTTCGTTTCTCGGCGAGCTACTGAGCCGAAGCGGTCGACCGGCGCCTCGGCCTTCCAACGTCAGCGAAACAGCGGCGTGATGAAGATCGCGAGGGCGACGAACTGAGCCGCGGTGAAAGCGGCAGAGCGCAGAGGTTGCCGGCCGGTGATATACGCCGCCATATGGCCGATGCGCAGCACGATGTATACGACCGCCAGGATGTCGACGATCCGGCTTGGTCCCCCGATCATATGCGCCACGATCACCGTGACTGCGAACCACGGAAAGGTCTCGAGACCATTGAGATGGGCGCCATACGCGCGCGCCGACCGCCCAACGAGGTCGCCGACGTGATAGCGCGGCTGGTTTGGCTCGATGCCCTTGACGAAACCAAAGGCGACGTAGGGAAGTGTCGCGGCGATCAATATGCACCAGATGGCGATTGTCATCGAAACCCTCTCTGGCAAGGCGAGCGAGAAGCGCGGGATTACTCTCGAGGATTGGCCTCGGATTCGCAGGCCTGTCAACGCGCCGGATTCCTTCACTTGCCGATTGCGCCGACCCCGTCGATGACGAATTGCACCGCCAGCGCCGCCAGCACGAGGCCGAACATGCGGGTCAGCACGACATTGCCGGTCACGCCGAGGAGCCGCACGACGCGCTCGGCGAGGAGAAACGTTGCGAAGCAAATCGCAATTGCTGCCGCCGCGACCGCCATAAGACTGGCGAGCGCTCCCAAATCGCCGCCCGC
The DNA here is from genome assembly GCA_963832305.1 of uncultured Alphaproteobacteria bacterium. Lineage (GTDB taxonomy): Bacteria > Pseudomonadota > Alphaproteobacteria > Rhizobiales > Beijerinckiaceae > Roseiarcus. Next base: position 82,328 of record CAWHTU010000002.1, on the reverse strand, counting down.
GCGGCCGGCGAGCAGCATCGTCGCGGTGATCGCGCCTGGGCCAGCCATCAGCGGGATCGCGAGCGGGAAGGCCGCGACGTTGCGGATATGGTCGACCGTCACCGCGTCGCTCGCGATCTCGCGCTTGCGCTCCCCGCGCAGGGCGAACAGCATATCGAAGGCGACATAGAACAGCAGCAGCCCACCGGCGACCCGGAAGGCGGGAATCGTGATCCCGAGCGCCTCCAGAACCGTTCTGCCGCCAACCGCGAACGCCGCGAGAATGGCAAAGGCGATAAGGCAAGCGCGCAACGCGACCTCGCGCCTGGCGGCGCCTGTCATGCCGAGCGTCAGGCCGACGAAAACCGGCGCCAGTCCGGGCGGATCGAGCGTCACCAGGAGAGTGACAAAGGCCGTTTTCAGAAAATCGACCGGCATAGACGCGTTCCCCTCTGCCTGGACGGTCTTTCCGGCCTGCCGCGTCGCGTCAAGACCCCTGGCGCGGCCATGGCCGCTTGGCGCTGTCTAATTCGATAACATATTGAAATATCCACAGAATATATTGGCGCACTGCGACCGTGCAGCTATGGCGCGCGGCGTTGAAATCGGCTAAACCCCGGCGACGCAAATTGCGTTAAGGATCCCTTCCCGTTGCCCGACACTCTTGACGAACGGCCTGCCCCCGGCGGGCCGGCCGACATCAAACCCGTCTCGATCCTCGACGAAATGAAACGCAGCTATCTCGATTACGCGATGAGCGTGATCGTGAGCCGCGCCCTGCCCGATGTTCGCGACGGTCTGAAACCGGTCCACCGGCGCATCCTGTACGCGATGCACGAGCTCAATTTCACCCCCGAGCGTCCATACAACAAGTCGGCGCGGACGGTCGGCGACGTCATCGGCAAATATCATCCGCACGGCGAGCTGGCGGTCTATGACGCGCTCGTGCGCATGGCGCAGGACTTCTCGATGCGCGCGCCGCTCATCGACGGCCAGGGCAATTTCGGCTCGGTCGACGGCGATCCGCCCGCAGCGCAGCGCTACACCGAGGCGCGTCTTGCGCCCGTCGCGATGTTGATGCTCGACGACCTCGACAAGGACACCGCCGACTTCAAGCCCAACTACGACGAGAAGGAAACCGAGCCGGTTGTCCTGCCTGCCCGGTTTCCCAATCTGCTCGTCAACGGCGCAGGCGGAATCGCGGTCGGCATGGCCACCAATATCCCGCCGCACAATCTCGGTGAGACGATCGACGCCCTTCTTGCTTTCATGGACAAGCCCGACATCACACTCGACGAATTGCTCGAACATATTCCGGGACCTGACTTCCCGACCGGCGGGTCGATCCTCGGGCGAGCGGGCATCCGCGCCGCTTACGCAACCGGCCGCGGCTCGGTCATCATGCGCGCCAAGGTCGCGGTCGAAGAGCTACGCAAGGATCGCGAGGCGCTGATCGTCAGCGAGATTCCCTACCAGGTCAACAAGGCGACGCTGATCGAGCGGATTGCCGAGCTCGTGCGTGAAAAGCGGATCGAGGGCATCGCCGATCTTCGCGATGAATCCGACCGCGAGGGCATGCGCATCGTCATCGAGCTCAGGCGCGACGCGGTCGCCGACGTGGTCCTCAACCAGCTCTGGCGCTTCACCGCTCTGCAATCGAGCTTCGGCGCCAATATGATCGCGCTGAACGGCGGCCGGCCGGAGACGCTGACGCTCGCTGACATGCTGCGCGCCTTTCTCGATTTCCGCGAGGAAGTGGTCACCCGACGGACCAAGCATCTGCTCACCAAAGCGCGCGACAACGCCCATATGCAGGTGGGACTGGCGATCGCGGTCGCTAACATTGACGAGGTGATCCGCCTCATCCGCACTTCGCCCGATTCGGGCGCAGCGCGCGCGGCGCTGATGGAGCGGTTGTGGCCGGCGCGCGACATGGCGCCCCTAATCACGCTGATCGCCGATCCGCGCCACGCGCTGGACCCTGAGGGCGCCATCCGACTCTCGGAACAGCAGGCGCGAGCAATCCTTGAACTGCGCCTGGCGCGCCTGACTGCGCTCGGCCGCGACGAGATCGCCGAGGCGCTCAACCGTCTGGCGGCGGAAATCGCCGACTATCTCGATATATTGAGCTCGCGCGTGCGCCTGATAGGCATCATCCGCGACGAGCTTGTGAAGGCGAAGACCAATTTCGCCACCCCGCGCCGTACCGAAATTCTCGACAGCGACGCCGACATGGAGGACGAGGACCTCATCCAGCGCGAGGACATGGTGGTGCTGGTGAGCCACGGCGGCTACATCAAGCGCGCGCCGCTCTCGACCTACCGCGCCCAGCGGCGCGGCGGCAAAGGGCGCGGGGCCATGGCGACGCGCGAAGAGGATTTCGTCGCCCGTCTGTTCGTCGCGTCGACCCATCAGCCGGTGCTGTTCTTCTCGTCGACGGGACAGGTCTACAAGGAAAAGGTCTGGCGGCTGCCGCTCGCGACGCCGCAGTCGCGCGGCAAGGCGCTGATCAATCTGCTGCCGCTCGAGAACGGCGAGCGCATCACCACCATCATGCCGCTGCCGGAGGACGAAGCGAGCTGGGAGGCGCTCGACGTCATGTTCGCGACGACCCGCGGCACCGTCCGACGCAACAAGCTCTCCGACTTCGCGCAAGTAAACCGCGCGGGCAAGATCGCCATGCGGCTCGACGAGGGCGAGCGCATCGTCGACGTGCAAATCTGTTCGAACAAGGACGACGTGCTGCTGACCACGGCGCGGGGCCAGTGCATCCGCTTTCCAGTCGACGATGTCAGGGTGTTTAAAGGCCGCGATTCGATGGGCGTGCGCGGAATCGCCCTTGAGAAAGGCGACAGCGTCATCTCGCTTGCGATCCTCAACTCCTTTGACGCGACCCCAGCAGAGCGCGCCGCCTATCTCAAGCAGCGTCGCGCCACGGCCGGCGATCAGGCGGATGAAGCGGCAGAGCCCGAAGGGGAAGTCGAAAATGGCTCCGACGCGAACGGGGCTGGCGCGCTCGAGCCGGAACGGTTCGAGGCGATGCGCGCCGCCGAGCAGGTCATCCTCACATTGTCCGAGAACGGCTACGGCAAACGCACCTCGTCGTTCGAATTCCGCGTCACCGGGCGCGGCGGCAAAGGCATCGTCGCGATGGCGGTCAATGAGCGCAACGGATCGCTCGTCGCCTCGTTCCCGGTTGCGGACAGCGACGAGATCATGCTGGTGACCGACGGCGGCCAGCTCATCCGGGTGCCGGTCGCCGGCATCCGCATTGCGGGACGGGCGACGCAAGGCGTGATCGTATTCGACACCGACGAGCAGGAACGTGTCGTTTCGGTCGACCGGATCGGGGAAGCGGAAGACGAGGAGGACGACGGGGAATAGCGCGCTGGCCAGCCCGCGCACAAAGTTACGCGCGCCAATGATTTCAGGCGCTTGAGTGCTCTTTTACGCAACCTTTTTTGTCTTCGAACATCCCCGTGACCGTCACGCCCGCGAATGAGTTCAGGGCAAGCGCCATCGAGCTGACGCTGCGGCAAAGCCTGGCCGATCATGCGCCGGACCGCCGCCGAACTCTTCTTTGTCTGGTTGGCGATCTGCTTGACGCGGAAACCGGAAACGAGCAGATCGAAATACGCCTCGCGCCGCTTGATCAATCCCTCGTGGATTTTGCCTGCGGCGCGCATGCGCGCCCGCTCGGAAAACTGTTTGGGTTCGTTGGGCAAGGAGACTCAGATATTTTGTTAATTCAGAATTCATCATACCTTGTTTTCTGTTTTTGTCAAGTAATTGTTTCCAGCTCATGACGCTCGCCTCTCGTCCACTCAGGCGGGCGGCCCCGGAGATTGGCCTCCCGTCGGCGCGGACGGCGTGCGCTCGACTGTGCGCAATTTCGTCGCCGGCGCGGACGAATTCGATGCGCTCGCCGATGCGACCTCTCGGTCATCAGTTGGACGCGGACGCCGCGCTTGCTCTTTGCATCCTGGATAGGCGACGATCATTCCAGCCCGCGCGTCATCGCTGACCCATCCCGATTCCCGTCCGCCGGCGACCTGATGCGGGACTTACTCAGAAGGAGATCGGATGCCCCGACGCGCGCGAGACATTCTGCTTGACATCCTGCGCGACGAAGGCGTGACCCATGTGTTCGGCAATCCCGGCTCGACCGAGATGCCGCTCATGGATGCGCTCGTCGACGCGCCCGACATCCGCTATATCCTCGGCCTGCAGGAGGCGACGGCTGTCGGTATGGCCGATGGCTGGGCGCTCGCCTCGGGCCGCGCCGCGTTCGTCAACCTGCACGCGATGGGCGGCTTGGGGAACGCCATGGGCGTGCTCGTCGCCTCCAAGGCAAGCGAGACGCCGCTCGTCGTGACCGCCGGTCAGCAGGACACGCGCCATCTCATGACCGAGCCGTGGCTCTCGGGCGACCTTGTCTCCCTCGCCGGGCCGGTCACCAAATCGGCCAAGGAACTCAGGCGCGGCGAGGATGTCGGCCTGGCCTTGCGCCGCGCGTTCGAGGTTTGCCGCACGCCGCCGAGCGGGCCCGTCTTTCTGTCGCTGCCGATGGACATCCTCGATCAGGAGGTGAGCCATCCAACGCCTCGGGGGTCTGCGCCACCGCGCCTCGCCCCTTCGCCGGACGCGATGCGGCTCGCGGAGACGCTCGCCGGCTTCGACCCGGACAGGGTCGTCGTTCTGCTCGGCGACGATTTGGCGCCGGCGGTGAGTGGCGGGCTGATCGCCTTCGCGGAGGCCGGCGGCTATACGGTCTGGGGAACACAGCTCACTTCCCGCACCGCCTTTCCCTCAGCCCACCCGTGCTGGGCGGGCGTGCTGAAGCCCGATTTCGCTGACATGCGCGCCCACTTCAAGACATTGCAGGCGATCGTGCTTGTCGGCGGACGTGCTTTCGTCGCCTACCCCTATCGCGACGCCGAGCCGGTTCCGGAAGGCGTCGCGGTCCTGCATATCGCCGACAACCCTGAGGCTTTCGGACGGGAGCACGCGGCCGACATGGCGCTCTTTGGCGACATCGGACCGACCCTCGACGCGGCGGCTGGGCGCCTCAAGGAGCTGTTCGACCAGGACAAAGTTGCGGCGCGGCTTGCCGCGCGCGCGGCCCACAGGCGCGACGCGAGGCAGGCGGCGCGCCTCGATATTCTGGCCGAAAGCGCCAGCCCGCCGCTGACTCCCGACGCGGCGGTCCTGGCGGCGCTCGACGCTCTGCCGCAAGACGCGCTGATCGCGAACGATTCCGCCGCGACGTTCGGCCGCGTCCAGGACTTGCTCATGACGCAGCCCGGCCGTTACTTCTTCGCCCGCGGCGGGGTGCTCGGATGCAGCATGCCGGCGGCGGTCGGCGCGGCGCTCGCGACCCGGGGCTGGGTCGCCTCGTTCGTCGGCGACGGCGGTGCGATGTATTCGCCGCAGGCGCTATGGAGCGCCGCCCGCTACCGCACGCGGACGATCTTCTTCGTGTTCAACAATCGCCGCTACGGCGTGCTTCAGAATGTCGCCCGACAGCTCGGATACGCCAACGCCGTCGCCGGCCGGTTCGTCGGCATGGAGGTCGCCGATCCGGCGATCGACTTTCAGGCGCTAGCGGCCTCCATGGGCGTGCCGGCCGCGCGCGCCGACGATCGTCACGCCATCACCGCCGCGGTCAGCCGGGCGTTGGGGCGCAACGGCCCATCGCTGATAGAAATCCCGATTCGGTGAGGGCCTACGCCCGGACAAGTTCCGCTTCGATCTTTGGCGAATGCTTCAGCGTCTGCAGCACGACGCAATAGCGCTCGGTCAGCTTCAACAAGGTGTCGAGCTGGTCCTGGGGCGCGTCGGTGTCGAGTTCAAACTTGAGTTGGATGTCGGCGAAACCGACCGGCGCGTCCTTCGCGACGCCGAGGGTGCCGCGAAAGTCGAGATCGCCCTCCGCCGTGACCTCACCAGAGCGCAGCGCAATACCCATCGACGTCGCGACCGCTTTCAGCGTCACGCCGGCGCAAGCGACGAGGGCCTCGAGCAGCATGTCGCCGGAGCAGAGTTCGGCGCCGGTTCCTCCGGTCGCCGGATGCAGCCCGGCGACGGCGAGCGCCCGCCCGGTCTCGACCTTGCAGGCGATCGCGGCGGAATCGAGCGCGCCTTTCGCCATCAGCGTCACCGATCCCGCCTTCGGGTCGGCGCGATAGCGATCCTTGAGCGGCCCCTGGATTGCGCGCATTTCGTCAGCGTTCATTGTCGTGCGTCTCCTGTGCCCCGCTTCACGCAGGCTTCGGCCCAGACCAGTCAAACCGTAGCGGCGCCTCGCGGAACGCGAAGCGGTCGAGGTGGCTTGCCACGACGCCCTTCATCCGCTCGACCTCTTCGCTGTCCTTGCCCTCGATCGTGACTTGAAGCGCATCCGCGCCCGCATCGAAATTGACAACCGCGCCCGGAAACGTGACCAAGCCTTTCTGGTCCGAGAACTCGACTTCGAGCCGGTGGCTCCAGTGCTTGCAGAGCTGCTGGAGATATTTAGCGGCGTTGGCGGTCGGAACGCTGGCGTTGGCGATCGGCATGTCAAAGGCTTTCGGTCTTGACTGAGAGCGGCCTGGCGGTCGCCGTTTCGGATGGGGCGGATTGCCGCCAGCGGCGAGGTGGGGCGCGGATCGGTGGGCGATTTAGCCTGACCGGGCGTCCAACTCAACCTCACGTCTGCTTGTCGCGGCCCCCGGGGCGGGCTAACGCTTGCCAATGACCCGCGTCGGCTTCTTTTCCGGCTCTTTCGATCCGATGACCAACGGCCATCTCGACGTGATCGAGCATGCCGCGGCGCTCTGCGACCGTCTGGTCGTCGGCGTCGGCTCCAATCCGAACAAGGCCGGGCTGTTTACGGTCGAGGAGCGGCTGAAGCTCATTCGCGAGGCGGCGGCGCCGATCATGAAGAAGGCGCACAGCAAGCTCGAGGTGGTCGAATTCACCGGGCTTGCAGTCGAGGCGGCGCGAAAGGCGGGCGCGACGCTGATCGTCCGGGGCCTGCGCGACTCGACCGATTTTGATTACGAAATGCAGATGGCGGGCATGAATGGCGCAATGGCGCCGGAAATCCGCACCGTCTTCCTGCCCGCCTCCTCGCCGGTCAGGCCGATCACGGCGACCCTCGTGCGCCAGATCGCCTCGATGGGCGGCGACGCCTCCCCCTTCGCCCCACCCAATGTGGTCAAGGCGCTGAAGGCGAAATTCGCCGGTGCGGGCTAGCTCCTACCCCCCTCCCCGCTCCTGCCTCAACCGTGCCCAATATTCCAGCCGCTTCCTGATCTCGCGCTCGAAGCCGCGTTCGACCGGCTCGTAGAGCGTGTGGCGGCCGACCTTCTCGGGCCAGTAGTTCTGGCCCGAGAAAGCATCGGGCGCGTCGTGGTCGTAGCGGTAGTCGGCGCCGTAGCCCTCGCGTTTCATGAGCCCCGTTGGCGCGTTGAGGATAGTCTTGGGCGGCGCGGGCGAGCCATGCGCCCTGGCCAGCGCCTGCGCTGCGCCGAACGCCCTGTAGACCGCATTCGATTTCGGCGCGGCGGCGACATAGACAACCGCCTCGGCGATCGCAAGTTCTCCCTCCGGGCTGCCAAGGAAATCGTAGGCGTCCTTGGCGGCGTTGGCGACCACGAGCGCCTGCGGGTCGGCGAGCCCGATATCCTCAGAGGCCATGCGCACGACTCGCCGGGCGATGAACAAAGGATCCTCGCCGGCCTCGAACATCCGCGCCAGATAATAGAGCGCGGCGTCGGGATCGGAGCCGCGCACGCACTTATGCAGGGCCGAGATCAGATTGTAGTGGCCGTCCTGCGCCTTGTCGTAGATCGGCGCGCGCCGCTGGACGACCTCGACCAGGCGGGCCGGATCCAGCGTCTCGCCCGGCCGCACGGCGCGCCAGACTTCCTCGGCCAGCGTCAGCACGGCGCGGCCGTCGCCGTCGGCCATGCCGATGAGCGCCTCGCGCGCTTCCGGATCGAGTGGCAGCGGCTTCTCCGCCAGCCGCTCGGCGCGTTCGAGCAGCGCTTCGAGCGCCTCGAGCCCGAGCGGGCGAAAGACGAGGACGCGGGCGCGCGAGAGCAGCGAGGCGTTGAGCTCGAACGACGGATTCTCGGTCGTCGCGCCGATCAGCGTGATCGAACCGTCCTCCATCACGGGCAGGAAGGAATCCTGCTGGGCGCGATTGAAGCGATGAATCTCGTCGACGAACAGGAGCGTACCCTGCCCTTGTACGCGACGCGTGCGCGCGGCGTCGAAGATCTTCTTCAATTCCGCGACGCCGGTATGGATGGCGGAGACTTGCACGAAAGCGTCGTTGCGCGCGCCGCCGATCAGCCGCGCGACGGTCGTCTTGCCACTGCCCGGCGGCCCCCAGAAGATCATCGAGCCGAGCGACGGGGCCGCGATGAGCCGGCGCAGCGACCCGTCCGGCCCGGTCAGGTGCTCCTGGCCTGAAACCTCGGCGAGCGTCCGCGGCCGCAGCCTCTCGGCGAGCGGCGCCGGCGGCGGCTCGGCTTTCGGCCCGGCATCGTCGATAAGGTTCATGTCGCTTTGTCTCGCGCGGGCAAGCTGCTGTCCAGCGTTGCGCCGCGGGCTCATTTCTGTGAGTTTGCCGTCCCCGCCCGCTCACGGAGGACCCCATGACCGATGCGCTTGATCGAACCTTCGCCGGCCTGCCCGCGGCGGAGCTCGGAGGAGATCGGACTTTCGCGCCCGGGACTCAAGCGGCTGACGGCGGTCATGGAGCGGGAGATCGAACGCGGCCGGGCGCCGGGACTGTCGATGCTGATCGCCCGCAACGGCAAGGTCGGCTTCACAAAGACGCTTGGCGCCCTTTGCCCGGGCGGGCCAGCGATGTCGCTCGACGCGATCTTCCGCATCTATTCGATGACCAAGCCGATCATCTCGGTCGCCGCGATGATGCTGGTCGAGGACGGGCGGATGCTGATCACAGACCCCGTATCGAATTATATCCCCGCCTTTGCGGACACGAGGGTCGGAATTGAGAAAGACGGCAAGCTCGATCTTGTCGCGCTCAAGCGCCCGATCACAATCCAGGATCTGATGCGTCACACCTCCGGACTGAGCTACGGCTTGGGCGCGGGGCGGGTGGAGAGGCGGGTCGCGGCCGCGCGGATCACCAGCCAGGAAAAGACGATGGCCGAGCATGCCGTGACGCTGGCCGCATTGCCCCTCGTGCACCAGCCCGGAGCAGTCTGGGAATACGGCTTTTCGACCGACGTTCTCGGCCGGGTGATCGAGGTGATCGAGGGGGCGACGCTCGGCGACATCCTGCGCGAGCGCATCTTCGAGCCGCTCGGCATGGACGACACCGCGTTTTTCATTCCTCGCGAGAAGCTCTCGCGGGAGGCAAGGCCGGTGTCGCCCGACACCTACCGAAAAAGCCTCGGCGCCGACCCGGAACCCATCACCGAGCCGCCGCGATGCGAGTGGGGCGGCGGCGGCTTGTGGTCAACGCTCGGCGACTATGCGCGTTTCCTGGCGATGCTCAGCGGCGGCGGCGCGCTCGACGGCGAGCGCATCCTCGGCGCCCGGACGATCAAGTACATGGCGAGCGACCACTTGGGGCCGGATGTGGACAAGAGCAACGCGCTGCTTGCGCCGGGTCACGGTTTCGGGCTCGGCTTTTGCGTCCGTCTGCAATCGGGGCTCGCGCCGACGGTTGGAAACGTCGGCGATTATTTCTGGGGCGGCGCTGCGGGAACATCGTTTCGGGTCTCGCCGCAGGACTCGCTATTCGCGATTCTGATGGTTCAGGCGCCGGAACATCGAGAACATTTTGGCCAGACATTCGGCAATCTTTACAACGCAGCAATCCTTTAAACCCCGCCCAAACATGAGCGCCCCTGCCCTCCCCCACGCGCCGCCCGAAAGCGTCGGCCTCAATCCGGACCGGCTCAAGCGACTGACCGCCGCCATGGCGCGGCAAATCGAAGATAAGAAGGCGCCCGGCCTTTCGATGCTGATCGCGTGCAACGGCAAGATCGGCTTTCGCGGGACGATGGGCGCGCTGAAGCCTGGCGGCCCCCCGATGCGCGAGGACACGATCTTCCGCATCTACTCGATGACGAAGCCGATCGTCTCAGTCGCAACAATGATGCTGGTCGAGGAGGGGCGGCTCCTGCTCTCCGAGCCGGTTGCGAATTATCTGCCTCAATTTGGCTCGATGACCGTCGGCGTCGACCGCGACGGGAAGTTCGAACAAGTTCCAGCCGTCCGGCCGATTACTATTCTCGATCTCATGCGACACACGTCGGGCCTGACCTACGGCTTCCTCGGGACCTCGACGGTCCATCGGCTCACCCATGAGGCCTATATCCTCAGCCAGACGCGACCGATGGACGAGCACCTGACGGAGCTCGCCCGATTGCCGCTGCTCCGCCAGCCGGGCGAGGTCTGGGAATACGGTCACTCGACCGATGTGCTCGGCCGGGTCCTCGAGGTCATCTCCGGAATGAGCCTCGGGCGACTTCTGCAAGAGCGGATTTTTGCGCCGCTCGGCATGGTCGACACGGCCTTCTATACGCCGCCGGACAAGCTCGACCGGCGGGCCGAGGCTTTCCCCTCAGGCCTCAGCGAACGCGACCATGTCGACCCGGTCAATTCGACCGAACCGCCGCTGTGCGAATTCGGCGGCACTGGCCTTGTTTCGACGATGAACGACTACGCGCGATTTTGCGCGATGCTCACCGGCGGCGGCGCGCCGCTCGTGAGCTCCTCGGGGCTTCGCCGCGATGACCGTCGATCAGCTCGGAGACGCCATCATCGCCCGCAGCCCATTGCTCGAGGCCGGGCATGGCTTCGGGCTGGGATTCGCCGTTCGCCTCGGGCTGCGCGGCGCGGCCTACGGCGGTCCCGGCGAATTCCGGTGGGGTGGGTGGGCCGGAACCGGGTTCTGGGTTTCGCCCCGCGATCAGATGTTCGCGATCTTCATGGTCCAGGCGCCGGCGTACATCTTTTACCTGCGCGAGATTTTCCGGAATCTCGTCTACGCCGCGCTCGACTGATCTTACCAGACGCCGGTGTTGGCCATCGACGCCCACGGCTCGGCGGCGGCCAGAGAAGCGCCCTTCTGGATGAGTTCGATCGAGATGTTGTCCGGCGTGCGGATGAAGGCCATATGGCCGTCGCGCGGCGGCCGGTTGATGGTCACGCCCGCCGCCTTGAGCTTGGCGCAAGTCGCGTAGATGTCGTCGACGCGATAGGCGAGGTGGCCGAAATTGCGCCCGCCGGTGTAGACCTCCGGGTCCCAGTTGTACGTGAGTTCGACCAGCGGCGCCTGGTCTTTCTTCGCCCGATCAGCATCACCGGGCGCGGCGAGAAAGACCAGGGTGTAGCGGCCCTTGTCATTGTCGACGCGCCTCGTCTCGACGAAGCCCATGAGCTCGAAGAAGGCGACCGTCGCCTTGATGTCGGTGACGCGGATCATCGTATGCAGATATTCCATGGCCTTCCTCTTCAGGGTTTGCTTCGTCGCAGTCTTCGGAGCATAACGCCTCCAATCTCGAGGGGAAGTCCCAAAGACATGCGTCGCTCCTTGGCGCTCGAGCCGCGCCTTCCGGCCGAGGCCCGCTCGGAGCTCAAGCAGCGCGCCGCGGCAGCCTCGATCGGCGCCAGCACGATCCTGGCCGGCGTGAAGCTTGCGGCCGGTTTCGCGTCCGGTTCGCTCGCGCTCCTTTCCGAGGGGGCGCACAATGCGCTCGACATCGGCGCGAGCGCGCTGACCTTGTTTGCGGTGCGCGTGGCCGACAAGCCGGCTGACGTTGATCATCCGTTCGGCCACGCGAAAATCGAGGCGGTGGCCGCGCTTGCCGAGACCGGCTTTCTCGCCGCGCTCGCAATCGGCGTGGCGATCCAGGCGATCGGACGCATCCGCGAGGGCGGCGCCGCGGTCGACGCCAACGCCTTTGCCATCGGCGCGGTCCTGTTTTCGATCATCGTCGATAGTTTCCGCTGGCGCGCGCTGACCCATGTGGCGCGCGTAACGTCGAGCCACGCGCTCGCCGCCGATGCGCTGCATTATTCGAGCGATCTCGTCTCGTCGGTGCTGGTCCTCATCGGCCTCGCTGCTACGCGGGCCGGCTATCCCCACGCCGACGCGCTGGCCGCGATCGGCGTCGCCGGCTTCATCGCCGCGGCCGGCTGGCGCCTGGGCCGGGCGACGATCGACGCGCTGGTGGACCGTGCGCCCGCCGGCCTGACCGAGGCGCTCCGCTCCCTCGTCATTGCCAGCGACGGCGTCGCGGGAATCGAGGCGATCCGACTGCGTCCGACTGGCGCGAGGATCGTCGGCGACGTGATCATATCCGTCTCCCGCACCCTGCCGCTCGAGCGCGCCGCGGCGATCAAGACTGAGCTTCAGGCGCGCATCGCCCGGCGATGGCCCGAGGCTGAATTGACCCTCACCGCCAATCCGCTGAAGCTCGACGACGAAACCATCCTCGAGCGCGTGCTGGTGATCGCGTCGCGGCGAGGCCTGCCGGTGCACCACGTCACCATCCAGGAGATCGAAGGACGCAAGTCCGTCGCGCTCGATCTTGAAGTCGACCGAAACATGCCGCTCGGCGGCGCCCACGCCCTCGCCTCCGAGCTCGAGGACGCCATAGCCGAGGAAATCGGCGAGGGTGTTGAGGTCGAGACCCACATCGAGCCCGCCGAGCCGGAAGCTCGAGGGCGCCTGGCCGAGCCCGATCTCGCCCGCCGCATCGAGGTTTCGCTCGCCGCGGCGGCCGCGGCGCAGGGGCGGCTGCGCGACATCCACAATGTGCGGGTGCGCGAATCCGACGGCGGAGTGATCGTGCTCTTCCACTGCCGCGTCGATCCGGCGACGCCGGTCGAGACCGTCCACGACGCCGTCGATGCGCTCGAGCGCTCAGTGCGCCTGGCTTTCCCGGAAGCACGCCGCGTCATCGGCCACGCCGAGCCGGCAGGCGAAGAGGGACGCTGATTGTCACCCAGCGAAAAGCGAGGGGAACGGGTCTTTCTTGTCAGCCCCGCGCTTGGGCGGCGCAATCATTATGCGCTTGCGCTTTCCTACTCGGTGCGGTTCTTTCTCCGCAGAGTCTAATGACCGATACCAAGCCGACGGATAACGTTTCGCCGCAGAAGGACTTCAGTCGCTCGAGCCGGCTGAGTCGCTGGCTCTTTCCCTTTTTGCGGATTGCCTTTCTCGTCTTCGCCGCCTGGCTCGTCTGGTACACGGCCGGACATTGGGACCGCTGGACCGGCGCGGCGCGGTTCGAATCGACCGATGACGCCTTTGTGTCGGGGGATGTGACGCCGCTCTCCGCCCGGGTGCCGGGATACATCACCGAAATGCCGGTCAACGACTTCGAGACCGTGCGCAAAGGCGAACTCCTTGCGGTGATCGACCCATCCGACTACCAGGCTCAGCTTGAACTGGCTCAAGCCAATCTGGCCGCCGCCGAGGCGACGCTCGCCAATCTCGCCAATCAGCGGATCGTGCAGCAGGCGCTCGTCCAGCAGGCCGAGGCGACGATCGACGCCACCGAGGCCGACGTCCTGCGCTATCAGCTCGAGGACAAGCGCCAGCACGACCTCCTGCGCACCGGTATCGCAGGCACGCAGCAGTTGGTGGAGCAGGCCGACGACAACGCCAAGCGGGTCATTGCTCAACGGCGGCTGAACGCCGCTCAGCTCGACCAGCAAAAGGCGGCACTTGCAGCAATCGACATCCAGGAAAAGCAGCTTAAGGCGCAAATCCACGCGGCTAAGGCGCAGGTCGCGCTCGCCGCCGACAACCTGGGCTATACGCGTATCGTGTCGCCGGCGGACGGATTGGTCGGCCAGCGGCAGGTCCGGCTGGGCCAGTTCGTCAATGTCGGTACGCAGGTGATTGCTGTCGTGCCATTGCCCAACATCTGGGTGATCGCAAATTACAAGGAAACCCAGATGACCGGCGTTCGGGTCGGCCAGCCGGCTCGGATCGCTGTCGACGCCTTTCCCGATCTCAAGCTCACCGGCCATGTGGACAGCTGGTCGCCTGGAACAGGAAGCACTTTTGCGCTGCTTCCGCCCGACAACGCAACCGGCAACTTCACGAAGGTGGTCCAGCGCGTTCCAGTGAAGATCGTTCTCGATCGGAACGACTCGCTTGGATCCCTCGTGCGGCCAGGCATGTCGGTCGAAGCGACGATCGACACAGGCGCGCCGCCCGGCCAGAACGGGGCCGCCGCAAGCGTCGCGCCGCGTCCATGACCGCGGTTCCTGCCCCGCTCGCCTCGGCGGGCGACGACGTCCCGACCCCTGCGCCCATCACCTGCGCCGGCATCGCCGCTCACGCCAGCGGGATCCGCTATATCCGCCTGAGCCCCGATACCCTTAGGCCCTATATCGGAATCTTAGGCGTCCTCATCGGTGCGATCCTGTCATTCACCGGCAGCCGTATCACGACCTTCGGGCTCGCCGACTTGCGCGGCGGATTGCACTTCGGGTTTGACGAGGGCGCATGGATGACGACGAGCTTCGGCGTCGGGCAGATGCTCGTCGGCGTCGCCTGTCCCTACCTGGGCGCCATTTTCAGCGTCCGGCGCATCCTCTTGCATGGAATGGCGCTCCTGTTCATCGCCTGCCTGCTCGGACCATTGTCGCCGAACCTCACCGCCTTCCTCACCGCGCAATTCCTCGCTGGCGTCGGCGCGGGGACCTTCATCCCGCTCACCATCGGCTTCATCGTCCGCAACCTCCCGCAGCGCCTAGTCGTCTACGGTCTCGCCGTCTACGCGATGAATTCGGAGCTGTCGCAGAACGTCTCCGCTTCGCTCGAGGGCTGGTTTACGGACAACCTCTCCTGGCGGTGGATATACTGGCAATTCTGCATCGCGCTGCCGGTCATGTTCGCATGCATCTGGTACGGAGCGCCGCGCGAGAAGATCAACTTGAACCTGCTGCGCGCTCTCGACTGGCCAGGACTCGCCTATTCCGGGATCGGGTTCTCTCTGCTCTACGCCGGCCTTGACCAGGGCAATCGCCTCGACTGGGTCAACAACGGTCTAGTCAACGGTCTCCTGCTTTCGGGAACTTTGCTGACCCTCGCCTTCGTCGGTCGCGAGCTTTACGTCGACAAGCCATTCCTCAATCTTCGGCTGCTGGCGAAGGAAGGGATCGTGCCGATCCTTTTGATCCTCGCTGGCTTCCGCTTCATAATCCTCTCGACCGCCTATATCATTCCGACCTATCTCCAGGTCGTCCAGGACTACCGCGAGCTGCAGGTCGGCGCGGTGCTGCTGTGGATCGCGCTGCCGCAGTTTCTGATCGTGCTGCCCCTCGGCTGGCTTCTTTCACGAATCGATGCGCGTTGGGTCCTTGCGCTCGGCGCGATTTTTATCGGCGTCGCCTGCCTCATGGGAACCTTTCTCACCCAAGATTGGGCGACCGATGATTTCCTGCCGTCGCAAATCCTGCAGGCGATCGGCCAGTCGTTCGCCCTGACCGCGGTCGTCGTGCTTGCGGTGAAATCGATGAATCCGGCCGACGTGCTGACGATCGGCACGCTGTTCCAGACCGTTCGCCTGTTCGGCGGCGAGATCGGAACCGCCTTCATGCAGACCTTTGTCCGGGTGCGCGAGCAGATCCACTCCAATCTCATCGGCCTGCATGTCGACAGCCTCGGCGGGATGACCGCCGATCGTCTCGCCGCTTATCGCAACGTCGTCGGCGCCCATACGAGCGACGTCGCGGCCGCGGCCGCGCGGGCCACGAGCCTCCTCGGCGCCGCGGTCGCGAAGCAGGCCGCGGTCCTCTCCTACATCGATGGGTTTCTCGCCGCGGCGGTCGGCGCCTTCATCTGCCTCTTGTTCACCGCTCTGCTTCGGCGCCACTGACCGGCAGGCTTAAATCGCGCGCTGCTCTTGACACGACAGCCGCCGCAGGCGCCAAACTCGCGCCATCAACCGTCGGAGTAATCCTTAGATGGCGCGCAAGCTACGCGTTGGTTTTGTCGGCCTTGGGCGCGTATTCGATCTTAATGTGCGGGGCTACCTCGATCATCCGGAAGCGGAGGTTTCGGCGCTGTGCGACGCCGACCCCGCGATCCTCGCTCGACGGGCCGCCGAACACCCCGGCGCCCGAGCGACGTCCGGCTTCCAGGACATCTTGCGCTCCGAGCTTGACCTGATCGAAATCCTGACGCCGCACCCGCAACACGAGGCGATGACCGTGGCGGCGCTGGCCGGTGGCTCCCATGTCAGCGTGCAGAAGCCGATGGCGATGACGCTGCCCGAATGCGACCGAATGATCGAAGCCGCCGCCGCGAGCGGAAGGCGCCTAAAAGTCTTCGAAAACTTTGTTTTCTACCCGCCGCTGGTCAAAGCGCGCAAGTTGCTCCTTGAGGGCGCGATCGGCAGGCCGCTGCATTTTCGGATGAAGGTAGTGATGGCGGACCGCGCGCAGGCATGGCATGTGCCGGATGCAACGAGTCGCTGGCGCCATGCGCTTGCCGCCGAGGGCCGCGGCGGCCCGATCGTGTTCGACCACGGCCACCACATGATGGCGGTGGCGCTCTGGCTCTTCGGGGAGGTGCGCGACGGATTCGCCTGTATCGAGCGCACGGAAACCCCCTTCGGCGTCTACGACGCGCCAGCGACGCTTATGTGGCGCCATACCGATCCCCCGGTGCATGGAACGTGGGATGTTTCGCTGGCATTGAAGATGACCATGCGGACCGACTACTACGCCGACGCCGAGCGGTTCGAAATCCAGGGCGAGGAAGGCATAATCCAGGTCACGCGCTGCTCCGACCGCATGCTCGACGAACCCGCGCTCACGCTCTATCGCGATGGCGAAGTGCGCGCCTTTCATAACCTCGACACTGACTGGGGCGCGAGCTTCACCCGATCCACACGCCACTTCCTCGATGTGCTTGCTGGACGGGAGCCGGAGGAGGCGCTCACCGCGCCGGAGGGCCGTCGAGTGATCGCGCTCTACGACCTCTTTCAACGAAGCAACGCCGAGCGACGCGCGCTGGCGGGATAGCGCGCCAATTCAGATCGGCAGTCCTGACGCCTTCAAAGCCTGCCGCCACCTCGAGATCGAAGGGTCGCCTTGCGTCGAAAGTTGGGCCGTCCCGGAGGGCCAAGTCTGTCTGCCGGGCGAAAGGGCGCCCTGGCAAAGCCGGGACGGCGGCGTCGAATGGATCGAATTGAGAGTAGAGGGGAGTCATGCGAACCGCCTATTGCTTCACGCCCGACCGCGCGTTCTTTGCGCCGGCGGTGCGCGCCATCGCGTCGCTCATCGCGGCCGAGCCGGAAGGGCGGCATGAGATCGTCGTCGTCTGCGAGCCGGGCGACGTGCCGCGCGGCTTCGACAAGCTCGCGGGGCGATTGCGCGATCGCATCGAACTGATGGCGATCGACTTTGCCCGCTTCGACAAAGATTTGAAGCCGAGCGGACGCTTTTCGCGCGCCGTTTTTCGCCGGCTCTTTCTCGACGAGCTGCTGCCGGTCCGCTTCGAGCGCATAGTTTCGGTGGATTCCGACATGCTCATCGTCCGCCCGGGGCTCAAGCGGCTCGAAAGCTTCGATCTCGGCGGAAGGCCGCTCGCCGCCGCCTACGACATGATCTTTTACATGGACTTCAAGGGCGACGCGCTGGCGCGGCGGTTCCAGCGGACCCGCCGCTCGCTCGGGCTTGCGCTCGAGACCCCCTATTTCAATGCCGGACTGATGGCGATCGACCGCGCCGAATGGCGCCGGCGCGGACTCGCCGAGCGCGTGGCGCGAGCGCTCCGCGACACACCCGAGCGGTTTCCCTTCAACGAGCAGGACGCGCTCAACGCGACTCTTCAGGGCGACTTTGCGCCGCTGTCTCCGCGCTTCAATTTCATGGGCGACTTCTTCCTGCTCGACCTCGAGCGCCGGATCGAGCCGATCGTTCTCCATTTCGTCAACGCGCCGAAACCCTGGGAGCTCGGGCTCTGGCGCGGCGAGGCCCGGTTCGCGCAAAACTATCGCGACTGGTTCTCGAACTCGCCCTGGCCGGAGCTGGCGAAGGCGCCGCCGGCGCCGCCGTGGCGGCGAAGTCGGCCGCCGCTCACGCACGTGCGCCGAGACTTCGCCAGGCGCCTGTCGGCGTTCATCGGCGCGACGCGCTACATCGACGGACGATTGACCTTGCGGGGGGCTTAAAGGTGCAGTTCTGGCTCATTGCGATGGCATGCGGCTTCTTCCAGGTCCTGCAGGCCATGGCCAACGGCGCCGCGGCAAGGGCGGGCATCGGCGCGATCTGGGTGGGCGCCATCTCCGCGACCGTGTCCGCCGTCACGCTCGTCGTTGTCGCCGTCGCGGTCTACCGTATCCCGCTTCCGCAAGCGAACCTTATCGAGACCCATGGACTGAAGGCCGTCGCAGGGGGGCTGATGGGGGCGTTCATCGTCGCCGGCCTCACCTTCGTCGCGCCAAGGCTTGGCCCAAGCCAAACGTTCATCCTCTATTTCTTCGTGATCGCAGCCGTGTCGGCGCTGATCGATGGCTTCGGTCTTCTCGGAACGGAAGCCAGGCCATTGGCGGCTCGACAGCTTGCCGGCGTGCTGCTTGCCGGTTTCGGCCTCCTGCTCGCCCGCTCCTGAACGGCGACGGTGGACCCGCCCCGGTCCGGGCGCGGCAAGACTTCCCCCATCGGTCCCGTTGCTGGCCGAGAGGACAAGCTATACTTAGTTATGAATGCAACATAAAGTATTACGTGGATAAAAATTGGTTACGGTTAAATAATAATTAAGTATTATCCGCCAGATTCTCCTGAAGCGTCGCCGTTTCTCGCGTCGGCGCGGCGATTCTGGGGTGGTCGATGAAGGTTCTCAAGTTTCTCGCTTGCGCCGGGCTGACCCTGGCTGCATGGCCGGCTGCGGCCGCCGATCTCGGCAGCGCGCCGCCGCTGACGATGCCCGCGAGCCAGGGGCAGACGATGTTCGAGGTCGGCTCGAACTGGTACATCCGCGGCGATCTCGGCGTCAGCTTCGACGAGGCGCCGACCGTCTCGCTCCTCAAGCATTTCGACGCCGCCGCCCGGGCTCGTCGCCACCCCGTACACGACGCCTGCCGGAACGAACTGGTCGACCACCAACTTCACCGGCGGCGTCGGAGCCGGTTATCGCTTCAACGACTATCTGCGCCTGGACGCGACCTGGGACTACCGCACCGGCGTCGGGGGAACCCGCAACACGGCGGTCGTCTGCCCCTATCCCCCGACGACTGGAGTCGTCGCTCCGACGACCGGCCTGCCCGCGGGCAACCTCTACAATACCTCGGACGTCTGCAATGGGACGACGAATCTCAAGCAGTACAACAACACTTTCCTCGCCAACGGCTATGTCGATCTCGGAACCTACGGCGGCTTCACCCCCTATGTCGGCGGCGGCCTTGGCCTCGATATGAACGTCGCAACGGGAAGCTTCAACGCGCACCAGACGAGCGACGGTCAGGTCTACGCGCCGAACCTGACGCCGGCCGCCGGATTTCCGCAGGTTTGGGTCAATCAGCAGGGCCAGCCGATCTCTCCGCAGCCCGCGGTCGCCTTCGGCCAGCAATACTGGAGCCGATCGATCAGATCGACCACTTATTCCTTCGCCTGGGCGCTATCGGCAGGGTTGGGCTTCCAGCTCAATCCGAGCACGACGCTCGACATCGGCTATCGCTACCTAAACAGCGGCGAGACCACCAGGCTCATCAACCCGCAAACCGGCCTGACCCTCCGGCAAAACAACGCTTCGCAGCAACTGCGCGTCGGAATCCGCTACGTGCTGCAGTGAGCCCGCCGAGCGACGGCGGTCGACGCCCTCGACGGAATTGTCGCTGCTCGACTCCGGGAAGGTCAACTTTGTCATTTTTCCGGACGGCAAGCAAAACTGGGAGCTAAGAACAACGTCAGCTTTCGAGTCGACGAGCGCGAACATCCCGAGCATATAGTGGGCGTCCGCTGGCGCTCAGGGCGCCGCGGCCGCCTTAGGACTTGACGGGAGGGAGGGCATGGCGACGCCGATCACGAATCCGCAAGCGGTGGACTTTGGCTATCTCGTCGCATTCGCGGAAGGGATGTATCTGCCAGGGTCGATCACGCCAGGTGATGGAGCAAGAGTCGCCGCCGCCGGCTGGGACATCGTCGCCCATCTCATCGCCCGCGACTCCATCCTGCCCGACATGAAAAGTCTGGGTCCTACCGACCCGAAAGCACTACAACTCGGCGCCCTGGTATTTTATGGCTATCTGGCGCGCAACCATGCCGACCCAACTCGTTACGCCGCCGCCATTCGCGGGACGAGCGGCTTCGCCGAATGGGTCATCGACGCTGATTTCTTTCTGCGCGACAGCCCCTCGTCGCCCGGCGCAAAAGTCGAGCAGGGATTCTGGAGCGTCTACGACTCTATGACCCTTGTCGGCCTGGACGGCGTCCAGATCGGCGCGAAGGCCGCGGACGGCATCGCGAGCGCGGTCGACCAGGGGAATGTCACAGTCTGCGGGCACAGCCTCGGATCGGCGGTCGCGACCTATTTGAGCTTCGACGTTGCGAAGCTCCTGGGCGTACGAGCGAGCGCGTGCCTGTTCGCCTCTCCTCGCACTGGCGATCTCGCATGGACAACGGCCTACGCGGGAAAGGTGGCGGCATGCCGGCTCATGAACTACATCCTCGATGTCGTCCCCTACGTGCCACTCGACGCGCCGCCAGCTTTTCAATACTCAACACTGCCCAGCGCCGAGATCATTTTGCCACTATCTGCTCAGGCGGAGGTACGGTTCGATGTGGTATGCGACCATAACGTCATCTGCTATTGCGCGATGATTGACTATGCCGACACCAAAGCGCGAGCGAGCGCCCAGGACGCCGCGTCCTGGCGTTGCATAGTGGGACCGCCGGCCTTCAGCCTCAACCGCGATCTCACGCTGGCGCTCGCGACGGCGGCGGAGGCCCTCGGAGATGCCGGACACGACGTTCTGAGACTGGTTGACGCGTCGGCGAAGGCTAAGGGCGGGCACGTCTGACGCGGATCGATCCGCTTCTTTCGCCCTTGGCGGTTTACGCGTCCTTCGCCCTGAGCTACCGTTTTGTTTGCGTTGGAGGCCGCAGTCAAAGGCCCGCTCGATGAGTGCAACGGCGAAGATCGGCGCGCCCCTACTGGCCGCGCCCCGGAAAGAGAGGGTGCGGGCGTTGGGGCCGGCGGCGCTCGCCTGCATGGGCATCGTCTTTGGCGACATCGGCACAAGTCCGCTCTATACGCTCAATGTCGCCGCCAAGTCCGCCAGTCCCACGGGACAAATTACGCCCGAAGCGGTGCTCGGCATCGTGTCGCTGATCTTCTGGTCGCTCATCATCGTCATTTCGTTCAAATACGCGATCCTCATCATGCGCGCCGACAATCACGGCGAGGGCGGCATCCTGGCGCTGCTCGCGCTTGTCAGCCCGCGCCGCGCCAAGCGAAATCGCTGGCGCGCTGCGATGGTCGTCATCGGTCTGGTCGGCGCGACCCTGCTATACGGCGACGGCACGATCACGCCCGCCATCTCGGTGCTGAGCGCCATCGAGGGCCTCAAGATCTACGCCCCTCAACTCAACCGCGCCGTTGTCCCGCTGACCGTCGTCATTCTCGCCATCCTGTTTCTCATTCAGCGCAATGGCACATCGTGGATCGGCGGCATATTCGGGCCGGTGATGCTGGTCTGGTTCATCAGCGCAGGCGCGCTCGGCGTGATCGGAATCGTGCGATCACCCGCGGTCCTCGCCGCGCTCAATCCGCTGGCCGCCGTCACCTATCTCTGGCACGCGGGGCCGCTGGCTCTCGTGGTCATCGGCGGCGCCTTTCTCGCCGTGACGGGCGGCGAGGCGTTCTACGCCGACATGGGCCATTTCGGCCCGCTGCCGATCCGCGTCGCCTGGTTTGGCGTGGCGCTGCCGGCGCTGACTCTCAATTATTTCGGCCAGGGCGGCCTGCTGCTCTCCGAGCCAAATTCACCTGACGTTGTCGACAGTCCCTTCTACGCCCTCGCCCCGCAATGGGCGCATATTCCGCTGATCATTTTGGCGACAATGGCGACCGTCATCGCCTCGCAGGCGGTCATTTCCGGCGCCTATTCGATGACCCAGCAGGCGATCTCTCTCGGATTTCTGCCTCGAATGAGAGTCGTCCATACCGAAGGCCGCGAGATCGGCCAGATCTATGTCCCCTTCGTCAACTGGGCGCTCGCCATCGGCGCCCTGGCCGCCGTCATCGGTTTCGGCTCCTCGGACGCTCTTGCCGGCGCATACGGCATCGCCGTCTCGCTCCTGATGGTGATCACGACGCTGTTGGCAACTTTCGTCGCCCTCCACTGGAAGCACAACCGCTTCCTCGTCTTCACCGTCAACGGGAGTCTGCTCGCCCTCGACCTCTTGTTCTTCGCCTCGACCTCAACCAAGCTCTTGGACGGCGGGTGGTTCCCGCTCCTCATCGCCTTCGTCATCTCATTCCTCATGCTGACGTGGCGCAAAGGTGAGGAGGTCATGGACGCGGTGCGGCTCGAGATTCGCGAGCGCACTTCCGATTTCATCGCACGCCTGCGCAGCGATCCGCCGCTGCGCCTCCCTGGAACCGCGATTGTTCTCGGACGAATGGCCAAAGGCGTGCCGCTCGCGCTGTCGCACAATGTCAATTGCAACCATGTCCTGCACGAGCGGGTATTGCTGGTCGCGGCCAACGTGACGGAGGCGCCTCGAGCGCCAGAAAATGATCGATTCGTGGTCGCGCCGATCGCCGAAGGCATAACCCGTCTCGAGTTGCGCTTCGGCTTCATGGAGGAGCCAAACATTCCCGAACGGCTTGTCGAAGCGATTGCGAGCGGCAAGATCGAGCCCTTCGATCTCAGTCGCGCCATCTACTATACGGGACACGAGACGATCATTCCGTCCGGCCGGCGCCCTGGACTGCCGCGATGGCGGGAAGCGCTGTTCGCCTTCTTGCACCATAACGCCCAGCGCCCGGGAGCGTTCTTCAAAATTCCCGGCTCCCAGATCATGGAGATCGGCGTGGAATTCGAGATTTGAATTTTGGCGCGGCCCCGCCGCGGTCGCCTTGTCTCGATGGCGACGCCGTGCGAAGCTGACATAAGTTCAGAAGACCGGACGCTACCCGGTGTCAGTGTAAATGCGGGGAGGAATCCATGCTCAAGTACCTTGCGAGGATCGTAGCGTTCGCGTTCATTGCGCTGTCTCTGCCGGCGGCCGTTCAAGCCAAGACATTCTACTGGATCTCGCACGGATCGCCCGCCGATCCGGTGTGGACCTATTTCCTCGCCGGCGCGGAGGCGTGGGCAAAGGACACGGGGCAGACGGTCAAGACGTCGTTCCATAACGGAGACGTCCCCTCGCAACAGGAAGCGATCCGCGCCGCAATCGCAGCCAAGGCCGACGCAATCGTCACGACGAGCCCCGACCCGGGCAGCCTGGTCGACGTCGTCAAGGAGGCGCGGGCCGCCGGCATTCCGGTCGTCAACTTCAACACCCCGGACGCCAAAGTGAACTTCAATGCTTATGTCGGCGGCGATCTCGCGGTCGTCGGAAAAGGCTGGGCGCAATATCTGGTTGACCATGGTCTGGTGAAATCTGGCGATTTCGTTTGGCTGCCGGTCGAGGTTCCCGGGGCGAGCTATGGCGTCGAAGAGGAAAAGGCGATCGCCACCGTCTTCAAGCCGCTCAACATCACCTGGGAAGTCACCGACAACACGCTCGATCAGGCGAACGTCATTTCCCGCATGAGTGATTACCTCACCGCCAATCGCAAAAAAATCAAGGCGATCATCGGGCTCGGAGATCTCGTCACCGGCTCGATTAAACGCGTCTTCGATCAAGTCGGCGTGAAGCCGGGTGAAATTCCAGTGGTCGGTTGGGGCAATTCTCGCGACACGACTAGCGAAGTTATGACCGGGTACGTCAACGCCGCCGAGTGGCAGGATCCGCAAGCGACGAGTTATATGGCCTTGTCAGTGGCGAATATGGCGACGTCCGGCATTCCGCCCGGATTTAACATCACCGTCGGCACGCTCTACGGCAAGGACAACGCGGCCCTCTACGACAAGATCATGTCGGGCAAGTAGGCCAGGCAGGCAAGTCGCAAGTCGTCCGCTCCCACGCCCTCGCTGGTCCAACCGTGTGCGTCAGCTCCCGGTTGGACGGAGGCTCATAATCCTGCATCCTCAAACGCAGCGCGAGACGCCGCGCTGCAAAGGTTGAAGCCGCCAACTGGAGGGGCTTACGATCGCCGCCGTCCGCTCATCCATCGGTGATGCGCCTTTGAAGCCAGAATCCCAACTCCGGCGTCTCATTTCGGCGCCCGAGTTCGGACCGTTCGTGCTGCTGGTGCTTGAGATCGCGGTCTTCACCGCGATCAATCCCGACTTCCTGTCCGTGCTCAATATCAGCAACACCCTGACCTTTACGGTCGAGCTCGGGCTCATCGCTTTGGCGATGACGCTGCTGATGACCGCGGGCGAATTCGATCTCTCCGTCGGGTCGTTATTTGGATTTGCGCCCGTCGTCATGTGGACGCTGTTCAACGCCGGCCTGACGTCGCTGAACGTCGCATTCCTGATCAGCCTTGTGGTCGCGGCGCTGATCGGGTTGTTCAACGGGCTATTCGTCACGCGGCTCAAGATCCCATCCTTCCTCGTCACCCTCGGCATGCTGCTCGTCGTGCGCGGCAGCGCGCTGTTTGTCACCAACGGCTTCCCGCAACGCACCTGGAGCGCGGGCGGGGAATGGCTCGCGAGCTTGCTGGTCGGCGATTTCTACATCGGCCCCTTCCGCGTCTACGCCTCGCTGTTCTGGTTTATCGCCGCCGCCGTCATTCTCGGTTACGTTCTCACCGAGACCAAATACGGCAATTGGATCCAGGCGACCGGCGGCAACGCCAGCGCGGCGCGGGCCCGCGGCGTCGACGTCTCGGCCGTGAAGGTCGCGCTCTTCATCCTTTCCGCCGTCATGTCATCCTTCGCCGGAATCATCAGTTCGATCCGCACTTCCGCGGCGAATCCGAACAGCGGCACGGGCTATGAGCTTGAGGTGATCGCGATGGTCGTGATCGGCGGCACGGCGCTCACCGGCGGGCGCGGCACGATCATCGGGACGGTCATCGGCATCCTCATCCTGCGTGTGATGCGTAACGGCATTGTGCTGATCGGCGTGCCTGGCCTCGCCTATAACATCTTCATCGGCGCCATCATCCTCGGCATGATGGCGTTGCACTCGTGGCTTGAGCGCCGGCACCAGGCAGGAACCTGATCGATGGGCGAAGACCTGATCCGCATGGAGCGCATCAGCAAGTTCTACGGTCGTGTGCAGGCGCTCGACGACGTCAACTTCAGCGTTGCCCGCAAGGAGATTGTCGGGTTGCTGGGCGACAACGGCGCCGGCAAGTCGACGCTAATCAAGGTTCTCTCGGGGGCTGTGCGCGCAACGAGTGGCGATATCCTTGTTCGCGGCAAGCCGGTCGACATCCGCAGCACTACTGACGCCATCGCGCTGGGCATCGAGACGATCTACCAGGATTCGGCGCTGGTCACCCAGTTGTCGATCGCCCGAAACCTGTTCCTCGGACGCGAGCCGATCAAGGGGCCTCGCTTCCTCAACCGCATGGACGCCAAGCTGATGGAGGAGGTCGCGGGGGATCTCCTGAAAAGGGTCGGTATCGGCAAGACAATCCCGGCCTCGACCCCGATCGCCTCGCTGTCAGGAGGAGAACGACAGGCGGTAGCGATCGCCCGCGCGATGCACTTCGACAGCGATCTCATCATCCTCGACGAACCCACGAACAACCTCGGAGTCGCTGAGACGCAAGGAGTTTTGCGCTTCGTGCGTAACGCTCGCGATTCAGGCCACTCCTGCATCTTCATAGCCCACAACATCCACCATGTGTTCCAGGTCGTTGACCGCATCGTCGTCATGCGGCGTGGGAAGATTGTCGCCGACAACATCGACCCGAAACGAACGTCCGTGGTCGAGGTTGAGGACGTGATCACGGGCGACTGACGGGATTGGCGCATTAGCGCGCGTTTGGGTTTCCTTGGCTCATGGCCGGTTCGCGGCGAAGACCTCCGCTCATGACGTTGGATTGTCTTGGATTTTCTTGGATTCTCTCGTCCGAATCGAGAGTTTTCAATGCGTTGCGTGGCTCGAACGGGGGGACGATTTTTTCTCGGGCGTGAGAGGCGGCGGAACGGCGGCTCGCGGTCTTGGCATGAGGCAAGGCGGGATTGTTCACGGGAACAGCTTTAGCCTAGTTTCTGATTTTCTGCAAGAGATTGCCGCCCGAAGCGATCCCGCTCACTCGCCTCAAACCGGGGCGGCCGGCCCAACGGCTCCTGGCCTCGGAAAGACGCGGCGTTCGCCAGCGCCCGGCCGATGAGAGAGGGCCCGTAGCCCGGGCCTCGGACCAAAGGATCGCAGGCGAAGCCCGTCGGCCTGATCGCCGCTAGGGCTCAATCCCCGACCCTAGAGTGTGATCGCGATCGCCTCGCGGCCCTTCGGCGTCTCGACGACGCGCATCGAAACCGGCTGGCCCTCGGCGAGGTTTGAGACACCCGAGGCGCCCAGAACCGAGTGGTGGACGAATACGTCCTTGCCGAAGTCGTCGCTCGCGACGAAGCCAAACCCGCGCGCGCCGTCAAACCACTTGACCTTGCCGGTCAAACCGACGGCGGTCGATGCGTCGGGGGTCGGCCGTCGCTGTGGCCGCTCCGGTCGTTCGATGGCGCTCGTGGTGTCGACCTCGTTCACCCTCACCACCTGCGCGCCCCGGGAGCCAGACCGCACCACGGCGCGAAGCTTCGCCCCCGAGGGTAGCGTCTCGCGTCCGATCTGGCGCAGGGTCTTGAGATGCAGGAAGGCATCGCCCCCGCCACCGGTCAGCTCGACGAAGCCATAACCTTTCTCCGCGTTGAACCATTTCACCGTCGCCTCGACCGTCAGCCCGCTCGCCAACGAATCGGCGCCAGCCGCGGAATTGCCAAAAACGCTGGTTGCATCCTCCTGGCCTCCCGCCAAACCGCGCAAATCGGACGACTCAGTCGCCTCCACAATCGCCTCGCCGGCTTCGAACGGATGCCTCCCCGGGGAACGCAACTGATGAACATTACCCATCGCTCAAGTCCTCCGTGACAGCCCATCGCTCGGATTGCTTCCCGATCGAAACCTGTCGCCATTTCATGCCGAGGTTTGATGATCGGACGACGCCCGCTCCATCCAATCTCGCGCTAATGGCGCAATCAGTTCACGTTCTGGACGCACCCCTCCCGAGGGCCGGGACGAGCACACCTGCCGTCCCGCAGGCCGACGGTAGGACAGCACTGCCGCCCGGGGCTGTGAGCGGGCTCACAGCGCGGAAAACTGCAGCGGTGTAAGCTGATTGAGTGGACGAACTAGCGACGTGGCGAGCGGCCGCGCAAATGCCATTGCCCGCCGGCTTATGAACGCCTCATCGGTCGTTAGGCGCCCGCCGGGGCGCGCCCTTCACGCCACGCGCGCCATCGCAAGGGCGCGTAGGCTCCGCTGGACCTTCGGCAGGGAGACCACCGCCGCCGCGCCCCCGCCGGCCTGTGACTGGAGCCGGAGCGTTCCCCCATGCAACTCGACCAGCGAGTTGGCGATGGCCAGGCCGAGCCCCGATCCTTTCATGCCATTGGCCATGACGACGTCGCCCTGCTCGAAGGGGCGGCCCAGGCGCACGACGTCTTGGGCAGTGATGCCCGGGCCGTTGTCCTCGACGACGAAATGGACCAGATCTCCGACGGCTGCTGCGCCGATGGAGATTTCGCCGCCCTCCGGCGCGAATTTCACCGCATTGCGCATGAGCGTGGTGAGGATCCGCTCGACCGCGAGAGAGTCCGCTTCGATTGTCACATCCGGGCTGACCTCGACCCTGACCGCGATTCGCTTTTCGCGCGCGGTCGGCGCGACGTCGAGCACTGCCCGGCTCACCGCCTGCTCGGCGCGGAAGCGGGCGTAAGACAGGCGCTCCCGGCCGGCCTCGAGCCGCGCCATGTCGAGAACGTCGCTGACCACATGCAAGAGATACTCGCCGCCGGCGAGAATGTGGGCGCAATAGTCATGGTACTTCTGCGATCCCAACGGCCCAAAGGTCTGGCTTCCCATCAGCTGCGAGAAACCGATGATGGCGTTTAGCGGCGTGCGCAGCTCATGGCTCATGTTGGCGAGGAACTCCGCCTTGGCGCGGTTGGCCGCCTCGGCCCGCGATTTCTGCTCGTGATAGCGTTCGGCAAGATCGGCGAGCTGCTGGGCCTGCTCCTCGAGCGATCGCCGCGACTGTTTGAGCTGAGCGACAGTTGCCAGCAGAAGCCGCTCGGAGTTGATGAGTTGCTGCTCGTGTTCCTTCAGCGCGGTGATGTCGGCGCCGACCGATACATAGCCGCCGTCGCGGGTGCGGCGCTCATTGACCTGGAGCCAGCGCCCGTCGGCGAGGCGCGTTTCGTAGGTGCGCGGCGGGCCGGCAAAGGCGCCGTCGCCCTCGATGCCCAGGATCTCGTGGGCGACAACGGGGGCTTCGCCCTGCGCGACGAGTGCGGCGCGGCGCGCGCCGGACCGTCCCGGCCCGCGGGCCTGATCGCGCAGGCCTTGATATTTCGAGTTGCACAGCACCAGCCGATTGCTCGAATCCCAGAGAACGAAGGCTTCCGAGATCGCCTCGATCGCGTCGCGCAGGCGCTGGTCGGCGGTCGCCGACAGCTCGGCCTCGCGCTTGCGCTCGGTCACGTCGAAGGCGATGCCGATCAGGCTCGCGGCGCCGGTCTCCTCATCCTCGACGATATCCGCTCGCTTGCGAAGCCACACCCAGCGCCCGTCCGCCGCCCGCATGCGGAACTCGACGTCGATGCACTCGCCGCGCCGCTCGGCGGCGATCCGCGCGATCGCCTCCAGGGACTCGTCGTCAGGGTGCATGAGGCGTTGCAGGTCGGCGATCGTCCAACGGCTCGGCCGCTCCTCGAGTTCGAGGAGGCCGAACATGGAGGCCGACCAATGGATATGGCCGCTCGCCAAATCCCACGTCCATAGGCCGCAACGCCCGCGATTGAGGGCCAGGTCGACGCGGGCGCGCCTCGCGCGCTCTTCGCGAACGCGCCTGCGCTTGCCGCTGGCGTCGACCCCGTAGAGGCCCGCCGCCGCGATCATGAGCGCAACCGTCGAGGAGAGCAGAAAGACCGTCAGCAGCGCCGCACGACGCCAGGCCACGAGATGAAGATCAACCGGCGAAGCGAAGGCCACTCTTGCCGAAGTCCGCGATAGCGTTCGCACGGCCGCAAATTGTTCGTCGCCTCGCTCGGTCTGGAATTTGACCACGCCGCCCCAATCGCCAGCCGAAAAGGCAGCTCTGCGGCTGCCGAAGAGAGCCGCAAGCGGAGAATTGGGCGCGGCCTGCGTCCGGTCGAAAGTGAACAGACGCCCGCTATGGTCAATGAGGATCGCCTCGGCGAGCCGCTCGTCGGGATGGGCCTCAAGCACACTTCGGAAGATTTCGGCCTCAGACCCTTGCGGCTCAGCGATGAGCGCCGCGTTGAGCCGCTGGGCGAGCAGGGTCGCGCGGATATCCACCTCATGCGCGGCGGTGCGCAGCGCGAGGTCATGTTCGAGCCGCAGGTGGTACAGCGTCAGCGCGACAATCCCGATGATCGCGACACCTGTCCCGATCGAAGCTGCCGGCGGAATCGCCCCCGCGCGAACCGTCGCCAGAAGACGCCGATGCGCGCGCTTAAGCGTTTCAATCGGGCGATGCGCCCACGCCGCGGCAAAGCGAAGCGCCGCTTCCGCCCCCAGCGCTCGGGCTGGCCCCTCCGGACATGTGTCCCCGTTTGCCGCGCTTACACGCGTCATTGCCCTTCCCAGACTTCGCCACAAATTACACTCGGGCAGCCGCCTTCACGCCCGAATCACTACGATAAGAATCCTTGTGCGAATCTTTGTCCAGACCCTTGACACGGGCGGACGGAAAAAAATGTGGCCGAACGGGGGCTGCGAGAGAATTGGCGGACGTCAGCGCGCAGAAACACCCGACGCGCGACTTAAGCGAGGCGCGCGCAAGGGCTTGGCGACCGCAGATCCGCAGCCTAGCCGAGGCTCCGGGTCACGATGTCGCGCACATCCGGCGACAGAGAAGGCCGCGCCGCGATGCGCCTCAGCATGCCTTCGGCATTCCCGCGGCGGACCCCCTCCAGCGACCGCCACGACCGCATGGCGGTCAAGAGCCGCGCGGCGATCTGCGGGTTGCTCGGGTCGAGAAAGACCACCATCTCTTCGAGCAACTCAAAGCCTGCCCCGTCAGCTCGATTGAATTGCGTCTGATTGGCGGTGAACCCGCCGATCAGCGCCCGGACGCGATTGGGGTTGGCGAGCGAGAACCCGCGGTGGTTCATCAGCGCGCGCACCCTCTCCAGCGTCTCGCGCTCGGGAATGAGGGCCTGGAGCGCAAACCATTTGTCGAGAATGAGCGGCTCCATCGCGTAGCGCCGGCCGAAGGCGTCGAGGGCATGCTCGCGCGCGGCGTCGGGCTTGAGGGCGATCGCGGTCAACGCGCCGAGGCGCTCTGTCATGTTGTCCGCCTCGGCGAGCTGGCGATGGGCGAGCTCCAGTCCCTCGATCACGTCGCCGTCGACGAACAGGCTGAGAGCGACGTTGCGAAGCGCGCGGCGGCCAGCTGCCGCGGCGTCGGGGCTGAACGGCGACGTATCGGCGAGCTCGGCGTGCAGGGCGGCGAGCGCCTCAGCATGCGCGCGGCCGAGCGCGCCGCGCATGGTCTTGCGCGCGACGTAGATCGCATCCGGATCGACGTCCTGGCCGATCTCGCGCGCAATGTCGGCTTCCGTCGGCAGGCTCATCGCCAGAGCGGCGAAGGCGTGATCGATGCGGCCAACGCGAGCGTCCTCAATCAGGGCGCCGAAGGCGGCAGCCAGCGCGCCGTCACGCTCCGGCGCGCGGCCGGCGCGAATGGCGCCTACGCCACGGATCAGAATGCGCGTCCCCAGGCTCTGGAGCGATTGCCAGCGGTTGAAGTTGTCGCTGTCATGCCGCGAAAGGACAATCAAATCCTCCTCGGTCAGGTCGTCGTCCGCTCGCACCGGCGCCGAGAAGCCGCGAAGGAACGATAACGTGGGTCGCTGAAGCACGTCGTGAAAAACAATTGATCGCCGCGCGTCCTTGAGTTCGAATACGCCGCTCGCGAGTTCGCTGGCGGTCGCCTCCGACGACGCGAGCTGCAGATCGCCGCCGTCGGGACCGACCAGGCCGAGCGCGAGCGGCATCGTGGCCGGCAATTTTAAGGCTTGTCCCGGCGTCGGCGCGAGCGACTGGACGATTTCGAGCCGGTAGGTCTTGGCGGCCGCATCGTAGGCGGTGCGAACCGCGACCTTCGGAGTGCCGGCCTGGCTGTACCAGCGCATGAATTGG
Source organism: uncultured Alphaproteobacteria bacterium (assembly GCA_963832305.1). Taxonomy (GTDB): domain Bacteria; phylum Pseudomonadota; class Alphaproteobacteria; order Rhizobiales; family Beijerinckiaceae; genus Roseiarcus. The sequence goes on along the minus strand of CAWHTU010000002.1, from coordinate 50,894 downwards.
GTCAGGTCGCGGCCGGAAACAGTCTCAAAACAGGCGATGAAGTCCTCGACCGTCGCCGCATGTCCGTCGTAGCGGGCGAAGTAAAGGTCCATCCCGGCGCGGAACGCCTCGGCGCCTATCAAGCGCTTCAGCATGCGGATGACCTCGGCGCCTTTCTGATAGACGGTCGCGGTGTAGAAGTTGCTGATCTCGTGATAGACCTCGGGCCGGACGTTGTGCGCCAGCGGGCCGGCGTCCTCGGGGAACTGCGCGGCGCGCAGCGCGCGAACGTCACCGATGCGCTCGACCGGCGCGGAGCGCATGTCGGCCGAAAAATCCTGGTCGCGGAACACGGTCAGTCCCTCTTTGAGGCACAGCTGGAACCAGTCCCGGCAGGTCACCCGATTGCCCGTCCAGTTATGAAAATACTCGTGGGCGATCACCCCCTCGATGCTCGCGTAGTCGTCGTCGGTCGCCGTGTCTGGCGATGCGAGCACGTATTTGTCGTTGAAGACGTTGAGGCCCTTGTTCTCCATCGCGCCCATATTGAAGTCGGAGACGGCGACGATGTTGAACACATCGAGATCGTATTCGCGTCCGTAAGCCTGTTCGTCCCAGGCCATCGATCGCTTGAGCGCGCCCATCGCGTAGTGGGCCCGGTTCTCGCGGCCATGTTCCACGTAGATGGCGAGCGCGACATTGCGGCCAGATGCGGTGACGAACGAATCGTCGACACGGCCGAGATTTCCGGCGACCAGCGCGAACAGGTAGCACGGCTTCTTGTGCGGGTCCCGCCAGATAGCGTAGTGGCGGCCGGCAATGTCGGCCTCTCCTGTGGCTTCAAGATTGCCGTTGGAAAGCAGGACCGGCGCCTCGTCCCGATCCGCCTCGAGCCGCACCCGATAGATCGAGAGCACGTCCGGCCGGTCGAGGAAATAGGTTATGCGCCGGAACCCCTCGGCTTCGCACTGGGTGCAATAGGCCGCACCGGTGCGATAGAGACCCATCAGCTTGGTATTGGCCGCCGGATCGAGCCGGGTCTCGATCTTGAGTTCGAACGGTCGCTGCGGCGGCCGGCGAAGCTGAAAGAGCGACGGGCTCGCCTCGAAATCGGCGTCATCGAGCGGCGCGCCGTCCAATCTGGCGGAAATGAACAGGAGCTCGTCGCCGTCAAGCTCAAGGGGGGCGCCATTCCGGCCGGCGGGATTGGGCCGCAGCGACAAGGTCGAGACGACTCGCGTCGCATGGATGTCAAGCGACACGTCGAGGTCCACAAGGTCGATGAGATAGTCGGGCGGACGATAATCGATGAGGCGAACTGGCTGTCCGACCGATGTGCGCATGCGCGGCCTTTCCGAGTCCTGTCTTTTGCTGGCGATCAGGCAGGAAGCGAGGCGATGATCGCGCTCGGCGTAAACGTCAACCCGTAGCGACGCAAGGTCTTTTGCAACGCCGGCTGCGGCGCCTCGCCGCTGGTGAAGATCGCGGTCCCGCCATGCGCCGGCGGCGCCCCGGCCTGGCTGCGCCGATCAGCGCGTCGAGGCGGCGTGCGATCGCCGGCGCAGGATCAACGAAGCCGACCGGCCACGGGGAAAGCCGCTCAAGTTGGTCGACGATCAGCGGAAAGTGGGTGCAAGCGAGCACGACATGGTCAGTGCGCCGGCCCTCGCGTTCGACGAAACACGGCGCGATTTCGCGGGCGATCTCGCAATCCTTCACCGTTTCGCCGCGCATGACGCGTTCGGCGATCACGGCAAGGAGCGGAGAGCCGACCAGCGTCACTTCACAGTCGGCGGCATGATCGCGCACCAGGGCATGCGTATAGTCGCGCGCCACTGTGCCGCGAGTCGCCAGCACGCTGATCATGCCCGATCGCGACGCCGCAGCCGCCGGCTTTATCGCCGGCACAGTGCCGACGAACGGCAGGCGCGGGTAAGCGGCCCTGAGCGGCGGGAGGGCGAGGGTCGAGGCAGTGCTACAGGCGATGACGACGACGTCGGGCTCGGCCTCGCCGATAAGGCGCGCCATCACGGCCTCGACCCGGGAGACGAGCGCCGCCTCGCCAAGCCGGCCATAGGGAAAGGCCGCGTCGTCGGCGGCATAGACAATCTCGACGTCAGGCCTGAGCCGCCGGACTTCGGCCAGCACCGAAAGGCCCCCGAGTCCCGAATCGAATACGAGCGCGCGCGGCGCCCGCCCTGAGGCCGCGTCCGCGCCCAATTCGGCGAGTAGGTTCAAGCCCGCCTCGCCCTGCTCGTCGCCTGCCCGCTTCATTCGCCGACGCATACGCCAATCGGGCGCACGCTGCAAAGTGACTACCGGGCCATTGACCCGGCGGGAGCGATTCAGCCAAGGAAGGACGTCGCGCTTTTGCGAAAGGGGTCGCGCGCTGACCGCTACGTCGATGTCCGAGGCCGATTTCACGGCCGAGCCGGTCGAGCGCCTCGCGGTTCCCGAGACGCCGAACCCGGCCGAGCGCAGGGGCCTGGCGGTCGCACTGATCGCTGCAGCTGTGCTCCATCTGCTGATTCCACTTGGATTATTCGTCTATTACGCGCTCTGGCCCCCCTCAACGCCGACTGCGGTGCAGGAAATCCCAGTGGAGGTGGTCGTCGAGCCGCCGCCGCCGCCACCCCCTCCGCCGCCGAAGCCGAAACAGGCCGAAGACAAGCCCAAGCCGCCGCCGAAGCCATTTGAGGAAAAGCCTGCGTTCGACGCGCCGGCGCCCGAGACTAAGGAGAAGGTCAACCGCGAGTTGCCGGACAAGACGACCGAGGCCCCGGCCTCCAAGGCGCCGCCGCCGCCAACGCCCGGCGCTCCGCCGAAAAGCGATATGCAGGCGCCGACGCCAGCGCCGGCCAATGAGCAAAAGGCCCAGAACGCGCCCCCGGCGCACGATCTCACACCAGCGCCAGAGGGTGAATTGCCGGCGGACGTGAACCCGAAGCCCCAGAATGACAGCGCCAAGGCGGCCGCGCCGGCGGCGCCCGCGCCACCGGCCAAGGCCCCGGTCGGAGAGGCGCTTCCTACAATCGAGGACCTGCCGCAGTACAAGTTCGCGCGCGAGGTGGAGCATTCCCCGATCACGAACGGAAACGCCGACTCACGTTATCTCACAGTCGTCTATGGGATGATCAAGGGGCATTTGCGCGAGACCCCGGAACTTCACCTCGACAGCGCCAACAGGCGGGGAGTGGTCGACTTCTACGTCGACGAGGGTGGCAATCTGGTCGGCCGCAAGCTGATCAGTTCGAGCGGGTCGCCCAATCTTGACATGGCCGTCATGGCGGCGATCGCGGCGGCTGCGCCTTACCCCGCGCCGCCCAACTGGTCGCCCCTCTATTTGACCTATAATTTCGGCAGGCGCTAGGCGCGGGCCTTTCGGTTGGACCGACGCAGACGGCGTCGATCACTGGATACAAGTGTAATTGACTCTCACGCGCTCGAAATCGGGGAAGTAGTTGCTCCAGTTATAGGACGCCTTCATGCCGTATTTTGCACATTCCCGGCTGGCCAGTGCGTCGAACTGGTATCGTGGGGGGAATGTCGTGCTGGGCGGCGCTTTGGGATAATAAATGAACGTGACATCGCGGTAGCTCGCGCAGCCGGTCAGAGCGGTGAGCATCCCGATCAGCAAAACAATTCGCATTCTGGCCCCACCTTCGCGAATCGGCGGGCCATCCCTGAACAGCCCGACTCTCTCCCGCCACTCTGCCCGCGCGCAGCCCCGCGCGCAAGCCTTTCAGCCTCCCCGCGAACCGGGGGCGGGCGAGAACCCGCGTCGCCTCAATTCGCCATTGGTCCATTCCGCAAGTAGCTTTGCAGCGCCTCGGCGGAGCCAGTCTCGTCCGCCAATCCGACGTACGTGTCCGGGCGCAACAGGTAGAGGGCGTTCTGAGCCAATCCGGCGCGCGCGTATGCGGGCGCCCATGGGAAAATCTGCAGAGGCAACTTTCTTTCCGCGCACGCGGCGACAAGCTCGGGAAGGGCGACGCCATAGACCTGCGCCTGCCAGACCGTCTTCGCCAGCGCGTCGTAGTTATCGACTCCATCGACGACCGCCCACGGCATGCGGTCGCCGGCATGAACATGGCCTGCCCTGCCCTGGCTCAGCGCGCTCGCGCGATAGTTCACGTTGATTTGCGATACAGTGCGGAACGCGAACTCCCTCGCCGCCTCGAACGACAGCGCGGCCTGTAAAGCGACCGGCGCGATCCAGACCCGGATCAGATTCTGCGAACTCCCCGTCAGCGGTTGCGACCGTGAACGCCTGGTCGGTCGTCTTGACCAATCGCCGCGCGAAAGCAATGCGCTCGCTTTCGTAGGTGTCGAGGATCACATCGGGAGCTCCGTCGAGCGCCGCTTTCAATTTCCAGGCAAGATTGATGGCGTCGCCAATTCCAGTGTTCATGCCCTGCCCGCCCGCTGGACTGTGGATGTGGGCGGCGTCGCCGAGCAGAAATGCGCGCCCGGCGCGGAACCTCTGCGCGACCCGGTGATGGACATGGTAGGTCGAGAACCAGTTCGTCTCCTCGACCGTCACCTTCAAATTCTTGATCGCGCGATCGCTCACGTCCTCGAAGCGCAACTCATCGCCGAGCTGGGCGCGTTCGCCGCGCACGCTCCCGACCAGACGCGCGCGTCTTTCGCCGGCGAGCGGAAAGATCGCCAGAAAATCGGCCTCGTCGAGGTCGACGTGCAGTTCACCGTCGATGGGCGGACCCGACGCCACGACGTCGGCGACGTAGAAAAGCTCGCTGTATGTGCCGCCCGGAAAGCCGGCTCCCATCACTTCGCGGACCTGCGAGCGCGCGCCGTCGCAGCCGGCGCAAAAAGCAGCGTCAATCGTCTCCGGATCGCCGTCGGTGCGGCGAAGTTCGGCGATTACGCGATCGCCCTCGTCGTGGAAGCTGATGAGTTCCGTTCGCCGCTCGACCGAAACCCCCATCGCCTCCAGCCGCTCGATGAGCAAGCGTTCATGCTCATCCTGGGGAAAGATGCGCAGATAAGGGTACGGGGTCAGGCCCACGCCGACCCGGTTGAAGTTGACGCGCACCTCGCGCTTGCCGCGCGCCCAAAGATTGACCGCGGGAACTTCATGCGCCCTTGCGACGACGGCGTCGGCGAGATCGAGCTGCCGATAGAGCTCGAGCGTGCGCGCCTGAATCGCCAGCGCGCGCGAGGTGGTGCCCGGCTCGGCGGTCTTGTCCACGATTCGCACCTTGGCGCCGAGCTTGGTCAGCCACAGGGCAAGGACGAGGCCGGTCGGACCGGCGCCGACCACCAGAACATCGCAACCTCTCATGTCCGGCTCCTCAAGTCCGGCGCAACAAAATCAAAGCCCGGCGCAACAAAAACAAAGCCGGGCGCAACAAAAACCAAACCAGTCGCAACAAAATCAAAGTGCGGATTTACGCGCCTTTCCTGCCGCCGATCGCGGCTTTTCAATGGGTTACACCCCGCGCGCCCGGCGTCTCCTCTGAGGCGAAGCCGACGGCCCGGGCGGGGGCCGCCGATATCAAGCATCAAGCATGATACCCGTCATTTCTGATTTTCACAAGTAAAATCGCGCTTTCGCATGGGGCCAGCACTCCATTGGGGCTCATGCCCGGCCACCGGACCGCCTATTTGACGAGCAACGCGACGACGATGAAGGCGATAATGACCAGCGCGCAGCTGCCGATAAGGACATAACGAAGATGGTCCCCGGTATGACCCGCGCGCACAGCCTCCTTGTTGGATTCGGTCACGATGGGTCGTTCGTGCACTTTATCCATGGGGTGCTCCCATTCTCACGAGGGTCGAGATCGTTTCTCGCCTGCCTCTCTTGACCAGGTGAAGGCTCTCTCGCAAAGCCGCGAGACGTATGAAAAGAGAACTTTCAAACGGCGGCATTGTTCCCCGCCTCCACGTTTCGCGCCGGAGCGATCGGCCGACCCGGTTCAGGCGGCCTGGAGCAAAAACTCTGGTAGAAAAGCGCGATGGCCAGAATCAGCATCGTGCATTCGACGGAATACAACTACCGGAACCCGGTCGGCCTGACCCGTCATCGCTTGATGCTGCGGCCTGACGACAGCCATGACCTCAGGCTTCACCACGCCGGCCTCGCCGTCGATCCGAAGCCCTCGCTCGTTCATTGGACCCATGACACGTTCGACAATTCGATCTGCTTTCTCGAATGGCCGGAGAGTTCTGCGGACGGAACGGCTCAGCATCGTTTCGACCCTCGAACTGACCCATCACCCGGATGGACCGCCGCTGCCGGTCTACAGCCTCGACCCGGGCGCAGAAGCCTTTCCGTTCGTCTACGCGCCCGGGGAGATTCCCGACCTTGCGAGCCTTGCCAAACCGCAAATTCCCGACCCTGACGGAGCCGTGGAGCTATGGGCGCGCGGCTTCCTCGGCGCGGGCAAGGCTCGGACGCTCGCGGTGATGGAGGCCATGACGCACGCCATAAAAGCCGAATTCCGCTATGAGGCGCGGCACGAGGAAGGGACGCAGACCGCGGCCGAGACAATCGCTCGCGGATCGGGCACGTGTCGCGATTTCGCGGTGCTGATGATGGAAGCGTTGCGCAGCTTCGGCGTCGCCGCGCGCTTCGTGACCGGATACCTCTATGACGATACGTCGGGAACGACGCGGGGCGGAGGCAGCACGCACGCGTGGTGCAACGCTTATTTGCCGGGGGCTGGATGGATGGAATACGATCCGACCAACGGCCTCATCGCCGGCTCCAACCTCGTGCGCGTCGGCGTCGCGAGGTCGGCCGCGCAAGCGCTGCCGGTATCGGGTGGATACATCGGCAGCCCGAATGACTCGATCGGGCTCAGCGTGGACGTCGCCGTCCGCGCCGCGCCGATCTGATCCGACCAGCGTCTCGGGACTGGGGAGCGAGGGGTGAGTTCGGACCGGCTGAGCGAGGCGTCCCTCGATCCGCCCTATGTCTCGACCGGGCGCCTGCCCGCGCCGGACGTCGTGCGGACACTGGTGTCGCAAGCACACGAGCGCTTCAGGGCTAACCGGGACGGCCTGAACTCCGATGTCTACCCTGCGCTCGCCGAGGCGCCGCCCGATCTCTTCGGCCTCTGCGTGTTCGGCGTCAACGGCGCGGCTTACGCCAGCGGCGACTCCGATCATTTGTTCTCGATCATGAGCGTGTCGAAGCCGTTCGTGTTCGCCCTCGTCTGCGAGGTTCTGGGCGTCGAGGCCGCGCGCCGGCGCATCGGCGTCAACGCGACTGGCCTGCCGTTCAACTCGCTCGCCGCGATCGAGCGAAGTGACGACGGGAGGACCAATCCGATGGTCAATCCGGGCGCAATCTCCACGACCAGCCTGGCGCCAGGGTCGACGGTCGAAGACCAATGGCGGTTCATCCTCGACGGGCTGTCTCGATTCGCCGGCCGCGGGCTCAAGATCAACGACGCCGTATTCGCCTCCGCGTCGAACGGCAATTCGCGCAACCAGGCGATCGGCCAGTTGCTTCACAGTCACGGACGGATCGCCATCGACCCCGCCCACGCCGTCGATCTCTATACGCGGCAATGTTCGCTCAACGTATCCGCGCGGGACCTTGCGGTCATGGGCGCGACGCTTGCCGACGGCGGCGTCAACCCGCTGACCGGAACGCGTGTGATCGGCGCCGAGAGCTGCAAGTGCGCATTGGCGGTGATGGCGACGGCGGGCCTCTACGAGACTTCGGGCGACTGGCTTTACGACGTCGGGCTGCCGGGCAAGAGCGGGATCGGCGGCGGCATCGTCACGGTTTCGCCTGGCAAGGGCGGATTCGGCGCCTTCGCTCCGCGGCTCGACGACGCAGGCAATAGCGTCAAGGGTCAGCTCGCCGCTCGCTACCTTTCGCGCTGCCTCGGCCTCAGCCTGTTTGCCTCGGCGGCGGAAATATGAAATCCGCCCACGCCATCGCGCTTGGGCGGACGGCGGGAACGGATTGAAAATGACGGCGATCGAGGCGCCCGGCCTGCTGACCTTCACGATCGCCATTCTCGTGTTCTTCACCGGCGCTGGGCTCAATCGTCTCATCCCGCCGCTCAGGCGCTGGAACATTCCGGAGGCGGTGACCGGCGGACTCCTCGCGGCCGTGCTCACGCTCATCGCCTACGTCGGGCTCGGAGTTGAGATCGGCTTCTCGCTCGGCGCGCGTGACCTGCTTCTGCTTTATTTCTTCACCGGCATCGGCCTCAACGCCAAGCTCGACGACCTCATTGCAGGCGGCCGCCCATTTCTCGTGCTCCTCGGCCTGACCCTCGTCTATCTCGTCATCCAGAACCTGATCGCCGCCGGCAGCGTCGCCGCGCTCGGACTGCCGAGGGGGCTCACGCCCTTTCTCGGCTCGGCCTCGCTCATTGGCGGACACGGAACGACAATCGCGTGGGCGCCGGTCATCGCCGAGCGGTTCGGGCTCGCGAACGCGCTCGAAGTCGGCATCGCCGTCGCGACGCTTGGGCTTGTGGTCGCAAGCCTGGTCGGTGGGCCGATCGCCGGCTTCCTGATCGCCCGTCACAAGCTCCGCGGACCATCGGCGCCCGATCCGGTTGTGGGACTGCCGGACGTCCCGGACTTGAAGCCGACCGACGACATCAGCCACGTCGGGCTTCTGCGCACGCTGCTCGTGCTCAATATCGTGATCCTGATCGGCTACACGCTCGAGGAGACGGTCGAAGAGACCGGCGTCAAGCTGCCGCTTTTCGTTGTCTGCCTCCTGGTCGCGATCATCGTCACCAATGTTGTTCCGCGCCTCTTTCCCAGCCTCGAGTGGCCAACACGGACACGCGCGCTCGCGCTGACCTCGGACCTCTCGCTGAATGTCTTTCTGGCGATGTCGCTGATGAGCATGCAGCTCTGGACGCTCGGCGGTCTCGGGCCGGCGCTGGTCGTCGTTCTCGCGGCCCAGACGATCGCCGCGGTGGCCTATATCGTCTTCGCCGTCTTCCCCGCGATGGGCGGAAACTACCAGGCTGCGGTGATCTCGGCCGGGTTCACCGGCATCACCCTCGGAGCTACGCCGACCGCCATCGCCAACATGACTGCGGTGACCAAACTGCACGGCGCCTGCGCGCAGGCCTTTATCATCCTGCCGCTGGTCTCCGCCTTTTTCATCGACATCGCGAACGCGATCGCGATCGGGTTTATGGCGCGGTGAGGATGCGGGCGGCCACCCGCCGGCCGTTCGATCAGTGACGGGGCGTGGCGAGGACCTGGCGCGCATGTTCGGCGGTCGCGAACGCGCCCGTTGTCTGTTGAGAGTCCCTCGGGGTCGCGCCCGGGCGGCGTTCGATCCGGCGCCGGCCCCGGTTCTCTGGATGGCGGACGCCGAAGCCACACCTGGCGTGGGCCGGCTGGTCTGACCGAAGGCGACCAGCGGCGCGAGTATCAAAGCGGCTGCGACGCCGATCGAGGCGATCCTGTTGACCATCATCGTAGACTCCGGGCAAAAGCCGTTCCGCGCGTTTCGCTTAGCCGCCAGGCCTGCGTTGTCGAGGCGCGCGTTGCGGAACCCGCGCGGGTCTGGCGTCGACCAGGGCTTTCCGGCCAGAGAAACAACGGGACGCGAGAACTGTCGCCTTGCCAATGACCCCCTTATCCATTCTCGAGCTTGTCCGGGTGACCCAGGAGACTGACGCCGGTGGCGCGCTCGATGAACGCCCGCGACCTGGCCGCCAATGCCGAGCGATGGGGCTATCGCCGCATCTGGGTGGCGGAGCATCACAACATGCCAGGCGTCGCGAGCGCCGCGACGTCGGTCGTGCTTGCCCACCTCGCGGCGGGTACGACGACGATCCGCGTCGGGGCGGGCGGCATCATGCTGCCAAACCATGCGCCCTATGTCATCGCCGAGCAGTTCGGAACGCTGGCGCGGCTCTTTCCGGGACGCATCGACCTCGGACTCGGCCGCGCGCCTGGCACGGACCAGATCACGTTGCGCGCCTTGCGCCGTCCGCCGGAGGCCGCGGAAACCTTCCCCCAGGATGTTATCGAGTTGCAGGCGTTCCTGGCTCCAGCCGCTTCCGGCCAACGCATCCAGGCGGTGCCGGCGGCAGGAACGGAAGTGCCGCTCTGGATCCTCGGATCCAGCCATTTCGGCGCGATGCTCGCCGCGGAGCTCGGGCTCCCTTATGCATTCGCATCGCATTTCGCGCCCGACCTGCTCATTCCCGCGCTCGAGATCTATCGCAGCCGCTTCAAGCCGTCCGAACAACTCGACCAGCCCTACGCAATGGTCGGCGTCAACATCATCGCCGCCGACAGCGACGCCGAAGCGCGTCGCCTCGCCACGACCCAGCAGATGTCGTTCGCCAACATCTTTCGCGGCGCGCGCGGCTTGAGCCAGCCGCCGATCGACGACATCGAGGGCTACTGGTCGCCGATGGAGAAGGCGCAGGCGCAAAGGATGCTGGCCCGCTCCATCGTCGGCTCGCCCGAAACGGTCCGCGCCGGCATCGAAGCGCTGGTCGCGGAAACCGGCGCCGATGAACTGATCGTCGTCTCCGACGTCTACGAGCATCGTGCGCGCCTGCGCTCCTTCGAGCTTATCGCTGCGGCTGCGCGAGCGGCCCCGTCCTAGCAGCGAGCAGAGTCGAAAGCCGATCGCGCTTCGTCCGTGTGATCCAAGGCGGCCTGCCTCGCGTAGAGGATGGGGCTGGCTTCTCCCGCTGGCTGGGAACCGTCGGCGAAAGAGCAGGGCCTTTTTCCAGCCTCGGAACGGCGACGATCGCGCCAGTCCTAGCCGGATTTCAAGCGAACCAGGAGAATGCGCCCATGCGCCTTTCGATCATTTTCGCTTTGGTTGCGTTGGCGCTCGCCGGATGCAACGCCACCGAATCGCCAAACGGATCGGTCCGGTCAGCCCGCTTCGCCGTCTCCGGCGTCCAGGATCCCATCCATCAGGCGCAGACCAGCGGCTTCTACGCGGGCCGCTGACCCTGGCATCAAACGTTTTTGTCTTTTTCCACGCCAGCCAAAAGGTTTACGACGCCCGTTCGAGCAGGGATGGTAAATTAACCAAAGTCCTGGTTGATACCCGACACCTAGTTTCGCGGAGCAGTATGGACCGCCGCAACTTCCTGCTCAGCGTCGCCGGCGTGTCGGCGGCTCTCGTCGGCGCAGACAATGCGCGACTAACTGCGGCCGCGCCGACACAGGAGGCGCGCGCCATCGCGGGCGAACTGCTGATTCTGGGATTTTCCGGCAGCAACGCGCAATCTCCCGCAGCGCAGGCGCTTGCCAAGCAGATTCACGACGGAGCGGTCGGCGGGGTCGTTTTTGTCAAGGACAATATTGGAGACAAAGACGAGGTGCTGGGTCTCACCAGTCTCTTTTCCGGCGGGTCGTCACGAAAGGTGATCCTCGCCATCGATCATGAGGGGGGCGCTGTCCAGCGGCTGATCGAGGCGCATGGCTGCGCCAGACTTCCCTCCGCGCTGCAAGTCGCCGCTGAATATAGCGTCGCGGAGGCGGAAGAAATCTATACAGAGGCCGGACGCGCCATGGCTGGCCTCGGATTCAATTTGAACCTCGCGCCTGTCGTCGACCTCGAGAATCCCGGCAACCCGGCTATCGGCCGATATGGCAGAGCATTCAGCGACAACGCCGAAACTGTGACCGCCTATGCAGGCGCTTTCATTCGCGGTTTTGGGGCGAGCGGCGTATGCTGCGCGCTCAAGCACTTCCCGGGCCAGGGCGGCGCGCAAAGCGACAGTCACGAGTGGGCGCCAGACATTACCGCAGTCTGGTCGCAAGCTGACCTGCTCCCGTTCAGGCGCCTGATCCGCGAAGAGGGCGCCGCCGCGGTGATGAGCGGCTATTCGCTCCTTAAGACCATCGCGCCCGACAACCGTCCGGCGGCGCTGTCGCCCGAGATCGTCACGGGACTTCTGCGCAATGACCTCGACTTCGACGGCGTCGCGATGACGGACGATCTCGATATGGGCGCGGTCGGTTATGGTTTCGCGCGCCGCTCGGCGATCATGCAGGCTTTGGGAGCGGGCAACGACGCGCTCATGGTAAGAAACCGCAAGAATTACGATCCCGCCTTGCCCGAAACGATCGCGTCGTGGATCAGCGAAGCGTTGGCGGATGGAACATTGTCCGTCGACGCCTTGAACAAATCCGCGACGCGCGTCCGAACGCTGCGGAACAAACTGAACCGGTTAACGTAATGTAGACGCTCGCTGCGCAAAGGGTGTAGCAAACACCCGGAATCGGACATGGACGTCACTCGAGTCGGGAAATACATTTTCGTTCCAGATAACTTTCTGGATGCCGACGTCGCTATTGTTCTTGGAATGAGCGATTGGCGCCGGCCAGTCACCCGCGGCATCGGGTTGTACCGGGAGGGCAAGGCTAAAAGGCTCTTGTTTACTGGAGGATATAATTCAAGGATCAAGGCGACGGAAGCGATCGAGATGGCCGCGCTCGCGCGCGCGTCAGGCGTTCCGAAGGCGGATATCCTGGTCGAACCCAGAGCGGCGCATACCGATCAGAACATAAGCTTTTCCAGGGACCTCCTCGATGCGAAGATCGGCCTCGAGGAGTTAAGATCAATCGTGCTGGTCACGATCCACTATCACATCAGACGAGCGATCATCGCGGCGCGGCGCCATTTCCCGCGCTCAGTCGAGATTGGGTGGGTCTGCTATCCGAGCAGGCATTATTCATCTTCGGATTGGCGCCAATCCCACCATGGGCGCGAGAATGTCGCGTCGGAGCTCGCCAAGATCGAAAAATACTACTCCGTCTCGATCCACGAAGCCGAGAAAACCGCAGTATGACGCTCGCCATCGCGCATGGCGAGAGCATCGAGGCGCCGCCATACGCATGCTTGCGCGACGCAATCTCCGGCGCGCCCGCGCGTTTCCCTGAAGGGGGCTTCATCCACGCGAAGGCGAACGCGCCGCACCGAACTTCTACCTACCAAGAAACGCTCGAAGAAGCGGCAAGACTAGCCGCCGGCTTGCAGGAGCGCGGAATGCGGCCGGGCGACGGCCTCATCATCAATCTTCGCCACAGCGAGGATTTCATCCCCGCCCTTTGGGCGTCCGCTGTAGGCGGCTTCGTCGCCGTGCCGCTAATCCATGACGTCGAGCGGCGCTTCGGACAAAAGGGTTGCGACGAGGTTCTCGCGTTCGTGCGAAGGGCTCTCGACAGGGCCGCCACTCTCATCACTGACGATTCGCGCCTCGCCGCGAGCGCACCACTGGACAGCATCGTCTTCAGTGAGTTCGCGGAACAGACGCGCGGCCGGCCGGATTTGCCAAATCTCTTCGAAGCCGGAAGCGAGCGACTTTGCCTCGCCATCCTCACTTCCGGCGCCACGGGCCGGCCTAAGATGGTTGGCCTCAGCGAGCGGGCGGTGCTCGCCCGGTGGTGGCCGAAAGTGCCGGATGCCGAGAACGGCAGTACGTTTCTGTCGTGGTCGCCTTACGACCACGTCATGGGGTTGGGGTTGGCGGCGCCAAACCTGAAGCGCAAGGTCCACCTGGACGCCGAGTGCTTCGTCGCCAATCCGCTCGTTTGGCTGGACGTCATGGAAGAGACGCAGGCCACCCACGCGACAATGACGAACTTTGGCGTCTCCCTTATCATTGGCGCCCTCGAGGCCTACCCAGGAAGACGCTGGCGGCTCGATCACATCCGGAAGATCGGCGTCGGCGCGGAACCCATCTCTCCCATTCTCTGCCGCCAGTTTTTCGATTGTCTCGCGCCGTTCGGGTTGCGCGAGGACGCCATCATCCTGGGCTATGGCTTGACGGAGTGCGGGCCGGTTGTCGGCGGCGCAACTCCCTTTTCCGCCGCTTCGGCTACATTCAACGAGGGGCGCATCCTTCTCGACCGGCCAACCGCGGGACATGCTGTGCGCGTCGTCGGCGGAGACGGCCAAGTCCTGAACGAGGACTGCGTCGGCGCAATCGAAGTGCGTGGTCCGACGATGGCTTCCGGCTACATAGGCGACGCCGGCGAGACAAGTAGGCTCTTTACCGCCGACGGCTGGTTGCGGACCGGCGACCTGGGCGCCCTTACGAACGGAAAGCTCGCCGTCATCGGCCGTGAGAAAGAGCTGATCGTCGTGAACGCGCGGAAATACTCGTGCCAGGAGATTGAGGAGGCGATCAAAACACGGAGCGCATTCAGCGAGGTCTACGCCGCTCCCTTGGCCAGCGCGGCTTCGGCGCGAGATCCCGCCGGCGGAAAGGCGTTCGCAATATTCGTCGCGGTCGAGGAGGCTGACGATTTCGTAGTCGCGCAAGTCGCGGGCGAGGTCCGCGAAATCCTGGCCTCGACCTATCGCTTCGTCCCAGAAGCGGTTGCGCTCATCGACCGGCGGGACGTCCCCAGAACGCCGCTCGGAAAGGTGAGGCGGCTGCAACTGGCGGCCGGGCTTGGCGATGCTGGGGCTGAGAAACGGGTCCATCGCCTGGATTTACAAACTTCTTCGCCCGCGAAGACCGAGGACGACATCGAGCGGGAAATCCGATTGGTTTGGGCCCGACTGTTGAAGTGTTCCCAGAACGTCGATCGCGGCGCCGATTTTTTTGCTATGGGCGGAGATTCGATTCTGGCCCTTCAGTTATCGTTTCTCCTTGAGGAGAAATTCGGATCGCCAGTTCCGTTTGCGGCATTCCCCGGGAAGGTGAGCATATCCGAGATTGCAGGTTTCTTCCGACGGTCGCCCGAGCGCCCCGTCGGGCGGACCTTGAGTCCCTCCGAGCGGGTCGGCGCATGGGCGTCTTCGACCCCGGAGCCAAACGGCGACGGGACGTCGCTTCCTGAGACAACGACCGCAAGACTGCGGGCTCTTCTAAAGTCCTGGCCGGGAAGTCCAGTCAGAGAGGGCGGACTGCTGCGGCGAGTTGGGACTGCGCAAAGCGGGCTCCCGGTGTTCTGGTGCACGCAGGACTCGAAGGAGGCCGAGCGACTTGGCGCCGTGCTCGGCGCGCGTCATCCCACCTTCGCGATGCGGTCCGGATATTTGCTTCTGGAGTATGGCACGCCGACCGCTAAAGCCCTCACGAGACGCTATGCCGAGGAAATCAGGCAGGCGTCTCCCCGCGGGCCTTATGTCCTCGCGGGAAATTGTCAGGGCGCCATTGTTGCGACGGACATTGCGCGCCAGTTTCTGCGCGAGGGGCGAAAGGTTCAGTTGCTTGTGATTGCGGATGCGCCGGTCTTCGACCTATTGGCAAACGTATCGTTCGACGCGCCGGCGGCGGTCTATGTGGCGGACCGGAGCAAGTTCAATCCACGTCGGGAATACGGCTTTCCCGGTCAAATGCTCAAGAAGCTGCTGCCCGCCGGTTGCCGAATGACGACGCTTTCCGCCGAATATCCCGAAATCGTCAAAGGAGAGCCATTCACTCAATTGGCGGCGGATCTCGAAGAGGCCATCGCTTGGTCCGAGCGCGCGGTATCAGAACCGCGGGGCACTTTCCTCGAAGTGGACCTCACCGAGGAAGGGCGGAGGAGGTTCGATGAGGAGACCTCGTCCCCGCTGCACATTCCCGTCGTCGCGGAAGAGCGATCCTCTGGGTTCGATGTGGCGATCCGCCACATGCGGAGCGACATCCAGGCCTCTGGTCTTCCCGGCTGGAGGAAGCTCGCGGCCAAGTTTGCGCTGTCGCTGGCCAAGCGCGCCTTGGGCGTTTAGTCCCGCGACTGCTGCACGGCGGTCAAGCGCCGCCCTGCAGCAGCTTTCATTGAGCCTGTGGCAGTCTTAGCAAAGCTTGTCCGGAATGGTTCCATCTCCCAAGATTGATATCGTTCGAGCCAATGCTATCGACAACGGACCAATCGGGGGGCACTTTGCCGTCGTGCCGAGCGAGATGATAGTGTAACCCCCGGACTGTTTCACTGCCCGACCGGCTGACAAGAATATTATCGCAATTATAATTCGTGCTTTGGAGCTGGATGCCTGTGTCCTGGATGAACTTCCGAATGTCGTCTTCACTTGCCAGCATCGCCTTCAAATCGTCCCAGTCCGCCAGCTCAGCGTTTTTTCCGTAGTCATCCTGAATCTCTTTCTTGAGCGAGGGGCTTGGCGGAAACACTTGGTTTGAAAGACGGTAGATATATTTGCCGCTCGCATATCCGGTCGAAGGATCCCGTACCGGACATTGGGCGGAAGCGGCGTCCACCGACGACCTTTGCTGGGCGTTTGCGGCTTTGTTTGTTTCCTGCCCCCCTTCAAACAGGGAATAAGAAATGGCTCCAAGCGCCACAACAATTACGAGCGCTATTCCCGCCAGGAGGAGCTTCAAAGCGCTCTGCACGAATCTCTTCCCGTTGATCGACCCGGCCGGCAACACTGACGGCGACGGCAATAAACGTAATAAACGTAACTACCCGATTCGCGTCACGAAGGGGAAGACCCTAGAGACCTGATCTCACAGCAGCGACAATGGGCCAGCGGGCAAAGGAGCAAGGGAGGGCCTCAACGGCGGTCCTTTGAGCTCGTCCTGGCCGAAGGGCCAGCAAGCCTGCCTATTGCTTTCCTAGCATCAGTCTAGTATTTTTATGGGATTACTCCTGAACCCGATGGTGTCGCGCCGGGTCGGGCGCCGGACCAAGAAAACTGACCGGCCAAAGCGCCTTGCGAGAGGCAAAAATAGGTCGTCGATGTTCAATCCGGCTGACGGGAGCGCGTGGCGTTGAGTTTTTTCCATTTGATCAATCCGCTTTATACCGCTTCGGGTTTTGCGGTTGGCATGCTGGTCGGCTTCACCGGCGTCGGCGGCGGTTCGTTGATGACCCCGTTGCTGGTCCTGCTGTTCGGCATCCATCCGGCAACCGCAGTCGGGACCGATCTCCTTTACGCGGGCATCACGAAAATCAGCGGGTCCCTTGTTCACGGACTCAACGACGCAATCGACTGGCGCGTGACTCGCCTGCTCGCGTCGGGAAGCGTTCCCGCAGCGGCGATCTCGCTGCTGACGTTGTCGCATCTCGGCGTGGACTCCAAGGGCACCAGCGCGGTCATTACGACAACCTTGGGATTCGCGCTGATCCTGACGGCGGTCACGCTGATCTTTCGCCGACGGCTCCTCGCGGCCGTCGCATCGTTCCTGGAAAAGCGCACCGATAGGCAAATCGCGTTGCTCACCGTAACGCTTGGCGCGGTCCTGGGCGTGCTGGTGTCGATCTCCTCGGTCGGCGCGGGCGCTATCGGCGTGACGGTTTTGCTGATGCTCTATCCGAAAATGCCGACGGTTCGGATCGTCGGCACGGACATCGCGCACGCCGTGCCGCTCACGCTTCTCGCGGGCGCAGGTCATTGGTGGTTAGGCTCGGTCGACTGGCTGCTGCTTGTCTCGCTGCTGTGCGGTTCGATACCGGGCATCGCGATCGCAAGCCATCTCGCCTCCCGCGTGCCCGAGCGCGTACTGCGTCCCTTGATGGCAGGCACGCTGGCCCTCGTTGGCGGGAAGCTCGTTTTCTGACGAATTCCGATTCTTGAGGCGAAGGCTGGCGCTCCCAAGGGGACTCGAACCCCTGTTTTCGCCGTGAGAGGGCGACGTCCTGGACCGCTAGACGATGGGAGCGGCGAGAAGGGGTTTGTATATCGGCGCCTGCCGGGCTAGGCAAGCTCGCGGAGAACGCGCGCGCCGTCCGCTCCCGGTTCACCTTTCATTAAGCTTGCGGCGCCGAACTTGCGTTCTTCATTGCGTTGCGAATCGATCGATGCGGCGATCGCTGGTCGAGCTGGAGGTCTGAGTTCATGCCCGTGGGGAGCCTCGCCCGGCGGCCGACCGTCTTGATCATCCTGCACCAGGAGCACTCCACTCCGGGCCGGATCGGCGCGGTGCTCAGGGCCATGCACGTCCGGCTCGACATCCGCCGGCCGAGCCTCGGCGACCCGCTGCCCGAGAGGCTCGCCGATCACGACGGGGTCATCGTGTTCGGCGGCCCGATGGGCGCCAACGACACACTCGAATGGGTCAAACGCGAGATCGACTGGCTCGAGACACCGCTCGCCGAGGCCAAGCCCACGCTTGGGGTCTGCCTCGGCGCCCAGATGCTGGCGCGGGCGCTCGGCGCGCGGGTGTTCAATTACGAGGATAGCCGCAGCGAGATCGGCTATTACCCGATCGAGCCGACGCCCGCTGGCGAGGCGCTGTGCGGGGCGCGATTCCCGCGCACCGTCTATCAATGGCATTCCGACGGGTTCGATTTGCCCGGGGGGGCCGAGCTCCTCGCCTCCGGAGGCAAGGATTTTCCCAATCAGGCCTATCGCCACGGCCGCCATGCGGTCGGCCTCCAGTTTCACCCGGAGGTCACCTATCACATGATGTGCCGCTGGACCCATCGCGGCGCCGATCGATTGACGCGGCCCGGCGCGCTGAGCCGTCCCGAGCATCTCGGCGGCTGGTTCCAGCACGACGGCCGGGTCGCCGCCTGGCTCGAGGCGTTTCTGCCCGCTTGGCTCGAAGGCCGGCTCCCCGAAGGCGAGAAATCGAAGGCGGGCGCGGGAGTCGCGAACCTCAACCGCGCGCCGACCAATGCGGAGTCTGCGGTCCGTTACGCCGGGGCTTAACGGGTGCGCCCACGCGCAGCTGGCGCCCCGGCCCGCGCAACAATATCAAAATCGGCCGCAACAATTTCAAAGCCGGACGCAACAAAATCAAAAGCCGGCGCAACAAAAGCAAAGGCCGGCGCAACAAGAGCAAAATCGACTTTTCTTCCGCGGACAGAGCCTTTTCAGTGGGTTGCGGTCGAATCCGCCCCGGAAATCCTTCTTCCCCGCTCGCCTGCGCCCGCGACTTTTCGCGGGGCGGGCTGACCACTCCTCATGAATGCGGACAATAGCACGGGTTCTGATTTTCGCAAAGTGTTTGTTGACTCCCATGGCTCGTTCCGCTCCGATGCGGCGACCGACAAGCCAGCCCGTGACCTCCGGCGGCGCAGGCTGTAATGAAGCCGCGGCGCGGCGAGATTCGCCGGCGGGAGGACGGAAACATGGCGCTCAAAGAGTACAAGCCGGGGCAAGCGTTTCCGGGGGTCATCGGCCGAACCTTCGATGTGTCCAAGCCGGCATGGCCGGCCCCGAACCGGGCCCGCGAGGGCGCGCCGAACGTCCTCTTCATCATCCTTGACGACACCGGCTTCGGCCACCTCGGCTGCTACGGCAGCCCGATCGCCACGCCCAATCTCGACGCGCTCGCCGCCGACGGGCTCCGGTATAGCAACATGCACACGACGGCGCTGTGTTCGCCGTCGCGCTCGTGTTTCATCACCGGGCGTAATCATCATTCGAACGCCATGTCATGCATCACAGAAGGATCGACCGGCTATCCCGGCGGCAACGGCAACATTCCGTTCGAGAATGGCATGCTCTCGGAAATCCTGCTCCAGAACGGCTACAACACCTATGCGCTCGGCAAGTGGCATCTCACGCCCGCCGAGCAGACCTCGGCCGCCGGACCGTACGATCGCTGGCCGCTCGGCCGCGGCTTCGAGCGCTACTACGGCTTTCTCGGCGGCGATACGCACCAGTATTACCCGGAGCTCGTGCGCGACAACAGCCAGACCGAACCCGACAAGACGCCGGAAGAGGGCTATCACCTGACGCCCGATCTCGTCAGCAAGGCGAAGGCGATGATCGCCAATTCGAAGCAGGTCGCGCCCAACAAGCCCTTTTTCATGTATTTTTGCCCGGGCGCGATGCATGCGCCCCATCACGTGCCGAAGGAATGGGCCGACAAGTACAAGGGCAAGTTCGACGCCGGCTGGGACGCCTATCGCGAGCAGGTGTTTGCGAGGCAGAAAGAACTGGGAATCGTCCCCGCGAACACCAAGCTTTCGCGGCATGATCCCGACGTACAGGACTGGAGCAAGCTCTCCGCCGACGAGCGGCGCCTCTATGCGCGCATGATGGAGGTGTTCGCCGGCTTTCTCGAGCACACCGATCACTACATCGGCGAGTTGATCGCTTTCCTCAAGGACATGGGCGAGTACGACAACACCCTGATCATGGTCGTGTCCGACAATGGCGCGAGCGCCGAAGGCGGGCCGACCGGCTCGGTCAACGAAGGCAAGTTCTTCAACAACGTGCCCGACGATCTCAAGCAGAATCTCGCGGCCATCGACGACCTCGGCGGACCGAAATATTTCAACCACTACGCGTGGGGCTGGACCCACGCCGGCAACACGCCGTTCCGGCGGTGGAAGCGCGAAACCTATCGCGGCGGTACTGCCGATCCATTCATCGTCACATGGCCGAAAGGCATCAAGGCCAAGGGCGAAATCCGCTCGCAATACGCTCACGCGATCGACTTGGTCCCCACCGTGCTCGACGCGCTCGGCATCGAGCCGCCGGCGCAGATCCGCGGCGTCACGCAATCGCCGCTGCAAGGATTCAGCCTCAAGTCGTCATTCGACGACGCGAAGGCCGAACCGCTCCACATCACCCAGTATTTCGAGATGATGGGCCATCGCTCGCTCTATCACGACGGCTGGCGGGCGGTGTGCCCCTGGCCGGGCACATCGTTCACCGAATCGGGCCTCCCCTTTGGCGCGCCGATCGACTACCAGAAGCTCACCGAACTCGACGCCAAGGGGTGGGAACTCTACAACCTCAACGAAGATTTCGCCGAGACCAACAATCTCGCCGAAAAGGAACGCGACCGGCTGATCGCGATGATCGGGATGTGGTACGTGGAGGCCGGCAAGTACGACGTGCTGCCGGTCGACAGCCGTGGCACGGCGCGCTTCGCCGATGAGCGGCCGCAGATCGCCGTCGACCGCAAGAAGTACATCTACTACGCCGGAACCCAACAGGTGCCGGGCAACGCCGCGCCTCGGCTGGTCAACGTAGCGCACTCGGTCTCAGTCCATGCCAACGTGCCGAAGGGCGGCGCCGAGGGGGTGCTGTTCTCGATGGGCGGCGTCGACGGCGGGTTCGCCTTCTATGTGCAAAACGACAAGCTCACCTACGGCTACAACTACGTCGCCGATCAACACTTCAAAGTGCAATCCGACAAACCCATCCCCGAAGGCGATCACATTTTCAGCTTCGAGTTCAAGCCGACCGGCAAGGCGGATATCGCCAAGGGCAAGGGCGTGCCTGCCTCGATAACCTTGCTCGTCGACGGGGCGCCTGTGGGCAAGGGTGACTTGCCGGTGACGATACCGCTGTCGCTCGGCCTGTCGGCGGGCGTCAGCGTCGGCTCCGACGCCGGCGCGCCGGTCATGCCCGACTACAAGCCGCCGTTCGCCTTCACGGGCACGGTGAAGAAGGCGCTGGTCGATGTGACCGGCGAGGCGGTCGAGGACATGGCGGCGAAAATGAAGATGTATCTCGCGCGCCAGTAGCGTCTGGAGCGTTTCGCGGGCGTCAGAACAGCGTCCCCTGCCCTTCGTCCTTGTCCGGCTTAGGGCGCCGGCGCGGGAGGAGAGGAGGCGGGGTGAGCGGCGGCCCGACCCGCCCGCCGGCTACCGCGCCGACCTTGCCGTCGGCGAATTCGATCTCGAGGCGCTGGGTCTGGCGGACCTCCGCGGCGCGCCTCAGTGGCCTTTGCGCCTCGTCCCGCACGAGAGCGAAGCCGCGCGACAGGACGCCGCGATAGCTCATCGCGCCGAGCAATTGCCAAGCGGAGACGAGCTGGGCCCGTCTGCTTTGCAGGCGTTCGCCATAGGCGCGCGCCATGCGCGCCGAAAGCCGCTCGACCGCCTCGGCCCGCTCGCCGAGCCTCTTCGAGATGAGCGCGGTCTCGCGCGCGAACGACCTCCCGGCGGCGTCCGCCGCCCGCCGCAGCCGTTCGATCAGGAGCGGCCGCACCCGTCCGAGACGCCCGGCGAGTCCCCGGAGGCGTTCGCGTTGTCCGGCGAGATGGGCGCGCGGCGAATGGCGCGCGAGGCGGCGGGCCAATCCGGCCGTCCTCAGCACGCGCTGGTCGACGCCCGCGCGCACCCGCGAAATCAGCGTCTCGGCGGCCCGATCGAAGCGCTGGCGCGGCTGAGCGACGATCGCCTCGCCAGCCGGCAGCGCGCGGGAGACCGCCCTGAAATCGGCGCGAAGGCGGCGGCCGAAGCGCAGGATCGCGCCGCGGCCTCGGGCGCCGAGGTCGGCGATCGCGGCGAGGAGATCGAGGCGCACCGGCACGGCGAATTCGGCGGCCGCGGTCGGCGTCGGCGCGCGCACGTCCGCCGCGTGGTCGATCAGGGTCCAGTCGGTTTCATGGCCGACTGCGGCGATGAGCGGAATCGAGCTGCGGGCGACAGCGCGCACCACCGCTTCTTCGTTGAAGCTCATCAGGTCCTCGAGCGAGCCGCCGCCGCGGGCGACGATCAGCACGTCCGGCCGCATCGCGCGCCCGTCCGCGGGAAGCGCATTGAACCCGTCGATCGCCGCCGCGACCTCGGCCGCGGAGGTCTCACCCTGCACCCTGACCGGCCAGACGACGACCCGAACCGGGAACCGGTCGGCGAGACGATGCAGGATGTCGCGAATGACGGCGCCGGTCGGCGAGGTCACCACGCCGACGACCTTCGGCAAGAACGGAACCTTGCGCTTGCGCGCGGCGTCGAACAGCCCCTCTTCGGCAAGTTTCTTCCTCCGCGCCTCGAGCAGCGCCATCAGCGCGCCGATTCCGGCGAGTTCGAGCGCCTCGATCACGATCTGGTAGCTCGATTTGCCCGGAAAGGTGGTGAGTTTGCCGATCGCGACGACCTCGAGCCCCTCCTGGGGCTTGAGCCTCATGCGCTGGAGGGAGGTGCGCCAGATGACGGCGTCGAGACGCGCATTGGCGTCCTTGAGGCTGAAATAGGCGTGGCCGGACGAATGGGGGCCGCGGAAGCCGGATATCTCGCCCCTGACCCGCACGTAGCCGAATCGATCCTCGATGGCGCGCTTGAGCGCGCCCGCGAGTTCGCTGACGGTAATCTCGGGCGCATTGGTTGCGCGCGCGTCCGTTTCGGCCATCGGCCGATTATGCCCGACCCGGCCGGGCGAAGCCATAAGCGCTGAGCGGCGCCCAACCGCGGGCTCTCGCGCGGGCTGGCGTCTGCCAGCGAAATTACGTATGAAGCGCCCCGGCGAAGGACCGGATGCGCGCGCCTTGTTCGCGCCGCGATGCCGGTCTTTAACCCGCCGTAGATTCGGCCTCGGCGCCGGGGATCAAGCGGTTCATGGGATGAAAGCGGCGATGACTGGAATGGGAAGCGCGCTCCGCGGCGGCAGGTTTCTGGCGCCGGCCGGCGCTTTCGTAGCGCTGGCGGCGTTGATCGCCGTTATCGGCCCAGGCGATGCGCTGGCGCAGAACGCCGCCGAATGCGCGCGCCTGCAGCAGGCGATCGCCTCGCGCCACGGTTCGAGCGGCGCGCAGGCCGCAGTCGAACGTCAGCGCGCCGAGCTGTCGCGCACCCAGGGCTCTGCGCGGTCGCTCGGGTGCGGAAATCGCAAGATTCTGTTCTTCGGCTCGGATCCGCCGCCGCAATGCGGCGAGCTCAACGGCCAGATCGCGCGCATGCAGGCCAATCTCGCTGATTTGGAGGCGCGCGCCGGCGGCGGGGCCGGCGATCTCGTCGCCCGCTATAACGCCGAATGCGCGAATGCGCCGCCGCGGCCGACCAACTTCCTCGAGGCGTTGTTCGGCGGCGTCGCGAGGCTCGGGGCCCCGCAGCAGCAGCAGCCGCAGACGGACGCCAGATTCGAGCCGCTCGATCATGGGCCGGCTGACCGCACCACCGAGTCCGGGCAGCCCGCCGACCGGAGCGGCGTCGTGGCGCATGCCGGCTCCTACGCGGTTTGCGTGCGCACGTGTGACGGCAGCTTCTTTCCGGTTTCCTATTCCGGCGCCGGGAGCCGCGCGGACAGCCTGGAGGAAGTTTGCAGGGCCTTGTGCCCGAACGCCGACATGGCGCTCTATTCGTTCCCGTTCGGCGGAACGATCGACGAGGCCGAGTTGGCGTCCGGCGAGGCCTACGCCAATTTGCCGAACGCCGGAAAATTCGAGCAAAGCTACGACCCGGGCTGCTCTTGCCGGCGCAAGGGAGAGAGCTGGGCGGAGGCCCTCGCCGACGCAGAGGCGCGGTACGGCCACGAGAAGCACGACATCATCGTGACGCCGGAGAAATCGGCCGAAATGGCCCGCCCGATCATTGACCCGAAGGCGAAGCCTGCCGTGGACCCGAAGGCAAAGCCCGGCGCACCCGGCGCGGCAGTCGTCGCCGGGCCAGGGGCCGCGCCTGGCGCGACGCCCCCTGGCGACGCAGCGAACGCGCCCGTCCTCGACATCAACGGAACCGACACCAAACTCAGCGCCGAGACCGCATCGGTCAGCCGCGAAGCGTCGGGCATCGCCGGCGACGACGTCCAGGGCGCAAAGAGCTTCACCGTGAACCAAGGGAAGACGGTGGAAGCCACCGGACCGGACGGAGTCAAACGGACTGTCCGGATAGTCGGGCCAGCGCTCTAGCGCGGCCGATCAGCGGCAGAAGAGCCGCGAGTTCCGGCCCCGCCTCGCGGCCGGTCAAGGCCAGGCGCAACGGGTGAAACAGCGCCCGGCCCTTGCGGCCGGTTAGCTCCTTGATCCGCGCGGTCCATGCGCCCCAGGTCGACTGGTCCCATGGGCCTTCGGGCGCGCATGAGGCGGCAAACTTCAGAAAGTCGGGGTCCTCGACGATCGGGACGACCGCGCCGTCGACGACTTCCCGCCATACCGCTGCGTCGTCGAAACGGGTCAGGTTGCCGCGCACGGCGAGCCAAAGCGCCTCGGCCTGAGGTCCCGCGACGCCCAGCGCGGACAGCCGATCGGCGACCGCCGCATAGGGCATGCGATGCAGCGTGCGCGCCGAAAGCGCTTCAAGCTCAGCTTCGTCGAAGCGCGCCGCCCCGTGAGAAAGATGCGAGGGATCCACGAGACCGGCCAGTTCGTCGAGCGAATCGACCGGACGCACCGCCTCGGCAGAGCCGACCAGGACCGCGAGTGCCGCGACGGCGAGCGGCTCGATGCCCTTTTGGCGCAGCAAGGCGATCGACAGCGCGCCGTCGCGCTTCGAAAGCCCCCCGCCGCCGGCGTCGGTCAAGAGATTGTGATGGCCGAAGCGCGGCGCAGCGCCGGCGAGGGCCTCGAAAATCTGAATCTGCACCGCCGTGTTCGTGACGTGATCCTCGCCGCGGATGACATCGGTGACGCCGAAGTCGATGTCGTCGACTACCGAAGGCAGGGTATAGAGGTAGGTCCCATCCTCACGGCGAAGGACCGGATCGGACAACGACGCGCAGTCGATATGGCTCTCGCCCCGCACCACATCGTCCCAGCGCACGATGCTCGGTTCGAGCTGGAAACGCCAATGCGGCTTGCGGCCCAAGGCTTCGAGCGCCGCACGCTCGGCTTCCGACAGACGCAGGGCGGCGCGGTCATAGATCGGCGGCCGGCCGAGCGCCTGTTGCCGCTTGCGGCGTCGGTCGAGCTCGTCGGCGGTCTCATAGGCCGGATAGAGGCGGCCCAAGGTCTTGAGCCTTCCGGCTGCTTGGTCGTAGGCGGCCATCCGCTCGGACTGGCGGCGCACGAGGTCCGGCTCAATTCCAAGCCACTTCAAATCGGCTTGGATCGCGTCGGCGTATTCCCGCTTCGAACGCTCAAGATCGGTGTCGTCGAAGCGCAGGATGAACGTCCCGTCGCGGCGCTTGGCGAACAGCCAGTTCAGCAGCGCCGTGCGGACGTTGCCGATGTGGATGCGCCCGGTCGGCGACGGCGCGAAACGGACGACCGGGGGGAAGGCCATTTCGCCTTCATAGAAGCGTCGCGACGGCGCGGCAATATGGTGTGACAAAGCCCAGTGATTCGAGTAGGCTGGACCCATGACCATCAGCGCCCTGGCGGCGGGGATTTGCGCTACCAGCGCGGGGATTCATGGGCTGAGCGTCGCGCTGGCGACTGTCCGGTGCCGATGGCGGCCGGGGCGGAGGCCGCCGCCAGAAGACGCCCCAGCGGTCACGATTGTGCAGCCCCTGTGTGGCGTCGAGACGTTTTCGCGCGACACGCTGCGGTCCATATTCGCGCTCGATTACCCGATCTACGAGATCGTCTTCTGCCTCGCCAGCGCCGACGATCCGATCGCTCCCCTGGTGCGCGGCGCCATCGGCGCCAACCCGCATCGTCCGGCCCGTCTGCTGATCGGCGACGACCGGGTCAGCGCCAATCCCAAGCTTAATAACGTCGTCAAGGGGTGGAAGGCGGCGCGGCACGATTGGGTGATCATCGCCGATTCCAACGTCCTCATGCCGAGCGACTACATTCAGCGCCTGCTCGAGCGCTGGGACCCAGACACCGGGATTGTCTGCGCCCCGCCGATCGGCGCGCGGCCTGAATCTTTCGCCGCCGAAATTGAGTGCGCCTTTCTCAACACCTATGAGGCGCGCTGGCAGTATGCCGGCGATTCCTTCGGCTACGGCTTCGCCCAGGGCAAGACGATGCTGTGGCGCCGCGAAATCATGGAAGCGGGCGGAGGCATTGAGGCTCTGGGCGCCGAGATCGCCGAGGACGCGGCGGCGACCAAGCTCGTCAATGCGCAGGGACTGAACGCCCACCTCGTCGACCAGCCGTTCCAGCAGCCGCTCGGCCAGCGGCGCCTGAAGGATGTCTGGTATCGCCAGATTCGCTGGGCGCGGCTCAGGCGCGCGACGTTTCCGCTCTTCTTCCTGCCTGAGATTTTGACGACGAGCCTGTTCACGCTTGCCGCTGCGGGGGTCGCCGCGCCGCAATTCGGGGTGAGCGTCGCCGTCGCCGTCGCGGCGATGGCGGCCTTCTGGTACGGCGCCGAGGCCATCCTCGCGGTCGCGGCGGGCTGGCCACTCACCTGGCGAATGCCACTCGCCTGGATCGTGCGCGACTTCCTGCTGCCGCTGGTGTTCGCCAAGGCCTGGACGGGCCACGCCATCGTCTGGCGCGGCAACGCGATGAACGTCGAGGAAACGATGTTCAGCGAAGCCGAATCCGAGCCTCGCCCGCAGATCTGACCTCGCTGAATGCGCGCTGGCTCCCGCCTCGAGCATGCGCCAAAATTCCGCTCAACTGACGCGCTAACGCTTTGATCAGCGTCAAGCTGCAGCGGCGACTCTCGTGTTAGCGAGATCGGGAGGCCCGCGCGTACAGCGGAAAGCACGAAGGCGCGGGAGGAGGCGAGAATGTACCATCAGAGCGAAGACGTGCGCGCGGGCGTATTGAACGCGCTCTATTGGGACTTGCGGGTCCCTCGGCATCAGGTGAGAGTCGAGATCGAGAATGGATGGGTCACCGTTTCCGGAACGGTGGACCTCCCCTATCAGAAGACTTGCGCCGAGTTCGACGCTCGAACCGTTCCCGGAGTTGTCGGCGTCACCAACCTGATCCGACTCACGGCCGCCAAACGCTCCGAGCATCGAGCCATCGAAAGCCGTCACTGAATTTGCATCACTCCACCCGCGCCGCGCCTCAACGCCTCGCGGTCAATTGAGCATCCGATATCGGCGGATCAGCAGATAGACGAGGACCGCCGCGACGGCGCAAAAGATCGCGGCGTAGAGCGTGCCATAGTCTGAGTCGCCGAACGGCAAGCCCTTGGTGTTCATGCCGAAAAAACCCGTGACGAACGCCGGAGGCAGTAGAACTGTCGTGACGATCGTCAAGACGAAGAGGTTGCGGTTCGTCGCCGTCGCCAGTTGAGCTCCCATTTCATCCTGCAGCATTCTGGCGCGCTCGGAAAGCAGTTGCGCATCCGCGTGAAACGCGGCGATGCGTTGCCCCACGCGGGCGGCGAGCGCGCGATACGCCTGCAGCGCGCCCTCCGCGCGCGGCTGCTCCAATTGCCCCAGAACGCTTCGAATCGCGTGAGCCACCCGGTTCTGCCGGGATATCGTGCGGCGAAGCCTCAGAAGCGACGCGCGCTCGTCGCTGAGCGCCTCCGACAGCACGCGGTCCTCGATCTCGTCCAGCTCGACGTTGATGCGCTGCATAGCCGAGCCGATGGAATTCGCGGCGGCGACGAGAAGGGATTCGAAGAGGTCGGCACTGCTTTCAAACTCCGCTCCGGCTTCGATTTCGTGTCTCAACAAATGGGCGGAATGGACGGCATGGCGGCGCGCCGTCAACAGGAATTGAGGCGTGAGTACGAAACGCAGATCGGTTGGGTCGTCGCCAACCGATTCAAGTTCATGTTGAAGGTCATAGATTGTTCCCCACAGCGAATCTCCGCGCCACTCCAGCCGTGGGTGACTGTCGCGCGAGAGCAGAAGCTCGCACGCTTCTTGCCCGATCGAATCCTGCGCGCGGACCCAGTCTCGCGTTCGGGCGTTCGCCAGGGCCAAATGCACCCAGACAAATCGGCGGCCATGCTTGAAATCGACGGGCGCGCCTGCCGGCAGAACATGACCGCGCCCGTATTCGTCGAATTCGATCGCCCACGCGATTCCCGGACCGACTTCTGCGTGTTCGACAATAGGGGGCCGGACAGCCATCGTTACTGATCCGTTGCTAGAATAGCACGCCGTCGAGCGTATCGATAAGCGCTAGACCGACTTTAACATTCCGCCGTCAACATAATACGTGGAACCCACTGAATAGCTCGCCCGTTCCGAACACAGGAAGACGAAGAAGTTGGCCAGTTCCTGCGGCGTGGCGAAACGTTTGATCGGCGCATGCTCGCGCGCGACGCTGTCGAGATAGGCCTGCCAGTCGCCGCCTTTGTCTGCTGTCAATTGTTTGGCGGTCTTGATCCAGTCCGGCGTCAGGATGAGACCGGGATTGACGCAATCCACCCGGATGTTATCGCCGATGAGTTCGGTCGAAAGCGTCTTCGAGAACATCATCAGCGCCGCCTTGGTCACGTTGTAGATCGGCTCGTACCAGAGCGGTTGGGCGGCGCAGATCGAGGCGTTGTGCAGGATAACGCCGCCGCCGCGCTTCTTCATCGTCGGTGCGAGGCCACGCGCGAGCCTGACCGCCGCCATCACGTGCAGGTCCCAGTATTCTTGCCATTTCTCGTCCGGCGCCTCTAGCACCGTCTCGTTGCTGCCGGTGCCGGCGTTATTGATGAGAACGTCAGCCCCACCGAAAAATCGCTGAACGTCGGCCAGGAGGTCATCCGTCCCCTCGCGAGTCGCGACGTTGCAGGCGACCCCTTCGGCGCGGACGCTGAAGGCTTTGGCGATGCGGGCGGCCTCCGCGCGGACACGCTCCACGCCGCGCGCCGCGATCACGACATCGACGCCCTCCGCGGCGAGGCCCTCGGCGATCGCGAGACCGATTCCGACGCTGCCGCCGGTGACGACGGCGACCTTGCCCTTGAGCCCGAGATCCATGATGCCCCCGTCCCGCTCTCGATCCTGCGGAACCTCTTACCAGCAGCTATAGCCGCCGTCAGCCAGCACGATCGACCCAGTCATCAGACTGGCGGCGTCCGAAGCAAGAAACATGACGACGGCCGCGATCTCGTCCGGCTCGCCGATGCGCGCCATCGGGGTGCCGTCGATCCAGGCGTCGAACATGGGCTTATTGGTCCTGGCGTAGGTGGTGAGCGGCGTATTGATGTAGGTCGGCGCAACGGCGTTGACGCGCACGCCGCGCGCGCCCCACTCGGCCGCGAGCGACTTTGTCAGATGGTGCACGGCGGCTTTGGAGGCGTTGTAATAGGCTTGTGGCTGCGGCTTGTTGACGATGACCCCCGACATCGAGCCGATGTTGACGATCGAACCGCGCCCGGCCGCCAACATGTGCCGACCGAACGCGCGACAACACCAAAACAGGCCGTTGAGGTTGACGTCGATGACATGGAGCCAATGCTCGTCGGCCACGTCTTCCGCTGCAATCTCCGAGCGCGCTATGCCCGCGTTGCAAACCAGGATGTCAATCCGGCCTTTCTCGTCGGTCACCCGCGTGGCGGCCGCGTCGACCTGTTTCGAGTCCGTGACCTCCATCTCGATGACGTCTGCGGCGTAGCCCTTGGCTTTCATCGCCGCCTGGCCGTGGGCGGCCGTCTTGGGATTGCGGTCGGCGATATAGACGTGGGCGCCGGCCTCCGACAGCGCCTCGACGCAAGCCAGGCCGATGCCCTGGCCGCCGCCTGTGACCACCGCGACACGGCCCTTGAGATTGAAGCGCTCGAGATACATCACGCGTCCTTGCCGTGCCCTTATTCTTTTCGCCGAGCTGGGCGGTCTGGGTGTCAGGTCTTCGCGCTGAGATAGTCGGCGAGCGTCGCGCGCACGCCCTTCGTCCAAAGCGAGGTCAGCGCGCCGGAGAAGGCGCTGACATAGGTCGGGTTCTTGGCAAGGTCGCCGAAGATGTCGCCCATCGCGAGCCACGCCTTTGGATCGGTGCGCGCCGGTTTGGCGGCCGCCTGCAGACGATCCCAGCTCGGGTCGTTGGGAGGTATCGGCTTGCCGCTCTCCGTTTCGCCGTAGCAGTAGCGGCACCAAAGTGCGGAACAGAGCGCAAGCCCGGCCGCGCTCGCCCCCGCTTTCAGCCGGTCGCGGGCGGTCGGCAGAATGAACTTCGGCTGCCGGTTCGAGCCATCGAGGCAGAGCCGTGAGACCGTGTCGCCGATCTTCGGATTGGCGAAGCGTTCCGCGACCTTCCTGCGATAGGATTCAAGATTGACGTTTGGCGGCGGCGGCACGGTGGGGATGATCTCGCGCTTGCTCAAAGTCTCGAGGAACTCGGCGATCTGCCTGTCCTCCATCGCCTGGTGGACGAAATGGATGTCCAGCAGGCCCGCGGGATAGGCGATTGCCGCATGCCCGCCGTTGAGAATCCTGATCTTCATGAATTCGTAGGGCGCGACATCGCTGGTGAAGGTCACGCCGACCCTGTCGAGCGCCGGGCGGCCGGAGGTGAACTTGTCCTCCACCACCCACTGCTTGAACTCCTCGCAGAAGACCGGCCAATTGTCCTCTACGCCCCAATTGTCCTTGAGGATCGCGCGCTCTCGGTCGGTGGTCGCCGGCGTGATGCGGTCGACCATCCCGTTCGGGAACGCCACGGCGCCGCGGATCCATTTGGCGAGCGCGGGATCGGACAGCTCGGCCAGTCCGACGACCGCGTTCTCCGTGACATGGCCGTTGCCGGGAAGGTTGTCGCAGGACATCACCGTGTAAGGCGCAACGCCTGCCGCGCGGCGCTTTTTCAGGCCGGCGACGATGAGGCCAAAAGCCGTCCTGGGCGCATCGGGATTCTTGCCGTCGGCGGCGATATCGGGGTGGCCGGGATCGAAATGCTGAGTCGCCGGTGAAACATAGTAGCCGCCCTCGGTCACGGTGAGCGAGACGATACGGATTTTGGGATCGGTCAGCGCGGCGAGATTGGCGGCGACATCGAAGGGCTTGACGAAATCGATCATCGCTCCCGTCACATGCGCCGTGCTTGACCCAGCTTCCTGCTCGACGACGCTTGTGAACCAGTCTTGCGCAGCGAGCTTCTCCCGCATCGCGATATCGGGTTCGCGGACGCCCGCGCCGACGATCGCCCAGTCGTGGTCGGCGCCGGAATTGAACAGGTCGTCGAGATAAACTGCCTGGTGGGCGCGATGGAAATTGCCGATGCCAATGTGGAAGATTCCGGCCTTGAGGTCGGATCGCTTGTATTTCGGAACCCCGACGGTCTTCGGCAGGCTCGATAAGGTCGCGGAAGACAGTTTCACGCTCATCTCGTTACCCTCGTCACGACGCCCGCCCGCAATCAGCCCGGAAATCCCTGGGCCGAGCGCCGCCCTCAGGCGATCCGCCGCCCGTCCTTGTCGAAGCGGTGCAGGTGCGCTTCGCGCGGGGTGACGTAAATGCTCTGGCCCGGCTTCAGCGGAGCTTCGCCCTCCAGACGCAGGGTGAGGGGTCCGATGCCTTCGCCTTCCGCGTAAACAAAGGTATCGGAGCCGAGGTGCTCGGTGAGGCGCACTTTTGCCGGCCACTCGCCGGCGCTGGTCGATATATCGGCGTGCTCCGGTCGGATGCCGATGGTCTCCGCGCCGCGCTTCGCCGCGGGGGCGCCCTTGATCAGGTTCATGGTCGGCGAGCCGATGAACCCGGCGACGAAGAGGCCGTTCGGCTTGTTGTAGAGTTCGAGCGGCGAACCGACCTGCGCGACCGAGCCGCGGTCGAGCACGACGATCTTGTCGGCCATGGTCATCGCCTCGACCTGATCGTGGGTCACATAGATCATTGTCGTCTTGAGCGCCTCGTGAAGCTCGCCGATCTCGATTCGCATCTGCACGCGCAGCGCGGCGTCGAGATTGGAAAGCGGCTCGTCGAACAGGAAGGCCTTCGGTTCGCGCACAATCGCGCGCCCGATTGCGACGCGCTGACGCTGGCCGCCAGAAAGCTGGCGTGGTTTGCGATCGAGATAATCGGTGAGGTTCAGCGTCGTCGCGGCCTTGCGGACTTTCTGGTCGATGACGTCCGCGCTCTGTCCAGCCATCTTGAGCGCGAAGGCGATGTTGCCGCGCACGCTCATATGCGGATAGAGCGCATAGGACTGGAACACCATGGCGAGTCCGCGTTGCGCGGGACCGACGCTCGTCATGTCCTTGGCGTCGATGAGCACTTGTCCCGAGGTGACGTCCTCGAGACCGGCGATCAGCCGCAGTAGGGTCGACTTGCCGCAACCGGACGGCCCGACGAACACCGCGAACTCGCCGTTTTCGATGTTGAGATTGACGCCGTTGATGATGCTGACCGCGCCGAAGGCTTTCCGCACGTCTTTCAGTTGAATGCTTCCCATGGCGGCAATTCCTTATTGCGGGATCATTTGACGGCGCCGAAGGTCAAGCCTCGGACCAGCTGTTTCTGTGAGAACCACCCGAGGATAAGGATGGGCGCAATGGCGAGCGTCGAGGCGGCCGATAGTTTGGCCCAGAAGAAGCCCTCCGGCGCGGAGTAGGAGGCGATGAAGGCCGGCAACGGAGCGGCGTTGGAGGTTGTTAGATTGAGCGTCCAGAACGCTTCATTCCACGACAGGATGACTGCGAGAAGCATCGTAGAGGCGATGCCTGGAACGGCCATCGGAGTCAGGACGTAAAGGATCTCGTTGATAAGGGAGGCGCCGTCCATGCGCGCGGCTTCCAGGATATCGACAGGGATTTCCTTGAAATAGGTGTAGAGCATCCAGATCAGCAGCGGCAGATTGATCAGCATAAGCACGAGGCCAACGCCGAGCAGGCTGTCGAGCAGGTGCAGATTGCGAAATATCAAATAGATCGGCACGAGCGCGCCGACCGCGGGCATCATCTTGGTCGACAGCATCCACATCAGCAGGTCTTTCGTGCGCTTTCCCGGAGCAAAAGCCATCGACCAGGCCGCCGGAACGGCGATGAGTAGGCCGACGACATTGGCGCCGATCGACAGCACGATCGAATTGAAGGCGAACTTCAAATAGTTCGAGCGCTCCTGCACTTCGGCGTAGTTTTCGAGCGTCCAGTTGAAGAAGAGGAACTTCGGCGGCATCGCGATCGCGTCGAGTTCGCTCTTGAAACTGGTCAGGAACGTCCACAGAATTGGGAAGAAAATCAGAAACGCGACGACCCAAGCGACGACCGTGACTCCGATGCGTTTGCCGGTTGATTGCTTCAACGCCATCGCTCAGCCCTCCAGATTTCTGCCGATGATGCGCACCAGGAAGAACGCAACGATGTTGGCGAGAATGACCGCGATGATGCCGCCGGCGGAGGCGCCGCCGATGTCGAAGTTGAGCAGCGCCTGCTTGTAGACGAGGAAAGGAATGTTGGTCGTCGCGATGCCGGGGCCGCCGGAGGTTGTGACGTAGATTTCCGCGAACACGCTCAATAGGAAGATCGTCTCGATCAGGATGACGACGGTGATCGCGCGCGCAATGTGCGGCAGCACGATGTAGCCGAAGTAGGAAATCGGCCCGGCGCCGTCGAGCGAGGCGGCCTCCTTCTGCTCCTCATCGAGCGACTGCAGCGCCGTCAACAGGATGAGGCTCGCGAACGGCAGCCATTCCCAGGAGACGATGATGATTACCGATAGCATCGGCCAGTTGGTGAACCAGACGATCGGATCGAACCCCAACGATCGGGCGATCCAGGCGAATAGTCCGGAGTCGGGATTCATCAACAGGTTCTTCCACACCAGCGCGCTGACCGTTGGTATGACGAAGAACGGCGCGATCACCATCAGCCGCAGCACGTTCTGTCCGAACACCGGCTGATCCATCAGCAGCGCCACGAGGATGCCGCCGCACACGCTGATGACGAGCACCGAGGCGACAAGGACCAGCGTGTTGTAGAGCGCGGTCAGAAAGTCCGGATCGGTGAGGAACGCCGTGTAGTTCTGCAACCCGACGAAGCTTACGTTGTCCGGGTCGAGCAGGCTGTAGCGCAGGGTCGAGAAATAGAGCGTCATGACGAGCGGCACGATCATCCACACGAAGAGCAGGATGACCGACGGCGCGACGAGAGCGCGGCCCGCGGTGGTGGTTTGCTGCGTCGCCATCCCTTTCGCCCTCTCTCCCCGTGTCCCGCCCGCCCATCGCCCCTCTAGCTGGGGCCGACGCAGGCTTTCTGGGCAACTGGTTCCACGGCCTTTAGATAGCCCGGCGGGACCAATGCGCGTTCTTCGTTCAGTTCTCAACTCCTCCCCTATCCCCCTTTCCGCGAACGGAAAGGGGGCGGGACGGGGAGGAACGTCCCTAAGGCCGCCCCGCGCGAAACGCTCGCATGGCGGAGGGCGTCAGGTTTACTTGATGTAGCCGGCCTTCTTCATCGCCGCCTCGGTCGAGGTCTGAGCCTTGGCCAGGGCATCGTCGACCGACATGGTCCCGGCCAGCGCGGCCGAGAAGTCCTGCCCGACGTCGGTCGCGATGCCCTGGAACTCGGGGATCGCCACGAATTGAACGCCGGTATAGGGAACTGGTTTCACGGTCGGGTGCAGCGGATCGGCCGAACTCGATCGATTTCAAGGTCAGTTCGGCGAACGGGGCCGCCTTCAGATAGTCCGGGTTCTTATAGAGGGATGTGCGCGTTCCTGGCGGGACCTGCGCCCAGCCGACCTTCGAGGCGACGAGCTCGGTGTAATGCTTGCTGGTCGCCCAGGAAATGAACTTCTCCGCCGCATCGGCCTTGGCGGTTCCGGCCGGCACCGCGAGCGACCATGCCCAGAGCCAGTTGGCGTTCTTGCCGAGCCCGTTGTTGGGCGCGAGCGCGAAGCCCACTTTGTCCGAGACCCTGGATTGCTTCGGATCGGTGACGAAGCCGGCCGCAACCGTCGCGTCGATCCACATGCCGCACTTGCCGTCGCCGAACAGCGCCAGGTTCTCGTTGAAGCCGTTCGACGAGGCGCCAGGAGGACCATCGGCCTTCATCAGCGTCACATAGAAATCGAGCGTCTTCTTCCACTCCGGCGTATTGAACTGGGCGTTCCATTTCTCGTCGAACCAGCGTGCTCCGAAGGAGTTGGACATGGCGGTAAGGAAAGCCATGTTCTCGCCCCAGCCGGCCTTGCCGCGCAGGCAAATTCCGTAAACACCGGCGGCCTTGTCGGTCATCTTGTCGGCGGCCTGCCTAATGAAGTCCCAAGTCGGGCTCTCCGGCATCTTGAGCCCGGCCTTCTCCATCAGGTCGGTGCGATACATCACGAACGAGCTCTCGCCGTAGAAGGGCGAGGCGTAGAGATTCTTGTCGAGCGAGAGACCCGAGCGAATGGCGGGCAGAAGATCGTCGACGTCGTAGTCGGCGCCGAGCTTGTCGAGCGGCACCAGCCATTTCTTTTTCGCCCAGATCGGAACTTCGTAGGTGCCGATGGTCAAAATGTCGAACTGGCCGCCCTTGGTGGCGATGTCGGTCGTCACCTTCTGGCGCAGCACGTTCTCTTCGAGCGTGACCCAATTGAGCTTGATGTCGGGATTGGCCTTGGTGAAATCTTCCGTTAGCCCCTGCATCCGCACCATGTCGCTGTTGTTGACGGTGGCGATCGTCAGCGTCGTGTCGGCGTAGGCGGGAAGCGAGAAGCTTGCGAGCGCGACCGCCCCTAGCACGCCCTTCACGTGAACCTTCATAGCGTTTCCTCCGATGAGGCAATGCCGTGTTGGGCATTTGCCAATTGAGCGGGCGAATATTCGCCATATTCGTTCGCGCAAGTCAATGCGAATTTATCGGTGCGCCGCACAAATAACCAAATAGCAGCCGAACCTATTGCGATGTATAGCTTTTTCGGTCAGCGCTGCAGCAAATGCTCGGCGGTCGACTCGTCGGTGACCAGGCCGGAAATTAGCCGACCGGCTAGCGCTCCGCGTATCGGAGCCCGCCGCGACGGCCCCATCGCGACACCAATCACAAGCCGATTGTCCGCTCGCCGCAGCGGCGCTGAGGCAACCCGCTGGTTTGTGCCTTCGGCGAGCACTTTCCCCGCCGAATCGAACGCCCAGCCGGTGATTTCGCCTACCGCGCCCGCCTGGCGGAGGGCCTCGGCCTCCTGGCGTGTGATGATTCCGTCCTGAACCAGAGCCGCCGAGTCGCCGACCGCGCCGACGCCGACGAAACTCACATCGGTGCGCTCGACGAGGTCGAACAGGCTCCTGACCGAAGCCAGATTCGTCAGGAGCTCCCGCTCCTCGACCGAGCGCGCAATGACCGGAACCGGCATTGGATAGTGGGGTGCGCGCACACTGTCGGAAACGCGAATGATGACGTCGTAAAACGACGCCGAGCCGTCGGTCTTGGTGGTGCCGACGAGGGCGACCAGTTTGTGTTGGGGACACTCCATGGCCGGCAATTGGTCGGCGACGGCGCGCATCGTGCGCCCGGTGCCGATGCCGATGACGGCCGGCTCGGGCCTCCTGAGCCACCGCTCGAACTCAGCCGCCGCCACCTGCGCGATTCCGAGCGTCGACGACGTCGAGTCGGGATCGGTCGGCGCGACTTCGCAGAAACGCAGGTCGTATCGCAGCTTCAGGGCCGCGGCGAGCTCCATGCAGCGGGCAATCGGATGATCGAGTCTGACCTTGATCAGCCGCTCGCTGATCGCCAGCGAAACCAGGCGTTGCGCCGCCTGGCGCGAAATGCCGAGCTTGCGGGCGATCTCGTCCTGCGTGTTGCCGGCGACGTAGTAGAGCCAGCCAGCCCGTGCGGCCTCGTCGAGCCTCGGACCGTCGTGATCCGACTTGCGCGCCATGACGTCAACCCGTGTTCGCCGCGCCTATCCGCGCCGTTCGCCCGGCCACGATATCGGGCAGCCGCGCCATGTCGTCGAAGATGAGTTCGGCGCCGGCCGCGGTCAAATCCGCTCCCTCGTCGAGGTGCGAGAAATGGCTAGCGCCGACGAACCCGAATACTCTCATTCCAGCGGCCTGCGCCGCGGCGACGCCCGCGACGCTATCCTCGATCACCAGGCAGTCCTCCGGCGCAGCGCCCATCGCGCGCGCAGCGAAGAGGAAAAGATCGGGACTTGGCTTTCCCTGGGCGACCTCGGCGGCAGAGAAGATGTTGGGCGCGAACATGGCCTCATAGCCGGTCACCCGAAGCGCGAAGCTCAATCGCTCGGGCGCGCTGGAAGAGGCCACGCAAACACGCGCCCTCAAGCCGCCGACCGCCTGTCGCACGCCTTCGACCCCCTTCAACTCGCGCGCGAATGTCGCCAGAATCTCGCGTGTAAGATCGTCGGGGAAGTCCTTGGGGAGCGGCGCCCCGAGTTCGGTTTCGACCCGGCGCACGACCGAATCGAGCCGCTGCCCCTGGAAACGCTCGCGCGTCTCCTCGTCGCTCAAATGAAGGCCAGCCTCGCCGAGCCGTCGACGGGTCACAGCGAGCGCGATTACCTCGCTGTCGACGAGCACGCCGTCGCAATCGAAAATGACGACCTCGGGCCAGCGGGCCTTCAGGTTGGCGTGGCGAATCTCCCGCTCGGCCTCACGCAGAATCTCGTGCGCCCGACGTTTTCGGGCATGGAACGCCGCGATGGTCCCACCGGCCGGGGCCGCGCGAGTCGCGATCTCAGACATCGAGGCCATCGCCGACGCAAGCGTCTGCGCGCCCGCCGCAACGGCGCCGATCATCGCCGAGCCGAGCAGCACTGGCTCCGCCGTCTCGGGCGCCTCAACCGGCTTGCCGCACACATCGGCGATGATCTGGCGAACCAGCGGGCTCCGCGCCGCGCCGCCGCTGACGACGATCGCGTCGAACTCGTAACCGGCCCGCTCGAGCTTGTCGACGATGTCATTGAGGCCATAGGCGAGACCACAGAGGCCGGCGACGTAAAGCTCCTGCAGGCTCGCAACGTCTTCGCGCAGGTCCATCCCCATGACGCCCCCGCGCGCGCCCGGATCGGCGACAGGCGATCGGCTGCCGATGAAGTCAGGCAGGACGTGCAGCCCCTCGGCGATCAGAGCCGCCTGCGATAGACTGCCCGCGCGAGCCACGATCTCATTCTCGAGCACCGCCAGCGCACGCGCTCCCACGTGCGCGGATAGCGTGGGGAACGCCGGATGCAGCCGCAAGAGATGATCGATCGCCGCGCCGAACGCCGACTGGCCGCCGTCTATGAGCCATTGATCGGGAGTCAACGCCGCGAAATGCGGTCCCCACACGCCATCGACGAATTGCGGTTCATCCGAGAGCGCCATGCAGCTCGACGAGGTGCCGAGGATCAGCGCCAGGCGCCGGCGCGAATTGGCCCGTCCCCCTTCTCCGCGCGCGCCCAGCGTGCCCGCGGCGCCCGCGTGGGCGTCGATCAGCCCGGCGCCGACCGGAGTCCCGGGCCGCAAGGCCATCGCCGCGGCGGACTCGGCGGTCAATCCCCGGCCAAGCGGCGCGCCCGGCGGCGCCGGATGAGCGCCAATGAGCGCATGGTCGTCGTGGTTGAGGAAGCCGAGGCCCACACTGTCGAAGAATTCGCCCGGCCAGCGCTTTTCTTGCCCGAGATAGCAGAACTTGCAGGTCGTCGTGCATGTCGAGCGGGTGAGCGAGCCGGTCGCCCGGTACGACAGGAAATCGGTGAGGTCGAAGAAATGCCCAGCCTCGGCAATCGTTTCGGGCCTCCGCCGGGCGAGCCACGCAAGTTTGGGCACATGCATCTCAGGCGAGATCCTGCCGCCCACATAGCGCAGGGTCTTGTGTCCACCGCAGTTGATCCGGTCGGCGTCGGCGGCGGCTCGATGGTCCATCCATACGACCACATTGCGTTCGGGTGCTCCGGTCGGGCTCACCGACAGAGGGCGGCCGCGCCCGTCAAGCGCAACCAGCGAGCAAGTGGCGTCGAAGCCCATGCCGGCAATCCCCTCGGGCGGCAGACCTGACGCCTCGACCGCCTCGCGCACTGCCGTGGTCACGGCCCGCCAGATATCGTCCGACGATTGCTCGACGATCTCGCCGGGTTCGCGCCAGATTTCGATAGCCCGCCGTGCGGCGGCGATGAGCCGTCCGCCCGAATCGAAAACGCCGGCCCTGGCGCTGAGGGTGCCGACGTCCACTCCGATATAGGCCTCACCCATGGAATTCCCGGCGACTCTCGCGGCGGGAGGATTCTCCCTTTCCGGCGCCGCTGGCAAGCGCGAAAGCCCGGCGTCAGGCCGGTAAGTTCAGGAGGCCCGCCGCGCCGGTTTCCAAGCCAAAGAGCAGTCGCGCGCCAGAGGCGTCCCAGCCAAGTGCGCTCACCGGACCGCCGCCGGGATCGCGCACCGGAATCTCGGCCGCGTCCGCCAGGCGGCACAACAGGACGGCCCCATCGGCGTAGCCGATCGCGACGACCAGCGCCTTGGGATGGAACGCCACTTTCGTGACCCGCGCTTCGCGGACGCCGCATTCGCGCGGGGCCTTGCCCATCGGGCCGTCCTTGTCCTTGAAAGGCCACACGACGGCGGCGTCGGCGCCCGAGGTCGCAAGCCAGTCGCCGTCGTGCGACCAGGAAAGCGAGCGCGTCTTGGCCGGGTACCCGGTCATTCGCATGTTACGTGAGTCGGCAAGCCGCCAGCCGTGCAGGGAGTTTTCCTGCATCGAGGTGACGAGAAAGCGCCCGTCGGGAGAGAATGCCGCGTCGAGATGCGCCCCCTTCCACTCCAGCGTCTGCGGCGCCACTTCGACTTTCGGAAACCACAATGTCGCGCCATTGTAATGGGTCACCGCGAGACGGTAGCCCTTGGGCTGGAAGGCGAGGCCGCGAGCCGTCGTCGGCGCGCTCCAGCTCTTGATCGCTCCCGTTTCGTCGCGGGCGCGAACCTGCTTGCCGGCGCTCCAGGCATAGGCCTTGCCGCGCATCGCCAGGGCGTCGATCCACCGTCCTTTCTCGTCGGCGATCTCTTGCGGGGCGCCGTCGGCCCGGGTCGCAACAACCCGCCCCTCATCGCCGCCGGTGATGAGCGTTTCCCCGTCACTGATAGCGGTCAGGATCGCGGCGTCGGGGTGAACGACGACGCGCTTCTGGTCCTCCGGCTCGCCGATCAGGAGAGCCCCATCGGCCAGCGCCAGAGTTGGAGCGCCGTCGAGGAACGCTCCCGCCACCACGTGCGCGCCCGCCTCGAACTGGCGGGCAAATTGAGTAAGGGAAGCGGTCGCCCTGCCGTCAGTCATGCGAACCGAAAACCGTTCACGCCGCGCAGGCCAGGAACCCGCTGCGGATATCCTCCTCCGCGAGGTCGCGGCCGATGAACACGACCTTCAACTCCCGCTTTTCGTCAGGCTTCCATTCGCGCTGCGAGTCGCCGTCGAGCATCATGTGGACGCCCTGGAAGACAAAGCGCTTGGGGTCGCCCTTCATCGCTACGATACCTTTGCAGCGCAGGATGTTGGGACCCTGCTCCTGCGTGACTCGGTTGATCCACGGCATGAACTTGGCCGGATCGACGTCTCCCTCGAGCCTCACTGCGACCGACTGCATATCCTCGTCGTGATAGTGCTTGAGGCCGTGATGATGATGGCCATCGCCATGGTTGTGGTCGTGGTCCTCGGCGACGAGGAAATCGGGCTCGATGTCGAGGATCCGGTCGAGATCGAAGGCGCGCCGCTCGAGCACTTCCGCGATCGGAACGTCGCAGTTCTTCGCCCGATGGAGCAACGCGTACGGGTTGATGGCGCGGATGCGCGCCTCGACCTCGCGCAATTCCGCTGGGCTGACGAGGTCGGTTTTGTTGATGATGATGACGTCGGCGAAGGCGATCTGGTTCTTGGCCTCCGGCGCATCGCGCAGGCGTTGGGCGAGCCATTTGGCGTCGGCGACCGTCACCACCGCGTCGAGCCGCGCCGCCTCGCGCACGTCCTGGTCAACGAAGAAAGTCTGCGCCACCGGCGCGGGATCGGCGAGGCCGGTCGTCTCGACAATGATCGCGTCGAACCGACCCTTGCGCTTCATCAGGCCCTCGATGATCCGGATGAGGTCACCGCGCACCGTGCAGCAGATGCAGCCGTTGTTCATCTCGAACACTTCCTCGTCGGCGCCGACGACAAGTTCGTTGTCGATCCCGATCTCGCCGAATTCATTGACGACGACCGCATAGCGCTTGCCGTGCGGCTCGCTTAGAATCCGGTTGAGCAGCGTCGTCTTGCCGGCGCCGAGATAGCCGGTGAGGACGGTGACGGGGATTTTGCCCGGCTCGTGGCTCGTGGTCACGCGGTTCATCTCCTGATCTCAAGGGGGTCAGTCCGCCATATAAGGCGGTGCGGCGTCTATGGGTAGGGGCGGCGTCGCGTTGACCCCAGTCCGGCGCTACCAGCCGCCCGAGCCAAAGCCGAAGTCGGTCCCGACATAGCCGCCGGTCCATCGCCAAGCCGGAGGCGTGGCCCAAGTCGGCTGCACATGGACAAACGGCGGCGGCATTTCCTCGCCGGGCAACGTCGCCGGCGGCGCCCCCAGAACCACCGCATCGGCCGGAACGTAGCCCGCCAAATGCCGCCACGAGGCCTGACACCAGCCGCGGCGACAGGTCGAAAGCTCGATCTCGGCGCTCGCCGGGACGTGCTGCACTACCGCCGCCTTCCCCGAGGGCGCGGCGCGCATCGTGACGGGCGCCCCCGTCATCGCCAGCTCCGCAAGCGCCGGGCATGCCATCGCGCAGGCCGCACAAATCCCAAGAGCGATTCGCCCAATCATTCCCACTCCCTGCTTCGATCGACCAGGATAATCGCCTCGCCGGCCGAGGTCGAGAGGCGGCTGCGAGAGTCCGGTCGTGGGCGAGCGAGGCGCCTGGCCTTGGCGAAAATCGGCGAAAACCGGCGAAAACCGGCGAAAACGAAAGCGCTTTCTTTTGCTTTTTGTAATCGAGGTTTTTCAGTCGCTTACGGGCGATTCAATTGACTTTTTTCTGTCCTCGCTCCTCCCCGGGGCCGCGCCCGTGGGGCTGCGAGCGCCATTTGGCGAATGGGAATATAGATAACCAACAATTCTGATTTTCGCAAGAGATCGCACGCCTTTTTTCGCGTCGGCGCGGCCAGATCGCGTTTCGCGCCAGCGCGATGTCAGAGGCGAGCAGCGACTAGACCTTCGTCGCCCGCCAGGTGGGACCCTTGGGGCCGAAGACCGGCTCGATGCGGAAATTGTCCTCAGCCGTCATCTTGCCCAGGGGCACGTCCTCGTCGGGCATGACGAGCGTCGCCTGATCGCCCAGAAACATGAGAAGATGGCGACGCTGCTCGAGCAGCGTCTTCGCCATTGCGTGTAGCCTCTCGTAATAGGGCGCCCGGCGCCACGCGCCCGGCGAGCCAAGATCGACCTGACCGTAGACGAAGCCGTTCGTCGGGTAGATCGTCAACACGAACCGCGCCCGGTCCGGCCGCCATTCGTCCGGCATGGCGCCGTCCGTCATCCACAGGCAGAAGAAGTCGCGGCATTGACCGGGCAGATTGTCGTGGATCGTGCATCCCTTGCCGGGCTTGCAGTACTTGCACCAGACGCCTGCCGGCTTGTTGATCTCGGGGAGGGTATAGAGCTTGCAGCACATGGTGCAGGCGCCGCATTCGCGGCCCGGGGCGGCCCCGTAAGGGACCAAGGACATTGACATGGGGCGCGGAGGTATCCCGGCCCGGCGCCGCTGGCAAGGGCGGGTGCGGACCCCATCCGAGGGCCGGATCGTTTTCCCGGGCCGGCGGGGTCGGCGACCCCGCCTGCACCTCACCCGCGCTCCGCTGCGCTGAACAGGTATTCTACGCCGTCGAACGAATCGACGGGGAAGGCGTAGAAGAGGCGTAGCGTTTCGGTTCCGGTCTGGCGGACTCCATGCTCGGCCATGCCGGGAATGAACACCGCGCTCCCGGCCCTCACCGCAAGCTCCCGCCCCTCGAGGCTCACCACGCCCGCGCCTGCAAACACGTAGTAGATTTCCGGCGGCTCATGGCGATGCAGGCCGAGCCAGTCGCCGGCCTCAAGTTCGGTCACGCCGCAGGTCAACCCGGCGGTCTCGGTCAATCCCTGCGAAAAGAGCGTGCGAAAGCGAAGCCGGCCGCGCACCAAATCGTCCCAGCCGCTCTGCGCCGCTTCCGCCTCGTTGATGACGAGCGGTTCAGGGCTCATCTTTTCGTCCATCGGTGGTCCTCCCGGCCTGCGCGGTCCATCTTCGAGGTGACATGCGGCTGCGGCTCCCGCAAGCGCGGGCTCGGCGAGGCTCAGGCCGCGGCCCGAGCGGGACTCGCGCTGAATCTGCGGTTCACGATCC
This sequence comes from uncultured Alphaproteobacteria bacterium, assembly GCA_963832305.1. Lineage (GTDB taxonomy): Bacteria > Pseudomonadota > Alphaproteobacteria > Rhizobiales > Beijerinckiaceae > Roseiarcus. The sequence goes on along the minus strand of CAWHTU010000002.1, from coordinate 7,350 downwards.
CGCGGCTCCGCGCCACCGACCCAAAATCGGCGAACGACCCGCGCCGCGAAGGATTAATCAATGGCCTGCGTAAGGCCGGCGTGCCTGGAGGAATAGGTGGTGCGCTCCCTACTCCGCCGGCCGCGCGAGGCTCAGGAGGTCCGCCGCGGCGGTTCGATCGGCGCCGGCAAAATCCATGGATTCGATCTGCTCTGCGCGACGCGCAATCCTGCCGCCGGCTACCCCGATCCCGGTGAGGTCGTCCTGCGCCTGGCGGAAATGCGCTTCGAGCTTCCCGGCCCGCTCGACAATGAGCCGGACGTCATTCAGGAGCTTGCCGACTTCGGCCTGGATCTCGTGCGCTTCGTCGCGCATCCGCGCGTCGCGGAGGATCGCCTGGGCGACGCTGATCGCCATCATCATGAGCGTCGGCGAGACGATGACGACGTGGGCGCGATGGGCCCTCTGCACCAATTCGTCGAAATGCTCGACGAGATCGGAATAGATTGCTTCCGACGGCACGAACATCAAGGCGACGTCCTGCGTCTCGCCGGGTACAAGATAGCGCTCGGCGATGTCCTTGACATGTTTGCCGACGTCCGCGCGCACACGCGCGTGCGCGGCTCTTCGCGCCTCGTCGTCGCGCGCCGCCCGGTAGGCTGAGAACCCCTCGAGTGGAAATTTTGCGTCGACCGCGAGCGGGCGCGGATCGCCCGGCAGGCGGATGACACAATCAGGCCGGGCGCGGTTCGAGAGCGTAAACTGGAAGTCGTAACCCCCCGCCGGCAGCCCGTCGCGCACGATCGCCTCCATCCGGCCCTGGCCGAAGGCGCCGCGAGTCTGCTTGTTGGCGAGAATGTCCTTGAGCGACACGACCTCCCGCGTCATCTCGGTCAGGCGCGACTGCGCCGCGTCGATCACCGCTAGCCGCTCGTTGAGCTGACCCAGAGACGCGCCCGTTGTCTGCGCATGGCTTTCGAGCCCCGCGCCCAGCCGCGCGCCGACCGAATCGAGCCGGTCGGACACAACCCGGGCCAGATCGGCCTGGCGCGAGCCCAGCCACTCCGCCATCGCCCCGACCTTTCCGTTGAGCTCCGCGCTCGACCGGGCGAGGACAGCGAACCGCTCCTCGATCGCCTGCTGTCGCACTTCCGCCGCCTCGCGCTCGCCCCGCCGCGCGGCTCCGGCGCGCCAGAGCGCGATCAGCGCCAGAGCCATGAGCGCGCCCAAGAGGGCCCCGGCCCCGGCGAGCGCGTGGGGAAGGTCGACTGCGACGCCGCCGATGACGGCGATCGGGGACGCGGAATTCATCAAGAACGCAGGACTCGCGGAAGCGAATGGAACAAAATAAGAACACGTTTGACCGCGTCTGTCCAGACGCTTATCAGTCCCAACACTCTCTCCTTGAAAACAATCCCGCCTCATGGCCCTCCGACCGATCATCACCCTGCCCGACCCCAAGTTGCGTCTCGTCAGCAAAACGATCGAGCGCGTCGATGATTCGCTGCGCCGCCTGATCGACGACATGATCGAGACGATGCATGAGGCGCCCGGGGTGGGGCTGGCTGCGATCCAGGTCGCGGAGCCGATCCGGCTGCTCGTGGTCGATGTGGCGAAGAAGGAGGAAGAGCCTGATCCGCAGGTGTTCATCAATCCCGAGATCGTCTGGTCGTCCGAGGAGCGCGCGACCTACGAGGAGGGCTGCCTCAGCATTCCGGAATATTACGCCGAGGTCGAGCGGCCCGCGTCCGTACGCGCCCGCGCCCGCGACCGCGAAGGCAAGCTTCGGGAGGTCCTGGCCGAAGGGCTGCTGTCCACGGTGCTGCAGCACGAGATCGATCACCTCGACGGCATCCTGTTCATCGACCACATCTCGAAGCTCAAGCGCGACCGCGTGATCAAGAAATTCCAGAAGGCCGCCAAGCGCGCCGGCGACGGCTCGCATGTGCTGTGAGAAGCCGGGACAGGTTCACATCTGAGGGAGCATAGTCATGCAACGCGTAGCGCTTCTCGGCCTTGGCGCGATGGGGGCCGGCATGGCCGCCAACTGGCTAGCCAAAGGGTTCGCGCTTTCGGTCTGGAATCGCACGCCCGCCAAGGCCGAGGCGCTCACGGCCAAGGGCGCAAAGGCTGCGGCGACGCCGCGCGAGGCTGCCGCGGGCGCCGATGCGATCTTCGCCATGGTGGCCGACGACGCTGCCTCACGCTCGATTTGGCTCGGCGCGGATGGCGCGCTCGCGGGAGCGAAGAGCGGCGCCATCGCCGTCGAATCGAGCACGCTCACGCCCGATTGGGCGCGAGAGCTCGCTGGCCACGCGCGCGCGAAGGGATTGGGCTTCCTCGACGCGCCGGTCGGCGGCAGTCGCGACGCGGCGGAAGCGGGCGCGCTCAGGTTCTTCATCGGCGGCGACGAAGCGACTTTCGCGGCCGCGCGTCCGGCGCTCGCGGCCGTGGGCACGGTCATGGAAAGGCTCGGATCGGTAGGCGCCGGCGCGACCTGGAAGCTCATCAACAACCAGCTCATCGCCGCTCAGACCGCCGCGCTCGCCGAAGCTCTCGATGTGGCCGGGAAGGCCGGGTTCAAGCCGGAGCAGATTTCCGCTCTCATCCTTGCCGGCGCCGCCGCGAGCCCGATCGTCAAGGGGAAGCTGCCTCGCATGCTGGCCGGCGATTTCGATAAAACGGACTTCGCGCTTTATCTGATGCTGAAGGACGCTCGCTATGCGACCGCGCTCGCCCAGTCGCTGGGCGCGTCCGCCGACGTTATCTCGGCCGCGGCGAAGGCATTTGCGCGCGCCGAAGCCAAGGGATTGGGCGCCAAGGACTTTGCTGCTGTGGCCGGCTGAGCCGGGTCGGTTCGGAGAATTCCGGTCGAGCGCGGAACGCGCGCCCCCTTCCGGAGTTTTAGACTGCTTGCAGGAAGTTGAATGAATACGGACCCACGGCCCGGGACCGAGAAAATTCCTAAGATCCTCGTCGTCGAGGACGAGATCCTGGTCCGAATCATCATCGCCGAGGCGCTGCGCGAGGCCGGCATGCGAGTAATCGAGGTGGGAAGTGCGGACGAGGCCCTGGACCATCTTGAGGCGGGAACGCCAATAGATTTTGTATTTACCGACATCGAGTTGCCCGGCTCGGTGAGCGGTCTCGAACTTGTAAGGCGATTGCAGGCGAGGCGACCTGACCTTAAATTGCTGATGACGTCGGGCCGACTACCGGCGCGCGACCCCATTCCCGCTGTGCAATTCATTCCCAAACCCTACGAGATCGCGGACGTTGTTGCCCTCATTCGTGCCGCGCTTGGCGAACCCCCTCCCGAATGAAACCCGCCCGCCCCAAATCGGATCGGCCGACAATACTGATGGTCGAGTCGGACGTCCTCATACGCCAGCCGGTCGCAGAATATCTGCGGGAATGCGGTTACAAAGTCGTGGAGTGCGGGAACGTGAACGAAGCGCTTTTGATCCTGAACGCGGAAGTGGAGTCGATCGACGTTGTGCTTGCCGACGCCCAAGCGCCGGGAAAACTGGACGGGTTTGGATTGGCCCGGCAACTCCGGCGAGACCGGCCCGGCATCAAGGTGATTTTGGCGGGGACGATCGCAAGCCAAGCGAAGGAAGCGGCGGACCTCTGCGAGGAAGGCCCCCAACTTTCGAAACCCTACGATCCCCAGCTTCTCGCCGATCGCATCAGACGAGCGCTGGCGGCGCGCGACCGCGCCCAAAAGCCGGAAGAAAACTGATCCCGCGCTCCGGCGATCCTCTCTTGAGCGGAAAGTAGCCTTCTGCTTCCTGACAAGACGCCCGTCTTGCGCCGTCGACGGATTCGGAACTGGCAGAATCTTTCTCCCGTCCGGTCGTCCGCCACAATGGACCCGCCCGAGTGACCTTGCGCGACGGCAAGGCGCCGTTGAACTATGACGCGGTGGGAGCGCGCGTGTTTGGCGAAACTTGGGCGGTTGATCCAGGCAAGCTCGTCGGCTTGACGGCGCCACGAGGCTGAGAGCGAACGCTTTCGACCCGCGTCGGGCGCGCTGCAACGCCGCCGACAGGCAGTAGAGAGGCTCAATCGAGCGATGCAGGATAGACCCGCGACCGTTGAACCCCCCTGGCACGCGGAAACCGCTCGGGCCGCGCTCGAGCGCACCCGCTCATCCGCCGAAGGATTGACGTCCGCCGAGGCTGCGGAGCGGCTCAAAGTGAACGGGCCGAACCGCCTGCCGGCCGGCAAGCCGCGCTCGCTTGCCGCGCGGCTCTTCGCCCATGTCAACAACCTGCTGATCTATGTCCTGCTCGTTTCGGCGCTGATCGCCTTCCTGCTCGGCCACGGCGTGGACACGGTGGTCATTCTCGGCGTCGTGGTCATCAACGCGACAATCGGCTTCATCCAGGAGGGCCGGGCCGAGAATGCGCTGGACGCCATTCGCGCCATGCTGACGCACGAAGCGTCGGTCCTGCGCGACGGACGGCGCCTCACCATTCCGGTCGAAAGCCTGGTCGCCGGCGACGTCGTGCTCATCGAGGCGGGCGATCGCATTCCCGCCGACCTGAGGCTCTTGCGCGCCACGAACCTGAGGATCGAAGAAGCGGTGCTGACCGGCGAGTCAGCGCCTGCGGACAAGTCTTCCGACCCCGTGGCGCCTGACGCTCCGCTCGGCGACCGCGCTTCCATTGCCTATTCCGGGACGCTGGTCGCAAGCGGCCAGGGCGCGGGCCTCGTGGTCGCAACCGCCGCAGCGACTGAGCTTGGGCAAATCAGCGCCTTGGTCGGGGGTGTCGAATCCCTGACCACGCCGCTGCTTCGCCAGATGGACGCCTTCGCCAAGCGGCTGACGATCGTCATCCTCGCCGTCGCGGCCTGCGTTTGCGCCTTCGCTGCGCTGGTTCGCGGCTACGAGATCGAGCACGCGTTCATGGCCGCGGTCGGCGTCGCGGTCGCCGCCATTCCCGAGGGGCTGCCGGCGGTGATGACGATCACGCTTGCAATCGGCGTCCGGCGGATGGCGGAGCGCAACGCCATCATCCGCCGCCTCCCCGCGGTCGAAACCCTGGGCGCCGTCTCGACGATCTGCTCCGACAAGACCGGCACGCTGACCCTGAACCAGATGACCGCCGGCGCGGTCGTCACCGCGTCGGGCGCGTTTGAAGCGACTGGCGCCGGCTACGAGCCGCGCGGCGCGCTTACGCTCGACGGCGTCGCGATCGAGCCTTCGACATATCCCGCGCTCCGAGAGATCGCCCTTGCCGCCGTCCTCTGCAACGATGCGTCCTTGCGCCAGGCGGGGACGGAGTGGATCGTCGCCGGCGATCCGATGGAGGGCGCCCTGATTGCTTTGGCGATGAAAGCCGGCCTGGACGCCGATGCAACGCGGCGCGACTTCCCGCGCCTGGCGGAAATTCCGTTCGACGCCCGTCACCGGTTCATGGCGGCCCTTAACGGCGCCGGCGCGGGCAGGCTCGTCACCGTCAAGGGCGCTCCCGAACGGGCGTTGGAGCTGTGCGACCGCCAGCGCTCGGCGTCCGGCGACGAACCGCTTGACGCCGAGATGTGGCGCGCCGCGATCGACCGCCTCGCGGCCAAAGGCCAGCGGGTCATCGCCTTTGCTTCCAAGCTCGCGCCGCCTGACGCCGCGAGGCTCAGCTTCGCGGACGTCGAAAGCGGCGACTTGACGCTGCTCGGCCTCGTCGGGCTCATCGATCCGCCGCGGCCGGAAGCAGTGCGCGCGATCGCCGATTGCCGGGCCGCGGGCATCGACGTCAAGATGATCACCGGCGATCACGCCTCGACCGCCGCCGCGATCGCGCGCGAGCTCGGCCTTGAGAAAAGTTCGGCCGAGGCCCTGACCGGCCGCGCCATCGACGCGATGGACGACGACGCCCTGCGCGCCGCACTGCCGATGACGGCGGTCTTCGCCCGCACCAGCCCCGAGCACAAGCTGAGGCTGGTCGAGGGATTGCAAGCGGGCGGCGCGGTGGTGTCGATGACCGGCGACGGCGTCAACGACGCGCCGGCGCTCAAGCGCGCCGACGTCGGCGTGGCGATGGGCCGCAAGGGCACGGAGGCGGCGAAGGAGGCGGCGGAGATGGTGCTGGCGGACGACAATTTCGCCACCATCGCCGCAGCGGTGCGCGAAGGCCGGATCGTCTACGACAACCTGGTCAAGGTGCTCGGCTGGACGCTGCCGACCAACGGCGGACAGGCGATGGCGATCGTCGTCGCCATCCTCGCCGGCGTCACCCTGCCGATGACGCCGGCGCAGATCCTCTGGGTCAACATGGTGACGGGGGTGACGCTCGGGCTCGTGTTCGCCTTTGACCCGGCCGAGCCCGGCGTCATGCGCCGGCCGCCGCGCGATCCGAGCGCGCCGATCCTCTCGGGCCTCCTCATCTGGCGGACGGCGCTGGTCTCGGCTTTGTTTTGCGTGGTCGTGTTCGCGGTCTTCTTCTGGGCGCTCAGGCGCGGCGAGGAGCTCGAGCACGCTCAGACTTTCGCCGTCAACGCGATGGTCGGGCTCGAGATCGCCTATCTGTTCAGCGTACGCCTGCGCCACAGCGCCCCCTTCGACTTCCGCGCCATCCGGATCACGCGGGCGCTCGCGCTCGGCGTCGGCGCCGTCGTCCTGCTGCAGGTCGCCTTCACCTATCTGCCGCCGCTCGAATTCCTCTATGACACAAGGCCGATCGACTGGCCCGACATGGGCGTGGCGGCGATCGCCGCGGTCGGCCTCATCCTGGTGATGGAGCTGGAGAAGGCGATCCGGGTCGCTTTCTGGGGCCGCGCTTAGGGCCGGCGCCTCCGGGGTCTTCGGAGCGACGAAACGCCGCGTTGATTGCGTTAACAGTCACATCGATATTGTTGACAGCGTATCTCGCCTTAGGAAATTTCGCCGAATAGCCTACGCGATCTGGAGCGGGCTGGGGATCGTCCTGATTTCGTTCATTGGCTACGTGAAGTTTCGTCAGACGCTCGATTCCGGCGATGGTTGGCATTGGGCTGATCGTCGCCGGCGTCGCCGTCGCGAATGTCTTCTCGAAGTCCATCGTTCACTGAGAGGCCGCCTTCTGGCGCCGTGGTCCCCCGCGGGGAACCTTTGAGCGCCGCCTGCCGAAAAAGGAGCCGCCGTCATGTGCGTCGGATGTCACTGGGCGAACTTCCGCGAATAGTTCCCATTCGCTATGTCCGTCACACGGCGGCTGGCGCTCGAAAGGCGATGGGCGCGTGCTTGCGCGGGCGGCGCGCCCGGTGCTAAGCGCCTCGCCTCGCCCTCCTCAATGGAAGGGCGAGCCGGAGGGGTGGCCGAGCGGTCGAAGGCGCACGCCTGGAAAGTGTGTATACGGGAAACCGTATCGCGGGTTCGAATCCCGCCCCCTC
>CAWHTU010000001.1:0-24592 GCA_963832305.1 uncultured Alphaproteobacteria bacterium | reverse complement strand
AGCGAGCGCGACGTCGAGCGCGCCAAGCACAAATTCACTGATCGCAATTCGCCGCCGGCCTCGGGCGTGCGAGGCGATCTCGACCTCGGCCCCCAGCGCCGACAGAGCGGAGACCCAGTCTGCCGCCGGATCGGCATGGGCGAGGCTCCCCCCGATCGTACCGCGATTGCGCACCGCCCGGTAGGCGATGCCGCCGGCGACGCGGGCCATCATCCCGTTGGCGACATCGGGGACCCGGCCATCCTCGATATCCGCGTGGGTCACGCAGGCGCCGATGACGAGCGCGCCGTTCTCCCGGTCGATTCGACGCAGCTCCGGCACGCCGGAGATGTCAATGACATGGTCGGGCTCGACCAGGCGGAGATTGAGCATAGGCCCGAGCGATTGGCCGCCGGCCAAGATCTTTGTCGCGCCGTCGGCGCCGGCGATCATCGACAACGCCGCTGCGAGGTCGCGGGGCCGCTCCATGGCGAAGCGGGCGGGCTTCATGAGGCGGCCTTCCGCTCCGCTGCGACGGAGCGCGCCGCGAGGACGGCTTCGACGACGCGCCTTGGCGTGATCGGCGAATGGCGGAGTTCCACACCGAGCGGCCTCAGCGCATCGTTGACGGCGTTGGCGATTGCCGCCGGCGGAGCGATTGCGCCGCCTTCGCCGATGCCTTTCGCGCCGAACTGAGTATATGGCGAGGCCGTTTCCATGTGGACGATGCGCGCCGCAGGCGCCTCTGGCGCGCCGGGCAAAAGGTAGTCGGCGAAGGTAGAGGCTTGCGGCTGACCGGCCGTGTCGAACACCATTTCCTCGTAGAGCGCGGTGCCGACCCCCTGGGCGAGTCCACCCCATATCTGGCCGTCGGCGATAAGCGGATTGACGAGCACGCCTCCGTCCTCGACGACGACATAGTCGAGGATCTCGACCTCGCCGAGGTCGGGATCGACTGCTACCGCGACAGCATGGGCCGCATAGCTGAATACGCCGGAATCACGGACCGGCTTATATCCGCTCGTTGCCTCGAGCCCGCCCGCCTCGGCGTCGGCCGGGAGGTCCTGCGGACGCCGGTACCAGGTCCGCGCAATCGTCGGCAACGAAACCTCGCCCGACGGGCCGAGCACGCGCCCGTTCTCGAACCGCACCTCTTCGGGCCTGGCCTGGAGGAGATGGGCGCCGATGCGCGTCGCCCTGCCGGCAAGCTCGCTGCAAGCGGCGGCGACCGCGCCCCCGGCCATCACCATGGCGCGCGAGCCCCAAGTCCCAGTCGAATAGGGGGTCATGGCGGTATCTCCGAGCACCACCCGGATCCGCGCCACGGGTATGCCTAGGACTTCATGCGCGACTTGCGAGAGCGTCGTCTCGAGACCTTGCCCATGCGCGTGCAGACCGACGCGCAATTCAAGCCCGCCGTCCGGCGTCAGCCGCGCTGAAGCCTGCTCGCGGCCGGGCACCATCGGAATGCCCCAACTGGCATAAACGGACGTGCCATGCGCCGACTGCTCGCAGTAGATCGCGACGCCCAGTCCAATGTGACGGCCATCAGGCTCGCCCTGCCTTTGGCGGGCGCGGACTGCGTCAGCGTCGATCGCCTCCAAGGCCCGCGCCAGCGCTTGCGGATAGTCGCCGCTGTCGAAGTGCTTCTTGGTGATGTTGTCGAACGGCATCTGTTCGGGCCGAACGAGATTCCTAAATCGCACTGCCTCGGGACTCAGGCAGGCCGCCGAAGCGACCGCGTCGAGCATGAGCTCGAGAGCGAAGCAGACGCCGGTCCGCGCGACGCCGCGATAGGGGAGGATCGGACATTTGTTGGTCGCGACCGACCAGGTGCGGCAGCGATAGGCCGGCAAGTCATAGGGCCCAGGCAGGATGCTCGCCACCTGCGCTGCTTCGAGGCAAGCCGAGAAGGGATAGGCGGAATAGGCCCCGGAAATCGACGATCGCCTCGCAATCGACGCCGCGCAAGCGCCCGTCGCGCTCGGCGTAGACCGTGATTTCGTAATGGTGCTCGCGGCAGTTGGCGTTGGCGGTCAAATGCTCGCGTCGGTCCTCGAGCCAACGGACGGGATGGCGGCGGCGAAGCGCGAGCCAGCCGAGGCAGATCTCCTCGGCGAGCAGGATCGCCTTGTAGCCGAAGCCGCCGCCCACGTCGGGCGAGACGATGCGGACGCGGCCCTCCTCGAGGCCGAGGCATTCAGCGAGGCCCGTCCGGATGACGTGCGGCATCTGGCTCGCGGTATGGAGAACGAGCTGGTCGGCGCGATGGTCGAGCACGGCGACGCAGCCGCGCCCCTCGATCGGCGCCATGCACTGGCGCCCGGTCGAAATCGTGCGGGTGACCTTGATCGGCGCATCGAACGCCGCCGCGATGCCGGCGTCGACTGTGGTCTCGAGGAAAACATTGTCGCCCCAATGCTCGTGGACGAGGGCCGAGCCTGGCCGGCGCGCCGCGCGCATGTCCCAGACGGCCGGAAGCTCCTCGAGGTCCAGAGCGACGGTCGCGGCAATATCCTCAGCTTCGGCACGCGTCGGCGCGACGCACATGGCGACGAGCTCGCCGACATGCCTGACCTTGGCCGTCGCGAGCGGCGGCTGCTCGGAGACCTTGAAGCCGGGCAATCCCGACACCGCCCGGATCGCCTTTACGCCGGCGAGATCCGCAGCCGTAAAAACTCGGTCCCGAACAGTTTCGGGAATGACCACCCCGCGAATGCGGGCATGAGCCAGCGGACTGCGGACGAAAGCGACGTCTTGCATGCCGGGGAGGCGAATATCGCCGACATATTGCCCGAGGCCCCGCATCAGGCGGTCGTCCTCCTTGCGCGGCAGCCGCGCGCCGACGCCCTGGGGCGTCTCTGAAACGTCAGCGGCGGTCAATTCGAGATGTCCTGAATAAGGCGCTGCGCCGCGCGAACAAGCTGGCCCCCAGGGCGGCGTAGTTCTTCCAGAATGGTGAAATGATCGGCGCCGGCGATCGGCAACAACGGGCCCGGCGCACGGGCCGCCGACCGCAACGCGTGGAGTTTGCACGAATCATGAACGAGCGCCGGAAGCTCGCGCGTTCCGTAGGCGATGGCGAGCGGCTTCGGCGAGGTCGGCGGCGACCGCACGGGGGACAGGGCCGCTATCTCCTCGTCGCTAAGATTCAGGACATCGTTGAGCGCGGTGTCGCGCAAGGGCTCGAGATCGTAGACGCCGGAAATGGCGAGGCCTGCCGCAACCCGCCGATGCCCGAGATGCAGCGCCGCCAGCTGCGCGCCGGCGGACCATCCCGCCAGCGCCACGGGGCCGGCGACGCCATGCGTCGGCCCATGGTCGGCGAGCCAGTCGAGCGCCGAGCCGATTTCCTCGACGATGGCCGCAAGAACTCGCTTGCGGCGCCAGCGTATAGCCTGGCATTGCGATCGACCAACCGGCGAGCGCCAACCCTTCGCCATAGGCGGCGAAGAGCTCGCGGGAATTCCGCTGCCAATAGCCGCCGTGGATGAAGACGAGGCAAGGCGCCGCCGGGTCGCGCGCCGGGTAGAGATCAAAGGCCGTGCGTGCGCCAGGCATGTACGAAATGTTGAGACCACCCGGATGGGCTTTGCGATAAGCAGCCGAAGCCGCGTTGCGCGCTTCAATGAGCGCGGCGCTGTTGGCGACCGCCGCGTTGTTGTCATAGGCCGCGTTGCGCGCGGCGTGATCGAGCGATGCCCAGACAGTTTGGGGCGCGGGCGTCTGCGTGGTGAGACTCACGCCGCCACGGCCTGCGGCAGTATGGGCGAGTCGGCGTCAAAGCGCTTACCCGCGCGGAGGCAGAAGGCCGGACGCAGCAGCCTATCGGCGACGACCTTCGTGTCCTCGTTGTCGCGCAGGAGGAAGCGCCCGCGATCGTCATTGAGCACCGTGACGTCAGCCTCGAACCCTACGGTCAGCGCGCCGATTCGGTCGGCAAGGCCGAGCATTTCGGCGGCGTTGCGGGTCACCATTGGCACAACCGTCTCGAGCGGCAGGCCGAGCGCCATCATCGAACTCATCGCCTGGGTGAGGCTGAAGCGGGCCTGGCCTTTGAACGGGTGGTTCTCGTCGTCTGCATGCTCGCGCGGCGTGCCGGCCGGCGCGGGAACTTCGGTGTTGTAGCCGTGCATGTCGGCGCCCAGCGTATGGGGGACCACGCCGGCGTCGAGCGCCTTGCGCGCCAGACGATAGGAGAAATGGCTGCCGTGGCCGACGTCGACCTTCAATCCCTTATCGAGCGCCGCCTTGATGACTTTATGGACCTCCCCCTTGCGGTTCACGAAGCCGCCCGGATGCCGGGTGAAGGGATGCGCCAGCACGTCGCCGGGTTTCAAGAGCGGAATGACGCGCTCGAGGATCGTGTCCGCGTCCTCGCCATTTGCGCCGCTGTCCGGCAGTTTCCACAGCGTTCCGAAATGGACATAAAGCGGAAGGTCGGTCCGGCGGCCGATTTCCGCCGCCATTTCCATTACGCGGATGCCCCAACGGGCGAAACCGCCGATCTCAGCATGTCCTTTGATGCCGCGGACGAGATCCTTGTTGGCGTTCGCCGAGGCGACAGTCGCGTCGATATCGACGCCGGCTGGACTATAAAGGTTGGGATAGAAATGGCCTTCGAGACCGCCGACCAGATAGGCGGAGAGGAACGCATAAGTCCGCGTCTCCGCCTTTTCGGCGACGAAATGGCGGAAGCCCGGCAAGGTCATGCAGGACGGGCCGCCCTGGTCGACGACCGTCGTCACGCCCGAGCGCACGCCGACCATGTCTGCGTTCAGCCCGAACCGGCCGGTGACATATTGGTAGACGTGGCCATGGGTGTCGATGAGGCCCGGCAGGACCAGCTTGCCGGACAGGTCGACCGTCTCCGTCGCGCTGCTTGGGAGGATCGAAGGCTCGACCGCAGCGATCCGGCGGTCGCGAATGGCGACGTCGAAAATACCGTCGATCCCGGAGGCCGGGCAGATGACCCGGCCGCCGCGCAGCAGCAAATCGTAACCGCTTCTCACTGACATGATCCGCGCCTCCTTCGGCGTTGCTGCGGCAAGGTAGCGCGTTTCTTCCTGGCCGGTAAGATAGCCGATACATAGGATCGCGTTCGCGGACGCCGCCCTATTTTGCCGCGCGCGTATCTTGGACGATCCTGGCGACCCAATCGGCGATCGCCAGGCTCGATGTGAGTCCGGGCGATTCGATCCCAAACAGATTGATCAGCCCGGCTACGCCGTGAGCCCTCTGGTCCTGGATAACAAAATCCGTGCTGGATCCGCCCGGGCGCTCGATCTTCGGCCTTATGCCCGAATAGTCCGGCTGCAGCGCGCCATCGGGCAGGTCCGGCCAGTAGGAACGAACGGCCGCAGAGAACGCGTCTCCCCGCCTGGGATCGACCGCGTAGTCGATGGCCTCGATCCATTCGACATCCGGCCCGAACCGCGCCCGCCCGGCGATATCCAACGTCAGATGGATGCCAAGTCCCCCTGGCGTCGGTATCGGATAGATCAAGTGCGAAAAGGGCGAGGGCGCCGTCAGGGCGAAATAGTTGCCTTTGGCCAAATGCAGTGGCGGTATTTTTTCACCCGGCATTCCAGCGATCGAACGCGCCACCGCCTGTGCGCCGAGACCCGCCGAATTGACCACAAAACCTGCGGCGATTTGCGTTGGATTTGATCCTCCAGTCTCAACTATCAGTCCACCTCCGGCCGCTCGGCCCGACTCCACCGGGGTCTCCATGGCCAGTATCGCACCATGCCGCTCCGCGTCCCCCTCGAGAGCCAGCATGAGCGCGTGGGAGTCGATGACGCCGGTCGAAGGCGAAAGCAACGCCTTCGTTGCGGAAAGCGCCGGTTCGAGCGCGCGCGCCTCATCGCGGCCGAGCCAAGCCAGATCCGTGACGCCGTTGGCCTCGGCCTGCTTCTTGATAGCCGCAAGATTTCCAATTTCGCCCTCGGTCGTCGCGACCAGTATTTTGCCGCACCGCCGGTGCGGCACGCCATATTCCCGGCAAAAAGCGTAAAGCATCTCCTTGCCCTCGACGCACAGGCGGGTCTTGTCGAGGCCCGTCGGGTAGTAGATGCCGGCGTGAATGACCTCGCTGTTGCGGGAACTTATCCCCGAGCCGATCACTCGCTCGCTTTCGAGCACGACCACTTCGCGCCCCGAGCGCGCCAGCGCTCGAGCGATTGCCAGACCGACGACGCCGGCGCCGACCACCAGACACTCTACCGAGTCCATGGGACCGAGACCTCCAGCAGAAAGCTGTCCGACGAATAAACGAGCGTATGTCCTTTTGCGGTCGGCTTCGCCGCAATTCAATATCCTCAGTTGCAGTGTCCGAGAAAGGCTGGGAAGGAGCGGTCCGACGCCTGGATGAACTCCGGCCGAAATTGAGCTATTGAGGATCAACGTTATGGGTTGAAGGCCGGCTCAGCCGGGCGGGTGAGGCGATGGAGACAAAGTTTCCGAGTAACTGGATGTGGTCGGAGGCCTTCGAGATGCTGGCGCGCGCGGAGCGCATGCATCGGCAATTCTTCCAGCCGTCCGGCTCATCCCCGCCCGTCGCCTGGGAGCCGCCGGTCGACGTTCTCGAGACGGAGCACGCGGTCCTGGTGCTCGTCGCTTTGCCAGGCGTCGACTTCGGCGAGGTGAAGGCGCTCATCAGCCAGGGCGAGTTGTTGATTTCGGGATGCCGGACCTATCCGCCTGAAATGCAGACCGCGATCATCCATCGCCTCGAATTGCCGCAAGGCCGGTTCGAACGCCGAATCCGTCTTCCGGCGGGCCGCTACAATGCCGTTCATCGATCCGAGTTCAACGGCTCCCTGCTGATCACGCTGCAAAAGTCGGAGGGGCCGAATGGCTGAGACAACGGTCGCGGCGGCCGGAGAGAACCCCGGCGGCGCGTCTTCGCCGCCGCTGCCGCCCGACGCCCTGATCATTGTGCCGGTGCGCGGCATGGTGCTGTTTCCAGGCGTTGTGCTCCCGGTCACGCTAGGCCGTCCCCGCTCGGTTCTGGCGGCGCAGCGGGCGGTAAAGGAGCAAAGGCCGATTGGCATCGTGATGCAGCGCAACGCCGCGGTCGAGGACCCGCTGCCGATCGACCTGCATCGGATGGGCACGGTCGCAAATATTGTTCGGTACATCACCGCCCCGGACGGGACCAATCATCTCATCTGCCAGGGCGAGCAAAGGTTCCGGGTCCTCGACTATCTGACCGGCTGGCCATTCTTCGTCGCCAGGACGGAGAGAATCCCCGAGCCCGCTCCGTCCTCGGACGAGATCGAAGCCCGGTTCGTCCATCTCAAGGGGCAGGCGATCGAGGCCATTCAGCTGTTGCCGCAGGCGCCCGCCGAATTGCTTGCGACCATCCAGAATATCGAGCAGCCTGGCGCGCTCGCCGACATGGTCGCGACCTTCATGGACGCGACGCCGGATGAGAAGCAGGACATCCTGGAGACGATCGACATCGGCGCCCGGATGGAGCGGGTCTCGCGACTGCTCGCGCATCGGATCGAGGTGCTTCGGCTGTCGCAGGAAATCGGACGGGAGACCAGGGCGTCGCTCGACTCCCGCAACCGCGAGGTCCTCTTGCGCGAGCAGATGGCGGCGATTCAGCGCCAGCTCGGCGAGGCCGACGAGGGAAAGTCGGCCGAGATCGCCGAGCTCGAAAAGGCGATCGCCAGCGCGCATATGCCGAAGGAGGTCGAGGACCAGGCGCGCAAGGAACTTCGGCGCCTGCAGCGGATGCCCGAAGCGGCCGGCGAGTACGGGATGGTCAGGACCTATCTCGATTGGCTAGTGGACCTGCCATGGGCGCTCCCCGAAGAGCCGCCGATCGACATTGCAGCGGCGCGCCGCATCCTCGACGAGGATCACTTCGGATCTGGAAAAGATCAAGCGCCGAATCATCGAATATCTGGCGGTTCGGAAGCTTGCGCCGGACAGCAAGGCGCCGATCCTGTGCTTCGTCGGACCTCCAGGCGTCGGCAAGACCTCGCTCGGTCAGTCGATCGCCAGGGCCATGGATCGCAAATTTGTCCGCGTCAGTCTCGGCGGGGTGCACGACGAAGCGGAGATCCGGGGTCATAGGCGAACCTATATCGGCGCCCTGCCGGGCAACATCATTCAGGCGATCCGCAAGGCGGGCGCCCGCAACTGCGTCATGATGCTGGACGAGATCGACAAGCTCGGCGCCGGCATCCAGGGCGACCCGGCCTCCGCGATGCTGGAGGTGCTTGATCCCGAGCAGAACAACAGCTTCCGCGACAACTACCTCGGCGTGCCGTTCGACTTGAGCCGCGTGGTGTTCATCGCCACCGCGAACATGCTCGACACGATCCCCGGAGCGCTTCGCGACCGTATGGAAGTGATCAGCCTCGCCGGCTACACGGCCAGCGAAAAATTTCAGATCGCGCGCCGTTATCTCGTTCCGCGTCAACTGGCCGCCAACGGGCTCAAACCCGGCCAGGTCGAGATTGCCGATGACGCGCTCAAGGCCATCATCGAGCGCTATACGCGTGAGGCCGGGGTCCGGACTCTCGAGCGCGAGATCGGACGGGTGCTGCGCCAGGCCGCGATGCGGATCGCCGAGGGCGAGACTGGGCCGATTGCGATCTCCGCCGGCGATCTCGCGGGCGTCATGGGCGCGCCGCCGTTCGAGGACGAGGTCGCGATGCGGACCAGCATCCCCGGCGTGGCGACAGGTTTGGCCTGGACGCCAGTCGGAGGCGACATCCTGTTCATCGAGGCGACAGCGATTCCGGGAAACGGCCGGCTGATCCTCACCGGCCAGCTCGGCGAAGTGATGAAGGAAAGCGCCCAGGCGGCGCTAAGCATCGTCAAGAGTCGCGCCGGCTCGTATGGAATCGAGGCCTCACGCTTCGAAAAGACCGACATCCATATCCATGTGCCGGCCGGCGCCACGCCGAAGGACGGGCCAAGCGCCGGGGTGGCGATGTTCATGGCGCTGGTTTCGCTCCTGACCGACCGCACCGTGCGCAGCGACACCGCGATGACCGGGGAGATAAGCCTCAGAGGATTGGTGCTGCCGGTCGGCGGGATCAAGGAGAAGGTCGTCGCCGCGCACCGGGCCGGGATCAAGCGCGTCATGCTGCCTGCCCGCAACAAGACGCGACTTCGAAGACATCCCCGAAGAGGTGCGTCAGCAGTTGACGTTCATCTGGCTCGAACGGGTGGACGATGCGGTGTCCTCAGCGCTCGAGGCGGCCGAAGCCCGCGCGAGACCTCGTCGCCGAATAACGGTCAGGGCGCAGGGTCCGTCCGCCGCCTTGCGGCGGCGACCTGCGCGGCTGAAACGGCGCCGGCGTAGCTGTTGCCGAAATGCGTGCGGATGTAGTTGACAACGTCGGCGACCTGCTCGTCGCTCATCATCCGTCCGAGCGGCGGCATGCCGCGGAGCCCTGCGAACAGCACATCCAGCATGAAGCCCGCAGAAGCGAGCTTCTTGTCGGCGGCGAGCGGTGGATAGGCCGCCGCGCCGGCCGCGCCCTTCGCGTCGGGCTGATGGCAGGCCGCGCAGACATTGGCGAAGAGATCCGACCCGCCCTGTTCAGTGAATTCCCACCCCCGGCTCATCGGAGCGTTCTTCTCTGCAGCGTTATCAGCCACGACCGGCGAGCCAAAGCCCACACCAGCGACGAGCACAAGGACGAGCTGCGCCGCAGGTCTCACGATGCGACGACACGCTTGTGGAGGCGCCGGATTGCATCCAGGGCCGAAAGGATCGCGCCCTCCTGCCAGGCGGGAATGTAGGAGGCGTGTTCGCCGGCGAGCACAATGCGGCCGTCGATCTGGCAGAGGTCGTTGTAGTGCGCCTTCCGCGCTTCATCCGACCAATCGCCGGCGCACCCGAGCGTGAATGGCGCCCGATGCCAGGCGACCGAAATACCGTTCTCGAACTCGGTCGGGTATTGCGGATGGATCTCGGCGCCGAACTCGATCGCGCGTCTGAGCCGTCTCCGGCGGCGACATCGCGGTGAATTCGTAGGAGTTCGGTCCGTCGAAGGTGTATCCGCCGAGCAGCACGGCCTTGCCGCCGGCGTTGAAATTCGTGCTCGGGTAGGAAATCTGTCGGATCGGGAGATCCGTGTAGCTGATGCCGCCGAAGATGTACTCGTCCTCCTCCCAGAACCGGCGCGAGAACTGCAGCCCGAATTTGACCGCTGAAGCGTAGGGAACGGCCGCGATCGCCGACTTCATCGGCGCGGACACATCGACCGTGAGCTGGCTCAGGATGGTGAGCGGCAGCGCGCATACGCACCAGTCGGCTTTGGCCTCCTGAGCCGCACCGCCGGCTGCGAGGTCCTCGAACGCCACGGTCACACCGGTCTCGTTCTGGCGGATCGCAACGACTTTCGCGCCGTACCGAATGCGATCGGGGATCTGCCGCGCGAAGGCCTCGCCGATCCTGCCCATGCCGCCGACCGGCTGGAACATGGTCGTCTGAAAATCGTAGGAGAGGAAATTCTGCAGGCTGCGCCACAGGCGCGAGGTCAGAATGTCGTGCAGCCCGATCGGCTCGCCATCGGCCGGCTCAGCGCCGATGCCGCCGCCAGGATCCTTCGCGTAGCCGCGGTGATAGGCCGAAACGTCGCCAGCCCTGTAGCGGAAGTCCTTGTCAAGCGCGCCAAGCGACCTCAGCGCCTCGAGCAGAATCTCCCGGTCTTCCGCAGACACCTCGTCGTCAAGCGCGCCCTTTCGTGTCGCCTTGGCCAGGAGTTCGGCGACGCTGCCGTCAAAATCGGCCTTGACGTCTCGAATGCGTTGCGGCTTGCCGTCGAATGCGTTCGCGGAATGAAGGTAGGCGTTGTGATTGAGCTGGATGAAAGGCTCGAGCGCGACCCCGAACCGGCGGCAATAATCCAGAATCGCGTGATGATGGTATGGAATCCGCCACGGCCCCGGATTGACATAGAGGCCGGAATCGAACTCGCAGGTCTGGGTCGCTCCGCCGAGTTCGGTGTAGACGTCGCCGCCCCTCAGCGTCCAGTTGCGTCCGCCAGGGCGGAGGTTGAATTCGAGGACGCTGACACGATAGCCCGCGCGCTCGAGCTCGATAGCCGCCGTCATTCCCGCAAGGCCGGCTCCCAGGACAATGACCGAAGCGCCTTTGGGATCGCCATCGAGCTTGATCGGCCCGCGATATGGCGATTCCGATGCGAATCCAAGCCTGGTCATGGCCTGGTAGGCTGCGGACGCTCCGACGGTTGCGCCAACAAGTTCGAAGAGTTTCCGTCGGCTCAATGGCGGTTTCGCCAGATCGCTCATCGGTTGACCTTACGCGTCGTCCTCATGCGAAGTCGAGCGTTCACGAACGCTCTAGCCTTGCCAAAATCGCGGCGACAGGGGCCGCATGCGCGAGCACGAGGTCGGCTGCGGCGGCAATGTCGTCGATCGACGCATGCGGCAGGCGGGCCGGCGGCTCCGCGCCATCGCTGACCAGAGCGACGATGCAATCGTCTTGTGGGTGGATCGGCGGCTTGCCGTTGGCTTCACGATAGACCTCGATCTTGGGCATGGGATGGCGCTTGAAACCCTCGACGAGGACGAGGTCGACCGGCGCGAGGAGACTCAGAAGCTCCGCGAGCGACGGCTCGGGCGCGCCCCGCAATTCGCGCATCAGCGCGAGCCGGTTGGCGGAGGCGACCAGCACCTCATGAGCGCCGGCGGCGCGGTGGGCGTAGGAATCCTTGCCCGGCTGGTCGAGGTCGAAGCCGTGATGCGCGTGCTTGATCGTCGAGACGCTAAAGCCGCGCCGCTTCAGCTCGGGAATAAGCCGGACGATCAGCGTCGTCTTGCCCGCTCCGCTAAAGCCGGCGAAACCGATCGCGCGCATGGATCCTCGCCAGTCATTTCTTGCGCCCCGCACTCTTCATCTAGTCGTCCGCCCCGGGAAATGCGAATTGGCAAGCGCCAAGCGAGGCGCCCGTTGAGATTTCTCGGCATAGGCAAAACACCCTTCGCAATAATAGGATTGCGGTATCGCCGCCCGAATTCGCCGGACGCGACCTGGGACACGCCTTCGGGAGCCTGTCATGACCGACGCCGCTGACGTCTTTGCCGCGTTCCGCCCCGACGTTCTCGCACAGACGCCGCTCAGGGCCGCGATCACCGCCGCCACCCGCCGCCCGGAACCCGAATGCGTGCCGCCCCTCATCGAAGCTGCAGCAGCGAACGCGGAGCAGGCCGACCGTATCGAGGCGCTGGCCCGCAGTTTGGTCACGCGGCTCAGGGCCAAGACACGCTCGAGCGGCGTCGAGGGCCTGATCCACGAATATTCGCTTTCGAGCCAGGAGGGCGTTGCGCTGATGTGCCTCGCCGAGGCGCTGTTGCGCATTCCCGACGCCGCCACTCGCGACGCTCTGATCCGGGACAAGCTGGCGCCCGGCGACTGGCGAGCGCATGTCGGCCACAGCCCGTCGCTGTTCGTCAACGCCGCGACTTGGGGCCTGGTGCTGACCGGCCGCCTGGTGACGACGACCAGCGAACAGGGCCTCTCGGCGGCTTTGACGCGCCTCATCGCCCGCAGCGGCGAACCGATCATCCGCCGCGGCGTCGACGTCGCGATGCGGCTCATGGGAGAGCAGTTCGTCACCGGCCGCACGATCGAGGAGGCGATCGGCAACAGTCGCGAGCGCGAGGCGCGCGGGTTCACATTCTCGTACGACATGCTCGGCGAAGCGGCGACGAACGCCGAGGATGCGGCCCGCTATCTCGACGAGTACGAGCGCGCCGTGCATGCAATCGGCAAGGCCTCCCATCGCCGCGGCATCTATGAGGGGCCTGGCATTTCGATCAAGCTCTCGGCGCTCCACCCGCGCTACCAGCGGACCAAACGCGCCCGCGCGATGAGCGAACTCCTGCCGCGGGTCAAACGGCTCTCGGCCCTCGCCAAATCCTACGACATCGGCCTCAACATCGACGCCGAGGAGGCTGATCGGCTCGACCTGTCGCTCGATATCCTCGAGGCTCTTTGCTTCGACCCGGATCTCAACGGCTGGAACGGTCTCGGCTTCGTCATCCAGGCCTATGGCAAGCGTTGCGTCTTCGCCAGCGACTGGTTGATCGATCTCGCGCGCCGGTCGGGGCGACGGCTGATGATCCGGCTCGTCAAGGGCGCATACTGGGATTCGGAGATCAAACGGGCGCAGGTCGACGGCCTCGACGGCTTTCCTGTGTTCACCCGCAAGGTTCATACCGATGTCAGCTACCTTGCCTGTGCGCGCACGCTTCTCGCGGCGCCTGATGCGGTCTTTCCACAAATCGCGACCCACAACGCACAGACACTCGCGTCCGTCCTCGTCTTCGCGGGTCCCAATTTCTATCGCGGCCAATACGAGTTCCAGTGCCTGCACGGCATGGGCGAGCCGCTTTACGAAGAGGTGGTCGGCCGGGACAAGCTTGATCGCCCGTGCCGGGTCTACGCGCCGGTCGGTTCGCACGAGACGCTGCTCGCCTATCTCGTTCGCCGCCTGCTCGAGAACGGCGCCAACACTTCGTTCGTCAACCGCGTGGCCGATGCAAGCTTGGCCATCGAGGACCTGGCGGCGGACCCTGTGACTCTCGCCCGCGCCATCCAGCCGATCGGGGCGCCGCACGACAAAATCGCGGCGCCGCGCGACCTCTACGCTCCTGATCGCTTGAACTCGCGCGGGCTCGATCTCTCCGACGAGCAGCGCCTGGCCAAGCTCGCCGAGGGACTCGCTGCCAGCGCCGAAACCGCTTGGCGCGCCTATCCGCCGGGCGGGACGAAGGACGAGCCCGGCGAGCCGGTCGTGAACCCTGCCGATTCGAGCGACGTCGTCGGCTTCACACGTTGGGGGCGCCCCGACGAGATCGCCGCAGCGCTGGCCGTCGGCGACATCGCCGCGCCTGCTCTCGCCGCGATCCCGCCCGCCGAGCGGGCTGCGGTCCTGCGCCGCGCCTCGGATCTGATCGAAGCGCGAATCGATCGGCTCATCGGGCTCATCGTGCGCGAGGCCGGCAAATCCTACGCCAATGCGGTCGCCGAAGTGCGCGAAGCGGTCGACTTTCTGCGTTACTACGCCAATGAAGCGGCGCGCACGTTCCTGCCCGGCTCTCCTGCGCCGCTCGGCCTCGTTGTCTGCATCAGTCCGTGGAACTTTCCGCTCGCGATCTTCACTGGCCAGGTCGCCGCCGCGCTGGCTGCGGGCAATTCGGTGATCGCGAAGCCCGCCGAAGAGACGCCTCTCGTGGCCGCCGAAGCGGTACGACTCCTGCACGAGGCCGGCGTTCCGCGCGACGGGCTGCAGCTCATGCCGGGGGCAGGCGACGTCGGCGCGGCGCTGGTCGCCGACCCACGCGTCCAGGGAGTGGTCTTCACCGGCTCGACCCCGGTCGCGCGGCTGATCGAAAAGGAGCTCGCCGGGCGCCTCACCCGCCGGGGAGCGCCCCTCCCCCTGATCGCTGAAACCGGCGGCCTCAACGCGATGGTCGTCGATTCCTCCGCGCTCGCCGAACAGGTCGTCGCCGACGTCATCTCTTCGGCGTTCGACTCGGCCGGCCAGCGCTGCTCCGCCTTGCGCATCCTCTGCCTGCAGGACGACGTGGCCGATCGCATCCTCAACATGCTGAAAGGCGCGATGGCGGAGATCGAGGTCGGCGACACGCGCAAGCTCTCGGTCGACGTCGGCCCCGTGATCACGGCGGAGGCGCGCGACGCGATCGCGACGCACATCGAGGCCATGTCGCGCCGCGGACACAAGCTTACTCAAACTCCCCTCGGCGAAGCGACAGCGCGCGGCACGTTCGTCGCGCCCACTCTGATCGAGATCAACAAGGTCGCCGAGGTCGAGCGCGAGGTGTTCGGGCCGGTGCTGCACGTCCTGCGTTTCAGGCGCGAGGCGCTCGACGCGCTCATCGACGACATCAACGCTGCCGGCTACGGCCTCACTTTCGGCCTCCATACCCGCATCGACGAAACGATTGCGCGAGTGACCGAACGGATCGAAGCCGGCAATGTCTATGTCAACCGGAATATCATTGGCGCAACCGTCGGGGTGCAGCCGTTCGGCGGCTCGCGGCTCTCGGGCACCGGCCCAAAGGCCGGCGGGCCGCTCTACCTGTCGCGCCTGGCCGCTGAGCCGGCTCCCGGCGCGCTCGAGGGCGTCGAAGGCGCGGCGGCTGCGCACGGCGCAGTCCGCGTCTATATCGACTGGCTCCGCACGGCCGGACACCAAGCAGAAGCCGAGCGCTGCATTGGCCTCATGGCGCGCTCGCCGCTCGGCGCGCGCGTCGAGCTCAAAGGGCCGGTCGGCGAACGCAATGTCTACACCCTCGGGCCGCGCGGCCGGATCGCGGCGGTCGCGGCGACGCAGAGCGGCGCGCTGATCCAGATCGGCGCTATCCTCGCGACCGGCAACGACGCGGTCGTCAATGCAAGCGAAACGCTGGCGCTGAAAAGGCTGCCGCCAGAGCTAACGCACCGGGTCGTGATGGCCTTCTACCCACTTGAAGCGCCTTTGCTCGCCGGCGCGCTATTCGAGGGCGAGGCCGACCCGCTTGCCGCGGCCTTACGCCAGCTCGCACTCCGCCCCGGCCCCATCGTCCGCCTCCAGGCGCTCACCCCCGCCCGCCTTGCCGCCGGCGAGGACTACAACCTCGCCGAATTGGTCGAGGAGGTCGCGGTCGCGACCAACACCGCGGCGGCGGGCGGCAATGCGAGCCTGATGACAATCGGCTAGGATGGTAGAAGTAGAACCGGAGCACCGAAATGCCTGATGATCTGACCGACTTCCAAGTCGCGCTGCTCTGCGCCATCGAAGAGCATGACGATTCTCGAGTCCACCAGCGACCAAAAACGCGATCTGGCGCGGCTCATCGCCGGAGGCTATGTGCAGCGCAAAGCGGATGTTCCCGGGTCGACCTTCGCGCTCACAGCCAAGGGCGCGTCGTTCCTAAGTGAGCTCGGCGCCGGACTCAATGAGGCGTAGTGGCGCCCGCGTTCGTATTCGTGCGCGGCTCGCGGTACGGGCGCGTAATCGATTGACGGGGTGTCTCTTGGAGTGAGCGGGACGCTCGAGCCTCCGCAACCAGCGGAGCTTCTCGCCAAGCCCGCTGACGCGAGTTAGCTTGCGCCAGGCGGCGCGCAACCGGGAGGCGAAGCGAAATGCTGGCGATCGGATATCGCAAAGCGAGCCCCGAGCTCGACCATCTCGAGACATTCGACATCCCGCGGCCAAAGCCGCAGGGTCGCGATCTGCTCGTCGAGGTCCGCGCGGTTTCCGTCAATCCCGTCGACTACAAGGTTGCAAGCGGCGGGGGCCCGGGCGGCGGGTCCTCGGACCCGGACGAAATCAAGGTTGTCGGTTATGACGCCGCCGGAGTCGTGACGGAAACCGGGCGGGAGGCGAAGCTCTTCAAGCCGGGCGATGAAGTATTCTACGCCGGCAGCGTCGGCCGCCAGGGCGCGAACATGGAGTTTCATCTCGTCGACGAGCGGATCGTCGGCCGCAAGCCGCGAACGCTCGATTTCGCCGCCGCCGCCGCTTTGCCGCTGACTTCGATCACCGCTTGGGAGGCGATGTTCGACCGGCTCGATGTCGCAAAACCTGTCCCCGGCGCGGCGCGCGCGATTCTGATCCTCGGCGGCGCGGGCGGCGTCGGTTCGATCGCGATCCAGCTCGCGCGGCAATTGACCGATCTTGCGGTCGTCGCAACCGCTTCGCGGCCCGAGACGACAAAATGGGCGAAGGACATGGGCGCTCATCATGTCGTCGACCATAAGGCGCCGCTTGCGCCGCAGATCGCAGCGCTCAATCTGGGAAGCCCAGCTTTCATCTTCGCGACGTCGCCGATTGGCGGCCTGCTCCCCGACCTCGCCGAACTGATCGCGCCGCAGGGACGCGTCGCTCTCATCAATGGCGAGGCGGCCGATCTCTTTGCCTTCAGGCCCAAGAGCGTCTCCATTCACCATGAGCTCATGTTCACCCGGCCCTTGTTTCAGACCGCTGACATGCAGGCCCAGCACAGGCTTCTGAACGAAGTCGCCGAACTCGTCGATTCCGGGCGCGTTCGCTCCACTATGCGCGAGAACTACGGACGCATCGACCCGGCCAATCTCATGCGTGCGATGGCCTTCCTCAAGTCGGGCCGGGCGATAGGCAAGATCGTGCTGGCGGGTTTTTGAGACAGCCGGGACGAATGGCGACTCACGCAGCCTCGAGCGCCAGACCCTGCGCAGCTGGGGCGATCCGAAGGCGGCCGCTGCGGATGAGAATGTTCACATGCGCGAGCGCCTCGCTGAAGGCGAACACGAGCTGGTGCGGGTCGGCGATCGGGCGCCCGAAGATGACCGGCACCAGCTCGGCGACCGTCTGCGCCCCCGGCTTGCAGGCCTCGAGGATGGCCATGCAGCGCGCCTCGTGGTGGGCGATGAGCTCGTCGGCACGGGCGCGTAGCCCCATGAACGGCAGGTTGTGCCCGGGCAGGACCAGCACTTCCTCCGGCAGCTTCCGCTTGAGCGTCCGCAGCGACCGCAGATAGGCGCCGAGCGGGTCGCCCTCCGGGTCCATGGCCTCGACGCTGACGTTGGGGGAGATCTTGGCCAGAACCTGATCGCCACACAGGATGAAGTTGTCGTCCTTCGAATAAAGCATCACTTGCTCGGGCGAATGACCGGCCCCGGTCATCACCTGGAACTCGCGGCCGCCGATCTTCAGGCGGTCGTCAGCAATGAGGCGCAGAAATGTCCTCGGCGGCGCCGAGACCATTCGCAAATAGTGCAAGCCGTTGCCGAGCAGGAGTTCCGTGCTCTCCTCAGTCAGCCCGTGCGAGCGGTAGAAAGACCGATAAGGCTCTGACCTCAGCCCTTGCGGATCGAGGCGAATGTTGAGGGAGATCAGATATTCCGTTTCGCTCATCGCCAGCTTGAGACCGAAACGCTCGCAGAGCCATCCGGCGAGCCCGACGTGGTCGGGGTGGAAGTGGGTGGCGATGACCCGGGTCAGTCTGCGCCCGCGAAGCGGGCCGGCAAGAAGCGCCTCCCAGGCGGAGCGCGACGGCGGGTCGTCGATCCCCGCATCGATGAGCGCGAACCCGTCGCCATCCTCGATCAGGTACACGTTGACATGGTCGAGCCGGAACGGGAGGGGAAATCGCGCCCACAAGACGCCCGGACGAATCTCGATCGCTTCGCCGGGCTTCGGCGGAACCGGATTTGGAAACGTCAGCGTATCGGGCATCGCGCGGTTCAACATCGTCCGGTTTCGTCCTTCGAGTGTTGCGTTCGCCTCGACGTGCTTCAGCCGAGCGGAAAGAAACGCGGCGCGGCTGGAACGTCGAGCTCGCCGGGCTGGTAGACGCCGCGCGCCACGTTATGCGGATGCGCTGCGGCCTCGGCCAGGCTAAGCACAGGAGCGAAGCACGCTTCGCTCCCCTCGAGCAGCGCGCGCCAGTGGGCGCTTGGCCGGCTGAGGAAGATGGCGCAAAATCGCGCCTTCAGCGCAGGCCATGCGGCCCGGTCGTATTGCGCCTTTGGATCGACGTCCGCAAGGCCGAGCTTGTCGAGAAGCGCCGCGTAAAACTTGGGCTCGAGCGCGCCGACGGTTACGTAGCGGCCGTCGGCGCAGGCGTAGACGTCGTAGAACGGAGAGTCGTGGAACATGCTGGGCTCCGGCCCGTCCACGAGCCCGGAGGAGCGCGCCGCAAGCGCGATGCCGCTGAGGGACGCCACGACATCTACGATCGAGCAGTCGATCACCGAGCCCTTGCCGGTCCGCGAGGCGGCGAAAACGGCGCTCATGATCCCGAACGCAAGGCCGAGCGCGCCGCCCCCGTCGCCGAGAACCGTAGGCGGTGGGATCGGCGCCGCGCCTGGGCGGGCAGCAAGCGAGAGCGCGCCGCTCAGCGCCAGATAGTTGAGATCGTGCCCAGCGGCTTGCGATAGCGGCCCGTCCTGCCCCCAGCCGGTCATGCGGCCGTAGACAAGCCGCGGATTGCGCCTGGCGCAGTCGGCAGGACCGAGGCCCAGGCGCTCCATCACCCCGGGCCTGTTGCCCTCGATCAGCGCGTCGGCAGTCTCGACGAGGCCGAGCGCCTGCTCGACCGCTTCCGGGCGCTTGAGATCGAGGGCGACAATCCTTTTGCCCCGCCGAAGCGGCTCAGGGTAGAGCGGGCGGTCCGGACCACCGATGGCCGCCTTCATCGGGCGAATCACCGCGACAACTTCGGCCCCGAAGTCGGCGAGCATCCGGCCGGCGAGCGGACCGGGGCCGATGCCCTCGAACTCGACCACGCTCAAACCCGCAAGCGGACGTATCATCGAAGGGACCCCCGCACCGAATTCATCTGGCTCATTACCTCGACCGACCGTCCGAGGACAGGACGTGCGCAAGCCTTAGGCTCGGTCCGGAAACAGCGCCTTGAGCCCCTCCGGCGAAGCCTCGGCTACGCCGCGCTCGGTGATTAGCCCGGTCACCAGGCGAGCAGGCGTGACATCGAACGCCGGATTGGCGGCGCGTCCCCCCTCCGGCGCAATTCTGACGCGCCGGATCGCTCCGTCGTCACCAAGGCCCTGGACGAAAGTGACTTCATCCGCACTGCGCTCCTCGATCGGAATTTCCTTCACCCCGTCGCGAACCGTCCAGTCGATCGTCGGCGACGGCAGCGCGACATAGAACGGCACCGCATTGTCGCGCGCCGCGAGCGCCTTGAGATAGGTGCCGATCTTGTTGCAGACGTCGCCGTTGGCGGTTGTCCGGTCGGAGCCGACGATCACCATATCGATGAGGCCATGCTGCATCAGATGCCCGCCGGCGTTGTCGACAATGAGCGTGTGTGGCGCGCCGTAATGGGTCAGCTCCCAGGCGGTGAGAGATGCGCCCTGATTGCGCGGGCGCGTCTCATCGACATAGACGTGGACGTTGAGGCCCTCTTCCATCGCGAGGTAGATCGGCGCGGTCGCGGTGCCGTAATCGACTGTCGCCAGCCATCCGGCGTTGCAATGGGTGAGGATGTTGACCGATTCGCCCTGCTTCTTTCCTTCAGCCAGGCGCCTCAGCAGCTTGAGACCGTTGCGCCCGATATTCCGGTTGATCTCGACGTCCTCGTCGGCAATTCGCGCTGCCTCGCCGTAGGCGGCGTCCCTCCGGGCGTCAGGGGCAAGCGGGGCAAGATGCTTGCGCACGGCGTCGAGCGCCCAGCGCAGGTTGATCGCGGTCGGCCGGGTCGCCGCCAGCCTGTCCCGCGCGGCGTCGAGCGCCGCATCGCTCGGATCCTCGCGCATCGCGAGCGCGAGTCCATAAGCCGCCGTAGCCCCGATCAGCGGCGCGCCGCGAACCCACATGTCGCGGATCGCCGTGGCTGCATCGGCGAGGCAGCGCAGCGTGGCGATGCGGAATTCGTGCGGCAGCCAGCGCTGATCGATGATATCGACGCTTGAGCCGTCGGCGTTCAGCCAGATCGTGCGGTACGGGCGTCCGTCGACTTTCAAAAGCGTCTGCTCCTCATCTAAAGGCCGGGTTCGGCCCGCGGCGGCAATAGCACAGCAGGCGAGCCCACGGAATTCAGGTCCGCGCGCCTAAATAATCGACTTTCTTGGTCCCGGACTGTGAATCTATCGTGCGCTATGATCGACCATGTCGGCGCTCACAAGGCGGCCGATGAAAATCACAACGATCCGGGGCGAAGCCGCGGCATGACCAAGGGATCCTCGGCGTCCGCTTTCCTGGGCGCGGGCGCCGCTGGCGCGCTTTCCCGCGCGGTGATCGCATTCGAGAGCGAAGCATCGGCGCGCCACCGCCTCGCAGCGTTCGACTATCCGCCCGATGTCGCCGCCGAAATCGCTGTTTATCTCGCCCAGTCGACCGATCTGCCGTTGTTCATCGACGACATCGCTCAGGCGCTCTCGGAGCAGGGAATCGCGGCCGAATTCGTCGACCTTGACGGGTTGCCCGAGAGGCTGCGCGACCTGGCTTCGCAGAAAGATGCGACGATCGTGTGGACGTTGACCGACGGCGTGCGCTTCTATCGCGGCTCGTCGGTCCCCGCTCTCGCCCGCCTCGAGGGCTTCGCGCGTTTCGGCAGCCCCGCCGTGGCGGCGCATCTGTGTCAGGACAAATTCTCGAGCCTCGCGCTCGCCTATTCCGCCGGCCTCGCCGTGCCGCCGACCAGGCTAATGGAAGGGGAAAGCGAAATCGCGTCGCTCGGCGACTGGACGCGCGCCTCCGGCCCGCTGTTCGTGAAGCCGAATACGCTCGGGGCGAAGATCGGCATTTTCGCCGACAGCCTTTGCCGCGATCGAGCAGAAGCGGGCGATCGGGCGCGGCGCATCTGGGCGCGTTATCGCGACCGGGCGCTCATCCAGCCCTTTATCGAGGGCGATGACGTGCGCGTCAGCTACATGGATCTCGGCGGCGAATTCGCCGATCAGCTCGGCGTCGAGCGGATCGTCAAGGACGCCGCGAGCGAGGCCGGCGGAGCCTTTCTGACCATGAAGGACAACGAGACCCTGTCGGGCGCGCGCGATACCATGGGCGGACGCGGCGGGTTCGGCGCGTCACGCCCGGCCGCCTTCACCCCGCGGATGGTCGATCTGCGCCAAGAGGAGGGCGAGCGGCCGCGGCGGGCGGTCGCGCAGATCCTCGATTGCAGCGCCCGCCTTGCCCGAACTCATCGGCCTTCGCGACCTCTTCTCGATCGATTTCCGCGTCGACGGCGAAGGGCGGCCGACCTTTTTCGAATTCGAGGTCTGTCCGGGGGTGACGATCTACGACTTTCAGAACTACCTGCGCTCGCGCCGCGGCATGACCCTTGCCGCAGCCCTCGCGAAATCCATGCAGTTGTCGTTCGCCCGCCGGGGCGAGGCGGCCGAGGCATGAGCGCAAGGCAAGAAGGTCGGCCGTTGCACGGCTTTTGCAATCGCGCTAGCGTCTGTTTTCAGATGTACACGTGTGTCCATGTTGCGATCAGGTTTCATGACGCTGGGCGGAAACGGAAGTCGGCGGCGCGAATTTCGGCGCCGGCTCACGAACCCGTCGGGACATGCCCCAATCCAAGCCTCACATTGTCCGCATACTCGGCTGACGAACCACGGCGTGAGTCGGTCCAATAGCGTCCCGGAGGAGAAAAAGAATGATTAGCGAAACACTCAAGAGCAGGTTCTGGCGGAAAAGCCTAAGGGGCTGGGCGGTCGAAGCGAAGGAGGGCTCGATCGACCGGCGCGAGTTTCTTGCGCTCGCAACAATTTTCGGCGCATCGACGGCCGCCGCCTATGGCATGCTCGGCCTCGTGGCGCCGACGCCAGCCATGGCCGAAACCCCGAAGAAGGGCGGGACCTTGAGGGTCGGCATGTTCGTCAAGGACCAGAAAGACCCGCGAACCTATGACTGGCCAGAGATGGGCAACGTCGCCCGCCAATTCCTGGATTCGCTGGTCACCTACACCCGCCAGTTTACCTTCGAACCGGCCCTGCTCGAATCCTGGGACGTCAATCCGGATGCGACCGAGTACATCCTGCATGTGCGCAAGGGCGCGGCCTGGAACAACGGCGACGCTTTCAACGCCGACGACGTCGTCTTTAACATCAACCGCTGGTGCGACCAGTCCGTCGAGGGCAATTCCATGGCCGCGCGCATGGCGGCGCTCATCGATCCCACGACCAAGAAGGCGCGCGACGGCGCGATCACGAAGGTCGACGACTTCACCGTCAAGCTCTCGCTGAAGAAGCCCGACATCACCATTATTCCCGGCATGTCCGATTATCCCGGGCTGATCGTCCATCGCAATTTCGAGAAGGACGGCAAGGACCTCGTCAAGCACCCGATCGGGACCGGCGCGTTCGAGCTCGTTTCGTTCGAGGTCGGCAAGAAGGCCGCTTTCAAGCGCCGCGTCAACGGCAAATGGTGGGGCGGCGAAGCCTATCTCGACAACGTCGAGTTCATCGACTATGGGCCCGACATTTCCGCGACCGTCAGCGCCTTCGAATCGAAGGAACTCGACTGTACGATGAAAACCGACGCCGCCTATGTGGCGATCATGGACAAGGCCGGCCTCACGAGGTCCGACGTCCAGACATCAGCGACGATCGTGGCGCGCACCAATGTCAAACAGAAGCCTTACGACGACCAGCGAGTGCGCAACGCCCTGCAGATGGCGGTCGACAACGCGACGATCCTCAAGCTCGGCGTCGAGGGGCACGGCACGGTCGCCGAGAACTTCCACGTCGCGCCGATCCATCCCGAATATGCAGAGCTTCCCAAGAAGTCCCGCGACATCGCGGGCGCCAAGAAGCTGATGACCGACGCCGGTCAGATCGACTTCGAGCACGACCTCATTACCAGCGACGAGGAATGGTACAAGA
This sequence comes from uncultured Alphaproteobacteria bacterium, assembly GCA_963832305.1. Classification (GTDB taxonomy): domain Bacteria; phylum Pseudomonadota; class Alphaproteobacteria; order Rhizobiales; family Beijerinckiaceae; genus Roseiarcus. The sequence continues at coordinate 1,275 of CAWHTU010000001.1, read as the reverse complement.
ACACGGGCGACGCCATCGCGGCGCAGTTGCGCGAGGCCGGCTTCAAGGTGAAGCGCACCGTCCTGCCCGGCTCGACGTTCTGGAACGACTGGACGAAATATCCGTATTCGATGACCGACTGGAACATGCGCCCGCTTGGCGTCCAGGTCCTCGCCCTCGCCTATCGCACCGGCGAGGCATGGAACGAGTCGGCCTATTCCAATCCCGACTTCGACGCCAAGCTCGAAAAGGCGCTGGCCATTCCAGATCCAAAGCAGCGCCAAGCGGTCATGAAGGACCTTGAGCAGATCCTTCAGGATTCGGGCATCATCATCCAGCCCTATTGGTTGACCCTTTACAATCACCGCACGCCGGCGGTGATGGATTACGGGATGCATCCCCTCTATGAAACCCATCTCGAGCGCGTGTGGTTGAGCGCCTGAGGCTTGGCGCGCAAAAAGTTCGAACCTGGCGGCCGATTCGCTCGATGAGAGCGGCTCGGCCGGCGTCCTGAGCGGCGGGAGGGAACGATGGCCTCGTTTCTGGCTCGTCGGCTCGGAGCCATGCTGTTGACGATGCTGTGTCTGACGCTGATAGTATTCTATCTCGTCAACCTCGAACCGAACCTGCGCAAGCTCGCGATCAGCCAGACCGAGATGCATGCCTCTGACCAGGAGCTCGAAAGTTGGCTGGTCAAGAACGGCTACCGCCGCCCCTTCCTGGAACGCTATGCCCAGTGGCTGGGGGTCTGGCCCAAGCAGCCTGACGTCGACCCCCAGACGGGCGTCGCGACGCCGCGCTTCTCTTTTTGCGACGAGCCGAAGACGCCCAGGTTTTCCGGAGTGCTTCAGGGAGACCTCGGCTGTTCGACCAAGTTCAAGGTCAAGGTCGCCGACAAGCTCGGGCCGGCGGCCAAAGCGACGGGGATCCTCATGTTCTGGGTGCTCGTGGTTATGATTCCGATCGCTCTTCTGATCGGTATCGTCGCCGGGATGCGCGAAGGGTCCCGCACCGATCGCGCGCTCTCGATCGTGTCGATCGTGACCACGTCCACGCCCGAGTATGTGTCGGGCGTCGTGCTGACGATCATTTTCGCGTCCTGGCTCGGCTGGCTCAACGGTTCGGCGGCCGCGGCGACCGAAGGGCGCCTGAGTTTCTACAATTTCGCCCTGCCGGTCGCGACGGTGGCGATCTTGGGCGTGGGCTATGTCGCGCGCATGACTCGCGCCTCGATGGTCGAAGTGATGAACGCCCAGTATATCCGCACCGCCCGCTTGAAGGGCCTCGGATTCACGG